>NZ_RCCE01000001.1 GCF_003663885.1 Litoreibacter meonggei
CAAGTGGAATCGCTTTCGCGAGAGCCGGTGTATAGTTCGGATCGCGCAGCTGCTCTGCGGTCCCCAATGATGTATCAGCCATGACGTTTCTCCCCTAAGATATGCGTGGTGCTGGCGTGTCGCCAACCGCGATTTTAACGCTCAATAATGTAGCTTGTGTCGAACCAATGCTCTTCAAGATTGGCGCCATCCCCGATGCGGTCGATGACGGCAAACAGACCCGGTTCGGACAGCGGCGCCAGAACGCCGTGCCATGTGCCGCGATGAAAATTGATCGCCTGCCCCGGCGCCGTCAGGAACGCTTTCGGTTCTGCGGGAACCCCACCCTCGTCGGCGGCAACCACCACCAAAAACGGATCAGCCGACATCGGCACGAAAGCCTGACTGCCTTCGGGGTGGCGCTCTACCAACTCCAAGGCGAGAGGCAGCGTTTCCATTTCCCCTTTGAAAATGCTGATACCCGCCTTGCCATCCGCAAAATCCAGTCGCGCCCGATCATGAAACCGGCCACATTTTCCCTGATTGATCAGCTTGTCAGGTGCGCCCGATGCGTCCAACAGGTCGCCATATGGCGCAAAGGTCTCGGCTGTTAGCGGCTCTGCTTTGATCCGGACGTTCATGCGGAAAACTTCTCGATGAGGCGCAGCTCTGCGATGCGTTCGACTTGCTTGCATGCCTCTGAAAACTCGGTTGCGCGGTCGCTGTCGATGCGGCGTTGAAAGGCCTCCATGATCGAGGCTTTGGTGTTGTCACGCACGGCAATGATGAAGGGGAACCCGAATTTCGATGTATACGCGTCATTCATCGCGGTGAGCTTGCTGCGTTCATCATCAGTCAGCGAGTCGAGGCCAACCGACGCCTGCTCAGCGGTGGATTCAGCCGTCAGCCGCTTGGCTTCAGCCAGTTTACCCGCCAAATCAGGGTGTGCGGTCAGCACGCCCAGACGCTGCTCTTCTGACGCCGCACGGAACACCCGTGCCAGCATCTGATGCACACCTTGCGCGGTATCATGGGTCGGCCCCAGTTCCAGATCATATGCGCCGTCGGCAATCCAAGGGCTATGCTCAAAGATGCCACCAAATTCGGTAACAAAAGTATCGCGGTCCATCTCGGACGGGCGGGTCTGTGACATGGGGGGATTCTCCTTGGCCCAGTGTTCAGCAATGTCGAGGCGGCTGGCAAACCAAACGCCTTCATGGGATTTGAAATGCTCGATCGCGCGCATCAGTGCGGCAGCCCTTCCCGGGCGACCAATCAGACGGCAATGCAACCCGATCGACAGCATTTTCGGCTGACCGGCGCAGCCTTCTGCATACAGAAAATCGAAACTGTCTTTGAGGTAGGATTCAAACTGCTCGCCATTGGTGAAGCCAGCCTGAATGGCGAAACGCATATCGTTGCAATCCATCGTGTAGGGCACGATCAATTGGTCCTGCCCATCAAATTTCATCCAATACGGCAAATCATCCGCGTAACTGTCCGCCACATAGGCGAACTGGCCGGTTTCCGCGGCAAGGCGGATCGTATTGTTGGAGCAGCGGCCAGTGTACCAGCCGCGTGGTGACTCTCCGACGGCTTCTGTGTGCAAGCGGATCGCGTCGGCAATCTGCGCCCGCTCCTCGTCCTCGGACATATCTTTATGTTCAATCCACTTCAGGCCGTGGCTGGCAATTTCCCAGCCAGATGCCTTCATCGCAGCGACCTGTTCCGGTGCCCGCGCAAGTGCTGTGGCCACGCCGTAAACCGTCACCGGAAGATCGCCCAACATACGATGCACCCGCCAGAACCCGGCGCGAGACCCGTATTCGTAAATTGATTCCATGTTCCAATGGCGCTGATCCGGCCAAGGCTGCGCGCCTGTGATTTCGGACAGGAATGCTTCGGAAGCGGCGTCGCCGTGCAAGACGTTATTCTCGCCACCCTCTTCATAATTCAGCACAATTTGCACGGCAATCTTCGCCCCGTTTGGCCAATTGGCCGCGGGCGGTGTTTTACCATAACCGGTCATGTCGCGTGGATATCGAGTCACTTGTGGGTCTCCTCAGTCGAGAGGCTTGTATTTCAATACAATGGATTTGTTTTTCAAATAAAACACGAAGGAGTCTCAGGAAGGTCAGTAATTGCGCTCTATTTATGCGCGCAGACGCCGATCACCTTAGCCTGGCGCCTGATCCGGCAGCTTTGTCTCTTTGACCACGCCGCTTATGCGGTCAAAGACAAACTCCATAAACAAGCGGGTCTTCGGGTCTTGATGTCGACGATGCGTAAACAGACACGCCATTTGAACTGGTTCCGGCGGGGTTTCCTCCGCCACGATAACAAGATCGCCAGATTTTAAGTGATGGGCGACCTCAAAGACCGGCTTTAGTGTAATGCCATGCCCTGCCAACGCCCAATCCAGCAAAGTATCGCCATCATCACATTCGTAATGACCCCCAGCACTATACCGTTTTGTGCCTTCTTTAGTCACCAATGGCCACTTGAACTCAGCGGCCCCTGGAAAGCGCAGGCTTAGGCATTCATGTTTCTCTTTGACGATCTCGTCCCCAGTTCGCGGATGCCCACGTGCGGCGATATATTTTGGAGCGGCACACAGCACGCGTTGCACATCTGCGATTTTTCTAATTCGCAAAGTGCTATCCTCTGGTTGACCAAGGAAAAACCCAAGATCCAATCCTTCAGTCGTCAGGTCGACCGTTCTATCCGTCAGCCGCAAACGCACGCTGACGTCAGGATACATCTCCAGAAAAGCGGGGATTTCTGGCGCGATCAATCTACGCCCGACACCTAGTGGGGCCGAAACATAAAGCGAGCCTCTGGGCTGGTCGGTGATGTCGACCACCTGAGCTTCGGCGGCTTCGACCGATTCCAAAACACTGCATGCACCGCCGTAAAAAACTTTACCCTGCTCTGTTGGTGCAAGGTTTCTCGTCGTGCGCTGAAACAGCCGGACGCCCAAATGTTGCTCCAGTTGCGAAATGCGCGAGGACGTCACGGCGGGCGAAATACGCATGTCACGTCCCGCTGCGGACATACTACCGAGTTCATAGACTCGGACAAAAGTGCGTATATTATCTAGATAGGACATTGTTTTGTTTTTTTTGATGCTGCTTGGTATTTTGTGACAATACAAGAATATATCAATTTCGCCTAGGGTGATCTCGAACACGAATCTAGGGAGCTTGTTATGTACGACTTGGCTATCATGTGGGACTGGATCGCCTTTTCGGTCCGCTGGCTACATCTCATCACCGCAATGGCATGGATCGGCGCGTCCTTCTACTTTATCGCGCTGGACTTGGGCCTACGCAAAGCCCCCAACATGCCCGCAGGTGCGCATGGCGAGGAATGGCAAGTGCACGGCGGCGGTTTCTACCACATCCAGAAATATCTGGTTGCCCCAGAGAACATGCCGGAGCATCTGATCTGGCACAAATGGCAAAGCTACATCACATGGGTGTCCGGCGCCGCAATGTTGATGATCGTCTATTGGGTTGGCGGCGAGTTGTTCCTTCTTGACCCGACCAAAGCCGAATTGAGCTTGTGGCAGGGTATCCTGATCTCTGGCGGCTCCCTGACCATCGGCTGGCTGGCCTACGACTTCATGTGCAAATCCAAGCTGAGCGAGCAACCTACCCTGCTTATGCTGCTGCTCTTCGTGATCCTCGTGATCATGTCATGGGGCTACAACCAGATTTTCACGGGCCGCGCCGCCCTCCTGCATCTGGGCGCGTTCACCGCCACGATCATGACTGCGAACGTGTTTTTCCAGATCATGCCGAACCAGCGCATCGTCGTGGCCGACCTTAAGGCAGGCCGCACACCGGATGCCAAGTATGGCAAGATCGCCAAGGTGCGCTCCACCCATAACAACTACCTGACCTTGCCGGTCGTGTTCTTAATGCTGTCCAACCACTACCCGCTGTCCTTTGGCACACAGTATGCGTGGATCATCGCCAGTCTTATCTTCCTGACGGGTGTCACCATACGCCACTACTTCAACACCATGCACTCCACTGGCAAAGGCCCGAACTGGACTTGGGGCGTGACGGTGATCTTGATGATCGTGATCGCGTGGCTCTCGACAGTGCGGACAGGCGAGACATGGGAAGAGGCCGAGGCCCGCCCGCTGACCGCCTACGAGGAGAAATTCGCCTCCGCAGCGTCGTTCGAGGACGCTTACGACACGGTCGTCGGCAACTGCTCCATGTGTCACGCACGCGAGCCGGTTTGGGACGGGATGCTTTGGGCGCCTAAGGGCGTTTATCTTGAAACCAAAGGGGATGTCGCGCGGCACGCGAGCGAGATTTACCTTCACGCAGGGGTCAGCCACGCCATGCCGCCCCCCAACGCGGTCCAAATGGACCTAGACGCCCGTGCAACGATCATCGCTTGGGTTCGCGAAGTTCGCACAGGCGGATAACTACACCAACAAGCGCACAAAGCAGCGGTACCACTCCCTCATGCTGTTGGGATGTCGAATTCCTGAGCGCAGTTGCTCCGAGACCAGAAGACCCCAAGCCTGAGGATGCGGATCAGCATTCTTTCCAAATGGCAACCGGTTGAGCAAAACGCGCACCGCCAAGGACCTGTTTCTGTGTCCATCCAACCCCGAATTTGGTTGGAAAACCTACCTCAGAAACTATCCTTACGCTTGCGTAGCTCTGCAAACACCTCGACGTCACTTGCCCCTTCCATCCCGAGACCCGCGCGGATCGAAGGATCGTCACAGCGCAAAAAAGGATTGGTCGCAAGCTCTGCCGATATGGTTGACGGCACAGTTGGATCGCCTTGCTCGCGCAATTGCTCCACCTCGATGGCCCGATTGCGTAGCGCCATGTTGTCAGGGTCTACAGATACCGCAAACTTCGCGTTCGACAATGTGTACTCATGGGAGCAATAGACTTGCGTTTGCTCAGGTAATGCCATCAGCTTTTGCATACTGGTCCACATGTCCAATGGCGAGCCTTCAAACAGCCGTCCACAGCCCATCACAAACAGCGTATCCCCTGTAAAAACAATGCCTTCAGAAGCAATATAGAAGTTAAGCATATCCATCGTGTGGCCGGGAGTGTGGATGACATCTACCTGCCGCCCCGCAAAGGAAAACCTATCACCATCAGACAAGACGGTATCTACCCCATCAATTCCGGCGGGCCCGTAAACACTGGCACCACTGGCGTTTTTCAGCGCCGCTAGTCCGGTGATATGATCGTGGTGGTGGTGGGTCACCCAAATCTGCGTTGGCGTCCATCCCGTTGCTTCAACCGCCGCAAAGTAAGAAGGTCCGTCCCCGACGTCGATCGCAGCCGTCTCACCAGACTCAGGATCGTGGATCAGCACGCCATAGTTTTCGAGCGGTGGATGAGGGAATTGGTGAATTTGCAGCATGGCGCGACCTCCGAAAGTTCAGGTGTCAGGCCTAAAGCCCTTGGTACAGTCGCGCAAGGCACCGCTGAGCAGCGCCACATCGGACGCCACGGCAACCATTGTCGCCCCCATCTCTACATAATGCGCCGCGCGATCCGGCTTGAAGCTAAACGCGCCCGCGATCTTGCCCGACGCCACGATCCGGCGCAGTGCGTTGTCGATGGCTGCTTGAACTTCCGGCGCATCCAGATCGTGCAAATACCCCATGGAGGCCGCCAAATCAGCGGGACCGATAAACGCGCCGTCAACACCCTCCACCGCGCAAATCGCATCGAGGTTTTCCAATGCGGTGACGCTTTCGATCTGAACAAACAGACACACGCGATCATTGGCCTGCGTGACGTAGTCGGTGTCATGGTTGTAGCCCGACGCCCGCACAAGCGAGGACGCGATCCCGCGGGTGCCTTGCGGGAATTCCTTTGATGGATAGCGCATGGCGCAAGCCATCTCATGTGCTTGCTCGGGCGTATCGACCATAGGAACGACCACTGTATGACACCCAAGATCAAGCACTTGCTTGATCATCCAGTCTTCCGCTTTCGGAACCCGCACGCAAGCCTCCGGCCCAAGTACCCGCGCCTGATCGGCCACTGCCGCGATGTCATAGGGTCCGTGTTCACCATCTATCAAGCACCAGTCGAACCCGGCAGTGGTAGCAATCTCTGCAACTGCGGCGCTACCAAGGCCAAGCCAAACCCCGTGTTGAACGCTGCCCGCTTGAAGTCTCGATTTCAATGACGCCATGACACAAACCTTTCGCAACAAAACGGGTTGAACCCGTGGGCAATTAATCACATGCTCTGTCTCACAAAAATGGATGAAATACATCCTGTCTGGGAGGACTCTATGAATAAACTTTTGAAAACCACCTCGGTGGTGGCCCTTACCTTTGCATTTGTTGGCGAAGCCGCCGCAACCGAATGGAACGTCTCTGTCTGGGGCAAACGTCGCGCATTTACCGAACATGTGGAGAAGCTGGCCGAACTGGTTTCCGAGAAGACCGGCGGCGAATTCACCATGAATGTCAGCTATGGCGGGCTGTCCAAGAACCGCGAGAACCTTGACGGTATCTCCATCGGCGCGTTCGAGATGGCGCAATTCTGTGCGGGTTATCACCGCGACAAGAACCGTGTTGTGACGGTGTTGGAACTGCCATTCCTTGGGGTTGCGAACCTCGAAGAAGAGGTTGCGGTGTCCAAAGCTGTCTACGCCCACCCTGCCGCCACGGAAGAAATGGCGCAGTGGAACGCTAAACTGCTGATGACCTCGCCAATGCCGCAATACAACATCGTTGGCACCGGCGAGCCACGCGACACGCTGGAGAAGATGAACGGCATGCGCGTGCGTGCAACCGGCGGTTTGGGCAAAGCCTTTGAAGCTGTGGGCGCTGTCCCGACCTCCGTGACCGCAACAGAGGCCTATCAGGCGATGGAATCCGGCGTCGTCGACACCGTGGCCTTCGCCCAACACGCCCACCTGTCCTTCGGCACGATCAACCAAGCCGACTGGTGGACCGCCAACCTGAACCCCGGCACGGTGAACTGCCCCGTGGTCGTCAATATCGACGCCTACGAGGCGCTGTCTGATGCCGAGCGCGAGGCGCTCGACAGCTCGATCCCCGAGGCGCTGGACCACTACCTCGCCAACTATGGCGAGTTGTTGAAGAAGTGGGACTCGGTTCTGGAAGAAAAAGGCGTGCAGAAAGTCGAGATCGACCAATCCGTGATCGACGAGTTCCGCGCCAAGGCCGCCGATCCGGCGCGTGATGCGTGGATCGCCGACATGGAAGCCCAAGGCATTCCGGGCCAGGAGCTGTATGACCTCGTGGTCAAAACGCTCGCCGACACGCGCGGCAGCTAAAGACAAAGCGGCGTCCTATCACGGGCGCCGCGACTTTATTCGGGGGAAGTTTATATGGCCGGATCAGCCGCAGTGCTGGAAGATTCCAGCATTCTAAGCAGGCTCGACCGCGCATTGGTGCCACTGGAACGCCTGTTCGCGTTGCTGTCGGGGCTCGCGGTCTTTTCCCTGATGTTTCTGGCGGCCTATTCGGTCACTGGGCGCAAGTTCTTCAACGCGCCGCTGTCGGGCTATGTCGACTACATCGAAGCCGCCATGCCGCTGATCGCCTTCATGGGCGTTTCCTACGTGCAGCGGGTCGGCGGGCATATCCGCATGGACATCGTGATTTCGGCCCTGAAAGGCCGCGCGATGTGGTTGTTCGAGCTGATTTCCGTGCTGCTGATCCTTGTTCTTATTCTCGCACTCATTTGGGGCAGCTGGTCCCATTTCGACCGCAGCTTCGACATGAGCAAACCGCTCTGGAGCCGGGACAGCTCCATCGACATCGGCATACCGATTTGGCCATCAAAACTGCTAATTCCCGTGGCGTTTTCGGTATTGGCCCTGCGACTATTCTTGCAGGCATGGGGCTACGCCCGTGCGCTTGTCCTGAACGTCGAAAACCCCGTCGCTGTGCCGCTGATCCTGACGGTCGCCGAACAGGCCCGTTTGGAAGCCGAGCAGCTTGAGGGGGCAGACTGATGGATGAGATCACCATCGGCCTGTGGGTTTCGGGCTTCATGCTGGCAATGGTCGTTCTGGGCATGCGGGTTGCGTTCGCCGCCGCGATGGCCGGACTGTTCGGGTTAATTTGGCTGCGCTGGAACGGATTCGATTACGCCCCCGACCGGCTTTGGAAATCCATCGAGATCAGCGTGAAAATCGCGGGGCAAGTGCCCCATTCCAAGGTATCTTCCCAAGCGTTGAGCCTGATCCCGACCTTCATCCTGATCGGCTATCTGGCCTATTATGCCAAGCTGACCTCGGCCCTGTTCGAGGCCGCGAAACGCTGGATCGCATGGGTTCCGGGCGGGCTGGCCGTGTCGACCGTATTCGCCACGGCAGGCTTCGCCGCCGTATCCGGCGCCTCGGTTGCGACCGCTGCGGTCTTCGCCCGCATCGCAATCCCAGAGATGTTGAAGATCGGGTACAACAAACAGTTTGCAGCGGGTGTCGTCGCGGCGGGCGGGACGTTGGCGTCCCTGATCCCGCCCTCGGCCATCCTTGTGATCTACGCGATCATTGTGGAGCAGGACGTGGGCAAGCTGCTGCTGGCCGGCTTCATTCCCGGGGCGTTTTCGGCGGTGATTTATGCGCTGCTGATTATCGGAATTGCCGTGGTGTTCAAAAACGTAGGCCCGCCCGTGTCCGGTTTTACATGGCGCGAACGGTTCGAGTCCCTGCCACCTGCCCTGCCCATCGTCGCGGTGGTCGTGATTATCATCTTCTTCGTCTACAACCCGTTCGGTGACGCGTGGGGTACCCCGACCGAGGGCGGTGCCGTCGGCGCGTTCATCGTGTTCCTGATGGCGCTCTACCGCGGGATGCGGATGGCGCAGTTGAAGGAGGCTTTGATCGAGACGGCCAAGCTGACGGTGATGATCTTCACCATCATCTGGGGGGTGCTGATTTATGTGCGCTTCCTTGGATTTGCCGATCTGCCGGGCGCATTTTCGGACTGGATCACCTCGCTTGAGACATCGCCAATGTTGATCCTTGTCTGCATCCTGCTGGCCTATGCCGTGCTTGGGATGTTTATGGACGCGATCGGAATGCTCCTGTTGACCCTGCCGGTGGTCTATCCGGCGGTCATGGCTTTGAATGGTGGCGAGGCGGTGACGGCGGCAGAGAGCACCTTCGGGATGTCCGGCACTATGTGCGCGATCTGGTTCGGGATTTTGGTGGTGAAGATGGCCGAGTTTTGCCTGATAACGCCACCCATCGGTCTGAACTGCTTCGTCGTCGCCGGTGTGCGGGACGATCTGACCGTGCAGGACGTGTTCAAAGGCGTGACGCCGTTTTTCATCGCCGACGGGTTGACCATCGCCGCTTTGGTGGCCTTTCCGGGGATCGTACTCTGGCTGCCGTCCCTTGCGGGGTGACGGCAGTTTTTGAGTATTTGGAACCAAATGGAGACATGGGGTGCGCACTAACATCGGCGCAACCACTAACCTTAAGGTCGGGTTACGGAGTGATTTCGTAGAGCGCGCCATTTATCACCGACAGGAACCATATCTCTCCGTTTGGGCCTTCGATCACGTCGCGCACGCGGCCTGTTTGTGACGATTGCAGGCGTTCTTCTTTAAGGGTTTTGCCATCAAGCCGCGAGATCATGTCGAACTTTAGCGAACCGACGAAGATATCGCCCGTCCAGTCCGACCAAAGCTTGCCCGAGTAAATCATCATGCCTGAGGGCGCTATGGACGGGTCCCAATAGTGCACTGGCTGTTCCATACCGGGCTTAGACGTCCCCTCGCCAATTTTGAACCCTGAGTAATGGCGCCCATAACTGATCACCGGCCACCCGTAGTTTTTGCCCGCTTTAACCGCATTCACCTCGTCGCCTCCGCGCGCGCCATGTTCAACCACATAGAGGTTGCCATTCAAATCCAGCGCGGCCCCTTGAGGGTTTCGGTGCCCGTAGGAATAAATCTCCGGCTCCGCGCCCGGCATGCCGATGAAGGGATTATCGGGAGGCACCACGCCGGACCGGCGCAAACGCACTACAGTGCCGTTGTGATTTCGCAGGTCTTGCGCCTTGGCCCGATCACCGCGTTCCCCAATCGTCAGAAAGATAGTGCCATCGCGGGCCTCCACGATGCGGGAGCCGAAATGCTTGGCCTGATCGCTGCCGCGCGCCTGTTGAAAGATGCGCTTGAAGCCAGTCAGGCTTGTCCCGTCAGAGCTAAGCTTGCCACGGCCAATGGCCGTGCCGTAACTGTTACCCCTGCGATTTGCGTAGCTGAGAAATACCTCACGGCTTCGCGCGAAGTCACGCGGGATCATAATATCCAACAGCCCGCCCTGCCCACGGTCAACGACCTTCGGCACGCCTTTTACGTTGATGCGACGTCCGTCCGGGCGCAGATTTGTGAGCGTTCCACCCCGCTCACTCACCAATATTCCGCCATCCGGTAGGGATTCCACGGCCCAAGGTTCGTCGAACCCGTCGGCAATCTTGGACACCTGAAGCGTGCCGACGCTACTTTCTAAAGCGTGGACCGGTGGGCCAAAAGTTAAAATGGCCGAAACTGCGATTGTTTTCAGGATCATTGCTCACTCCAAACTGGTTTGGAAGGAAGATAGCACAAGGCTGCGAAGCTTCTACGCCGCTAACCGGATCGTGAAGCGCATAACGACATCCGTGAGATTGGAGTGCCGTAGAGGAAGGCCCTGCAAGCCCCCTTTTCTTTTGGGGAATCGCTGCGTAAAGTTCAGCAATAAAAAGTTAAGATCAGGGAGATCACTCATGAAAAAACTACTTTTAGCTACGACTGCCACCGCATTGATGGCAGGGGCGGCTTTCGCCGACGGCCACGCGAAAGACGTGAAAATCGGCATCATTCTAGGCTTCACCGGCCCACTTGAATCACTCGCCCAACAAATGGCTGGTGGTGCTGAGGCGGCTATCAAGGAAGTTACAGACTCCGGCATGCTGCTGGACGGCGCGACCGTAACAGGCATCCGCGCGGATAGTACCTGCATCGACGCAGCGGCTGCAACCTCCGCAGCGGAACGTCTGGTCACATCCGACAAAGTTAATGCCATCATGGGCGCAGACTGCTCCGGCGTGACCGGCGCAATCCTGTCCAACGTGGCATTGGCCAACGGCACGGTGATGATTTCGCCATCCGCAACTTCCCCCGGCCTGTCCACCGCCGAGGATAACGGCCTGTTCTTCCGCACGGCCCCATCCGACGCGCGTCAAGGCGTAGTGATGACCGAAGTGCTGATGGAAGAGGGCATCAAATCCGTCGCACTAACCTATACTAACAACGATTACGGTAAGGGTTTGGCAGATGCGTTCCAGACCGCCTACGAGGCTGCTGGCGGGACCGTCACAATTTCTGCGGCACATGAAGACGGCAAAGCCGACTACTCTGCCGAAGTTGGTGCGCTGGCTTCCGCTGGTGGGGACCGTCTGGTCGTCGCAGGTTACGTGGATCAAGGCGGCTCTGGCATCGTGCGTGCATCGCTGGATTCAGGCGCGTTTGATACGTTCCACTTCCCTGACGGCATGATCTCGGACAAACTGGTCGAGAACTTTGGCGCGGAAATCGACGGCTCCACCGGCCAGAACCCGGGCACCGACAGCCCCGGCGCAAAAGCATATCAGGACCTGATCGGCGATGCGTTCAACGCGACCTCGCCTTTCTCGGCTGAAAGCTACGATGCTGCTGCGTTGATCATGCTGGCGATGCAAGCTGCCGGCTCTGCTGACTCCTCCGACTTCAAAGACAAGGTCATGGACGTTGCCAACGCACCCGGTGAGAAAATCTACCCAGGTGAGTTGGGCAAAGCGCTGGAGATGATCAAAGCCGGCACTGATGTCGACTATGTCGGCGCCTCTGCCGTTGAATTGATCGGCGGCGGCGAGTCTGCTGGCAACTACCGCCAAGTCACCTTCACCGACGGCAAATTGGACGTGGTCAAGTACCGCTAAGTTGCGATGACGAAAAACTGAAAACAGCCCGGATCAAATTCCGGGCTGTTTTGCTAGGGGGAGACAACAATGATCGTCGTAGACGACTTACATAAACATTTCGGTGGATTTCATGCGGTTGATGGCGCAAGCCTGACCATCCAGGAAGGCTCCATCACTGGATTGATCGGGCCGAACGGGGCTGGAAAGACAACTCTTTTCAATGTAATAGCTGGCGTTCTTAAACCAACATCCGGCAAAGTTACCATGGGTGGTGAAGACATCACCGGCCTGCCGCCGCACACCTTGTTTTCCAAAGGGCTGCTGCGCACGTTCCAAATCGCGCATGAATTCTCGTCGATGACATTACGCGAGAACCTGATGATGGTTCCCGGCGACCAGACGGGCGAACGTCTATGGAACACATGGTTTGGTCGCAAGCGTATCGCCGATGAAGAACGCGCGCTGGCCGCAAAGGCCGATGAGGTTCTGGAGTTTCTGACGATCGACCATATCCGCGACGAGCGGGCTGGAAACATCTCGGGCGGACAGAAGAAGCTGTTGGAACTGGGTCGCACCATGATGGTCGACGCAAAAATCGTGTTTCTGGACGAGGTCGGAGCAGGCGTGAACCGCACCCTGCTCAACACGATTGGCGACGCGATTATCCGGCTGAACAAAGAACGCGGCTACACCTTCGTGGTGATCGAGCACGACATGGATTTCATTGGCCGCCTCTGCGACCCCGTGATCTGCATGGCCGAAGGCCGCGTATTGGCCGAAGGCACGCTGGACGAGATCAAAGCCAACGAGCAAGTGATCGAGGCCTATCTAGGCACCGGACTAAAGAACAAGGTGGCCAGCGCATGAGTAACGACAGCTATGATGGCCGCGGCAACAAGGATGCGTCCTTGGGCAAGAATCCAACAAAAGCAGTTGGCGGCACAATCGAGACCCAAAAGACCAAACATGCCCCGACCAAAGGCACCGCCGACGAGCCCTATCTGATCGGCGACGCCATGTTCGGCGGCTACGGTCAAGGCCCCGACATTCTGCATGACTGTACAATCGCAGTAAACAAAGGCGAGATCGCAGTGATTGTTGGCCCCAATGGCGCGGGGAAATCGACTGCGATGAAAGCCGTATTTGGCATGTTGAACGTCCGCCAAGGGGCGGTGCGTTTGAATGGCGAGGACATCACGGCCCTGACCCCGCAAGCCCGCGTGGCCAAGGGGATGGCGTTCGTGCCGCAAACCTCTAACATCTTCACCTCGATGACCGTCGAAGAAAACCTTGAAATGGGCGCGTTCCTACGCCGCGACGATATTCAGGCCACGATTGAGCAAGTCTACGAGCTATTCCCGATCCTGCGCGAGAAGCGCAACCAGGCGGCGGGTGAGCTGTCCGGCGGGCAGCGCCAGCAAGTGGCCGTAGGCCGCGCGCTGATGACCCAGCCGCAAGTCTTAATGCTGGATGAGCCGACTGCCGGCGTATCACCTATCGTGATGGACGAACTGTTTGACCGGATTATCGAGGTCGCTCGCACTGGTATCTCGATCCTCATGGTGGAACAAAACGCACGACAAGCACTTGAAATTGCAGATAAAGGATATGTTTTGGTGCAAGGTCGAAACCGCTTCACCGATACAGGACAAGCGTTGCTGAACGACCCCGAAGTTCGCAAAAGCTTCTTGGGAGGTTAAGATGGCACTTACACTCTCACACACGACCAAAATCGCTGCACTCGCATTGATCCTGTCGCCGATGAGCGCTCATGCAATCGAGTGCACCTTCACAACGGAATGCTTCGAGTCAGAAAGCTGCGGCGAAAGCGCCTTCAACATCTCCATCGAAGAACGGGACGGTCAAACCGTGCTTGTTGGCGACGCTGAAACCATCCCTGTCAGCGTCGGCGGCAATGACACCGTGCGCATCTATGTCGGCGTCACCGAAAGCGCCTTTCATCTGATGAGCCGCGCCGCCAACGGTGTCGCACGCTACTCCACTCATATCTACGACGGACCGATCATGGTGAACTATCTCGGCAACTGCGAAGGGGCAGAGTAATGGATTTTCTGAACGCCATTGTGGCCTTCGCCAACTTCGTGCTGGTTCCCGGCACCGCCTATGGCGCCCAGCTTGCGCTCGGCGCGCTAGGGGTGACGCTGATTTACGGCATCCTGCGCTTCTCCAATTTCGCCCATGGCGATACCATGGCGTTTGGCACGATGTATGTCATCCTGATCACTTGGGGCTTCCAGAGCCTTGGTATCGGTTTCGGCCCTCTCCCCACGGCCCTGCTCGCGTTGCCATTCGGCATCGTTCTGACCGGCTTGACACTGGTTGGTACAGACAAGCTCGTCTATCAATTCTACCGACAGCGAAAGGTAAAACCCGTGGTGTTGGTGATGGTATCACTTGGCGTCATGTTCATTATGAACGGCCTGACCCGCTTCATCATCGGCCCCGACGACCAACGTTTTTCCGACGGCGAGCGCTTTATCATTTCCGCCCGTGACTTCAAAACCATGACAGGGCTGGATGAAGGTCTGGCAATCAAAACCACCCAAGGCATTACCTTGGTCACTGCGGTGATCGTCGTGGCATTCCTGTTCTGGTTTCTCAACAAAACCCGCACCGGAAAATCCATGCGGGCCTATTCCGACAACGAGGATCTGGCACTGCTCTCTGGCATTAACCCGGAGCGCGTCGTCCTTTACACTTGGTTAATCGTGGCCGCATTGGCGACCGTTGCGGGTACGCTCTATGGTCTCGACAAGTCCTTCAAGCCATTCACCTATTTCCAACTTCTCTTACCCATCTTCGCGGCGGCTATCGTCGGTGGGCTCGGCAATCCGCTGGGGGCCATCGCGGGCGGCTTTGTCATCGCATTCTCCGAAGTGACGGTAACCTACGCCTTCAAGAAAGTGGCCAATTACGCGTTGCCAGAGGCATTGGCACCGGACGGCCTCGCCCAGTTGATGAGCACGGATTACAAGTTCGCCGTCTCGTTTTCGATCCTGATCATTGTGCTGCTGTTCAAACCGACCGGCCTGTTTAAAGGACAATCCGTATGACCCGCCGCGACTCTCTTCTCTTCGTATTCGTCGGTTTCCTGATCCTTGGCACTGGCTTCGCGCAATCTTGGAATTCAGCCCTGCTGATCCTGAACATGGGGCTGATCTCGGCGATCATGGCTTTGGGGGTCAACTTGCAATGGGGCCTTGCGGGTCTATTCAACGTCGGGGTGATGGGCTTCGTCGCCCTTGGCGGCCTTGCTACGGTTATCACCTCCATGCCCGCCAACACGGAAGAATGGAGCGTTGGCGGTGTCCGTGTGATCTTCGGTTTGTTGCTTGGCGCAGGCACGATCATTGCGGCTATTATGGTCCACCAACGGCTACCCGCAGGGCGCAACCGTGTCCTCGCTATGCTGGCAGTTCTGATCGGTGGTTTCTTCCTGTTCCGCTACGTGTTTGATGGCGGCGTGGAGGCTATCGAAGCTGTCAACCCGGCGGCAACCGGCTATCTGGGGGGGCTTGGCCTGCCGATCCTCGTTGCATGGCCCGTAGGTGGATTGCTGGCCGCCGGTGCCGCGTGGATCATTGGCAAAACTGCCCTTGGACTACGCTCCGATTATCTGGCGATTGCAACTCTTGGCATCGCCGAGATCATCATCGCAGTCATGAAGAACGAGGATTGGTTGTCGCGTGGCGTCAAAAACGTCGTTGGCCTGAAGCGTCCAACGGGAGTACCCTACGAGATCGATTTGCAAAACAGTGCAAGCTTCGTCGAAAAAGCGGCGGGGCTCGGCTTTGACCCTGCCACCGCGTCGACGATCTACGTTAAACTTGGCTATGCTGTTCTGTTCACCATCGTGCTGCTCATCTTGCTATGGCTTTCTCAAAAGGCTCTCAACTCGCCTTGGGGCCGCATGATGCGCGCAATCCGGGACAACGAGGTCGCCGCGGAAGCCATGGGCAAAGACGTCACCGCGCGCCACTTGCAGGTATTCATCCTCGGCTCTGCCATATGCGGTATCGCGGGGGCGATGATGACCACGCTGGACGGCCAGCTCACCCCAACCAGCTACCAGCCGTTACGCTATACATTCCTGATCTGGGTCATGGTGATCGTCGGCGGCTCCGGCAACAATTTCGGCTCGGTGCTGGGTGGCTTCCTGATCTGGTTCTTATGGGTTCAGGTGGAGCCTATGGGCCTTGCCCTGATGCAGCTGATCACGGCGGGCATGTCCGACGGCTTCTGGCTGAAGCAACACCTCATCGACAGCGCCGCACATATGCGCCTGCTGACAATGGGCGTCGTGCTGTTGCTGGTGCTCCGGTTCAGCCCACGCGGCCTGATCCCTGAAAGATGACACCGGTCTTCACTCGCCATTAAGGTTAACGCGCCCCCGACTCAATCAGGGGCGCGTGTTTCCATTTGGTTAAAAATACTCAAAAATCCGACCGGCAAACATATGTTAAGCCCGCAGTTTTTTCCCTTCCGGATCAAACGGAGGCTCGGCCAGAACCACACCGCGATGCGGGCGTCCAAGGATCATAACATCTACCTCCGCACCGGCCGGCACGCCCTTTAAAAACCCGAGCGCCAGAGATTTGCCAACCGTGTAGCCATAGGTCCCCGAGCTGACGCGCCCAACAGGCGTTCCATCCGGCAGAAAAACCGGCTCCCCGCCTGTCGCGTCAGCCTCCTCCACTTCCAAAACTTCGATGATGCTCAACATCTCTCGCGGTGCGTTGTCGTTCAGGGCGGCGTAGGCCTCTTTGTTCAGGAAGTCTTTGTCCATCTTGATCAACCCGTCCAGCCCCACTTCCTGCGGCCAGTATTCCGGGCTGTATTCCCGCGACCAGCTGCCATAGCCCTTTTCGACACGCAGAGACATCAGCGCGCGCGACCCGACAGGTCCGGCCCCGAAGGCGCGGCCCGTCTCGATCAACGCGTCATACAACCGCTGCTGGTCTTCGCTCTTGCAATGCAACTCCCATCCCAAATCACCGGTGAATGACACCCGCAACGCAATCACATCTACCCCTGCAAGGGAGATCTTCTGGGACCGCATGAACGGAAAATCTTCTGTCGCCAGTGACGCGTTGGTCAGGCGTTCCAACATCGCACGGCTTTCCGGTCCCGCGACGTTGAAGCCGCACATTGCCTCGGTCAGGCTCTCGAAACTGACCGTGTCGGGGCGCTCCACCATGTTGAAGAAGCGCAGGTGATACCGCTCTGCCATGCCGGAGCCGATGATCAGGAAGTCCTCGTCGCCCAGCTTGGTCACGGTGAAATCCCCCGCGATCCCGCCCCGCACCCCAATCAATGGTGTCAGGCAGGAGCGGCCCACGGCTTTGGGCATATTGTTGGCAAAAATCGCGTTCAACCAGTCCGACGCCCCCTGCCCTTTGACGCTGTATTTCGCGAAGTTGGAGATGTCGATGATCCCCGCCCGTTCCCGCAGCATCCGACACTCTGCGCCGACGGGTTCGAACCAGTTCTGACGGGTGAACCCGTTGGTATCCTTGGTGCCGGGCGTGTTGGCAAACCACAAAGGATGTTCCCAGCCGTAGTTCAGTCCGAACACCGCGCCCATGGCTTTCTGCGTCTCGTAGATCGGGCGCACCCGTGCGGGACGTCCGGCCGATCGCTCCTCGTTCGGGAAGTGGATCGAAAAGCGGTTGGCATATTGATCTCCGACTTTCGCCTTGGTGAATTTCTTGTCCGCCCAAGCCCCGAAACGCGCCATGTCCCACGGGAACATGTCCAGATGCGGCTCGCCTGTGACAATCCATTCCGCCGTCAAAGACCCGAGCCCGCCCGATTGCGAGAACCCCGGAATGATCCCGTTGCAACAAAAATAGCCTTTCAACTCCGGCGCCGGACCGAACAGCGCATTCGCATCCGGCGACCAGATCATCGGGCCGTTGATCACCCGTTTGATCCCTGCGGTGCCGACGACCGGCACGCGGTCGATGGCGCGCATCATGTTGTCCTCGATCCGCTCCAGATCGTCAGCGAACAACTCGTGCCCGAACCCTTGTGGTGTGCCGTCCTCAGCCCAAAACCGCACGTCTTTTTCATAAGCCCCTACCAATAGTCCCTGCCCCTCTTGGCGCAGATAGTATTCCCCGTCTCGATCCGCGACCGAGGGCAAGCGACGGTCCAGTGCGGCGACCTCCGGAATGGTTTCGGTCACGAAATACTGATGCTCCGTCGGCTGCAACGGCAACGCGATGCCCGCCATCGCGGCAACTTCGCGCCCCCAAAGGCCTGCCGCGTTAACCACAACGGGCGTCACGATATTACCCTTCGGCGTTTTCACGACCCATGTGCCATCAGACTGCTGGTCGGTCGCCGTCACAGGCGTGAAGCGGTATATCTCCGCTCCGTTTTGCCGAGCGCCGGAGGCATAGGCGTTGGTCACGCCCGACGGGTCCACATTACCGCCGGACGGCTCATACATAATGCAACGGATGCCGTCGTAGTTAACCAACGGATGCAGTCGCTCCGCCTCGGCGCGGTCCACCTCATAGAAGTTCAGCCCGTAATATTTCGCCTTCGCCGCCTGCAAGCGCAGTTGGTGTTCGCGCGCTTCGGTCTGCGCCAGATACAGCGATCCGGGCTGGAACACGCCGCAGGACTGCCCTGTCTCGGCCTCCAACGCGTTATACAGATCCATCGTGTAGTTCTGGATGCGGGTGATGTTGTTGTTGTCATGCAGCCCGTGAATATTGGCCGCCGCATGCCATGTGGAGCCGGAGGTCAATTCGTCCCGTTCCAAAAGCACCACATCGGTCCAACCCAGCTTCGTCAGGTGGTACAGGATCGAGCAGCCAATGACGCCGCCCCCGATAACAACGGCTTGTGCGTGGGTCTTCATGGGTCCAAATCCTTATCCGGTTCCTGCAAGAGTGGCGGTTCGGGTCGGGTTGGTCATCCCTCCAAGACGACAAAACTTTTCTCACTGCGACAAATCACACATAAGTGCAGCGCTATTCGTCGCCCTCAACCTCTTGCAGAACCACACGCGCGGTGGAGCGGCGCAGACGCTCAACATCCGGCTCGAACTCCAGTGATGCTGCCGCACGCCGAAACTCGAGACAGGCCGCAATCCGCGCGGCTTTGGCCATTTCGGGGCAATCATGTTCCATCAAACGCGACAGGGCAGATTGCAGCCGTTGCTGCACCTCAATGAGCTTCGCACCATCGCGCGCAAGCGCGCCAAACCCGTCCTCGACCAAATCCGTGGGATCCAAGGGGCGCACCCACAGGCGGTCATGTTCGGGCGGGTCTTCCGATTTCGTCTCGTCCTGATACAGCGATAACACCCGCGCGACGCGGGTGATGACGTCAATCGCCGTTCCCGGATCGTTAATCCCCGTTGATAAGGCCTTGGACGCGATTTCCCCCAAAACCATCAAGCCAAACCGGGGGTCTTGGTCGTACGTTCGAACATCCCCGATCTGGATATGCGAGCGGACGATGTCGAGCAGATCACCGTCTTCGGAGCTGTCTGCGTCCCCCTTGGGAACGCAATACGCAATCGCATCGCCCTTCATGACAAAGCTGCCAACGGCGGCGCAAATGTAGACATCCACCCCACACGCCCGCGCCGCCTGATCCAGCGATTCCTCGTAATATTGCTGTATATAGCCAGTCTCGGACGCGCGAACCGTATCGGCAGTCTCCGGCACCTGATCCTCCGCCGTCCACGGGTTCGCCCCAAGGCACGGCTTGGACAGGCGCGCCTCGAACTGCTGGCGCGTAATGCCTTCGACCTGACGGGTTGTATCCATCAAGCTGCCAAAGGTTTGCAGATGCAGCACCCAACGGATCATAGACACCACCACATAGGCCAGCACGATAACCGTTGTGGCAAACAACACAGCCGCCCGTTCATCGGCGAAAACGCCAAGCTCACGCAAAATTATCGCGATCAACGCGTAAACATAGGCCCCGATGAAGGCCGCCAGCGTGTTTTGGGTGGTCGGGTCCTGAATGATCAGCCGGTGCAAGCGCGGGGTAAACTGCGTCGACGAGCTGCGGTAGACCGTCACCATCACGGTGAGCGAGAACGTGGTCACCGCCAGCATCGCGTTGGCGATGATGCTCAATAACCGGTCCGCAGCTTTGCCCGAAACATATCCGTTAAGTTCACTTGGCAGGAAATGACCGATTGCCTGCGCCAACCCCAAAGCCACAATCGCAAAGCAGCCCATTACCACGACGCGCACCCAAAGCTCGCGCCACAACTCCCCTGCAAACCGCAGCAACGTCTTCGGCCACGCCGTGAAATTGCTGATAATTGACTTTAATTGGTCCATATCGGAGCCTCGGCCTTAATCGACATTGAGCGTCGCTTTCATGCAATTCAACGGGTCGTTAATTCTTACAGTAGTTCAAAACGAATAGTGAGGAACTTCCATGCAAACTACCACCCGTGTCTGTATCATTGGCGGCGGTGTCGTCGGATGTTCCGTCTTGTATCACCTCACGAAGCTTGGCTGGTCCGATGTCATGCTTGTAGAACGCTCCGAGCTGACTTCCGGTTCCACATGGCACGCGGCGGGCGGGTTCCACACGCTGAACGGCGACACCAACATGGCGGCGCTGCAAGGCTATACCATCAAGCTCTACCGCGAGTTGGAAGAGATCACCGGCATGTCCTGCGGGCTGCACCACGTCGGCGGCGTGACACTGGCCGACAACAAAGACCGCTTCGACATGCTCGTGGCCGAGCGCGCCAAGCACCGCTACATGGGGCTGGAGACCGAGATTGTGTCGCCCGAGCAGATCGCCAAGATCGCACCGATCACCAATCTGGATGGCATTGTCGGCGGGTTGTATGACCCGCTTGATGGCCACCTTGACCCGTCCGGCACAACGCACGCCTACGCCAAAGCGGCCCGCATGGGCGGCGCGACCATCGAAACACATGTGAAGGTAGAGGCCACAACGCAGCGCCCTGACGGCACATGGGATGTGGTGACCAACAAAGGCACGATCCACGCCGAGCATGTGGTGAATGCAGGCGGCCTTTGGGCGCGCGAGGTTGGGGCCATGGCGGGTGTCTACCTGCCGCTTCATCCGATGGAGCACCAGTATCTGGTGACCGAAGAAACCCCTGAAATCTACGAGCGCGACACCGAACATCCGCATGTGATGGACCCCGCAGGCGAAAGCTACTTGCGCCAGGAAGGCCGCGGGCTGTGCATAGGGTTCTACGAGCAGCCCTGCCGCCCGTGGGCGGTGGACGGCACGCCATGGGATTTCGGCCACGAGCTGCTGCCTGACGATTTCGACAAGATTGAAGACAGCATTACCTTCGCCTTCAAACGCTTTCCGGTTCTGGAACGCGCCGGTGTCAAAACCGTCGTTCACGGCCCTTTCACCTTCGCCCCCGACGGTAATCCACTGGTCGGTCCCGTACCCGGCCTGCGCAACTATTGGTCCGCCTGCGGTGTCATGGCAGGCTTCTCGCAAGGCGGCGGTGTCGGCCTGATGCTGGCGCAATGGATGATCGAGGGCGAGACCGAACGCGACACCTTCGCCATGGACGTCTCGCGCTTCGGTAACTGGATCACACCGGGCTACACGCGCCCCAAGGTGATCGAAAACTACCAACGCCGCTTCTCGGTCAGCTACCCGAACGAAGAATTGCATGCCGCACGCCCCCATCGCACCACCCCGATGTACGACATCTTTACGGAAATGGGCGCCGTCTGGGGCCAACAATTCGGGCTCGAGGTCGCCAATTACTTCGCCCAAGGCGACGAGCCAACATTCGAAACCCCCAGCTTCCGCCGCTCCGACGCCTTCGACGCCACCGCGCGCGAGGTCAAAGCCGTGCGCAGCAAGGCGGGCATCAACGAGCTGCAAAACTTCGGCAAATTCCGTGTCACCGGCGAAGGTGCGCGGCCATGGCTCGACCGCATCATGGCAGGTCGCATCCCGACCCAAGGTCGCTTGTCGCTCACCCCTATGCTGTCCCACAAGGGCCGCCTGATCGGGGATTTCACTGTCTCCTGCGCGTCGGAAACCGAGTTCTACCTCACGGCGTCATACGGCTCGCAATCCTACCATATGCGATGGTTCGAACAGAATGCGCTGGATGATGTGCGGGTCGAAAACATCTCCGACACACTCACCGGCTTCCAGATCGCAGGGCCCCTGTCGCGCGACATTCTTCAGGCCTGCACCCGCGATGATGTCGCTTCCATGCGCTTCATGGATGTGCGCGAGATGACCGTGGGGCAAGTTGCCTGCCGCGTGCAACGCGTCAGCTATACCGGTGATCTGGGCTTCGAGATTTACTGCAACCCGATGGATCAGCGCCAGCTTTGGCAAACGCTCTGGTCTGAGGGCCAACCCAAAGGCCTGACCCCGTTCGGCATGCGCGCAATGATGTCGCTCCGTCTCGACAAGTTCTTTGGCTCATGGTTGTCGGAATTTTCCCCCGACTACACCGCCGCCGAAACCGGCATGGACCGGTTTATCAGCTTCAAGAAAAACACGAATTTCATCGGTCGCAAAGCGGCCGAAGCCGAGCGCGCAACACCGCCACACCGCCAGCTCTGCGCCTTCGAAGTTGACGCGGATGATGCCGATGTCGTGGCCTACGAGCCGGTCTTTATTGACGGCACGGTGCAAGGCTTCTGCACCTCAGGCGGATACGCGCACCATTCGGCCAAATCCATCGCGCTCGCGCTCATTCCACGCGATAAGGCAAAAGACGGATTAAAAGTAGAGATCGAGATCTTAGGATCCCTGCGCCCTGCAACGCTTATCTCAACGCCGCCATTCGACGCGGACGGCTCTCGGATGCGCGGCTAGGGTTTCATCTTGGCAAAAATATTCCCGCCGGAGGCATCCCCGGCGGGCCCCGAAGAACAATTCTTTCTGGCGCTAGTCCAACTCTTCAACGATCATCAAATCCCGCTCCGCGGCACCTTCAGCGAACTTCAAGGCCGCCTGATAAGCCTCTGAATAATAACATTCATGTGCCCGCTGCAATGACGGAAACCGCGCGACGACATTGCGCGCACGGTCGTTTCCTTCAAGCTGCTCATACGCCCCGTTGCGCGCCAAAAACACGCCCTGATGATCCGCAATCGCCGCCGTGGCACCCGCCGCATATTTGGCATAGCGCTCCGCGTCAGTGACCTTCACATGGGCGATCCATAAAGCTGTTGGCATTCTATCCTCCAATGACGGCCTTGGCCGCGCTGATTGCTGCGTCTGAGTTCTCGGCACTCGCACCGCCGCCTTGTGCCATGGCCGGACGGCCACCGCCACCTTTGCCACCCAGCTCGGCAACCGCAGCACGGACCAGATCAACAGCTGAAATACGGTCAGTCAAGTCATCGGTAACCCCTGCGGCAACCGCAGCTTTTCCCTCGGCATCTGCGATCAACAAGACAGCACCGGAACCAATGCGAGCTTTATGCTCATCAATCAACGAAGGCAGATCCTTACCCGAAACACCTGACAAAACCTGCGCAAAAAATGGTGTGCCGTTCACGTCCTCGTCCGCGACCTGCGTAGCCCCACCGCTCATCGCCAATTCACGACGTAGTTGGGCAACTTCGTTACTAAGGGATTTGCGCTCATCAAGCAGCGCTTTAACACGTGTGGGAACATCCTCCGCGGACGCTTTCAACATCAGCGCAGTCTCCGCCAAACGGGTATCCTGCGCGCTTAGATAGTCGAACGCCGCTTGGCCGGTCAGCGCCTCAATCCGGCGCACACCTGCACTGGATGCGCTATCGCCCAGCGTCACAAACATCCCGATATCACCGGTTTGCTTCACATGTGTCCCGCCGCAAAGCTCCAACGAATAGGTCTGCCCATCGGCGCCTTTGCCGGTCGGGTCTTTCCCCATAGAGACCACGCGGACCTCGTCACCATATTTCTCGCCGAACAGCGCTTGGGCACCGATCGCACGCGCATCGTCCGGCGTCATGATCCGTGTCTCGACCTTGCTGTTTTGACGGATGAAGCGGTTCACATCTGCCTCGATCTGCCGCAATTGCTCTAAAGTCAGCGCGTTGTTGTGGCTAAAGTCAAACCGCAAGCGGTCATCTGCATTCAACGAGCCGCGTTGGGCAACATGATCACCCAATGCAACCCGCAAAGCTTCGTGCAACAGGTGCGTTGCAGAGTGGTTTGCACGGATTGCACTGCGACGGTCATGATCGACAACCAGTTCCGTGCCCGCGCCCGTACGCAATTCACCCTCTGAGATATCCGCAAAGTGGATAAACACACCCGCAGATTTCCGCGTCTCGGTCACAACGCCTGCACCTGAATCGGTTCTCACCGTCCCACGGTCGCCAACCTGCCCGCCGCTTTCAGCGTAAAAAGGCGACTGATTAAAGACAAGTTGAACAGACTCGCCCGTTTTCGCAACGTCCACCCGTTGGCCATCTTTCAATATCGCCAGCAATTGGCCCTCGGCCTTCTCGGTATCATAGCCGAGAAAATCGGTGGTCCCGTGCTGGTCGGCAATGTCAAACCAAACCCTGCTATCCGCGGCTTCACCCGTGCCAGCCCAAGAGGCGCGCGCCTTGGCTTTTTGCTCAGCCATCGCAGCATCAAACCCGTCCACATCGAGAGTGCGACCTTTTTCGCGCAGCGCATCCTGCGTCAAATCAAGCGGGAAGCCGAATGTGTCATAGAGCTTAAACGCGGCCTTACCCGGCAACTCAGCGCCTTCGGCCAGTCCGTCCAGTTCATCGTCCAACAAACGAAGGCCACGCTCAAGCGTCTGCTTAAAGCGGGTTTCCTCGGCACGGAGTGTTTCTTCAATCAGTGACTGGGCCTGTCCCAATTCCGGATATGCCGCGCCCATTTTACCAACCAAAGACGGAACCAACTGATACATCACAGGGTCTTTCGCACCAAGCAAATGCGCGTGACGCATCGCGCGGCGCATGATCCGGCGTAGCACATAGCCGCGCCCATCATTGGACGGCATAACACCGTCTGCGATCAAAAAAGAGGTCGAGCGCAGGTGATCTGCGATCACACGGTGATGCACATTTTGATCCCCGAACGGGTCCGTCGATGTCGCATTGGCCGAGGCTTCGATCAGTGCCTTGAACAGGTCAGTATCATAGTTGTCGTGGCTGCCTTGAAGCAACGCGGCAATCCGCTCCAGCCCCATACCGGTGTCGATGCTTTGCATGTCCAGCGCGCGCATGGAGCCGTCCTCGAACTGCTCGTTCTGCATGAACACGATGTTCCAGATTTCAATAAACCGGTCGCCATCTTCCTCGGGGCTGCCGGGAGGGCCTCCCCAGATATGCGCGCCGTGATCGTAGAAAATTTCGGTGCAAGGACCGCAGGGTCCAGTCGGCCCCATTTGCCAGAAGTTATCCGACGTCGCGATCCGGATGATCCGCTCTTCCGGCACTCCAAGTTTCTTCCAAATGTCGTAGGCCTCATCATCGGTATGATAAACGGTGACCGACAACCGATCCTTGTCGATGCCAAAATCCTTGGTGATCAACTCCCAAGCAAATGCAATCGCCTCATCTTTGAAGTAATCACCGAAGCTGAAGTTCCCCAGCATTTCAAAAAATGTGTGGTGCCGCGCGGTATAGCCGACATTGTCCAGATCATTGTGCTTACCACCTGCACGCACGCATTTCTGCGCCGTCGTGGCGCGTTTGTAATCACGAGTTTCAGCGCCGGTGAACAGGTTCTTGAACTGAACCATCCCGGAGTTCACAAACATCAATGTAGGATCGTTGCGTGGCACCAATGGGCTGGATGGTTGCACGGAATGGCCCTGCTTTTCGAAATATCGCAGGAAGGTAGAGCGGATGTCGTTCAGGCTGGGCATGAGGATCACTTTGCGTTGTTTGCATCAGCAAATATCCCTCCACGCCGTGCAGGTAAAGCCATCCCCTGACAATTGGCGAAGGGAAACGAAAAAGGACGGCTCGAAAGCCGTCCTTTTGAAAAATATATTAACGCGGAACGCCGCCCGAACGCCTTGTTAGCCTTCGATCAAGCCGTCCTTGTCATCTTCGGACACGGCGTCCTTCGCGGCTGCGGCTTCCTTCTCAACTTCCGGCATGTCGAAATCTAACCCATGCGCCGCGCGGATCTTGTCTTCGATTTCTAGCGCAATACGGGTGTTTTCCTTCAGGAAGGTTTTCGCGTTTTCGCGACCTTGCCCAATGCGATCGTCACCGTAGCTGAACCAGGAACCCGACTTCTCAACCACGCCAGCTTTTACACCAAGGTCAAGCAATTCGCCCATCTTGGAGATACCTTCGCCATACATGATATCAAATTCCACCTGCTTGAACGGCGGCGCAACTTTGTTCTTCACCACTTTCACACGGGTCTGGTTGCCAACAACTTCGTCACGGTCTTTCAGCGCGCCTATGCGGCGGATGTCGAGACGGACCGAAGAGTAGAACTTCAACGCATTGCCACCGGTTGTGGTCTCCGGGCTGCCAAACATCACGCCGATTTTCATCCGGATTTGGTTAATGAAAATCACCATACAATTCGAGCGTGAGATCGAACTGGTCAACTTCCGCATAGCTTGGCTCATAAGGCGCGCATGCACCCCAACCGAGCTGTCGCCCATATCGCCTTCCAATTCCGATTTCGGAGTCAGTGCCGCCACCGAGTCGACAACGACCATGCTCACAGCACCTGAGCGTACCAGCGTATCTACAATTTCCAGCGCTTGCTCACCTGTGTCGGGCTGCGAGATCAACAACTCGTCAAGATCAACGCCAAGCTTGCGGGCATATTGCGGGTCCAAAGCATGTTCCGCGTCTACAAATGCACAAACGCCACCCTTTTTCTGCGCCTCAGCCACGCAATGAAGCGTCAGCGTTGTCTTCCCAGACGATTCCGGCCCATAGATTTCAATAACTCGCCCCTTGGGCAAGCCACCAATGCCAAGCGCAATATCCAGCCCCAGCGATCCGGTTGAAATAGATTCGATTTGTTGAATGGAGTTCTCACCACCCAACTTCATGATGGAGCCCTTACCGAACTGACGTTCAATCTGCGCCAGCGCCGAATCCAACGCTTTTTGTTTGTTGCTCTGATCTTTAGGGTTCATTTTCATGAGTTCTGCTGTTGCCATGGTTTCGTCCCTTATTTCACACCGCTTAAACTGCGGCAATGACTGCTTATGTTCGCCTCTTGTTCCCATACGTATGAGCACAAAAAGAGAACACTTCAAGTAAAAACTTTGATCATCTTTTCAGCAGCAAGGTTAAGGACTAGTTTAAAACACAATAAAAACAGGCAGGCAGCCCTAAGATGATGATTTTCTTTCGAGAACGGCTGGCGTTTCTTGCTGTTCCTAAAACGGGAACATCGGCGATTGAGAATGCTTTGGGGCCCAAGGCCTCCGCTATTTTTCGCGATCCGCCGGGAATCAAGCACACGAATGCGCGTAACTTTGAAGCCAAATACCGCAACCTGTTCGAACGCGGAAACCTACCGCCGCTAGAAACCATGGCTGTTATACGCGAGCCGGTTGATTGGCTAGGCAGCTGGTTTCGCTACCGTCAGCGCCCCGCATTAGACAGGCACCCAAACAGCACGGCTGACGTCACCTTCAACGAATTTGTGGCAGCTTATCTGCTAGACGATCAACCGCCCTATGCCAATGTAGGTCGTCAAGCCAGATTTGTTACAGATCAGAGCGGCGACCTTCTGATCAATCACCTTTTTTCCTATCACGACCTTGCCGCGGCTATCCGGTTTCTCGAGCAAAGGCTGGAGCGCGAGATCATCCTGAAATCAGTCAATCGGTCCCCAACGAAAGAGCTGGCGCTATCACCAGAGCTATCGACCGAGCTACATAAAGCATGTGCGCTTGATTTTGAAATCTACCATGCGTTGCAAGACGGACCATTGTCCGTCTCCTGAGCCGGCAACTTCACCTACGCTGCAGAACTCAGATGTCTGCGAACCGTAGATGTCAGCTCGTCCAGCGAGAACGGTTTTGGCAAAAAGGCAGATTCAGGAATGGTAAGCTGCTCCTCCACAGTGCTGCCATCGGCATATCCCGACATGAAGACCACCCTTAAACGTGGCCGCGATTTTCGTGCTTCGTTAACCCAGGTAGGCCCGTCCATGCCGGGCATAATGACATCTGTCAAAACGATGTCGATATCTAACGACGCGTCTTCGAGTAGGTCCAACGCGGTTTCTCCGCAATCTGCTTCGACAACCTGAAAACCCCGATATTGAAGCGCACGGCTTGCGAACGCACGCACCGGCGCCTCATCTTCAACCAGAAGCACAACGCCATCCATCGGACCAGTTTCGACCGCAATCGGCGCGGGTTCGGACGCATTTTCAGCTACGACGGGTTTGTCATGAGTTGGAAAATATATCGTAAACACAGTCCCTTGACCCAATTCACTATCCGCAAAAATGAACCCGCCCGACTGCTTGATAATCCCATATGCCGTGGACAGCCCTAGTCCAGTCCCTTCACCGGTCTTTTTGGTTGTGTAAAACGGCTCGAAGATTTTGGGCAGTTTCTCGACAGGTATGCCGCTCCCGTCATCACTGACTTTGACGAGAACGTAGTCCCCCGCAGGAACAACAGCGCGGTCGCGGCGCAACTCGGACGTCAATTTGACATTGCGAGTTTCGATTCCAATCTGTCCTTGCCCGTCCAACGCATCGCGCGCGTTCACGACGAGGTTCATCAACACTTGCTCCAACTGTCGGCGATCGGCGCGAACAGACATCAAATTCGGGTCATGGGTTAGCTTGAGCGATATCTGAGCACCCACCAGCCGGTTTAGCAGATGCGTCAAATCAGAAATTGTGTCCCGCATATCCAACACTTCAAGCTGCAAGTTTTGCTTGCGCGAAAATGCAAGAAGCTGGCCAACAAGCGAAGCCGCACGATTGGCATTCTGGTTAATCTGCTCCAAGTCCGCATAGTCTGCGTCTCCGGAATCATGTCGGATCATAAGCAAATCACAATGCCCGGAAATTGCTGTCAGCAGGTTGTTGAAATCATGCGCGACCCCCCCCGCCAACTGGCCAATGGCTTGCATTTTCTGGCTTTGTACAAACTGCTTCTCAAGAGATTTCAATTCAGTGGCATCATTGATCAAAACAATCAAAGAGACCTCACCGTTATTGATCACGCGGCCCAAGGTAACCTGAACGTACATCTCGTCAGAGCCACGCCGACATTTCAGCACTTCCGGTCGATGAAGGCCCTTGCCCTCAACCGCCTCGGCCAGCCAGTCATTCACCGGCCGTCCCAGACCTTCTATAAGATCACTCATGGTTTCTGCTGGTTCATCCTCAAGCGCCAGAAGCGATTTGGCGATGCGGTTGGAATCCGTCACCCGACCGTCGCGATCGAGTTCAAGCAATGCAATCGGGAAATCTTCAAGCTGTGCCATTGTCGTTTTGGCGGCAATAGCGTCAACAACCGGTGCCAGGAAATACTCACATCGCCCCAAAGACCCATCCAAAATCACGACCATCACGTCAACAGGGCCATCTGGACCGTTCACGACTGAGTGCTGACCGGAGGTTTCTGGAACGTCGACAAATATCGAACTCAGCGTCTTGGCCCGCCCGCCGACAAGCTTTCGCATCGCTTCATTCATGAAAAGTACAGACCCCGAACCACCGATTGTGAACATTGGCAGCGACAACCGATCAGCGGCATGGCCTCCGCCGGATTGCTCGGTTTGACATTGTATCCGCCAAATCAGGTCTTCCGAATTGGCAATCCTATGCGCTGAGATGCGGAAGTTCCCGCGCCGCGTCACAACATCTTCATGCGCGAAATCGGCCTTCTGCGCCTTGGTCTGCAGGCGAAACACGATTGCGCTGGCGTTGCTCATCATTTGTCCAAGCGCCTGCTCCAGCGCCTCGCCCTCCGGCACTGAGAGTAGCTTTTTTGCGGCTGCGTTTTTCGATAGGACAAGGCCACTGGCGTCAGTGACGAAGACCGCTCTTTCGTCATGGGCGATCACGTCATCAATCGATACCGCGGGTGCCCCTTTACCCGCCGAAAAACGCCGCATGGTGACCGCCCCAAGGCCAACCACCCCACATATTGCGGCCACGATCAGGAATATCCGAAGATCCGAGATAGTCAGAAAAGACATGACAAGAATAACTACAAGAGCTGCAGGAATCCCAATGCGCGATGCCAGCCCCTCACTTGCACGACTTATGGCACTGCCTGCCTCCACCAGTTGGTTCAAACCCGCGCTCCCAATAGAATCACTCCTCAAAACCATCCCCGAGAACTATTAACTGGCTCTTAACGGATGGCGTGAAGCGACCTATTAAGTCGGCGTATCTCTCGTCAAGTAAGCGATATAGAACCCGTCCCCGCCCTCAAGCGGGGAAAAGCGGCGGTCAAACGAGCAGTGCCAGCCGTTGTTTTCCGCGCAAAACTGCGCAATCTGATCCTCATTCTCACTCTGAAACAACGAGCACGTGGCGAAAGCCAGCACGCCGTTCATAGCAACCAGCGGAGCCGCTTCGCGCAAAATTTCCTGCTGAACTGCAAGCAATTTCTCGAATGACTCACGGGTCAATGACCACTTGCCTTCGGGTGATCGACGCCATGCCCCGCTCCCAGAACATGGAACGTCGCACAGTACCAAATCAAACGGCTCGGCCTTCTGGCAGGCATCCGTGGTCAGAACCTGTACCTTCAACCCTGCCCGTTTCGCGCGCGGCTGTAGGTCGCGTAGACGTTGTGGGTTAGCATCATGGGCAAACAGTTTCGCGCCGCTCTGATCGCCATAGGCCAGCACCTTGCCGCCGCCGCCGGCGCAATAATCCAGCATACGCTCCGCAACGGGAAGCCCCGCACACAAGGCTTGGGACGCCGCATCCTGCAGTTCGACCAATCCAGACGTATAGGCCACGCTGGACGCGACTTTCCTTGGATTTTCTATAACTTCCAATGCTGTCTTCGCTAAATTATGCGGAACGGCGACTATACCGTCGGTGGCCAACGAGGAGATCGCAGTGTCCAGAGAACCGCGTGACAGGTTAACCCGCAGGTAAACAACTGCACGCTCTGTCAAAACGGTGGCTATCGCCAAAGCATCCTCGCCGACCGATACTTCCAATTCAGACGCAAGCCAAGCTGGCAGGTTGTATACGTTTTGCTGAGGCAAGCTAAGCCGCGTCTGTTCATCGGCACCCAACACATCCGGCGCATGCCCTTCGCCGGTAAACATCGCCCGCAGGTCGTCCAGGCCGTGTGTAACATTCGCAGCATGTGCCACGACAAGCCCGCGGCCAGTTAAACCGCCTGCTGAACGGCTGTAGCTTTCACGCTTCCGCAAGCAATCAAACACGATGTCGCGTACCGCGGCCCGATCCTTCGATCCTGCAAACCGCGAACGCCGCGCCCAGTTGGTCAATGCCTTCTCGGCGGCGGTGCCTGACAGATATTGGTCAAGAACCTCAATTGCCGCCGACAGGCGCGCCGCAGGGGTCATCTAGCCGATCCGGTAGTTCGGGGACTCGCGGGTGATCTGGACATCATGCACGTGGCTTTCCTTCAGCCCCGCGCCAGTGATGCGCACAAAACTTGCGCGCTCATGCATATCCTTGATCGTCGCAGCCCCAGTGTACCCCATGGCCGCGCGCAAGCCGCCAACCATCTGGTGCACGACCGCACTGGCCGACCCCTTATAAGGCACCTGCCCCTCAATCCCTTCCGGAACCAGCTTGTCAGACGCCGCGTCCTTCTGGAAATACCGGTCCGCCGAGCCATTGGCCATTGCGCCAAGCGACCCCATACCACGGTAGCTTTTAAAGCTACGGCCTTGATACAAAATAACTTCTCCGGGGGATTCGTCCGTCCCTGCGATCATCGAGCCGACCATCGCACAGCTGGCACCCGCCGCAATCGCTTTGGCAAAATCGCCCGAGAATTTGATACCACCATCCGCAATCACCGGCACGTCACCCGCGCCGGATGCGCAATCCATAATGGCCGTCAGTTGAGGCACGCCGACACCCGCGACCATGCGTGTCGTACAGATCGAGCCCGGGCCGATACCAACCTTCACGGCGTCCGCACCTGCGCCAATCAGCGCCCGCGTCGCCTCCGCCGTTGCGACATTGCCCGCTACAACCTGCACTTTGTTGGACAGCTTCTTGACCCGCTCAACCGCGATGGCAACGCCCTCAGAGTGCCCATGTGCCGTGTCGATCACCACCAGATCAACGCCCGCGTCGATCAGCGCCTCGGAGCGTTCAAACCCTGCATCGCCCACGGTCGTCGCCGCAGCCACGCGCAAACGGCCCAATTCGTCCTTACAGGCTTGTGGGTTCAATACGGCCTGCTCGATATCTTTGAGCGTCAGCAAGCCAGTCAGCTTGCCGTTACCATCCACAACCAGCAGCTTTTCGATGCGGCGCGATTCCATCAAAGACTTGGCCTCATCCAGATCGGCAGGCTCGCGCAGCATTGCCAGATTGTCGGTGGACATCATCGCCGAGACGGGGGTGTTGTCATCGCTGGCAAACCGCATGTCACGGTTGGTCACGATGCCAAGCACATGGCCTTTGCCGTCAACAACAGGGAAGCCGGTTACTTTGTAGCGCTCCTGCAAAGCTTTCGCGTCCGCAAGCGTCTGATTCGAGGTCAACGTAATCGGGGAATAAACGATCCCGCTCTCGAACCGTTTCACACGCCGCACCTGACGGGCCTGCTCTTCCAAATCCAGATTGCGGTGGATCACCCCGATCCCGCCAGCCTGCGCCATGGCAATCGCCATGCGGGCTTCGGTCACGGTGTCCATTGCCGACGATAGCAACGGGATATTCATCGCTATTGATTTGGTCACAAAAGTGCGCGTATCCGCCGTCGATGGCAGCACGTTGGATGCGCCTGGAACAAGCAGCACATCGTCAAAGGTGAGGGCCTCGCGAATCTCCATGGGGGTACTCCTTGGGGAGGGTTCGTTTGGCAGTTTCCTATTTCATGGATTTCTCGGATGCGAAAGGGCAGATTTTGTGGCAAAGGGACGCAAACACCCTCGGAGCACCAAATATGCCCTCTATCCTCGTCGATGCAGACGCCTGCCCCGTGAAAGAGGAGATCTTCAAGGTCGCCTATCGCCTGAACACGCCCGTGACCTTGGTCGCCAACAGTTACCTACGCACACCGAACCATCCGCTGATCTCCATGCAGGTGGTCTCCGACGGGTTCGATGCGGCCGACGACTGGATCGCCGAGAACGCCACGCCGTCCTGCGTGGTGATCACCGCCGACATCTTGCTGGCGGGTCGCTGCATCGAGGTCGGCGCTACGGTGCTGGGGCCAACGGGCAAGCCGTTCAACTCGTCCAATATCGGCGGGGCTATTGCGACCCGCGCGATCATGGCGGACCTGCGCGCGGGGCTGGAGCAAACCTCCGGCCCCGCGCCGTTCTCCAACAAGGACCGCTCGCAATTTCTCAACGCGCTGGACCGCGAGTTGCAACGGCTCAAGCGTGAAGGGCTTTAATCTCGCCCCTTGAACCCTTGGGCCACGACAAACTTCTCCGAACTGTCGGACCGGCTCGCACCGGGTTTGAAATTCGCCACCTTTTTAAAGCGCTGCTTCAGGATGTGCTGCAACTCGCCCTCCGCGCCACCGGCCAGAACTTTGGCGACGAAAACGCCGCCCTCTTCCAGCACGTCAAAGGCGAAATAGGCCGCCGCCTCGCACAGCGCGATGATGCGCATGTGGTCGGTTTGCTTATGTCCGCAGGACGCCGCCGCCATATCGCTCATCACGACATCAGCAGGGCCGCCAAGCCATTCTTTCACTTTGTCATCAGCGCCTTCGTCCAGAAAGTCCAGAACATGCAGCTCGCAACCTAGGATCGGCTCGACTTCTTGGATGTCGACCCCAAGCACATAACCTTGCGCCTTGCCTGCGCGGTCGCCCAACGCGTTCACACGTTTGGCGGCGATTTGACACCACCCCCCCGGCGCACAGCCAAGGTCGACCACCCGCTTGCCCGGCGTCAGGAAGCGGTACTTGTCGTCAATTTCGGAAATCTTGAACGCCGCCCGCCCGCGCAGCCCTTCGGCCTTGGCGCGTTTGACGTAAGGGTCGTTCAACTGGCGCTGCAGCCACAACGTCGAAGACATGGTGCGCCCGCGCGCGGACTTCACCTTCACCTTCAGATCGCGCTGCCCGCGCCCCGAGGTATTTCCAGCCTTACTGCCGTTTGGTCCGGTTGGTGATTTGGCCATGCTCTCAACTTCATCTTGGTAAAAATATTCCCGCCGGAGGCTTCCCTACCCCTACTGACGCGCAAAGGCCAGCTTAGTAAGGCCCTTCCTCCAACACCCCGTCACTCGACATCTGCGCATAGAGGAGCCCTTCACGTAAGCCCCGATCCGCCACAGACAAGCGGTCGGTGGGCCAGACCCGCAGCAAAGCCTGCAAAATGGCAGCCCCAGACATGATCAGCGCGTGACGGTCCTTGCCAATGCGCGGATCGGTGCGGCGGCCCTCAGGCCCCATATGCAGGTAGCTCTGGATCACGTGGTCAATCTGGTCCGACGTCATCCGAAGACCGTCCACCTTGTTGCGGTCATAACGCTTCAATCCCAGATGGGACGCAGCCACAGTCGTCACAGTCCCCGACGTGCCGACGATCTGGAATCCTGCCCTGACCTGATCCGCGTCGATATAGGGTGTAAATTCGGCCAGATTTTCCTCGAAAAACCACGACATCAACGCGAAACGCGCCCCGTCGTCATCCACATCGTTGAACTGGTCGCGCAACGTGGCAACGCCCAACGGCACCGAAATCCAGTCCACAACCTTGGCCGCCGGAAACTCGCTGTTCTTGCTGTCAAACCCTGTGTGCAGCCGCATGATCGCACGGGGGCGGTCCACTTTGGGAACACGGCTCAGGTCGATCCACACCAGTTCCGTCGAACCGCCACCGATGTCGACCACCAACAATTGCTCCGTGTTCACCGACACCAAAGGCGCGCAAGAAATCACAGCAAAGCGGGCTTCTTCCTCCGGCTTGATAATCTCCAGATCCAGCCCCGTCTCACGGGTCACGAGCTTCAGGAACTCTTCAGAATTGGTCGCGCGCCGACAGGCTTCGGTGGCCACCAGCCGCATCCGCTTTACCTCATGGTGGCGCAGTTTCTTCTGGCAAATCTTCAATGCCCCAACCGTGCGTGCCATAGAATTGCGCGACAGCTTGCCGGTGCTCTCAAGCCCCGCCCCAAGCTGCACGGATTTGGAAAAGCTGTCGACGACGTGGAACTGGCTGCCCTTGGGCTGAGCGATTAACATGCGGCATGAATTGGTGCCAAGATCCAGCGCCGCATAGAGGTCAGCCGGGTCTGGTTTGCCTGCGGGTGCAGGCTGGGTCGCGGGCCGCGCGGTCGGCACAAGGGCCGGTTTGACGAACGGGCCCGCACTGTGCGGCGGACGTTTCGCCATGGCGCAGGGCCTCCTAAACTCAGGGTTACCCTCAACGTAGGAGCGCAAACGCTTTGAAGCAAGCAAGACCTTGTCCCAACCTCATAAAAACCATGAGAAATATGAGACGGGTGATAGCTGGCTCCTACGCGCAAAGCCCCTTAGCTATGGGTGCGACAGGTCAGGGTCGCTCCGCCTTGTTCAAATGTCGAAAACGCACCTCGGCTACCGTCAACAGACGCATAGAGTCGATAAAACGGCGCGCAATACGAAGGATTCGACCCCATGCCCGATGTGACAATAGTTTACTGGCGCGACATCCCCGCTCAGGTCATCGTGGGCAAGGGCCGCCGTGGCCATAAAGTCCAGCTAGAAGAACGCTTCGAGCAGGCCATTGACCGCGCGGCGATGAAGGTTGGGGCCAAGGATGCCGATGCCTATCTGGCCGATTGGCGCAAGGCCGCGCCTTACGAAGTCGATGGCGACCCTCAAGAGGTCGCAAAAGCCGAAGCGGCGCGGCTAGAGGCCGAATACGACACCGACAGGATCAAGCAGCTGATCGCGAATGACGGCAATGCCGCCTGACACGATCACGACGCGCATTAGGGAGGGGCTCATGGCCTTGCTAAACTTCAAACGCACCGCACCGGCTCAAGAGGTCACGGTGAACCCGCAGGTAGAGACCTTCCTGAAGGATTACTCCATCGAGGTGATGCCCCGCACCGCCGAGAAGGTCGAAGACTTCCGCGAGTTGCTGCCCGAAGGCACCCGCGTCTACATCGCCCACATCGAAGGCACACCAATTGACGAGATGGTCGCCACCGCCGCGCGCTTGAACCGCGACGGCTACAAAGTGATGCCCCACTTCCCCGCGCGCATTATCAAAGACAAAGCCACGCTATCCGACTGGATTGCCCGCTACCAAGGTGAAGCAGACGTTAAGCAAGCGTTGCTGCTGGCTGGCGGCGTCGCCCAGCCGCATGGTGAGTTCGACAGTTCCATGCAGCTGCTGGAAACCGGCCTGTTCGGTGACTTCGACCGCCTGCACGTCGCAGGCCACCCCGAAGGCAACCGCGACATCGACACTGATGGCAGCATGAAGAACGTCTCGGATGCACTTGCATGGAAACAGAAATTCTCCGAAACAACTGACGCCAAGATGGCGCTGGCCACGCAGTTTGCTTTCGAGGCTGGTCCGATCATCGAATGGGCCAACTCCATCAAGGCGGCAGGCATCGACCTGCCCGTTCATATCGGCATCGCCGGCCCTGCCAAGCTGCAAACGCTGATCAAGTTCGCCATCGCCTGCGGCGTCGGCCCGTCGCTGAAAGTGCTGCAAAAGCGCGCCATGGACGTCACCAAACTGCTGCTGCCCTACGAGCCTACCGAGGTGATCAACACCCTTGCCGCGCACAAGGCAGCGAACCCTGACTTCAACATCGAATCCGTTCACTTCTTCCCGCTTGGCGGCATCAAGACCAACGCCAACTGGGCCATCGCCAATGGCGGCGCCTCCGGCGTTCCGGCAGACCAAGCATAAGAGAGATCAGTTAATGACCCGCACGATCGTCGAATCCAAAACCAAAACCGCCATTATCGGCTTTGACCAACCGTTCTGCGTGATCGGAGAGCGGATCAACCCGACAGGGCGTAAGATCCTCAACGAGGAGCTGGAAAAAGGCGACTTCTCCCGCGTTGAAGCCGATGCGATTGCCCAAACGCTGGCGGGCGCGAACATTCTCGATATCAACTCGGGTGCGGTCTTCTCCAACAAAATGGCCGAAGACCCGCGTTATGCCGACAACAACTTCGTCGAGCCGACCTTGATGAAAGAACTTGTTGAGCGTGTTCAGAAGGTTACCGACATTCCTTTGTGCATCGACAGCTCGGTCCCGGGCGCGTTGGAAAACGGTCTTGCGGCTGCCGAAGGCCGCCCATTGTTGAACTCCGTCACGGGTGAAGAAGAGCGCCTTGAGCTGGTTCTGCCATTGGTCAAGAAATACAACGTTCCTGTGGTTGCGATTTCGAACGATGACACCGGCATTTCCGAAGACCCCGACGTGCGATTTGCCGTCGCTAAGAAGATCGTGGAGCGTGCCGCCGACTTCGGCATCCCCGCACATGACATCGTCGTTGACCCACTGGTCATGCCCATCGGCGCGATGGGCACCGCGGGCTTGCAGGTGTTCACCCTTGTACGCCGCCTGCGCGAAGAATTGGGCGTGAACACCACCTGCGGCGCATCCAACATCTCGTTCGGCCTGCCCAACCGCCACGGCGTCAACAACGCCTTTCTGCCCATGGCGATGGCTGCTGGCATGACGTCCGCTATTATGAACCCTGTCGCCTTGCCCGTCGGGCCTATCAAGATGCAAGAAAAGCTCGATGCTCTTGCTGCTGCGGGCATCGTCGTTCCAGACGATATTGATCCAGAACTGCTGGCGCAACTGACCGGCCTCGGCTCCACCAAGCCGCAACCCGGCAAGGAGATGGAGGCTATCCGCGCCGCCAACTTCCTGATGAACCAAGACCCGTCCGGTGGTGCTTGGATCAACTTCAACAAGCCAAAGAACGCAGACGGCTCTGCCGCTGCCGCCCGTGGTGGACGCGCGGGCGGGCGTCGCCGTCGGGGCTAATACACGCTAAACAAAAGGCAAAGCGGTATATTTCGCTTTGCCTGATCAGGAAGATGCGGCAAAACGCTGATATATTTCAGTCAGGAGATTTGCCCAGTGTCTTTTATCCGCCGCTTAAAGGCCCAACTCGAACGCCCGCGCGAAGACCGTCCTTTTGGTAGCGGCTGGTTATCCGGTGGCGGCGCGCTTTTGGCGGGCCTCACCGCGGCGGCAATTCTTGCAGTAATGTATTTCCCCGGCCTGTTCTCAACGCCCGATCTGGCGACGGTCATCACGCCAGCGCATCTCCAACTCCTGCTCCAAGTGGTGCTCCTGCTTGGCTACGCCTTTGCACTCGTATCGTTGCTGCTATCGCGTGACAAAATTCTGGGCTGGACGGCGCTGTTCATGATCGTCATCGTCTCCCTCATCGGGACACCGGATGACGGATCTACTCTAACGGCGCCACTGTATTTTGGTCTCGATTTCTTCATTCTGAACGTGGTTTTCCTGGGCTTCCTCTTTGTCCCGCTCGAGCGATACTTCCCACAAGACAACGACCAAACCGTTTTCCGCCCCGAGTGGCAGGAAGACATGTTTTACTACCTTGTGTCCTCCCTCATGGTGCAAATCCTGACATTCCTGACATTGATGCCATCGAACCTAATCACCGGCTACATCAACATGGGGCCGATACAGGAGTGGGTTTTCGCCCTGCCCTTCCTTGTTCAGCTATTCGCCATTTTGGTGTTCTCGGATTTCGTGCAATATTGGGTCCACCGCACGTTCCACACGATACCGGCGCTGTGGCGTTTCCATGCCGTTCACCACTCCGCCAAACATCTGGACTGGCTGGCAGGCTCTCGTATGCACTTTATTGAAATCGCGATACTGCGCGGCTTCACCGCGATCCCGATGTTTACCCTTGGCTTCGATCCGGCTGCTATTCAGGCCTATGTGCTGATCGTGTATTTCTACTCGCACTTCATCCATTCCAATATCGGCTGGAACCTGAAAGCAATCGAGAGCACCTTCGCCACGCCCCGCTTCCACCATTGGCACCACGGCGCGGAGCGCGAGGCGATCGACGTCAACTACGCCATCCACTTCCCGATTTTGGACCGCTTGTTCGGCACCTACCATATGCCCGAAGGCCGCTGGCCCAAGCGCTACGGCGTGGCGGGCGAGCAGGTTCCACGTGGCTTCGTGAAGCAGTTTCTGCACCCGTTCACCAAGAAGAAGTTGCCTGAGCCGAAGTAACGGGGGGAACTTGATCTCATTCATGAAAACCATGCGTATTCTTGCAAGATCAGGTCGCAGACGGCCATTGCGCATGGGGGTGAAAGTCCTACAACTTCAGGAAGAAACAACTGCTTCGGTGCCCCTATGTCCGACCATGACCCGCTCGTTATCTTCACGCCCTCTGGCAAACGCGGCCATTTCCCCAAGGGCACGCCTGTCCTGACAGCTGCGCGTCAACTTGGTGTTGATCTTGATAGCGTCTGTGGTGGGCGCGGCATATGCTCCAAATGCCAGATTACCCCGTCATACGGCGAATTCCCCAAGCACGGCGTCACGGTTCGCGATGGTGCGCTTTCCGACTGGAACAGCGTCGAGCAGCGCTATGACGACAAGCGCGGGCTGACCAAAGGTCGTCGCCTTGGGTGTCAGGCTCAAGTGCAAGGCGACATCGTCATCGACGTCCCCGAAAGCAGCCAAGTTCACAAACAAGTCGTTCGCAAGCGTGTCGAAGCGCGTGATATTACCCTGAACCCATCCACCAAGCTGTACTATGTCGAAGTAGAGCAGCCCGACATGCATGAACCCTCCGGTGATCTGGAGCGGTTGATTAAAGCCCTGCGCCACGACTGGGACCTGCCCGCGCTGGAGGTTGATCTGGGCCTGCTCAAAACGCTTCAACCGACCTTGCGTAAGGGGGAATGGAAGGTGACTTGCGCCGTCCACCTTGGCGACAACATGTTCGGCCCACGTATCATGCATATCTGGCCCGGATTCTATGATGGGACGGTTTATGGCCTTGCTGTCGATCTCGGCTCCACGACAATCGCGGGGCATCTATGCGATTTGGCGACGGGCGAAGTCGTGGCATCATCCGGCATCATGAACCCGCAAATCCGCTTTGGTGAAGACCTGATGAGCCGCGTCAGTTATTCGATGATGAACCCCGGCGGGGCCGAGGAAATGACCCGTGCGGTCCGCGAAGGCATGAACTCGCTCTTTGTGCAGATCGCCTCCGAAGCCGAGATTGATCGCGACCTGATCGTGGATGCGGTCTTCGTGTGCAACCCAGTCATGCACCACCTGTTCCTTGGTATTGACCCGTTCGAGCTGGGCCAAGCCCCCTTCGCGCTTGCCACATCCGAAGCGCTGTCCCTGCGCGCCATTGAGTTGGAGTTAAACCTACACCCCGCCGCCCGCGTCTATATCCTGCCTTGCATTGCGGGTCACGTGGGCGCAGACGCCGCCGCAGTTGCACTGTCGGAGGCCCCTGATAAATCCGAGGACCTTGTGTTGGTTGTGGACGTCGGCACCAACGCCGAAATCCTGCTTGGCAACAAAGACAAAGTCCTTGCCTGCTCTTCGCCCACCGGTCCCGCCTTCGAGGGTGCGCAAATCAGCTCCGGTCAACGCGCGGCCCCCGGCGCGATCGAGCGCGTGGAAATCGACCCCGTGACCAAAGAGCCACGCTTCCGCGTGATCGGCTCTGACGTTTGGTCCGACGAAGATGGCTTTGACGAAGTTATCGCGAGTACGGGCATAACAGGCATCTGTGGATCTGGCATCATCGAGATGGTGGCCGAAATGCGCATGGCAGGCATCGTCGACGGTCCCGGCCTGATCGGATCACCTGAACAAACTGGTACAAGCCGTTGTTTTCAGGATGGAAGAACTTATAGCTATATGGTCTATGACGACCCAGAGCGCCCGATCACTGTTACCAACCGCGACATCCGCGAAATCCAGATGGCAAAGGCCGCGCTCTACTCTGGCGCGCGCCTGCTGATGGACAAATTCGGTGTCGACACCGTTGACCGCGTCGTGTTGGCCGGTGCGTTCGGTGCGCATATCTCGCCCAAACACGCCATGGTCTTGGGCATGATCCCTGACGCACCGCTTGATAAGGTTACATCCGCCGGCAACGCCGCAGGAACTGGCGCGCGGATCGCATTGTTGAACACCAAGGCCCGCGCCGAGATCGAGCAGACCGTGCATGACATCCACAAGATTGAAACCGCCATCGAGCCACGCTTTCAGGAACATTTTGTCAACGCCTCCAACATCCCCAACGCGGTTGAATCATTCCCGAACCTGTTCGCCATTCTCACCTTGCCAGATGTAAACTTTAACACAGGTGGCGGAGACAAAGACGGCGGTCGCAGGCGACGCAGGCGCTCTTGACGTCACCGCGCGGCTCACTTAATTCAAAGCCAAGGCGGGTATGGTGAAAAGGTATCACGGCAGCTTCCCAAGCTTTAGTTACGAGTTCGATTCTCGTTACCCGCTCCAAATATTATGAAAACACTCCCCTATCATACGCCCCTAGACGCCGACACGCTTCGCGCATTTGGCATCCCCGAGCCCTGGAGGTTTGGCGTCGCTGACCGCACGCGCTTCGGCGAGCTTGACCCGCTGGGACACATCAACAATGCGGCCTATCTTGGCTGGTTCGAGAGCTTTCGCATTCAATACATGCAGGCTTACGGCATTGGCTACATTGGCGAAGACGCACCACAATTGGTGCTGCGTCAGGTCCAGGTGGATTACCTCGCCGAGATGAAGTTGGCCGAGGACTATATCGTCACGGGTCGTTCAAGTGTGCTCCGTAAGTCGAGTTTCAAGATGGACTACGCCGTATGGTCCGGCGGGAAGCTGCGCACCACGTCACATGCCGTGATCGTGCAGCTGAATGCAGATGGCACAAAACGTCCGATGAGCCCCGAATTGCGCGATCTACTGAAGTCACGCGACGGGGCGGTGGACGCCTAGTCGCGCTGACGCAAATAATCCAACAGCAGACGGGTCGAGCTATCCTTGCCTTTGTCAGACGTCTCGCCACGAAGCACCGGCGTCAGCGCATTGGCCAGCTCTTTGCCAAGCTCAACGCCCCATTGGTCGTAGGAATTAATCCCAAGCATCACGCCTTCAACAAACACGCGGTGCTCGTACAGGGCGATGATCTGGCCTAACACGAACGGGGTCAACTTGGGGTAAACCAGCGTCGTCGAAGGCCGGTCGCCGGGGAACACCCGATGGCGCGCTTGGCGGTCCAACTCAGCACCCGTTAGCCCACGCTTCGCCATAATCGCAGTTGCTTGTTCAAGGCCGCGACCCACCATCAATGCCTCGGACTGCGCCAGACAGTTGGCCACCAACAACTCGTGCTGATGCGCAAGCTCCGGCTCGTGACCTTCCCGCGCCACCATAAATTCGCACGGAACAACTCGCGTGCCTTGGTGGATCAATTGATAGAACGCATGTTGTCCATTCGTGCCGGGCTCACCCCAGACCACAGGGCCTGAATTCACGTCCAATGCAGAACCGTCCATCGCCACGGATTTGCCGTTGCTTTCCATTTCCAGCTGCTGAAAATACGCCGGAAGCCGTGTCAGGCGTTGATCATAGGGCAGCACCGCGCGGGTCGCATGGCCGCAGCCTTGGTTGTTCCAAACTCCAACCAAAGCAAGCATCACTGGCAGGTTCTGATCCAGCGGTGCATCGCGGAAATGGCAATCCATGTCATAGGCACCGCGCAGGAAGGCATCAAAGTCATCCGCGCCGATGGCAATCATCAGAGACAAACCAATCGGCCCCCACAAGGAATAGCGTCCGCCGACCCAATCCTCGAACCCGAACACACGCTCCGGCGCGATGCCCAACTCGGCGGTCTTGTCTTCAGCGGTAGACAACGCTGCAAACTGCGCGCCCGTGTCCGTTACACGTTCGGCCATCCACTCTTGCGCGGTGCGCGCGTTGGTCATGGTCTCAATCGTGGTAAACGTCTTGGACGCCACAATCACCAGCGTCGTCGTAGGGTCCAGCCCGCGTAGCGTGTCAGCAACATCCGCGCCGTCTACGTTGGAAACAAAATGAACCCGTGGCCCATCATGATACGGCGCCAGTGCCAACACAGCCATTGCAGGGCCAAGATCAGAGCCGCCAATGCCAATATTAACCACATCCGTGATCGCACCGCCCTGCCCTTTGACAGCGCCAGATCGCACAGCTTCGGAAAAATCAGCCATCCGCGCGCGGGTCTCGCGCACGCCCGGCATGACGTCTACACCATCGACCAACACCGAGCGGTCACCCATTTCGCGCAACGCCGTGTGGAGCACCGCGCGGTCCTCGGTCTCGTTGATTTTCTCGCCTGAAAACATGGCCTCGCGCCGCGCCTCAACACCAGCGTTCGCAGCCATTGATAAAAGCAACGCACGGTCGTCCGCGCCAATCTGGGTTTTGGAGTAGTCGAACAGCATGTCGCCATGCTGCACGGAATATTCGTGCGCACGGTTGGGATTTTCCCCGAAAAGAGCTGCGAGCGTTGCGCGCTGTTCGGCACTGGTTTTCAGGTCGGTCCAATTCATCACGGCGCCCAATGTACGGTTGCATTCGCAAGGACGGTCCGGATTGGGGCTTCCATGCGGGTTGCGTGGGTAGCACGATCCAGTGCTTCGCGCTTTTCTTTGCCCGCGATCAGAACATGGCTGCTCATGGCTTCCTCCAACACGCGACCGCTTAGGGTAACGCGCGGCTCCAACCCGTCGGAAGCTTCTACCATCATCAGATCCGGCGCATCAGAGGCCAACGCGGCCTCCAAATCGGGGGAGCCCGGAAACAGCGATGCGGTATGCATATCCGCCCCCATCCCCACAACCAGCACCGACAGTGGCAGATGTGCGGATATATCGGGCAACGCATCGCCATCCGGCCTGATCGACACATAGTTCGCCGCCGCAGCCCGCGACGTCAGAAGACGCGCGCGGATCATACGCTCGTTGGACCGCTCATGGTCCGCCGGCACCCGCCGCTCGTCCCCGACCAAAACGGTCACGCGACTCCAATCAAGATCGGCCGCGCACAGGGCATCAAACACCGGACCGGGTGTCGAGCCACCCGGCACAGCAAAGCTGACCTGATCATGGGTCATCAACGCCTCGTTCAGCTCCCCTGCCAGTTCGTTGGCGAGGTCGATCATCATCAGATCGCGGTCCGGATATTCGATAAGTTCCATTATTTAATCTCCCGCCAGCGCCGCCCGTCGCGGTGCAACAGCATCAACGCATCTTCAGGGCCCGTTGTTCCCGGCTCGTATTGAACCGGTTTATCGCCACGGTTCTGCCAGCCCTCGATAATCGGATCGGTCCACGCCCAAGCCGCTTCGACCTCGTCGCCGCGCATGAACAACGTCTGATTACCACGGATCACATCCATAATCAGCCGCTCGTAGGCGTCCGGCACATCCGCGCCTTCCGGCCCAAGTGCTTCGGCAAATGTCATGTCCAGCGGTACGTCGATCAAGCGCATACCGCCTGGGCCCGGTTCCTTGATGGTCACACGAAGGTCCATGCCCTCGTCCGGTTGCAGCCGGATCGCCAGCACATTTGCCTTGCTTCCGGCATCTTCTTCAAAGATCGAGTGCGGCACGTCTTTGAACTGGATCACGATCTCTGACATCCGCCCTTTCATGCGCTTGCCGGTACGCAGATAGAACGGTGTGCCTTTCCAACGCCAGTTAGAGATGTCGACCTTCATCGCGATAAAGCTCTCGGTCTTGCTCGAAGGGTTCTCGGAATGCTCGATATAGGACGCCTGACCCTCATCTGCCGCATATTGACCACGTACGATATTCTCGGACGGCACGGGGTCCAGCGCGCGGATCACTTTCAGCTTCTCGTCGCGCACCGCGTCGGGATCAAACCGCGACGGGGGTTCCATAGCCGTCAAACAAAGCAACTGCATCAGATGGTTCTGGATCATATCCCGCATCGCGCCGGATTTGTCGTAGTAGCCCCCGCGTCCACCGACGCTCACCGTTTCAGCCACCGTGATCTGTACATGGTCGATATATTGGGCGTTCCAAAGCGGCTCGAACAGCATGTTGGCGAAGCGTACGGCCATGAGGTTCTGCACGGTTTCCTTGCCCAAATAGTGGTCAATGCGGTAAATCTGGTGCTCGTCAAAGCTGGCTGCAAGCACGGCATTTAAGGCCTTGGCGCTTTCCAGATCACGACCAAACGGCTTTTCAACGACAATACGACTCTCGGGATTGGCGATCTTGTGTTTATGCAATCGCGTGGCCAGATCGCCAAACAAACTTGGCCCAACCGAGAAGTAAAACGCCTGAACTACGTCCTTGCGCACCAGTTTGGCAAGGGTATCCCAGCCGCCCGAACCTTTGGCGTCAATTGACGTGTAATGCAATTGAGCCAAAAACGCGTCCACGACCTTAGGCTTGCGCTTTTTCTCGGAAACGAACTCGCCAATGGACTCGCGCACGAGCGCCCGATACCCGTCGTCGTCCAAATCGCTTCGCGCTGCACCAATGATCCGGGCATCCTCGGGCATCTGTCCCGCCAAAAAGCGCCGATACAGCCCCGGCAAAATCTTGCGACGGGCCAAATCACCGGTGCCGCCAAAGATTACAAGATCAAAGCTCTCTACAGGAATGACGCGTGAGACCATGGGGCTACCCTTTTTTCTGGCGTGACATTGCCGCATTGTTAGCGCTAACGACGCTGCACTTCCAGTGCAAATTTCTCTATGAACCCTAACACTCCCTACGTCGGTCACAAGCGTGTCAGAAGATACACAGGAGACTTTCTCTTCGCACCGCAACACGATAGCCAAGATCAACAGGCAACGGAGAAGACCGATGAAAGACCAACTCGACACCGTATTGCAGGCAAATGCGGGTAAATTCTCGGATCCTTACGTGACTGCGAAGGGTGAAACCCGTGCATCAGTTGCCCTGTCAAATCCACAAACGCTTTGGTTCAACACTGGAACCCTGTGCAACATCGAATGCGAAAACTGCTATATTTTGTCATCGCCCTCCAATGACGCCTTGGTCTATCTGACGACTGCGGAGGTCGAGGACTATCTCGACCAGCTCGAAACCCGCAAATGGGGCGTACGCGAAATTGCCTTTACCGGCGGTGAGCCTTTCATGAACCCTGATATGTGCAGTATGGCGCGCGCGGCGTTGGATCGCGGCTACGACGTTCTGATCCTGACCAACGCCATGCGCCCAATGATGCGCAAATCTGTGCGTGCAGACCTATCCGCGCTGATAAGTGAATATGGTGACCAACTCACTTTGCGCATATCGCTCGATCATTGGTCACCGGACGTACATGACAAAGAACGCGGCAAAGACGCGTTTTCCAAGACAATCGACGGCATGCAATGGCTGAGCGATCAAGGCGCAAGAATGGCCGTTGCAGGCAGGTCGGTTTGGGCCGAAAGCGACGCCTCCGCACGTGAAGGTTACGCCCGTATATTCGCCAATTTCAACTTTAATATCGATGCACAAGACCCTGCCATGACAGTTCTTTTCCCTGAAATGGACGAAAACGTAGAGGTTCCCGAAATCACCACTGACTGCTGGAGCATTTTGGACAAATCGCCAGATGCGGTTATGTGTTCGTCGTCGCGGATGGTCGTCAAACGCAAAGGGGCGGACAAGCCCGCAGTGCTCGCCTGCACGCTACTGGCATACACCCCCGAGTTCGAGCTGGGCGAGACGCTGGAAGAGGCCGAAAAGGACGTGCAGCTAAACCACCCGCATTGCGCAAAATTCTGCGTCCTAGGCGGGGCCAGCTGCTCGGCATAGGCCTATTCCGGTTTACGCATGATGATTAGCGCTCCAGCTCAGCGTCCCAATATAGGAAATCGATCCAGCTTTCATGCAGATGGTTCGGCGGGAACTTGCGCCCGATGTTCAGCAACTGGCCCGCACCGGGGCGCACGGGCGCCTTGCGCAAGGACATGCCCGAACGATGCAACCACTGCGACCCTTTGCGCAGATTGCATTTGGAACACGCAGCCACGACATTTTCCCATGATGTGATCCCGCCATGCGCGCGCGGCACAACGTGGTCAAAGGTCAAATCCCCCCGCGCGCCGCAGTACTGACAACAAAACTCGTCGCGCAGGAACAGGTTGAATCGCGTAAATGCCACTTGTTTTTGGGGCCTCACGTAGTCTTTCAGCACCACAACGCTAGGGATGCGAATTTCCATAGATGGCGAACGGACGACATCGTCGTACTCGCTCAGTATCGTGACACGGTCCAGAAAGGCCGCTTTCACGGCCTCCTGCCACGTCCACAATGACAGCGGAAGGTAGGATAACGGCCGGTAATCTGCGTTTAGAACCAATGCCGGATTGTGTTTCAAACACCCCGGTTCACGTACAAAATCGTTCCTGAAGTCGCCGTCCATAGAGAAGAAGTCTCCTGCTCTGTAGTGCCGTTGCGAACACCAGAGCGGGGAGCCCCGCCCCAGTTCTAAAAAAACTATATATCGTTATTCTCACCTGACAAGCCCCGCTATATGGCGGCTCTTGCAACAAACATGGCCTGTCTGAGTAACGGGCATGTGACGATTATCCGCAGGGGCATCACCGCAGTCAGGTTGCTAGGTTCGTTGAAATACGTGAAAGGGATCAAGCTATGCTGAAAGTCTCTACTCCGCCGCTGCCTGACGACGCGCTTTTGCGCCTCTATGCTGATGGCTCGGGCCACTATACGGATTGCTTCGCTGTGACTATGCCTCAACAGGTCAGTCTGCCCGAGTTCGTCGAAGCCTTCTACACCGCGCCTTTGTTTCGTTGCGAGCGTGTTGTGCTGAAACTGGCCGCCAGACGTCCCTCAAGCGATACCGATGCTGCTGACATTGCGAATGGCAAAACAACGCGCTTCGCCGGGTGGGATGTAGAAGATCGTAGCGAAAACCAGCTACTGATGAGCGACATGGCATCAAGGACAAGGTCGTGGTTCATGACGCGCGAAGCGAGCGGTGGCACTCGGTTGTATTTCGGCTCCGCCGTCACTGCCGATCAAAAAACTGGCAAATTAGGTTTCCTGTTCAACGCCTTGTTACCAATACACCAATTGTATTCCTACGCGCTACTCAAAGGCGCAGTTAGGCGCGTTAGCCAAGGTCCAGCCCAAGCTGTTGCCCGATAAACGACAACGCAACCCCAAGGCCATCCGGCGCGATCCCGTGACCGGTGCCCTTCATGACGTGACCATATACAGGGAAGCCAGCTTCTTGCAGCGCATCTCCTGCTTCCGGCATTGAAATTGGCGGCACAACATCGTCCTGATCCCCATGGATCAACACCACGGGCGGCTTCGACTTGGCCTCATCGGCCAGCAATTCAGGTCGTAACAATCGCCCCGAAAACGCAACGACACCCGCGAACTGATCCGCACGGCGCGGAGCAATGTGCAAGGCCATCATGGTCCCTTGCGAAAATCCGACCAGAATAGTTTCCGCCTCGGACACGCCCTCTTCTTCCATCGTGGCGTCGATATAGGCGTTCAAATCATCAACCGCCTGAATCATCCCACGCTCCGATTCTTCCTCGGATGAGCCATCAATCCATGGAATGGGAAACCACTGAAACCCCATAGGGTTGCCTGTACATTGCTCGGGCGCGTTTGGCGCAACGAAAACCGTATCCGGTAAATGCTCCGCCAAAGGGTCAGCCAACCCCAGCAAATCCGCACCATCCGCACCATAACCGTGCAAGAAGATCACCAACGAGCTGTCTTCGCCCGATTTCGATGCCTTGCGGCTGCTTTCCAAAACACGTGTCATGTGATCCCTTCTCGATCTTTTGCCACCCGGTAATAGGCCCACAAGATGCGGGCGGCAACGCTTTGCCACGGGGACCAGTCCAACGCCATCTGGCGCATCTCTTTTTCCTTCGGCCTGTCTGGTAATTCAAACAAAATGCGAGCCGCTTCTTGCAACGCCAAATCACCGGATGCGAACACGTCCGCATGGCCAAGGGAAAACATCGCATATATCTCCGCGGTCCACGATCCGACGCCCGGCACAGCAGTCAATGTCTTGATGACTTCTGGCGTGTTTTTTGCCCGCAGCGCATCGAAGTCGATGCCAGAGCTCGCCAATGCGTGAGCATAGCGGATTTTTTGCCGCGAAAGACCGCAAGCCCGCAGATCATCTTCCGTAGCGGCCAAAACCGAGGCTTCATCCACCAGCCCGGCATCGCGCAATCGACCGTTAATCGCCGCAGCCGAGGCGATAGAGACCTGCTGCCCCATGATTGCAGACAACAACTCCGAAAACCCCTCCGGCTTCAATCGTAGCGGCAAGGGTCCGACTTGCGTCAATGCCAGCGCAAAGCGCGGCTCGCGCGCGGCCAGCCATGCGGCCCCCTCGGACACGCAAGGGTCACCCTTGATAATGCGCATCAAGCCACTCCAGTGCTGCTTCAACCGTCGTGACCATTGGCCCATCCGGTGGGGGCATTCGGTTAATCATCAGAACCGGCATTCGCATCTGCCGCGCCGCATCCAGCTTGGAGCGTGACATCTGCCCGCCTGCGTTTTTCACCACAAGCCAGTCGACACCCAGTTCGGTAAACAGCTGAACCTCGTCTTCTATGGAAAAAGGGGGCCGTCCGACCAAAAACTTGCCGTTCTCGAACGGAAAAGGACCATCCGGCGGATCAATCTGACGGCAAATCAGATAGCACGACGACAAACCCTCGAACTGCTCCAAAGTCTGACGTCCTGTCGCGAGGAATACAGTTGATCCCGCGGCGATAATGTCAGGCGCCTGATTTGGGTGGTCAATAAAAACCCAATTATCTTCGCCGCTTGGACTCCAAGGCTCACGCAGAACTTGCAGGTTTACAATCTGTTCATCATCGCAAATCCGCGCCGTGCGTTCGGAAATTCTAGTTGCAAACGGATGGGTCGCGTCGATCACCAAATCGACGGGATGGCTCGCCAGCCAGTCACGAAAGCCCTGCTCTCCGCCAAACCCGCCTATGCGCGTGTCGCAGCCAAGATTGCGCGGCGCGCGGGTCGCACCAGCCAATGAGGCGGTAACGGCGTGGCCACGCGCAACCAAAGCCTGCGCCAAATCCCGTGCCTCGCTTGTGCCGGCCAGCAAAAGTATATTCATAGCCCCGCCGTCGCCAACACGGTGCCCGCACGATCAATGATCACGATGCTCGGCTCTACCGGTGCGTCCTTCAAGATGAGCTTCACTTGTTGTAACGCTTCCACAGCGACACGCGCCGCCAATTCTGGTGCGATGGTGACGGCTTCCAGTGCGGTGTTGCAGGATGCGATATCCAGTTCAACCCATTCGTTCAAAGCGATAAAGTCGACTTGAGACCGCTTGGAATGTAAGTCCCGCGCACCTTGCGCCAGCTTGGTTATTTTTCCAATTCCACCGCCAATTGTGATCCGGTCTACAGGATGTCGGGACAAGTATTTAAGCACCCCGCCAGCGAAATCCCCCATGTCGAGCATCGCGTGATCCGGCAAGCCCAGCATCTGCTGCACCACGCGCTCCGAGGTTGACCCAGTGCAGCCCGCCACATGGGTTATCCCTACCGCCCGTGCAACGTCTATCCCGCGATGTATCGAGGCGATCCACGCAGAACACGAAAACGGGCGCACCACGCCAGTCGTCCCCAAAATCGACAACCCACCTTCAATACCCAAACGCGGGTTCCAGGTTTTCTTGGCGATCTCCGCCCCGTTCTCAACCGAAACGGTGATCTCAATATCAGGACTTTTTCCATATTCGCTGGCCATCTCGGCAACAATTTCGTCCATCATCGCGCGTGGAACAGGGTTGATCGCAGGTTCCCCAACGCCGATGGGCAGCCCAGGTTTGGTGACTGTCCCCACGCCTTCACCGGCACGGAACACGACGCCACCGTCTGACACGGCAACCCGCGCCTTGATAATCGCCCCATGCGTCACGTCAGGATCGTCGCCTGCATCCTTCTCGATGCCCACTTCGGCCCAGCCATCGCCCTGTGCCACCGAGGCCAGTGCAAACACCGGTGTTTCCCCCTTTGGCAAAGTAATGGTCACCGCTGACGGCACGTCCCCACCCCACAATATCTGCAGGCCTGCTTTTGTGGCAGCCGTGGCACAAGCGCCGGTCGTCCAGCCGCGGCGCAATTTGGGAAGGGTGTCCTCACTCATAAGCGCGACCTTAACGTCACGCCACCGCGCCGCCAATGGCGATTGCGGCGTCGCTCTTTCGCTTTTGCACGGGCAGCTTACAGGTCATAAAGGGACCATGAGCGACTCGATGCCCCTTCCCCAAGGCCAATGGCCCGTGCTTGAAAAAGGCTGGGTCTGGCTATGCGGCGCAGGCCCCGGTGATCCCGGCCTGCTAACCCTGCACGCGCTGAACGCACTCCGGCAGTCGGATGTGGTGATATACGACGCGCTAGTGCAAGAGGCCATTCTGGACTGGGCCCCGCAGGCCGAGCATATTTATGCGGGCAAACGCGGTGGCAAACCCTCCGCCAAGCAGCGCGACATTTCCTTGCGGCTGGTCGATCTGGCGCGAGAAGGCAAACGCGTTTTGCGCCTCAAAGGCGGCGATCCGTTCGTGTTCGGGCGCGGCGGCGAAGAAGCCCAGACGTTAGTGCAACACGGCGTCCCTATCCGCATCATACCCGGCATCAGTGCGGGCATCGGCGGGCTGGCCTATGCCGGCATCCCCGTCACCCACCGCGATGTTAACCAGTCTGTTACCTTCGTGACCGGTCACGATCAATCGGGCAACGCCACGGGCAGCCTTGATTGGCAGGCGATTTCCAAAGGCTCGCAGGTCATCGTGATCTACATGGGCATGAAGCACATCGCCCATATCACCGCGCAACTGTTGGACGCAGGCCGCCCCGCAACCGAGCCTGTCGCGATTGTCATCACCGCCACGACCGTGCATCAGCAAGTGTTGGAAACAACGCTTGGCACCTGCGTCGCAGACATCGAAGCCTCCGGTGCCGAGCCGCCAGCAATTATCTGCGTCGGGCGCGCCGTTGCCATGCGGCAGGTACTGGACTGGCAGGGGCAAATCGCCGGTGTTGCCCCCCGCAATCTGGACCCACTTGGCCGAGGCCGCCCGGCCGAAAGCGCATGATCCCCGGTCACGGGCTGCTCATCGCCGCGCCTTCGTCCGGCTCTGGAAAAACCACCGTGACACTGGGACTTCTGCGCGCTTTGTCGCGCCGTGGCGTGGTGCGTGGCGCGAAGTCCGGCCCTGACTACATCGACCCCCGCTTTCACGAGGCCGCCTGTGGACAGCCTTGCCCCAACCTTGATGCCTGGGCGATGAGTGCGCCACGCATCCGCGGGTTGGCGCAAGGGGCTGGTGACGGGTTTCTGGTGGTCGAAGGCGCCATGGGTCTGTTCGATGGCGCACTGCCGGACGGCAAAGGCTCCGCTGCGGATGTCGCCGAAATTCTGGGGATTCCGGTTGTACTGGTGATTGATGGCTCCGGCATGGGGCAAAGCGCGGCTGCAATTGCCGAAGGGTTTACGCGCCACCGCAAGGGCGTGCATGTGGCGGGTGTCATTTTGAACAAAGTGGCCAGCCCACGCCACGAGGCAATGTTGCGACGTCACTTTCCTGACCATCTACCGGTTCTGGGGGCCCTGCCACGGCGCGCCGATCTGGCCCACCCCTCGCGGCATCTGGGGTTGGTTCAGGCGTCCGAGCGGCCCGATCTGGACACATGGCTGGATCAGGTGGCCGATCTGGTCGAGGCGCATGTCGATCTGGATGCTCTGCCCTCAAGCGTCGTCGCGCGCACCCAAAGGCAATCAGGAGTAACACTCCCTTACGCGCGCATCTCTGTTGCGCAAGACGAGGCATTTGCCTTCGCCTACCCCCATTTACTTGACGACTGGAAAGCGGGCGGCTCACCGATCAGCACCTTCTCTCCATTGAAAAACGAGCCTGTCCCCCCGTGCGATCTTGTGTTCTTACCCGGTGGTTATCCCGAACTGCACGCAGCCCGTATCGCGGGTAATTCCATTTTTATGGATAGCTTGAGAAGTGCCGCGGAAACGATTGATATATATGGAGAATGTGGTGGATACATGGTTCTTGGCGAAACCCTGATCGACGCCGACGGCACCCCTCATGAGATGGCCGGATTGCTCGACCTGCAGACCAGTTTTGCGGAACGGAAACTGCATCTAGGCTATCGAAACCTGTCCGCCAAAGCACACCCGTTCGAAGGCACGTTCAAAGGCCATGAATTTCACTATGCCACCACGCTAAAAGCCGAGGGCGAGCCGTTGTTCAAGGCCACTGATGCTGAAGGCACCGCGCTGCCCCCGATGGGCCTGCGCAAGGGGCAGGTCTGCGGTTCCTTCGCGCACATCATTGACCATCTGGACACCCCCGTTAACTAGGCGTAGCGATAGCGCATGAACGACGCAGCTACAGCCCCCGCCCGATCCGATCCTCGCACCCGCCGCAACGTGGCGGTGCTGGTCGCAGCACAAGCCATTCTTGGCAGCCAGATGCCGATGCTGTTCGTGGTGGGCGGATTGGTCGGGAACACGCTGACCCCGAACCCCTGCCTTGCCACGCTACCGATTTCGATGATCGTGTTCGGCTCCATGACCACCGCCCCTTGGATCAGCCCGCTGATGCAACGTCGCGGGCGGCGCACGGGGTTTGTCATCGGTGCGCTCGCAGGGGCTCTGGGTGCGGCAGTGGCAGGGTTCGGCCTCTATTTCGGCTCCTTCCTGTTGCTGCTATTGGGCAGCTACATTAGCGGCATCTACATGTCCGCGCAGGGGTTTTACCGCTTCGCAGCTGCCGACGGCGCCTCCGAGCAGTTCCGTGCCAAAGCGATTTCCTATGTCATGGCAGGTGGACTCTTGTCTGCAATCGTCGGGCCACAACTCAACAAGCTGATGTTTGATTTCAGCGTTATTCCCTTCCTTGGGAGCTATGTCGCAATCGTAGTGCTAAACTTGGCAGGCTTGTTTCTGTTCTTTCTGCTGGACCTGCCAAATGCCGCAGCCATGGCCGCGGCCAAGGCAAAAACCACTGAAGCCGTTCGCACCAAGATGGAGTTGCTAAAAACACCGCGCGTTGCTGTTGCAGTCATCTGCGGTATGGTCTCCTACGCGTTGATGAACCTCGTAATGACCTCGACCCCCTTGGCCGTTATGGGCTGTGGATACACCTCCGCCAATGCCAACGATATCGTGTCCGCACATGTTTTGGCGATGTTTATCCCGTCCTTCTTCACCGGCCACCTGATCAACCGCTTCGGCGTCGAACGTATCATGGCAACCGGCCTCGCCATTCTGGGGCTTGCTGGCGTCGTTGCGTTGACTGGTGTGACGCTAGGCAACTTCTTCGCGGCCCTGATCTTGCTGGGCATCGGCTGGAATTTCGGGTTCATCGGGGCCACCACAATGCTGGCTTCCTCGCACACAGTTGCCGAACGCGGCGTGGTTCAAGGCCTCAATGACTCCATCGTTTTCGGTTGTGTCACGCTGGCCTCTCTGGCCTCTGGCGGATTGATGAACTGCTCCGGTGGATCGCCCATCGAGGGCTGGAATGCTGTGAATATTGCGATGGTGCCGTTCCTGACCCTCGCGGGTGGGGCGCTGATCTGGCTGGCCCTACGGCCCAAACAGGCCTCTAGCTGAGCAACAAACGCCAACGCTTTCCAAACTCGCTTAGGCCCAAAGCCCCGTCCGCCACACGCGTGGGGTTAGCGATGACTTGCTTCAACAACGCGCGCGTCTGCCAGCCTTCGGTAAGCGCCGATGCGGCGTAAGGCCCCAATTTTCGCTTCAATGCAGCGTGTGACGGCATAGCCGCCAGCACGCGCATACACAGGTCAGCGATGGCCTGCGGCCGGCCGTCAACTAAAGGACGTCGCCCTCGGGCTTCCAGCTCCGGCGCGGCCTGCAGAAAACGGGCCAAGCCTACAGCACGCCCATACGCGATAACATCATCTTTGGCATCGACGGGCCCGCCAAGGGTGCAGGCAGCTGCCCACATCAGACCACCAGCGGTGTCGTCCAGATAGGTCAGCAAATCAACCTCATCTTCAAAAGCTTCTTTGTAGATGTCCCAACGGCGCGCCTGGACCAATCGATCAAGCTGCGCTGCCTCGGCGGCCCCTAAAGATGCAGCCAGCGCAGTGGTGACCTCATGCCCGCGTACCGGCTTGCCCTCGGCGATCTCTTCCAACGCGTCGCGCCACCATTGCAGGCGCATTTCGGCGATCATCGGCTCCTGGGTCACCCATGGCGCGCGGCTGACCTCGACATTCATCGCATAGAGCGGCCAGAGCACCTTTTGCGCCGCCTCAGTACCCAGTTGGGCGGCTGCAAACCTGTCGGGGTCCGCGCGCTCCACCAAGGCGCGGCACGCCTCAAGAGACATGCGCGCCCTCTTGCACCAGCTTCCAGTTGATCGCGTCCAAAAGCGCCTCGAACGAGGCGTCCACGATGTTGGGCGACACGCCAACTGTCGACCAGCGGCGGCCCTTGCTGTCGGCGCTGTCGATAATGACGCGGGTCACGGCCTCTGTGCCGCCTTGGGTGATGCGGACCTTGAAATCGACCAAGCGCATGTCATCGATCATGGCGCTATACGGCCCCAAATCCTTGGCCAGCGCCTTGGACAAGGCGTTCACAGGACCGCGGTCGGAGCCGGTCTCGTCCATGCTCTCCGACACCGACAACATCTTGTCTTTGCCCACTTTTACCACGACAACGGCCTCGGACAGGCTGATCATCTTGTCATATTTGTTCTTCCGACGCTCCACGGTGACCTTGTAACGCTTCACCTCGAAGAACTTTGGCAGAAGGCCAAGCTCACGGCGGGCCAGAAGCTCGAACGAGGCTTGGGCGGTGTCGTAGGAATAGCCGTCATCCTCGCGCTGCTTAATTACATCAAGAATGCGCGGCAAAGCACTGGTATCAATGTCTTTCAATCCCATCTCCGCCAGACGTTTGCGCAAGTTGGACTGCCCCGCCTGATTGCTCATCGGGATGATGCGGGAATTACCGACCAAATCTGGGTCGATATGCTCGTAAGTCGCTGGATCCTTTAGGATTGCCGAGGCGTGAAGACCTGCTTTATGCGCAAACGCCGAGGCGCCCACATAGGGCGCGTGTTTGTTGGGAACGCGGTTCAGGATGTCGTCCAACTTGCGGGACGCCAAGGTCAACAGGTTCAAGTTTTCTGCTTTGACACCAATTGCATAGCGGGACTTGTAAGGCTCTTTCAGCAGCAAGGTCGGGATCAGGGAGGTCAGGTTGGCATTGCCACACCGCTCCCCCAACCCGTTCAGGGTGCCTTGGATGTGCCGCGCGCCTGCATCGACGGCGGCCAAGGAGCCTGCGACGGCGTTGTCTGTGTCGTTGTGGGTGTGGATACCAAGACGGTCGCCGGGGATACCGCTGGCGATGACTTTCCCAACGATTTCAGTAATTTCCGCAGGAAGTGTGCCGCCGTTGGTGTCGCACAGAACAACCAGCGCACCCGCATTAAAAGCGGCGTGGATGCAGGACAGGGCGTAATCGGGATTGGACTTGTAGCCGTCGAAGAAATGCTCGGCGTCGAACAGCGCTTCGCGGGATTGGCTGATGATATGCTGAAAACTTTTCTCAATGTTTTCAAGGTTTTCGTCGAGGGTGATGCCAAGCGCCGTTTTGACGTGGAAGTCATGGGTCTTGCCGACAAGGCACACGGCGGGGGTATTGGCGTTCAGAACGGCGGCCAGAACGTCGTCATTCTCCGCCGAGCGGCCCGCGCGTTTGGTCATGCCGAACGCGGTCATGGTGGCCTTCGTCTTCGGCGCGTTCGAGAAAAACTCACTGTCGGTCGGGTTAGCACCGGGCCAGCCGCCTTCGATATAGTCGACGCCAAGCTGGTCGAGCATCTTGGCGATCTCGATCTTTTCAGGGGTCGAGAACTGCACCCCTTGCGTCTGCTGTCCGTCACGCAAGGTGGTGTCGAACAGGGTGAGGCGCTCGCGAGAGCTCATTTGAGGGATTCCCGCAAATCACGCAACTTATCCGTGGAAAGTATCAATGGATTCACCGCATCCTCTCCGTTGATACTAACTAGCCACTTTTGAAGATCGAGGCCCATTTCTGTCGCCTGCTTGCGTATCAAATCAGCGGCTTCAAAGTTTTTCTCTTTTTTCAAACCATTCCAATGAGTGAAAATCGCTTCAATTGTCTCCCTGTCGCCTGAGGTCAATCCGTAACCAACTTGTGGCTCTTCATCAAACGGGTCCACACTAGGCAACGCTGGGTCAATTCCCATGAAACGAAGTGATGCAGCCATGGAATCTAAGTCGCTTTGCTGCCCGCTCTTCCAAAGCGCGTGGAGGCGAACGAGCGCCAAAGGCGTATTCAGATCATTGGATAATGCTGAAACAATTTCAGGATCAATTGTGCCCGCAGTTCGTTGGGAAAGCGAAGCTCGCCATCTAGTTAAATGAGACACAGCCTCCTCCCGCTTCTTCTCCGTCCAGTCCATCGGCTTGCGGTAATGCGTGCTCAGCATCACAAAGCGAATCACCTCGCCCGGCACGCCTTGCTCAAGCAAATCGCGGACGGTGAAGAAGTTGCCAAGAGACTTGGACATTTTCTTACCCTCGACCTGTAGCATCTCATTATGCATCCAGACATTTGCGAAATCGTGGCCTGCGCATTTGCTTTGCGCGATTTCGTTTTCGTGGTGCGGGAAGGTCAGGTCGTTGCCGCCGCCGTGGATGTCGAAAGCCGCGCCCAAAAGCTTATAGGCCATGGCGGAGCATTCGATATGCCAACCAGGGCGGCCCCTGCCCCATGGGCTGTCCCAGCCGGGCAGATCGTCGGAGGATGGCTTCCACAGGACGAAGTCCATCGGGTCCTCTTTATAGGGTGCAACCTCTACCCGTGCGCCCGCGATCATGTCGTCGACGGAGCGGCCGGACAGTTTGCCGTAGTCCTTGTAGCTGCGCACCTTGAACAACACGTGACCCTCGGCGGCATAGGCGTGGCCGTTGGCGATCAGGTCTTCGATCATCGCGATCATCGGGGCGATGTAGGCGGTGGCGCGGGGCATGTCGGTGGGCTCCAGCGCGCCAAGTGCGCCCATGTCGTCGAGGAACCACCCGATCGTCTCGTCGGTGATCTCGGAGATTGGGCGGCCTGTCTGCGCCGCGCGGGCGTTGATCTTGTCGTCCACGTCAGTGAAATTGCGCACGTATTGGACGTTCTCCGCCCCGTATTCATGGCGCAGCAAGCGGTAAAGCATGTCGAAGACCAGCACGGGGCGGGCATTGCCCAGATGGGCGCGCTCGTAGACGGTGGGGCCGCAGACATACATCGACGCCTTGCCGTCAACGAGTGGTTTGAAGACCTCTTTTTGCCGTGTCTTGGTGTTGTAGAGCTTGATCGTCATTTTGGCCTCGCGCGCGGGTGTTGCGGCGGGTTTAGCGAAACTGACCAAAGATGGAAAACGCAAAACGACCCGCCTGAGAAATCTCAGATGGTAATGCAGCAACAAATGATGGTGCGTGTCGTCATGGGGCGTTGGTAACAGGTCGGGCCGCGTCGGTCGAGCGTGGTTTTGTCCGCAATCACAAATTTCGATTTGACACGGGGCGCGCGGGCTGGCCCTGTCTGCGGACTTTCGAAGGAGGCGCACATGGAATTGTCGAACAGGATACAGGGGCTGACGGGTGGCGGCTCTGACGGGTGGGACGTGTTTTACAAAGCGCGGCGGATGATCGGCGCAGGCGTCGGCGTGACGGAGCTGACGCAGGGCGAGCATGACATCCGCACGGATCAGAGCATTCTGGACGCCATGCACCGGAGCGCAAGCGGCGGGAATACGGGATACGCCACCGTGCCCGGTACGGATTCGCTGCGTGACGCGGTGGCGGCACGGCTGACCGCGCGGACGGGCGTGCATACCACGCGCGACAATGTGCTGATAACGCCCGGCGGGCAGTCAGCGTTGTTTGCGTCGCATCATGCGGTCTGCGACGAGGGCGACTTGGCGCTGTATTGCGACCCTTATTATGCCACCTACCCCGGCACCTTGCGGGGCGTAGGCGCCGTGCCGCGTGCCGTGCCGTGCCTGCCGGAGAACGCGTTCCAGCCAGTATTTGCGGACATTGCAGCGAAGTCTGCGGGCGCGAAATCGCTGCTGGTGAACACGCCGAACAACCCGACCGGTGTGGTCTATTCGCGGGAGACCGTGGAGGGCATCGCGCGGGCGTGTTGCGAGTATGATATGTGGTGCATCTCTGACGAGGTGTATGACACGCAGGTGTGGGACGGCACCCATATCAGCCCGCGCACGCTGGACGGGATGGCGGAACGGACCTTGGTGGTCGGCTCCATGTCGAAGAGCCACGCGATGACGGGCAGCCGGATCGGCTGGGTTGTGGCACCGGAAGACGTGGTGGAGAACCTGTTCAATCTGGCGACCCACACGACCTACGGCGTGCCGGGCTATATTCAGGACGCGGCGGTGTTTGCCTTGGGCGAAGGGCTGGCGCTGGAGGAGAAGGTGGCGGAACCGTTCCGACGCCGCCGCGCCATCGGCCAGAACATTCTGGCGGAGCAGAATGTGGTTGGCTTGGTCCCGTCCGAAGGGGCCATGTATATGATGCTGGACGTGCGCAGCACGGGGCTGAGCGGCGAGGCGTTCGCGGACAAGTTGCTGGAGGCGCACCATATCGCCGTGATGCCGGGCGAGAGCTTCGGCGCATCAGCAGCGGGGCATGTGCGGGTGGCAATGACGGTTGAAGACAGCGCATTCGAAGCGTCGCTGAAGACGCTGGTGGGCTTTGCCAAGGAGATACAGCCATGACTTTTCGTGAAATGCACAAGAAGGGCGATCCGTTCATTCTGGCGAATGCGTGGGATATAGGCTCGGCCAAGATGCTCGCGGCTTTGGGGGCGCAGGCAATCGGCACCTCTTCCTTGGCCCATGCGTTCACCTTGGGACGGAGCGATGGTGGACAAGTCAGCCGCGATGAAGCGCTGGCCCATGCGCAGGATTTGATGGCTGCCGTGGATGTTCCCGTTTCGGGCGACTTCGAGGACGGCTTCGGCGAAGCGCCGGAGACCTGCGCGGAGACGGTGCGTTTGTCAGGGGAGATCGGGCTGGCGGGGATCTGCATCGAGGACACGATCGAGGCATCCGACCGCGTCTATGACTTCGATCTGGCGGTCGAGCGAGTGCGGGCTGCGTCCAGCGCGGCAGGGGCGTTGAAGAACGACTTCTTTTTCGTGGCGCGGGCTGATGGCGTGATGACCGGGGCCTACGACATTGACGAAGCGATCCGGCGCATCCGCGCCTTTGACGACGCGGGCGCGGGCGGGCTGTATGTACCGATGCCCAAGAGCTTGGACGATTTAAAGCGGGTGATCGACGCCACGGACAAACCGGTGAACGTGCTTGCGGCGGGTCCGTATTCGAAACACTCGCTTAAGGAATACGCCGCCCTCGGAGTAGCGCGCATCTCGCTTGGCTCGGCATTGGCGCGAGCGACGCATCGAGTTATCCATGACGCTGGCCTGTCGATGTTCGGGGATGGTGATTTCACCGCCTTGGGCACAGGAATCTCGGGCGCAGAGGTGGACAAGCTGATGCGTTAACGGGCATCACATCGTCTAAGGTTTTTAGACGAGGATGAGTGATGGGTCGGTTTCTTATTGTACTTGTAATGGCGTTTCTGCCGGGGCTTGGCTTTGCGCAGGACAAACTGCCCTACCCGCAGCACTACACCGTTCTTACCAATGATTTTGCGGACATCCTAAGCCCGGAAGCCGAAGCTTTGATCAACGCAGAGCTTCAGGCCGCCCGCGATCATCGGGGCCGCGAGATGACGGTGGTGACCATCCGTTCGCGCGATGATTATCTACCATCCAGCGATATCGCCAGCTTCTCCAAAACCTTGTTCAACGCTTGGGGCATCGGCAATGCCGAGCGAAATGACGGGTTGCTGCTTCTGGTGGCAATTGACGACCGAGAAGTGCGGATCGCTCTAGGGGCCGGCTACCCAGCCCGCCAAGACGGCGTTGCGGCCCGCATTATTCAAAGCGAAATCATTCCCGCCTTCAAAGAGGGCCGTGTGGCGGATGGCATTTTGGCGGGCACCCGTGCCGCGCTGAGCCGCATCAAACTTCCAGAGGAAGCGGCTGCAACCGGTAGCCAACCACAATCCTCAAGCCCGCTGACACCACGCGCGCTTGAGCAAGCACCAGAACCGCGCGTCGTGGGCCTTGTGGACCGGATATTGGCGTTTTTCGAAAGCAGCCCGTTTTTCGCGACAATCCTCGCTGCCGTTACGGCGGTCGCGGGGTTCTTTGGTTTTCAAGGCTTCCAACGCAACCGGCCCCGCAAATGCCCACAATGCGGGAAGATGATGATGCGGTTGGGAGACGCGCAGGAGGACCAATATCTGGATCATGGCCAGTTGATCGAGGAGCAAGTCAAATCAAAGGACTATGGCGTCTGGTTTTGCCCTAGGGATGAGCACGTCACGGTGATTGGCTACCCTAAGTGGTTCTCCAAACACGCCGCCTGCCCCGAATGCAAATACCATACCTACGAGACCACACGGACCGTGCTGAGCCCTGCAACCACCGCCAGCACGGGCATCGCGCAGTTGGATCATGCCTGCAAAAATTGCGGACACACTGCCACTGAGACGACCACAATCCCGCGCGTGACCCAGAGCAGTAGCTCGAGCTCGTCCAGTTCGGGCTCCTCATCCTCCTCCTTCGGCGGCGGCAGTTCTTCCGGTGGCGGATCATCGGGCAGTTGGTAGCGTTTTGATGACGCAAACAGACCCGTTTGGCGCAAACAGGACAGAATGACGCACTTCTGACACCAAAACTGGCGTCCAGGAGGACATATATGCAGCAACACGGATGCATAGACGTTCTGGTGGTGCGCACGATTGGCGCCCGCCGAGGACGCGCCGCGCGAGGGCGCCCAGTGCAGGTTTGACCGCAAGCCATGCCCTGACATTCCCCCGCGAAAGCTCCTGATATGAACGACCAGTCCCCAAGCTCTCCCCGCCGCGCCGGAGGCCGCGCCGCGCGCCGTGCCATGCGCGCAGCCCCCCTTGCCACTGACAAACGCCCCATTCGCGCCGGTATGGAAGGCGGGCAATTGCGCGTTCTGTCCGACATCGACATCGCCAATATCCACGAAGCCGCATTGACGGCGCTGGAGCAAATCGGACTGGCGGATGCGCCGGAAAGCGGCGTTGAAATTTTGACCGGCGCAGGGGCAATTCTAGGCAAAGATGGGCGTATCCGCTTCCCCCGCGCATTGGTAGAGGACATGCTGGCGGTCGCCTGCAAGGACATGACGTTATGCGGACGCGATCCCGAGAACGACCTACATTTGGGCGACAGGAAGGTGCATTTCGGCACGGCTGGCGCTGCGGTCCATGTGGTGGACGTGGCAGGCCGTGACTACCGCGAAAGCACCGTTCAAGATTTGTTTGACGCCGCCCGAATTGCCGACCAGTTGGACAACATCCACTTTCTGCAACGGCCCATGGTGTGCCGCGACATTGCCGACAATTACGAAATGGACCTGAACACCATCTACGCCTGCACCCGCGGCACCACCAAGCATGTCGGCGTGTCTTTCACCGAGCCGGACTACGTCGCGGGCGCGCTGGAGATGTTGCACATGATCGCAGGGGGTGAGGATGCGTGGCGGTCGCGGCCCTTCGTGTCGAACACCAATTGCTTTGTCGTGCCGCCAATGAAATTCGCCACCGAGGCCTGCCGTGTGATGGAGGAATGCATCGCAGGTGGCATGCCGGTGCTGCTGCTGTCGGCGGGCATGGCGGGTGCCACGGCGCCCTCGCCGGTTGCTGGTGCGATAGTGCAGGCGGTGGCGGAATGTCTGGCGGGCGTGGTCTATGTGAACGCCATCAAGCCGGGTCATCCCGCGGTGTTCGGCACGTGGCCCTTCGGTTTGGACCTTCGTACCGGGGCGATGTCGGTCGGCTCTGGCGAGCAGGCTTTGCTGACTGCTGGCTGCGCGCAGATGCACCAGTTCTACGGCATTCCGGGCGGGGCCGCCGCAGGCGCGTCCGATTCCAAACTGCCGGACATGCAGGCGGGGTGGGAGCAGATGTGCTCCAACGTCATGGCCGGATTGTCAGGGCTGAACATGGTCTACGAGGCGGCAGGAATGCATGCATCTTTGCTGGGATTTTGCCACGAGAGCTTGATCTTGGGCAATGATCTGATCGGTCAGGCGCTGCGTTGTGTACGCGGAATCGAGGTCAATGACGAAACGCTCGCATTAGATGTAATGCGCGCCACCTGTCTGGGCGTAGATGGGGCCAAGGGTGTGGGGCACTATTTGGGCGCGGATCAAACGCTGAGCCGGATGGAAACCGACTACGTCTACCCTGAGCTTGGCGACCGGACGTCACCCAAGGAATGGGCCGAGAAGGACAAACCGGATTTGCTGAAAAACGCCACCGCTAAGAAAGAAGCGATATTGGCACAGCGGTCAAATGCGGAGTTTGATCCGGTAGTGGATCGGGCAATCCGCAACAGGTTTGCGATCCACTTGGCCGATTAGCACGGTGATGGAATCGTGTTTAACTGCGTAAACCATCGAGTATGATAGTCGCCTGAGCGGACCAGACAACCCGCTCAACGCGCGGATCGACCTGATGGTGGAACAAAAAAGGAGACCATCAACGCGGCAAGAGTGATCGCAACTGCGCCAGCAATTCCGACACCGCCGGGAACGGTCGAGAAGATAAGCAGATCGAACCCCAAGGCCCAGATCAGCCCTGTAAATTCGAACGGGGCAAGCGCGCCAACCGGAGCCCGAGCAACGGCTTCGTTGGAGACGATATGGCCGACTCCACCAAGGAGACCGGCGATCATGAGCCAGCCAAACAGGCGCCCATCCAAGGGAATCCAGCCAAGTGGCAACGTACCCAATCCAACGAGAGCCGAGACGATAGCGAAATAGAAGGCAATGCTGGATGAACTTTCGGTGAGCGTCATGGTCTTCGTATGGACCCGAACAAACGCCATGGTAAACGCGTATGCCAAACCAGCCAGCACACCGATGATGGCACCTTCGCCGGGAACTGCAAACGCATCCCAAAGCAGAAACAAGACGCCGCAAAATCCAAGTAAAACGGCAATGACTACGCTGCTTGTGAGCGTCTCACGCAACAATAACGCTGCGAGAGGCAGAACCAAAACTGGCGCAAGATACGCAAGTGCCTGCGCGTTTGCGACCGGCAGATACGCAAGCGACAGGAATGATGCCCCCATGGAAACCGCCCCCAGAAGGCTTCTTGTCACGTGAAGCCATGGGCGACGGGTGCGAAGCGTGCCGGGGAATTCCTTTCGCCAAACCATGTAGAGGCAGATCGGGATCAACGCGACCGCAGACCTCCAGAACATGATTTGTCCGATTGGCGCAGTTTCGGCGGCTCCATGAACTGCCGCAGACATTGCCGTCATCAAAAATACGGCAAGAAGTCGAAGTCCAATGCCCTCAAAATATCTTTTGCGTGGAGACATTCATGTTGTCCGTCCGGAGGTCTATCGCGGCAATGCCGCTGCGTCCTTGGCCAGCGCAGTGATCCCATCCCAGTCACCCGCCTGAACTTTATCCTTTGGCGCGACCCAAGACCCACCTGCGCATACCACATTGGACAAGCTCAGGTAATCGGCGGCATTGGCCGGGCTAACGCCGCCTGTTGGGCAAAAGCTGATCTGCGGGATTGGCGCGCCGATGGCTTTGACGGCAGGTGCACCACCCGACGCTTCGGCGGGGAAAAATTTCAGCATGGTGTAGCCACGCTCCAACAGGCGCATGGCCTCGGTCGCGGTAGAGACACCAGGGAGCAGCGGCAAGCCGGCTTCCTCGCAGGCATCCAGCAGGCGGTCTGTTGCCCCGGGAGAGACACCAAACTTGGCACCAGCATCAACGGCCGCGTGCACATCATCAGGCGTTAGCAATGTACCTGCCCCGACCACGCCACCGTCGACCTTGGCCATCTCCGCGATAACCTCCAGAGCGGCTGGAGTGCGCAGTGTGACCTCCAACGCAGGTAAACCACCTGCGACAAGCGCGTGTGCCAAGGGCTGCGCATGGGCCGCGTCATCGACCACCAGAACGGGCACAATCGGGGCAAGCTCGCAGATTTGGAGTGCGAGTTGGCTGGCTTGCAATGGGGTCATGTTGGAATCGTCCTTTGTAGTGACCGGATAAAATCCCGGCATGAATTTTAGTTAAGCAATGAAGTCGGTCAGACCACAACCCCTGCCCCGTCAGCAGCAATTCCAGCGGTTTGGCGGAAGATCGAGAACAGCTCGCGCCCGATACCATGGGAGTTGTCGCTGAGATCAGGCGTCGCAGAGGCACGGGATTGCACATCGGCGGTCAGAACCTCCAGCGTGCCTTGTGTCGCGTCAAGTCGGATCACGTCGCCGTCTTGTAGCTTGCCGATAAGACCGCCATCGACGGCTTCGGGGCAGACATGAATGGCGGCTGGCACCTTGCCGGACGCGCCGGACATGCGGCCATCGGTGACCAGCGCCACCTTGAGGCCTCGATCTTGCAACACGGCAAGGATCGGGGTCAGACCGTGAAGCTCTGGCATACCATTGGATTTGGGGCCTTGGAAGCGCACTACGACGATGGTGTCGGAGGTGAACTCGCCCGCCTTGAACGCAGCTTTCACCGCTTCTTGGGTTTGGAAGATGCGCGCAGGGGCTTCGATGATGTGACGTTCGGGCGCGACTGCAGAGACCTTGATAACCCCGCGACCCAGATTGCCCGTGAGTTGTTTCAACCCGCCCTCGGGGGCGAATGGGTCCGATGCGGGGCGCAGGATGCGGTCGTTTTGAGTTTCGCGCGGCGCGTCTTCCCATGTCAGTTGACCGTCACGCAGCTTGGGGTCGCGGGCGTACAAGCCAAGACCATCCCCCATCACGGTGCGGGTGTCGGGGTGCAACAAGCCTGCGTCAAGCAGCTCGCCGATCATGTAGGTCAGCCCGCCTGCCGCGTGGAAATGGTTCACGTCTGCCAAGCCATTGGGATAGACCCGCGCCATCAAAGGCGTCGCGTCGGAGATGTCGGACAGGTCTTGCAGGTCGAGGATCACACCAGCGGCGCGCGCCATGGCGATGATGTGGATCACCAGATTGGTGGAGCCGCCAGTGGCCATCAGCCCGACGAGGCCGTTCACGAAGGTCTTCTCGTCAAGGATGTCACACACTGGCGTGTAGTCATTGTCAAGGTTGGTGATCTCCAACGCGCGTTTCGCCCCGTAATTGGTCAGAGCGTCGCGCATGTCAGTGCCGGGATTGACGAAGCTGGAACCCGGAAGATGCAGCCCCATAAACTCCATCAGCATCTGGTTGGAGTTGGCGGTGCCGTAGAACGTACAGGTGCCGGGGGAATGGTAGGACGCCATCTCCGCGGCCATGAGCGCGTCACGGCCAACTTCACCGGCGGCGAATTTCTGACGGACCTTGGCTTTTTCGTCGTTGGGCAAGCCGGAGGGCATAGGACCCGCCGGCAGGAAAATGCCAGGAAGATAGCCGAAAGTGGCAGCCGCGATGACGAGGCCCGGCACGATTTTGTCGCACACGCCAAGATAAACGGCGGCATCGAATGTGTTGTGGCTGAGACCCACGCCAGCAGCCAGCGCGATCACGTCGCGCGAAAACAACGACAGCTCCATGCCGACTTGGCCCTGCGTGACACCGTCACACATGGCAGGCACGCCGCCCGCAACCTGCGCCGTGCCTCCATTGGCGCGGGCGGTGGCTTTTATCAGGTCGGGGAAATCCTTGAACGGCTGGTGCGCCGAAAGCATGTCGTTATAGGCGGTGATGATGCCAATATTACCACCCTGCCCGTCAAGCATCGGCGCTTGGTCATCCTCCATCGCCGCATAGGCATGGGCTTGGTTGCCGCACGTCAGATGCGCGCGGCGCGGGCCTTCATCGGCGGCTTGACGCATACGGGCCATATAGGTGCTGCGACTGTCTTTGGAGCGCGCGATGATCCGTTGGGTGACGTCTTCGATTCTGGAATTAAGCTGCATAGAGACCTCCGTGAGTTACGTTTGGTATACCTCCGTTAGCGCTAACAGTAAACCCTCATATGTAGCCCCTATTGTGCCGGAATGACGCAGACGCTACCCCTACCGGATGGCAAACATTCACATCACCGCAGCCCGACCCGCCGATGCTAAAGCGATTTTGCCGATGGTGCACGCCTTGGCGACCCATCATGGCGACATCCCGCGCGTGACCGAAGCCGATCTTGAGCGAGACCTGTCCGGTGGCTGGCTTTACGGACTGATTGCCCGCAATGCGGACGGGCCAGCTGGTTATGCCCTGTTAACTCGGCAAGCACAGGCGCAGTTCGGTCTTCGTGGACTGGACCTGCATCATCTCTTCGTACAACCCGTCGCGCAGGGCAGCGGCGTCGGCACCGCATTGCTCAAGGCGGCAGAATCCTTGGCGACGGACCATGGCGTGGCCTACATCGTCATCGGTGCCAATCCGGACAACGAAAAGGCGCATGGCTTCTACAAAAGCCAAGGATACGACATGCAACAGGCAACAGGGCAGCGGTTCCGGAAATCCCTCGCCTAACGGTAGAGCAGCGATTTGCCATCCGCGAACAGGTGTACCTTGGACGGGTCTGCAGTCATGTTGATCACCTTGCCACGTATATCGGTGTGGATGCCCTGCAGCTTGGCGATGACCGGCTCATTCTCTGGCGCGGATTTGGCGAAATAGAGCTGCGTGACCTCGCCTAATGCCTCAACGATAGCGACAGTGCCTGCATAGGCGTAGTTTTCGCCGTCGGTCGCGATCATGTCCTCCGGGCGAATGCCTACATTGACTTTCAGGCCCTTGTCATCTGCGGTGGTCGGGATGTTGGCGGTGATGGTGCCTTTGCCCTCTGGCAGTGACACGGTAGTGACTTTGCCGGTTTTTACGACCTCACCTGCCATTAGGTTCATTGCTGGCGAGCCGATGAACTGCGCGACAAATTCGTTCTCCGGCGTCTCGTACAGTTGCAACGGAGAGCCGACCTGCGCGATGCCCTTGTTGGCCAGAACCACGATGCGCGAGGCCAGCGTCATGGCCTCCACCTGATCGTGGGTCACGTAGATCATGGTGGAATTCGGCATGCTCTCTTTAAGCTGCGCAATCTCGATACGGGTGGCGACACGCAAGGACGCGTCGAGGTTCGAAAGCGGCTCGTCAAACAGATAGACCTTGGGGTCGCGCACGATCGAGCGGCCAATGGCGACCCGTTGGCGTTGCCCACCTGACAGAGCTTTAGGCAGGCGGTCGAGATATTCGTCGAGTTGCAGAACCTTGGCGGCGCGGTTCACGGCGGCGTCAATCTCATCCGGTGTTTTCTTGGCCAGCTTCAGCGCAAACGCCATGTTGTCGCGCACGGTCATATGCGGATACAGCGCGTAGGATTGGAACACCATCGCGATGCCACGTTGCGCGGGCGGCACGTCGTTCATCACCTCACCGTCGATTTGCAACTCGCCTGCGGTGATTTTCTCAAGGCCCGCTATCATCCGCAGCAGTGTGGACTTGCCGCAGCCGGATGGGCCAACGAAAACGATCAACTCGCCCGTGGTGATGTCAAGGTTGATGTCCTTCAGGACCTCGACCGTGCCACCGTAGTTTTTGCCAACGCCCGTGAGTTTCAGGTCTGCCATGGTCGTTCTCTCCCCGTTACCGTTTCAGCGCGAAGCATGGCTGCCACGGCCCTAAATGTAGTTTTCCGTCCGGTGCTGGTCCGGTGGAGCCAAGCTCGGCTCCAATGGGCACCCAGTCGCCTGTCGGCATGTCCAATTCCGACGGCGTGTCAGACAGGTTGAAGGCGCAAAATATCGTCTCGCCTTTGTGCGTGCGTGTGAAACTCAGCACATCACCGTCGGCTTTCATATGCGCGTGCGTTCCCTTCACCAGCGCCGGATGCGCGTGGCGGAAGGCCAGCATATGGCGGTAATGGTGCAACGGCGCGGCCGGATCATGTTCCTGGGTTTCGACCGAGCGCATCACGTGGTCGTGGCTGACCGGCAACCACGGCGCACCGATGGTAAAGCCGCCATTTTGGTTGGACGGCTCCCAAACCATGGGCGTGCGACAGCCATCGCGACCTTTGAATTCGGGCCAGAACTCAATGCCGTAGGGATCTTGCAGATCCTCAAAGGCAACATCCGCTTCTGGCAGGCCCAATTCTTCGCCCTGATAAATGCACAACGATCCCCGCAGCGCACCCATCATCGTGGTGTAGCCGCGATGCGCCGCAGGCGTCAGGTTCCAGCGGGTGGTATGCCGGATCACATCGTGGTTCGAGAACGCCCAACAGGCCCAGCCATCGGGGGCTGCGTCGTCGAGCCGCTTCATGGTTTCGACCACGCGCGCGGCGGTCAATTTTTCGGAGGACAGGAATTCAAACGCGTAGCACATATGCACCCGCTCATCGCCGGCCGTGTATTCGCCCAGTAGTTCCAGCCCGCGTTGAGCGTCACCGACCTCGCCCACCGAGGTTGTCGCCGGGTATTCATCCAGCAACGCGCGGTAGCGTTTGAGGAATGCGAGGTTCTCTGGCTGGTTCTTGGAATACAGATGTTCTTGATGGTTATACGGGTTCACTGACGGCGCTATGGTCGCGTTGCGCCTTTCGGGCGGCAAGGCTGGATTGTCGCGTAGGTCCTTGTCGGCGAAGTAGAAGTTAATTGTATCAAGGCGGAAGCCGTCCACGCCGCGATCCAGCCAGAAGCGGGTCGCGTCCAAAAGCGCGTCCTGCACTTCCGGATTGTGGAAGTTCAAATCCGGCTGGGTGGCGAGGAAGTTATGCAGGTAATACTGTTCACGCCGCGCGTCCCAGTGCCATGCAGGGCCGCCGAAGATCGACAGCCAGTTATTGGGCGGAGTGCCATCCGGCTTGGGGTCGGCCCAGACATACCAATCGGCCTTGGCATTGTCGCGACTGCCGCGACTTTCCTGAAACCAAGAATGTTGGTCGGAGGTATGCGACAGCACGAGGTCGATCATCACCTTCAATCCGCGCTCATGTGCGGCCTCGATCAGCGCGTCGAAATCACCCAGATGGCCGAACATCGGATCAACGTCGCAATAGTCGCTGACGTCATAGCCGAAGTCTTTCATCGGCGAGGTGAAGAACGGCGAAATCCAGATCGCGTCCACCCCAAGCGATGCGATATAGGGCATGCGCGAGACAATCCCGAGCAAATCGCCCACCCCGTCGCCATTGCTGTCCTGAAAGCTGCGCGGGTAGATCTGATAGATTACCGCCCCACGCCACCAATCTTTGTCAACGGTAGTGGAGGCTTTCAGTTTGGGGTCCATTTTCGTCATGGAAGTCGTGTCCTATTTGACGGAGCCGGCCAACAGACCGCGCACCAGATAGCGTTGCATTGTGAAGAAGACGATCAGCGGCACGGCGATCGAGATGAAGGCCGCAGCCGCGAGGATGCCCCAGTCGCCGCCCTTCGACCCCAGCAGGTCATCGGCGATCTTGACGGTCATCACCCAGCTCTCCGAGTTCGACGGTAAGAACACCTTGGCCACCAGCAGATCGTTCCATGTCCACAGGAACTGGAAGATGGCGAAACTGGCCAGCGCCGGGAAGCTCAACGGCAGCACGATTTTGGTGAACACCTGAAAGTCCGTGGCCCCATCGACCTTGGCACTCTCGATGATGTCGCGCGGCAGGCCGACCATGTAGTTTCGCAAAAGGTATATCGCCAAAGGTAGCCCGAAGCCCGTGTGCGCCATCCATATACCAAGGAAGCTCTGCCCGATGCCCACCTTGTTGTGCAGCGTCAAGAGCGGCACCAGCGCCAGTTGAAGCGGCACGACCAGCAGCCCGACGACCAGCGCGATGAGGAAGCCGCGGCCTCTAAAATCCATCCACGCCAAGGCGTAGGCCGCGAAGGCGGCGATCAGGATCGGGATGATGGTCGCGGGGATCGTGACCGTCAGCGTGTTGATAAACGCGCGGTCCATGTTGTCGGAGGCCATGATAGTCCGGTAATTGTCCAGAGAGAAGTCCGGCGGGCTGGAGGCCGCATAATAGATCGACGGGTCGCGCTTGATCTCGGCGGGCGAGGTATAAACGTAGGAACCGTCTGACTGCACCGTCAACGTCCGGTCCTTGGTCAGCTGCGCGATCTCCCCCGCTTTAAACTCGGTCGGTGCCGCGCGTTTGCCGCCAAAGCGGGTGACTTTGCCTTTGCCGTCCTCGAACACGTTACCCGTGATCACATTGACCCCGCCCTCCGCTTTCGCGTCATCAGAAGGCGCTTTGGCCTGATAGTTTTGCGAGACCGGGAATGGTGATAACCACCAGCCGGTCGCGCTGATCTGGTCGCGGTCGCGGAAGGATGACACCAGCAAGCCCACTGTGGGGATCAGCCAGATCACAACCAGCAGCACGACCGAGATATTTACCGCCCAAGACAGCGAAGACTTTGTACCAGCAATATTGTCCATTATTTCATCTCCGCGCGGGCTTGGCGAATGTTCCAGATCATCACGGGAAGCACGATAATCATGATCACGAATGCCACCGCGGTGGCGCGGCCGTCATCGCGGAACATATAACTCATCATGTAACTCGGCAGGATTTCAGTGCCGAAATTCCCCCCCGTCATGGTGTAGACGATGTCGAACACCTTCAGCACGAGGATGGTGATGGTGGTCCAGACAACCACGATGGTGCCCATAATCTGTGGCACCTTGATCTTGAAGAATATCTGGAACGGGTTTGCGCCGTCGATGATGGCCGCCTCGATGGTCTCCTCGGGGATGCCGCGCAGAGCGGCGCTCAGGATCACCATGGCAAAGCCCGTTTGGATCCACACAAGGATGAACATCAGGAAGAAGTTATTCCAGAACGGCAGTTGCAGCGGGTCCAGCGGGGCTGCGCCGAAGCTGTCGCGGATTGCGTTGATCAGGCCGATATCGGGATTGTTGGCATAGACGAATTTCCAGATCAGCGACGCGCCGACGAAGGAAATAGCCATCGGCATGAAGATCAGCGACTTGGCAATATTACCCCATGTCAGGCGATCGGTCAGTTGCGCGACTAGAAGCCCCAGAAACGTAGCCCCTGCCGGCACGACCAGCACCCACATGAAATTATTGAATAGCGCCGTCTGGAAGCCATCATCGGCGAACATCGTGCTGTAATTGCCAAAGCCGATAAAATCCTCGCCGCTGCGGTTGAACAAAGATCGGTAGAATGATCCGACCACCGGATAGATCAGGTATAGGCTAAGCGCCGCCAGCGCCGGAAATAGGAACAACCACGGGCGCACCATGTTGGCGCGATTGATGTTCTTGCCGGGGTTTTTCGTCTGCGGCGGGAAGATGACCTTATCAAGGATCAGGTTCGAGGCGAAAAAATATCCGATACAGCCGCCCACACCGATAAGAATGGTGAGCATACCTTGGATCAATGGTGACATGGGGCAGTCCTCCGATAGGGGCAGCGGTCTGGCAGCGAGGGGCGTGTTGGCCCCTCGCTGCAATCATGTTGTCAGAGTTTACTGGATCGCGTCCCAGCGATCCTGAATACCCTTCGCCACGTCAGCGGCAGGGGTGCCGGTGACATAATCCACCATGCCGGTCCAGAACGCGCCCGCGCCGATTTCGCCCGGCATCAAGTCGGATGCATCGAAGCGGAACGTCGTCGCGTTTTGCAGGATTTCGCCCTGCGCCCGCGAGCTGTCATCGGCATAAGTCGCCAGATTGACACCCGCATGTGCGGTCAGGAAGCCACCCTGGGTCATCCACAACTCATGCGCGATTGGCAGCTTCATGAACTCGATGAAGGCATTCGCCGCGTCGGACGGGTTGGTGATCGCAAACAGCGCCCCTGCCCCGAGAACGGGTTTGCCAAGATCTTTGCTCGCAAATGCAGGGAAGTAGAAGAAATCTACGTCCTCGCCCATCGCTGTCCCTTCAGGGAAGAACGCCGGAATGAACGATGCCTGACGGTGCATGTAGCACTTTGGCGGGATTGCGAACAAACCTGCGGGGCTGTCACGGAAATCTGTGCTGGCCACGGCAGCGGCGCCACCGTCGACATAGGCGTCGTTACGGGCAAATGCGCCGAACTCTTCGATGGCGGCAATCACTTTGGGATCGTCGAACTTCATCTCGTTGGCGACCCAGGCGTCATAGTCTTCTGGCGAGGTGGTGCGCAGCATCATGTCTTCGACCCAGTCAGTCGCAGGCCAGCCAGTCGCCGCACCCGATCCCAGACCAATACACCAAGGTGTGCCGCCATCTTCGACGATCTGGTCGGTCAGGGCCTTCAGGTCTTCCATGGACTCCGGAATATCATAGCCGCCTTCATCGAAGGCTTCAGGCGAGTACCAAACCAGCGATTTCACATCGACACGGTAGAAGAAGCCGTACATCTGGTCCGCGCCGTCTTTGTCGGCATAGGTGCCCAGATCGACCCATGACTGGCCTGCCGCGAAGTTGTTGGCGACCCAATCGGCGGTACCGTCGGCAAGCGGCGTCAACAAGCCTTGGCTTGCCATATCGGCGGCTAGACCGGGCTGCGGGAACGCGGCCAAGTTCGGCGCGGAGCCGGAGCGCGCGGACACAACAATGTCCTGCTCGAAGCTGTCAGAGCCGGAATAGGTCACATCAGCGCCGGTGGCGGCGTTGAAATAGGCGAATACTTTTTCGACCTTTTCTTTCTCGTTCCCGGTCCACGCACCCGTGATGGTCAGCGATTGACCACTCAGATCGGTGGCCTCTGCAAACGCGTTGTAGCTGTCCCACGAAAAATCGCCGCCTTCGGTGCCATAGGCCAGATGGCCGTCAGCAAATGCGGATGAACTGCTCAGCGCGATGATGGCCGCCGAGGTGTATAGGCTAAGTTTCATAAAATCCTCCCAGTTTCAGCGCATGCTGCGCTTAAGTATCTTTCGCGCGTTTGAGAATCATTTTCCAAAGCGCTTTGGATAATCTTAAAAGTGACCCAGCGTCTTGCCTGTGTCAACAAATCGTAGCGGCGAGGTAATGTTTTCCTTATCTTTTCTGCACATGCGAACGCACATTCCGCGACGCAGCGTCCAAATGCCCTTTGACCGCACCCCAAACGCACCCTAATAATTATCAAGATATTCAAAGCGCTTTGAAGCGAATAATGGAGGTCCGTCAGTTGAATTTACGAGAATTGTCGGATCTTCTCGGTCTGTCTCAAACAACGGTCAGCCGCGCACTGAACGGCTATCCAGAGGTCAAAGAAGCGACCCGCAAACGCGTAACCGAGGCTGCCGAGACCCATAACTACTACCCGAACACCCGCGCAAAAAGCTTGGCCACTGGGCGCACCATGTCCATTGGTCATGTTATCCCCCTGTCCAGTCAGCATGAAATGGTGAACTGCGTGTTTTCCGATTTCATCGCGGGCGCTGGCGAGGCCTATGCCCGTCAGGGCTATGACATGCGGGTTTCTGTTGTCGACGATTCTGACGAAGCCAAAGCCTATGAGCGCTTGGCCACCACCGGAAAAGTCGACGGCGTCATCGTGCATGGCCCCCTAATTGACGATGAGCGTATCCCGCTTCTGGACAGATTGGGCCTGCCATTTGTGGTCCATGGTCGGTCCAGCAATTGCACAGCACCCTATAGCTGGCTCGATGTGAACAACCGCTCCGCCTTCCGCCGCGCGACCGATTTTTTACTGGATCTCGGTCATGTGCGCATTGGCCTCGTCAACGGGTTTGAGGAAATGGATTTCGCCATGCGTCGCCGTGACGGCTATCGCGCGGCACTAGAGGCGCGCGGGATAGCCGTTGATCCCATGTTAACACACGCTTTCGAGATGACCGAGCCGTTCGGCTACGCCAAGACCTGCGAAATGCTGCGCTCGGATGATCCGCCGACAGCCATCATCGCGTCCTCTCTAATACCCGCGCTCGGGGTGCGTCGGGCGGTTGAAGAACGCGGTTTAACTATAGGAAAAGACGTTTCTATCATCTGCTTTGATGACGCGCTTTCATATCTGCCAAATGGTACCGGATCGCCAATCTTCACCGCCACGCGTTCCTCGGTGCGCGATGCGGGTCGGCGGTGTGGCGAGATGCTGATGGACCAAATCGAAGACCGCACCGCTGGACCGGTTCATGAATTGTGGGAAGCCGAACTTGTCGTGGGCGGCTCCACCGGCCCTGCCCCGCAACGCTAGAGGTTTTTTATCATGCAACACACCCGCGCTGACTTCCCTGACGGTTTCCTGTTCGCTGCTGCAACTTCCGCCTACCAGATCGAGGGGCACAGCTTCGGTGGCGCGGGTTGCACACATTGGGACGACTTCGCAGCCACCCCCGGCAACGTGGTGCGTGCGGAGCATGGATCAGTGGCCTGCGATCACTACCACCGCTACGAGGAAGATCTGGACTTGATGGCGGCGATGGGCTTGGACGCCTACCGGTTTTCAACCTCTTGGGCGCGGGTGATGCCGGACGGGATCGGCGCACCAAACCCGGAAGGTCTCGACTTCTACGACCGGCTGGTAGACGCCATGCTGGAGCGAAACCTCAAGCCCATGGCGACGCTCTATCACTGGGAGCTGCCCTCAGCGCTGGCCGATTTGGGCGGATGGCGCAATCCAGACCTGCCCAACTGGTTCGGTGAATACACTCGCGTTATTATGGATCGGATCGGAGATCGTGTGTTCTCCGTCGCCCCGGTGAACGAGCCTTGGTGTGTCAGCTGGCTCAGCCATTTTTTGGGTCACCACGCCCCCGGCTTGCGCGACATTCGCGCCACGGCCCATGCTATGCACCATGTTCTATGCGCCCATGGCCGCGCAGTGGAGGTGTTGCGCGACCTGAACGTGCCCAACGTGGGGGCCGTGTGTAATTTCGAATACGCCCACCCCGCCACCGACAGCGCGGCAGATCGCAACGCGGCCGATCTTTATGACGGCTATTACAACCGCTTCTTCCTTGGTGGGTTATTCAAAGGGGCCTACCCTGAAAACGTCATGGAAAGGCTGGAACCGCACATGCCGAAAGGCTGGCAGGATGACTTCCCGCTGATAGGTCAAAAACTCGATTGGGTGGGGCTCAACTATTACACCTGCAAACGAATTTCCGCCACCAACGGTGCTTGGCCTTCCTTAGAAGAGGTCGACGGCCCTTTGCCAAAAACGCAGATGGGTTGGGAGATCTACCCCGAGGGATTGCGGCACTTTCTGAACTGGGTGAACGAAAATTACACCAAAGGACTGCCCCTTTATGTGACGGAAAACGGCATGGCGAACCCTGACATGCCAAATGAGCCGGACACCGCGCGCATAGAGTATCTTAACCAGCACCTCGGGGCAGCACGGCAGGCCATGGCCGACGGCGTTCCGTTGCAAGGCTACACCTTCTGGTCGCTCATGGACAATTACGAATGGGCTTTGGGCTACGAGAAACGCTTCGGTTTGATTCATGTGGACTTCGACACCCTTGAACGCTCCCCGAAAGCCTCCTACCACGCACTCGCACGCGCCTTGAAAGCCTGACCATATGACCCGTCCCGCAGATATCTACTCCCTCGTTGCCGATATTGGAGGCACCAACACCCGCGTGGCCTTGGCCGAAGGCACGCACCTTCTGACTGACACTGTGACGCGCTATGCCAATGCGGACTACCCCGGCCTTGAAACGGTCCTGACGGCCTATATCGACGCACAGCAAGTTGACTGCAAAAGCGCCTGCGTGGCACTGGCCGGGCCCGTGAAAGACGGGCGAGGCTCCATGACGAACCTCGATTGGGCGTTAGACGAAGCAACGCTCGCCCGCGCCACTCAAGCTGAAACCGCCTGCCTGCTAAACGACCTTCAGGCGCAGGGCCACGCTTTGGGCGCGTTGCCCGAGGGCGCGGTAACTCAACTGGTCGCAGCCCAAGAGGTGGATCACGACCCGAAAGCCACCAAACTGGTCATCGGGGTCGGCACCGGGTTCAACATCGCCCCTGTCTATGAGACCCGATGGGGTCGGCACGTCCCGCCATCTGAAAGCGGCCACGCCAACCTGCCGCTGCGATCCGAGGGCGAATTGCGACTGGCGCAATATTTCGAAACCGCCCACGGCTTCCCTGCAGTGGAGGACATGATGTCCGGTCGTGGGTTGGAGCGTGTTTATGCGTGGCTTGGCATCGAGGCCGACGATCCGCGCGAAGCCCGCGCGGCTGATATTATGGCAGGGTTTGAGAACGGAACCGATCCACGCGCGCTGGAAGCCGCGACCATGTTTGTGCGAATGCTCGGAACCGTGGCGGGCAACCTGTCGCTGATCCACCTGCCCTTTGGCGGAGTATTCTTTTCGGGTGGAGTAGCACGTGCCTTCGCCCGCCATTTCGTCCCGCTTGGGTTTTCAGACGCGTTTCGCGACAAAGGCCGCTTTGCCGGGTTCATGGGCAATTTCGAGGTCGGCGTTATCGAAGACGACTTCGCCGCTCTTACCGGCTGTGCAAACTATCTCGCAGCGCAAGATTGAGCTACGCGAGGTGAGTCTCTGAAGTCTCCAGCTCAGCTGCAAAACAATTCTCCCAAACACCAATTCTGGTCGTTTCACGGGCGTGAATTTGGCTTCACACCTTATTCACGGCAGGTAAGTTTTTGATTTTAAACAACTTCACCTCAACGCCTTACCCTAAGGTTAACTCCGCTCTTGATCGATCTGCGGGGAATAACGCAGAGTTTTCGTCATAAGCGAAGAGTGAACCGCTTATTTTTATGACGTAACTCTACTTGCCGCCCGGCCGCACTGCTTTCGACGAGGATTAACCCTTTGCAGGCCGTCGGGCACCGCAAGCTCCGCGTTACGGCGCTGATAGGTGCCCCCCAGCACCGTCCCCTTCAGTGTCGCGACGTTCGACCCTCTCGCGTGGCTCTCCCCCGCGCAAGAGGGTCAGCGGGCTTCGCCGTTTCGGCAATGACAAAACATCGCCACCTGTTCCGTGCCTGTCGGCGCGGGACCGGTCCTAAACTGCTGACATTCATGCTGCCAAGGAGCCAGAGCCCCATGTATCAACATCCAGGCGTCTATATCGAACACGTCCCTTCCAACGCGTTGTCCATCGAAGCGGCTTCAACATCCGTGACGGCCTTCATCGGTCATGTACGACGCGGAAGCCCCGTGACCAAATCCGGCGGTTCGCCCACGTTCATCACCTCACCCGCCCAGTATAACACGCTGTTCGGTCCGGGCGACGGGTCCGCCGGTGGCGTCAAGAACCTGCCTGACACAACCAAAGTGGATTACTTCGGGCTCGCGGTGAACGCGTATTTCTCCAATGGCGGCACCAAGGCTTATATCGTTCCCGTGCAGGGATCAGGCGGCACCAAAGCTTCGGCGCAGTTGAAAATCTCAGGCGCAACGGATCCCAAATCCGTGGCAGTGGCCGCCAAGGACAATGGGACATGGGCCAACAACCTGATGGTGTCGATGACCAGCGACAACACCGCCAAGACCTTTGACATCAGCATCGGAACATGGGCCGAACAGCCCGATGGCAGCAAAAAGCTGGATCAGGTGATCGAAAGCTTCATGGGCTTTGATTGGGAGGTTGGCGAAGGCACCGCCGCCGTCAAGCTGAAGGCTGCAACAGATTTGGCCACGGAGACGATCAACAAAGGCTCCTCTCTGGTCGAAGTCACCTTTGGTGCAGATGTGGCCATGCCAACAACTGAAACGACCGTGACGGACATCACGGCTAACGGCGCAGACTCAGGGTCCCCCGCAAAGGCGCAGTATATCGAAGCGTTGGGCCAGCTTGAGGATTACCGCGATGTGTCCATCATCGTGTTGCCAGACATAAAACCCGACACGGCGGGCAAGGTCATCTACCAAGAAGCCATCGGCCATTCCGAGAAGATGCAAAATCGGATGGTGATCGTCGACCCCGGCGACGCCGCCATCACGACGCCCAAAGAGGCCAAGGCCGCAGTCTTCACCAACTCTCCGTACGCCGCGCTTTATTATCCGCGCGTCACCGTTGGTAACCCGCATTTCGACGCCGAACTGGCTCCGAACGAGCCGCGCAGTTTCCCCGTTGGTCCGGCTGCCGTAGCCGCTGGCATGTGGGCGCGGATCGACGGCACACGCGGAGTCTGGAAGGCCCCGGCAGGCTTGGAGACTGGCATACGCGGCACCTTCGGCCCTGAACGGCTGATCGGCAATGGCGTGCAGGACAACCTCAACGAATGGGGCGTGAACTGTTTGCGCTCCATCACTGGCCCGACGGTCATTTGGGGGGCGCGCACAACCGCAACCAAGGCCAAGCCACAATACCGCTACATTTCGGTAAGGCGCACCCAGAACATGATCGGCGAAAGTCTCTACAACGCCTTGCAGGCCGTGGTGTTCGAGCCGAACGACCACAAACTGTGGGGTGGGTTACGCGCCTCGGTCGGCAATTTCATGGACGGTTTGCATCGCTCTGGTGCGTTCCAAGGCGAGAAGGCCAGTGACGCCTATTTCGTCAATTGCGGGCTCGGCTCCACCATGACGCAAGGCGACATCGACGCCGGTATCGTCAGGGTCGCCGTCGGCTTCGCGCCGTTGAAACCTGCCGAGTTTGTCGTGGTTCAGATCAGCCAAATAGTTGGGCAAACAGCCTAAACTTGCAGCCATAAAACGTTACTCCGAAAGGATTATTCCCAATGCCAGCCCCTATGTTCCCCGCCAATGCCCATCGCTACGATCCCTACCGAACATTCAAGTTCCAAGTCGTGATTGGTGGCAAAGTCATCGCAGGTCTGTCCAAGATGGGCGCCCTTAAGAAAACCACAGAAGTGGTCAACTGGCGCGCCGCCGGGGACCCCAGCTATCAACGCGCCATGCCCGGTGGCACCAAATTCGAAAATGTTACGCTGGAGCAAGGTCTGAGTCATGATCCCGCGTTCGAAGAGTGGGCCAACGCGGTCAACAACGTCGCTGACGGCGATGCAGGCATGAGCCTTGTGAACTTCCGCCGCGATGTGGTGATCAACGTGCTGAATCTGCAAGGCGCACCCGCGATTTCCTATGTCCTGCGTCGGGCCTTTGTGACCGAATATCAAGCGCTGCCCGAGATGGACTCTAACAGCATGAACGCCGTGGGAATCCAGTCGGTCACCCTCGCCTATGAAGGCTTTACCCGCGACGCCGCTGTGGCCGAACCTGCGGAATCGTAATGCCTGACCGCGCACCCACGACACTCGCTGTTGGATTTCCAACGGCTACACCTCACACCCTGACGGGTCGGGTCGAACTTGCCTTGGCGGACGCCTTGCGCTTGCCGACCAGACCAGAACGGGCCAGCGGCGTTTTGGATGCGCTGTTCTCCTCCATTGGTGGCCTGCCAGTAACTCGTAATCTAGTAGACCGTTTGGCCACCGGTGCCCGAGCGTGGTGTCTTACTCGCGCGGCGCTGACCTTCCTGCCGGGCCTGCGTTGGTTTCAAGCCAGCTGCACGTCCTGTGGGGAGGTCTACGATCTGTCTGTCTCTCTGGCAGACACCCCACGATCTGACATCCCTGTCGCCTTCCCCGTCATTGAAGTCGACACATCTCTTGGCCCGCGCCGTTTCGAAGTGCCCAACGGAGCGACGGAACGGGCTTTGGCAGATGCCGCACCAACAGACGCCCCCCGCGTTCTGGCGGCATCGTGCGGGTTGGACAGCGAAGCGTCAGCACAGGCCGCGCTGTTCAACCCGTCTGATCTGGCGCTGATCGACACCCAGCTTGACGCGGCAACTCCTGATATCCCCGATACGCTGACCAGCACATGCCCGACCTGTGAGGCCGAAACCTCGGCCCGCATAGACCCTCTTTCATTCGCCTTTCCAAATGCTGCTGCGTTGGTGCAGCAGATACACGCGTTGGCGACTGCTTATCACTGGAGCGAAGACGCGATCCTCGACATGCCTTCAAGCCGCCGCAGGGCCTATGCCAAGCTCATTGCGGAGGGTGGCAGCAGATGAGTCTATTGAGCCGCCTTTTGCCCCGCGCGGGGCATAGCACCACAGCGTTGGCGCTGCCCAAAGGTATCGCCCGCACCGGAGCCATGGATCTCGCGCACCCCCTGCACCGGATGGATGACGAAGACGCAAAACCGCTGCATCGGGTGGAACAGCAAGACAACGCAGCGAGCCACTCGCCGAGCGAGGTGAGCCCGTCCGCGTCACTGTCGCGTTCTGAAAATGAAGAAGCGCAGCCCCTGCATCGCGCCAAAGATGACGAAGCTGAGCCAATGAACCGCGCGCCGGAAGAAGAAGCGCAGCCCTGTCGCAGGGCGGAGGACGAAAACGCAGCGCAACCGCTCCAGCGCGCGGGGACTGACGACGAGGAGCAAGCGATGCACCGCGCGGAGGTAGAAGACGAAACGCGCGCCCTGGACCGAACGCAGGCACCGCGCGCAACAGATGACGACTTACAGCCCCTCCGCCGGTCCGAGGAGGAGGCTGCGCAGCCATTGCACCGCTTGGAAGAATACGCGCAACCATTAGCGCGCCTATCCCCGCCGGATGACCAACAACTTACGGCAGAAAACGGCCCCAAACCCGCGTCACTCTCAAGCACGGATGATCAGCCTCCCGCTATGACCTTGCGCCGCGAGCCGGTGTTAGGCCCGCCCGTGGCCCCAAACGCGGCTGCCATGACCGAAGCGGGTCCGTTGCCGCAAACGGACACCGCCCCCGCGCAATTCGAACCGTTTGAGCACCCCTACACAGACGCTGAGCCTAACGCCCCTGCCCGTTTTGATCCCCCCCAACAAAATCCGATTTCGCCAGAGGGACCAGCCAAAGTGGTGATAGATCAGGTCGATGTGGTCATCCACGAACCCACCCGCGCGTCAGCACCCGCGTCGCCCGTGGCTGACCTCTCCGCAATGGCGCGCCGCCGTTATTTGGGGGGCTTCTGAGATGTCGATTGACGCAAGTTCCATCTCGGTCGCCATGCAAGGATTTGCAGACCATCTGGCGGCGAATTTTACGCAAGATGTGACCGTAACTGTTGATAACCCGAATGCCGCCGCCGAGCAGGCCAAAGGCTCCGACAAGGCCGTATTGAACGTGTTCTGTTACAGAATCTCGCCCTCCGGCATACACCCGGATCTGTCCCCGAACGAGCCGACATTTGTTCGTGCACATGTGCTGCTGACGGCCTTTTCCAACGCCACAGATGCCAGCGTGAAGGACAAGGATTTGCGAGTGCTCGGCCATGCCGTGCGCGTTTTGCAGTCGCAGCCGGTAATCCCAACGATCCTCCCCGGCGGCGTCCCGGCACCGGAGAGCAGCCAGTACCGGCTACAAGCCGTGTTGCAGGCGACCGAGATGGAGGAAATGAACCACATCTGGTCCATTCAGGGCAGCGAGATGTCCTACCGTCTATCCGTGGCTTACGAACTGGCTCTCATTCCCGTCGAGCCTTTGGCATATCTGCCACCACCCACACCGGTGGAAAGCGTGGTTCTGGATCTCGGAGCCGACGCCATACCCGACACAGAGATCGGCCCGATGCCGATCGCCATCACCGCTCCGAACGCGCCCGTGAACTGGCTGCCGTTTTCGATGATCCGCGTAGGCGACGCGTTGTCTTCTGATGTCTCCGTCGTGTCTGGCACGGCACTGGTGGACCTCGCCATCTCTGGGCCAAGCGGCGAAAGCGTTCAGGTCAAGGTAGCTTGGCAGCGCGCCGACGGCACGCCTGATACCCAAGTCGATCAGACGGCAGCCACCGCCGCTATCTCGCTGGACCTCGACACGCCAACTGCCGCGGTCACGCTGGATAGCGCCGCTTCAGGCGATGTCGCGACGTTGATCATACGACCTGATGGCGCAAACATGCCCGCGGGCAATACAGTTCGGGTGGTGGTCACATGAATATCGAAGCCCCCACTCCAGCGAACGAGCTGATGTCAGCCGCCATGGACATTGAATGGGCGCGCATTCACAACCTGTTGTCGCTCGCCGAGGCACTGCGCACCGGAAGTGCGTTGGATGACGGCTTTGCAGAACGTGTCGCAGCGCTTTCACACAGCGTTGTTGACGCGCGCGCAGCAGGCAGCTGGCAAGGTCTGAGCGCAACAATTTCCAGCGACGTTCTGGATCAACTCTCACCACAAGACCTTGACCTGATGGCCTTGGCTTTGGCCCCCGTGGCCCGTCCCGCTTTCGCCCCGCGCATCCAGTCCTTGCAACCCCAGCTTGGCACGCCATGGCCCGGCTTGGCCATTGTCCAAGAGCTGCTGATGCTGGAAACCAGCGACGAGATCGCCGCGCTGATCGCCCGTCTGACCCCCACATCGCCTTTGGTGGCATCCGGATTGCTGAAAATCGAAGGCACGACACCGTCCCAGACCTTGCGCCCCGGCCCCGTTTTGGTCCGAGCGATGCTGGATCGCGACCCTGAACTGTCCCCCCCGCCAGGTGCTGCGCTGGCGATGGCGCGCGGTACATGGGATCAACTGGTCCTGCCCGCCCCAACCCTACGCCAGCTCCGCGAGTTCGGCGCTTGGGTGGAGCACCGCCACGCCATGACCCGCGACTGGGGCGCACGCGCTGTGCATGGCCCGCTGGCGCTGTTCTCGGGCGCCTCCGGTACTGGCAAAAGCTTCGCGGCAACCGTGCTGGCAACGGAGTTGGGCGAACGCACCGGTGAGCCTTGGGCGCTGTATAGCCTCGATTTGGGGCGGATCATGTCGAAATATGTCGGCGAGACGGAAAAGAACCTCAACGCACTGCTCGACAGTCTGGAGGGCCGTAACGCTATCCTGCAAATTGACGAGGCGGACGGGCTTTTGGGCAAACGCGGCGAAGTCAGCGACGCCCGTGACCGGTACGCAAACCTTGAGGTCAGCCATATGCTGGCGCGGTTCGAGCGGCATTCCGGTCCCGTGATCCTGACCACCAACCTGCGCGCCAACGTGGACCCCGCCTTCTTGCGCCGCTTTCAACTCGTGGTGGATTTCCCAACACCCGACGACGCAGCGCGCGCTGCCTTGTGGCAGGTGCTTCTGCCCCCCAAAGCGCCGCTCGCGACGCGGGTCGAGCTGGACTCCCTTGGCGCTGCGGTGCGCTTGTCCGGTGGCTCCATCGCCAATGCGGCGACCTATGCCGCCGTGTTGGCCTATGCAGACAACGGCACGATCGACCTGCCACATATCGCCCGTGCGATCTGGGCAGAGCTGACCAAGGACACGCGGCAAGTCCGCCCGTCGGAAATCGGATATCTTGCTGAATTTCTGGAGGTTACGTCATGAAGCTAAAGCGCCTCACCGTGAAACTTCCCGCCTCGATGGCTGCAACCGCGTCCCATGACGCCCGCGCCATTGCCGAAGCCGTGGGCCAAGCCTTGGCCAAGGGCGCGCAACCCGATGGCCCGATCACAATCCCAAGCCACAGGCAACGCGGCGCGGTTCTGGCCAGCCAAGTCACCTCCAGTCTGAAAGGCGGGCGCAATGGCGGTTGAAACCAAAGGCATGCTGTTCGAATACGGGCTGACGATCCCGCCGCTGGCGCTGATCTTCAAGTTCAACCCGCAAGAAATCAGCCGTTCGCGCACCGTTACCGTCAAAACCGGCGATGCGCCGGGGTCGCGCGGTGGCTATGACTTCCTGTCACCGCTGGAAACCTCCCGCGTCGCGCAAGGCGTTGAAATGCAGGCGGAAAGCTTCTCCGTCACCATCCTGCTGGACGCCACCGACGCGCTGAATGACGGGGACGCAATCGCCAAGACCTTTGGCGTACAGCCGCAGATCGACACGCTGCGGTCGATGGCGGAGCCCAAGGCGCAAGGCCCCGGTGGCGTGAAAGTGCTGGCCTCGCTCGGCCTGTCCGGCGCGCGGGCGTTCGAGCGGGATGAAACCGCCTCCGTGCTGGTCTTTGCGTGGGGGATGCAGCTGCTTCCGGTGTTCCTGACAGGCGTGACCCAGAAAGAGACGATGCACCTGCCCAACCTGATGCCCTACCGCGCCGAAATAGGGCTGACGATGCAAGTGATCGAAAGCGCCAACCCTTTTTTCCTTGCCGACAAGGTGCGCCAAACCATTGGCACAGGGCTGAACCTCGTATCCGGATTGGGGGCCTAGCGCGATGGCATTTTTCAAAGGCAGCTACTACGAAACCACCGCCCTTTTCGAGCCACCCGAAGACGGCACCCGCGGCTTTCGCGGCGTGCGAGGCCGCGCAATAGCGAACCCCGAAGCAGTGCTGGAGCATAGCGTCGCCGTAGGAGATCGCCTCGACCAGATGGCGCAGAATTACTACGCAAATCCAAGGGATTGGCGACGGTTAGCCGATTGCAATGCGGAAATGATGTTTCCCGAGGATATGGTCTACGGGCCGGACGGCCACCCCGACAAGCCCGAAGTCGCCGCCAAAAAACTCGGCACCACGCTGCTTGTCCCGCGTCGGCGGGAGGTGCGCTGATGGGCTTGCTCGATCAACTCCTTGACCCCGGTTTCCGGCAGGCCGCATCGGTAGAAATACTGGTAGGCTCCGCCAAGACGGATATCGGCTCGCTCGCCGCACTTGTCTCCTCCATCGAGGTCCGTGCCGCGCGCATGGAGGCCGCCAGTGCGACGATCACCATCGACGACCGCCGCGACACCAATGGCGACTACATGGCCGCCGATGCGGGGTTGTTTGCGCGGTGGGAAACCATTGTCATCAACGCTGATTTCCAGCCCCATATCGACGAAGTGTTTCGCGGCTACATCATGGAGTTGAAGCCCAGCTACCCGCAAAATGGCGGCGAGGCGAAACTGGTGATCGAGTGTCTGGATGATAGCGCGGCGCTGTCACGCGAACATCAACGCAAGGTGTGGGGCGACGAGACCGCCCCCATGACCGACCGCGCGATTGTGGAAGAGTTAATCAAACCCCTGCCCCTGAAGCTTCTCGACGGGCCGGACGGGGCAAGCGCACGCGCGCTTACGCAGGATTCCACCCCGATTGCCTTGCTGCAAGACCGCGCCAAGGCCAACGGGTTCGAGATGATCTTCGAGCGGGGCGAAGTTTATTTCGGCCCCAAACGGCTGGAGGCTGACCCGCAAGCGCCGATCATGGTCTATGCGGGCAGCGCCACGAATTGCCTGAACTTCGCGGTGTCCGACGAGGCCAACAAACCTGATGTCGTGGCATGGGAAAAGGCCCCCGCAACGGACGGCGCGGAGGCCGTAACAGGCGAGGCCGTGGCCGACCTGCCCTTGCTGGGCAAATACCCCGCCGCATCGGAGGGCGCAGGGCTGGGAACCCCCGCCATTGCCCGCATCAAGGGCGAAGGCGACGAAACCGTCGACGAGATCGAAGCCCGCGCCCAAGGCATGGTCAACGAGGCCAGCTTTCGCATCAAAGCCAATGGTGAGTTGGACGGCACGCTTTACGGCCATGTCCTGCGGGTCGGCGGCACGGTGACCGTCGACGGCGTGGGGTCGCGCAATGGCGGCGTTTATTACGTGGATACGGTGACGCACCAGTTCTCCCCCGACTTCTACCGCCAGCAATTTCAACTGATCCGCAACGCCGTGGGTGAAACCGAAGCCGTGGGCACAGCACCGCTATCGCCAGTTCTGTCCGCCATCCAAAACCTGTTCTGAGGAGGCCGCAATGTCCGAAATCTTCCAAGCCCTCGAGAGCACGATCCGCAAGCAACAGCGCAGCTACTTCGGCAAGTACCGCGCTTTTGTGGCCGATGTGGAAGACCCCGATCTGCGCGGCCGCTGCAAGCTGGTGATCCCGTCCGTTCTGGGCACCGAGACGTCGGACTGGGCCTTGCCGGTTGTCCCGTATGGTGGCGGCGAAGGGTTCGGGATGCTCGCCGTGCCGCCAGTGGGATCGCAGGTCGTGGCGGAGTTTTTGGAAGGCGACGCCGCCAGCCCGATGTGGACCGGCACGTTCTGGCGGACAGGCGGCGAAGTGCCCGAGGAATATACCGACCAAGCGGTAAAGCTGATCAAGACTGAAAGCGGACATGTGCTGTCGCTCGACGACACTGACGGCACCGAGGTGTTAACCCTGAAATCCGCCGCTGATGCCTCGATGGTATTGGATCAGGACGGCTCCATGATCCTCACCGATGCGGCGGGTGCGACGGTGACACTGGACGCGGCGGGCGGTGAGTTGACGGTCGCCGATGGCAACGGGAACGAGCTGGTCATGACCTCCTCCGGCATCACCTGCACGGATGCGAATGGCAATGAAATCAGCATGTCAGGCAGCGGAGTTGAAGTGAAATCCTCCGCCACTGTGAATATCGAAGGTTCCATGGTGACGGTCGCCGGATCGGGCGGGGAGCCTTTGATCAAAGGCTCCACCTTCTTGTCGTTGTTCAACGCACACACCCATAACGCGACCTCGATCGGCGCACCGACCTCGCCACCGCTGGTCCCGCTCACTCCGTCTGTTTTAACCACGAAAAGCACGGCAAGCTGATGTCCCAATATGAAAGCACCCTACCGCGTGTCGGCTACATGGCCTTCCCCTTCCGCATGACGGAAAACGGGGCCGCACAGGTCGCGCGGTTCGACCATATCCGCCAGCAGGTGGAGCAGGTTCTGTTCACCTCGCCGGGCGAGCGGGTGTTCCGCCCCGAATACGGCTTTGGCGCGCGCCAGCATGTGTTCGAGCCGAACGCCGTTGGCTTGTGGGAACTCGCGCAAAACCGCCTTTACGGCGCGTTGTCGGAAGCATTGGCAGGTGAGGTCGACCCGAAAACCATCCGCGTCGATATCGGCGCGCCACCGGACCAGCCCGAGGTGTTGATGGTCCAGATCAGCTACACCATTGCGGCGCTTGCCCGCGAAGAAACCCATAGATTTGAGGTGACGTGATGGCGGAGCTTGCCGCAGCCAAACTGATTTTCGACGGGACCTGCCCCGATTGCGGAACCCGCGAACAGGTGTTGCCACTGCCCATTCCGGACGTCGAGGACGATTTCGACTGGAAAGTCCGCGACTATGACAGCTTCCGGCTGTTCATGATGCAGGAACTCGCCTCACGCTACCCCGACCGCCGCCGCTGGACCCCTGCCGATATGGAGGTCGTACTGGTGGAAGTCCTGTCCGCCGCATTGGACCGCGCCTCCCACGCATTGGACCGCGTGCAGGCCGAGCGGTTTTTGGACACCGCCCGCCGCCCCGGCTCTGTGCGCAGGTTGCTGGCGATGATCGGCTGGCAACCCGATGACGCCGAACTGGCAGAAGCACATCGCCTTTACCGCCCCGCGAACGCCGAACCTACCGACGCGCAAGCGCTGGAGCAATACTGGCTGCGGGTGCCGTCCGCGATGGAGCGCGCCCGTCAAGACGGTCCCAGCCAGATCGCAGCACAACACCGGATGGTCACCTTGGACGACCACAGCGCGACCGTGCAAAGCCACCCGCTGGTGGCACTGGCACAGGCACGGCTGGTGTGGTCGGGGGCGTGGAACTCGATCCTGATCGCCACCTTGCTGGAGGACGATCTGCCGATGGATGCGCCCCTGCATGACGGGGCTGCGACCGCACCCCGCCCCAACCGCCTGCGTGCGGAGCTTTGGGAGCAGATCGTGGCGTTCCACTCCAACCGCAATCTGGCCCTGCCACCTATCGGGCCAAAGCTGACGGGCCGTGCCATCCTGCGCGTATTGATCGACGCCTACCGGATGATTGGCTCCGAGGTGTTCTTGGAACCCGCCCGCGCAGCGCCGATCAACATCACGCTGTCCGTGCGCGCAAAACCCGGCTTCTTCCGCTCCGAGTTGCGCCAAGCGGTGGCCGAAGTGTTTACCTCCGACCAAGGCGGCTTCTTCGAGCCGGGCCGCATGGGGTTTGGCGAGGCGCTTTATGCCTCCGACATCATCGAGGTCGCGATGCAGATCGAAGGCGTGGCGGTGGCGTGCCTGAACCGCTTCCGCCGTGTCGGGCGCAGCTTCGAGGATCGCAGCGCCGAAGGCTTCATCGCCGTCGATCCCGACACCTACGTCCTGTGTGCCAGCGACGCACATGCCCCAGAACGCGGTGCGTTCCGCATCACCGTCCAAGGAGGGGAAACCGGATGAGCCACCTGATGCCCACCGACCTGACCCGCTGGAACCGCGCTGGCATGAGCCGGTTCGACTATCTCGACGGCGACGCCGCGATCTGGCTGGAACGCCTCCGCGAAATTTTGACGGGGCTTTACGCCAAGGGCGTTCCGGTCGAGATGCGCCAGCCCGAGGCCTTGCGCGATCTGTTTCTGACCGAAACCTCCGATCTGGAGCGCGCCGAAGTGGATGTGGAGGCGCTGCGACGCTCCTTGGTCTGGCAGCGACTGGCACAGGCCTTGCCTCCCGCAACCGAGGACGGCGTAAAGCTGGAAAGCCGCGGTCAGCGCGGGCTGCGTGTTCGTGCGCAATATGAAGCCGGAAGCGACGGCGACTACGCTTGGGACATTTTGCGCGCCTTTGCGCGGGCCAGCCATGTCACGCTGGGCCATCTGAACGCCTATGCCAACGAAGGCTATCTGCGCACGGCAACCCAATGGGACAACCTGCGCCGTCTGGCCGCCTTGGTGAACTACCAACCGACGCCCGCCGCCTCTGCCAGCACGTTGGTCGCGTTTGAGTTGAAGCCCGACGCCGACAGCACGGAAATCGCCGCAGGGCTGGCGATGAAACATACGCCCACCACGGGAAAGCCGCTGGTCTTTGAAACCCTCTCCAAACTGCTTGCGCATCCAGACCTGAATGCCGCCCGCGTGGTCGGTTGGGACGTGAACACCACGCCCCTGCCCGCGCAGAACGCCAATTGGCTCAACCCAGACGCAGACGCGATCAGCCCCGGAGAGCTGGCAATTGCCGCGGGTCAAGGCAGGGGTCAGGTGGTGACCCTCACAGATGTCAGTGACCAAAGCGAAGACGGCGATGACAGCGTGCTGACACTAACCTTCGCGCAAGGCTTGGCGCGCCGCCCGGAGAGGTCACGCGCGATGCTTTGGCGCGATCCGGCGGATGTGCTGCGCGCCTTGCCTCGCAGCACCGAAGACACAAGCGTCGTCGAGCTGGAGCGCCCCAACGCCCTGCAGAAAAGCGACCTTGTGGAGCTTCGCGGCGGGAATGCCTCGCGCATCCTGCGCGTCGTGGACCGCAATGAAAGCCGCGTGACCCTTGCCCTGCCCAAGGACGTGGAGTTGCCGGACGCGTTCGAGTTGATCCCGCTGACACCGCTGGCCAGCGTCAAGCCAGGTTTATTCCAAGGACCAACCCCGAAGGTCGACCGCATCTTCTACATCAACGGTGGTGACGTGGTGGCGCAGGTCTGGGGCGACGACACGGATGATCTGGAAGGGCTGGCGGTTATCCGTGATGGCGTCGGCGAGGTCCGTTCGGACAAAAGCGGCGCACCGCTCGTGGGCTACACCTTCAAACCGCCCCATAGCCCCGATGTCGTCTACATGCAATTGCAGGGCGAAAAATCCGTATCGGCCAAAGTGGTGAAAGACCCCAAAGTGACGGGCGAAGACAGCGCGCGCGTCGCGTCGTTTCAAGGGGCCTTGCCCAAGGGTTTGAGCCGTGGCGCATATTTCATTCGCCGCAATCGCCGTAACGGGTCCATGCAAGCGCTGCGCGTGCGCGGATTGCGTCAGGACAAAGGGCAGTTCCACGTCGAATTCGACGCGAACATCCCCGCCCCGCACCAGTCCGAGTTCATCGGCCCGCTCCGCAAGGCCCTGCTCCCTGACGGCCATGACTACAACCCTGCGCCGTTTGGCAATCTTGCTCTGCTCACGCTCGAAAACATCTCCGATGCGGCTTTGGACATTTTGCGCCCCGGCCGCCCGCTGATCATCAGCGATGCCATGACCGATGTGCAGGCCAGCCTTGCCACGATCAAGCCGCTGGGCGGCGGGCGCGTCGAAATCAGCTTGGAAATTGCAGGCTCCATCGCGTCGATGACCCGTGGTGATACCGTGTTCCAGCTGAACGCAGTCACCGCAGGTCATGGCGAAAGCAAAGGGCCAAAGACGTTGGGCTCCGGCGATGGCGAACAGATGCGCCAAAGCTTTCTGCTGCAACTCGCCGATATCAGCCACATCGCTTCCCCCGTGCCTGAAAGCGGGGTCATGCCCGCCTTGGATGTCGCCGTGGAGGGCGAGGTTTGGCCTTATGCGGATTACATCAATCCGGCAGCTGACGGGACCCGTTCTTGGTCTTCCACCTTGGGCGAGGACGGTTTTCTGACCATCCATTTCCGCAGGCGTCTGCCAACCGGCAGCAACAACGTCACCTTGTTGCGGCACCGTGTCGGAACCGGTGCGCGCGGGTCCGGAATGCCGCCCTTTTCCTTAGTCGAGACCTCAAAGAAGCACGCCGCCGTGAAGGCGGTTTATCAGCCCTTCGCGTCCTCGGGCGGTGCGGATCGCGAGCCGGTTGAAAGCCTGCGCACGTCCGCCCCTGCACGTCTGTCGTCAAACGGGCGCGCGGTATCCTTGCGCGACACTGAAATGCTGTGCAACCGGCATGCCGCGATTTGGCGCGCCCGCGCGCATGAAGTGGCCACGGCGCGGCGCACCCGACTGGTGCGGCTCCATGTCGTACCCGCAGGCGGCGCAGAGCTGAACGAACAGCTCAAACTGGACCTGCAAGAGGCGCTTGGTGGTCGGGTCTTGCCCGGGGTCACGCTGGCGTTTGAACCTTACACGCCGCTATACTTGCGTATCTGGGCCGACATTCGCGCCGATCTTACCTCCTATGACGCCACAGACATTGCAGGTGCGTGTGACGCCGCCCTGCGCGCCCGTTTCGCGTTGAAACAGCGCGACTTTGGCCAGCCTGCATACATCTCCGAGGCGATTGCCGCGCTCGAAGCCGTCCCCGGCGTCGCCACCAGCATCGTCACCCGGTTCGATTACGGCCCGAACACGCCCCGTGACCTGCCGCGCGTGATGGTCCGAGACGACCAGATCGTAACGATCTTCCCCCGCGCCAACGAGGTGGCCCATATCGGCCAAAGCTCCGCCGCAGCCACCCTCTCCGGCGCGCCTTCAATTTCCATAAATGTGCGAGGCCTCCATGACTGAGAACATCAACGACCTCCGCTCGCGGGCTGGACGCATCCTCTATCGCGAGTTGCCCGAAGAATACCGGTACCGCGATACCGGTCCCGAAGGCGAGCTTGGCGATCTGGAAGCCATGTTGCACGGTTTTGGCCACCTGCTGGACCAGATCCGCGCGACAACCGAGCAAGCCCTTGCAGACAGCTTTGCCGAACCCTTGGATGACGGGCGGGCGATCCAGCCATGGGTTGTCCCCTATCTGGCGGAGCTTTTGGGCGCAGAGCTGACAGCACCCGACCCTGTGGCGCGCGCCGACGAGTTGAACAACTCAGTCGCGTGGTTCAAGTCGAAAGGCACATTGTCATCCATTGACGATATCGGCGATGTGGTGGTCCGCACCGAAACCGTTGCCAAAGAGGGCTGGCGCATGACTGCGCAAACGCCGCGCATGGATTTGCCGCCCTTCACGCAACACCCCGACGCGGCACAGCCTACGAATGTCATCACGCCCGATTTTCGCAAACTAAACCGTGCGGTGGTGGATGAGGACGGATCGAACCCGCTCTATCACCTGAAACCAGACCACCACGATGACGGGGCTGAAAGCCTGTATTGGCGCGCGCTGGCACCGAACGGTGTCCCGTGTTTTCCGCGCGCCTATGACGACAGCACCGCACGCAGCCCTGACCTGCGCGACCCTGAGCGCGTGCGCCGCATTGGCCCACACCCGCGCCGCACGCTGATCCATGTACGCCCACCCCAAGGCGTGTTTCACGGCGGTCTGCCAGAGGTCGCTTTGGATCAGAGCAAGCTCGACACGTTGTTGAAAGGCAAGGAGGTCCTCAGGGCGGAAGATCTGTTGTCGATGGCGCAACTTGGCGAGGGGATCACAGGTCCGGCGGTCATGGCAAGGACCCCCGCGACACTAAATTTGCCCAACAGCGCGGTGACCTTTGAAGGCATTCGCTTCGCCAGTGCCAAGGGCCCCGTGACCTTGAAGGGGACTGCCAACACCGACGTGACCTTCATTGATTGCGCCGTTCACACCGTTGATCTGGCATTGCCAAAAACCCAAGGCATCACCTTCCGCGCAGAGAATTCCGTGTTCGAGCTGATCCTTGCCGACCGGCGCCACGGCCAGATGGAATATTGCACGGTGATGGAGGGCGCGGAGTTCACGCGGCTGGACGCATCGGACTGCCTCTTTAACTCTTTGGCGGATACCTTGATCTGCGCGGACGCCGAGGCCCCGCAAAGCTGTATCCGTTACTCACGCTTCGCCCCGCGCGATCTTGGCAGCAAAAAATCACGTCGCTGTCTTGACGCACGCGGCGGGTCCAACACCACCGCCCTGCCGCAGTTCATCGACCGCTGGCACAAGGATGGCGAAGGCTGCGTCAAGCGCATCGCCCGCTATGGCGAGCCCGGATACGCCGTGCTCGACACCGACACTACCGCCGCCATTACCGCTGGCGCGGAGGACGAGGGCGAGATGGGCGTGGGCCACGGCCTGTACCACGCCGCCAGCCTGCGCGCGCTCAAGGACAAACTCGAACAATTTCTGCCGCTCGGGCAGGAGATCGCCATTTTTTACGACCCCATGCTGGCCCTGAGCCCACCCATTTCGGGTTCCGCCGACAGCGACATATAGAGAGGGATTTCAGATGAAGGGTTCTCATTCAAGGCTCAGCTTCCGCGAGGAGCACCGCTATTCCAACATCGCCCATGTCCAAGGGGCGATGATCACCGATGCCGATTTGACCGAGGCCGGACAAATCCACCAGGACCGCGACGAAGCACAGGGGGCTGCGTTCGCAGGCTCCGGTGTGCCTGCGGTCGGTGGAATGGTCGCGTTGGGTAAGGAAGGCGAAATACGCCTGCAATCGGGCACTGTTTTCGCCCAAGGCAAGCAAGGACATTTCCGCCTTGGCGCTTTCGAGAAAGATACCGCGGATCTGTCTCAAAGCTTTGCGGCACAGGTCGATTTACCCGACGGCCCCGCCCTAACCAAAGGGTTGGTTTACGTGGACGTTTGGGAGCGCCCGATTATGGCGCATGAAGACAACTATCTGGCAGATGCGGGCCTGCACGGGGCGGAAACATCGTACCGCACCCGCACGATGGTCCAGCTGAAAAGCCTGCCCGAACTGGGTGAAATTTCTGCCTTGCCCAAAGCGCTGAGCGCGCATCCCGCCTTCAAGACACGCGGCAACGCGACACTGTTGCTGCAATTGGCAAACGCTTCGACCGAGCTGGACGCCTGTGATCCCTGCGCCGATCTGATTAGTGTCGACAAAGTGCTGCCCAATGCGTTGGTGCGCTTCGAGGTTGTCTCGGTCGAGCGCAACAAAGGCGGCGCCATAGCGGCCATCCGCCTGGCCTGGTCGTCGGAAAACGCGGAAGCCGTCGAGCCGCTCGATACCCGTGCAGCCCTCGAGCGGGACAACGCGGTCTATGAATATTTCTCGGCCACGACCGAAGCGCAATTGGGCTACTTTCACCGCAGCCATGTACCTGCCCGCGGGGCATTTACCACTGACCTGCGCTCCGACACGCCAAGTGACGCGACATTGCCCAAAGACACGCCGGAACTGGGCTACACCCATGTGCGCCGCTGGGACGGCATGGTCAGGGTGCCGCTGAACACCACCACCAAGCCGACCGGCCCGAGTGCAGCCAGCGCCGAACCAAGCGTCAGCACAAGCGACATTACTCTTGCCACGGAGTTCTTCACCCTCACATTGAACCACGCTGACAACGAGATGGTCGCGGGCGATTACTGGCTGGCGGAGTTGCGCCGCTACGCCCCCGAAGATGCGCAGGCTTTGTTGAACGGGGCACCGCTAGGCCGTCCACAACCACCCTTAGGGCCGATACACCACTTCTGCCCGATCGGCATCTCGGATGGTCAAACACTGGAACCGTTCCCCGACGCGCTGCGCCGTCGGTTATCATTCCCAACGCTGGCCGACTTGCCCGCCAGCCATATCGGCTATGACGCCGACCCCGATTGCGACCTGCTGGGACAGACCGACACCGTACAAGAGGCGTTGGATCGTGTCTGCGAGATTGATGCAACCCATGTGGCGTTCACCCCATCCGACGCGGCGTGCGACACGTTGAAAAACGCGCGCTCGGTCGACGATGCGCTGAACGCCCTCTGCGCCGCAGATGACAACAAGCAGTTGCAGCTGATGATGCGCACGATGATGGACTGGGGCGTGGTCTGCGGCCTGACCGCAGAGCTTGGCCCGGACGGCATCGAGTTGAGCGGTGGCGTCGCGTTGGACCGCAAAGGCATCCTGCATGAAGTCGACCGCCAAACCGTGAAACTGCAAGAACTGGACTCCGGTCAGCTGTTGCATGGCGACAATGTGAAAGACTTCGAAGCCTACTCCAAAAGCAATGACGAGATTTGCGTCGCACTCGCGGTCAACGGCACTCACCAAAGCGTCTTCCTTGCGCCAGCCAGTTTGATCTACGGGGTGGCCGACCTGACATTATCGGATCAGGTTCGCCTGTGTTTGCGTGGAAAAGGCGCGCTGACCAAGTCCGATATGTTCCAGTCACTGCCTGAAAAACCGGGATGGCTCGAAGTGCTGACAAAGGTCCATGTTTGCCTGCGCAACTCCATCCGTCCCGTTGAAAAGTTGGAGTTAAATAAAGGCGAGGTCGTGGAGGGCAATGCGTTGTTGTCTGAGCTGATCAACGAATATGCAAAGGCCCTGAAAGAATCCGGCGATCCGCTTTGGGACGCTAAGAAAAATGAACTGCAAGAGATCAACGAAGCCTTGCAAAAGGACCTTCCCAATTCGGGCATCACCGGTACTGCGGATCAGTTGAACCTCGTCAGCATGGCGTTGCGATACGCCGCGATCATGAAAAAGGATGAGGAATTCAGGCTCGATTGTCTGTGCGACAGCGTCATTCCAGATTGCCCCGCCCTCGATACCAGCGAATGGACCCTGATCCCGTTGGCCTGCGTGACCCTGACCAATTACACCAAGGGCAAGATTGCCGCCTCCGAGGTGTGTATGATGTGCTGCCGCAAGCAAGCCAACACCCCGCGCAGCCACCGCTTCTATCTGGGCGATTTAGTCGGCGACATCCTCGCTGGCGTCAAAGAGCTATGTGCCGAGGAGCAATTGCGTGCGCAAGCCAGCCCGGCTGTGCGCCTGCGTGAATGGTTGCGCGACGCAGGGCCAGCTCCATGGGATCCGCCCTACGGCACGCCGCTCTGGCCGCCAAAACCCACCTATGGCGGGCACACAAACTCGACCAATTCAGGTCAGGCCGTGGGCGGCGCGGCCTCGGTGCTGAACGAATGGCAACGCGGCGACAACCCCGACATCATCAGCGTTCGAGGAAAAGAGATCAGCGAGGCGACAAGCGTACTCAAAGACGAAGGCTTCAAACTGACCGATCCGGCAGTGGTGCAAAGCGTCAAGGAGATTATCGCCCTCGTCCCAAGCGGCATGCCGCTACTAAACCGGCGACCGCAGGCGGGTGACACCGTCGTAATCCTGAGTGACGGAAAGCTGGCAACGGAATTCGTGGTGACCGAGCAAGCGTCGTTTTTCGACCGCTTCCGGCCCAAACTGGGCGGTCTGCTCGGTGCTGGGTTACTAGACCTGAACCTTGACGATCTGACCGGCCCCCGTGGCGGCGACAAAGGTCCAAAGATGACCCCCGGCACGGTTAAGGTCTCGCCCGGCGGCGTTATCAGGGGTCCCATTAAGGACATCGTGAAAGAGCCGATCAAGGACGTCATCAAACCAAGGATCGTTCCACCAAAGATCGTTGTGGCCAAGGACGTGAACAGCATCCTATCGGCCAATCCGGGCAAACCCGTTGTATCTGTAACAAGCAGGCGTCCGACCGCGCCAAGCCCGTCTGCGCCGAAATCCGCAAAAGGGTCCGGGACAATTAAGGGAAAACGTCGCGCCACGACACCTATCAAACGGCGTCGATCTACAAAACCTAAGCCAAAGAAGTGATGGAACACGTGGATAGGTCATGAAAACCAAGGCGCGCACAGTAACACGAACCGCTCGGCCCTCGCGGTCCGTGGTTCCTGTGCGCCGCCCGCAGCCCTCGACCCTGCGCCCGATGCCCACCGTTCTGAGCCCCAGCCTGACCGTCGGGGCCGTCAATGATCCGGCGGAGCGCGAGGCTGAAACCATGGCAGCCCGTGTCGTTGGGGCGACGGCACCAGCTGCGATCTCAACCTCTGTTGCAGCGCCCGCAGCCGGTACGGCCGCACCCCTACAGCGCAATGCCGAGACCCAGCCCAACCTCGACGAATTGACTCCGGTTCCGGCCCCTGCGGACCAACAGGATTTCGACCTGCCCGCCGAGAATGACGTGGCCACCGAAGGGCTGGACGCCGCCGATATGGGGGAACTCGAAAGCGGCGCGCCCGTTGACACCGGCGGCGTGGCGGAGGGCGAGCTTCAGACTTCTGCATCGCCCACTGCGGTTGTCGGGCGTATGGGCGGCCCCGCCCCCTCCGATGTGTCGCGGCTTGTTGTCAATCCCGGGCCTGGCCGTCCGCTGCCCAGCGGCGTGCGCGCGCGCGTCGAGCCGCATTTCGGCACCAGTTTCGAAGATGTGCGGCTGCATGACAGCCCCGCCGACCAAGACGCCGCCGCCCGCATCGGCGCGCGCGCCTTTGCCCATAAGAACCGTATCTGGCTTGGCCGTGGGGAAAGCCCCACCAATACCCGCCTGATGGCGCATGAGTTGACCCATGTGGTGCAGCAAACCAAAGGGGCCGAGGCCCTGCCCCTGCGCCGCGAGCCCGTCCGGCGCGAAGACGCCCCTGAAGCTGGCGGCTTCGGCAGCGGCGCGATAGAGGCGCTCGCCCGCTACGTTCCGGGCTACACGTTGATCACGGTGATCATGGGTCGCACGCTGTTCTCGGGCAAAAAGGTCCTGAAAACCGCTACCAACCTGCTGGGTGGACTCTTTGGTCTGCACCCGCTTGGCACGGTCCTGTTCGACAAGCTGCGCGAGACCCGCATGGTCGACGAGGCCTTCCAATGGGTGCAAACCCGCCTTGGCGATTTGAACCTGACATGGTCGCGTTTGAAGGGGGTGATCGCCAAAGCCCTCAGCCCGCCGCTTTTGGGCGCGAAAGAGTTCATCATGGAGCAGTTCCTGCCCCTTGTCCGTGACATCGGCACTTTCGCGGTGGATGTGGGTAAGAAGGTGTTGGAATTCACCGTGCGCGGCGCGCTGAAACTGGCTGGGCCTTACGCGGACAAGGTTTGGGCCATCATCCAGCAAGCGGGCGACGTGTTGGATCTGATCGTCGAGAACCCGCTCGCTTTTGCCAAAAACCTGATCAAGGCCGTCGGCGGCGGCTTTATGAAATTCGGGGCCAACATATTGCAGCACCTCAAGAAGGGTCTGCTCGGCTGGCTGTTCGGGGCCATTGCAGGCGCAGGGATCACCCTGCCCGCCAAGTTCGACTTCAAGGGGTTGATGTCGCTGGTCATGCAAATCCTCGGCCTGACCTACGCCACCTTCCGCGCGCAGCTGGTCAAGCAGCTGGGGCCATCAGGGGAACGCAAAGTGGCGCTGATTGAAAAATCGGTCGAGATCGTGAAGGTGCTGTTGAAAGAAGGCTTCGCGGGCATCTGGCAAAAAATGCTGGAGATGATCGAGAACTTCAAAGCCACTCTGATCGGCGGCATTTCGACCATGGTGATCACGACGGTGATCAAGGCGGGGATTTCGTGGTTGGCGGGTCTGTCCAATCCCGTGGGGGCCGTGGTGAAGGTCGTTTTGGGCATCTACGATCTGATCGTGGCCTTCATCGAGCGGCTGCAACAGATCATGGATGTGGCGCAGTCCATCTTCTCCTCCGTCGGGGCCATTGCGCGCGGCCAGACCGAGGCGGCGGCCAACTTTGTCGAGCAAACCATCGGGCGCACGGTGCCGGTCGTCATCGCCTTCCTCGCCGCGGCCCTGGGGCTTGGTGGCATTTCGTCGAAGATCAAGGCGGTGATCACCAAGCTGCAAGCGCCTGTTAAAAAGGCGATGGGCAAGATGATCGCCTTCGTGATCAAGAAGGCCAAAGCGCTGTTCTCTAAACTGATCGGCAAGCTGAACGGCAAGCGCAAGCTGCCCTCCAAGGCGTTCAAGATCGGGCGCACACCTCACACGATCTTTGGCAAGAAAGTTGGCCGCAAGATCGAGGTTTACATGGCCAGCGATGAAGGGCCGCTGAAAGGCAAAGGTCCCGCCACCAACGCCGCGACCAAGGATATCGACGACAAAACCGCCACCGAGCGATCCAACAAGCTGGAGAAATCCAGCAACGAGTCCACCGAGGAGACGAACGCGGAAACCAAAGGGATCGACCCGCAATCCGAAAAGCAAAACAACAAAACCAAATTTGCCGCGCTGCACGCCGAACTTGAAGAGGCCGCTGCGGAATTCGAACTGTTGGGGCGCGACATCGAAACCGACCCGTTCCTTGACACCGATGGGGACGGCCAAGCGCTGCTGCGCGCGAAAGAACCCCGCTCCGAGTTTTTCGAAGGTCAGGTGGAGACCTACAGCAAGCTGACCGATGCCGCGTCCAAGAACGACCCCAAAGACGGCTATCGCCTGTCGCGGTTCTACGAGCTGGATCACACCATCGAAAAGCGCTTTCCCTTGGGCGTGTTCGAACAACTGCACACGCTCAACGACCTGTCCGCCACACCGCAACCCGATACCCAATTTCTGCGCGCATCTCGCAAAGCCAAGGCTGAAAAAACCGGCGCGAACCCTCTGCCCGGCACCAGTTTGAACGCCAGTGTTCAGAAAGGTGCGGCACCAGTTCTTGGCCAACTCAACAGCAAGGCCACCGGAGACAAGATCGGGCCGGACGCAGGCGGCTTCCCTGCCATCGCGGTTTACCATCGCAACCACATCAACCTGAAAGGCAAGGGCCTGCCCAAGGCAGCGGCGATCATCGCCGAGGCGATGAAAAAGAAAACCGTTCCCGAGCGGGTCAATGACGTCAAATCAGCGATCAAGGCGCAACTCAACGCCGAGGCTGCTGAGGTCGAAAAAATGTACAACGCCGACCCTAACGCGTCCGAGGCGGTGAAAGCGAACGTGCGCAAAGGGCTCACCACGTTAAAGTCTCAGAACATGGCGCTCTATGGTCTGGACCGTATCCAGCCCAAACGCACGGCACATGACATCAGCAAGATGGCAACCAAAAATGGCAGTGACATCTTGTTTGAAGGCGGCCAAGCCGGCGGCGAGAATTTGATCAAGATCGAAGGGATCGGCAAAAAATATGGTGCCAGAACTGCGGGCTTAGGAGACTTTGTCGAATACGACCATATTCTTGATAAGTCCTTCGTTCATCAGGCAAAATCCCATAAAATTATTGATCCGCAAGAGAAACAGAAGATCAAGCTCGCGTCCGACAAAAACGCGACCAGCAAGTTGCAATCGCGGCTGGACCGATTGGCCGAATTGCAGGCCACGCCGCTATTTGCCGACAAACCGAAAATTCTGGGCTATGCTGACGATGACGGCTTCGCCGTGCCTATCTACCGCCCGTTGGCGGCCGAGGTGACCTCGACCGTCAAACATCCCGCCGACACTGTCACGGCACCGGTCGATACCAACGGCTTTGCCAGCGACGCTGCGGACTATCTAAGGTCAGGCGCACCAAAAGGACGGCAGGATTTCGTCGCCAAGAAACGGGCCGCGATCCGGCGCGTCTTGGAAGCGCGGACGGCCAACCACGCCGACGCTGTGCGCGAGGTTTATTTGCCCGAAGTGGCTAAGGTAAAGGCCATCAACGCCGACGCGGCCGGAGCCGATCGCAAGATGAAAGTTGTTTTGAAGAACCTGTATGTTTCCCTAAGAAAAGCTGAGTCCGAGACCGTTAAGCTATTTAATTAAAAAACAAAATTGACTTGGAGAACGACGCATGCCCCTAGATCCCGCCTCCACCGAATTAGGCTTTTTCCGCTCGTCCGAGAGTCGGGACAGCAAGTATGACCCTGCCGCCATAGGCTTGGCGTTTTCAGGCGGGGGCTACCGCGCGTCCCTGTTTCACGCTGGTGCGGTGATCCGCTTGAACGAGCTGGGCATTCTGTCCAAAGCCAGCCGCATCGCGTCGGTGTCGGGCGGATCGATCACCACAGGCATTCTGGCGATGAACTGGGACAAGATCGACTGGAACAGCAAATCCGAAGGTGTTGCCACCCACGAGGCCATGACCGAACATTTCATCAAGCCGTTGATGGATGCGACGTCGCTTAGCATTGACGTCGGTGTCTCGATACTGGGTTTCGTGCCGGGGATTTCCGGTGGCAATCAACTGGCGCGCAGTTACGACAAGCACATTTTTCACGACGCAAAGCTGAATACCATAACCGACAGCCGTCGCTTCTTGTTCTGTGCGGCGAACCTGCAAACCGGCGGGTTGGTGCGGTTCACCAAGGAATACGTTGCCGACTGGCAGGCGTTCTTCTCTACGACGCACAATATCAAACTCAGTGAGGCGGTTGCCGCGTCATCCGGATTTCCGCCCATTCTGGCCCCGCTGCGGTTGGATCTCAGCGACGAAACGGTGACCGCCCCTGCTGGTGCGCGCTACGACTCGGACGCCTTGCGCAAAAACCCGGTGCTGGTGGATGGCGGCGTTTACGACAATATCGGGCTGGAGCCGATCTGGAAGCGTTGCGGTATCCTGTTCGCGTCCAACGCGGGATCGAACAACCCCGCCAAGGCATCGCAATTCCGCTTGGGCATGATGATGCGGGTGGTCAATACCTTCCTTGATGTCTCGGTGAACTGGCGCGAACAGATGCTGGTCAACATGTTCCGCAACCAACTGGCCGACGAACTGAAGGAACGCAATGGCGCCTATTGGACCATCAAAACACCGACGCACAATCTTGCGTGGGACGGTTTCAAAGCCAGCCCTGCACAGATGAAACTGGCCGCTGACATGGCCACGCGGCTCAAGAAATTTCCGGTCGAGACTCAACGCGCGGCGGTACTGGCGGGCTACTCCTACGCCGACGGGACGATCCGCAGGTTTGTCATGCCAGAAGCACCGGCCCCGGCTGCGGCCCCAGTCTTGCCATGAGCACCGAGTTCCGCCCGCCGCGCAGGCTCAACGTCTTCGCATTTGACCCATCTACCGCGCGCAGCTTTGCCAACCGCAACGCGCGCACGGTTAAGATCACGCTACCTTATGAGTTGGATCCCCAAGATCCGGGCGAGCCATTTTTCGGTCCCAAGGGCAAATACGTGGAGGTGGTCGATTACGATCCGGCGAGCGGTGCGTTTTATGCGCCGATCAATCTGAATGACGATGCGGTCATGTTCAACGACGGGCTGCCCCCCTCGCCCGAAGACCCGCAGTTTCATCAACAAATGGTCTATGCGGTGTCGATGAACACCGTTTCCGCATTCGAGGAGGCGTTAGGCCGGGTAATCCAATGGGCGCCCACCATCAAGAAGGTCGAAAAAAAGGGCAAAGAAGCTGAATGGCATTACAATTTCACGAGGCGGCTGCGCATCTACCCGCACGCCCTGCGCGAGGCCAACGCCTATTACAATCCTGACAAGAAGGCGCTGCTATTCGGCTATTTCACCGCCGGTCCCGAAAGCACCAGCGCACCCTCTGGCACCACCGTTTTCACCTGTCTGAGCCATGACATCATCGTGCATGAGACTGTCCACGCTATTCTGGACGGGTTGCACCCCAGTTTTGCCGAAGATTCCAACCCCGACATGCGCGCGCTGCACGAGGCCTTTGCCGACATCATCGCGCTGTTCCAGCTGTTCTCGTTTCCGACGGTGCTGGAAGAGCAGATCGCCAAAACCCGTGGCGACCTCAGCCGCCAAAACCTGCTGGGAGAACTGGCGCAGGAATTCGGACAAGCGGTCGGGCGCGGTTGTGCGTTGCGCAGTTTTCTGGGCGAGACCAACGAACACGGTGTCTGGAAGCCGATAGAGCCCGACCCAACGAAGCTGCGCAATTCCACCGCGCCCCATGAGCGTGGCGCGGTCCTTGTGGCAGCAGTCTTCCGCGCCTTCATGACCATTTACAAAACCCGTGTGGAAGATTTGTTCCGCATCGCGTCTAACGGCTCCGGCGTGTTGCGTGATGGCACGATTGATCCCGATCTCAAACGTCGCCTTGCCGCAGAGGCCGCGCAGTGCGCGCGCCGCGTCATGCGCATCTGCATCCGTGCAATGGATTACACCCCGCCGGTCAATGTCACTTTTGGCGACTACCTCCGTGCAATCATCACCGCCGACCGCGACCTGTTCCCCGAGGATACCCAAGGTTACCGCGCCGCCTTTATCGAAGCCTTCGCCAGCTGGGGCATTCTGCCTGCCAACATGCCCACGATATCCGAACCCTCACTGCGTTGGCCAACTGTCGCCAACGCCGAGGCGGATCGTCAGGCCCGGCGTGGCATCTCGGAAGACACGGAATGGCTCGACAAAATTCACTCCAACTTGGGGCTTATGCTGTCACAACCGCGCAAAATGCTGTCATATTTCTCCAGCCCGATGAGCATTGACGGCAAGGACCGCCGCGCACGCTATCAGCTAGAAGTAGAGCGCACCGCCGAGGAGGCACAAAGGGTCGGCCAGCTGGTCCACGAACGCCTGACCCGTTTCAACGAGGCCAGCACCACCATGATCGTGCGCGAAAAAGTTCCCGCGCGAACGCTACACATGGACGTCAACCTGCTTGAGGTCGATGATAGCCGCGACCGCGAAATTGTCTATCATGCGTCATGCCACTACCAGCGACTCTTGTGGTTGCTGATGAATTCCGCGAGCTCGCCCCGCTTTGCCGAATTGACCGGTCTGACCTTCTCGCCCGATGCCCCCGCCACCGTGCGCCGGTCGCAGATCACCGAGCTGCCATCGGTGCATGTCGCAGCCGTACGCATTGCCCGCAGGCAGGGCCAACGCGGCCAGCCAGAGCGTGAATATGTAATTGAGGTCATCCAGACGCGGCGCGGATATTTTGACATCGACAGGCAGCTTCACGAGGACGCGCAACCTGTGGACCCTAAAGACTCCAACCGCGACTGTGACTTCAAATTCCGCGCGGGCACGACCTTCCTTGTGGATGCCCGCAGTTTTAAAATCCGGCGGCTGATCCGCACCGCATATGCGGTCGATGACCCCGTTGGCTTGGAAGCATGTCGCGCCTATGTCGACGGCACCGACGCCCAAGCGCCGAACGCCTTCTACTCGGGCCGCTCGCCTCGATCTGCGGCCTTTGCAGCCCTCCACCATCCGCCCCATATCAAGGACGGTTTCTCATGACCAAGGCCCCCACCCCCCGTATCAAAGCCCCAAAATCCGGCGTACGCGTGCGCATGTATCGCCAAGGCCATGGCGATTGCTTTCTGCTGACGTTCAGGCGCAGCCGCGGCACCAAGCCGTTCTTTATGTTGATAGATTGCGGTCGCAAGAAAGGCAGCACCCCCGCCGATCTGAAAGACAAAGACATCGACATGGACGCCGTGATCGAAGCGTTGTGGACGGATACCGGAGGCAAGCTTGACGTGGTCGTGGTCACCCATGAGCACGAGGATCACGTCTCTGGCTTTCCCAAGGCGGGAGACGACACGCATCCGTTCTCCAAATTCCATGTGGAAGACCTTTGGCTCGCATGGACAGAAGACGGCGCGGACCCTGACGCCAATCGCTTTCGCGAGTTGTATGGCGATAAGTTGCTGACCTTGGCGTTGGCCCACGAAAAGCTGCGCGCGTTGCAAGGTGTCGGCGTACCGGACGGTGTGGCGGATGAGATTGCGGAGTTTCTGGAATTGGAAACCGGCCACCGCACCGGTGCGGAAGTTCTCAAAGAGGCCTGCATCGAAATGGGTGTTGCCCCGCGCGACATCAGCGCAGGGCCAGCCCAAGCCTTTGCCGCCGCGCGACGTACCAAAATCCGCGGAAAGCGCTACAAAGAGCGCCTTGCAGGGCTGCGTGCGATGGTCAAAGGCGAGATCAAGTTCCTGTCCCCCGGCGACCCGCCATTACCCTTGAAAGGTGTTAAGGGCGTGCGTGTGTTCCCGTTCGGACCACCGCGTGATCAGAAGCTGCTCACCAGCCTCAACCCGCGCCAGTCCGAGGAATTTCACGTTGGCCCCTTTGCCATGGGCGAACCTGGTGCGGGTCTGTTTGCGGCCTTTGACGGCGGCGAGGATGCCAGCTCGACATCTCCGTTCGCCCCCCGATACGTAATCAGGCAGGACGAGGTTTCAGACAGCATCGCAGAAGACGCAGCCCCAGAACTGGCCTATCTGTCGATGACCTACCTGGCCGAGAACGACGAGGACCGCCGCATAGACGGTGACTGGATGGGCGAAGCGCAGGCGTTGGCGCTACGGCTGAATTCCGAGGTAAACAACACCTCGCTGGTCCTTGCGTTTGAGTTGGAAAGTAGCGGGCGCACCTTGCTGTTCACCGGCGACGCGCAGCGCGGCTCTTGGGTTTCGTGGTCCGATTTGTCGTGGGATGTGGACGGCACCACCGTCACCGCCAAAGACCTGCTGGCCCGCTGCACATTCTACAAGGCGGGGCATCACGGCTCGCACAACGCGACGTTAAACGGCACGCTGGACAGCCCTCACGCCAATCTCAACTGGATGGCGCTTGGCGATTATGCGGGTGATTTTGTGGCTATGGTTCCGTCAAACAAAACATGGGCGTGGGGCAAAAAGCGCCCGTGGCGGCACCCGATGAAAGCGATTGAGCACGCGCTGATCGACAAAGCCCGATCCCGTGTGCTGATGATCGAGCCGCATGAACCGCAGCGTCATGACTCCCATTCAGGCTCCGAGTTCGACACCATGTGGGCCGCCTTCGCGAAAGCCACCAAATCAGAAGAGTTTGCGGTAGAGTATGTGGTTGACGATATGCCGCCAAATTCCACTTGAAGATATCCCGTCAAGCCCCTGCATCAAAGCCATAAATCCAGTCTTGTTGCTGTTGGATGATCGTAGGAGACAGTCGCGACGCCACCGCCATTGGTCCGTAGGTGCCAAGCTGCGCCAAGCCGTTGTGACGGTGGAACATCCGCGCATTTGCCGCCGATCGCGCCTGCACGCGTGTGACACGTGGCTTGCGGAGCGCCTCGTAGGTTTGCACTGCACGGGCGCGGTCGCTGTCTTGCGATAACACGTCCGCCAACACCACCGCGTCCTCCAACGCCATCACCGCACCTTGTGCCATGGACGGCAGCATCGGATGCGCCGCGTCACCCAGTAGGGTCACCGGGCCATCGCACCACATAGCCAGTGGCGGGCGGCCATAGAGTGCCCACCGGAACAACCCGCTGGACGCCTCCAGCACCGACCGCAGACAGGGTTGCCAATCGCCGAAATCCGCCAAGGCGTCCTCTATACTGCCGGGGATCGACCAACCTTCTTCGGTCCAGTCGTCCTGCTCGACGATGCCCACGAAATTGACGTGGCTGCCGCCTTTCACGCGCGTGGTGACCGCATGTTTGCCGCGCCCTGCCCAGATCACACCGAACGGTGGCGGCGCGTTGTCGCCCAAGGCCGCGACCGGTACCACCGAGCGCCACGCGACATTGCCCGTGAACCGCGCGCGGTCCGGGCCGCACATTTGCCCGCGAATTTCAGACCGCACACCGTCTGCACCAACCAGCAGATCGCCAAACACGCGGTCTCCGCGCTCCAGATAGACCGACGCCCCGCCCCGCTCACGCACATATCCGGTGACCTTGGCATTTGTGCGCAGTTGCGCTGAGGGCTGCGCGCGCAGCGCGTTCACAAGTGCATCATGCAGGTCCGCGCGGTGGATTTGGATGAACCGGTGACCCCAGCGATTTTGCGCATACCCCTTCATCGGTAGCCGGAAAACCTTGCGCCCAGTGCGCCCTATGCGCAGCTCGATCGCGTCCGGCTCGAACAACGTGTCTTCAATCAACGGCAAAACACCAAGACGCTCCAACATCGCCATACCGTTCGGGCTGACTTGGATACCTGCGCCGACTTCTCTGAGCTCCGGTGCCTGTTCGAGAACCTCAACGTCCCAGCCAGTCTTCGCCAAAGCCAACCCGCAAGCAAGGCCGCCTATGCCACCCCCCGCAATCACTGCGCGTCTTTTCGTCATGGAATTCTGCTGCCCCGATTTGTTTTGCCGGACGATACGCAGGATACGGGTGGCGCGAAAGGGCGTAGCTGGCCATAGTGGCAAAACACCGCTGGAGCCGCCCCCAATGACCCTTCCACTGATCTCTCTTGCAACCGTGCGCCACCATCATCTGGCGCGTCACAGGCTGTGCGAGGCCCCGACGGGTGCTGGCAAAGGGCAAGACCTGCATCAAATGCTGCAAGACCTGACATTTGTGCAGCTCGACAGCATCAACACAGTGTCGCGCGCGCATCACATGATCCTGCACGCCCGGCGCACGAATTACCGCCCCAAGGCGCTGGACAAGTTGCTGGCCGATCGGCTGGCGTTCGAGCATTGGACCCATGATGCCTCCATCATCGACATGGAGAATTTTGGCCATTGGAAGCTGAAATTCGCCCGCGACGCGGTCATCGTCAAAGCCCGTTACAAGAACTGGCGGCGCGACGGCTACGAGGAGAAATTCAACACCGTTCTGAAGCATATCTCCGACCACGGACCGTGCTGTTCGTCCGATGTTGGCAAGGACGAGAAAAAGGGCTCAGGTGGCTGGTGGGACTGGCATCCGTCAAAGACCGCGCTGGAGTACCTGTGGCGCGCGGGCAAGCTGTCGGTCACCCATCGACAGGGGTTTCGCAAGTTCTACGACCTGACAGAGCGCGTGATCCCGCAGCAGCATTTGGACGCGCAGTTCGCGGTAGAAGAGACGATAAACCACGCCTGCACGACGGCGCTGGACAACTTAGGGTTCGCGACCTCTGGCGAACTCGCTGCATTTTGGGACCTCGTCACACCGGCGGAGGCCAAGCAGTGGTGCGCGGCAGAGCTGTCAGTGGGCCGCTTGATCGAAGTGGAGCTAGAGACAGCGCAAGGCAAACCGCGCCGCTCTTTCGCGCGGCCCAATGTGCTGGACGTGCCACTGATGGAGCCAACCAAGCGCATCCGCATATTGTCACCGTTCGATCCTGCGTTAAGGGACCGCAAACGCACCGAACGGCTGTTCGGGTTCCACTACCGCATCGAGGTCTTCGTGCCTGAGGCCAAGCGTCAATACGGCTACTACGTCTTCCCCGTTCTGGAAGGCGACCGCCTGATCGGGCGCATCGACATGAAGGCAGACCGTGCGCGCGATAAAATGGCGGTGCGGGCGTTCTGGCCCGAAGTCGGCGTGCGCATGGGCAGCGGTCGCACCAAAGCCCTGACCAGTGCCATCGCGCGCAGCACGGCGCTTGCGTCTGTCACCAATCTGGAGTTCGCCCCCGACTGGCTTCGGTAAAAGCTTGATCAAACGGCCTTTTCCGGCGATGAACACTGCAACCCAGCGGAGGTTCCCATGACCAAGACCCAGTTGCGCGAGCAGATTTGCCTGCTTGCCAAATCCATGTTTGATCGCGGCCTGACGGGCGGCTCGACCGGCAATATCTCCGCGCGCACGGATGATGGCGGGTTGCTGGTCTCACCTACGGGAACGTCGTTCGGGCGCTTGGACCCTGCCCGTCTGTCACGGTTTGACGCCGCTGGTCAATTGATCGACGGCGACCAACCGACCAAGGAAATGCCGCTGCACTCTGCCTTCTATGACACGCGCGCGACCGCTGGCGCTGTTGTTCACTTGCACTCTTGTCACTCCGTTGCGTGGTCGATGATGCCCGATGTCGATGAGGACAATTTCCTGCCGCCCCTGACCCCCTATGCCATCATGAAACTTGGCAAAGTGAAGCTGCTGCCGTTCTTCATGCCCGGTGATCCGGCGATGGGGGACGCCGTGCGCGGGCTTGCAGGAAAACGCTCGGCGGTGATGCTGGCCAATCACGGACCGGTCGTGGCCGGCAAGGACATCGAGGCGGCTTGCAACGCGATTGAAGAGCTTGAAGACACCGCCCGTCTGGCCATGCTGATGCGCGGATACGATGCGAAGGCACTGAGCCCGGAGCAGGTGCAAAACCTTGTAACCAAATTCGAAGTGGAGTGGGACTGATGGTAGAATTCTCGGCCAACCTAGGCTTTCTGTGGAACGACCTGCCCTTGCCCGAGGCCATTCGTAAAGCCAAAGACGCGGGCTTTGTTGCGGTGGAATTGCACTGGCCCTACGCCACGCCCTCTGCGGACGTCAAAGCGGCGTTGGACGAAACCGGCCTGCCCTGCCTTGGCCTCAACACACAGCGCGGCGACGTCGCGAAGGGTGACAATGGATGCGCGGCAATTCCGGGCCGCGAGGAGGAAGCGCGCGGTTATATCGACGAAGCGTTGGTCTATGCACGTGACATTAATGCGATGAGCGTCCATGTGATGGCGGGGTTCACCGACCAAAGCGCTGCCGCCAAGGAGACTTTTGTGCAAAACCTGCGCTATGCCTGTACGCAAGCCGCCCTGACGCAACGCACGATCCTGATCGAGCCGCTGAACAGCCGTGACGCGAAGGGATACCACATCGGCACCGTCCCTGAAGCCCAAGAAGCGCTGGCCGCGGTGGACATGCCAAACCTTAAGATCATGTTCGACTGCTACCATTTGCAGATCATGCAGGGCGATCTGGCAAAGCTGTTCGAGGGGTGCCAAGACCAAATCGGCCACGTGCAATTCGCGGCCGTACCGGATCGGGGCGAGCCCGACGCCGGAGAGGTGAATTACACTTGGTTGCTGCCCGAGTTGGTACGTTTGGGTTGGACCACGCCATTTGGCGCGGAATACAAGCCTAGAACATCTATGGCGGATGGCATTAGCTGGATGAAGCCATATAGTTAAGCATCGACCTTCATGTGACATACGAGATCGACAAGGGCTTTAAAATCGGCCCCAAAGCTGTCCAGTTCCATGACCATTTTCTCTAATTCAGCCACCTGATCCGCGCCCAGCACACTGCCTGCAAAGCGTCTGAATTTCGTAACAATCTCGGCCTCGGTTGGCTGCGGGTCAGGGCCTCCTGACGCCTCTACAACACCGCTATCAAAGCAGCGTCCATCGCGCAGGATGACCCGTACAGACGCTTGCCGCCTCGCGGGGTAGTCCGCCTCCAACGCCGCATCGACATAGGGCGTCACAAGATTTGTGAGCCGGATCAATTCAGGATCGCCGAACGTTTCTGGCATTACCTCGTCGACGCCTACCCCGCCACGCGCGAAGGCGCAGGCCACGGGCCATGCCAACGAGTATTGCGCCTTGGGCGATGTGTCGGGGACGCTCGCGCTTAGATCAGCGCTATACTTGAAGGTGTGAACCTCAATAGAAACAATATCTTGCGGGTCGATGTTGTGGGCCACCCGCAGCCCCAACGCCGCATCAATCGGCGCATGGGCCCAGCGGCAGATCGGATAGGGCTTCACGTATTGCTGGCAGGTCAGCCAGTTCTGTCCCAGATCACTCCAATGCTCTGCCGCATCATCAAACTCAAAGGTTGCGGCGGGCGCACCTGTAAAGCCGTCCTCCGCCACGAGCAGCGCGTACAAGCCCACGGGCGCGCCGAAGCCCGTCCCGTCATGGAGCATCGTCGGGTTGGCAATCTCGCGCATCATCTGGCTGCGCGGCGCGTGGTATTCTGCGATGCCAAGCGCGTGCCGGAACACGCCGTTCGACACCCCGCGCAAACGCGCGCCCATGGCGACGCACCCAAGTGCGTTCCAAGCGCCGGATGTGTGATAGTCGGGCACCGTCGCATGTAGCGCTGCCGCGGCGCGGTAGGAGATTTCGTAGCCCGCAATCATCAACACCAATGCCTCACGGCCTGGCAGCTCCTCCGCATCCTCGGCCAAGGCCATCAAAGCGGGTAACAATGCCGCCCCTGCGTGACCTTTGGAGGGCTGCCAGCCGTCGTGGGCGTCAAGATTGTCGAGCTGTGTCGCCATGGCGAACGCAGCACCGGGCAACGACGCCGCGCGCGCGTCAAAGGCCAGCCGCGCATGGGGTGCATCTGCTCCCGCGGCCCAGTGCCGGACGGCATGGTCGCGGGCGATACGGCCCGCGTCCAACTTATGGGCGGCAGCGAGAACACCAAGCAGGTCCAATACCAGCAGCTTGGCGGTTGTCATAACCTGCGGCGGAATGTCGTCACCATTCAGCCCGCGCAGCCATTCATTGACCGTGCTAAAGCTTGGCTTGGGGCCGTTGAGGGTTTCCATCTCGGTCATGGCGTCTTGCCTTAAATGTCAGCCAGCTCCTGCTCCAGATCGCGCATTTCCGCGCCACCTGCCATCAGGCGTCTGATTTCATTATGCTCAAGCTCGTCCTTCTTGCCCGCACCGATGACCTGACCTAGGGCAAGGAAGGTGTATCTATCTGCAACCAGTTGCGAATGAATTTCGTTATGGGTGATGAAGATAACAGCGATATCACCACGCTTGCGCACCTTCTTGATCGTCTTCAGAACGCCCATTTGTTGCTTTTGCCCAAGTGCCGAAGTCGGCTCGTCCAGAATAAGTACCTTGGCCCCGAAATGGATCGCGCGGGCGATGGCGAGCGTTTGGCGTTGGCCACCTGACATGGTGCCGACGGCTTGCGTCGGGTCCGAGATATCAATGCCGATCTTGAGCATCTCGTCATGCGCGATCTCGTTCATCTCCCCCATCTTCATGATGCCCAAACCGCGCGGACCCTTATAAAGCTCGCGGCCCATAAAGAAATTGCGGGTGACGGACATCAGCGGGTTGATAGCGAGGTCTTGATACACTGTACCAATGCCTGCCACGGTTGCATCACGCGGGGAATTGAACACCGTGGGCTTACCCTCCACGTAAATCGTCCCCTCGCTGGGTGCGTGGACGCCGGACATGACCTTGATCAAGGTCGATTTCCCTGCGCCGTTATCCCCCAAAAGCGCATGCACCTCGCCGGAATGGACATCCAAGTTAACGCCGTTCAACGCAGTGAAAGGACCGAAGCGCTTGACGATATTCTCAAGTCTTACATATGGCTCAGCCATGGCTCAAATCCCCCCCGTGATACGTTTGCGAATACGCTCGTTGGCGAAGACCGCAGCCAGCAACACAGCACCCACAAAAACGCGGTAGAATGACCCGTCGATCCACGGGATGTAGAATACGGCGTTGGCAACCAGCCCGAACGTCACAGCCCCGAAGGCCACCCCGATGACCGAGCCGAAACCACCCGTCATCAAGATACCACCCACAACTGCGATGGCGATGGCTTCCAGCTCTTTCAGGTTGCCTTTAGCCGCATCGGCCGTGTTGGTGTCAAACACTTGGCAGGCCGCAAAAATGGTCGCGCAAAGGGCGGTCGTCATGAACAGGCCGACTTTCACACGATTGACCGGAACGCCATTGGCACGCGCGCTTTCTTTGTTGTCGCCCGTGGCATAAATCCAGTTACCGATCTGGGTGCGGCTAAGAATGATATACGCGATCAGCACGACGAGCATCCACCACACGACACGAGCATCAAGCCCCGTGACCCATTGCTCGCCCCGCCGGTTCAGGTTGAAGCCCAAGGCAAAGGCCAGATCATAGAACCACCCGAAGCTTTCACCACCGAACAGGCGCGCGAAGAAGCTGGTTTCCTTGAAGTCTTGCAAGCCGGAGATTTGCGTCGATTGGTTGATCAGGCGGAATGTGACCTCGGTCACGCCGCGCAAGCCAAACAAGAACCCCAGCGAAACGATGAAGCTCGATAAACCGGAGCGCACAACAATTGTGCCGATCAGCCAGCCCAAGGATAGCGTCATTGCGAGTGTTATGAAAAACGCCGAAAACGGCGTGGCTTCGCCAAGGCCGAACGGGAGGCCCCATTTCAGCATCATCGCCATGGACATGCCGGCGAACCCGATCATCGATCCGATAGACAGATCGAACTCTCCCGCGATCATCAAAAGTGCCGCCCCAGTGGCGATAATCCCGAATTGGGAGATGATAGAGAGGTTGTTTTTGATCCCAAGCGCATTCATCGCGTTGCCGTTGGACGCGAACGCGATCAGCACCAGCACCACCACCATCACTGCGAAAGACCCCGCCTCCGGGCGTCGGATCAGCCGCTGAAAAGTGCTTTCTTGCTGAAGACGGTCAGATTCATTCCGGTCGGACATCGGCGACCCCTTGATGTGGCAAAATTTATTTGGACGCAGCCGGAGCATTCCGGCTGCGTGATTGGTTTCTAAGTGACGATCCGATTAACGATTAACGCCAGCCTGTGATTCCACAGCGGCGGCATTCGACGCATCAACAAAGCCCGGGCCCGATGGGACGTTAGCCCCCGGGAGCATGCCAGCGTTTGTATTGTAAAGATGCAAAACGATAACCGGAATATACCCTTGCAGGCGCTGCTGTTGGTCAATCGTATACTGGACTTTGCCGTCTTTGATCAGGTTGATCACGCCGGGGGTCATGTCAAAGCAAGACAAATGCACGTCTGCGCCGACTTCCTCGATCGCTTCGGCGGCGGCTTCACAAACATGCGGGCCGACAGCAAGAACGCCGTCAATCGACGGATCAGCTTGGATAGCGGCAGCTGTACGGGTCTTGATCTGCGCCACGTCATTGGACACGTCAATCTGGTTCAGGTCGGCGCCAAGCGCGTCGAAATAGCCGGAGCACCGGTCAACCAGCGCGGTATTGAACGCTTCTTGGTTCAGGCACAGCCCCTTGGTGACACCTTCGGCTTTCGCCCGCTCACCTGCAGATGTACCCGCGAGGCGCTCTGGCTGGCCAACATGCATCAACGCGCCAACGGTCTTGGAACTTTCCAGCCCGGAATTGATCGTAACAATCGGAATGCCCGAGTCAGCCGCGGACTTAATGGCTCCGCCCAACGCATCGGCATCCGGCAAGGAAACGATAATACCGTCCGGCTGTGTCGCGGTGGCAGCTTCGATGAGCTTGGCCATGTCCGACATGTCACCAGAGGCGGCAAAGTTATATTCAAACTCGGCACCGATCGCAGCAGCGGCATCGCGTCCGCCTTTTTCGACCACCGGCCAAAACGGATCGGTCCCTTGCGTGTGGGTAATCATCACGTAACGCTCTGCAAGAGCGCTACCAGTCATCGCAGCAACGGCCATACTGGCCAAAAGCAGTTTCTTCATTTTATTCCTCCCAATGGAATTGCATCAGATTATTAAGTTTAGGTGTTTTGAAGGGGTTAATTTCCGCCCTTTCGTCTGATTGCGCTAACACGTTAGCGGCTTTGCGACGTTCTGCAAGAAAGGATTTTCATACGAACTCAAAGACACCTGCACCGGTCTTATTTTGCGTTTATTGAGAGTTCAACGCTTGCCGAAGCGCGTGTTCATCCGGGTCGGTTCCTGAGAAAAGACGCCACGCGTGGACGCCTTGGTAAAAGAACAACTCCCACCCTGAAATGATCGACACCCCCTGGTCTGACGCGTCGGTCAGGAATTGTGTGTTGATCGGCGTATATACGGCATCGAACGCCCATTCAGCACCTGACATTGCAGCTGGCGCCAAAGGTGTGCCACCATAACCAACCATTCCAACAGGTGAGCAATTCACAACACCGGCGGCACCTTGTGCTGCATTTTCCGCATTGTCCCAAACGCTGATCTTGGTGCTTGGCGCGATCTGACGGAGCACGTCCCCTAACGCGTCCGCCTTGACCATATCGCAATCAACAAGGCGCAGATCACGGACGCCAAGTGCAGCCAGTCCAAAGGCCACCGCACGCCCCACGCCACCCGTGCCAACCATCATGACCGCGCCGGTCGGCTGCTTGCCCCGTGCTGCCCGATAGGCATCCATGAATCCCGAGTAATCGGTGTTATAACCGCGTGGGACCGTATCGCCGAAAACGACAGTGTTGACGGCCCCCATCGCCTGCAGGAATGGATCATCAAGCGCGACAAGCTGAACCACCCGCTCTTTATACGGATAGGTGATGTTGATCCCGCGATACCCGCTGGCTTTGCATCTCTCGAAAACCTGCTCGAAATCGAGATTGATTTCCTTTGGAACCAAACGGTCATAGCGCACCTCTAGACCGCGTTGCTGACCTGCAAGTCTATGCAACAGCGGCGCGCTGGAGTTGGCAATATTATCGCCGATCAGGCCAAGCTTTAGAGGCATTCTATCTCATTTCTCTTTGCCAACGGCCCCCCCCCTTAAGCAGCAGCCAGTGACCTCAGATGCGACCCACCAAATCACAATACTGAACGCGCGATCGTCCGCTCGACAAGATCGTTCACCAAAACCGGCGTTTCGATTGAAGACGAATGGCCTGCCCCCGTGAACACGGCCAGTTCCGACCCGTTGATCCCCGCATGGAGGCGTTCGGACTTGCTGAGATCTGTGGCAACGTCCTCTGCCCCTACGCCGATGCCAACCGGCAAATTGATCTGGCCCAGAAGATCACTACAGCCGTCACGATAAATTACACCTGATACCGCACGGGTTATCCCAACGCGGTCATTGCCGGCAATTGCGCTTGCCCACCGTTTCTTGTCGTTTTTGCGATCTGCATCTCGAAGGAAGGTTTGGCCAAACATAATCGGCATGACGCTGCTGATAACCAACCGAAGCCCGAACCATCGGGCTACAAAGTTGAGCAATCGGTATTTCGGCCCATTCTCTTTCGGTTCGGGATCTGCAGAGGTGTCTAGAAGCGTAAGTGTTTTCAGCAAATCAGGCTGGCGCGACGCCAAGCGTATGCCGACAAACCCGCCCATGCTCAGCCCCACGAAATGGCACGGCGCGATGCCCAAATGGGCAATCAGCGCGGCGGCGTCGTCGGCCAGTGTATCAATGTCGTAGCCGTCATCAGTGATGCCACTTTGGCCCTGCCCACGGTGATCGAATGTGATGCAACGGAAACTACCGCGAAAATGGGCAATCTGTTCTTCGAACATCGCGCCGCTGAACAAGAGGCCGTGTGAAAACACGATCACGTCCCCGTCGCCACCAGTATCGGTGAAATGAATATGCGCTCCGTTGAGGTCAATATGTGGCACTTTTGGCCCTCGCTATGTCATACGCTTTGGTGCTTTTTGGGCCCGCTACACGATATCGCCATTTAGAAATGCCTGAGCCTCCGCCGTCTGCGCAGCGACGAAAAAGTCCGAGGCAGGCCCTTGCTCGTGCAGGCCCCCATTCAGCATAAACACGACGTCACTGGCAAGCCGTCGTGCTTGGCCCAGATCATGTGTAGTCATGATTATTCTGGTTCCAGCAGTGTGTGCATCAAGCAAGAGCGCTTCAATCTCCCGGGTGGATCGGCCATCCAGATTTGCGCAAGGCTCGTCAAGAAACAGCACCTTCGGATTTCGAATTAACGCGCGCCCGAGTGCAAGCTTTTGCCGCTCTCCCCCGGACAACCGTGGCGCGGGGCGATCTAGCGCGTCTCCAAGACCGATGCGCTGTGCCCAGTCCGTGACGCGCATCGCAATATCAGCTTTATCCAACTTCAGAAGTCGCAGCGGATAGGCCAAATTCTCACGCACAGACCGACGCAGCATGATCGGGCTTTGAAACACATAAGCCTGCGCCTGCCGCGCTTCGGTGTCGGAAACCGACCAGTGCACCGTCCCGCCGGACACCCGCTCAACCCCGTGCAGAACCTTCAGCAAGGTGGTTTTACCCGCGCCATTTGGGCCAAGCACGATGGTGAAGCCTGTGGCGCCTAGATCAAGGTTGATCGGGCCAAGGATGGCCTTGCCCCGCCGTTTAACTTGGACGTCTAGAAGCGAGACAGACATTGGATGGCTCACCACCTGCCCTCCCGTTCCGTCCGCGACAAAGCATGTATGGCGAAGTTGACCAACAAGGCGAGCGCGATCAGCACGAAGCCCAAGCCAAGCGCCAAGGCGAAATCGCCCTTGCCGGTTTCCAAGGCAATCGCAGTGGTCAGAACCCGCGTGGCGTGGTCGATATTACCGCCAACGATCATGATGGCTCCAACTTCGCCAATAGCGCGCCCGAAGCCTGCAAGTGCCGCTGTCAGAAGCGCTCGTCTGCCGTCCCAGATCAACGTCAGAATGCGCTGTCTGTTGCTCGTGTTGAGCGAAATCAGCAGATCATGATACTCCGCCCAAAGCTCGCGCATCGCCTGATGTGTGATAGATGCGATCAGCGGCGTGATAATGATCACCTGCGCGATGATCATTGCTGTCGGCGTGAACAGCAGGCCCATAACGCCGAACGGACCAGACCGCGACAAGAGCAGATAAACAATCAGGCCCACGACCACCGGCGGCAACCCCATCAACGCGTTGAGCGTTGCGATGGTAGCGCGGCGATATCGAAACCTGCGAATGGCGAGCCATGTGCCAATTGGCAGAGCGATTGCGGACGCGATTACAAGCGCAGACAAGCTCACCTGCAACGATCGCAGCGTGATTTCCACAAGGTCCGCATCAAACGTGATGATGAGCTCGAAGGCTGCCTGTATGCCGGCCCAAATATCGTTCACGTGAGAGCTGTCCTAACCGGCTATTTGCGCGTCATCAATCGAGACGCACGGAAGGACCTGCGGCGCGATCCTCGCTGGAAAACCCGACCTGACCCAAAATCAGATTGGACCCGACCGCAATGACCGCAATGGCAACAAAAGCTACAAGCATGGCTTTCATGTCAATTCTCCCCCTGCGCCGTGGCGGCGCGTAGATAGTCGATCAAATCGTCCCGGTCGGTCTTCTTGGCGATCCGCTGCATCGGCATTTTCGTCCCCGGAATGTAGTGATCTGGACCCAGATCAAATAAAGCATTGATCGTCTCTGCTGACCAGACAATTTCCGACCCGTTCAGCGTGTCGGAATAGGTATAGTCTGGCACCGTTCCTGCGGGTCGGCCAAAAAGCTGATAGAGGCTTGGCCCCGCTTTGCGCGCGCTGCCCGATGCCAGCGTGTGGCAGATCGAGCATTTGCGTTTGAATTGACGCTCGCCATTGGGCAGCGTCGTTGGGTCTTCCAGAAAACTGCGCGTGATGCCGGTCATCGGGCCGTGTTCGTCCATTGCCGAGATAGGCCAGGAATACATGATGTCCTCGATACCACCTGCGTGAATGTTTTGCCCGTCAGGCGAGAACGCCAACGCCCAAATCGGGCCGCGCTGCGTGGCGCGAAAATCGCGGGTGATTTTGCGCGTGGCCGTGTCGACGACCATGATGTACCCCTCCCCGTCCCCAACCGCGAGTTGATGGGAATCTGCATGATATGCCATCGACAGGATCGGGCGGCGGTCGAGAGTGAAATCAGCGATCAGTTCGCCCGTCGTGATGTCGATCAATCGAGTCCCGCCGTCGACCGCACCATAGGCCAGCCAGCCGTCTTGCTCGTTCACGATCAACTCGTTGACCCCGAAGCCGTGCTTGACGAGGATTTGCGTCTCAGTTGCGCTCTCGACGTCCCAAACGCGGATGGTGCCATCTACGGATGCAGAATACAGCCTCGTGCCGTCCTCGCTGAACACCACGTCATTGACACCTTGCGCATGGCCTTTGAGAAATTTGGGCTCTTGCCCATCGAGGGGCGAATACAATGCGCCGCCTACCGATGCCGACAAGGGCCACAACCCAATGCTGCCGTCCCAACTGGCGGAGGCGACACGTTCAGCCTGCTTGGAGTACGCCAAGTCGACCACCTTGCCCTGATGGCGCCCAAGTACGTGACTGGCATTGACTGTCGGCCAAAACCGCACTTCGAAATCGTCACCTGCGGAAATTGGCGTGCCTGCACCCCAAAACGCGACCACGTTTACCGCCGCACGATGGCCCTCGTACCAATTGGGCGTCGTCCCGTCCCACAGCCCAACGGAGTTATCAAAGCTTGCTGTCGCAATCTGACCTGACGGCGACACCGCAATATCCATGATCGGACCACCATGACCTTTGAGCGTGAAGAAGTCCTGCGCGGCCAATGGCGTGGCGACGAAAGTCGCTATCGCAAGCGCGCGCAGCACTATTCAGCGGGGGTGGCGCCTTGCGGGGACGCGCTTTCGTTTGCCTTCACCTCGTCGACCCAGAGGGAGTGGTGCTCGCGGGCCCATTGCTCTTCCACCTCGCCGGACCCCATAGCGTCATAAGCGCCTTCCATACCAACGGAGCCGATGTAGATGTGCGCAAGCACAATCGCCATCAGCACGAAGCTGACAATGGCGTGCCACAACTGGGCGTATTGCATCTCTTCATGCGGGGCGAGCGTTTCGCGGAGTTCCCCCAGCCCAAGTACGCCAGAGATACCAAACGAATTCAGCTTGGCGAAGGTGGCCGCAAACATGTTGATCTCAAACGGGAACAGCAGCGCAAGCCCTGTCACGGATATAGAGGCGCCTAGTAGAATAACCGACCAGAAGATCAGCTTCTGACCTGCATTGAATTTTTTGGCCGGCGGGTGGCCACTGGTGAAAATACCACCGCCTTTGCGCAGCCAGTTGATGTCGGTCCGGTCAGGAAGGTTGTGAACGACCCACATCACAAAAATCATCACCAGCCCAAGCATAAAGGCCCATGACACGTTGTTATGGACCCATTTAGAGCCGGTTGCGAGAAACGCAAACGTCTCGTGTCCGAAGGCGGGGATCAACACCTTGCGTCCGAAAAGCGAGATCAGGCCAGTAAATCCGAGCAGAATGAACGACCCAGCTAACAGCCAATGGCCAAACCGCTCTACGGCCTTGAAGCGCGTGATTTTGCGTCCGGTTTTTTCGCCGTCGATCTTAATGCGGCCCCGGATCAGAAAGAACGCCGCCAGTAGAACAAGCGTGCCGATCAGCAAGTAACCACCATAGGTTGCAAGCGGGCCTTCGCGAAAGAGCAGCCATTTCATGCCCCCATCCTGCACGAGAACCGTCGCAGCAGGGCCATTGTTTGACGCGGTGATATCAGCAGACCCAAAGCGCAGGGCGCGCCACAGCTCTGGATCGGATGATCCACCCAAGGTTCCAAGCTGGTTTGAAATGCCCGCGGCGCTGTCCGGATCACCGGTCGCCCCGCTGCGAAAACTGTTATCGACGTCCTCGCCACGTTGCCGTGCCATGATATCTTCAAGGGTCTGTGCCCCACCGGTCGCACTTCGGTCGGGCGCAGGCGCGTCTTGGGCGCTTGCGGTGGATATGAAAGACAATGTCAGCATCAAAGCAATCAGGGCGCGCAGCATGTCGGTTCCTCGAAGGTTGTTATAGGTGAAAAGGGCGACCCGCTTGGATCGCCCCGTTTCTGTTCACGTAGTCAGACGGGGCGTATCAGCCACCCTTCTGATCATATGCCGTGCCCCAGCCCCATGCGCCAGAGCCAAAGCCCCGTGCCACGACGCGTTCGCGGTAGATGCCGGACACGATGTCCCCGTCACCCGCCAACAGCGCCTTGGTTGAACACATCTCGGCGCAGATGGGCAACTTGCCTTCTGCGATCCGGTTGCGGCCGTATTTGGCGAACTCGGCTGTGGAATGGTTTTCCTCGGGGCCGCCGGCGCAGAAGGTACATTTGTCCATCTTGCCACGTGATCCGAAGTTACCAGCCTGCGGGTATTGTGGCGCGCCGAAGGGGCACGCGTAGAAGCAATAACCACACCCGATGCAGAGGTCTTTGGAGTGCAGAACCACCCCTTCCTCGTTCTGGTAGAAGCAATCTACAGGGCAGACCGCCATACAAGGTGCATCGGAGCAGTGCATACACGCCACCGAGATGGACCGTTCCCCCGGTGAGCCGTCATTGATGGTGACGACCTTCCGGCGGTTGATGCCCCAAGGCACCTCGTGCTCGTTCTTACACGCGGTGACGCAGGCGTTACATTCGATGCAGCGCTCAGCATCTACAAGAAACTTAGCTCTTGCCATGTCTCATTCTCCCTTATGCTGTCCAGATTTTGCAAAGAGTGGCTTTCGTCTCTTGCATCTGGGTCACTGAATCGTAGCCATAGGTCTGTGCGGTGTTGGAGCTTTCGCCCAACACATACGGGTCCGCGCCGTCAGGGTATTTGCCCCTCAAGTCCTCGCCCTCGAAATGCCCGCCGAAGTGGAACGGCATGAAGGCCACCCCTTCGCCGACCCGCTCCGTCACCATGGCCATCACTTTGACCTTGGCGCCCTCCGGGCCTTCGACCCAGACCTGCGCGCCGTCTCGAACACCTAAGTTGTTGGCGTCACGAGTGTTGATTTCGACGAACATGTCCTGCTGCAATTCCGCAAGCCATGGGTTGGACCGGCTCTCGTCGCCACCCCCCTCGTATTCGACCAGACGACCCGACGTGAGGATCATCGGATACTCCTTCGAGAAATCGTTCTTCTGGATCGAGGCATACATGGTCGGCAAGCGGTAGAACTTGCGGTCCTCATATGTCGGGTAGTCGGCCACAAGATCGCGGCGGTTGGTGTAAAGCGGCTCACGGTGGACCGGCACCGGATCAGGGAAGGTCCAGACCACGGCACGCGCCTTGGCATTGCCGAACGGTGCACATTCATGCGCAATCGCCACCCGCTGGATGCCGCCCGAAAGGTCGGTTTTCCAGTTCACCGACGCCACGCGATCATCATAGTCCGACGGGAATGGCGACATGGAGCTTTCACCGACTTCTTCACCATCATCGCTTTCGCCAACGACACCTACAAAGCCTTCCACCCCTGCAACATAGGCAATCGAGCGACGCTCCGCTTCAGTCAGGTCCTGATCCCAACCAAGATCCTTGAGCATCTGCATGGTGAATTCGGGGTATCCGTCCTGGATATCCGAATCCTTGCTGTAGACGCCTTCGGCCAACAGGTTGTCACCGTCCCGTTCCACACCAAAGCGGGCGCGGAAGGTAAGGCCCCCCTCGGAGACACGTTTGGACATGTCATAAAGGTTCGGGGTGCCGGGGTGGTTCATCTCCGCGGTGCCCCAGCACGGCCATGGCAGACCGTAATAGTCGCCATCAGCAGGGCCGCCATTGGCGCGCAGCGTCGTTCTGTCGAACGTGTGCTGGTTGGCCATGTGCATCTTGATGCGGTCAGGGTCCTGACCGGTATAGCCGATGGTCCACATGCCGCGGTTGAATTCCCGCGTGATGCTTTCCACGACAGGCGTTTCCGCATCCTCCATCTCGATATTGCGGAAGAAACGTTCTCCCCAACCGAACTTGTTGGCGAACTTGGCCATGATGACCTCGTCCGGCAGGCTTTCGAACAGCGGATCGACAACCTTGTCGCGCCACTGGAACGAGCGGTTCGATGCGGTGACAGAGCCACGGGTTTCGAACTGCGTACAGGCCGGCAGCAGGTAAACACCGTCGGTCCGGTCATGCAGCACTGCCGAGACCGTTGGATATGGGTCCACAACGACCAGCATATCGAGCTGCTCCATCGCGGTCTTCATTTCCTTCTGGCGGGTCTGCGAGTTGGGCGCGTGGCCCCACAGCACCATGGCGCGCACCTTGTTTGGGTTGTCGGTGTTCTCGTTATCCTCAAGCACACCGTCGATCCAGCGCGACACCGGAATGCCGGTGAGTTGCTGCAAGGACTGGTCCTTGCCGTCAGCGTTCTTGGATGACGCGAATTGACCTTTCAGCCAGTCACCGTCTTCACCCCAGACGCGGCCCCAATGTGCCCACGCCCCAGCCGACAGGCCGTAATAGCCCGGCAATGTATGGGACAGAACGCCAAGGTCGGTCGCACCTTGCACGTTGTCGTGGCCGCGGAAAATGTTCGTGCCGCCGCCTTCGGTGCCCATGTTGCCAAGAGCAAGCTGCAAGATGCAGTAAGCACGCGTGTTGTTGTTGCCGTTGGTGTGCTGCGTGCCACCCATGCACCAGATCACAGTGCCGGGGCGGTTGTTCGCCATGGTGCGCGCGACACGGCGCAACTGCTCGCCCGGAGCACCAGTGACACGTTCAACTTCTTCCGGGTTCCACTTGCGGACTTCGTCCTGAATCTGATCCATGCCCCAGACACGGGTGCGGATGAACTCCTTGTCCTCCCAGCCGTTCTCGAAGATGTGCCACAGGATGCCCCAGACCAGCGCCACGTCAGAGCCGGGACGGAAGCGCACATACTCATCAGCATGGGCCGCCGTGCGGGTGAAGCGCGGATCGCACACGATCAACGGCGCGTTGTTCTGCTCTTTGGCCTTCAACAGGTGAAGCAAGGACACAGGGTGCGCCTCGGCGGGGTTGCCGCCGATGATGAAGATCGCTTTGGAATTGTGGATGTCGTTGTAGCTGTTGGTCATGGCGCCATAGCCCCATGTGTTGGCTACGCCCGCCACAGTAGTAGAGTGGCAAATCCGTGCTTGGTGGTCGACGTTATTGGTGCCCCAATACGCAGCAAATTTGCGGAACAGGTAGGCTTGTTCGTTGTTATGCTTGGCAGAGCCGAGCCAGTAGACCGAGTCCGGCCCGCTTTCCTCGCGGATATTCATCATACCGTCGCCGATCTCGTCGATCGCTTGCTCCCAGCTGATGCGTTTCCACTCCCCGCCTTCTTTTTTCATCGGGTATTTCAAGCGGCGTTCGCCATGGGCGTGCTCGCGGACCGCGGCCCCTTTCGCGCAATGCGCGCCAAGGTTGAACGGGCTGTCCCAACCGGGCTCCTGCCCCGTCCAGACGCCATTGCTGACTTCGGCAATGACCGTACACCCGACAGAGCAGTGGGTGCAGACAGATTTAATGGTCTCGACCGCACCATTGGCCGCCGTTTGGGCCGTGGCACCGGTGACGGAGCCACCCGTGGCGGAGATTGCAGCCAGGCCACCGATGGCCAAGCCGGAGCCGCGTAGAAACGAGCGGCGATCAACAGATTTCTCTGCGATGTCAGACAGGATACCGGTCCGCTGGGGGCGTCGCGCAACCCCGTTGGTCTTTTTCCTTAGCATTGTAGTTCCTCCCGTGCGTGCTTGGGCATTGCCCTTGCTTGCTTGGTTATTGTTGTGCCTCAGACAGTCGGGCGTCACGCAACCAGTCGTCTGCGGATCGTTAGATACGGCGTCCTAGAAGCGGGCGCTGTCGAGATATGCGCGCGTATGCGCCGTGTCCTGAATTTGGTCGGACGAAAGGTCTACGGGCTGCGCTTCAGCCGCTGTCGTACCAGTGGCCAAAGCCACGGCGGCAACGGGCGCTGTCGAGCCTGCCAGCTTTAGAAAGTCCCGGCGATTTGTGCCTTCAAGTTTCTTGGTCATGGGGATGTCTCCCTCCTTGGTTGGTGGCGGGCATCCCCGCCAGTTTCGCGGCCCGCTTAGGCCACTGTCATTCTGAACGCTTCGCGCTCAATCTCCATAAACGCCTTGCCCAAACTTCCCAGCGACGCATAGAGAACCGAGTTTTTAGCGGCCTCCAGATCAGCAAAGAAATGTCCGGCCCATGGGGCGATATGCTTATTAAAAAACACCTTTTGATCGTCCAGCGTGGCTGGCGCGCCAAAGCGGCCAACGATCATGCCACCCATCATCTCCATCAGCGAGGCGATGTTGTCTTCCGGCTCGTACACATTTGGCGCCCGTGTGATGCCGCGTGTGGCCATATCTGTGCGCAGCGCGGCAAGCGGTTTTTCATTTAAGAAGCCCGTAAGATAGTAGCTGGCATAGGGCAGCAATTCCCCCCGACCCAAGCCGACAAACAACGCATTGAATTCGCTTTCGATCCCCTTGGGCTTCGAGGCTTTTGCGACCCGCGACAAACCACTGATCGCTTTGCCAATATCGCTGTCATCTCCAGACAATCCCACGCATTGATCCAACAGAAGCTGGTCAGGCGGTCCGGACAACATCAACCCCAGAAAGTTATAAAGGTCGGCGCGCAGGCGGTCCTCGGACGAGACTTTGATATCTTCTGCTGCGTTCACGCGGCGCTCTCCTCAAGTCTGAATTTCATGCGGCGCGGGGTGGTGGCTGCGTAGGCCTCTTCCCCCTGCCCTTGATCTAGATCGGCAACATCTTCGGCTTCGTCGCCTTCATCCTCGGCGGCCGCGACAAGGACGGGTTCTTCCTCAACCTCTTCTTCGATCTCTTCCGGCTCCGGCGGGTTTTCCCGCGCCTCGGTCTGACGTGCCATTTCCTCGACATGCTTCAGCATGCCTTTTCCGACCTGATAGGCCGTTTGCATGTTTTCAACGACCGTGGCTCTGTCGGTGAAATCCTCGCCGTAGTCGACCAGCATATCGACATTCGCCAAAACGGGGTTGGAGCGCCACAAGGTGCGTAACGCGCGGCGACGAATACGGTCCGGGACCGCCTTGGCCATAAAGGCCGAGAAGTCATCGCCCATCTTCAGGGTGTCGGGATCGGGCAAGTCCAACTCGGCCAACAGCTCTGCGTCAGTTTTTTCCTCAAGGGCTGCGTGCTCTGCTGCCAACGCCTGGGCGTCTACGGCGGCTTGCTCGGCCTCCGCCTCAGCAGCGACACCGGCACGGCGTTTTGACCAGAAACTTTGTTCCGCGCTCAATGCACCGTCTCCTTTGATGCAGGCGCACGATAGACGTCTGACGTTTGGCGAATGCGTGCATCGCCGATCCCGTCTTCGTGTAAATCAACGCGGGTTTTGTTGCGCTTCCGTTTGATGAAAACTTCATCCTCATGGTGCAGTTCGACATAGTCGCGGATCCACGCGATCAGACCTTCTGGCATTGGAACCTTCTCGACGAGCTCTTCGCCCGTGTCGGCGTAGTCCTGCGCCTCGTAGGGGGAAGCTGTCGCGAGCACTATATCCAGTGGATGATCACCCGCCGCCTCGCGCATCACGACATAGATGGACGGCACTTTAGTTGACAGGCCGTGCAAGTAGGCTTCCGTGTCGGTCCTGAACAACTCCAATGGCAATGTGGCCGCGTGATATTCGATGGTGTCATTATCGCGGCGCAACTCTTTCCAGTCCGCATCACCCGCACCCGGCAAAACCGCAACGGCCTTCCAGACATGCGTGGCCCAGCGGGTCACCCCGGGCACCCTGCGGATCACAATCCCCAGTGACATAGAAATCGATTTTTGGCTTTCAGCGATTGATCCGTCCCCAGCATGGTCTTTCGACATAAGACAAGTTTGAATGACCCAAGGGCAATTTCAAAGCGTTTTTTAGTATGCAGTAGAACACAATTTTGCACTGCTGCGGCGCAGCAGATCGCCGCGTTTTGTTTCAGCCAACCTACACTGCCCCAAGACAGCACTTTACAGCAGACGACAGCACACCAGCTTGACTTCTTCGCACGCGCAGCATTTCGGGCTGATGGGTCAATCAGGGAGAATTGTGGTTTACGTCAGGAAAGAATCGCGGCTAGCCTGCTGAGTGCGCAGCCTTTTTCGGCCCGCGCCAAAGGGGACCCAAAGATGGCGAAGAAGCTCATTCTATGTGATTGCCTCGGCTCCCAAGCCGTGGATGTCGATGCTATTTCAAAAGGCAGTGGGTTAGCCTGCTCGAAGCTCTATACCAGCCTTTGCGTGGACCAGATTGACGAGGCCGCCAAGGAAATTTCTCAAGGCGACATAATCATCGCATGTCAACAAGAACGCCAACGATTTGAAGAGCTTGCCGACGAGTTGGACACCGACACCCCCGGCTTCGTCGACCTGCGCGACCGTGCTGGCTGGGGTGAAGGCAACGCAGCTTCGAAGATGGCGGCGCTGGCCGCAGAGGCCGCGCTTTCAATCCCCATGGGCAAGTCGATCGATGTGATCTCGGAAGGGACCTGCCTGATCGTCGGTGACGGCGCCGCGCTACAAGCCGCGGCTGATCTATGCGACATGCTCGCTGTGACGGTGCTTTTGTCGGACGCAGACGAAGTCCCAACCGACCGCAGATTTGATTGCGTCGTCGGCTCCCTTCACAGCGCGACGGGGGCGTTGGGCGGGTTTACCGTAAAGTTCAACGGATTGCGTCAGATCACGCCCGGCGGACGAGGTGCATTCACCCTGAGCGATCCGCAAGACGGCGCGATGTCGGATTGTGACGTCATCCTAGACCTCAGCGGCTCCCCCGCGATGTTCCCTGCGCCAGAAAAGCGCGAAGGATACCTGCGCGCCGACCCGACACACGCGCCGTCCGTAGCCAAAGCGGTCCTTGCAGCGTCGCAGCTTGTTGGAACATTCGAGAAACCCCTATACGTGCGTCTTGAGCCCACCCTGTGCGCCCATAGCCGCGCCGAGCAGCCCGCCTGTTCGAACTGCCTGAACGTCTGCCCGACAGGTGCGATCACCTCCGCCGGCGAGCATGTTACTATTGACCCGATGATCTGCGCGGGCTGTGGATCATGTTCTGCGGTCTGCCCGTCCGGCGCGATCAGCTACGACGCGCCATCGGTGGAGACTGTGTTTCGACGCTTGACCACGCTCAGCACAACTTACCGCGATGCAGGCGGGCAAAACGCACGACTGCTGGTCCATGACGGGTCATTTGGCATGGAGATGATCTCGCTGGCCGCGCGTTTCGGGCGGGGATTGCCATCACATGTCATCCCATTGGAAATTGACGCGTTGTCCGGCTTTGGACATGCGGAGATGTTGGCGGGCTTGGCCTGCGGGTTTGGGCATATTGATATACTCCTATCCCCCAAAACCGAGTGGGATGTTATCGAGGCGGAAGCCGCTTTGGCCAAAGCCTTGGCCAATACCGAAGCCATACAACTTATGCAGCCCGCAGACCCCGACGCCCTGACTGACTACCTTTACGGTGAGACAACCGCGCCCGTCACATGCGAACCGATCTTGCCGATGGGCACACGGCGGCAGGTCGCGCGGTTGGCGGCGAAGGCCTTGCAACCAGACACAGAGATCGTGGAGTTGCCGGAAAACGCGCCCTACGGGGCTGTTCTGGTAGATACAGATGCCTGCACGTTGTGCCTGTCTTGCGTGTCACTCTGCCCGTCAGGCGCGCTCGGCGACAACCCCGACATGCCGCAGCTGCGCTTTCAGGAAGATGCGTGCCTGCAATGCGGGTTGTGCAGCAATATTTGCCCGGAAAATGCGATCACCTTGCAACCACAAATGGACTTAACGGACGCCGCCTTCAATCAGCGCGTGCTCCATGAGGAAGAACCTTTCGCCTGCATTGAATGCGGGGGCTTGTTCGGAGTGAAGTCGACGGTCGAAAAGATCACCGAGAAGCTGGCAGGCAACCACCCGATGTTCGCCACGTCCGATGCCGCCAAGATGATCCAGATGTGCGACAACTGCCGTATTCAGGCGCAATACCATTCGCAGGACAATCCGTTTCAGGGGGGCGAACGCCCACGCGTTCGAACCAGCGAAGACTACTTCTCAAAGCGCAAGGATCACTGAGATTGGATAGGTGCGCCAAGATCGGCGGGCGCGATAGACGCGACGTAGGCGGTGATCGCCTCGATCTCTTGCAACGTGACCTCAATTGGCGCAATGGGCGACGGAAGGTGAGCCGCGAACGGCTCGGTAACATCCGCGACTTGCGTGAATGCCGGATGAGGTTTGAGCAAGAAGAACGTCTCGAATCGCTCCTGCCAGTCGGGGAAATTGCGCATCAAGCCGAAAGACGGCGTGGAGCCAATGGCATTCATGCGATTGGTCTCGTTGACGACATGGCACCGCCCGCAGCGCGTCAGGCTGACCCGTTCGCCCAAAGCCGCGTCACCTGTCACAGCCACGGCTTGTACCTCGACCGCCACACCAATATCAGCGCTGAAAAGCGCATCGCCGTCTGGCGCGAACGCCTCGATGGTCCGTTTGCCGACATCAGACAGCAGCCAGTCATGGAACGCGTCTGTGTACGGCCCAGCGGTTTTGTCCAAATGCCAAAGTGTATCGCCCTGACGAAACACCGCCGTTCCCCCTGCCCCGAATGCGGCATCGCCTACCTCGGTGCTGGTCGTAATGCGGATACCGGTTTTCAGCGAAAACCGCGGCAGCAGGTGTTTCATAAATCCCGTCTCGACCAGCGCGTCCGGCGTTTGCAAAGTGAACGCTTTATCTTGCGACAGCGCCGGTGTGACGATCAAGGCCGCGACCAAAGCCAGATATTTGAACATTTCATCTGCTCCGATCTGTTGCGTCAGGTTGCATGTCAGCCTAGGGGCGCTAGGATCGGATCGTCAACATTTTCGGTAAATAAAGGGGCAAGGCCATGAGCGAAGACTTCAACATGTCGATGCGAAAATTTCTCAAACAGGTCGGGGTTACCTCGCAGCAAGCCATTGAGGAAGCGATGCGTAAATCGGGCGATACCTCGGGAAAGAGTTTCGAGGCGAAGATGGTGTTGACCGTTGATGGAATCGAGCTCGAACACGTCGTGACCGGCAAGATCGAAGGCGCATAAATGGCGCTGTCCCGCGAAGACGTTCTCGCTTGCTTAAAGGCGATCAAAGCACCGTCCGGCACCGACCTTGTAGAAGCCGGATTGGTCCGTGCACTGAATGTGGACGGCGATGCCGTGCGATTTGTCATGGAGGTCGACAATCCGGAACCCTTTATGGCGGTCAAGGAACAGGCGGAGCAGGCCCTGACAGCGTTGGGTGCCAAATCAGTCTCGATCGTGATGACCGCGCATAGCAAGCCAAGCGCGCCACCCGACCTGTCGGCTGGCCGCAAGCCTGAGCCTGCGGGGCCGGAAAAGATACCGGGCGTTGATCGGATCGTCGCAATCGCGTCAGGCAAAGGCGGCGTTGGCAAATCAACCGTCGCGGCAAACCTTGCCTGCGCACTCGCCGCAGAAGGCCGCCGCGTTGGGCTGCTTGATGCCGATGTCTACGGCCCATCACAGCCGCGTATGCTGGGGGTGTCGGGTCGGCCGCAAAGCCCTGACGGAAAGCTGATTTTGCCACTGCGCAACTTCGGCGTGACGATGATGTCCATCGGGCTGATGACCAATGAGGATCAGGCCGTGGTTTGGCGTGGTCCAATGCTGATGGGCGCGTTGCAACAGATGTTGACCCAAGTGCAATGGGGCGCGCTGGATGTGCTGATCGTGGACCTGCCGCCCGGCACCGGGGACGTGCAGATGACATTAGCGCAGAAGGCACATCTGGACGGTGTGGTCATCGTGTCCACCCCGCAGGACGTGGCACTTCTGGATGCGCGCAAGGGCATCGACATGTTCAACCAAATGGGCACACCGATCATCGGCATGATCGAAAACATGAGCACCCATATCTGTTCCCAATGCGGGCACGAAGAACACGTCTTCGGCCATGGCGGCGTGAAGTCAGAGGCGGAAAAGCTGGGCGTACCACTGCTCGCTGAAATCCCTCTGCATCTTGATATCCGATTGGCGGCAGATGGAGGCGCACCGATTGTCGTCTCCAAGCCAGAGTCCACACAAGCTCAAGGATTTAGAACGGTCGCCAAGGCCTTGGTTGCGGATGGAAAGGCATGACGACTCCGAGCTTTCCACCGCTGTTCAGCGGATTAGAGGTCGAGGGTCAGATCGACCCATTCGAGAAGGCCTGTGTAGAGGCGGCCCGCGGCTGCGACGCGGGGTTGGTTGTCTATAACCTTGGCGCGAACAAACTACGCGCGGCGTTGGTCTTTGCCCCAGACGTGGTTTTGGCGGATGCCATGGCGATGATGCCTCTGTGCGGCGTCGGGTTTCAAAATGCGCTGGGGGCGTTGGCCCCGCCCGAAGTGTCGGTGCATCTTGACTGGGCGGGTGGCCTACGGATCAACGGTGCCACCTGCGGCCAGTTGCGCGTGGCGGCGTCGAGAACAGATCCGACCCTTGAGCCGGATTGGCTGGTTGTTGGCCTCGAATTACCGCTTTGGCCGGAAAACGATGATCCCGGCATCATGCCCGACCAGACCACGCTCTATGCCGAAGGATGCGCGGACGTGAACGCGGCAGAGTTGCTCGAGTCTTGGGTGAAACACACATTGGTCGGCATCAACACGTGGCTGGATGAGGGTGTTGGACCCTTGCACAAGGAATGGCGCGGGCTGGCCTTTGGTATCGGGGAAGACACAAAGATGGATGGCAAAGCAGGCACATTTCTAGGTGTGGACGAGCAATTTGGAATGCTGCTGCGTGATGCCGGCACAACCAACCTTATCCCCCTGACACATCTTCTGGAGGGCACCTGACATGATGCTGGCGCGCGCGATCCATTTCGACGAAAGCGACATAAATGTCTTTCATTCACCTGCCCGAACGGGGGAATGGTGTATCGCTGGCGGGTTCGAGTTTTCCAACTGGTCAGAGGCCGACCTGACCGGCAAGGCGCGGCAGGCCTTCTCCAATGGCTGGCTCGGGGCCGAAACCTTTGGCCGCGTGACTTTCGTGGCGGTAACGCAGATCGAACCGGTAGAGTTTGACGCCCTCAAGACCGCGTTGGCGCAGCATTTTGTACAGATGTACGGCGCGCCCTCGGTGGAAGCCGCAGCCCAGGTTGCGGAGGACGAACTGCGCCATATGGCGGAACTGTGCGAGGATCAAGACGCCAACACCCTGCTCACAGTGGCGCGTGAACTTACGGATGCAGGCGTTAAAGAGAGCTTTCGCATGATCGAGCCGCGTGATGCGGGACTGGATCAATTCGCCATCCACGGGTCGTTGGATGAAGAGCCGCATAGCCACTAGCGCGTTGGTGTCATTGTCAATTCACCAGCCTGCGCGCAATCGGATAAAAGTGAGCCTTGGCAAATCTCTACATCCGTGATCGTATGGCAAAATTCACAACCGATTTGCTCAGGTGCCTGAACTTACAACAAGAATAGCGCAGATCAATTCGGCGGACCTAACAACGCACTGCAATACCCGCAGCGCATTGGACGGTCACAAATATGAAAAGACAGTTGGAGGAAAACATGTCTCTCAGACTTAAACTAGCAACCGGCATTTTGCTGAGCGGGATCGCCGCATCAGCAGCATCCGCGCAATCACTGGTATATTGCTCAGAAGGCTCACCAGAAGGGTTTGACCCGGCCCTGTATACAGCCGGCACCACATTCGATGCGTCGAGCCACCCGATTTACAATCGATTGACCCAATTCAAAGTCGGCACAACCGAGGTTCTTCCTGGCTTGGCTGAAACTTGGGACGTTTCGGAGGACGGTAAAACGGTGACGTTCAACTTGCGCAAAGGCGTGAAGTTTCACTCCAATGACATGTTCAGCCCGTCGCGTGACTTCAACGCCGACGATGTGATCTTTACATTCGAACGCCAGAAGAACGCTGACCACCCGTACAACAAGGTCTCTGGCGGGACATGGGAATACTTCGGCGGCATGTCGATGCCTGATCTGATCGACAGCATCGAAAAAGTTGACGACTACACAGTCAAATTCAACCTCACCCGCCCCGAAGCACCGTTCATCGCAAATATGGCAATGGACTTCGCGTCGATCCAGTCTGCGGAATACGGCGATGTCATGATGGAAGCAGGCACCCCCGAGATGATGAACCAGGCGCCTATCGGCACTGGCCCATTTTCGTTCCAAGCTTACCAAAAAGATGCCGTCATCCGGTATCTGCGCAACGACGATTATTGGGGTGATGCGGCCAAAGTTGAAAGCCTGATCTTCGCGATCACGCCAGACGCGTCTGTTCGCTATCAGAAGGTTCAAGCTGGCGAATGCCACGTCATGGCCTACCCGAACCCTGCCGACATACAAGCGATGAAAGATGATGACGGCATCGTGGTGATGGAGCAGGAAGGTCTGAACGTCGGCTATCTGGCCTACAACACGACTGTTGCTCCATATGACAATCCGAACGTGCGCAAGGCCCTGAACATGGCGATCGACAAGCAGTCGATCATCGACGTGGTCTTCCAGGGGTCCGGCCAGATCGCCAAGAACCCGCTGCCACCGACCATGTGGTCCTACAACGATGCCGTGAAGGATGACGAATACAACCCCGAGAAAGCCAAAGAAATGCTGGCGGCCGAAGGTGTTGAAGGTCTGAACCTGAAGATCTGGGCGATGCCAGTGCAGCGCCCCTACAACCCCAACGCCCGCCGCATGGCAGAGCTGATGCAGGAAGATTTTGCAAAGGTTGGCGTTACGGTTGAGATCGTGTCCTATGAGTGGGGCGAGTATCTGTCACGCTCGAAAGAGTTGGATCGTGACGGCGCAGTCTTGCTGGGTTGGACAGGTGACAACGGCGATCCTGACAACTTCCTTGCAGTTCTGCTTGGTTGTGACGGCCGTGAAGCCTCTAACCGCGCACAATGGTGCCACCAGCCGTTCGAGGACCTGATCCAGAAGGCCAAGGTTCTTCCAACGCAAGCAGAGCGTCAGCCTCTCTACGAAGAAGCGCAAGTCATCTTCAAAGAGCAAGCTCCTTGGGCCACGATCGCACACTCGGTTGTCTACATGACCATGCGTCCAGAAGTTGATGGCTACATTGTTCACCCGCTGGGTGGCCACATCTTCAACCAAGTTGGCCTGTCGCAGTAAGCTACACCTGAAAACTAGGGGCGGCGCGATAAGCGCCGCCCCCTGACTTCCCTAAAAAGTTGGCAGGACCAGAGTGACACAATCCCTACATACCCGTCTTGCAGACTATGCGACCATCGCAACTAAGCTTGGCGTGGACGCCGTTGCCCTTGTGCCCGGCCCGAACTTCGCCAGAGCCGTCATGCACCCGTTTATGAGCCATGAACGCCCCTTTATGCTGGTCGTTCCCGCCAGCGGTGCGCCTGCGGCCCTTGTACCGAATTTGGAACTTCGCAGTTGGGATCTTGTCGGCTTTGACGGCGCCGTGTTCGACTGGCGCGATCAGGACGGCTACGACGCCGCCTTTAAGGCGCTGACCGATCACCTCGCTATTTCCTCGCTCGCTGTCGAAGGACAAGTGATGCGTGTGTTCGTCCACCACGCATTACTGCGCGCGCAACCTGATTTGACCATCATTGACGCCGAGCGCGAAATATCCGCACCTCGTATGATCAAGACCCCTCAAGACATTGACGCGCTGAAAGGTGCAATTGCCATCTCGGAGCGGGCATTGGCGCGGACCCTCGAGAGTGTTCGCCTCGGCCAAACCGAAAAAGAGATCGAGCAAACCTTGATCCAAGCGCTGTTCGCGGAAGGCGCCGAAGACCAAGCTTTCAGCCCTATTGTTGCCGCAGGCGACGGCTCTGCGCGACCTCATGCCAAGGCGCGGGCGGACTATGCCGTCAAAGCTGGCGACGCCCTCCTGCTGGATTTCGGCGCCCGCAAACATGGCTTTGCCGCCGACATCACCCGCACGGTGTTTCTGGATCATGCCACAGATGAGGGCCAAGCGGTCTATGACACCGTCCTGCGCGCCAACCTCAAAGGGTTCGACGTCACCCGCGCTGGCGTGACGGCCCACCAGATCGACGACGCCGTGACAGGTGTGCTGGAAGCCTCTCCCTATGCGGACCGCATCCGAACGAAAACGGGCCACGGGCTTGGTCGCGACGTGCACGAAGCCCCCTATATTATGCGCGGCAACCACATGACGCTACCGGCTGGAACCGTCTACACCAATGAACCCGGCCTGTACGAAATCGACAATTTTGGCGTCCGCATCGAAGATGATGTGCTAATCACTGAAGACGGTTGCCTCTCCCTCACCCAGTTCCCGAAGGATCTTACGGTGCTCAAATGCTGAACTACGTCCTAAGCCGCCTTCTGACATTTATCCCGACATTCATCGGGGTAACGTTGATCTCGTTTGCATTCATTCGCGTGTTGCCGGGTGATCCGATCATCGTCATGGCAGGCGAACGCGGGCTGACAAAAGAACGCTACGCCGAGTTGGAAGCACAATTTGGCTTCGACCGCCCCATCTACACGCAGTTCTGGGAATATCTCACAGGCGTGATGCAAGGCGATCTGGGCAATTCTTTCGTAACCAAGCGCCCGGTCTGGGACGAGTTCTTTACATTGTTCCCCGCCACGTTGGAGTTATCGGCCTGCGCAATGATCTTTGCCGTCGTTCTGGGCTTGCCAGCGGGTGTGATTGCCGCTGTGAACCGCGGGAAGTTCTTTGACCGCGCGCTGATGTCTACGGCTCTTATCGGCTATTCAATGCCGATTTTCTGGTGGGCGCTGCTGCTGATCATCGTCTTCTCCGGCAATCTGCAATGGACGCCGGTTTCGGGGCGTATTTCGCTGGTTTACTACTTTCAGGACGCGACAGGATTCATGCTGATCGACAGTCTCGCATCCGGTCAAAAGGGTGCGTTTGCGTCAGCAGTCAGTCACCTTGTTCTGCCCACAATCGTTCTTGGAACCATACCGCTTGCCGTCATCGCACGTCAGACGCGTTCCGCGATGCTAGAGGTATTGGGCGAGGATTACATTCGCACCGCGCGTGCCAAAGGGCTTTCACCGGGCCGCATTAACGGCATTCACGCGCTGCGCAACGCCTTGATTCCGGTCATCACGGTCATCGGTCTGTCTGTGGGCACCCTGCTTGCAGGCGCGATCCTGACCGAAACGATCTTTAGCTGGCCCGGTATAGGCAAATGGATGGTCGATAGTATTTTCCGCCGCGACTACCCGGTGGTTCAGGGTGGGTTGCTGCTGATTGCCGTTATGGTGATGGTCGTAAATCTGACCGTGGACATGCTCTATGGCGTCATCAACCCTAAGATACGGAAACGCTGATGTCTGATACCGTCGCAACCGAAATCGAAGAAATCGCCGAGCGCCCAGGTCGTCTGCGTGAATTCTGGTTCTACTTTCGCGAAAACCGCGGTGCCGTCATCGGCCTCTGGATATTTGCGGTGTTTGCGTTTCTCGCCTTGTTTGGCCCGTGGATCGCCCCACATGATGCCACCGCCCAATTCCGCGAAGCCACGCTTCAACCTCCCTTTTGGCAGGACGGCGGCAACCTGACTTATCCGTTAGGCACCGACCCGTTGGGGCGCGATATGCTGTCTCGGTTGATTGTTGGCGCGCGCTTTTCGTTCTTTGTCGGAGTGGTCGTGGTCAGCATTGCCGCGTCCGGCGGCATCTTGGTTGGGCTGTTGGCCGGGTTCGCCCCGAAATGGCTGGATGCGATCATCATGCGGATCATGGATATTATTCTGGCCTTCCCGTCTCTGCTGCTTGCGCTTGTTCTAGTCGCCATCCTTGGCCCCTCATTGACCAACGCGATGATTGCGATCGCGATCGTTCTACAACCTCACTACGTAAGGTTGACCCGCGCCTCTGTCCTGTCGGAGCTTCAGAAAGACTACGTCACCTCAGCCCGCGTCGCGGGTGCTGGTCTGTTTCGAATGATGTTTGTGACGGTGCTTCCTAACTGCCTTGCCCCGATTATCGTGCAAGCAGCCTTGTCGTTCTCGACCGCGATCCTCGACGCGGCAGCGCTTGGCTTTCTTGGCATGGGCGCGCAACCGCCTACCCCGGAATGGGGTACCATGCTGGCCGAGGCCCGCGAATTTATCCTACGCGCTTGGTGGGTGGTAACCTTCCCCGGCCTTGCGATCCTTGTCACCGTGTTGGCCATCAACCTGATGGGCGACGGTCTGCGCGATGCGCTTGACCCCAAACTGAAACGGAGCTGAGCCATGTCCCTTTTGCGCATACGGAACCTCAGCGTCGATTTTGCGACCGCCTCCGGCCAGTTTCGTGCGGTTGATGCTGTCGATCAGGACGTCGACACGGGCGAAATCCTTGCCATTGTTGGCGAAAGCGGCTCTGGCAAATCGGTGTCGATGCTGGCGATGATGGGGCTGTTGCCTTGGACCGCCACCGTGACGGCCGATGAGATGACATTTGATGGCCATAACCTTCTAACCATGAGCTCCGCCGAGCGGCGTAAGATCGTCGGCAATGACCTCGCGATGATCTTTCAGGAACCCATGTCTTCGCTGAATCCGTGCTTCACAGTCGGCTGGCAGATCAAGGAGGCCCTGCGCATCCATCTAGGGTTGGGTCGCGCAGAGCGTCAGACCCGCGCTGTGGAACTGTTTGAACAGGTTGGCATTCCCGACCCCGCCAAACGTCTGTCGGCCTTCCCGCACCAGCTGTCGGGCGGTATGAACCAACGCGTCATGATCGCGATGGCGATTGCCTGCAAACCAAAGCTGCTAATCGCCGATGAACCTACGACCGCGCTGGACGTCACCATTCAGGCCCAAATTCTCGACCTGTTGGCTTCCTTGCGCGAAGAGACCGGGATGGGGCTTGTGCTAATCACCCATGATATGGGCGTCGTCGCCGAGACCGCCGAACGTGTCAGCGTACAATACGCGGGCCAGAAGATCGAAGAACAGGCCGTCGAGCCATTGTTCAAGACACCGTACCATCCCTATACCTCTGCCCTGCTGGATGCCCTGCCAGAGCGCGCGACGGAGCGGCTTTTGCCAACGATCCCGGGCGTCGTGCCCGGTCAGTTCGATCGCCCCGCCGGTTGCCTATTCTCGCCGCGCTGCAAGTTCGCGGATGCAACCTGCAAATCCACCGCGCCAAAACCCTGCAGTGCCGAGCTAGGCCATGCGCGCTGCCACTATCCCTTGAATACTGACCAAAGGATTGCGTCGTGACCCAACCCGTGATCGAAGCCAATGCGCTCCAGCGGCACTACAATGTCAATGGAGGGTTGTTCCAACCTCCGCAAACGCTAAAGGCAGTGGCGGGGCTTGATTTCAAACTTTCCCCTGGAAAAACCCTTGCCGTCGTCGGCGAAAGCGGTTGCGGAAAATCAACTCTCGCTCGGATGGTCGCGATGATCGAAGAGCCCACCGCAGGCGAGCTGACCATTGATGGCAAGCGGGTTCTTCCGGAACATTGGGCCGATCTGCGCCAATCCGTCCAGATCGTCTTTCAAGACCCGTACGGATCCTTGAATCCGCGACACCGCATCGGGGCGATCCTTCAGGAACCTTTGGTGATCAACAAGCCGGATCTGTCGCGCGAAGAGCGTGAAGCAAAGGCCCGCGAAATGCTGAAACTGGTCGGCCTGCGTCCGGAACATTTCGACCGCTATCCCCACATGTTCTCGGGCGGTCAACGGCAGCGGATTGCTGTTGCCCGCGCCTTGATGCTTGATCCAAAGGTTTTGGTGCTGGACGAACCAGTCTCGGCCTTGGACCTATCCATCCAAAGCGCCATCCTGAACCTGCTGACCGAATTGCAGGATCGGCTGCAACTTGCGTATCTGTTTATCAGCCACGACCTGTCGGTCGTGCGTCACGTCGCCGATGATGTGATCGTCATGTATCTGGGCCGTGCAGTTGAACGCGGCTCGAAAGAGGCGCTTTTTGCTGCACCAAAACATCCATATACCAAGGCGCTTCTGTCAGCCACGCCACGGGCCAATCCAGCGGCGGAAAAGGACCGGATCAAACTGACTGGGGAATTGCCATCCCCCCTGTCCATTCCCGACGGCTGCCCGTTTGCCCCAAGGTGCTGGAAAGTTCAGGATCGATGCAGAGCAGAGCAACCAACCCTAAGCCACGATCCGCATAGTGCGGCCTGCTTCTTTCCAATGGATTGATCGGGGCACTGTCAAACGCTCGCCTTGCCAGTTTACGTCCTCGCCCGAGCCACGATTCGGGGTAAATCACACTGTCCTGTATTCAGTTGCAGCGCGGCCAAGCGTCCTATTGAACATGCAGGAAGCCGCTGGCTCAAAACCGCGCTTTTTGTTGAGGCGCTAACATAAGCACCCCGACAGAACCGCCTAACAGACATCGCTTTGAGTTTGTATGGATTTGGCAACTTGCCGCAGGTTAAATTTACAAATCCGAATAGTGTGTGAAAATAAATTTACAAAATAACTCTTCTAACACACGTAGATAGTCCATTTTTTACACGCCATGACGTAGCGTTACGCGCATCGCCCGCAGGAAAACTTGACCTTTATGGTCGAAATTTGCCCTGCCGGCATGGGCTTGAGGAGACTGAGGTGGACCCCATTGGAAAAACAGACAACCCCATGTGTAGCATGCCGACGCTACTTATTGGGGCTGATCAATTCGTCTCGCCTCACGCAGCGCTGATCGCCGAAAATACGTGTTCGCCTCACCAAGAGATGCACGGAAGCTAACGTATCAGACAGATGACCGACCCCAGTATTACGAGTGCCCAAAACCATAGAAACCCAAACGTCGACGCCATGATGCCGACGTACCGAGTTTGACCAATAACTAAGGAGGAGCGCCACTATGGCGGATCAATCAACACACACGAAGGCTGCGGCGGACGGTGCTGGCTATTGGACAGCCAACATCCGTATCATCGTCATCAGCCTTATCATCTGGGCGCTGGTGTCCTTCGGCTTCGGCATCCTGCTGCGCCCGATGATCTCGGGCATTTCCGTTGGCGGCACCGATCTGGGCTTCTGGTTTGCCCAGCAGGGTTCGATCCTCGTCTTTCTAGCGCTGATCTTTTTCTATGCATGGCGCATGAACAAACTCGACCGTGAATACGGCGTAGAGGAGGACTGATCTGATGGACCAGTTTACAATTAACCTGCTGTTTGTGGGCGCGTCCTTCGCGCTTTATATCGGCATCGCGATTTGGGCCCGTGCGGGTTCCACATCTGAATTCTACGCGGCTGGTCGGGGTGTTCACCCTGTCACCAACGGCATGGCGACGGCGGCGGACTGGATGTCGGCGGCGTCGTTCATCGGGATGGCCGGTCTTATCGCGTTTACCGGCTATGACAACTCGACCTTCCTGATGGGTTGGACGGGTGGCTACGTTCTGCTGGCGCTGCTGCTTGCCCCTTATCTGCGCAAGTTCGGCAAATTTACCGTGTCCGAGTTTATCGGTGACCGCTTCTATTCGCCGACCGCACGCATCGTGGCCGTGATCTGTCTGATTGTGGCATCGACCACATATGTGATCGGGCAGATGACAGGCGTGGGCGTGGCTTTTGGACGGTTCTTAGAAATCTCCAACACATCCGGTCTGTTGATCGGTGCTTGTGTGGTGTTTGCCTACGCGGTTTTTGGCGGCATGAAAGGTGTGACATACACCCAAGTGGCGCAATATGTCGTGCTGATCATGGCCTACACAATTCCAGCTGTGTTCATCTCGCTGCAACTGACGGGCAATCCTATCCCGGCGCTTGGCCTGTTTGGTGAAACCGCGGCTGCGGGTGGTGAAGGGTCTGTTTACCTGCTGCAAAAGCTTGACCAAGTCGTAACCGAGCTTGGCTTTGCCAGCTACACAGAGGCGCATAAAGACAACCTGAACATGGTTCTCTTCACGCTGTCGCTCATGATTGGTACAGCCGGTTTGCCCCACGTCATCATGCGCTTCTTCACAGTTCCAAAAGTGTCTGATGCCCGCTGGTCCGCTGGCTGGGCACTGGTGTTCATCGCCTTGTTGTACCTGACAGCCCCGGCTGTTGGCGCCATGGCGCGTCTGAACATCACCAACCTGATGTGGCCAAATGGCACAAGCAATGAGGCTGTTTCGGTCGAGGCTATCCAAAACGATAGCGAGTACAACTGGATGCTGACGTGGCAGAAAACCGGTCTTCTCGACTGGGAAGACAAGAACGGCGACGGCAAAATCCAGTACTACAACGACCAATCCGACGCGATGGCTGCTAAAGCTGCGGAAAATGGCTGGGAAGGCAACGAGCTGACCAAGTTCAACCGCGACATTCTTGTGTTGGCGAACCCTGAAATCGCAAGCCTTCCAAGTTGGGTTATTGGTCTTGTGGCGGCAGGTGGTCTGGCTGCGGCGTTGTCCACAGCGGCGGGTCTGCTACTGGCGATCTCGTCAGCGGTCAGCCACGACCTTATGAAAGGTCAGCTGACGCCTAATATGTCCGAAAAGTCGGAATTGTTGTCGGCGCGGATTGCCATGGCGGTTGCCATTGGTGTGGCGACGATCCTCGGGCTCAATCCTCCGGGATTTGCGGCGCAAACCGTGGCCCTTGCCTTCGGTCTGGCTGCGGCGTCGATCTTCCCGGCCTTGATGATGGGCATCTTCTCCAAGCGCGTGAACAACGTAGGCGCTGTGTCGGGGATGCTGGCGGGCCTTGGCTTCACGCTGGTCTACATCTTCCTGCACAAGGGCTGGTTGTTCATCGCGGGCACCAACTCCTTCCCTGACACTGTTGACGGCTCGCTCTTGGGCATTCAGTCGACAGCGATCGGTGCTGTGGGTGCGATCATCAACTTTGCGGTGGCCTACATCGTCTCGATGTCGACGGCGGACACCCCGCAAGAGATCAAAGACCTTGTCGAAAGCGTCCGTGTACCAGCTGGTGCAGGCGGTGCGGTCGACCACTAAAACAATCGGGCCAGCGGCATTTAGCCCGCTGGCCCCTCCTTCCCTGTTCAAATATACTTGAGGGCATCTAACACGCTCTGATTGCGGGACATTTCATGACCGACGCCGCCCTCTCTTTTCTCGCTCACCTACATCCATACGATACGCTTCCCGAGGCAACGCTCGTCTCGGTGGAAAAGCGGACCGAGTGGATCGACGCGCCCAAGGGCACCGAGATATACGGTGTCGGCGACACTCTAAAAGGTCTCTACATTGTTACGAATGGTAGCGTGTGCGTGCGTGATGACGCTGGCCATGAAATCTCTCACCTTCAACGCGAAAACTCGTTTGGCGAACGCGGGCTTCTACGCAATGGGCTTGCTGTCACCTCCGCACGCGCCGAAGAAGATAGCCAGCTGATCTGCATTCCCCCGGACGTCTTTCACAAACTGCGGGCCGAGCACGACGCTTACCGCCGTTTCTTCGACCGGACGCGGTCAGATGACACCAATGAAGCCGCCCTTGCTTTCGATCTGACGAGTGTTCGGGTCGAGACGCTGATGGTCCCTGATCCCGAAACTTGCGCGCCGTCATTATCAATTCAAGCTGCCGCTCAGCAAATGCGTGACCTTCGAATTTCGTGCCTGTGTGTTACGGAAGAAGACGTGCTTGTCGGCATCCTCACGCTGCGCGACCTAGCGAGCAAAGCTCTGGCCGAAGGTCTGGACTACGCAACGCCCGTCGGCGCGGTCATGACCCACAGCCCGCGCACTTTGCCGCCCTCCGCTATCGGATCCGACGTGCTGCATATGATGATGGAGCACAAGCTGGGGCATCTTCCGATTGTCTCTGGGAAACAGCTGATCGGCATCGTCACACAAACTGACCTGACGAGGTTCCAGGCCTCGAACACCGCTGGATTTGTCGCAGAAGCCGCAGAGGCTCAAACCGCTGACGCCTTGGTCAATGTCACAAAACGCATTCCTAACCTGCTGGTTCAGTTGGTTGCGGCAGGCAACCGGCACGATGTCGTGACCCGCATGATCACCGACATTGCGGATGTGGTGACGCGCCGTTTGCTGAAGCTGGCCGAAGACAAATTCGGGCCGCCGCCCGCGCGCTACGTCTGGCTGGCCTGCGGCAGCCAAGGGCGGCAGGAACAAACTGGCGTATCTGATCAGGACAACTGCCTGATCCTTGAGGACGATTTGAGCGAGACCGCCCTCGCCTATTTTGAGCCGTTCGCACAGTTTGTCAGTGATGGTCTGAACGCTTGCGGCTACGTCTATTGCCCGGGCGACATGATGGCGACGAACCCGCGCTGGCGGCAGCCTTTGTCGGTCTGGCGCGAGTATTTCCAACACTGGATCAAAAGCCCCAGCAAAGAGGCGCAGATGCTGGCCTCGGTCATGTTCGACCTGCGCCCAATTGGTGGCGACGCCAGCCTGTTCGAGGGGCTGCAAACCCAAACGCTTGAGGCCGCCGCGGCCAATTCGATTTTCACCGCCCATATGGCGAGCAACGCGCTGACCCACGCAACGCCGTTGGGGTTGTTGAAGGGGTTGGCCACGATCCGCTCCGGCGAACACCGCAACACCATCGACATGAAGCTGAACGGAGTTGTGCCTGTCGTTGATCTGGGCCGGATGTACGCGCTGCAAGGCAAGCTGGATGTGGTCAACACCCGGGCCAGACTGGAAGGGGCTATTGCGGCGAAGGCTGTCTCGCAAAGTGGCGGGCAGGACCTGCTGGATGCCTATGATCTGGTGGCGCAAAGCCGTTTGGACCATCAGGCGGCACAAATCAAACATGGCAAGACACCGGACAATTTCCTGCCACCGGCAGAGTTATCGGCGTTCGAGCGCAGCCATCTGCGTGACGCGTTTGTGGTCATCAAGACGATGCAATCCGCGCTGATGCAGGGGCGCGGCGTGCTAGGGTAACGAAACAAGGGAGGGGCGTATGTTCTTTGAACTCATCGGCACGATCGTGGCGGGCGCGGCTGCGGCCCTTCTTGTGTGGGCAATCAACCGGACGTTGAAGGGGCGGCTGCCCAATTGGCTCATCCCCGCCGCTGCTGGTGTCGCAATGTTGCTCGCGACGATCTCCAGTGAATATGGCTGGTTCGGACGCGTTAAGGCAAACATGCCCGAGGGATTGGTTGTCGCTCAGACCATTGAAGAGACCAAGTTCTATCGCCCTTGGACCTATGCCAAACCCTTCGTTGCGCGCTTTGTGGCGGTGGATCAGGTTTCGGTTCGGACCCATCCAGCGCAACCTGACCAGCGGATCGTCGACTTGATATTCTATGGCCGGTGGTCGCGAACCGCAAAGGTGCCAATGCTGTTTGACTGCGCCAACGCCAAGCGGGCCGATGTGGTCGACGGCATCGAGTTCGGCACGGATGGCGATGTGGTGAATGCCCAATGGCGTGCCATAGAGCAAGACGACCCAATCCTGAAAGCTGCCTGCGAGACTTCATGACATGACACATCTCAGCCTCCGCCTGCGCATCTTCTTGTTCTTTTGCCTTATCGGCATCGGTGGCATAGTGGTTGTTCTGGGTGCGCTCTGGCTGGGATATCGTCAACTGGGCAATCAAGACGCCCTGTCGGCATTCACAACCGTTGCCATCGTCGCTGCCTTCGGGTTGCTGGCCCTCGCAACCTTCATCTGGCGGCTTTTTGATGAAAACGTCAGCAAACCGATCGAGCATCTGGCGGCCCAATTCCGTGTCCATGCCAATGCAGATATCAACGCAGATATAGACGCGAAAACCGCGCAGTATCTGGGCGATCTGGCCCCTGCCGCCTCTGCCATCCGCCAAAAACTCGAGCAGGCCAATCAAGCCACTGCGGAGACCGTTGCCCAGAAAACCGCGCGGCTCGAACGTCAGCGCGCCCAGCTCCTGCGAATACTGTCAGACATTCCTGTCGCGGTTATCGTTGCAACGCAAGACCACCAGATCGTTCTCTACGACGGACAGGCCGCCGAGCTGATGGAGTGTGAAGCACCCGCGCGCCTGAACGGGTCCGTTTTCGACTATCTGGAGGAATCAGTCCTCCGCGAAATCCTGTCGCAGATGGAAGCCGACGGGACCCACAGGCGCGAGATAGCAATCAAAGGTCGTTCCGGCGCAAATTACTCGGGGCATATCCGCCTCTTCGAGGCCGGCGCTGGCTACACGCTCATGCTAGAGCCGCTCGCGCCTTATGCCGAACGCCCGTTGGTCTATGATTTCGATCTGCTACAAAAAAGCAAGTCGACCGATCCAAACGACACCGCGTTACGCGATCTGACCTTCGTCGTCTTCGACAGCGAAACGACTGGGCTTGACCCCAACAAAGATGACGTCGTGCAGCTTGGTGCGATCCGTGTCGTCAACGGTAAAATCATCGCGACAGAGGTGTTCGAAACACTGGTAAATCCGGGCCGCCCTATTCCACCCAGTTCAACCAAAGTGCATCACATCAACGATGGTATGGTCGCCGAAGCGCCGCCGTTTTCACAAGCCCGCGCTGCGTTTCATCGCTTCTCACGGGGGGCAGTTATCGTCGCACATAACGCGCCTTTCGACATGGCCTTTCTCCATCGTGACACCGCTGCCGAAGACCTTCAGTTCGACAACCCTATCCTTGACACGGTGCACTTATCCGCTGTGGTTTTCGGCGGCTCTGCAGAACATACGTTGGATGCTATCTGCGATCGGTTGGACGTGGAAATACCGACGGAATTACGACACACAGCTTTGGGCGATGCGATGGCCACCGCGCAGATACTTGTCGCACTGCTACCGATCCTCGAAGCGCGGGGACTATGCAGTTTTGGCGCGGTCCAAGCAGAAGTGAGAAAGCATATCAGAATATTGAAAGTTCAAGACTAACCGCAAAGCTTGCCGACCGAGGCCACGCAAGGACCCTGAGGTTGCGGTTTATCGGCTAGGTATTCGCGGGATGACAATATCGACTGAATTGTTGCCTGATCTTACTCAATTTCGGATTAATGTAAGCTTTACAGAAAGGCTTATCGGCGTTCGATCTGTAATAATCTCGAAACTGTTCCGGCGACGGTTTGAAGCCGTTAAATGGCAGGACGATTGTAATAATCGGAGCCTCAAAGTCCTTTTGAAATGCTTTGATCTGGCCTTGGACAACCGCCGCTTGGCTCTCGGAATAAACATAAACCGCGCTACGGTATTTATCGCGCATTTTGTGCAGGGACGTACTGGCATGGGTCAGAACATGCACATTGACCAAGATCTCAAGCGGAATGAGGTCAGGGTTAAACGTAACAACAACCGCCTCGGAATAGCTCTCATGCGGGGCGAGGGATTTGATATGTCCTTGCTCCACATTGTAGACACCCAGAAGCGCTTGGAACACTGCTTCGGTGCACCAGTGACAACCACCACCAAAGCCGATTTGCATCTGGTTCACTGAATTACAATCAGCGCGAGTATTGCCGTTTTCACGTGAGGTTTATCCATCGGTTTCTCCGGTCACGTCGGACTTGTCCCGAGCGGCATGGCCAATCCATTTTGAAAGCGGGGCCGCGGAAACACCGTGCAAAATGATCGACAGGAAAACCGTCATCGAGACACAGGCCAGCAGTTCCTGTTCTCCGGGGAACTCGAACTCGTCCATCATAATAAGTGTGAAGAGGATGGAAGCCAGACCGCGTGGCCCAAACCAGCCCAAGAATAGCTTTTCATGTAGGGCAAGTCCGGTACCCAGCAGGGACAGCCAGATAGGCAACATCCGCACGATCGTCAGGAACAGCACGGCCAACACAACGGCCTTCCACGTCATGTGTTCTAATCCATCCGGCAAGAGCAGCGCCCCAAAGACGAGAAACGCGAACATCGTCAAAAGTTGTCCGACCCCTTCCATGAACTCCCCAATGAAGTGAATTTCATGTTTGTAGGTATTGCCGAACGCCATGCCCGCGACAAAGGCTGCGATGAACCCGTTTCCACCAACAATCTCTGACCCGATGAAGGCGGAAAATGCGACGGCTAAAAACGCCACACCACCGGCAGCTTCGGCCATGAGATTTCTGTTTTGGGCGACATCCATCGCCTTGGCAAATCCCCAACCAAACGCGATCCCAACGATTGGCCCCAAAACGACCTGCAACACTGCCGCGAATGCCAGGCCGTCTGTATCTGCGCCCTCCATTCCAGCCGACGCCATAATCGCACCGAATAGAACAAAGGGGAGCACCAGCCCGTCGTTTAACCCGCTTTCCACGTTTATTGTTTGGCGCAATTCCTCCGGCACATCGGGGCTTGAAACAACAGTCTGCCCGAGCGCCGCGTCCGTCGGAGTTAATACAGCTGCGGTCAAAAGCGCCATAGCTAGCCCACTTTCGGGATTTAAGATGTAGGCTACCAACATCCCCAGCCCTACGGTCAGCGGCAATCCGATGACCAACATGCGCAGCGGGACACTGAAGTTCTTGCGCAGCGTTTTAAGACGGACATGGCTCGCGTCTGAAAACAACACGAGCACCAGCGTAATCTCTGCCAGCAGACGTTTCCCTTCGTTCAGAATTTCCGGTTCTGCCGACGCTTCGATAGGCCGAGAAATAATGTAGCCCATGGCCATAAATATGATGGGCAATGTCACGATCGATTTTGCGATCGCATTGGTAAGCAACGAATAAAGAAAAACACCTGCCAAGACAGCCAGCAGGATGAGGTCTGTCGACCAATGCGTTGCGTCCATATCAACCCTCCAATGCAGTTGTTGCTCTTTTAGCCGATAGGTTAGCACGCGTTGCCGCAACACTACCTGCAAAGACTTCTGCACAATTTAGTGCAGGGACATCCACACCAAAGTCGCGGGCGGCTTCATGATCAGCTGAAATCAATCTTGGCGCAGTTGCCGTTTTCGCTCTGCCAATACCCGTACAAACTCTCCAACTCAGGAGCTGTCCATCGGGAACGGTTCATTTCGAAGTTGGGCAGACTAAACAGAAGATGTCGATTACTGGCTCAACCGTTGTCCATGCACCACTAAGCTGAGCGAGCATGAAGACTCCCCAAGCTGGAGGCAACGATGGTCGGTCAGTATTTTCTTGCGCCCCGCCGTTCGTTGATATGGATTGGTAAACGGCCCTACCCAAACTGCTCATAGCTTGGGATATATACTCAGCTGAAGGTTAAGATTTGATGTTGTGTCCCGTTTCATTTCGCACGACAGACCATAAAATCTACGCGGTCTGGCACGATTGTGGTGCGCGTTTAGACCTGATGTTCGCCGACCACGTTCCTCATGCAATAGCAGGCCACACATGACCACTGAACCATCCCGCTCAAACACTCTGCTTGTACAAAACGACACCAAGGGCGAGGTGCTGGCCTGTCAGGAAGGGTTGAGCTTTTGGGGTGGTGTCGACCCGGATACCGGCGTGGTTATTGACGCGCACCACCCCAACCACGGGGCATCGCTTGCGGGTCGTATCGTATTAATGCCAACCTCTCGAGGGTCGTGCAGCGGCAGCGGCGTCTTGTTGCAACTGGCACGCAACGGAACTGCGCCCGCCGCCCTTGTTTTCCACGAAGCCGAGGACATTCTAACTCTTGGTGCGATGATTGCAGCGCTACTTTTTGACAGCCCCGTCGCGGTTCTGCGTGTGGCGCCGACGGTCTACGACGCATTGTCTAAGGTGAGCGTGGCAGAAATTAGAAATAACACACTAGAATTTTCTGATCAGTCGATCCCGCTTTCACGGGCAACGACAGCAGATTTGAGCCTGAGTGATACCGACCTGAATATTCTGAGCGGAGGTGATGGCACCGCAAAAAAAGTTGCGATGGAAGTGATTTGCCTGATGGCAGCAGCACAAGGTGCGCGTGAGTTAATTGATGTTTCACGGGCGCATATCGACGGCAGCATTTTAGCGCATGATGCTAATCTGGATTTTGCGGAGAAGATGCAAAAGATGGGGGCCAGGGTCTGTATTCCAACCACTATCAACGCAATCTCGGTAGATCGGGAGAATTGGAGAACGCAGGGTGTCGTGCCTGATTTTGGCGATAAAGCCAGTCGCCTTGCTGATGCCTACGTCAATATGGGCGCACGCCCGACATTTACGTGTGCGCCTTATTTGCTGGACGACGCGCCCGTAGAGGATGAAGCAATCGGATGGTCGGAATCCAACGCGGTCATATACGCAAATTCGGTACTAGGTGCGCGCACGCAAAAGCACCCAGATTACCTTGATTTGTTCATTGCAATGAACGGCCGCGCGCCAAACACAGGCGTCTATCTGGCCGAAAATCGAGTGCCTGTTTGCGAGCTGCGTGTAGAGTTGCCCGCACATTTTGATGACGCTCTGTGGCCGATGCTTGGGTGGCTGGCTGGCGCAAAATCTCCGAATTGCGTTCCGGTGCTAACCGGGCTTGAAGCCGCATCGCCGACACCAGACGATCTTAAGGCGCTTTGCGCTGCTTTTGGCACAACTTCAGCGGCCCCCATGCTGCATGTACGAGGTCATACGCCCGAAGGAGAGCTAAAGCTTGCCGATCACGCGCAACAATTCAATATCACCCATGCTGATCTGGTTCAGCTTTGGCGGGACTTTAACGTCGCTACTGATCAGATTGATCTTGTCGCAATCGGCAGCCCGCATGCGTCTGCGTCCGAATGTCAAAAATTTGCTCAGCTCTTGGGTGATGCGCATTGTCATTTCGAAACCAAAACGATTGTGACGGTCGGTCGGAAAACCCACGCCGAAATAGCCGCCGAGGGCACGTTAGACCGGCTTCAAAGCTCGGGTGTTCAGGTCATTCCGGACATTTGCTGGTGCTCCATAACGGAACCTGTTTTCCCATCCAGCGCTTCAGTCTTGATGACAAATTCTGGAAAATACGCACATTACGGAAAAGGTCTGACAGGTAGGGACGTCCGATTTGGAAGTTTGGAGGACTGCGCACGATCGGCAATAAGTGGTCGTGCCGATACTGGGTTACCATGGTGGCTAACTCCGCAAACCACGTCTTGATCTGATTGACTTCTCTCAGCATCTGACGTGAAGCAAAGCTTCGTCATAAAGTGCTTTTTCAGAAACAACCGAAGACACAAGCTGCCCCAACAGGTCAATCTGAAGGCAGCACCCGACCTGCGAAAACCGCGCCTCTACGAACGCATAAGCGATGTTTTTTCCAACCCTGTGGCCGTACCCACCAGACGTCACAGTCCCCACAACCGTATCACCAGACATCACGGATGCGCCGCCATGGGCGGGCGCATGATCGCTATCAAGACATAGCGTGACCAGATGTTTGGTCGGCGGCGTCTTAATCCGTTCGACAAGTGCCGCTTTGCCGATGAAATCGGTTTTTTCCATTTGAACGAACCGGTCCAGTCCCGTCTCGAACGGATCGAATTCCGTCAAGAGGTCGGACTTCCAATGTAGATAACCCTTTTCCAGACGCATCGACTCGACGGCATGTGCCCCGAACAAGCGCAGCCCATGCGCCCTGCCCGCCTCGCGCAAAGCAAGGTAGGCCGCGTAAAGAGACGCGTTCGGGATGTGCAGCTCATAGGCCAGCTCCCCCGAGAAGCTGACCAACATAGCCGTCGCAGGCGCAAAGCCAATGAAGCATTCACGAACCGACAACCAAGGAAACGCTTCACGTGACCAGTCAGCCCGACTGACCATCTGCATGACATCGCGCGCCTTTGGTCCCGCCAGAACAAGGATCGTCATGTCATTGGTGAGTGAGGTGATCTGCACGTCCTCATCGGCACCGATATGGGCGGTCAGCCAATCCATATCGTGATATTCGGAGGCCGCTGCCGATCCATACCAGATACGGGCCGGACCACGGTCGGACGCTGGAATATTGGCAATCGTTGCTTCGGCTTTGAGCATGCCGTGGTGGTTCAACAAATAGCCCAACCCCACGCGTCCCTCCTTGCGCGGAAGCCTGCCACAGATCATCCGGTCTAAGAACGACACGGCGTCGGCGCCGGTGATCTCGAGGCGGTTGAAACCGTTGACCTCGCACAGGCCCACCGCATTTTGCACCACGTCGACCTCCTTGGCCACCACGGGAAAGGACTCGTCAAAGTGAAAGCCGTGTGTGACGTGAAAATCCGCCGAGGGCTTGAAAAACTCTGCGCGCTCCCAGCCGTTTACGACGGTAAACTCGGCCCCTTCGGCGGCCAGAACAGGGGTGAGCGGTGTCGTCTTCGCCATGCGGCCCGCTGGGCGATGCTCGTTGGGAAAATGAAAGCGGAATTCGTTTTGGTAGTCCTCAATTGCCTTCAACGCCGTCAATTCCACATTGGCATGTCCGGTGAAACGACGCGGGTCGATGCACCACGTGTCGTAGCACGCCTCGCCATGCACAATCTGCTGCGCCAGAAGCCACCCATGCCCGCCGCCCTCGCCCAAACCGGCGCGCAGGCCAATTATGCAAAAGGCATTTCGCTTTCCCGGGATCGGCCCCACTAAGGGTGCGCCGTCAATCGTGTAGGTGATTGGGCCGTTCACGATGGTATGAATGCCGGCCTCCGTCAGCGCCGGCATCCGCGCGAACGCCCCTTCCAGCACGTCGGTGATCCGGTCCAAATCATCGGGGCACAGTGCATTTACGAAATGCGGGTCGATCCCATCCATGCCCCAAGTCCGGCAATCCTGCTCGTAAAACCCGATCAGCAGGCCGTTCTTTTCTTGCCGGCTATAGTAATCGCTAATGGGGCAGCGCAGCAGCGGCATCCGGTGCCCGGCGTCTCGGATCGCGGGGATTTCCTCTGTCACGAAATACTGGTGTTCCATCGACACCACAGGGTGCTGAACCCCCATCATCCCCCCGACTTCATTGACGCGGTAGCCACACGCATTCACCACGATCTCGCAGGTGATGTCGCCGTGATCCGTATGCACCGTCCAACTGTCATCTTTGTGCTGCGTCAGCGCGGTGACCGGCGTGTTCCGGTACACTTCCGCTCCGGCCTTGCGCGCACGCCTCGCCAAGGCCTGACACAGCTGCGCGGGATCAATGTCGCCGTCGCTTCCATCCCACAGCCCGCCCAGCAAGTTATCGGTTGAAATCAACGGATGACGCCGCGCACATTCAGCGGCGTCCAGCACCTCGAATTCCACCCCCATGCCCCGCGCCATCGAAGTGAAGTGGCGGTAGCCATCCATTTGCGCCTCGGTATTGGCCAAGCGGATACCACCATCGCCATGGTTGTAGCTGACAGGGTAATCAGGATCATCGCGCAGCTCTTTATACAGCTCGATAGAATGCGTCTTCAGACCGACCATGGTTTGGTTCATGCCAAAATTTGTCACCTGCGCGGCCGAATGCCACGTCGTGCCAGACGTCAGCTCGTTGCGCTCCACAAGCACAACGTCCGACCAGCCTTCCTGCGTCAAATGATACAGTGTGGAGCAGCCAGCAATGCCACCCCCGATAACGACAACACGCGCATGCGATTTCATAGGATATCCTCATCATTCTTCTTTGAGAGACTAGGAAATACACGGGACTGTCAATGTTGCTATTTAAGTTCTTAGCAATCGGAAATTACTATTCAAAATATCGGAATTTAGACGCACAAATTGCGTCAAACCCAACGTCACATCCCTGCTTAGCCACGACATTGCGAGTGACGGTCACACATGATGCAAGGTTCCCTTGAAAAGGTCGTTATAGCCGCAAGGCGCGACATAGATGTCAGAGGTGACAATGCCACTTTCGGAACGGGCGGCGCAGCGACCTCCATGTTAGATATTAAATCCGGGTGAATTGATATGCACGGCACGCAGTTCTCCGAGCTAGCTCAGCGCCTCCGGCAGGAAGAGGGCGATGGACGGGAACGCGATCAACGCGATTGCCATCGCAAGCATGACAAGAACGTAAGGGATCGCCCCCACCATCACCTCGTTGAGATGCCCCGATTTGCGTGCGCCCTGCACGACATACAGATTTAGTCCGACAGGCGGTGTGATCAGCGCCATTTCGATCAGCACAATCATCAGGATACCAAACCAGATCGGATCATAGCCCAACTCGACCACCAACGGGACGACGATAGGTATGGTGACAACCATGAGCGATAAGGTTTCGATAAAGAAGCCAAGCACGATATACATCAGAACGATCACCAAGATCGTGCTGAGCGGGGTCAAGCCCAGACCGCCCAAAAAGGCCTCCAACTCGCGGCCCAGCCCGGCAGAGGCAAGTGTGAAATTCAAGAAAGACGCGCCAATCACGATCAGCATGATCATACAGGTGACCTTGACGGTTCCAAGGATGGCTTCGCCCATCATCGCCACGCTGACACCACCAAAGACCGCTGCAATCACCAAAGCTCCCGCAACGCCGACAGACGCAGCTTCGGTGGGTGTGGCCCATCCCTTATAGATCGAGCCGATGATCACGGTGAATAGCAAGATGATTGGGATCAAATGCGCCAATGCCCCCATCATCTCGGAGAGCGGGAACACCCGGCGCTCCCCGCCAAGTTCCGGTCGTACAACACAGATCGCGGCAGTGACCACTAGGAATGCGAAGGCAAGACCAAGGCCGGGGATCAATCCGGCAAGAAACAGCTGCGGAATGGATGACTGGGTTAAAAAGCCATAGACAATCAAGTTTATCGACGGCGGAATCATGATGCCCAAGGTGCCGCCAGCCGCAATCGCGCCGGAAAATAGTTTGGGGTCATAGCCCAGTTTTTCCGCTTGCGGCATGGCCACTGTTGCGACCGTCGCAGCTGTGGCAACCGAGGATCCGGACGTGGCGGAAAACATGGTCGCCGTGGCGACATTGGCGTGGACCAGACCGCCGGGCATCCAGCTAACCCATTTATCCAATGCTGCGTAGGTGCGGGCCGCGACACCACTCCTCACTAGAATTTCTCCCAGAAGTACAAAGAACGGGATCGCGATCAGCGTAGATGAATTGGACGACGACCACACCATGTTTCCAAGCCCGCGTATCAGCGGAAAGGACGAGAAAAATTGGTCCACCCCGAAACCCAGTAGGAACAATACGATACCCACAGGGATCGACAAAGCCAGCAACCCCAGAAGACCGGCGGCAATGTAGGCAATCATAGCAGGTCCTGCTCGCCAAAGGCACCGATGCGGCGCTCGGATTCAGCTAACTTGCCCTGCACGACCAGTACCAAGGCGGCCAGCGTCAGCAAGCATGACATCAGCGCGAACCAAACCCAGCCTGCAAACCACGGGGCCTGCACCCAGACCAATGGCGTTTCCAACGGGGTGTTCGCCGTCGAACTGTTCTTGATCGAACGCGCCACCACCGGCCAGCACTTAACGGCGATCAGTACGATCGTGGCGCTCATCACCGTCATCGACAGCAGATCGAACATCGCGCGGCCCTTTGCAGCAACCTTGCTGCGGATCAGGTCGATGCGCACGTGGCCTAATTCCAGCAGCGCGTAGGCCATCCCCCAGCTTGTGGCGATGGCCATCACATAACCGCTGATTTCGTCCGTCCCCCCGAACGAGGACCCCAGTTGCCGCAGCACGATGTCGGCCAGTACGAAGGCAGCACAAGCCAGCAGCAGCACGCCGACAGCGTAGGCCACATATCGGTTCAGCGTGCGCAGTCTGTCGATGAACTGGTCTGCCATGGCGTGAGGTTCCTTATTCGGGGGAAGCGGTTTGGCTTACTCGATGGTCACGCCCACAGCGGCACCGACAGAAGCGTTCCAACGGTCTTTCCAGTCACCGCCCGCACGCTCCGCCCAATCGGGAAGCACTTCGGAGGTCAGGATTTCCGTGGCCTTAGCGATATCCGCATCGGAGGCTTCGACCAGAGTCATCGACCGTTTGTCGCCAGACGTACAATCGCCCTGCCCGGTCAGACATCCTATGTCATTGGCAAGCGCACCCTGTGCCGTGTCCCATGCGGGGGCTTCGAACTTTGTCGCAAGCTCGCTTTGGATCAATGCCTGGGTATCGGCATCGAGGCCATTCCACTTGTCCATGTTCATCGCAGTAACAACCGGATCCCAGCCACCCAGCGGGATCGGCAGCAGGTGTGTGGAGACTTCCCACCAGCCCGCCGAATAGCCCGAACCGGCTCCTGTCACGGCGCAATCAACCACGCCCTTTTGCAAGGCTCCCGGCACTTCGGAGAACGACACGTTCACGCCCTCCGCCCCCAAAGCCTCCAAGAATTTAGCGGTCATACGGCCAGACGCACGAACTTTCTTGCCGGCCAAATCGTCCAGCGACGCGATCTCTGCGTTGCAAAACACGACCTGTGGTGGGTATGGCGCGATGGCCAGCACCTTGGAGTTGAAACGCTCGGCGAAAATCTCGTCCACCATGGGACGGGCGGCTTCCACGGCCTTGCGCGCCGTGGCGGCATCAGTGGCGATCATGGGAACGTCCAAGCCTTCCAACTCTGGCGCGTCAGAGACGGCATAGTCGCCCACGGTCATAGCCACGTCATACACGCCTTGGCCCAGCAGCGGATAGATGTCGCCAAGGCCAAGATTCATTTGGTTATGGGTTGTCAGTTCGACTTCGATCTTGCCGCCGGATGCGGCCGGCAGGGTCTCGCTCCAGAACGGTGCCTCATATTCCTTGTGCAAAGGGAGGCCGGACCATGATCCGACGACCGAAAGAGTTTCCGCGGTAGCAGGCGCGACCAATGCGGTCGAGAGCGCCAATGTGAGTGCGATGTTACGCATAGTGATAGTCTCCTTGTTGAACAGACGTGAGAGAGGTGTGGTTGCTAAGCTCGTCGCGTTCGCCGACATCGGCGATGAGCATGCAGCCGGGTTTATGAGTAATGACAAAGGGCAGTTTCGCGTCCAGCAGCACGTTTTGGGGCGTGACGCCGCAAGCCCAGTACAGTGGCAGTTCACCCGCACGGACCTCGACCGGCTCACCCCATTCGGGGGCGTTCAGGTTGGCGATGCCAATAGCTGCCGGATCCCCCGATGCCACAGGGGCACCATGGGCCTGCGGGTACGCCGCACTGATCTTGAGAGCGTCCGCGACGCGATCATAGGGGATCGGACGCATGGTGACGACCATCGTGCCATGAAACGGCCCCGCAGGTACCAGTTCCAGCGAAGAGCTATACATCGGCACCGTGCGGTTTTGCTCGATATGGCGGATGTTGATGCCCGCCTCAATCAGCGCATTCTCGAAAGTGAATGAACAGCCAAGGGCGATCGTCACCAAATCGTCGCGCCAGATGTCAGAAATGTCATCCAACTCCTCAGCCAATACCCCGTCACGATAGACGCGGTATTGCGGCACGTCGGTGCGAATATCAATCTCGCTGCCTAAAGTGGGCACATAGGGACTGCCAGTCTCGCTCACACCCACCACCGGACACGGCTTGGGATTACGTTGACAAAACCGCAAAAAATCCAGGGCATAGGCCTCGGGAAGGATCGCAAGATTGCATTGCAGTTTGCCCGCCGCCAGTCCGGCAGTGTGCTTGGAGTAAGCCCCTGAACGGATGGCCTTGCGCACGTCTGCGGCCGTAGCGCCACGAAGGCTGTCGTAGCTGATCGTATCAGACAAAATAATCCCCCAAACTCGGATGACCAAGCCAACCACGGTTATGGGTGTAAAGCAAATTTTTGATTTTGATTAACAGTGATAGAAATTGTTAATACCTAGCTGCCGGATTTTGCATCCCATGCCTGCGCCACACCCTGCGCTAACGCCGCGCTGCTTTCGGTCAAAAAACTATAGGGCTCTCCCAAATACGAGGCGGTGAACACCAGTGGACTGACATCGATATCCGGGAAGAATTCTGTTATGCGTCCCTCGTCCAGCAATCGTTGCGCAAGTGCACGTGGGAACGGGCCAACGGCCACGCCGTGCGCAATCATCTCAAGGCTCGCCGATAGCGAGGCCGACGCAAATATCCGCGCATTCGGCCCAACCTTGCGTGACAAGGCGGTGGCCAATTCACGGTGGGGGCGAGTTTGCGACGAAAAGGAAATCACCGGAATTTCGGTCAAATCAACAGCCCCAAGATCAGCAGGTTTGTACCAATGCAAAGGGAAGTCAGGAAGAGTCACGTTTTCGACCGAGAACTCCGACACCGGCCCCATCAGAAACGCCAAATCTAACCGCCGTCCCAATAACGCATCGCGTAAGTCACGGCTGATATCGACTGTAAGTTCAACATTGATGCGCGGATAAGCATCGGAAAACGCTTTGAGGAACGCAGGCAGCCAGCTTTGCGCGATCGTCTCCGACGCACCAATTCGAAACAGCCCGTCCATCTCGGCAGCGTTCGCCACCCGGCGGTGAATTTCTTCTTGGACGAATAGCAGCTGCTCCGCGTAGCCCAGCAACAGCGCCCCATGTCGTGTCAAAGTCAGCCCCCTGGGGCTTCGTTCGAACAGCTGAACACGAAGCTCGCTTTCCAACGTGGCGATACGGGTCGAAATAGCGGGTTGCGTCAGGTTCAACTGCTCTGCGGCACGCCGGAAGCCGCCAAGCCGCGCGACCCAAAGAAAGGTTTTAATTTGATCGAGCGTCACGCGGATACCTTGTCCATGGGGTCACCGACACGTTAGCCTCAGCTCAAAGCCTATGCCACCCCACGCCTCAAATCGGAGAAACCCATGCAATTCGAAACCCAATCAGGGCCGCTATCCTTTTCCTGTACTCGGTTGGTTGTCGCAGGCTGGACAGGCCGCGACACCGCCGCAGTGGCACATCACATTGAAGAGCTGGCTGCCATCGGCGTTCCGCCTCCATCCACCACGCCCCTTTATTACCGCGTCTCGGCAGACCTGCTTACTCAGGCGACGGAGCTGCAAGTCCTTGGCCCTGACAGCTCCGGTGAAGCAGAGCCGTTGTTGATACAACACGATGGGGCATTGTGGCTGGGCCTTGGCTCCGACCATACCGACCGCGCGCTGGAAGCCACGTCAGTGGCTGCTTCAAAACAAGTTTGCCCCAAGCCGGTGGCGACCGCACTTTGGCAATTTGACGAGGTGGCAGACAGGTTGGACGATCTGACATTGGAGTCGTGGATCGAAGAGAGCGGCACATGGGTGCCGTATCAATCCGGTACACTCGCCGCGATCCGCCCCCTACTCGAACTGATGGACGGTGCGCCAATGAGCGACAACACTGCAATGCTGTGCGGAACACTTGGTGCTATTGGGGGCGTGCGCCCCGCGGTGAAATTCAAAGCGAGACTAGGTGATCCGCACTCAGGTCGCGAAATCATGTTTGACTACACGGCGCACCCATTGCCCATCATCGCTTAGTGGAAAGTGCGGCGGTTCCAATGCGATTGGCGGACGAGCCTTGGGGTATCCGGCGCGTCTATTTGCATGATCCAACTGGAAAGTTGGTTAACATCCTCGCCCACATTTCAGGCGAACAAATCTAACTCAAACAATAAGGCGTGGTGGCGGACAGACAGGGATTCGAACCCTGGAGACGGTCTCCCGCCTACACACTTTCCAGGCGTGCGCCTTCGACCACTCGGCCACCTGTCCGTGGCGCAGGGTTTAGCCAAAACCACAGGGGAAGCGCAAGGGGCAAATCTTCTCTTTTCAAGAAGATGTCAGCCACGCATCCCGGGGGACACCAGCCTAGCTTTCCAGATGCAGGTTAACCCGTCTATTATTGCGGCCTTTGTTCTCGATCTTACCGATGCGAACACGCCCGATCTCTGAAGTGCGTGCCACATGCGTGCCGCCGCAGGGCTGCAAGTCAATCTGCTGGGCATCATCGCCAATTCGCACCAACCGCACCCGCCCTGCGCCTTTGGGCGGTTGCACCGACATCGTTTTTACCAAACCGGGATTGGCCTCAAGTTCCGCATCGGTGATCCACTGCTCGGTAATCTGTAAATCGCGGGCAATCAGCGTGTTCAATGCGATTTCCACAGCGGTCTTATCCTCAGGCGGCTCTCGCATATCAAAATCCAATCGGCCCTTCTCGGCACCGATTTGGCCACCGGTGACACCCAAGGGAATAACCACCGACAAGAGGTGCAATGCTGTATGGATACGCATATGCGCGTAGCGGCGATCCCAGTCGAGGAACTGGGTAACCTTCGCACCTAGCTCAGGCGTCGCGGCCCCGTCTTGCGCAGTCAATACAACCTGATCGCCCTCGCCCTTACGGGCATCCACGATGGTACACTTACCGCCCAGCCACTCCAGACGCCCCGTATCACCCGGTTGACCTCCACCAGTGGGATAGAACAGCGCATGATCCAGGATTACACCGTGCTCGGTCACCCCAACGACTTCGGCCTCAGATTCTTTCAGATAGGCGTCCTCGCGAAACAACAGACTCATAACATTGGCCCCTGCTTCGCGGCCGGCTTCTTGGGTGCGGGTTTCTTCTTCGGCGCAGGCTTTTTCTCCTCCGTTGGCGGCTGAAGCGCCTCGGGGTTACGCAGCCAGACATCGCGTTGGGCAAAGGGAATCTCGATCCCCTCTTCGGCGAACCGGCGCGCGATCTCGTGGTTCATCTCGGACGGTACTTTCACCACGTAGTTGACGTCGCGGATAATCGCGCGGATCTCGAAGTCCAGCGAGTCCGCACCAAACCCCCTGAATAGCACACTTGGTGGTGGGTTCAGGATCACCAACGGCTCGGCTTCGGCAATCTCGCGCAAAATCTGCTCTACACGTTTGGTATCCGTCCCATAGGCTACGCCGACCGACACGATAATCCGCCCCGTCAAATTGCCCTTGGTCCAGTTGGTGACCGAGGTGGAGATCAGGTCCGCATTGGGGACAATCACATCACGGCGGTCGAATGTCTCGATCCGAGTCGCGCGCACCGAGATGTCACGCACAACCCCCATGGTGCCGCCGACCTCGATCCAGTCGCCCTCGGAAATCGGTCGCTCGATCAACAAAATGATGCCCGACACGAAATTCGACACAATGGTTTGCAGACCAAAACCGATACCGACCGACAACGCACCAGCCACAATCGCCAGCGATGACAGGTCAATCCCCGCGCTGGTAATCGCGATCAGCGCGGCAAGGAAAATGCCGATATAGCCGGTCCCTGCCACCATCGCATTGCGGCCGCCAGTATCGAGTTTGGTACGCGGCAGAATCTGCGTCTTCAGCGTGCCTTGCAACAATCGGGTCAGCCCGTAGCCAGCTGCAAAAATCAACGCGAACTTAAGGAAATCCACTGGCGAGATGCGGCTGTCGCCCAACTGCACACCAGCCGCCATCATCGTCCATGCCTCGCTTAGATCCGTGACGCGCGCGCCCCAGATCAACGCCAGCAGTGGAAGGGAGCACAGCGTAAGTGCAAAGCCTATCAAGACAGGGATCAACCCGTTGGAGCCCGCGTCTTCGCCCCGGATCATCGCGTAGATATCGCGCACCAGTCGTTGCAAGATCGCCACGCCCGCCATCACAGCCAACGTCAGATAACTGGAATAGACCAGTGCATTGCCGGCAAATGTGTAGCCGATCGCGGCCAAAGAAGGGCCAACGATTGCCACCGCGCTCGCGGCACGGCCCAGATAGCGCAAGACCAAGCCACTGGATGCCTCAGCGACGCTTGATCCCTGCTCCTCGGTATCGCTTTCATCAGCAAATTGGAGTTGCGCCGCTTTCGCTGAGGCCACCATCAATTGCGCGATACGGAACAAGAACAGACCCGCCAGAACAATCACCGGCAATCCAAGAACCGACGCCGCAGTCTCTGACAACAGATCGGCAAACAGCAACCCAGAGATCGCGGCGTTCGCGGCAATAAACAGGCCAGCAAAATTTATCAGGACGCGCATTTGCAGCCCCTGACCCTCAGAAAGGATCAGCACGGGGTGCGGAGGGTAAGCAGGCGGCGCGATTTGGCGACCAAGCCAGCGGGCCACGTAAATGATGATGACAACGGCTGACAGGATGTCGAGCACGGTCGTCCCCGCGGTGCCGGTCAACTGGCTTTGATCCGCGGCTTCGAGCAGCAACATCAACCCGAAGATTGGCAAAATAAGCGAAACCAGCGACGTGAGAAACACGCCGACCCTGACCCGGGCACGGCTGGAGTGCCGGCTTCCGCGCAAAGCAGTCAATGCACGTTCGACCCATGCTCCGCCCCGAATAACGAAAGCAAGACCAACCAACAGCAGCACCACGATCAGTGGCAAATTACCTTTAAAAACTTCATACCTAAGCGGAGACGCCAGATTGGCTTTCACCTCATCTACGGTTTTGGTCCATACCTCGACCAGCGAAACCGCCGCCTTAGGCCACAAGACCGGGTTTACCGGCGTCGGGTTCAATTCCAGTATCTGGTTGGTCTGCCGGTCACGTACAGTGCTGTCTAGTCGCGAAACCAGACCGTCAGCCAACGTGTAAGCCTCTTCTGCCCGTCGGACCGGTGCCGTCGCGCCATCAAGTTCTTTGTTCAACTCCGCACGACGATTGGCAATTTCATCAGCTTCGCTTTCCCCCTCTGCCGGAAGCGGTCCAAGGGCACTGATCTGGTTTCTAAGAGTGGAAATTTGGTCCTTGTTGACGTTCTGGCGGCGCAAAAACAGGTCTCGCCACGAGACGAGCTGCTCCCGCAGGGTCTGCAGCCCTTCAACGGACGCACGGTCTGCGTCCAACACGTCCGTAGCCCGCGTGGCATCACGCTCCCACGCTCCGTAGTCAGGTGAACCGGTCTCCGTTGCCACGGCCTGCGCCAGAAGCGATCCCGGCCCTGAGACGACCCCAAGGCACAGCGTCAGTGCAATGAGCAGTGCACGCAAAATTGTAAAACGGGCCATGCTATTCATAAACACTCGGCATTGGCTGGGGCGCACGCGCCAGCCATTCGGGATATGGAAGCCCCTTCTCTTTCAGGAATTCGGGGTTCCACAGTTTGGACTGATACCGCGTGCCATAGTCGCACAAGATCGTCACAATCGTGTGGCCCGGCCCCATATCTTTGGCCAGCCGGATCGCCCCTGCGATGTTGATGCCAGAGGATGCCCCCATGCACAGCCCTTCCTCGGACAGCAGGTCGAACACAATCGGCAACGCTTCTTCGTCGGGGATTTGGTACGTATAGTCGGGCGTCAGCCCCTCAAGGTTCTTGGTAATCCTCACCTGACCGATACCTTCCGCAATCGAGCCACCTTCCATGGTTAACTCTCCTTTGGTGTACCAGTCATAGAGCGCTGCCCCCATCGGGTCAGCCAAACCGATTTTAACGCCCTTAGGCTGTAACGCCATGGCGATCCCCGCCAATGTGCCGCCAGAGCCGACGGCGCAGATAAATCCATCGACCTTACCGCCGGTTTGCTCCCAGATTTCAGGGCCGGTGGTCTCGATATGGGCTTGACGGTTGGCGACGTTGTCGAACTGGTTGGCCCAGATCGCGCCATTCGGCTCGGTCTCATTCAGCTTTTTCGCCAACCGCTCGGAATAGCGGACGAAATTGTTGGGTTTGCGGTAAGGTGCGGCTGGCACTTCGACCAACTCCGCCCCAGCAAGGCGCAGCATGTCTTTCTTTTCCTGACTTTGCGTCTCAGGGATGACGATCACGGCCTTGAATCCCATCGACGCGCCGACCAGCGCAAGGCCGATGCCTGTATTGCCTGCCGTGCCTTCGACAATCGTGCCGCCCGGTTTCAACGCGCCAGAAGCAATCGCCTCGCGAATGATATATAACGCAGGACGATCTTTGACCGATTGGCCGGGGTTCATAAACTCGGCTTTACCCAAGATTTCGCAGCCCGTCGCCTCGCTTGCCGCGTTCAAACGGATCAAGGGCGTGTTGCCCACCAAATCGGCAAGGTTTTTCTTGATAGCCATCTGCGAAACTCCTGTTCAGCGCTTAGCCTTTGATAGGCATCGCTTGGCGCGAACTCAAGCAGGTGTTGCCTCCGCGCGAAGCTGCATGCGTTCACGTTCCAGACAGTAGGCGCAAATCAAGAGCGGGCCGTTTTGAACTTCTCCGCTACGCACCGCATCCATGAGCATTTGAAACGGGACCACTACCGACCGGATGTCCTCCGCCTCGGAGGCCAAACCGCCAAGCCCTGCTGCATCATCCGGCAGATCCGCCAAACCAATGTAGCAATAGAGATATTCCGTCAACGCCCCCGGAGACGGATAGTAATCCGCGGCCTTCACCAACCGGGAAAACCGTAACCCCGCCTCTTCCTCGGCCTCGCGATGCGCTGCATCTTGCGGAGTCTCGCCACCGTCGATACGGCCTGCGATAGCTTCCAGACACCACGGGTGCAAATCACCACGGGCAAAGGGCGCGGGACGGAACTGCTCAATCAGTAAGACCGTGTCACGCACGGGATCGTAAGGTAGCACCACCACGGCATCGACGGAGACGAAAACCTCGCGTTCCACGACATTCTCGCTGCCATCAAAACGAGGGTGGCGCAACTCCATTTCGTCCAACGCAAAAAACCGCGAATACGGTCTTCGCCGCGCGGTCAACACAACGTCATCGCGAGAGAAGCCTTGCCGCAGATCGGTGGGAATGTCGTCCGTGCGCGCATTCACCCGCGCCTGAGCCCGCGAGCGGATTGGTCCCAGCAAAGGGATCAACGCGTCCACCGAGGTTTTTCCGAACAATCCCATGATCTCATGCGCCGCCTCGCGCGTCATCGGGCCTTGGGTGGCTTGCCAATGCGTCAGGTCCCAAATTTCGCCCTTACGGTATTGATTGTCTGTCGGCCTGTAGACCTGCGCGCGCCGACCATCTGCCAAAACCATCGGCTCAAGCTCGTAGCCATAGGGCGCCTCATAATAATCCAATCGCGCAATTTGCTCACCGGTCAGATTTTGTAGCAACAACCCGTCGGCTTGCGCCCCCTCACACCGAAAGAGCAGTGGAAACGTCTCGCCCGCCGCCGCAAATACGCGGTGATCAGCCAGTGACACGGGTTGCGCATCTGCCACAGCGCCCAGCACTATTTCCAGAAGGTCGGGGTCTCTTAGGGTGCCAAACAGGACGATATCGTCCACGGCATTGCAAGTAGTCACGATGTCATTCAAACTTGCGATGTGCCCACTCGGAGGCAAGTCCACCAATAAACCCGCCGCCAACCAACGTCGCTAACACAAGCGGGTTCAACAACAGCAACCCATATTCCAACATCAGCGCGAACACGTCGACCAAGGCTTCCATTGGACCATCATACTGAAGGCGGCGCGATTTCTTTATCATTAACGCAACCGCAAAGATGAAAGTTACAGAAACTGTAGACACAACAACGCCGTAGAGACCGTTGTTCATGCTGGCTCCGTAGTTTTTTCCCACCAATTTCCCCATCAAACGCCACCCGATCGTCATGGGGATGAGGATGCTAACTGGTAGCAACCATTTCACCGGCTGGCCTTCGGGAAGGGTCGCGTGAACAATTTCAGCCACAAAAAAACCGGTGACAGCAAAAATGAAGCCGGCAACAAGCTTGGCTGCGGTGGGCATCTTGGCAGTGGTGGTCATTAGAAACTACTCGGTTTTTTTCATGGTGATCTGCGTCACGTCGCAGTTTCCACTCCAAAACGTAGCGGCGCAAGAGGTCAGATAGAAATTCCACATGTTTCTAAAGCGTTGGTCAAACCCCAACGCTTCCACCTCGTCCCATCGGGCGTTGAACGTGTCGTGCCACAGACGCAGGGTTTTCGAGTAACTTTGCCCGAACTCGATGGAGCGCACGACTTCCAGCCCCGCCCGCTCCACCTGCGCGCGCAGCACGGACGGGCATGGCAACATGCCGCCCGGAAAGATGTATTTTTGAATGAAATCCACTTGGCGATTGTAAACCTCCCAACGGCGATCCTCGACCGTGATGATCTGCAAGGTCGCACTTTTGCCGGGCTTCAGGCGGTCGCGGATCGCGTCGAAATAGACCGGCCAATATTTTTCGCCCACCGCCTCGAACATCTCGATGCTGGCAATCCCGTCATACTGTCCGCGTTCGTCGCGGTAATCCTGCATCTTGATCTCGACCAGATCGCTGAGGCCAGCCTTCGCAATCCGCGCGACAGCATAATCATGCTGTTCCTGACTGATCGTCAGCCCTGTGACCCTGATCCCCTTGCGGGCGGCATGTTCCGCAAACCCGCCCCAGCCGCAGCCGATCTCCAGCACATGGTCACCTGTCTGCGCGCCCATCTGCTCCAGCATGGAGGCGTATTTGGCCTGCTGCGCCTCCTCATGGCTCTCGTCGCCTTTGAACAAAGCCGAGCTGTAGGTCATGGAGGGATCAAGCCAGAGCGCGTAAAACTCATTGCCCAGATCATAGTGGTAACTGATATTTTTACGCGCCTGCTCGCGTGAATTGCGCTGCATCCAGAACCGCATTTTCTCATAGGCCCGCACCAGCCCGAGGCCGGGGAAGCCGTCATAGACCTCCTCGTTGTCGGCATGCATCAGGTCCATAAACGCTTGCAAATCGGGCGTGGTCCACCAGCCGTCCAGATAGGCGTCGCAGAAGCCCAGATCGCCCTCTCGGATCAGGCGGGCAAACAGGTCGTTGTTGTGGATGTCGATCTCGGCGCAAATGCCCTTCTCGCGCCCTTCGGCACGAAACACGCGGCCATCGGGCAGTTTCATATCCAGCCGCCCGGCCCGCATCTTTTGCGCCGTGGCAAAAGCCTGCGGAAAATAGCGCGGCAACCCCTGTTGCCCCTGTGTGTGCGTAAGCACCTCTTGCGTCAAAGCATCGCCGCTCAGAACATTCATGCCCAGCCTCCCAAACCAAGCGATTTCGTGAATTTTGACAGATAGCGCGAAATTTCTCAAGTAAAGCAACGCGGTCGTATTTTTCCGTGAGCGCTGAGCGGTGCTTATCCCTTGCGTTGCTGATAGGCGTCCAGCGCACGCTGCCGCCCCTCATCCAACGCAACAACGGGCTTGGGATAGTCGTCAGTGATCGCCATATTCCACGACTTCGGAATGGCCTTGAAGTAATCCTCCGCCTCCGCGCCGTGATCCTTGAACAGCTCTCCCAGATACCGCGCGCGGTAGCTGCGATCATTGTCGAACTTCTCGGCCTGCGTCGCGGGATTGAACACGCGGAAATAGGGCGTCGCGTCGGGGCCAGAGCCCGCCGACCACTGCCATCCCATTGCATTTGAAGCTGGATCCCAGTCGATCAGGCAATCGTCGAACCACGCCTGCCCCACCTTCCAATGGGTCATAAGGTGCTTGGTCAAATAAGACGCCACGATCATCCGCCCGCGATTGTGCATATAACCGGTGACATACATCTCCCGCATGGCCGCATCGACAAGTTGGATGCCCGTGCGTCCCTGTTTCCAAGCCTTGATATCGGCGGCGCGTTCGTCGTCGCGCCACGGAAACGCATCCCATTCCTCGCGCCAGTTTTTGTCCATGATATGTGGCGTGTGATAGGCCAGATGATAGGCAAATTCCCGCCAGACCAGCTCTTTCAGGAAGGTCTCCGCCCCTGACTTGCCCTCATGCACCGCCCGCCAGCCAGCGTGCCAGCAACGGCGAGGGGAAATCTCGCCATAGGTCAGGTTCTCCGACAGCATCGAGGTGCCGCGCTCCGCCATTTGGTCGCGGGCGTCCTTGTATCCGTCGATGCGATCGCGGATGAAAGTGGCCAGTCGGATGGACGCGGCTTCTTCCCCCACGGCCACATGCTTGGCGACGATATCCGCGCCGCGCTGCATCGCAGCCCCCATCTGCCAGTCGTCGATCTTGTCCGAAGCGGGCCACTGGTCGGGTGCGCATAGTTCGCTCACCGCCGAGATGTCCGCTGCAAGGTCCCATCCGCGCACGGATTTCCACATCGGGCTGAAGACCCGATAAAACCCGCCGGTTTTGGTTTCCACGGTCCACGGCTCGAACAGCACATGCCCTTTGAAGCTTTGCGCGTCGATGCCGTCGTCTTTCAGGGCTTCCTTCACGCCTTTGTCCCGCGCAATCGCGTCAGGATCATAGGCCCGAGACCACCACACGGCCCCTGCCCCTGTTTCCTTCACAAGATCACGCAGCACGTCGAGTGCCTTACCGCGCCGCAAGATCAGTTTGGAGCCGATGCCCTCCAGCGTCCCTGCAAAGTGTTCCACCCCCAGCCCCAGCCGCCATTTGGGCGCGGCGCCGTGGGTCTCGACAACCTCGTCATGGATGAAAACGGGAATTACGGGGCGGCCGGTCTTGGCCGCCGCACTCAGGCCTTCATGGTCGCCCAACCGCAGGTCGCGGCGGAACCAGAACAGAATTGGTGTATCACTCATAAAACCTGATCTAGGGCGTCTATCAGCCGGTCAACCTCTGCCTTCGAAGTATAATGCACAAATGACAGCCGCAGCACGCCGCGGTCCATGTCGACGCCCATCGCCTCCAGCGCGCGGCCTGCGTAGAAATCACCGCCGCCTGCCATGATACCGTGCGGTGCCAGTTGCGCCGCAGCCTCCTCTGCGTTCGCTTGCAAGGCAAGTGCCACGGTCGGTGCGCGTGAGGCCGCCTTGTCCGGCCCGATCAACCGCACCGAGTTCTTGGCCGAGGCGTAGTCCAGCAAGGGCTGCAACACCTCACGCTCGTGCGCCTGCATCAGGTCATGCACCACAGCGCCTTTGGCCGCAGGGGCCGCATCACCGCCGATATGGTGGTCGTATAATGCGTCGATATAATCCGCCATGCCCGCGCTGGCCGCGACCTGTGCGTGGTCCGGCCCCGCAGGGGTGAACCGCTGGTAAAGTGTGCCACCGTTGAAATGGTGACCTTGGTTCGGCAACTTCATTCCTATATCCCGACGGATCACCATGATCCCCTGATGGGGGCCGTAGGTTTTATAGGCCGAGAACAGGTAGATATCCGCCCCCAGCTTGTCCACATCCGGTAACCCGTGCGGCGCGTAGGACACGCCGTCGACGCAGGCCACCGCCTCGGCTTCACGCACTTGGGCGCAGATGGCGGCGACGTCGTTGATCTCCCCCACCACGTTGGAGCAATGCGGGAAGGCCACCAAGCGCACCTTGTCGTCCAGCAGGTTCGCCAGATCGGCAGGGTCCAAATGACCGGACTCGGGGTTGATCTTCCACTCGCGCACCTCGAACCCGCGATCAGCCAACCGCCGCCACGGGCCGGAATTGGCCTCGTGGTCCTGATTGGTCACGATGATCGCGTCGCCCGGTTTCATCCACTGCGCGAAGGCTTGCGATAGAACATAGGTGTTTTGTGTGGTCGACGGCCCGAAGGACAGCTCGTCCGTGTCCACCCCAAGGATCGCGGACAACCGCACCCGCGCCTCGTCCATCTCTGCACCGCCAAGGGTCGAAGCCTCGTAAGGCGCGTAGGGCTGCACTTTGCGCTCGGTATAGAAGCGGTTAAGCCTGTCGATCACAGGACGACAGGTATAGGACCCACCGGCGTTTTCAAAGAAGGCCTGCCCCTTCAAAGGGGCCGCGTCGAAAGCCGGGAATTGCGCCCGCACAAATTCAATATCAAGTTTCATACGATGATCTTGGCCCGTCGGTTTTCGCCACGCAAGCGCCCAATCTGTCGCCAACAGGCAGAATCGCATCGCTTTCAGACGTTGCGACATTCTGCCGCCCGCCTAGGCTCCGCCCATGACCCGTCCGAGGAGGACGGGAAGACGGGGCACATAGAATTTCGAAACATAACGGACAGCATGCCCCGCCCAACAAGGACAGGGAAATATGAGTGTTAAACCACCCTTCACCGACCTAGACATCAATACAGCTGATGGCGGGTTTTATCACGGAAACAGCGTTCCAATCGCTTTGATCTCCAAGGGGATCATGGTCGCGTTGGTGCTTTGGGCATTGGTCTTTCCGGGCTACGCCAACAGCACGCTAAGCAGCTGGAACAGCGCGATCCTCGCCAGCTTCAACTCCTTCTATGTCGTCATCACGGGGCTGTTCTTCTTCTTCCTCGCGATCATCGCAATCATTCCATCCACCGGCCGACGCATCATGGGCACCCCCGGCGAGAAGCCGGAGTTCTCCAACTTCTCGTGGTTCTCGATGATGTTCGGGGCCGGTCTCGGTGTGGGCCTGATGGTCTTCGCAACCGCCGAGCCGCTGGGCCTTTGGGGCTCCAACCCTGTCGTGCTGGCGGGTGACGTTCCAGCCAATTCGGAAGAGGCGCTGCAATCGGCGTATCGCTACACCTTCCTGCATTACGGCTTCCACGCGTGGGCGATCTACGTCGTGACCGGCCTCAGCTTGGCCTATTACGCCTACACGCGCGACATGCCACTGACGATCCGCGCGGCGCTGACGCCCTTGTTCGGCAGCGCTATGAATGGCTTCTTGGGTCATGTGGTCGACGTGCTGGGTGTTGTCGCGACAATCCTTGGTGTGTCGGTGACCATCGGGTTCGGTGTCAGCCAATTCATCGACGGGGTCTACGCAATCACCGGTATGGAGTGGATGATGAACATGGAGGGCGACGCCCCTGCACCGGGCAAAGTTGGCCTTGTGGCCGGCCTTGTGGTGATCATGACGATGTCAATCATCTCGGCGGTGTCGGGTGTCGGCAAAGGGGTTAAGTATCTTTCTAACCTGAACCTCGTGCTGTCGCTGATCCTGCTGCTGGTCTTCATCATCTTCGGGTCGTTCACCTTCGCCCTGTCGACCTATGGCTCAGCGTTCATCGACTACATCCTGAACTTCGTGCAGCTGTCCTTTGGCGCATACGGTCCACAATCTGCAGACGCATTTGCGGCTGCATTGCCAGAAGCCGCCAAACCACTGGCGGGTGATCTGATGGCAGGTGCCACCAGCGCCTGGGGCTCATTCGATGGCTTCAAATCTGGACTTGAAGGCGCCGCAGCAGCGCTGCCAGACGACGTTCTGGCCGCAGCCTACGAGGCAGGCAACCAAGGCCGTCAGTTCGGCTGGCAGTCCGGTTGGTCAACTTTCTACTGGGCTTGGTGGATCGCATTCTCGCCGTTCGTGGGTTTGTTCCTTGCGCGTATCTCCAAGGGTCGCTCTGTGCGTGAGTTCATCATCGGTTGCGTGATTGCGCCGTCGCTGGTGTGCTTTGCATGGATGACCATCCTTGGTGGCACGGCCATCGACCTAGAGCTGACCGGCGGCGCAGAAGGCGCCATCATCGGCGCGTCCAACACCGCCAAGTTGTTCGTGACACTGGGCGAGATGATCTCCGGCGGGTTCCTGTCGGCCATCACCATCATGTGTGTGGTGCTGATCATGACCTTCCTCGTGACCTCCGCAGACTCGGGCATTCTGGTGATGAACACCATCATGTCCGGCGGAGAGCAGGAAACCGGCGTCAAGCACCGCATCGTTTGGGGCATCATCCTGACCTTGGTGATCGGCACGCTGCTGCTTGCTGCGGGGGACAACAACCCGATGGACGCGCTGCGCAACGCGATGATTATCGGGGCGCTTCCGTTCACCATGGTCATGGGGCTGATGATGATCGCCCTGACCAAGGCGCTGTATCGTGACGGCAAGCGCGACAAGTTCGCGGCGGAAGGGCAACCTGCCGAATAGGCAACCTTCCCTTCTACAAAAAGAAACGGCGCCCCGATTGGGGCGCCGTTTTTCGTTTGTGTCGCGATGAAGTCTAGCGCTCTTCGGTTTGAAGCCCTTTGAAGATCGCCCAGCACATCATAAGCAAGACCACCGTGAACGGAAGTCCGGTCGAGATCACCATGCTTTGAAGCGACTTCAATCCCCCGACGGACAACAGCAGCACAATCGCCACCGCCCCCTCGAAGATGCACCAGAACACACGCTGCGGTACTGGCGCGTCGATCTTGCCACCTGCCGTGATCGTGTCGATCACAAGGCTGCCGGAATCCGACGAGGTGACGAAGAACACGATGACCAGTACGATCCCGATCAGCGAGGTAATCTGGGTCAGCGGCAACTCGTCCAGCATCTTGAACAGTTTCAGCTCAAGTGGTGCGTCCTGTGCAGCGGTGTAGCCGTCGGCCACAACCTGATGGATGGCTGTGCCACCAAAGACGCTCATCCACAGCACGCAAACGAGGCTCGGGATCAGCAGAACGCAGATCACGAACTCGCGCACGGTCCGGCCACGGCTGACGCGGGCAATGAACATGCCGACGAAAGGTGACCAGCTGATCCACCACGCCCAGTAGAACGCGGTCCAGCCTTGGCTGAAGTTCACGTCCTCACGGCCTACCGGATTAGACAGCGCCGGCAGATACTGGACATAAGCCAGCAGGCTGTCGGCAAAGCCGGTCAGGATGGCAACGGTCGGCCCGACGATCAGCACGAACAGGAGCAGCAGGAAGGCCAGCCCCATGTTGATCTCGGACAGGATCTTCACCCCGCCGTCCAGACCACGCACAACAGAGATCAGCGCAATCGCCGTGATGACGGAAATCAGGATCACTTGCGTGCTGCCGCTGATCGGCACGCCGAACAATTCGTTCAGCCCCGCATTGGCCTGCGTCGCGCCAAAGCCCAGCGAGGTCGCCAGACCGAACAGCGTGGCAAACACCGCCAGCGTGTCGATGATATGGCCTGTCCAGCCCCAGACGCGATCCCCGAAGATCGGGTAGAACGCGGAGCGGATCGTCAGAGGCAGACCCTTGTTATAGGTGAACAGCGCAAGGCTAAGTGCCACGACCGCGTAGATCGCCCATGGGTGCAAGCCCCAGTGGAAAATCGTCGCTGCCATGCCAAGGCGAATGGCCTCTTCCTGATTGCCGCCAGCTGCGCCAAGCGGGGCCCAGTCGGTGCGCACGCCGCCCTCGGACGCGGTGCCTCCGAAGGAGCTGGAGAAGTGGCTCATCGGCTCCGACACGCCGTAGAACATCAGACCGATGCCCATACCGGCGGCGAACAACATCGCGAACCAGCCAATGTAGGAATAGTCCGGAACTGCGTCCTTGCCACCCAACCGCACTTTGCCCATGGGCAGCACGATCAGCAAGAAGCAGAACAAAACGAAGATGTTGGCGGCCCCGATGAAGAACCAGTCAAAGCCCTTCGTCACCGCCCCGAAGAGCCATGTGAACAAGGCCCCCGATTGCTCTGGCAAGGCCAGCGTGTAGAACACGAACGCCACGATGGCGACGCCCGAAATGCCAAACACCGGGTTGTGGATGTCAAACCCGAACGGCCCGACATTGCCTTCCACATTGTCCTGCCCGATCTCGTAATCCGTATCAATCAGATCCGACTCTCCATCCGGCGGGCGGATTCCTTCATTTTCAGTTTCATCGACCATTATCTGGTCCCCCTGTGTTATTTTTTGCTATCAGCGCACCAAGAAAACGGACGCTTTCGCGTGTTGGGCCAAATGCCCCCCGTGCGATGCCCAAATATGCTCGCTAAACCCCGGTGTGTGCGTGGCCATAACGACCAGGTCACAGCCCGTTTCATCCACAGCGGCCAGCAGCGTCTTGTCCAGATCAACCGCCGGATCGTGGCTGGTCATCGCATGCGACGACGCAGCGACCCCGTGGGATTTGCCCTGCTCTTGCGCGAAGGTTTCAAGCTTCTGCGCGTATTCTTTCGGTGTATGTGCGATCTTGCCGGGCGTATTCGATGTGACCCCCACAAAGCAAAGTTCTGCCTTGTGGCTTTGCGCAATCTCTGCGGCTGTCACCAGCGCCTTGCCCATTTTTTCACTATGGGCCAAGTCAATCGGCACCATGATTTTTTGAAACATAGGTCCCTCCTGTTTTAGTTGGATTTCCGGAACTTGTGCCGAGGCGCAAACCACTGGAATCTCCGTCAGTTTTGATGAGCGGCGGGCCGAGTGCCCGACCACCTCATCCACCTCATCATAGAACCGTAACAGGATGGCGGACCGCAACGCAACCGATGCGCCCCGCCAGAATTTGTCAGGCGTTCACGTCAACAACGACGCGGCCTTTGACCTGACCCTTCAGGATATCTTTGCCCAGTTGGGGCAAATCGGCCAGCGTCGCGGGCTGCACCATGGCATCAAGTTTAGCCATCGGCAGGTCTTTCGCGATCCGCTGCCACGCCCGCAGGCGGTTGTCATAGGGCTGCATCACGCTGTCGATGCCCAGCAGGTTCACGCCGCGCAACAGGAACGGGATGACGGTGGCCGGAAGCCCTGCCCCGCCTGCCAGCCCTACAGCCGAGACCGACGCGCCGTATTTCATCTGCCCCAGCAGCCGCGCCAGCATCTCGCCGCCCACCGCGTCGACACACCCGCCCCACATCTCGGCCTCCAAAGGCCGCTTGGTGGTCTCGTTGATCTCTTCGCGAGCGACGATCTGCGTTGCACCAAGGCTTTTCAGATAGTCCGCCGTCTCGGGCCGTCCCGTTACAGCGGCAACCTCGTGGCCTAGATTGCCCAGAATTGCGGTCGCGACCGACCCCACACCGCCAGCCGCCCCCGTCACCAGCACAGGGCCGTCTTTGATGCCGTGATCCTCCAGCGCCATCACAGCCAGCATCGCGGTGAAGCCCGCCGTGCCGACCGCCATCGCCTGTCGTGTGTCCAAGCCATCAGGCAGCGGCACCAGCCAATCGGCTTTCACGCGCGCCTTTTGGGAGTAGCCACCCCAATGCGCCTCGCCCACACGCCAGCCGGTCAGCACCACCTTGTCGCCGGGTTTGTAACGGTCATCGTCCGACGCCTCCACGGTGCCTGCGAAGTCGATGCCCGGAATATGCGGGTAGTTCCGCACCAAGCCGCCGCCCGGACCGACGCACAGCCCGTCCTTGTAGTTCACGGTGGAATATTCCACCGCAACGGTCACCTCGCCTTCCGGCAGTCGGTCCAAGGAAATGCTTTGGACAGAGGCACTTGTCTTGCCCTCTTCATCCTTCTCGACGATCAATGCGTTAAACATAATTATCTCCTTCTAAATCCAGAATTCTTCGTGGACCGTCGCGATGCGCGGCCCGTCTTGCGTTTCAACCTGCACCTGCGTGCCGTCATCCCAATGGGTCATCCGCACCATGCCGATGGCGACATTGGTGCCAAAGTCAGGGCTTTTCGCGGCCGAGGTTACCTGCCCGATCACCTTGCCCTTCGCTGTGACCATCCACAGGCGGTCACAGGGCGGTATATCTCCCTCAATGCTCAAGGCACGGATTTGTTTCACCGGGCCTTCCTTTGCCACACGCAGCAGCGCATCGCGCCCAACGCAGCCGATGGCGGTTTGCGTCGAGCAGAACCGCCCCAGCCCGCATTCATGCGGGGTGTTGTCGCGTGTCATGTCGTTGCCGTAGGACAGCAAGCCGCCCTCGACCCGCTCGATCAGGTTGGGACAACCTGCATAGACATCCAAGTCACGCCCCGCCTCCATCAGCGCGTTCCACAGCGGCATGCCTTTCTCGGTGCCTTCGACATAAATCTCGAAGCCGCCCTGCTTGGAGTAGCCCGAGCGCGCCACCAGCATCATGTGGCCCTGAAATTCGAAATACCCGTAGCGGAAGAACCGCAGATCCTTAACTCCGTCGCCAAAAACCCGCGCGGCTAGCTCATCGGCTTTCGGCCCTTGGATCGCCAATGGCGAGACATCGGGTTCATCTACGATTACATCGAGATACAGAGCGTGCGCCAAGCCTTTGACCCAAAGCAACAAATCACTATCCGCAATCGACAACCAATAGCGATCATCAGACAGCATCAAGGCTACCGGATCGTTGAGCATCCCGCCCGTGCCATCAACCAAAGGCACGTAGTAGCACATCCCCGGCAACATCCCCCGCAAATCACGCGGGGTCAGCATTTGCATCAAACGTCCCGCGTCAGGGCCGCGTAGTTCCACCTGACGCTCCACAGCGACGTCCCAGACCTGCACGGCGGATTTCAGGTGGTGGTAATCCTCCTCGACCGAGCGGAACACCGTCGGCAACAGCATGTGGTTGTAGACGGTGTAGCCCTTGACGCCCGCCGCCTCGACCCCGTCCGAGAACGGCGTCCGGCGCACGCGGCGCGATGGTGCAATCGTGGCCATGCTTATAGCCCTCCCCTTAAACTTCGTTTGCAATCAACCGGCCCACGGCTGGTGCGGCTATAGGCCGACACGCCGCAGGTCTCGCACCGAAACTCCTGCAACGCGCCCTTGCCGTCGCCGGTTGGCCGCCATTTGCACGGCTTACGCCGGAACAGCTTGTCGAGCCGGAAGGCAACCTCATCCCCCGCCCGCCTGCGTCCCCAACTCCACCAGACAAAGCCGGCGACGGCCAGCAAGATCGCAAGCAGGACGGGCATCAGGCGTCATCCGGCATGAGCACAAGGTCGGTATCATATGGCCTGTGCCCCGCCGCCGTCAGCATCGCGTGAATTTGCCCGCGATGGTGGGTCTGATGGTTGAAGAAATGCACCGCGCACAACGCCATCGGCTTGCTGAACTCGCGATCTGACATGGCAGAATAATAGGCCAGCGGCCCAACCAAATCGATCTGGTTCAGCCCTTTCGCCCACCGCTCGATCCGCGCATCCGTGCGCAGGCGGTCATCCAGAAACAGCTGCAAATCGTCATGTAGGTTTACGCTATCCGCGCCGCCGCTCTTTGGGCCCAGCCCGCCATCGAAGCGTGACATCCATAGTTGATCGGCCCAAAGCAGATGGTTGGCGGTCGCAAAAATCGACCCGAAGAAGGCCTTGCGATCCTTGCGCAACTCCGCGGGCTTCATGGATTTGAAAATCTCCATCTGCCCGCGGTTCTGCCACGCGTTGTAGCGGGCCATTTCACGGCAATACTCAATCGTGATCATTTTGGTGCTGGTCCTCCCCAGTCGATCTGACAAATCTCGGCAGAGCGTCCATCGAAGTCCCAAACCCGACCATAAGCACGGACCTTGCCGCGTTTGGCCGTGGCCACGGTGATGTCTTTACCCATCCAGTATTCGGTGTTGGTGATCACCATATCCGCGCCGTCCTTGCCCGCGACCGGAACAACCTCGCCTTGGATTTTCTTGCCGACCATCAGGCGGCGCACATTGCCTTCGGTGGTGAAGGACACAGGCGCGCGCTCGGCCCCCAAAAACTCCCCGACCAACATGCTGAACAGGCCCGTCGTGCCTTTCGCGGCCCCCGACAGGATCGCCTCCAGCCCCGCATAAGCCGCGTCGCTGGCTTGGTCGTCAATATACGCCGCCGCCTTCCAGTTGCCGCGCCCCATATTGCCGGGAATATCCATCAACATGCCCACGGCCATCCCAGACAGGTCTTCGTCGCCGTAATGGCCCTCGTCGATGCGAATGCCCAACCATGCTTGGCAATAGCCCTCGGTCGGGGGGTGTTTGCCCAGCGAGACCACGCAGGGGCAAAACACGGTGCAGTTACAGTTGAGAATAAGCTCGCCCTTGATGTTCCACGGAACGGTTCCAAGTTCTTGCGCGTCTAAAGCCATGGTTCTTTCCTTCTCTTAAATCGCGGTCACGAGGGTCCACGCTCCTGCCAACAGCAAAAGCCCCCCCAGTGGTTTCGTAATGAAGCGACCCAGATCAGGAAGTTTTTCCACCACCATGATCACGGTCGCCAATCCCATGAAAGCCACGCTCATCACGCCGCCCACAAAGGCCAAAAGCATCAAAGCCCAGCAGCAGCCGAGGCATACCAGCCCCAGCCGCAATCCGTTGCGCCACGGACCTTCGTCGAAATGCTGCATGAAGAATGTCATTGGCTGGCGGCACTTGCTCAAGCACGCTTCTTTCAGCGTCGAGAACTGGTAAAATCCCGCCAAAATTAGCAATGCACCCGACAACCCAGCCGACAAGCTGCCGCCAAAACCGCCGATCAAGCCCGCTTGAAAAAGGGCGATTTGCAGACCCGCCGCAGCCAGCGAAAATCCGAACCAGACAACAAGATAGCCAGACACCAAAGCGCCGAAATTCGCGCGATCACTCACATGGGTCAAATCATCATAGGTGGCCAAAGCGGGTAATACCGTCGGTGCCATCATCGCGGCCGACATCAGCGACCACATCAGCACCATGCGCAGATATCCAGCGGCGTCGGGCGTGATGGTGCACAGACTCACCCAAAAGTCCCGGCCATATGCTTGCTCAAGCAGGCGCAGCTCCGGCGGAATCGACATTGCATAAAGCGCGATCCAGGACAGCACGATCAGCCCGAACAGCGAAAGCCAGTGAGCGCCAGACATTGCTCTGATCCGATCTGACCACATGTGCGTTGCGACTCCCGTATGACCTGATAGTTTAAATTGTCAGATTTTTATATGTCTGACAATTGATTTTGATGCGAGACCGATGAAAAATTCTTCGACACCACAAGGCGACCTGTCCGCCCAGATCGCGGCCTCCATCCGCGACGCCATCATCGCCGGTGACCTGATCGTAGACGCCCGCCTGCCGTCTGAGGCGGAGTTGTCGGAGCAATTCAAGGTCTCCCGCCCCACCGTGCGCGAGGCGCTGAAACGGCTGGCGGCCCAAGCCCTGATCCGTACGCAACGCGGGGCAACGGGCGGTGCTTTCGTGAACCATTTGAAATACCCCGACGCTTATGACCAGCAGATCACCACCTCGACGCTATTGTTGTCGATGAACGAGGTGTCCATCGCCACCGCCTGCGAGGCCCGCTTCGCGCTAGAACGCGCCTGCACCCGTCTGTCCGCAGAGCGGCGTAGCCCCGATCATCTGGCCACCATGCGGGCCGAGATGTTCCGCCAGTCCCAGCCCGGCCTCAGCGACGAGGCCTTTTGCGCCTCCGACGTCGCCTTCCACCGTGCGCTGGTCGACGGGGCGCAAAACCCTGTGATGTCGTACCAACTGGCAGGGGCCGTCGAGGCGATGCAACCGTTGATGAATATGATCACCTTCACGGCGCGGTCTCGCGAAAAGATCGTCGCCCTGCACGGGCAAATCGCCGATGCGCTGGAAGCCCAGAACGCCGCCAATGCCGACGACGCCCTGACCGAGTTGGAAGCCTACACAATCTCGCTGGCCAAAGATGTGCTGGACGCCCGCGCACATCGTTAAACGACACAGTTTATTGCTTGCCGCAATAAGGTTGCTCCCCTACGCTCCGCCCCCAGTATCGCCTTTATCCATCTGGGAGACTTTATAAATGAACCGCTTGACCAAACTGCTGGGCACTGCTGCCCTCACCTTGGCTACAACTACAGCTTTCGCGGCTGATCCTGACCTTCTGGTCTTTGACTGGTCCGGTTTTGAGGAAGACGGGTTCTTCGTCAAATACGCTGAAAAGCACGGCTCCGGCCCGACCTATGCGTTCTTCGGCGAAGAAGAAGAAGCGTTCCAGAAGCTGCGCTCCGGTTTCAAGGCCGACGTGGCGCATCCCTGCTCCCAGTCCATCGAAAAATGGGCTCAGGCGGATTTGATCGAGCCTTGGGACATCTCCAAAATCCCCAGCTACGCAACACTGGCGGAAACCTACCGCTCCGACCCGACCTTCGTGCGCGACGGCGAGGTCTACTTCATCCCGACCGATTTGGGCATGACCGGCATTGCGTATAACGCGGACAAAGTCACACCCGAACAGGTGACATCACTGGAAATCTTCCTCGACCCCGAAATGGCGGGCCGTATCTCCTTGCCAGACAATGTCGAGGACGCTTATGCGCTGGCCTATCTGGCCACCGGCACCTCCGACTGGACCAAAGCCACCGAAGAGGACTTCAAAAAAGCCTCCGACTGGTTGCGCAAAGCCCACGCCAACGCGCGCGCCTATTGGGCCGACGGCGCGGAACTGGCTCAGTTGATGGCGACGGGTGAAGTGCTCGTGTCATGGGCGTGGAACGAAACACCCGTGCAAATGGTCGGCGACGGCTACAATATCGGGTTCGAGCGGGAGGCCAAAGAAGGCTCCTCCGCGTGGTTCTGTGGTTACGTGAACCTCAAAGACGGTCCCGGCTCCGAAGACAAGGCGCATGAGTTCGTAGAAAGCTGGTTGAGCCAGGAGACCGCCGATTACATCGTCAATGAATGGGGCTACGGCCACTCCAACACCACCGCAATGGGCAGCTTTGACGAGGAAACCCTGACCGGCGTGGGTCTGAACCAGATCAGCGCGCCGCAGTTGGAGCAACTGCCGATGGACATCGCCTTGCGCGAAATGATGATCAAGGAATTTGAACGCATCAAAGCCGGCTTCTAAAGCCGTTTCGGCAGCCGTCACATTTGCCGGCTGCCGCTCAAGTCCGAGTTTAGGGCAATTGTCCGCATTGCGGACAAAAGCTGCCGTTAGCGCCAGATCCCTCCGGATACCGAGATGGGAAAAAGCCGACCTAGCGGCCCATCCGCGCGAATCCTCAAAGAAATTCCTACCTTTTTTGCAGACGTGAGAATACTCTTTGACGCTCAGGCGTAGTGCTATTGAAGCACTCGCCTCGCTTTTAGTTTTGCAGCTGGCGTAGTGTTGGCACAATTCATCAAAGGATTTTGACATGACTTTTAGATCACTTCTAATTGCTGGCGCCCTGTTGGCTTCGACAACCATTGCAAATGCGGCTGACCATGTTGTCACAATCAGTGGGTTCGCCTTCCAACCCGCCAACCTGACCATCGCCGCTGGCGACCGCGTCACTTTCGTAAACAAAGACGGTGCGCCTCATACTGCCACACACAAAAATGGTGCCTTCGACACTGGTCGATTGGCGCGGAGCGCGCAAAACACGGTGACTTTCGCTTCGTCCGGATCGTTCGGCTATTTCTGCAAAATCCACCCCAAGATGAAAGGTCAGATCAAGGTCAACTAAGATGTGACGGTAGCAAACGGGAATTCGTGATCCGTGAGCTACGCGATCCGGGAGGGATTTGATGAATGTCTTTCTGGCGGCACTAACGATTGCTGTATTGATTTTCTCACCATTTGGCGTCAGCGCTCAAAGCTCGGTCCTCATTGGAAATGTGCCATTGCCGCAAGACGCAGTCGTGCCGCAAGACGCGGAGTCACCGTTCTTGGGTGCTTGGGGCGGAAAATGGGACAACTGGCGAAACCACATTTTGATCGTTGAACGCGTCAAAGCGAACGGCGTTGCAGATGTCATATACGCGGCGAGTAGCGAACATAATGGTAGAGGTAATTGGCTCCGGTTAGAGGCAAAAATCAATGGTGACGAGTTAGTATTTACGGATGAGCGTTTTCCGGTTCGGTATTCCATTTCAGCCACGGGTCGAATGCGTGGCGTCTACGGCGACAATGAGCGATTTGCGATCCTGAAGCGACAGGACATTCCGGCGATGCTGTCCTCTCCAAACGAAGATTGGTTCTCGGTTGGCGATCTGGAACGACTGGAAACCGATCTTGTCGAGGACAAACAGAAAATCGGGCTTTCAGTGGTGATTTACAGCCCGAGTGGGGATGGGCCATTTCCGCTCGCTCTGATTCATCACGGATCAACGGGCACTGGAAAACAACCCACATGGTTCAAAAACATTTGGACCAACGATTGGCTCGCCGACATCTTAAACGAAAATGGTTGGATCGCGGCCTTTCCACAAAGACGCGGTCGGGGCGGATCTGATGGGCTGTACGATGAAGGGTTTGCGACGGATCGTTCGCAAGGATATTCGTCAGATGCCGCCATCTCCATCGCGGGCGCCGAGAGAGCGCTTGAGGATGCAAATGCAGCTTTGGCGGCCTTGAAACAACTTCCAATGGTTCAATCAGGCGAAACACTTCTGGGTGGCGTGTCACGGGGAGGCGTGGTTGCAATTATGCAAGCAGGGCAAAGCCCTGACGAAGCCGCTGGGGTTATCAACTTTGTTGGAGGATGGGTCAGTGAGGGGTGCTGCGACGCCCCAATCAACCGGCCGCTGTTTCGGCGAATTGGATTATTCGACGGCCCAGTCCTTTCGATTTACGGTGAAGAAGACGCTTTCTATAGCATTGACCATTCCAGATCGAACCTCGCAGAAATGGAAATGGAAGGGGCGAATAGTGAACTCCTGATCGTCGAAGTGCCGGGCTATGGCAAAGGACATTGGGTGACCACCCAGCCAAACCTTTGGGAAGAAGTCATTGGCGAATATCTTAACTCCATTGACCGTTGATCTGGACTGTTCGCAATTGTTGTCGCGCCCCAAGGTTGGTCTCAGATTTGGCTATCACGCCCATCTTCACCATTTCCGCCCAGCTTGGCAAAATGGGCTCTCGCCAGACCTTAGTCGCGCGACGACCAGATTCGACAGCCTCCTTTCGCTGATGCATCAAAGACGTCAAAAGCAAGGGTGTAACGACATTAGATGACATGGCAACTTTCCAAAATAATACATTTTGGTGTCATCACCGTTATACCGCCTATTTCAGGAGTTCGACCATTCTGGCGTAGCCGCGTGACGTGGCGTGTTGCAGCGGCGTGACCCCATCGCGATCTCCGATGGATTTGTCTGCCCCTGCATCAACGAGAATTTGCACCGTCTTGATATGGTCAGGGCCGCCGTCGCCCAATACGACAGCCTCTATCAAAGCTGTCCACGCCAGATTGTTGATATGATCCAGCGGTGCGCCACCAGACACCAGGCGCGCAACAACATCGTGGTGCCCAAGATGGGCCGCAGCGATCAAGGCGGTGCCGTCATAAACGCTCGTGATCAAGTCTGGCGCGTTCCCAAGTTCCATTGCCAGTGACACCATTTCGGGATCATTCGCGACGGCGGCGATTGTCAGCACATCATAAACGCGGTTTTCCAAGGCATTCATATCCGCTCCACCGTTTGCCAGTGCTGTGAGCGCATCATCGTGTGATGCAAAGGCCGCGACATGCGCGGGAGTGCGCTGAGACCGATCCCGGATGTCCACATCGGCTCCCGCAGCAATCAAACGGTCTATCTCATCCACGTCGCCCTCATGGGCGGCAAGATGCAAACCTGTGTAAGACGCGATGTCTGACGCGGATGGGGCTGTCTGCGCATGGGCCAAACCGCTGATGCCAATTGCCACAGCGAGTAGTAAGAAACGAAGCATAATGTCACCTTTCAAATAGAGTGGCCCGCCCCCATGAGGGACGAGCCGCGATTGGATTATTCAGCGCCGATTGCGTCAAGACCTGCACGTGCGCATGTCTCGTCAATCGCGCCGGATGGTGCGCCACCGACACCGATGCCACCCACTAAAGCGCCACCGATCTTGATCGGCAGACCACCAGCTTGGATCACCAGACGGCTGTCCATATCGCGCAGACCACCATTTTCAGGTTTGCCGCCGATGAAGTTAGCCAGACCTGCTGTGTCACGGCCCATGCTAGCAGATGTGAATGCCTTGCCGGTGCTGGAACCAACTGTGTGCGGCCCTGCGTTGTCGGCGCGCAAAAGCACTTTGGTCACGCCGCTACGGGCAACGATTGCCACGCTGACATTGTTGCCTTCAGCAGAACATGCAGTCTGTGCGGCCTGAGCAGCCGTGGTTGCCATATCCAACGGCAGGTAAGGTGCTGTCGGCAGTTCTTGGGCGAACGCCGCGATGGGAGCCAGAAGTGCGGCCGCAAGAGCAGAGGAACGGATCATGGTGTATTTCCTTTTGTTGAACTGATGCTCCGGTTCTAATCCGCTGGGTGAGACCGCGATATTCGTAGCATCCGCAAAGGTCTCCGTAGTTCTACTGAACAGCCCGTTAATCCGCCTGCGCATCCAGCCAATACCGCGTCAGTTCCGCCGCCGAAGACGTGCCTGCCTTGGCCGCAATCGCGGCACGGTGACTTTCAACAGTGCGGGGTGACAGGGTAAGCGCGTCGGCGATATGCTTGGTTGTCAGGCCCTTGGCGATCATCTCCAAGACTTGTTGTTCACGTGTGGTTAGATGTTTGATCAAAGCAACGGCCTCTGCGCGTTCAGACAAGACTTGTTGCCGGGTTTCGAGTTCTGCATGACCCTTTTGGATCGCGTCGATCAGATCTTGCTCGTCCACAGGTTTGCTTAGAAAATCTATCGCTCCATTGCGAAATGCACGCCTGCAAGCCTCGATATCGCCGTGCCCGCTGATAATAACTGTGGGCCATGTCACGCCTTGGTCAGTCAGTCTTTCCTGCAATTTCAGACCTGAGATTGCGGGCATCCTGATATCAAGGATCAGGCAACCCGGCGTAAGGTCGGCTGCCTGGTTCAGGAATATTTCGGGTGACGCAAAGCTGCGCACGTTTAGCCCGACCGTTTCCAACAACAGGCTCAAGGCGTTGCGGACTGCTTCATCATCATCAACGAGGTAAACGTGATTGGTCATGGCGTGACTGCGTTCTTCGAGCGCGGCAATAATAACCGAAAAGTGGTCTGGGCAGTATCGTCTAGTAGCGCAATGTCACCGCCCATTTCTTCAACCAGTCTTTGACAGAGTGCGAGGCCCAATCCCGTGCCATCCGGTTTGCCCGTCACGAAAGGCTCGAAGATGCGGTATTTTAGGTGTTCAGGCACACCCGGTCCAGTGTCACTGACATCAAGAACGACCGACGGACCTTCTACATGTGTGCTAATCTTGACCTGTGCATCATCTGACGCATCAACCGCGTTTCGCACCAGATTAAACACAACCTGCTCCAACTCAACCGGATCGGCATCGACGGCGAGGGGTTCATTATGAAGCGACATGGAAATCACCGCACCCTTGGATTTCGCCTCCAATGCCAACAGGTCATGAACGCTTTGGACCGCTTTATGGACAGAACAGGCTTCAGCCGGCGCTCGGTTCGGCTTGCTCCACCTTCGCAAGCGATCAAGAATATTCGCCGCGCGCTGTGCCTGTGCCACCGTATCATCCAGAACTGTGCCGAGGCGTTCAACATCACCGCGTCGCGCCAAGTGTCGGCCCGCCTGTGCTTGGCTCAGGATTGCGGTCAACGGTTGCGCCAGTTCATGCGCCATTCCGCTGGCCATTTCACCCATAGCATTGACGCGCGACGCATGTGCCAGTTGGGTTTCCTGCGCGCTGAGCTTTGCGCGGCTTTCGGCATCTTTGGTGCGGGCGCGTTGCTTCAAACCCAAGGACAACAGCCAAAAGAATGTTGTGACCAGAGCAATGACAGACAGCACTTTTCCCAATGGCAAAACGTCAGACAGCCCGATGGCCAGAGACGTTTCGAAAATCAAAGGTTGCGACACGCTGCCAAGGGGTTTGGAAAACCCGATCTCACCTGATGAAAGCTGTCCTACTAACGCTGTTTGACCGTCCGGGGTCAAAAGTCGCAACGAGGCCGAGGGCCTGTCCCAAAACGGATCGTCTGTGGCGATTAATGCACGGGCGTCAATCACCAACGCCAAACCATGCTGTGCTGCCTCAGAGTTAGGTGTGCGTTTCACCAGCAGGTAGTGATCCGGCATGTCCGGCATTTGCCCCATTTGCAATGCCCCGGTCGAGCGGCGCGCCAATTCAACAACACGGTCCCTTGCCTTCGCCGACAAACCGGGCTGCGTTTCTATCGTCGGTCGAGACCGGACGTATGGGACGACATTCACCGAGGTAATACGCGGGTAGAAGCGCGTGATCGTTGCGGCGACATCGAGTAACAAATCTTGCCGCTCCACGCCACCTGCCACATAAATCGCAGACAAAGACGTCAAATGCGCATCATGCTGATCAGCCCGCTGTGAGGCCAAGCGATGCAGCGTTGCACTTTTGACCGTCAGTTCACGAACCAAGTTTTGCCGCTCGAAGACTGCCAAACCGCTGAGCACGAGTATGACGGCAAACGCCCACAGCAATGCATATCGCCAGAATTTTTTTGAGTATGAGACAGCCATTTTCTTTCATCGCAGGTGTGGGCGCGAACACCAATCCGTATTTCTACGGTCACAAGGCTATGCCGCAATGCCAACTCGATGGAACTTCCGCGCCCAAGAGCGGGCATTGGTGCAGATTGCAGAATTAGGCAAATGGGCACGAAGCAGTCGTTCACAAACGCCCCAAAACCAACATCACAGCGATTGTATTACCCCACACCCCGCCCTATATATATTTTGTCTCTTCGGGGACTATGGACATAAACGCGCTCGTAATAAGCGGATCGGACCCGGGGGCGGTACCCGGCGACTCCACCAACATCTCCCTCATTTGGGGAGCACGGGGTCGAAATAGGATCGACGAACGTCTAAAGGGGTTTGCTTTGTCTCGGTGAGTTACCACCGTTATCGGTACATTCAAGCTAGTTGCAAATGACAACAAAGCTCCAATGGCGATGGCTGCGTAAGCAGTCGGAACTATTGAAAACTTAAGTCCTCTCGCTTAGCAGCGTTTGGCGGGGTTTGCAGGTACCTGGCAACAGAAACCTGCGCTAATTCCCCTATTTCAAACTTGAAACGTCTTGCGAAACGCGCCCTCACCCAGCCCCGTGAACCGCACAATCCGTGTGCCTTCCGGTCGCATGGCCCAGCCTTCGGAAAACGCATGATCAAGGATTGCGCGCCCCAACCGCCCCGCCAAGTGCATCCGGCGGGCGGACCAATCGAGGCAGGACTTGCATTCGGGACTGCGGGATTTAGTCGACAGCTCAATGCCCAAGCGGGCCATCTCTTCTCGCCCAGGATCGCTCAGGGTTACGTCATCACCTGACCCTACAAGGACGCCGCGCGCGCGCAGGCCGTCGTAAAGCGTCACTCCCAACTCACCCGCCAGATGGTTGTAGCAGACCCGCGCATGGCGCAACTCTGGGTCGCGCGGGCCGGTACGGGTGCGCAATTGCCCTTTCGCCGCAGCGAGCCCCATCAAGGCCTCGAGGACACCGGCCACGTCACTATCGGCGAGACGGAAGTAGTGGTGTCGCCCCTGCCGTTCGCGGGCAATCAAGCCTCCTTCTTCCAATTTCGTCAGATGACCGGAGGCAGTCTGGCCCCGCACCCCTGCTTCGGACGCCAGCTCGCCCGCGGTCAGGGCTTTGCCACTCATCAACGCGGCCAACATATTGGCGCGACCGGGATCACCGATCAGGTTTGCGATGCGGGCAATGTCGGGTCCGTCTTTCATGTGATGCTCTCCATGGTTCGGGATGGACCGAAGCATGGACAACACGGAATGGCAAGCACAGTTCGGCCTGCGCCGAACCATTCACGTCAGAAGGTGAGCTAGAACAGCCCACAAAGGAGAACCCCAATGCTGACCTGCTTCATCCGCTACCAGATCGACCCCACCAAACGCGCCCAGTTCGAGCAATACGCCCGAAACTGGGGTCAAGCCATCCCACGCAACGGGGCGGAGCTGATCGGCTATTACGCCCCGCATGAGGGGTCCTCTACGCTGGCCTACGGTGTGTACAACATCCCGTCACTGGCCGAGTACGAGGCGTATCGCGCCCGCCTGTCCGCTGATCCATTGGGCCGTGAAAACTACGAATTCGCCCAGACCGAAAAGTTCATCTTGCGCGAGGACCGCACCTTCCTGAAGCTGGCAAGCGCGCCGCATGGAAGCCGCAACACGCCTTGACGCCTGCCACGGCGCAAGGCAGGTTACGCCCATGGGGACCCCGCGACACCCCGTGAGGCGACAGCCGAAAGTTCGCACCCTTAGACACAAAAACACGGGGTGCTTTACCATGACCGGCTTTACTGAAATCTCCTCCACCGCCTTGATGCGCCTGATCGGCACGCCTGATGCGCCGACCATTCTGGACGTGTGCATCGACGACGATTTTGCGGAGGACCCGCGCCTGATCCCCACTGCGCTGCGTTTTCCGCATAGCCGCATCGGTGACTACGAAGGCGAAGGCCCCGTCGTCGTCGTCTGCCAGAAGGGCCGCAAGCTCAGCCACGGGGCGGCGGCGGTGCTGCGCGCCAAGGGCATTCAGGCCGAAGCGCTTGAGGGCGGCAATTACGCGTGGCGGGATGCGGGGCTTCCGCTGATCCCCGCTGCCGCGGTCCCCTCGCCTTTATGGGTCACACGTCACCGCCCCAAGATCGACCGCATCGCCTGCCCGTGGTTGATCCGGCGGTTCGTAGACCCGAGCGCTCAATTCCTCTTCGTCCCTCCATCGGAGGTGCTCGCGGTCGCCGAGAAATTCGACGCAACCCCGTTCGATGCGGAGGGCGTTGCATTTTCGCATGAGGGCGAGCGGTGCAGCTTTGACACCATGCTCACCACCTTCGACCTCGACACCCCACCACTGCAAACCATGGCCACGGTGATCCGCGCGGCGGATACCAATCGCCACGACCTCGCACCGGAGGCTGCGGGCTTGCTGGCCCTATCGGTCGGGTTGTCACGGCAATACAAGGACGACACCGCGCAGCTGGAAGCGGGCATGGCGCTCTATGACGCGCTCTACCGCTGGGCGCGCGACGGACAAGGCGAAGGACATGACTGGCCCGGAGTAGGCAAATGACACCTCTGTCCGAGATGACCCGCGTGTTCGGGCGCATCGGGCTGTTGTCCTTCGGCGGCCCCGCAGCGCAGATCGCGTTGATGCACAAGGAACTGGTCGAGGACCGGCCGTGGCTGACCGAGGCGCAATTCCTGCGCGCGCTGTCGTTCTGCATGTTGCTGCCCGGGCCTGAAGCGATGCAGCTTGCCACTTATTCCGGCTGGCGGATGCGCGGGGTCACTGGCGGGCTACTGGCGGGGCTTTTATTTGTGGTGCCGGGGGCGCTGGTCATCATGGCGCTGGCTTTGGCCTACGGCCTCTACGGCCAACTGCCCTTGGTGCAGTCACTATTCATCGGCGTGAAAGCCTGTGTGGTGGTGATCGTGATCCAAGCCTTGATCAAGGTCGGAAAGAAAGCCCTGAAAGGCCCCGTCCATGTTGCCATTGCGGTCGCCAGCTTTCTGGCGCTGTTCGCGCTGAACGCTCCGTTCCCCTTGGTGATCGTCGTCGCAGCCTGTGTTGGCGCACTCACCTTAAAGGGCGAGGCCGAAGGCGGCGCCCCTGCCCCGAAAACACCCCTAACGGCGACCCTGAAAACCGTCGCTCTGTGGCTGGTCATCTGGTTCGCGCCGGTGCTGGTTCTGGCGCTGGTCGCACCAGGCATCTTGGTCGATATGGCAAAGTTCTTCTCCACCCTTGCCGTGGTCACATTCGGCGGGGCCTACGCGGTGTTGGCCTACATGACCCAAGCGGTCGTCGGCGATTTCGGCTGGCTAACCACCGCGCAGATGGTCGACGCCTTGGGGCTGGCCGAGACAACCCCCGGCCCGCTGATCCTTGTGACGCAATTCGTCGCCATGGTGGCGGGCTTCAAGGCGGGCGGCGTCGGGTTGGCGCTGGTCGCGGGGCTGGTGACACTTTGGGTCACCTTCGCGCCGTGCTTTTTGTGGATCTTCGCCGGCGCGCCCTATATCGACCGCCTCGCCCATATGCCACGCCTGTCGGGCGCGCTGAGTGCCATCACCGCCGCCGTGGTCGGTGTCATCGCCAATCTGGGGCTTTGGTTCGCCGGTGCCGTGTTCTTCGACGCAGGTACAGTGCAACCCGTCCCGCTTGTCATCGCCGTGATCGCCGCCGCGCTGCTGCTGTGGCGCAAGTGGGATATGTTGGTGGTTTTGCCTATTTGCGCGACACTCGGTCTGGTTTTTGTCGGGGTCGCATAAGCCCCCCTTTCCCTCACCAACGAATCCGCGCATTGTGTGATCCAAGGTCAACCCGGGGGCTGAGACGACATGTCCGACACAATCGACTATGGCAACAAAATGCACCGCGCCATGCGTGGGCTGATTGCCGAGGTGTTGGAAGAGGTCGGCGCCAACGGCCTGCCCGGCGAGCATCATTTCTTCATCACCTTCGACACGCGTCACCCAGACGTCGAAATGGCCGACTGGCTGTTTGACCGCTACCCGTCCGAGATGACGATTGTGGTGCAGCACTGGTTCGACAATCTGATCGTGGCCCCTGACGGCTTCCAGATCACGCTGAATTTCGGCGACAACCCCGAACCGCTGGCGATCCCGTTCGACGCGATCCGCACCTTTGTCGATCCGTCGGTGGAATTCGGCCTGCGGTTCGAGTCTCAGGACGATGAGGAAGAAGAGCACGAGGTGGTGGAACTGCCGGATGTCGACCTTGCCGAAGCGCTGGAACTCGACAAGTCGGACGACCCCAAGCCAAAATCCAAAACGGATGAGGGCGAAGACGCCCCCGCAAAAGAGGCCGAAGTCGTCTCCTTGGACGCATTTCGCAAGACTTGAGGGCGTGTTAGCGCAACCTTAAGCCTTCCCCTAATTGTCAAGCCGCCTGCACCCCGCTACATCGGGGCCATTCTTGCATTTTGAAGGACGATCCTCATGACCGCGACCCGCACCGAGACCGACAGCTTTGGCCCTTTGGAGGTTCCTGCCGACAAATACTGGGGCGCGCAAACGCAACGCTCGATCATGAACTTCCCGATTGGCTGGGAAAAGCAACCTGTCGCCATCGTCCGCGCGCTTGGGGTGATCAAGAAAGCCGCCGCCGCCGTAAACTTGGAATTCGGTGATCTGGACGCGGAGCTTGCCCCTGCCATCAAGCAGGCGGCGCAAGAGGTGATCGACGGCAAGTTCGACGACAACTTCCCGCTGGTGGTCTGGCAGACGGGTTCCGGCACGCAAAGCAACATGAACTCGAACGAGGTGATCTCTAACCGCGCCATCGAGATCATGGGCGGCGAGATGGGGTCCAAGAAACCCGTCCACCCCAATGACCACTGCAACATGGGCCAGTCCTCCAACGACACTTTCCCGACCGCGATGCATGTCGCCATCGGCATGGTCGCCCGCGACACGTTGCTGCCGGGCCTGCGCAAGCTGCATGCGGCTTTGGAAGCGAAATCCGAAGAGTTTAAAGACATCATCAAGATCGGGCGCACCCATACGCAGGACGCGACGCCTTTGACTTTGGGTCAGGAATTCGGCGGCTACGCGCACCAGATGAAAAAGGGCATCGAGCGGGTCGAGATGTGCCTGCCCGACATCTACGAGTTGGCGCAAGGCGGCACCGCGGTCGGCACCGGCCTGAACACCCGCAAGGGCTTTGCCGAGAAGGTTGCCGCTGAAATCGCATCCATCACCGACCTGCCCTTCGTGACAGCCCCCAACAAGTTCGAGGCTCTGGCTGCCCATGACGCGATGGTCATGTTTTCCGGCGCGCTGAAAACGGTCGCGTCCTCAATGTTCAAGATCGCCAACGACATGCGCTTGCTGGGCTCCGGCCCCCGCTCCGGCCTTGGCGAATTGATCCTGCCGGAAAACGAGCCGGGCTCTTCGATCATGCCGGGCAAGGTGAACCCGACGCAGGCCGAGGCGCTGACCATGGTGTGTATCCACGTCATGGGTAACGATGCCGCCGTGGGCATGGCGGGCAGCCAAGGTCACTTCGAGCTGAACGTCTACAATCCGATGATGAGCTACAACGTCATCCAGTCCATGCAACTCTTGGGCGACGCGGCGGGCAGCTTCACCGACAACATGGTGGTCGGCACGCAGGCCAACAAGGAACGCATTGACAAGCTGATGAAAGAGTCGCTGATGCTGGTGACAGCGCTGGCCCCGACAATTGGCTATGACAACGCAACCAAAGTCGCCAAGACCGCCCATAAGAACGGCACGACCCTCAAGGAAGAGGCGATTGCCCTTGGCTTGGTAGACGAAGAAACCTTCGACCGTGTCGTGCGGCCTGAAGATATGATTGGACCGAAATGAAAGCTGGAAACCTGAGCAAGGCTCGCAAGGAACGCACACGTCTTGATAAACGCGCGATTGGCGACGCCAACGCGATGAAATTCGGGCGCACCAAAGCGCAAAAGCAGGCTGATATGAAAGCGCAGCTTGCCGCGCGTACCAAGCTTGACGGACACAAGCTGGACGAATGAGCAGACCCAAGAAACGCTCTTTGACCTTGAAGGGGCACCGCACGTCGGTGTCCCTCGAAGACGAGTTCTGGGCGGAATTCCGGCGCATCGCGACAAACGCGGGTCGGCCAATTAATGATTTGGCGGCTCAGATAGATAGTGACCGCGGAACCGACATTGGCTTGGCATCCGCGATCCGATTATTTGTTTTGCAGGACTTAAAGTCGTCCTAAGCGGCGCGATCCAGCCCGGTAAAATTGGCAACTCGATATGGACGCAACTGGATCACGTTGTGCTGCGCCTTTTGGGACTTTAGCGTTTTCATTCCGGAAAGATCGGACTGAAACAATTCCATTAAATCATCTCGTTCAAGTCGAGCTTCGCAATGGGCTTTTTTCTTAATATATGATTGACGCGCAAGAGCCGGAATCGCGATGCGAATATGAGGCATCCAATTCAAACCAAACGGGCGTCGAGCACTCTTATCAACTTTTTCAAAATTCGTCATGGCAGCTTTCCTCTCGGTCAGTGAGCTAAACTTCGCTGATCCGGCCGAAAAATTCAGGGGGAACGAGAAAAATATTTCCCCCGGCGCAATTGAGAATCTTTGAGATAATTCCTTTAATGCTTTGTTAATTATAATAAATGTATCGTTTTGCGAATTTCAAAGTGAGGTTATGACGCCACGTCAAACAAAAATATGGGCACTACAAAATAAATTTCCAAAGACTGATTGGTTGATTAATGTTGTATAAAGTCAACCGCTTGTTTCCAATTCGGAAACAGTAGGCCGCGATTAAGTCCGAATCCGTGACGCTCGATGCGCGCGCCAGCGTCCGAATGCAAACCAGAGCGACGCAACCACCATAGCGACACCGACCAGAGTGGTAAGCCCCAAAACCAACCACGTTCCGAAATGCCGCTTAAAGGGCAGGTCAATCGCAATTGACTGGCTTTCCGCCCGCCACAAGACAGTGACTTTATCACCTCTTCGAAAGTTGTAATGCGTAGAGCCACGTTTGACGCTCATTTCCCGCGGCACTCCACCCGGATCGGTGAACGCAACGCGCGGCAGAAAGGTCAGGTAGGTGTCTGTGGGTTGCGTGCGGCGGCTGTGCATGTCCACCACCCTGCCCGAAACCTGCTCCCCGTCGCGGGTCAGGCTCCAGATCAGGCGGTCGATATTGCCCAGAAACAAGAGACCCATCCCGATGCCGAACAGAATAAGGATCAGGCTCCATGGCATGATGCCTCGCGTCTTGGGTTCATCCATCTGCCGCCCTCTTGCTGATCTTCAACCAAATCCCGTCTTTGGAGCGTACGGTCAAATGCGCCACGGGAACAGGGGTGCGCTCGGTGGTCTCGAAGCTGTAATTGCGCACCAGCATGGACAACAGTAGCGGCCCCTCGACCATCGCGAACCCCGCGCCCGTACAGACCCGTGGCCCGCTGGAGAACGGGATGAACGCCTCGCGCATACATTGCTTGCCGTTCTCGGTGGCCCATCGCGCGGGGTCGAACCCGTCGGGGTTGTCCCAGAGCCGTTCATGCCGGTGCAGGTGCCAGGGCGAGATCACCATTTGCGCGCCGGGCTTGATGTCGCGGTCGCGGAAACGCTCGGGGCATGTGCTTTCCCGCACCATCATCGGCACCGGCGGATAAAGCCGCAGTGCCTCGCGGAATACATCGCGGGAGATGCGCAGTTTCGACATCACCTTGAAGTCGCAGCCTGCATCCAAGGCCGTTGCTTCTTCGGCCAATTTGTCTTGCCAGTCGGGAAACAACGCCAGCAAGTAAAGCGTCCACGCAAGGGCCGATGCGCTGGTCTCGTGGCCTGCAAGGAAGAAGATCGCCACTTGGTCGACCATTTCCTCGGTGGTGAAGGTCTTGCCGGTTTCAGGGTCTGCCGTGGTCATGATCTTGGTCGCCAGATCGTCCGGCGCGGTGCCGTCTTTGATCTGCTCCATGCGGGTCTCGGTTAACTGCCGGATCAACGCACGGATGGACCGCGCGGTCTGTTTGGTTTTCGAGCGGTGCAGGCGCGGCATCCACGCGGGGCCTTTGACGAAGGCCGCGAGGTTCAGGATTGGCTGCGTGCGCTGGTAGTCGCGGAACTCGGTGAACACGGCCTGCGCGATGCGGTCCTCTATGGGGATGGAAAACAGCGTGCGGAAGATCACGTCGGCGGCGGCGAAGCTGGTGGCCTCCTCGACCTCTTGCGTGCCTTCGTCCAGCCGCGCAGTGACCGCCTGCCCTGCGGCCCACATCGCGGGGAAGGTGTCGCGCAGGCGACCGCCTTCGAAGGCGGGGTCGATGATGCGGCGTTGCCGCTCCCACGTCTCGCCGTTCGTCAGGAAGACCGAGTTGCCCAGCAGCGGTCGCAGCCCCGCGCCGATGCGGTCGGACTTGGGGAACGCTCGGGGGCGTTCGTTTAACACCGTCTTAACCAGCGAGGGCTGGTTAATCAGGTAGCTGCGAAAGAACGGGGTTCTGAACTCCGCCATCCACGCGCGGTAGAGTTTCGCGGGTTGCGCCGACAGGATGTCCTGCCGGAACAGGCGCAGGTATTTCAGCAAAGACACCTTGTCGGGCCGCGCGGACGGCTTGGGCGGGATCATGTCATATCCGTGTAGCCCGACGCCGGAACGTCGATGCGCGAGCGTGATTGCGGGCGGTCATGGTAGCGCTCGTGCAGGGTCAGCGGGCCTGCGGTGATCTGGAAATAGTCGTAATCCTTGGGACGGTCGAAAGCGCAGAGATACTGGAAATGTAGACGGAAGAAACGCCAACGCAGCTCGGCCCATTTCTCGGGGCTGAGGGACTGGGTGAAGGCGGCGGAGAACACCAACGGCCAGCGCTTGTTTGCAGGCTCGACACCGGACACCGACACCGGATCACACAGCGCGAAAGAGCAGCCGTCGCCGGGGGCTGTGACGTCGATCCATGTGAGTTGTTCGCTTGCGGAAAGCATATGAAGGTCAGCGCGTAACTTATTGGCTTTAGGCAAGAACGAGACCATCGGAACCACTTGGCCAAGGCTGAGAAACGCCAGCTTCGGGCCGTCATTGGGCACCCTGCCGTCGCGGATCAGATCCGCCAGAATGGACACCGCCAAATGCGCACCGGAGGAATGGCCGACGACGAGTACCTCGTCCACATCGTCGCGCAAAGCAGTCGCGATGGTGGCGCGGAACTGGGCCATCCGGTCCTCCAACGCGGGGGGATTGGCCCCCATGTAGCGGGCGGAATAGGCGTAGTCGTGCATCAGGTAATACGCGTAGAGCTTGCCGTCCTTCTTCTGAAACCAGCGCAGAATGACGACGATCACCGCGGCTGTAACAACCCATCCCAACGCATTGAGAACCCACAGGTATTGGCCCGAAATCAACGGGCCGAGCACCATGCGCAGCACCCGCTCGCCGCCCCATTCCAGCAGGCCAGCGGCAATCCGGCCCAGCAGGAATGTCAGCAGCAACTGCCCCAGCAACATTCCAATGGGATAAAGCGCCGCGATGATCGGGCCTTTGCGCAGGCGCATCAGCCGGAACAATGCGCCTGTGGAGATATAGGTGAAGGCGGTGCGAACCAACTGCCAGTAGGTCGCGGGGATGGAGTTCGACATGGAGTTACGCACGATGTCGGACCAGACCAGCACATCCACCTGCGCATTTGCCTGCACCCCGTCTATCTCGCTGGAGGCGTACCAGCCGTAAGCCCCCTCACCCATTTTTGGTTTTAGATCAATTTGGTAACCGCTGATCTTCGCCTGCTCTGCACCTTCTTTGCGGTAAAGTTCGCGATAGCGGCGCGGGTGAATGGGATCGTAGCCGGGGATGTAGAACACCCGCCGCCGTTTGACGCTTTGCTCGCCCGCTTGATCCGCTACCGCTTCCATGGCGGCACGTTAGCCCGCAGTTTTGGCAAAAGTAAGAACGCCCCCGCATGGACAAGCCCCCGCGTGTCGCCTAGATCACGGTCATGGAATACGACGCCGAACTCGACGCCTTGGGGCTGCTTTGCCCGCTGCCCGTTTTAAAGACCCGCAAGCGCTTGCAGGCGCTGTCGTCGGGGCAAGTTTTGCGCGTTCTGGCGGATGATCCGGCGGCCCTAATCGACATGCCCCATTTCTGCGCGGAAGCGGGGCATGTGCTTGTGTCGATGACCGAGGACGGCGCGCACCAAATCTACCTTTTGCGCAAAGGCTAGCGGGCCCTCCGGGGGGAATATTTTAGCCAAGATGAAACGCTATTGCGCGGCGATGGACGGCTCTTTTGCGTTGAGGCTGGCGAGTAATTCCTCGCGGCGCTTGGCGGCTTTTGCCTCATTGGCCTCTTTCACCGGACCGTAGCCGCGGATTTGCAGCGGCAGCTCCGCCAGAGCAATGGCCGCGTCGCGGTTGGTGGCGGCGAGGATCTTGGGCAGGTCGGCCTCGTATTGCTTGATCAGCGCGCGTTCCATCTTGCGCTCGTCGCTATAGCCGAAGGGATCGAACGGCGTGGCGCGCAGGGCTTTCATCTTTGCCAAGACGCGGAAGCCGCGCTGCATCCATGCGCCGTACTCCTTCTTCACCGGACGCCCGTTGGCGCCCATCTTGGAGAATATTGGCGGGGCCAGATGGTAGGTCAGCTTCAGGTCGCCGTCGAAAGCGTCACGGGCCTTGGCCTCGGTGTCGAGATGCAGTCGTGCGACCTCGTATTCATCCTTGTAACTCAACAGCTTGTGGTAGCCTTTTGCCACGGCCTCCTTCAGCGCCGGGTCGTCAATCTGCGCCAATGCCTTTTCGTAGCGTTTGGCGAGCCGACCGGACTGGTAGGCGCGAAGATGGTCACTGCGGAAGGCGATTTTTTCGTCCGGGGACTTGGGCAGGTTCACCACCTTGTCCTCGATATAGCCCGCCGCCTGTTCGGGATGCAGCGCAGCCCAGCGACCAAGAGCGAAGGCGCGTTTGTTGCGCTCGGGGGAGGCGCCGTTCAGCTCGATTGCCTGCATCAGCGCGTCGTGGCTGATCGGCAGCAGGCCCTTTTGCCATGCGGCCCCGAAGATCATCATGTTGGAGTAGATGCTGTCGCCCATCAGCACGCGGGCGAGTTCCGACGCGCCGAAGAACTGCACGCGGTCTTGCAGGCGGGCCTCCAGCGACAATTCGAGCCGGTCGGAGGGGATCTTGAACTCGGTGTCGCGGGTGAAATCGCCGGTGACGATCTCGTGGTTGTTGACCACGGCACCGGTGCGGTTGGTAGTCATCAAACCAAGCGTTTTGGCCCCTGCGGTGACCACCAGATCGCCGCCGATTACCGCATCGGCCTCGCCTGTTGCCACGCGGATGGCGCTGATATCGTCAGGGCTATTGGCAAGGCGGCAATGGATGTGCACAGCACCGCCTTTCTGGGCCAGACCCGCCATTTCCATCATGCCAGCGCCCTTGCCGTCAATATGAGCGGCCATGGCCAGCACAGCACCAATGGTGACGACGCCGGTGCCGCCGACGCCGGTGATGACGACGTTATGGGTGCCTGTGATCAGCGGAAGTTTCGGCTCCGGCAAATCAGGGATTTCGACTTTGGCGGTTGCCTGTTTTTTCACCTGTGCGCCTTCGATGGTCACGAAGGACGGGCAGAAGCCGTTGACGCAGGAGAAATCCTTGTTGCAGGACGACTGGTCGATGGCGCGTTTGCGGCCCAGCTCGGTTTCCGCAGGAACGATGGAGACGCAGTTGGACTGCACCCCGCAATCGCCGCAACCTTCACACACATCGGTGTTGATGAACACGCGCTTGTCGGGGTCGGGAAACAGGCCGCGTTTGCGGCGGCGGCGCTTCTCGGCGGCACAGGTTTGGATGTAAACAATGGCCGATACGCCTTTGACCTTGCTTAGTTTTTCCTGAACCAACGGAAGCGCCGCCCGTTCATGGCGTTCCAGATCGGAGGGGAATTGAGCGAAGTCGACATCTTCCTTGTCGTCATAGACCATCACGACATCTTTGATGCCCATCGCCTTCAACTCTGCGACGATGCGCGGCGCGTCCAGCCCGCCTTCGTTGCCCTGACCACCGGTCATCGCAACGGCATCGTTGAACAGCACTTTGTAAGTGATGTTGGTGCCCGCCGCGACGGCGGCGCGGATCGCCTGAATGCCGGAATGGTTGTAGGTCCCGTCGCCAAGGTTCTGGAACACGTGGTCGCGGGTGCTGAACGGTGCCTCGCCGATCCAGTTCGCGCCCTCGCCGCCCATCTGGGTGAAGCCGACGGTGCTGCGGTCCATCCACTGCACCATGTAGTGACAGCCGATCCCGGCATAGGCACGGGAGCCTTCGGGCACCTTGGTCGACGAGTTATGCGGGCAGCCGGAGCAGAAATACGGCAAGCGTGCCGCGATATCCTGCGCGTTGTCGGATCGTTTGGCCTCGGCCAGCTTGGCAAGCCCTGCTTCGATGCGGTCCGTGCGGCGGCCTTCCTCGATCAGGATGCCACCAAGTTTCTCTGCAATATCAATCGGATCAAGTGCGGCGCGGGTCGGGAACAGCTCCAACCGCCGGCCATGCTCCCACGTGTCGCCCTTGTGCCAACCATAGACGCGCTGGTGATAGTGGTCATCGAACAGCGCCTCTTTGACCTGCACCTCGATCAGCTTGCGCTTTTCCTCGACCACGATCACCAGATCAAGGTCTTTGGCGAAGTCGTGGAAGCTGTCCATGTCCAGCGGCCAGACCTGACCAACCTTGTAGGTGGTGAGGCCCAGACGCTCCGCCTCGACGGCGTCGATGCCCAAAAGTGACAGCGCATGTTGCAGGTCCAGCCAGTTCTTGCCAGCGGCGACGAAGCCGATTTTCGCGCCGGGTTTTCCCCAGACCCGTTTGTCAATTTTATTAGCCTTCGCAAAGGCTTCTGCCGCGAACCTGCGGTGATCAATGACCCGCGCTTCTTGCAGTTGCGGTGTATCCACAAGGCGGATGTTCAGCCCACCTTCGGGCATATCGAACTCAGGCGTGACGAATTGCATCCGGTCAGGGCTGCCATCAACGACCGAGGTGACCTCGATCGTGTCTTTCATCGTCTTCAGACCCACCCAGAGGCCGGAGAACCGCGACAAGGCCCAGCCATACATGCCGTAGTCGAGGATTTCCTGCACGCCAGCGGGCGACAGGACCGGCATATAGGCGTCGACCATGGCCCAGTCGGATTGGTGCAGCGTGGTCGAAGATTCGCCCGTGTGGTCATCCCCCATCGCCATCAGAACTCCGCCATGCGGCGATGTGCCTGCCATGTTGGCGTGGCGCATCACGTCGCCGGAGCGGTCCACACCAGGGCCTTTGCCGTACCACAGGCCGAAGACGCCGTCATAGCGGCCCTCGCCCCGTAACTCCGCCTGTTGGGCGCCCCAGATCGCGGTGGCGGCTAGGTCTTCGTTCAAGCCCAGTTGGAATTTGATATCGGCTGGCGCCAACACCTTCTCGGCCTTGGCCATCTGCAAATCGACCGCGCCCAAGGGCGAGCCGCGATAGCCGGTCACCAAACCGGCAGTGTTCAGCCCCGCGGCCTTGTCACGGGCCTTTTGCATCAAAACAAGGCGCACCAGCGCTTGCGTGCCGTTCAAAAGAACGGGCGATTTATCCAGATCAAACCGGTCATTCAGTGAAATTGATTGATCGCCCATGCCGCGCCTCCCAGTGCTCAGGTTACAGGTATTATAGGTCACAAAAGCTGACCTACCAAGCGGTTTTTCTAAATGAAACCTTTTCGGCTTGCCCCGCAAAGGGTTACATGTCCGCAGCTTAAAGCATTTTAGTAAGAAAGTGGGTCCTTTATGGATTGGGACAAGTTGCGAATTTTTCACGCGGTGGCCGATGCCGGCAGCCTGACACATGCCGGTGACACGCTACATCTGTCGCAATCGGCTGTGTCGCGGCAGGTGCGCGCGCTGGAAGAATCGCTCAACACCACCCTGTTCCACCGCCACGCCCGCGGACTGATTCTGACCGAACAAGGCGAGCTGCTGTTCGACGCCACACGCGCGATGACCAAACGACTGGATGCGGCTTCCGCACGAATACGCGACAGCGAGGAAGAGGTGTTTGGCGAGTTGCGCATCACAACCACCATCGGCTTCGGCACGCTCTGGCTGGCCCCGCGCCTATCGAATTTCTACGCGAATTATCCCGACCTCAACATCAACTTGATGCTGGATGAACATGTGTTGGATCTGCCAATGCGCGAGGCCGACGTTGCAATTCGCATGAAAGAGCCATCGCAGGCCGATCTGGTGCGAAAACGGCTGATGTCCGTGCGCATGCGCCTCTACGCGTCACGCGCCTATCTGACGAGCCACGAAGTCCCTCAATCCATGGAGGACCTGCAGGACCACCGCCTGATCTGTCAAAACGTAAACTCCGAGCAAGTGTCGGCGGGTGCCACCCTGGTACGCGAACTGATGAGCTATGACCTGCCCCATCTTCTGACCGTGAACAATTACTTTGGTTGCTTGCAGGCGGTGCGGAACGGACTGGGCATCGGTGTGCTGCCGGATTATGTGGCTATAGATGACCTTGAACTGGTGCGCGTCCTGCCTGATGTCGAATCGAACGCAGTGCCGGTTTTCCTCGCCTATCCCGAGGAGTTGCGGCAATCCAAACGCATTTCAGCTTTCCGGGATTTTGTTGTGGAGCAAATCGGCGAGCAGAAGAAACGCGCGCAAATGATTGAAAACGGGTGATTTAGGGCTTGCTATGCGTCAAATGCATAGCGGATATGCTTTAAAAACTGCCCATTTTTCTTGAAACGCGCGAGGGCGACGCCTAATTCCTATGCATGGGCGGCGCTGATGCGCTTCCCACCTCCCTGTTGGACTTCGGCCGAGCTTTATGCTCGGCCTTTTTTTGGCAACAGCATAAATTGTCAGGCAAGAAAAGATGACGACAAAAGCAAATATAGCTCTACGCTTGATTTTGGACGCCTTTTTGGTGGGATTCAGCTTTCCCCTCGTCAAAAATATCAGTCAGGCGGTTGATGACGATTTGACCTTATTTGAGACAGTTGCCCCGATCGCGCTGTTCAGCGCCGGTGTGAATTTGTTGATTTTGGATGTCTTCACGTCGCTGGAAGAAAAATCGGCGCTGTTTCAACAAGGTAAAAGAGAGCCATTATCCATATTCTTTATGGTTTTAACCGTTTTGCCGATCTACTGGCTTTGGCTCAAATAGTCTGCGGAGTGCCAAAGCTCCGAAACCGAGCAGATCCTCGACGAGTATCTGACAACAGACTTTTCTCGAAAGTCTGTCCGTCGACGCAGCCAAGAAAACTCCATCCCCCCTTCCCCCTGCGGCCCCTGTGCAATATGAGGTCCGCAAGCAGAAATGATCTGGGGAATTCACGGCATGCAGGAACCACACATCACCGATGATTTGATTGCGGCGCACGGGCTTTCGCCTGACGAATACGACCGCATCCTAGAGATCATGGGCCGCGAGCCGACCTTCACGGAGCTCGGCATCTTCTCGGCCATGTGGAACGAGCATTGCTCTTACAAATCCTCCAAGAAATGGCTGCGCACGCTGCCTACCGAAGGCCCGCAAGTGATCTGCGGTCCGGGCGAGAATGCAGGCATCGTGGATATTGGCGACGGTCAATGCGTGGTCTTCAAAATGGAGAGCCACAATCACCCGTCCTATATCGAGCCCTACCAAGGAGCTGCGACCGGTGTGGGCGGCATTCTTAGGGATGTGTTCACCATGGGCGCGCGCCCCATCGCTGCGATGAACTCGCTGTCATTCGGAGAGCCGGACCACCACAAGACCCGCCAGCTTGTTTCTGGCGTGGTTGCGGGCGTCGGCGGCTACGGCAACTGTTTCGGGGTGCCGACCGTGGGCGGCGAAGTGCGCTTCCACCCGGCCTATAACGGCAACTGCCTTGTGAACGCCTTTGCGGCAGGCATCGCGGATACTGACAAGATTTTCTACTCGGCGGCCTCCGGCGTCGGCATGCCCGTTGTCTATCTGGGTGCCAAAACCGGACGTGACGGGGTTGGCGGCGCGACCATGGCGTCCGCCGAGTTTGACGACACCATCGAGGACAAGCGCCCCACCGTGCAAGTCGGCGACCCGTTCACCGAGAAACGCCTGATGGAAGCGACGCTGGAATTGATGGCGACCGGTGCGGTGATTTCCATTCAGGATATGGGGGCCGCTGGCCTCACCTGCTCCGCCGTGGAGATGGGTGACAAAGGCGGCTTGGGCGTGAAGCTGAACCTTGAGGACGTGCCGCAGCGTGAAGAGAACATGAGCGCCTACGAGATGATGCTATCGGAGTCGCAAGAGCGCATGCTGATGGTGCTGAAGCCGGAGTTGGAAGCCGAAGCCCGCGCAGTCTTTGTCAAATGGGATCTGGATTTTGCCATCGTCGGAGAAACCATCGCCGAGGACCGCTTCTTGGTCTTGCACAACGGCGAGGTCAAAGCTGACCTGCCGCTGAAGACCCTGTCCGGCTCTGCCCCTGAATATGACCGCCCTTGGGTGGAAACCCCTGCCGCCGCCCCGCTGGAGGATATCCCGCAGGTCGACGCCATCGACGCGCTGCGCATGATCCTGTCCAGCCCGAACTATGCCCGCAAGCAATGGGTGTGGGAGCAATATGACAGTCAGGTCATGGCCGACACCATCAACGCGCCCGGTGCGGGCGCCGGTATCGTGCGGGTGCACGGCACAGACAAGGCGCTGGCGTTCACCTCCGACGTGACTCCGCGCTACGTCAAAGCGAACCCAGTCGAGGGCGGCAAGCAGGCGGTGGCTGAGGCCTACCGCAACCTGACGGCCGTTGGCGCTGTGCCGCTGGCGACCACCGACAATATGAACTTCGGCAACCCCGAAAAACCCGAAATTATGGGGCAATTTGTGGGCGCAATCAAAGGTATAGGGCTTGCCGTTAAAGCGCTGGACATGCCCATCGTGTCGGGCAACGTGTCGCTTTACAACGAGACCGACGGCACCGGCATCCTGCCGACCCCAACAATCGGAGCGGTCGGCCTGATCCAGCACTCAGACGGCATCATCGCAGGCATCGTGCGCGAGGGTCATGTGCTGCTGATGGTCGGCGACGCGGAGGGCCATCTGGGCCAGTCCGCCCTGCTCGCCGAAGTGTTCAACCGCGAGGATGGCGACGCGCCGCATGTCGATCTGGCGGCCGAGAAACTGAACGGCGACTTCATCCGCGCGCAGCGCGAATGGATCGACGTGTGCACGGACGTGTCTGACGGCGGCGTGGCCTTGGCCGCGTTCGAGCTAGCCGACGCAGCTAGTGTTGGCGTTACCTTGGATGATGACACCACCGCGATGGCCTTTGGTGAGGATCAAGCCCGCTACTTGATCGCTTGCTCGTTCGATAAGGCCGAGGCCTTGATGGGCGCGGCCGGTCTGGCTGGCGTGACGCTTACCACAGTGGGTAAATTCGGGGGCGATGCGGTCACAATCGGGGCCTCCTCGGCCCCACTGGCCGAGTTGTCCGAGGTCTATCACACAAGCTTTGAGGCAGCCGTCGGCTGAACGTGGGTTGTCACCTGACACTCCGCTACCTACCTTCTAACCAACGACCATCTGACAGGAGCCACGAGCACCCATGCAACCCAGAGATATCGAGGATCTGATCCGCGTAAGCTTCCCAGACGCACAGATCGAAGTACAAGGCGACGACGGCGCACATTTCTCGGCGCTTGTGGTGGATGAAAGTTTCAAAGGCCAGAACCGTGTGCAGCAACAACGTGCGGTGATGGCAGCTGTGAAAGACAAGGTGGACAGCGGCGAATTGCACGCCCTGGCCCTGACAACAAAAGCACCGGAGTAAGACATGACTGACGCAAATGCACAAATCAAAGACACCGTGAATGGCAACGACGTCGTGTTGTTCATGAAGGGTACCTCAAGCATGCCGCAATGTGGTTTCTCGTCCAAAGTAGCGGGCGTTCTGAACTATATGGGCGTTCAGTACAAAGACGTGAATGTTCTGGAAGATGAAGGCATCCGCTCCGGCATCAAAGAATTTTCGGACTGGCCCACCATCCCGCAGCTTTATGTCAAAGGCGAATTCGTTGGTGGCTGCGATATCATCACCGAGATGACCCTGTCGGGCGAGTTGGATACCCTGCTGGAGCAAAACGGTGTAGGCTTCGACAAAGACGCGGCTAACAAAATTCGTGAGCATAACACCTAAGGGGCACATGCGATGAGCGACGAGATTGAGGAATACCTAGACGATATCTTCTCGGAGCATCGCGTTGTCTTGTTCATGAATGGAGCTGTCCAATCACCTGCGGATGCGGAATCGATGATGGCCTTGGACCTTCTGACTGCACTCCAGATCGAGTTTTACCCTGTAGATGTCAGCCGCGACCCACGTTTGTTGGTTGCTGTGCAAGAGCGGTCGGAGTGGCAGCAACTGGCGCAACTGTTCATTGACGGACAGTTTATCGTCGACACCTACAACATGTCGCCGACGCTGAAATCCAAGCAGTTGGACAAGATCCTGAACACGAAGAGCGTTGCGTTCAGTAAAGCCGCTGCGGATCAGTTTCGCGAAATGAACAAATAGGCCGTTGCCTGACACAAAAAAGCCCGGCTGAAGCATCGCTTCTCCGGGCTTTTTTTATTGTCTTCTTAGCTGGTTATAGCAAGCTCTTCACTTTGTCAGCCACGCCTTGGGCGGTGATGCCAAAATGCGCGTAAAGCTCGTCCGCCGGAGCCGACGCCCCGAAGCTTTCCATGCCGACGAAGCCCGCCTTGCCGGTCTTGCCACGCTCGCCCAGCAGCCATTTGTCCCACCCAAAGCCGATTGCCGCTTCGACCGCGACGCGCACCGGACCCGCAGGAAGAACCTTGCGGCGATACTTCTCGTCTTGCGCCTCAAACAACTCCCAGCAGGGCATGGACACGACACGGGTGCCGATGCCTTCGGCCTCCAGTAACTCGCGGGCGGCCAAGGCGATTTCGACCTCGGAGCCGGTCGCCATGATGATCGCCTGACGCTTGCTCTCGGCCTCGGCCAAGACATAAGCGCCCATGGCGGTCTGGTTTTTCAGCGTGTGATCGGTGCGCACGGTGGGCAGGTTCTGACGTGATAGCGCCAAAACCGATGGCGTCGATTTGGATGTCAGCGCCAGCTCCCACGCCTCGGCCGTTTCCACCGCATCCGCAGGGCGGAAGACGTTGGTGTTTGGCGTCGCGCGCAACATGGCGAGATGTTCCACCGGTTGGTGGGTCGGGCCGTCTTCGCCCAGACCGATGCTATCATGCGTCATGACGTAGGTCACCGGTACGCCCATCAGGGCAGACAGGCGCATAGCACCACGTGCATAATCGGTGAAACACATGAATGTTCCGCCGTAAGCCTTTGTTCCGCCATGCAAAGCCATGCCGTTCATCGCGGCAGCCATGCCGTGTTCGCGGATACCGTAATACATGTAGCGGCCCTTACGATTCTCTGGGGAGAACACGCCCATATCCGTCGTCAGAGTGTTGTTCGACCCTGTCAGATCGGCGGATCCACCAAAGGTTTCTTGCATGATCGGGTTGATCACTTCCAACGCGATTTCGGATGCCTTGCGGGTTGCCACTTTCGGCTTGGTTTCGCTGATTTGCTTCTTCAACGCCTTGATCGTGGCCGACAGCTTCTTCGGTGCATCGCCTGCATAGCAGCGGGCGAATTCTTTCTGCTTGGAGCCGGAAACCTCGCTCAAGCGACCTTCCCACGATTCCCGATCTGCGGCACCGCGCTTGCCGATAGCTTCCCACTGGGATTTGACATCAGCAGGAACCTCGAACGGGCCATAGCTCCAGCCATAGGCCGCCTTGGTGTCGCGGATCAGATCGTCCGACGTCAAGGCGCCATGACCCTTGGAGGTGTCCTGCGCCGAAGATCCCAGTGCGATATGCGTTTTGCACGCGATCATCGACGGTTTGCGGGTTTTCTTGGCTTTCTCGATGGCAGCATCAATCTGCTCTGGATCATGGCCATCGATTTCCTGCACATGCCAGCCCGACGCCTTGAAGCGTTGGGCTTGGTCGGTGCGATCCGACAATTCCACGGTGCCGTCGATGGTGATGTTGTTGTTGTCCCAGAACACGATTAGGCGGCCCAACTCGTGGCGACCTGCAAGGCCGATAGCCTCTTGGCTGATACCTTCCATCAGGCAACCGTCGCCCGCGATACAATACGTATAATGGTCGACCAGCTTCTTGCCGAAGCGCGCACGCTGGTTTTCCTCGGCAATGGCGAAGCCGACGGAGTTGGCCAAACCCTGGCCCAACGGGCCGGTGGTGGTCTCTACGCCAGTCGCGTGACCATATTCGGGGTGACCGGCAGTGATTGCACCCATTTGACGGAAGTCCTTGATCTGCTTCAGCGTCATATCGGCATAGCCGGTCAGATGCAGCAGCGAGTAGATCAGCATGGAGCCGTGCCCAGCGGACAGAATGAACCGGTCACGATCAGGCCATTGCGGCGCGGAGGCGTCGAATTTCAGGTGCTTCTCGAACAGCACCGTCGCCACGTCGGCCATACCCATCGGCATACCGGAGTGGCCGGAATTCGCCGCCGCTACGGCGTCCAGCGTCAGGGTTCGGATGGCGGCTGCGCGCATCCAATGTTCGGGGTGGGCTTTGCGCAGAGCTGCAATATCCAAGGGTCTGATCCTTATTTGGCGGGGCTTGTCGACCGCGGTGATACCAGCGTGGGCGCGAAGTTCAAGTCGTGGAAGACGTCGCGTCACCACTACATGCGCTTAAAGGGGAGGCATTCGCCGCAATCTGTGGTTAAAATCAAGCCTGTGAGGCACGGAGTTGATTCGTGGCGGGATATCCCGCCTTCGGGTCCTCCTACGAGACGAGGGACAAACATGACTGACGTCACCGAGCTGGAGCAACGCATTATCACCGCGTTGGACAGAATTGCGTATAGCGCAGACCAGATTGCCAGCGCCCCTGCGGCACCGGATGCCGATATGGTTGAAGAACTTGAAATTGAGCGTGATACCAACGCGCGGCTGGTTGAAGCCGGACAGCAAAACCTGGCCCGCATGGAGCGAATGGAAACCCGAGTGACCCGTCTGACGGACCGGCTGGAAACCATGGAAGCCGAAAACAAGCGCCTGCAAGCAGCCATGGATGCGCTGCGTGAAACCAACAAGCAGCTGCGCGCGGCCAACGCCGAACATCAAGGTGCGGATGCCTCGATCAACACAGCGCTGGAAACCGAAAACAACGCGCTGCAAGCCGCCCGAACCGCTGATCTGGCGGAACTCGACGACATTTTGAGCGAAATCGCGCCACTGGTTAAGGAGGGTTAACCCATGCCTGAGATCAATATCGAAATCGGGGGCCGCACCTTTCAGGTTGCCTGCCAAACCGGTGAAGAGCATTTCTTGCAGACTGCCGCCAAATTGCTGGACAATGAAGCCAGCGTGTTGGCCGATCAAATCGGGCGCATGCCGGAAACCCGCATGCTGCTGATGGCGGGCCTGATGCTGGCTGACAAAACCGCCGGGTTGGAAGAAGACCTACGCGCCGCCGACGATCGCCTCGAAAAGATGACCCGCGAGGTGGAAAACCTCAGAGCCGCCCCGCAGAAAACTGTGGAAGTACCGGTCGTACCTGCGTCGGTCACAGACACATTGGCAGAGCTGGCGGCACGCTCCGAAGCGCTGGCAGAATCACTTGAAGCCAAACGCGCGTGAGCCTCTGAGCCACGCGCGCCCGCAAAACGTTAACGCTAACACGGAAACTGCGGCATTCTGCGTCGGCTTATTGTTTACGTGTTAACGCTAACAGCTTAATTTTTAAGCCAAATCAACCTATCCACATGTAGTGTCTACCCTTATACCACGTGACAAGATTAAGCGGAGCGTAGAGGGACAAGTGACCATGACCACCACCGTAGCAATTAACGGGTTTGGCCGTATTGGCCGTTGTACCCTCGCCCATATCGCCGAGAGTGCCCGCAACGACATCCAAGTTGTCGCAATCAATGCCACCGGGCCGATCGAGACAAACGCTCATCTGCTGAAATACGACAGCGTCCACGGCCGCTTTGGCCAAGAGGTTCGCGTTGACGGTGACACAATGGATATCGGTCGTGGTCCGATGAAAGTATTCTCGACCTACAACCCGCAGGAATTGGACTGGAGCGGCGTTGATGTCGTGCTGGAATGCACCGGCAAGTTCAACTCCAAGGAACAGTCAGAAGTTCACCTGACACGTGGCGCGAAGCGCGTGCTGATCTCCGCGCCAGCGTCTGGCGTTGACCGCACCATCGTTTACGGCGTGAACCACCGCGACCTGCTGCCAGAACACAAGGTGATCTCCAACGGCTCCTGCACCACCAACTGCCTTGCCCCGCTGGCAAAAGTGTTGAACGACGCGATTGGTATCGAGCGCGGCATCATGACCACGATCCACAGCTACACCGGCGACCAGCCGACACTGGACCGCCGCCACGACGACCTGTATCGCGCCCGCGCAGCAGCCATGGCGATGATCCCGACCTCCACAGGTGCCGCGAAAGCCTTGGGCGAAGTGCTGCCGGAACTGGCAGGCAAACTGGACGGCACCGCGATGCGCGTCCCTACCCCCAACGTATCCGCCGTGGACCTGACATTCGAGGCGTCCAAGGACGTCACTGTCGAGGACGTGAACGCTGTGGTGGCAGAGGCTGCCGCTGGCCATATGGGGGCCGTGCTTAGCTATGACCCCGAGCAGAAAGTCTCCATCGACTTCAACCACACCAATTACTCCTGCATATTCGCGCCGGACCAGACAAAGGTTGTCGGTGGCCGCACGGTTCGGGTATTGGCTTGGTATGACAACGAATGGGGCTTTTCCTGCCGCATGGCCGACGTGGCCTCTGCAATGGGACGCCTCTGATACTTCAGAGGGCCCGCGCCTTACATGACCAACAAGATAGCTATCGTTTTGGCGATCCTGATCGGCGGCATCATTGCCGCTGATCTTTTGGTGTTCGGTTGGGATTTGCACATCTTCTTGGGAAAGAAGCTGATGATTCTAACAGAATATATGGCTTTCTGGCGGTAAGTTGGCTGCGTCGGCATTCCGGCCGGCCGCGGATCACATCCAGTGCAGTTTTGGCGCATCTTGCGACGATCAATCGGGCTGAATGGGATTTCGTTGACGAACACCAACACACTGTCAATAACAGTCACACACACCCGGCTCATTCATGGCCAGCTCGACGACCAGCAAAGGAAACGTAATGCTCGACAGACCCGCAATAGACTCCATAGCAACTGCCGACGACATTACGAAATTGGACCTCTCCGACAGCAGTCTGACAACAGATGCGATTATGTTGCTCGGATTTCAGCGTACCAAACAAATCGGGCGCAAGGCGCGTTTATCTTGGATGAACGGCAACCCCGCGCCGCTTCAGGCCGAGGCCGAAACCCGACGTCGCGAAATTTTTGAAGGGGCGTTGCTGGAGATCTACCAAGAATACGTCCCGCTACGAGACCAGCTGAAAGCCCTGAAGATTGCGCCAAAGCGGGTTATCGATATCGGGTGCGGACAGGCAATCAATGATCTGTTCCTACATCGGGATTTTAAGCCGCATTTCACATTGGTCGATATCGAACACACCCCCGATCAATACCATCAGTGGTCCAATCAAGGCAGCGGCTACGCCAGCTTGGACAATGCCAAAGCCCTGCTGCACGCAAACGGCGTTGCAAAATCAAAGGCGGTGACTATCAACCCGCGCAAGACACCCGATGCCCTAGAGGGACTAACCGGCGATCTGGTCACCAGCCTGTATTCCTGCGGCTTCCACTACCCCGTTGATGAATACGTTCCGCTTTTTGATCGGGTCATCGAAGCGGGAGGTGCGGTTTGTCTGGACTTGCGAAACAATTACACTGCAAACCACCCCGACAGTGCGGCCAGACTTTTGGATGGACGAACGATGACAACGGTCTATGAGGATACGAAATCCAAGCGCGTATTGGTCCGGAAATCCTGACGGATCGCGCGTCTAAGATTGACGGTCGTCCGGCAGTGTCGGTCTTTGAAACCCGCTAACACGTCAGCTGCACCATTGAACAGCCTGAAGCATCGGAAATCTGGCGCAAACGTATCGTCAACTTTGTGCGGCAAAGCGTTTGCTCGGCTGTCGATCCTTCCTGCACACCCTTCCAAATTTGACGCCCACAGGTTGACCTTTGCTCGAAAATGCGATTGTTAGCGGTAACAGTTTTTCTAATCTCCCATCAGGAGGGTCTCCCCCATGTCAGTTAAAGTAGCCATCAACGGATTTGGCCGTATCGGTCGCAACGTCTTGCGCGCCATCATCGAGAGCGGTCGCACCGACATTGAAGTCGTCGCGATCAACGATTTGGGGCCGGTCGAGACCAACGCCCACTTGCTGCAATACGACTCAGTCCATGGCCGTTTCCCGCAAGAAGTAGTCGTCAACGGCGACACTATCGATGTGGGGCGAGGCCCGATCAAAGTGACCGCCCTGCGCAATCCTGCCGACCTGCCTTGGGGTGACGTGGACATCGTTTTGGAATGCACAGGCATCTTCAACTCGAAAGAAGCCTGCCAAGCGCATTTGGAAAACGGCTCGTCGCGCGTGTTGATCTCGGCACCGGGCAAAGGCGCGGACAAGACAATCGTCTATGGCGTGAACCACGACAGCCTGACCAAGGACGATATCGTCGTCTCCAACGCATCCTGCACCACCAATTGCCTGTCGCCGGTGGCACATGTGCTGCAAGACAATATCGGCATCGTCAAAGGCTTCATGACGACGATCCACAGCTATACGGGTGACCAGCCAACTTTGGACACTATGCATAATGACCTGTACCGCGCGCGCGCAGCGGCCTTGTCCATGATCCCAACCTCGACCGGCGCTGCAAAGGCCGTCGGATTGGTTCTACCAGAGCTGGATGGCAAACTGGACGGCGTCGCCATCCGCGTGCCCACACCGAATGTCTCGGTTGTGGATCTGACCTTCGAAGCGTCTCGTGATACGACCATAGAGGAGGTCAATGCTCTAATCGCTGCGGCAGCCGAAAGCGGCCCGCTCGAAGGCATCCTTGGCTACACCGAGAAAAAACTGGTGAGTTCCGACTTCAACCACGACCCGCGCTCGTCGATCTTTGCAGCGGATCAAACCAAAGTTCTGGACGGCAACATGGTTCGCATCCTGACATGGTACGATAACGAATGGGGCTTCTCCAACCGCATGGCCGACACCGCCGTCGCGATGGGGAAACTCCTCTAGACTTCATCTTGGCATAAATATTCAAATGCCACGACTAGATCACACGGCCCGCTCCTTATAGAAGCGGGCCGTAAGCATTTATGGAGACGGCACATGGCTTGGAAGACACTCGACGATATGGATTTGGATGGCAAACGCGTGCTGATCCGTGTGGACATCAATGTGCCTATGGAAGATGGCCATGTTACCGACACCACCCGCATCGACCGCATCATCCCCACCGTACGTGACGTGCTGGCCGCTGGCGGCATACCGATCCTGATGGCGCATTACGGCCGCCCAAAAGGCAAGGTGGTGCCGGACATGTCGCTGAGCCATGTGGTCCCGACCTTATCCGACATTCTGGACCAGCCTGTCGCATTTATTGACGGCAGCTACGGTGAGCGTATCGCGGCATTGCAAACTGGCGAAATCGCCTTGCTGGAGAACCTGCGGTTCAATCCCGGCGAAGAGGCAAATGACGCGGGCTTCGCACAGCGCCTCGCCTCGCTGGGCGATGTCTATGTCAACGATGCGTTCTCTGCCGCACACCGTGCGCATGCCTCGACCGAAGCGCTCGCCAAGTTGTTGCCCGCCTGCGCGGGGCGCCTGATGCAAGAAGAACTCAGCGCGCTGGAAGCCGCCCTTGGCACACCTGAACGCCCTGTGGTTGCGATTGTTGGCGGGGCGAAGGTGTCGACCAAGCTCGACCTGCTGGGCAATCTCGTGGAAAAGGTCGACCATCTGGTGATCGGGGGCGGCATGGCCAACACTTTCCTTGCAGCACAGGGGATCGGCGTGGGCAAATCGCTGGCCGAGCATGAGATGGCCGGCACCGCCCGCGACATCATCGCCAAGGCCAAGACGACCGGCTGCGAAATCATCCTGCCGCGCGACATCGTCGTCGCCAAGGAGTTCAAGGAAAACGCGCAACATCAGACTGTTGCCGCTGGCGACTGCCCCGAGGACCAGATGATCCTCGATGCCGGACCCGAAACCGTGGACTACATCATGGGCGTCCTGAAAGACGCCAAGACGCTCATTATGAACGGCCCGCTTGGCGTGTTCGAACTGGCACCGTTTCACAAAGCGACCTTCGATGTGCTCGACGAAATCGCGCGCCAGACCAAGGCTGGCGAACTGGTCTCTGTCGCTGGCGGTGGCGATACCGTGGCGGCCGTGAATGCGAGCGGGCATGAGGATGATTTCACCTATATCTCCACCGCGGGCGGCGCGTTTTTGGAGTGGATGGAGGGCAAGACCCTCCCCGGTGTTGCCGCGTTGGAAGGATAGGACATGGGCTATGTGCTGATCACCGGGGCTTCCGAGGGGATCGGCAAAGCCATCGCCCGTCGCGCCGCGCAAGACGGGCGTGACCTGATCCTGAGCGCTCGCTCGGAAGATAAATTGGAAGCGCTGGCCACTGAGTTGCGCCAGACCGGACGAGATGTTCACGTGGTAATCGCAGACCTGAATGCCGCGAACGGGGCGACACGGCTTTGGACCAAGGCCACACAAATCGGCCCCATCGACGTGCTAGTGAACAACGCGGGGCTTGGCATCAACGGGCCATTCCTGAAAACCGACACCGCCCGCGAAGAGGCTACAGCGCAGGTCAATATGATCGCGCTGACCCAGCTGATGAAGGCGGGCGTGCAGCACATGGAGCAAAACGGCGGCGGCAAAATCCTCAACGTATCGTCAACCGCCGCTTTTATGCCCGGCCCACAAATGGCGGTGTATCACGCCAGCAAATCCTATGTGCTGTCGCTGTCCGAGGCCGTCGCGCAGGAACTGGCGGGGAGCAGCATCTCCGTGTCGGTGCTTTGCCCCGGCCCCACCGCTACGGAGTTCTTCAAAGACGCCGACATGAAGGATGTGCGGCTGCTGAAGCTGAGCCTGTCCATGACCGCCGAGGATGTGGCTGACGCTGGCTGGTCCGGCATGTTGCGCGGCAAGCGGGTGATCGTGCCGGGGTTCATGAACAAAGTGTTCGCCTTCATGCCCCGCTTCACCCCGCGCGGGCTTCTGACGTGGGTTGTCGCGCAGTTTTATGTGCGCTCCTGAGCGCCGTTAGCGCAAGCATCGTTGCAACCGCACGCCCCCTAGCCTAGAGATTGCGCAATTTAGCGTATCCAAGGCGAGGCCTATCATGTCGAACTCCGAACAACTCGAGCAAATCCGCAACGGCAACGGCTTCATCGCCGCGTTGGACCAGAGCGGCGGGTCGACCCCGAAAGCGTTGCGCCAATATGGTGTCACCGAAGACGCCTACGCCAATGACGAAGAAATGTTCGACCAGATCCACCAAATGCGCACCCGCATCGTGAAAGCGCCAGCGTTCAGGGGCGACAAAGTCATCGGCGCGATCCTGTTCGAGAAGACCATGGACCGCGAGATGGATGGCGTCCCGTCCGGCAAGTTCATCTGGGAAGACAGCGGCGTCGTCCCGTTCCTGAAAATCGACAAGGGTCTGGAAGCCGAGGCCGATGGCGTCCAGTTGATGAAACATATTGACGGTCTTGATGCACTGCTGAAACGCGGCGTGGAAAAGGGCATGTTCGGGACGAAGATGCGCTCGGTCATCAACGCAGCGTCGGCGTCTGGCATCGCGGCCAACGTGGCGCAGCAGTTTGATCTGGGTCGCCAGATCATGGGCCACGGTCTGGTGCCGATTATTGAGCCGGAAATAAACATTACCATCGCTGACAAGGCCGAAGCCGAGGCGATCCTGCTGGTGGAACTGACCAAGCAACTGGATGCCCTGCCCGAAGGCAAAGACGTGATGCTGAAACTGACCCTTCCAGAGGTCGCGAACCTGTATCACCCCTTGGTCAGCCATCCGCGCGTTATGCGCATCGTTGCACTGTCGGGCGGCTATTCCCGCGCCGAGGCCAACGCCCGGTTGTCCAAGAACACAGGTGTGATTGCCAGCTTCTCTCGTGCGTTGACCGAAGGGCTATCCGCCCAACAGACCGACGCCGAGTTCAACGAGCTGATCGCGGCAACCATCGACAGCATTTATCAGGCATCTGTGGCGGGATAATTGGCAAAAACCTTAACAAAAATGCCGATTTAGCAATTTAGGGGATTCACAAATCGAATCACATGTGCGATTCATTTCGGGTAGCGTCCGCAAAGAGGCGCACCCCGAGGTTTACATTGACCAATTCGCGCACCACTTTTGGCATCACGCCCTTGCTGATCTTTTCGGTATTCCTCCTGATGGGGGCGTATTTCGTTTTTGCAGCAGTGCAAGGCGACTACGGCATCTTCCGCAGAGTTCAGGTTGAAGCCGAGATCGAAACCTTGCGCGCTGAACTGGACACTCTTGAGGCTCAAGTGGCAGAGATGCGCAACAAGACGCGGCGTCTCTCCGACAATTATCTTGATCTGGATCTACTAGATGTTCAGGCTCGCTTAACTTTGGGTTTGATGCGCTCCGACGAAATATTGCTGCGTTAACCCACTAAGTTTAATCCTTTATATTTTAATTTCAGCGCACCCCTGCCAAAATTTTCCTTGCGGCACTTAAACGGGGTGATCTTTCCCAAAAGCTCTGGTAAAAGATAGTTTAACGTTAAACTATACCCTTTTGCGCTAAGATTTTGGGAGGACTGCCAGCATGGCCGCCAAGAAAACCACCAAGAAAGCGAATGTCTCCAAGGAAGAGCTTCTAAGCTTTTACCGCGACATGCTTTTGATCCGTCGCTTTGAAGAAAAAGCGGGCCAGCTGTACGGAATGGGCCTGATCGGTGGGTTCTGCCACCTCTACATTGGTCAAGAGGCCGTCGTTGTAGGCTTGGAAGCAGCCACCAAAGAGGGCGACAAGCGCATCACCTCTTACCGTGACCATGGCCACATGCTGGCCTGCGGCATGGACCCTAAAGGCGTTATGGCCGAACTGACGGGCCGCGAAGGCGGCTATTCCAAAGGCAAGGGCGGCTCCATGCATATGTTCTCCAAGGAGAAGCATTTCTATGGAGGGCACGGCATCGTCGCGGCTCAGGTGCCTCTGGGCGCAGGTCTGGCGTTTTCTGACAAGTACCGCGGCAATGACAATGTGACGTTTACCTATTTCGGCGACGGTGCCGCGAACCAAGGTCAGGTCTACGAGGCGTTTAACATGGCCGCGCTGTGGGATCTGCCGGTGATTTTCGTAATCGAGAACAATGAATACGCGATGGGCACTGCCATGGCCCGCTCTACCTCGTCGCCCGACATCTACACCCGTGGCGCCGCCTTTGGGATTAAAGGCGAGGCAGTAGATGGCATGGATGTTCTGAAGGTCAAGGAAGCATCAGAGAAAGCCGTGGCGCACTGCCGCGCGGGCAAAGGCCCCTATATCCTTGAAGTCAAAACCTATCGATATCGCGGCCACTCCATGTCAGATCCTGCGAAATACCGCACGCGCGAAGAAGTTCAGAAGATGCGCGACGAGCGGGACTGCATCGAACAGGTCCGCGACATGCTGCTGACCGGAAAACATGCAACTGACGATGATCTGAAAGCCATCGACAAGGAGATCAAGGGCATCGTGAACGAAGCGGCCGATTTCTCCAAAGAAAGCCCCGAGCCTAGCTTGGACGAGCTCTATACCGACATTTACATGGAAGCGGAGGCTTAAGACATGGCGACCGAAATTCTAATGCCCGCCCTCTCGCCCACCATGGAAGAAGGCACTCTTGCCAAGTGGCTTGTGAAGGAAGGCGACACTGTCTCCTCCGGCGACATTATGGCTGAAATCGAAACCGACAAGGCCACGATGGAATTTGAAGCCGTAGACGAAGGCATCATCGGCAAAATCCTGATCACGGAAGGCACCGAAGGCGTGAAAGTGAACACCGCCATAGCGATTTTGGTTGAGGAAGGCGAAAGCGCCGATGACCTTGAAGCGTCTTCTGGTGCTGGTTCTGACGACGAGGACAAAGCCCCGATTGACGAGCCGATGTCCGCCAACCCCGGCGCGCCTGTCGCGGTGGTCGTTCCTGCCGAAATGGACATCCCTGAAGGCACTGAAATGAAGCCAACAACGGTCCGCGAAGCCCTGCGCGACGCCATGGCCGAGGAAATGCGCCGCACGCCGGAAGTATTCCTGATGGGCGAGGAAGTCGCCGAATACCAAGGCGCTTACAAAATCTCCCAAGGGTTGCTGGACGAGTTCGGTTCCAAACGCGTCATCGACACACCAATCACGGAGCACGGCTTTGCCGGTATCGGCGTGGGCGCTGCGTTCGGTGGTTTGAACCCGATTGTGGAATTCATGACCTTCAACTTCGCCATGCAGGCGATTGACCACATCATCAACTCTGCAGCCAAGACACTGTATATGTCCGGCGGCCAGATGGGTTGCCCGATTGTGTTCCGCGGCCCCAACGGGGCCGCGGCGCGCGTCGGCGCCCAGCACTCCCACGACTACGCTGCCTGGTATTCGCAAATTCCGGGGTTGAAAGTCGTGATGCCCTACTCGGCCGCAGACGCCAAAGGACTGCTTAAAACCGCTATTCGTGACCCCAATCCGGTGATCTTCCTTGAGAACGAAATTCTCTACGGCCAGTCCTTCGACGTCCCGGTCATGGATGACTACACGGTACCGTTCGGCAAGGCGAAAATCTGGCGTGAGGGCACGGATGTGACCATCGTCAGCTTCGGCATCGGGATGAAGTACGCACTGGAGGCCGCTGATAAATTGGCAGAAGATGGTATCAGCGCCGAAGTTTTAGACCTACGAACGCTGCGCCCGATGGACACTGGTGCGATTATCGAAAGCGTCAAGAAAACCAACCGCTGCGTCACTGTGGAGGAAGGTTTCCCTGTCTGCTCCATTGGCAGTTACATCAGTTCGGTCCTGATGCAGGAGGCGTTCGATTACCTCGACGCGCCCGTCATCAACTGCACTGGCAAGGACGTCCCCATGCCCTATGCGGCCAACCTCGAAAAGCTTGCACTGACGACGACCAAAGAGGTCATCGACGCGGTAAAAGCTGTCACCTACCGCTAGAAGATGGTTCAGGAACGCCAAAATTTACACTCCATCGAGGCAAGCAGGTGGCTTTTCGAAAGCTTCACAACCTCGCAGCGTGAAAACAACCGCAACCTGATCTGGGTATGTGGGGCGTTCCTCTTCGCATCATTTCTAACGGTTGCGTTTAACTTGGGTGCGATTGAAAACATCGCATTCCAAGCGCTGTCAATCGAGGGGAGTTTGACCTCGACCCTCCCTATCCGCGCGATGATGTCCGTGGTGTGCTTCGTGACTTTTGCGGCAATTGTCTACGTGGTTCTCGAGCAGCAACGTCTCGAACTGGGGGTAGACTACCTCGCTAAACAGCAACAAAGCGAGGCTGCCCAGATCGACTCGTTTTCCGACTGGCTCGAGCAGCGCCACCCAATGGTGTCACGAGCCAAACGGCTTTCTATCGTAGCCTTTCTCACATTTTGCGCGGCTGTCCTTGTGATCGACATCGCCACGCTTTTCTACTCATTCTCAATCTGAGGACCAGACCATGCCAATAGAAATTCTCATGCCCGCGCTCTCCCCCACTATGGAGGAAGGCACGCTTGCCAAATGGTTAGTGAAAGAAGGCGATACCGTTAATTCCGGCGACATCATGGCCGAGATCGAGACCGACAAAGCCACGATGGAATTTGAAGCTGTAGACGAAGGTGTCGTCGGCAAGATACTTGTGTCGGAGGGCACCGACGGCGTGAAGGTGAACACACCGATTGCGGTTCTGCTGGAAGACGGCGAAAGCGCCGACGACATTGGCGAGACGTCATCCAAGCCTACAGAAACGCCGAGGTCCAAAACTGAAGACCCTAAAAATGACGCGCCTACACCGGCAGCCGCCCCCGCTGCTGCACCATCCAAATCTGACGGTGAACGTATCTTCGCATCCCCTCTTGCCCGCCGGATAGCCGCGGACAAAGGAATTGATTTGGCCGATCTAAAGGGCTCCGGCCCTAAAGGGCGCATTGTGAAGGCCGACGTGGAAGGTGCAAAAGCCACACCAAAAGCTCAACAAGCAACATCGACCGACGCGCCAGCAGGGGCCGCCAGCGCTCCGGCGATGGCGTCTGGCCCCACCACCGACCAAGTGCGCAAGATGTATGAGGGCCGCGAGTACGAGGAGCAGCCACTCGACGGCATGCGCAAAACCATCGCGGCCCGCCTGACAGAGGCTAAGCAGTCGGTTCCGCATTTCTATCTGCGTCGTGACATCCAACTGGACGCGCTTCTCAAGTTCCGCGCAACACTGAACAAGCAACTGGAAGCCCGCGGCGTGAAACTGTCGGTTAACGATTTCATCATCAAAGCCTGCGCACTGGCCTTGCAACAAGTGCCGGATGCGAACGCCGTCTGGGCTGGCGATCGTACGCTGAGCCTAAAGCCTTCCGACGTTGCAGTAGCGGTGGCAATCGAAGGCGGGTTATTCACACCGGTCCTGAAAGACGCCGACATGAAATCGCTGTCTGCCCTCTCTACAGAGATGAAGGACCTTGCAACGCGCGCCCGCGACCGCAAACTTGCACCACATGAATACATGGGCGGCAGTTTTGCGATCTCCAACTTGGGTATGTTCGGGATCGACAATTTCGACGCCATCATCAACCCACCCCACGCCGCAATTCTGGCTGTGGGCGCAGGTGCAAAAAAACCTGTTGTGGGCGAAGATGGGGAGCTGAAAGTGGCGACCGTGATGTCCACAACGCTGAGCGTCGATCACCGTGTGATTGACGGCGCACTTGGGGCCAATTTGCTCAACGCGATCAAGGATAACCTTGAGAACCCGATGGGCATGCTCGCCTAGCCCTCGCTATTCAATAAAAAAGGCCGGATCAAACGATCCGGCCTTTTTCTACCTAATTATTTAATATCAGCCTTTGGTACCAATCATCTGATCCATTGAGATCGAAGGATGCGTGCACCCCGCCTCACCCACAATCTTGGCGGGAACTCCGGCCACAGTCTTCATCGGTGGAACCTCTTCCAACACCACAGAACCTGCAGCCACGCGGGAGCAATGCCCCACCGTGATATTACCCAGAACTTTCGCGCCCGCACCAATCAGCACACCGTTCTCGATTTTCGGGTGACGGTCGTCATGCTCTTTCCCCGTCCCGCCCAGCGTGACCGAGTGCAACATGGAGACGTTGTCGCCAACGACAGCCGTCTCACCAATCACGATGGAATGGGCGTGGTCGATCATGATACCCTTGCCGATCCGCGCCGCAGGATGGATATCCACACCAAAGGTCTCCGAGGTCCGCATTTGTACGAAGTAAGACATGTCCTTGCGGCCCTGCTTCCACAGCCAATGCCCGATGCGGTAGGCTTGGATTGCTTGAAATCCTTTGAAGAACAGCACAGGTTGAAGGAACCGATCGCACGCGGGGTCACGATCATAAACCGCAACAATGTCAGCGCGCGCCGCTTCCCCAAGCGTGGGATCACTCGCATAGGCCTCATCTGCGATTTCGCGCAAAATTTGTTCTGACATCTCCGCAGACGCCAGTTTTTGCGAAAACCGATAGGCCAATGCGGCTTCCAGTTTGCCGTGGTGCAAGACAGAGCCGTGGATAAGTCCGCCCAAGAGCGGCTCATCCGCAATGGCCACACGCGCTTCTTCTGTGATTTGCGACCAGACCGGATCGATATTCGCCAACTTGGGGTCGGAATGTGCCATCAGATGTCCTTTAAAGTGTTCTTACGTTCATACACCACATAGGTAAAATCTGGCAATTCCAAACCCCTGTCACGCGCGAAACTGTGAACGGGTTGATCACGTTTCGTTATGGTCGCGGCAAATCGAACCGTAGAAGGTGCACCGCAAGACGCACGGTGCCACCTGCAAAGTCGCCACCATTGGCCGTTAGTTTCAACTGGGTATTGCCGTAATAAGCCTGCGGCTGTCCTGTCAGCCCACGCACCCATGATCCCGCACCAATCCCCAGACCCGATCCATACCGGGCGTCAGAAGTATCAACTCCCAAAGACCAATCGCTTAATGTGCCGGTGATGGCCGTCACAACAAGCCCGGTTACCGCCAGCACTACGCTACCCTGCGGGATCACAAAGCCTGTAAGCGCGCTGGCACCAGTGCCAACATCAAAGTCAAACTCCACCGTCTCCGCCCGCATACTTGCCCCGAATGGCGAGGACGACAGCGGGTTATCCTGCCATTCCACCCCGTCAAAGCGCACATCCACGGCCTCATCCCCGACAAACAGCTTCCATCCCGCCAAAGGCGACAAAAACTCCCAACCGCCGTTCAAGTAGAACGCCAGTTTGCCGTCTTCATTGTCCCACGCATTCACACCGCCAAGGGGCACAAGGTAACACTCGCCCTCCTCAGCCAGCACAGGTGGCGTGACCAAGGACCGGCTCACCACACTCAACTGCAATGCCGCGTCAATCCGCGCCAAGGCTTCATTCATTGTAACGTGTTTTTGCGCTTGCGAGGCCGCAAGCAGCGGAAGTTTCAGAGTTGCTGTATCAGCCATTAATTTCAATCCTTGAGAAAAGTCCCGGTCCAAAGCGCAAGGACACCTGCGCCACTTCGAGTGTGTAAGGCCCCGTCAGCCCGTCCGCCGTTTGGTCCGCACCTGAATACGTCCATGCCGCCGCGCCAACTTCGGCTTCCCGTACAACGCTGCCCGCTTGGATCACCCGCACCAGATACCGCTCGACGTCCTCGCCCAACGGCACGTCGACCGCCGCCCAGCTGTCACCATCAACCCTTGTGCGACGCGTCCAGCTGACCTGTATATCTGGTCCCGAGTTGCGCACCTTAAGATGCGCGGGAGCGTAAGGCCGCAAGCCAATCCCTTGGAATGCCTCGATATAGTAACGGAACGAGGGATCATCATAAGGCCGCAACGACGGACCAATCCGGTAATGCCGCGCCAATCCGCGCGCTGATGCCTGCATCTCGATCTGTGTCGGGCCACCGTCGAGCATCACAAAGCGGCTGCCCGCAGGCCAGATATCAGGGATCAACCCGTCGCTGCCCGCTTGGCCCCGCAGCAGATCAGACAGCTCGTAAGTATCCGGCCCCACAAGTTCCGCGCGCGCAAACTGGATGATCTCCCACACATCAGACGAGCCATCTCCGATCGCGGCCACATTGGCCCCGTTCAGCACCGCATCGCGCGAGACCGAGCTCAGAGGCGCGCCCGAAACCTTAACCCGCATCGGCGCGCCCCGTTGCCAAAGCCCCGCTTCCGCCGATCCAAGTGACGACGCCAGTACACCCATCCTTGCAGGTGTCTCAATTACCGAGTTCAGCGCATAATCGCTATCCTCAGACGCGCTGTACACCGCCACGCCCCCCGGCCAAGGTCGCGCCGTCGCGGCAATATACGGCGCATGCGCCACCTCATCGCCTTTCAACAAGGGCAGGTCCATAAATTGGGCCGACACAGGCACCGGAACCGCGAAGGGCCGCACCTCTCCAACACTCTCCACCGCCTCGCTCGGCGTGTAGATTTGACGCTCGACCCGCACCGCCTCAATACGGCGCGCACCGCGATCCTCAACACGATCAACGCGGTACAAGGTTGTGTCGCCACGGGCATCGGCAAGCTCTGCCAAATCCCCAGCGCGCAAATCGCTGCGTGAAGGTGGCACCGCAAAGCTCACGGCATCCCGCGCCACCCGCGCCTCTGACAGCCAGCGCTCCGCAATTGTTGTGGCCTCGGCATCGGTCAGCGCAAGCGGCAACTCGTTTTGGGTGACGTCCGCGGCCCCGTCATGCGGGAACCGCGCACCCGCCACACGTGCGACGAACTCGCCCTCGGCCTCGACATAGCCGAGGCGTACCTCACCGACGACCTCAGCCTCCGGCGTGCGCATCTGTTCTAGCGCAGCCTCGCCACCATCAACGACCAATTCCGCGTCGCTGATTGCCACATCACGGGCAGCTTGGCGCGCTTGGAACACGACCTTGCCGCCACGCTCTATGGCATCAAACCCCAGCGCGATCATCAAGGGCTGCAACGCCGAACGCGGTGTGTCGAACTCAGCCACACTGAACCCGCGCACGATCCCATGCAGACCATCCACGTCATACGCCAACAGCCCTACGCTTTCGCATATCTCACCAACCACATGCGCCAGCGGCATCACCGAGGTCCGTCCCGTCAGCCAGTGCCCCGTCACGTGATTCTGCCCGTCGCTCCAAACCGACAGGTTGCTCGGAAAGTCCGGCCAGGGCCTTGCATCCCACGCCCAGACAAACGCCCGCGACATATCCACCATGGGGCCGCCGTAGACTGCGCTTTCGGGGTTGTTTTCGACAGCCCCGAAGAACCCGTAGTAGGCGCGCAGATATTGCATCTGCACATAGTCATCCCGCTTGCCATTGGAGAAATGCGGGATCGCACTCTCGCTCGATTTCGGGTCAAGAAACTTGTTCGGCTCGTTCGGCCCCTTATCAATCGCAGCGCACCCCATCTCGGTGAACCAGATCGGCTTCGATTGTGGCTCCCATGCACTCGACTCAGTGGACCGCACGCCGCCAACACGCTCATGATGTGCCTCGCCCCACCAGCTCCATAAATCTTTGTAGCGATAGACCCACGGCTCCCCATGCGCCCCGTCCTCAATCGGAGTACGGATCTGCAACGCCCGCTCCTCACTGTCGCGGTAGTACCAGTCGTAGCCTTCACCGCCGCGAATATTGCCGCGCAGGTAGTCCAGATCGTAGATTGAGCCAGAATCCGCATCCAAATGCGTCTCCCCATCGCGCCAATCAGAAATCGGCATGTAGTTGTCGATCCCAACAAAATCGATCGCGTCGTCCGCCCAAAGAGGGTCCAAATGGTACAGCAAATCGCCTGAGCCATCTTGCGGCTGATACCCAGAATATTCCGACCAATCGGCAGCATAGCCAATCTTGACCTCTGCACCCAAGATCCCACGCACCTCTGCGGCCAGTACCCGAAGCACCTCCACCGCAGGAAAGCCCCCGCTGGCGTCCCGGATTTGCGTCAGACCTCGCATCTCCGAGCCGATGCAGAACGCTTCAACCCCTCCGGCAGCAGCACATAAATGCGCGTAGTGCAGAATAAACCGACGGTAAGTGTATTCGGCCGGGCCAGTATAGCTCACCGCACCACCGCTTACCGCGAAGTCGGAAACCTGCGCGGCCCCCGTGAACGCCGCAATCTCAGCAGTGGCAGCCGCCGTCCCATCGGTAGAGCCCGCAACCCCGAGCGCCCGTTCAGACGTGATCCGCCCACGCCACGGCAACGCAGGCTGTCCAGCATTGCCGCTATACGGGTCAGGCAGAGTATTCCCCTCCAGTTGCTCCATCAAAATAAACGGGTAGAACATGACGCCTTGACCGGCATCTTTCAGCGCGGCAATGGCCTCCAAGACCGAAGCATCAGACGGCGTTCCCCCATAGACAGGCACACCATCTTTTCGGGCAACCATCTGAGCCTGCTCGCGCGCAACCCCGGACACCGACCACACCGACGGATCAGCGCCTGCTATCGGTGAACTCCCAATGGCAAAAGCAGTGCTCGCGTGATCCTCCACCTTCGGGGCAACGCGACAATGCCCAGCGCGTAGGTCATCTCCAAACCAACTCACCACAAGCGAGGTGGATCGGCACTTTGGCAATTCCTCCGTCAATGCATCCAATGAAGACACTAAGTCCGGCACCCCCTCAGCGCTGTTCACATTCGCCGCAACCTCTTCGCCGAACTCTCCTGTGCGATATACAGGCGTCGTCGCCAAAGCGAACTCTCCTGAACCCGGCATCAAAGCAACAGCTTTCACTAGGTCCGACACCAACGGCTCTGTGATGCCCTCCGCCCGCGATGGCCTGATCACCTCAAACGTCAGTTGTGGCACGCGGTTGCCGTATTCGCTGAGGTCCATGTCCTCAATAACGACATAGGCCAGCCCTCGATAGGCAGGAACGCTTCCGTCTCCCTCAATGGCGCTCATCACAGGATCAGGCTGCTGGTCCTTGGTGCCGCGATACACCCGCAAGCTCAGATCCGACTTGCGGATGATCGTACCATCCGCCCAGATCCGGCCAACGCGGGCGATCTCACCCTCGCACAACGCAACCGCTATCGAGATGCAATAGCTGTATTGACGCGTGGTCTCCTTGGGGCCGCCCCCTTTGCCTCCCCGCTGCTGGGTAACCGTCACCTTTTCCTTGAATCGCGAGGTCCAGATCACGTTCCCGGGCACTCTCATACGCCCAAACACACGCGGGATCACCCCGCCCTCATTGGCACCCATGACACGCATCCGGTCCAGACGGCCGGTCTCCACCGTCTGGGAGCCACCCCCCAGAAGTCGCTGGTCAATCGCACGGCCAATCGTCGCGCCGATGGCCCTCCCGATGACGACAGAGCTGATCCCAAACGCGCCGCTGCCCAATGCGCCGCCAACAGCGGCCCCCGCCGCAGAGAGAAGTATAGTTGCCATCAGCTACCTGCTTTCGGAAATTCAAATCGCGCGACAACGCGCCGTGCCCAAGGCTCCGAGAACGGAGACTCCACAACCCCATGCCCCGAATAGGCATGAATAAATTTCGGGGCATCGCCCAGTGTCGAGGTGATCCCCAGATGTTTGGCGACCCCCTGCTCGCGCATGCGAAACAGCACCACATCGCCCAGCGCGGCCTCATCCAGCGCCTTGGCAACCAGCCGCCGTCGTGCAGCCGCCCACAGGCGCTCCTCACCCTGCGGCTCCGACCAATCCGCCGAATACGCGGGCACCGCTTCCGGCTCCGTGCCATAAACAGCCCGCCACACCCCGCGCAAAAGGCCAAGGCAATCAGCTCCCGCCCCCTTGCAACTCGCCTGATGAAGGTAGGGCGTGCCGATCCACTCCCGAGCCTCCGCTACTATCTGTTCAGAAATGCCACTCATTTATAACGGCTCCCGCCATCATTGACGCCCGAGTCCTGCGGGTAGGTCATCAGCCAGTCCTCACCCGGAATATGCGGAAAGCCTTGAAAATTGGCAACATTCTGGAACTTCAATCGGCAGGTCTCGATCCGCTTGTTGCACCCCGCTTCCAGCAGCACCAAGTCGCCCTTCTCAACCGGCAACCGCAGCTCCTCCCAAAGCTCGATCACCCGCGCGCCTTCCACGACACGGTCATTCTTGACCATGGCAACCAAGCCTTCGGCAGCGCCCGAGCGCACCTCAAGCCGCCCCCGCTCAAACCAGCGGTCGTCAAAACCCGCCAGCGAGGCAAAGCGAAACACCCGCCCCGCCTCGACCTGCTCAACGGCCACTTCCTTGCGATACCCCGGCGCGGTCAGATCAACGCAGCAGCGCTTATCCCCAAGCACCGCCTGACAAGGTTTCTGATACACCCGCCCTACAGGCGTGTTCAGCACCTCAGACAGCCCGCGCAGCTCCGCGTGAAACGCGCCGTCCGCGCGTTTCAACTCACCAATCGAGCCCTTGAACTGTACCTCCCGCGCCTCAACGTCGCGCCAGTTCACCAGCCACGCGGTCACCTCAGCCCCATCAAAACGCCCCGCATTGATGTCGGCCTCCGTCACCGCGTCATCCGACAGCGCCCCCACGGCTTCAGTGTTATCCACCGCCAGTCCAGTGACCTGTTGCAACGCACTCGCTGTCAGCCCCGTGTCCGCTTTGAAGTCTACCCCTTCAAAAGACAGACCTTCGTCATGATCGGTAAAGCCGAACACACGCTCGTCGCGCCGCGTCACAGCCCAGCAGCGGCACACGGTGGTCAAGCCACCGGCCAAATGCTCCTGCAAGCTCATACCCTCACCTCCAAGACCGGCACGCTCGGCACGTCACCTGCCTGAAAGCTCGCTACACTGGTCTGGATCGCGTCCACCGCAAACCGAACGGGCACGTCGAACTCGTATCCGGCGGTAATCTCCACACCCGCATCCGGTGCCTCGCCAAAACTCACGACACCCGTATTCAGATCAATCTCCCAATCCACGCCTTCTTGCAGCACGATGCCGTCAAACCCGACTAACACGGTCCCCGAAACCGGCTTCTTCACAGGCCGCGCGTAGTCATACCCGCCAGACGCATATGTCTTGATCAACGGCCACTCGGTCTGCTCGCCATCCCCACGCCCGATCACCTGATCTTCAAACGTCACCTCTCCCGATGCCTTGCACGAGCGGAAGTCTGACCAGTCCTTCCAACGGAACCCGAAAAGCTGCCCCTGACGCGCCTCGAAAAACGCCACCATGGCTTCCACGTCATCCAGCGACCGCATCCCCACGCCCGCGTCATACCGCCTGCGTGAATGCGCCCAAGGCGTGTTGCGCTCCTCGAACCCGTTGGCGAGGGTCACCACCTCCGTGCGCCGCTCTGGCCCACCCAGCGAGCCAAAGGACAAAGACGCCGGAAACCGCACTTCATGAAAATTCATCTATGTGTCCTCCCCAGGATCAACGGTTACGCTGGCCACGGCTCAACGCCCGGCCCATCTGCGCTGCAATCTGGCTTTGCGAGCGTTGGAACCCCGCCACATCAGGCGTGGATATATTCATCACCACCTGCACCGGCTGACCGCCGCCACCCGCGCGCACCCCCAAGCTGCCATCCGGCCCGCGCGCCAAAGGCATAATCGCCTCGGGCCCCGCCTCGCCCATCAGCCCCATGCCACCACGCATGGCAAAATTCGTGGGCGAGCTGACGACCCCCCCCTTTGCAAACGGCATCACGCGGCCTTGGCTAAACGTGCCGCCTTTCTTGAACGGCAATATCCCCGACACCAAGCCGTTCATCCCATTGGCGATCACCTCGCCCAACCCGTTCTGGATCGGCCTCATCGCGGTGTTATAGGCGGCGTTGACCATACTCTCGGCCACGGTTTTCAGCGCATCCGACAGCTTCATGCCATCAAAGGCCAGCCCTTCGAACGCCTTGCGCAACCCACCGCCAATCGACAATGACAGCGACGCAACTTCCCGCGAGGTGTAGAGCATCGTCGAGCGCATCGCCGCCAACTCCGTCTCGAAGGTGCTCACGACCACTTCCGCGCCACCCAGCGACGTCTCTAACCCCTCGATGCGGCCTTCCAGCCCGTCTATCCCGTCCAAAACACCCATCACGGCGCTCCCTTCATGTCGCTATACATGCGCTCCAGCTCTGCCAGCCGAGCGCGGTTCAACGGCTTCTCCACCGCTTCCAGCCCCAAAACCAAAACCAGCTCCGCCGGGGTCAGCGCCCAAAACTCCGCAGGCTTTAGCCCGCCCGCCACGCCAACCCGCAGCAAGGCGGGCCAGTCAAAGCCGCTCATGACCCTTGCGTGGTAAACGCCCGCGCCAGCAGGTGTGCCGCCACCTTGGTGCATTCCAGCAAGCCGCCTTCGATCTCCGAGGACACCAGATCAGCCGCCACGCCGCGCCAGCCCCCACCGCGCAGGCCAGCCACCATCAATGCCAGCACGTCCCGCGTGGAAAACCTGCCCGCTTCGAACCGCTCGATCAGGTCCAGCACGGTCTCGCCCGCCAAATCCGTTTCCAGCTCCGCCAGCGCGCCGAGTGTCAGGCGCAACTCATGCGCCTGACCGTCCAGCACCAACCGGACCTCGCCCGCCCAGGGGTTCGCCATCACGGCCCCACCGGCGCATCAAGGATCGGGGTAAACGTCAGCGCCCCCGCCGAGGCCAGCGACATCTCATACGTCGCCTCCCCCTCCAGCGCCCCTGCGTATTCGATGGAGGTGATCTGGAACGCCCCCTCCACGATCCCGAAATCGGGGATAATCACTTGAAACTGCGGCACTTCCCCGTCAAAGAATATCTGCCGCGCCCGCTCGTCGGTGCCTTCGTCACGGAACACACCCGAGCCTGAGATCGCAGCACTCTTCACCCCCGCACCCGCCAACAGCTCGCGCCAGCCCCCTGCGCTCTCCATCGAGGTCACGTCCACCTGCTCCGCATTGAACGAAATCCGCGTGGCGCGAAGGCCCGCGATGGTCTCGAACTGCCCGTCGCCGGTCAGATCCACTTTCAACAATAAGTCCTTGCCGCGTTGCACGCCCATGGCTCATCTCCATCCATATTTCATTAAGGTTAACGCGCGCCCCGCAGAGCACCCGCCCCCATCATTGCTTCAAAAATACCTAATTCCGCCGCCCGCCAAAGCCGCAGACCTCACTCGTCATCCACCCGCGCTCGAAACGTCAGGTCGATCCGGCGGGCATTGCCGCGCTCCGCCCGCGCCGCTTTCGCCTTCAGGAACCGGCACGACACCAGCCGCCCGCGCGTCAGGGGCAAGTCCGCGTCGATCAGCACATCGCAGACCAGCACCGCCGCCTGCTTCGCCGTCGAGAACCCCGCCGCGTCCGTCACGACCGAGATCACAAACTCATGTACCGCCCCGCCACCCGACGCGTCGGACCCCGCGCGCACGCGCTCCGACCCAAGAGTCACATAAAGCTCCGGCAGGCTGCCCGCAGGCTCCGCATCGAACACGGCACCACCGACCAGCGCACTCAACTCCCCATCGCCTGCCAGTGCGCCATACACCGCCGCTTGTAAGGCGGCTGAAACTGCATAGGTCATCCCGCGACCTCCTCTGTGGCAAAGCAAGTCAGATAGCGGGCGTCGGTTTCATACTCGGCCACCCCGACAATCCGGAATACCCGCGCCCCGTCCCGAAACCGCTGCTCCGGCTTGGGCCGCGCATCCGAGCCCACAGGCGCACCGCGCACCACGATCCGGTAAGGCACGGTCGACACCGTCACCCCCGCCCCGAACCGCTCGCGGCCGGACCCCGCCTTGACCCGCGCCCACAGATCGCCCAAGGCAACCCAAGCCTCGGTGTAGCCACCTGCCCCGTCCGCCACACGGACCGCGTGTTCCAACGTCAGGCGTCTGTTCAACTCCACGCTCATGCGCGCGCACCCAGCACACGGATGTTGCGATACGGCTCCAGCAGCGACACCACGCCAAACGGCATCACACCATCCGGACCGCTCAAATCATCGCGGTGCTCGTAATAATACGCACCTAACAGCTGCACTGCCTGTTGCAGGTCGGCTGGAATGTCGTCCCAAGCAGGGCCATAGCCCGCCGTAAACGTCACAACACCTTCGCCACCTTCCGCAATCGCAGGCAGGCTGCGGCCCAAAGCGAACAAGCGCGGGCGATGCGTGTCGCGCTCCAGCCCGTACAGCTCTTCGGCTATCTCGCCCACCACGCCATCCGCACGGCGCAACGCAACGCTGGCAATCGCCGTCACCGGTGCCACCGGCAGCGGTTGATGCCCGTAGGCTGCCCATCGGGTCCGGCGCCATTGCAAGACCCGCTCGAACAAAATCTTGCCGGTGCGTGCTTCGATCGCTGCCAGCGCCGCACGGAGATACCCGTCCAGCACGTCGTCTTGCAGGCTCGCGTCAGCAAAGCCCGACCCCAGCCGTAAATGCGCCTTGAACGCGTCCAAGGGCAAAGCCTCGGTGGGGGTGGTGGTCAGATCAACCAGCTCCATCATCCATCTCCAAACGGGTCTGTTTCAAAAATCAGGGAATGGGGGTCGGGCGGGATGCTCCACGCCCGACCCGCCCGCTCAAGAGACCGCGAACTTCAGCAGCTTGATCGCAGCAAAGTCCGACACATCGCCGCCCACGCGCTTGGTCGCATAGAACAGCACATGCGGCTTGGCCGAGAACGGGTCACGCAGGATGCGCAAATCTGGGCGCTCCGCAACGGTGTAGCCCTTGGTGAAGTCACCGAACGCAATCGCCGTAGTTCCCGACGCGATATCCGGCATGTCCTCGCCGATCAGCACCGGATAGCCCATCAGTCGCGCAGGCTCGCCCGCCGCCAGACCGTCCGACCACAAGAAGCGCCCGTCCGCGTCCTTCATCTTGCGCACGGCCCCCGCTGTCTTGGAGTTCATTACAAACGCCGCATTAGCGCGATAGCGTGCACCCAGCGAATACACCAAGTCCACAATGCTCTCCGCCGGTGTGCCGGAGGCAAAATCGCCATCCACGCCGGTCGCGATGTAGCCGATATTGCCCCAGGTCCAGCCTGCATCCGGCACGGCGGTATGCGTCAGGAACCCTTTGGGCTTGTCCACGCCGTCGCCCTTGATGAACGCTTCCGCCTCAGCCGCCGCGAACTTGTCCGCGATGCGGCCCGCAAGCCAGCCTTCCACGTCAAACGCAGCGTCATCCAGCAAGCGTTGTGATGCTTTCGGCAGCGCCGACAGCTCGTGCAGCGGGATCGAGATGCGGTCGAATTGTGGCGTGTCCGTCTCGGTCGCCGCCGCCTCCGTGGCCCAGCCAAAGCCCAGCTCGGTATGGTCCACAAGCACGTCGTAGGACGTGGCCTCCACGTTCACCACATTGGCAATCGCACGCAGCGAAGCGGACGAGCGCAGCACCGTCGCCACAGTGTCCGACGTCTGCGGGTCCACCAGATAGCCACCATCAGCAGCCACGGCGGTGGTCAACCCTTTTGCCTCAACTTCGAGACCGCGCAGACCATCGTCATCGCCACTTCGTAGATAGGCCTGAAAGGCCTTCTGGTGAGGCACCTCGGCCTCGACGGCGGTGGACAGTGCGGGGCGTGCCGCGCGGGCGAAATTCTTGCGATCCAGATGGGTCATACGGTCTTCCTGTGTTTGAAGTCGGGATTTAACATCGGCCTGAAACTGGCCGAAATCATTCATAAATCCGGCCATCTCCTCGGCCAAATCAAAAGCCGGAGCGTTGCCATCGGGCATACGCCCTCCGGCCCGGGACTTTGTCTCGGGTTTGGTCATGTCATGTCCTGCATGTTGCTTCGTTAGGTGCTCAGGCGTCGCTGAGCGTGTGGCGCAAGGTGCGGAAAACGCCCGCCAAATCCTGCGCCGATGTATTCAACGCGAGGTCGTCGGCCTTCGCCCCCACCCGCGCCTTTTGAAGCATCGGGAAGGTCACCAAGGACACCTCCCACAACTCCAGCTCTGCCAAGTGCCTCCGGCCTTTGGCATCCCGTTCGGCCTTCACCGTCCGGTATCCGATGGACAGCCCGTCGATCGCGCCGGCCTCGATCAAGGCCGCAGCCTCGAACCCCTGCCGCGTCTCGGTCAGCAGCCGCCCCTTGACGTACAAGCCCCGCGCGTCCTCGCGCACTTCGTCCCAGACACCAATCGGCTGGGCGGGGTCATGCTGCCACAGCAGCTTGACCTTGGTGCCACTCGACGCCAGGTGCTCCAGCGACGCGCCGTAGGCCCCCTTGGCCACCACATCGCCGCCCTGATCCACTTCGCCAAACAGCGAGGCATAGCCCGTGATAGTGGCATCCGCGCCAAGCTCCACCTGATCTCCGATCTGGCAAAACTTGCGCTCCAGCTCCGGCCCGTAATAGTTTGACATCATAGTATTTCCCTGTTCAGTCACGGCAACAAAACACCGGTCACAGTTTCCTTTAGAACAGCCGCAGCCACCCCGAAGATCGTCAGCCAGACCCGCCTGTCCAGACGCTCCAGCCGCGTCTCGATCTGCCCCAGCCGGTAGTCCAGCGCGGTCCAGCGTTCCGCCTGCACCCGCTCCAGCGCTTCCAGCTTCAGCAACGGGGCTGCCTCGACGCCGCTTTGAAACGGCTCGTAGAGGTATCGCGATCCGCCGCCCTTATGCGGGCGGTCCTTGTCCTCCATCAGCTAGGCTCCGCAGGCAGTCCCAGCAGCACCCGCTTCTCCGCGTCGCTCAGGAAGTCCGCGTTCGCCACCCGCTTCCACTGAGCTACCCGCTCCACTCCCAAGGCGGGGATCTGGTCCAGATCAGCCGACAGCGTCACCGCCTCGCCGGACAACTCCCCCAGCCAGTGCGACACCGCCCCCAGCACCTTGCCCGCCATCGGCAACACCGTCAGGCGATAGAAGGCACGGTTCGCTTCCGCGTAGTTTGCATAGGTCGCATCGCCCGGTATCCCCAGCAGCATCGGCGGCACCCCGAAGGCCTGCGCAATCTCGCGCGCCGCGGCTTCCTTGGTCTTCTGGAACTCCATGTCCGAGGGCGAGAACCCCATCGGCTTCCAGTCCAGACCGCCTTCCAGAAGCATCGGACGCCCCGCATTCCGCGCGCCCTGATGATGCGCCTCCATCTCGACCTGCAACCGCTCGAACTGGTCGTTGGTCATCGCCTGCTGGCCGTCACCGCCCTTGTAAACTATCGCGCCCGAAGGCCGCGCCGCGTTGTCCAGCAATGCCTTGGACCAGCGCGAGGCGCTGTTATGCACGTCAATCGCCGTCGCCGCCGCCTGCAAGGGCGAGAACCCGTAATGGTCGTCTTGCGGGTGGAAACTGCGGATATGGCAAACCGGCGCCAGCTCCCCCGTCATGTCAAAGCGGTGCTTACGCCCGCCCACTGCGTATTCATACGCCGCAGGCCAGCCATCCGCGCCGGGCACCAAGCTCATCCGGTCAGAGCGCAGCACATGCAACTCCACCGGAACGCCATCCCCAAGGCCCACGGCCTCCAGATACCCGTTCCCCGACAGCAGCAGCTGGCCATACAGAGCCTCCAGCATCTCAGCCCGCCCCTGCGCCTGATTGGGCCGCGACATCAGTCCCAGAACAGGGTGCGTGTCATAGCGCTGCGCGCCGTCCTGCAACACCAGCGGCAGCGCCGCAGCCGCCTCCGCGATCATCTTGACCGACCGGAACCCCACAGGGTTCGCTGCAAAGCCGGACCGCGTCAGCGACGGCGTGTCTCGTGGGCTCCAGGCAATGCCGCGCCCGCCATAAGCCAGCACCTTGCCCGTGGCCGAGGCCTTCGCTTCCGGCACCTCCGCCCGCCCCACTTCAGTCTGGCCACGCCGCAAAAAGTCAAACACCATCATCCGGCTCCTGTTCGTCCAAAAAGAAAAGGCCCCCGTGGTGCAATCCATGGGGGCCTCGATTGTCTGTCGCATCAGGGCCAAAGCCCTCTCATCGCGTCGTTAAGGGCAATCTAACTCACTGCCCCTAACATCACATTAAACCACCGTACGGTGCTCTATAGCGTGCGTATCCGCGCCTGCGGTGCACTTGCCCCCATCAGTTCCGTCAACGCCCAGACCAACGCGTCCACGCGGTCCGGCGAGTCGGAGCCCTGAAACCCCGTCACCGTCATCTGGCACATCTGGTCTTCCAACGGCCCCAACGCGCCGAAATGCTTCACCCGCCCCTGTTCATACAATGCCGCCACAGGCTCCGCCCGCGCCGCCTTGCCCCGCGAGGCATGGACCGACCGGTACGGCACCATAGGGTCCAGCTGGTGGATCAACGTCTCCACCAGATCGCCCCCTTGGTTCACCTCCGCCACGATCCGGTCCGCACCGTGCCGCTCGTAAGCTGCCAAGGCCGCATGGGCCCAGCCTGTGGGCGACGCCCCCTCAACGGTCGCATCTTCGATCACCACAGCCTCCCAGTCCTTGCCGGACCGCACCAACCCAGCCACCACGATGCCGCAGGCGTCCGACGCCTTCTTAGACGACACAGCCGGGTCCACCGCGACCACCACCCGCTCGAACTCGGGCAACTCCGTCACCCGCAAATCCTCCAGCATTGACGCCGTCCACAAGGCCCCGTCCAGATCGTCCAGCAAAATGCCGTCCAATTCCTGACGCCCCATCCGCGTGTTGCCATAGCGGCGGCGCACTTCTTCAAGGAAGGAAGCCGCAAGGTTGTCCTTGTTGGCCTCGGTCGGCGCATGGGTCACCACCGTCGACCCCGCATCCAGTATCTGTTTCAGCACCGTCACATTGCGTGGCGTGGTCGTAATCACCTGCTGCGGGCGGTCCCCCAGACGCAGCGCGAACTGCAACTGGTCATAGGCCTCCCGCGCCTTGGTCCACTTGGCCAGCTCATCCACCCAAGCCGCGTCAAACTGCGGCCCACGCATATGCTCCGGCGAGGACGCGCTATGCGCCTCGGCAATGGCCCCATTGGGCCAAACCAGCCGCCGCCGCGTCGCCTGCCATTCAGGTCGGCGGTCAGGCGGAGAGCACGCCAGTATCCCGCTATCGCCAAAAATCATCACGTCGCGCACTTGGTCAAAGGTCTCACCCACCAGCGCCACGCGCCGCGCACGGCCCTCGTCGCCCGGCATGTCGCCCTCGACCATCATCCGGACCCACTCTGCGCCCGCGCGGGTCTTGCCCGCGCCGCGTCCGCCCATGATCACCCAGGACCGCCAATCGCCCGCAGGCGGCAATTGATGCGGATGCGCCCAGAAATCGAACAGGAACGGCAGCGCCGAGGCCTCCTCGTCGCTCAGCCCCTCAAGAAACGCCTCGCGGATCTCGTCCGTCGCGGATGCGATCAAGGCGGCGCCTGATCTCAAGCCGGGCCGCTCCAAGATCAACGGCGTATTCTGCGGCGCGCCCGGCACGCTTTCTGCGGTATTCATCAAGTTTTCCTTCCGCGTCTCTGCTTGTGTTCAACAGGTGCTGTAGATCGCTCTTCAGCTTCGTCTTGAAGTCCGGCGCGACCGACTGGTCTGCGATAACGCGCCGCCATTCCCGTCTGACCTGTGCCGTCAGTTCTCGGGCCATCACCGTCAGGTCTTCCAAAACCTCGTCTACGGATTGGGTCACCAATTGGTCCGGCAAGCCGGTTGGTTCAGGTGTCTCGTTCATGTGGGCCTCCTACGTCCCTCGCCAGCGGCGGGGAGGCTCTATCTAGGGTCGGAAAACAAAAAAGCGGCCAAGGGTCATGGTGACCCGAGCCGCTTTCTCACTTGTTCCGTCTTGAGAGGTCTTTTCGCCTAACGCAGGCCAAAAGTCAAGAAAATGCGCAATCCGAAAACCTGCGAACGCTGTTCGTTAACAAAGGGTTAGCGCCCTAATTGTTGGCGTTTCGCTCCGCTTCGATCTTACGCCATTTGGCAACGTTTTCGTTGTGGTCTTGAATGGTCACAGCGAACGCATGTCCGCCCGTGCCATCCGCCACAAAGAAGATATACGGCGTGTCGTCAGGGTTCAGCGCAGCCTCGATCGCCAGACGCCCCGGGTTCGCAATCGGCGTCGGGGTCAGGCCCGGAATGGCATAGGTGTTATACGGCGTCTCGCGGTCCAGCTCGGACCGCTTCAACCCGCGCCCCAGCACGCCCTCGCCACGGGTGATCCCATAGATCACCGCAGGGTCGGTTTGCAGCTTCATGCCTTTACGCAAACGGTTGGTGAACACGCTCGCCACCTGACGCCGCTCTTCGGCAACGCCAGTCTCTTTCTCGATGATTGAGGCCAAGATCAACGCCTCCTCCGGCGTCTCCAGCGGCACCGTCGGATCGCGCGCTTCCCATGCCTCGGCCAGAATTTTCTCCTGCGCCGCCTGCATCTTCGCAATCAACTCGGCACGATCCGCGCCGGGTTTGATCTCGTAGCTGTCCGGCGCAAGGCTGCCCTCAGCGGGCGTTGCCTCGATCTCGCCTTCCATCACATCCAGCGCGCGCAGGCTATCGACCACCTGCCAGCTGGTGACCCCTTCGGCCACCGCCACGCGGTAGCGCACGTCACGGTCGTCACGTGCCTCCACATAGACCTGAGGGACCTCATCCACGCCGGGCGTAAACTTCGCCGTCTCGATATATTCGTTCGTCGCAGGGTCCAGCTCCCGCACCACAGCGCTGCGCGAGGTCACGCCAACGCGGTACACCACTTCCGTCCCACAGGTGTTCTGCCCGCCGCGGGTGACAGCATCCACGATCTGCTCCATCGACGCGCCCGCAGGCACTAGAAAGCTGCCCGCCTTCAGCTGTTGCGACTTGTCCGCATAGTCCGCGCCAATGCGGAAGATGCGCCCGTTCGACACGGCCCCTTTGGCTTCAAGGTCGCGCGAGACCAAGGCCATCGAGCCGCCCAAAGGCACACGCACACAAATCGCGTCCTCCAGCGGTCCGGCTTTGGTATATTGTGACTGCCCCCAGCCCACCAAGGCGCCAGCGGCGACCAGCAGCAGGATGAACAGCGTCAGAAAATTCGAGGCGATGGATTTCCACATGAGCGGATTACACTTTCCCCATAATCAGGCAGGCATTGGTCCCGCCAAAGCCGAAGCTGTTGGACAACACCACATTAACGTCGCGCTTTACTGCCTTGTTTGCACACAGGTCTATGTCGGTATCCACGGCAGGATTATCAAGGTTGATCGTCGGTGGGCAAACATTGTCGCGCATCGCCAGAATGCAGAAGATCGCTTCAATCGCACCAGCGGCCCCCAGCAGGTGACCCGTCATCGACTTGGTCGACGACATGGTGGCCCCTTTGCAGGCATCCCCCAGCAGCCGCTCAACAGCGCCCAGCTCAATGGTGTCCGCCATGGTCGAGGTGCCATGCGCATTGATATAGTCAATCTGCGACGGCTCGATGCCAGCCCGTTTCACCGCAGCCCGCATCGCGCGTTCGGCACCTTCATGGTCCGGCGGCGGTGCGGTGATGTGGTGGGCGTCACCAGACAGCCCATATCCCAGCACTTCGCCGTAAATCTTCGCGCCGCGCGCTTTGGCGTGCTCGTATTCTTCCAGCACAACAACGCCAGCGCCCTCGCCCATGACAAACCCGTCACGGTCCGCATCCCAAGGCCGGGAGGCCTTGGTCGGGTCGTCAGCCCCAGAAGTCGACAGCGCCTTGCACGCATTAAAGCCGGCAATCCCGATCTCGCAAATCGGGCTTTCCGCCCCGCCCGCAATCATCACATCCGCGTCGTCCAGCGCGATCAGCCGCGCCGCGTCGCCGATGGCATGCGCACCAGTGGAGCACGCCGTCACAACCGCATGGTTCGGCCCTTTGAAGCCGTAGCGAATGGACACCTGACCGGAGACCAAGTTCACCAATGCGCCCGGAATAAAGAACGGCGATACCCGACGGGGGCCGCGCTCCTTGATTAGCACAGCCGTATCCGCAATCGACGACAAGCCGCCAATGCCCGACCCGATCATAACACCCGTGCGCTCCAGCTCGTGGGTGTCATCCGGCGTCCAGCCCGCGTCTTCCACAGCTTGCTGCGCCGCCGCCATGCCGTACAGGATGAAGTCATCCACCTTACGTTGCTCTTTGGGCTCCATATAGGCGTCAGCGTTAAATTCGCCCTCACCCTCGCCCCGCGGCACTTCGCAGGCGTAGCCGGTTCCCAAGTGGGAGGCGTCAAATTTCTGAATCGTCCCCGCGCCGGATTTGCCCGCCAGCGCATTCTTCCACGTGGTCTCCACGCCGTCGCCCAAAGGCGTCACCATTCCAAGCCCGGTAATCACAACTCGACGCATACCCCACCCCTTTATTTTGTAGCACAAGGTTTATCCCTCGCGTCTTACACGCCCACGACCCATAGGGGCAAGACATCTGCGCGGGAATTCACAACTGCGTACATGATGTATTGGCAACTTCACGCCTGCAAGGGGGAAGGCTACACTCGCCCCCATGTATGAAATCTATTCCGTCGATCATTCGCTCTACTGCGCGAAACTGCGTCTCACCCTGCGCACCAAGGGGCTGGAGTGGCGAGATCTGGCCCCGCCCGCCGACTACCTGTCGCTGGTCCCCACGGGGAACCTGCCCGCGCTTGTGGACGGCGACCTCACCCTCACCGACAGCGAGGCGATCGCCGAATATCTAGAGGAAAAGCACCCCGCCCCCGCCATGCTGCCCACAGGCCTCATCCCGCGCGCCAAGTGCCGCGAGCTGTCCCGCTTCCACGACACAAGGCTGGAGCCGGCCCTGCGCCTGCTGTTCGCCAACGTCAGTCCGGCAACGCGCGTTGCGTCAGAGGTGCAGGCAGCGCACGCAGAAATCACCAAACGCCTCAGCGCGCTCAGCACGCTGCTGGACCAAAGCCCGCTCCCCCGCGACCGCCTCTGGCTCTGTGATTGCGGCCTGATCGTCACGTTGGAATGGCTGGCGCTGATGGAGACCCACACCGTCCTCCCCCCGTTGCACTGGTCAGACACCGTCCGCACCTACTGCGCGCAGATGGAGACCCTGCCCCAAGTCGCGCAAGAGCTGGAGTTCTATCGGCCGCATATGCGGGAATGGATGGAGGGGAAGTTGGGGTGAGTTAACCGACACCGCCATAATTGGTGAATGTCCGGTCTGAGCCCATTCTGTAAATCCGATTTTTTCGCCGCGCGCGCTCGCGACATCAAAAATACGCTAGGTGCACTATTTTTGATGCTGCGTTGCAGCGCAAAAACCGGACATTCATGCAAGACGCAGCAAAACCAATCCGGTGAACTCAAAGATTATGGGACAAAGTACAAATCCCCAACGACCGCTTCAGAGCATGCCAAAGCGGTCGTTGGGGCACTGACGTCAGATGTTTTTAGATAGGCAACAAGAAGAAAACTAACCTCAGTATCATGCGAGCAAGAGCTCGCAGCGCTGATCCGTCTGCCAAACGCAGTGCTTTGGCATCTTATCCAACTATTAAGGAAAAGCCATCAACATATCGGGCGGGCTCTGAAATGGATTTCATGGACATGTTGGCTCTGATGCTCCGGATTGGCGTTGGCAAGTTTTCACCCCAAAGGTCCTGCCCTGTCCAGCGTCGTAAATCTGTCTGCGCCCATGATCTGGAGTCATGGAATTGGAGCGACGGCAGCTGTTATGATAATTTCAACCTTCAGGACATCTCTGGCGAGCTTTGCTTCACCACAAGCTCGCGTGGGGGCGTACCCCAATGGAACCCAAGCGTCCCAAACCTCATTCATCTCATTGAAGTCAGCCATATCTGACAACCAAACAATTGCCTGCAGGATGTGTTCACGATCTGACCCAGCTTCCTTGAGCAAAGTATCGACGCGCGAAAGGCAATCGCGTGTTTGTTCTGCGACGGTGTCGCCAGCCCCAACCTGACCACAAAGATACACTGTACCATTATGCTTCACGATCTTGCTCATGCGCGTACCAGTTTGAAGACGTTCAATCATATAGGTTTTCCAATCAGTCTAAATCGAGCCAAAACAACACAGTATCAGTTTTTCTGGCGTGGGTTTTCGCAGGGTTTTAAGGATCTATGGTCTCGGTTGAGGTAGCCAATCCCCCTTGCTTTCAAAGATCAAGTCGCCGATCTGAAGCGGGTTGGATGGAAGGCTGCGAGCTCATGTTTATTCTTGTTCCCAAGCAAGCATTCCACAAATAAGTCGGAATGAATTGGAGCCAACGTGATGCCAGAATGGCAAGCTGCCGCACTCGCGGTTTCGGAAAAATCATAGATTGGTGCGCCATCTGGGGTCATGACGCGCAAACCAGACCAATGGCGAACGACATTCACATCTTTCAGCATCGGTGTAATCCGAGTGGCATTCCGCGCCAGCTGACCCGCAGCGGCCAGCGACGTTGACTCGTCCAGCCCAACATCCTCTTTGGTCGCACCTACCAAAAAAGTCCCATCGGCCGTCTGCCGTAAAGTACTTGCTGGCAACCCCATCACGCGTGGCATGCGTTGGCTTACGATAACTTGGCCTCGTTGCGGTCTTACTGGAACATCTAACCCCAGTTGATTGGCAATTTCTTTTGTACCCAAGCCCGCTGCAGCAACGACATGGCCTGTTGACACGGTTATTTTCTGGCCACGCAGCGTCCATGAGGCTTCGTCATTTTTTTCAATGGTCTCCACTTTGGCATCAAAGCAGATCGTCCCCCCGAAACGCTCAATTGCCCGCAGGAGTGCCGCATGTAGTTTCAGCGGATTCACACACCCATCCCGCCAGCAAAAACTCGCCCCTGACACATCATTACCTAGCTCGAAATCAGGCATCATCTGTTGTATCTCTGACCGATCGATCATTTCATGATCGTCGCCATCCGCGCCACGTTCGTTGTGCAGGCGATTGAGCTGGTTCTTTCTTTCTTGAAAGCCGTCCTCGCCAAATGTGAAGGTCAGACCGCCATTTCGCTCATATGCCAGTGATCCGCTTGTATCGCCAACAACCCCTGCGATCTCCGCAGCGTAGTCTGGCCAGCCATCCGATGCAGTACGTGTTAACCGTTGATATTCGGGCACACCGGGGCCCTTGCCCTGCACCCAGACTAAGCCAAAATTAGCGCCTGAAGCTCTTGGGTCGGCCCTAGATCCATCCAATACGACAACTGAGTGACCTCGTCTCAATAGGCCAAAAGCAATGCTTGCGCCGACGACCCCCGCACCAATCACTGTGAAGTCCGCCGTAAGGTTCATGTAATTATCCTCCACAGTTTTCTTGACAGTAGAAATGCACATGCAGAATGTAAAAGCACAAAGAGTACGCATCATATTCCAAGAGGTTATACGTTGAGAAAACCATCACTGAGACAGCTGGAAGCTTTCAAGGCCTTCGTCGAAAGCGGAAGCGTTTCTCGGGCTGCCGACGTCCTCCACGTGTCTCAACCTGCTGTGAGCAAACTCCTCAATCATTTTGAGGCGGACATTGGCATGCAACTCATTGACCGCAATTCAAACCGGCCCGTCGTCACGGAACGGGGCATTCGTGTATACGAAGAAATCGACAGAATCCTATCCGGTGTCGATCAGGTCGGCCAAGCAATTGCATCGATCCGCGCAAAGGAACGTAGCCTTATCACCATCGGTGTGATGCCCGGCTTCCCACCACATATTCTGTCTCATGCGGCACAACTCGTTAGAAATGAAAGGCCAGACGTCAGCATTTCATTTATTGTCCGAAGCTCGGAATATGTCTCACACGGCATCTTGTCCCGCCAAATGGATCTGGGAATTATAGCGCGCAACCTCGACCACCCACAGGTAAATTCGACACTATTTTCAAACGATAGCTTCGTGGCTGTGATGCCCAGGGATCATCAATTCGCTAGCCAATCAACGGTCAATGTCACTGACCTACATGGCCAGCACTTCATTGCTTTCACACAAGGCAGCGTAACGCGCCGATTAATAGATGAAGCAATGGAAGCTGCAAAGGTTGAAGCTGATATTATACTCCAAGCCACAACAGCCCCGAATTGTTGCGCATTTGTGGAGGCCGGGTTGGGGCTTTGCGTTATGTCACCGCTCTTTGCAAAAGGCCATCTTCGCACGTTGGTTGCGCGCCCTTTCGTCCCGAATCTGTCATTGAAAATCCAGACGGTTCACCACGTTGACTCACGTGACAAGCGTGCGATCGCCTTGGTTCTCAACGCGCTGAAGGAAGCGCGCGATTACTCTGCAAGAACAGACACAGGCCTCTGAGCTGTCCAATCCTCAACTCTTCAAAGGCAAAGATGAACTCATTGCGCTCCTCCACGGAAAGGGTGCGCTGCGTTGAGACATAAAACTTTCGTAGACGTTCGTCCCAACTGGGTCTCGCATTAGCTTCTCCGCTAGGAGTTGTAACAGGGCTCGCAAATACCTCCTCTCTGGTCTTAACTTCGACAATAACAGGTGTTTCGGCAGGAAAACGCGCTTCACATAAAGGGTCGGTTTCCACTTTGACCAGCGCAGCGAAAGCCTCTGCCGTTGCATCACCCAGATCGCTCGCGCTCATTGAAAGCAAAACATCTGGACCTTTCAGTGCCACCAGTGCAACGCAATATGGGATTGAATATTGCGCGTCGACCAGCGTGTTCGGGCGCGGTGAATTAGGGATCCGTAGGGCACCACTATAGGCTCGGACGGTTACGCTTTCTACATCGTCGACTAGAAGGCCATGCTCAGATACCAGAGATGCGAACGCTTCAACCGGCGCATGAACATGCCTGCAAGCCGCGTGGAATTTTGTGTAGGTTTCGCAGATCGCGGGCATTGCCCTATCCGCGAGGATTGCCTCTGCGTCGAAAAACGGCGCATGATCGACCAGATCAACAGCGCCCGTCATTCCCGCTTGGGCTAAACGAACAGCAGAGATCCCAGTCACAACACCCCACGGAATGCCCTCTTTGACGTCAGTTCCGTTCGGTTGCGGCCATGCTGGCGGCGACGTAGTCGTCGCCATATGCGGCCCCGTTTCGCCCGCAATAGCGAGTGCATTTGCCATTTCATCTGGGCCTAAATCTTGCAAACTGCCGACCGCTGCTGCTGCAGCTATGCCAGCCCAAAAGCCTGTGCGCGCATAGAAGCTCTTAGCCCCTGCAACCCGCAGACCGACCTCATAGCCAATCGCGATAGCCCGCAAAACAGCTTCGTCGTCTATCTCAATTCCAGCAGCGAGGCGGCGGTCTATCTCGGCAAATACGGCAGGCACCACAGCAGCGCCCGGATGACCACGAGATCGGCGATGGCCGTCATCTAAATCCATATAGGCCGCACTCATTGCATTTGCGAAAGCCGCGCCCTGACAAGAGGCCGTCAATCCCGAGAACCAAACTGCGGAATCTCCTGTGCCGTAGGTGTCTTGAACGGCCTCCGCAAATCGGAACCGTGGGGCAGCCGCTGCCGCTGTTATCGTATCTAGAACGGCCTCTATTGCTGCCTGCCTAGCTTCCTGGCTGAGAACAAAGCCCTCAGCCATGTCAGCCAGTTCAACAAGAACCGGCCTTAGTCTTCCGGATTGTGGCATGCAAAACTCCGTTGATCATAAGTGGCCTGCAATGCGGGTGCTTCGCGCAGACAAATCTCGGATGCGCGCGGGCAACGTGGATGAAACGCACACCCGGATGGGGGATTGGCTGGCGAAGGTATCTCTCCTTCAAGCAGCGCTAGAGACTGACGCTTTCCCACGTCTGGGATCGGTGCCGCATCGCGGAGCGATTTTGTATAAGGGTGCTTGGGATTTGACAAAAGCTCACCGACGGGCCCACTTTCCACAATGCTGCCCAGATACATGACAAGCACGCGGTCGCAGAAATTTCGCACGACCCCGAGATCGTGTGTGATAAACAAATAACTCAATCCCCGCTCTTGCTGGATGCGTCGCAGCAGCAACAATACCTGCGCCTGAACAGACACATCCAAAGCAGACACAGACTCATCTGCAACGATCAGGTCAGGCTCTAGAATAAGAGCGCGCGCAATCGCGATTCGTTGCCTTTGCCCACCCGAAAACTCATGCGGATATTTATCAACTGCACTTCTTGGCATGCCAACTTCGTCAAGGACGGCATGAATGCGTGGCAAGGCATCCTTAAATTTCACCCCTTGGTGAACATACAATGGCTCCGCAAGGGTCTTCCCTATAGTTCGCTTGCCATTCAAAGACGAATACGGGTCTTGGAAAATCATCTGAATGCGTCCGCGCATTTTGCGTTTGGAGGCCGGATCGAGAGCCGTTAGATCCGTTCCGTCAAACAGAACTGACCCCGTAGTTGGCGTAATCAAATCAAGAACACAGCGTGCAAGAGTTGATTTTCCGCATCCGGACTCTCCAACAACTCCAACTGTCTCCCCCTTTGCGATCGTAAACGAAACATTGCGCAGGGCCGTGACCGAATACGCGGGCTTCATAGACAGAAAGCGCTTGGACCCGAACGTCTTTCCCATGCCATCTACAATCAAAAGTCCAGTCATACTCTCTCCTCCCTTGCCCAACACCGCACGGCATGGGGGCCCGGTGAAAGTTCAGGTGCTACTTCGCAGGCGTCATGAGCTTCCAAGCAACGTGGTGCAAATCGACACCCTTCTGGCATCAATTGTATTGGCGGGACTTGCCCTTCAATTGGTAACAACTCAAACGCTTCATCCGCGCGCGGCACCGTCTTTAGAAGCGCTTGCGTGTAAGGATGGGAAGGCGCCGTGAAAAGATCCGCAACCGGCGCGGTTTCAACCAAGTCGCCTGCGTACATAACAGCAACGCGATCAGCGACATTAGCGACAACTCCAAGGTCATGGGTGATCATAACAATGGAAAGTCCTTGCTCTTTTCGAATGTCATCGAGCAATGCTAAGACTTGGGCTTGGATTGTCACGTCCAACGCCGTCGTCGGCTCATCTGCGATCAAGATCTCAGGCCGGCATGCAAGGCCGATTGCAATCATGACCCTCTGACGCATACCACCCGACAGTTCATGCGGGTATTGACCCAACCTTTGTTCAGCATCTGGAATTCTAACCAAGTCGAGCAAATTGCGTGCCTCGCGGCGCGCATCAGACCACGTCATCCCTTTGTGCAGCACAAGTGGTTCTGCGATCTGCTCACCAACAGTCAGTACCGGATTAAGAGATGTCATTGGCTCTTGGAAGATCATCGCAATGCGGCTGCCGCGGATGCCCTCCAGTTCCTTTTCTTTCATTGACAGGATGTCCTGCCCGTCAAAGGTAATTTTTCCCCCAAGCTGCGCGGTATCTGGCAACAACTTCATCAGCGACATCGCTGTAATGCTCTTACCACAACCAGACTCGCCAACGATGCACAGGGTTTCATTGGGAAGTATATCGAATGAGATACCGTTTACTGCACGACACCAACGATCTTCAATCTTGAACGAAATAGACAGGTCTTCGACTGTCATGAGTGGAGTGGTCATGATCTAATCCCTAAGCTTTGGGTCAATTGCGTCTCGCAATCCGTCACCAACCAAATTGAGTGATAGGACGACAAGAAGGACAGCGAAACCTGGATAGATAGAAACAAATGGAGCATCTAGAATGTGATTAAATCCATCACGGATCATTGTTCCAAGCGTTGGTGTTGGCGGAGCCACACCAAGACCAATGAAACTTAGGTAGGCTTCAATGCGGATTGCGTAGGCAGCCCAAAGAGAGGCCAACACGACGACTTCACCGAGAATATTCGGCGCAATGTGCACCGCCATGATGCGAATGTCGGAGTAACCCAATGCACGCGCTGCTTCGACGAATTCGCGCTCCTTCAAAGCGATAGTTGGCGCACGTGCGACGCGTGCGAACTTTGGCAGGATCGTAACTGTGATCGCCAAAACGATGTTGACGAAATTCGCCCCTAAAACTGCGACAATAAACAGGCCCGTTATCAACGTCGGAAACGCCAGGAGCATATCCATGACCCGCATGATCAGGCTATCTACCCATCCACCGCGATACCCTGCGATAATTCCCAATGAGCACCCTAAAACCATCGCAAGAAACGTGGATGTCAGACCAATCATGAGCGAGACACGGAGCCCGTACAGAATGCGGGTAAAGGTATCCCGACCGAAAGTATCTGTCCCCAGAATATATTCTGCAGAGCGATCCTGTAGGCGATCAAGAATATTTTGATCTAGCGGATCATGTGGCGAGATGAACGGTGCAAAAATCGAAGCCAACACTATAAGGGTAAACATCAAAAGTCCGAAGGCAGACAGCTTGTTCTTGCGCGCAAGCCTTAGCAAGGAAGCAGTTCTGGTGCGTTGGGGAGTGTTTGTATCTGCTAAAGTCATTTCAATTTCACCCTTGGATCTACCAGCGCGTAGCAAATGTCTGTCAAAAGATTCACGATTACGATAAGGAAGGCGGAGATAACCATTAGGCCCTGCAACGTCGTGTAATCACGTTGGTTGAGCGACAGAACGATGAGCTTTCCCAGGCCAGGTCTATTGAAGATGATCTCCGTCAGGACGGCGTTGCCAATCAGAAGACCGAAGTACAATCCGACGACGGTGACGATCGGGATCAGCGCGTTTCTTAGTGCGTGATGCAAAATCAACCTGCGACCGGGAGCCCCTTTTGCCCGTGCGGTTCGGATGTAGTCCTCTCCCAAAACATCCAGCATAGCAGAGCGCGCTGTACGCATAATGTAAGCAACCATAATCACGCCAAGGCTCAGGGCAGGAAGAATGAGATTGTAGATCCGGTCGATTGGCCCGCCCGTGGGCGATGAGATGACCGGGAATATGCGCCATTCGATCGAGAGCCACAAAATAAGCAGAATGGCAGTCAGGAATGCAGGGAAGCTAAGTCCCAGTAGGGAAACGACTCGAAGGAAATAGTCGAGCCACCCATTTCGCCAAAGTGCCGAGATAATCCCGAGGGGCAGGCCAATGATGATGCCAAAGAAGATCGCACCTAACGCCAATTCAAGCGTGTAAGGCAAGACTTCCATGACGGACGTCACAACAGGTTTGCCGCTAACCATGGATGTCCCGAGGCTTCCTTGAGCGAGGTCACTTAGAAACCGTCCAAATTGAACCAGCATGGAGTCGTTCAGTCCCATGCGGTCACGAAAGGCGTCGAGTGCCTCCTGTGAGGCATTGTCACCAAGTATTGCGAGCGCCGGATCACCCGGAGCGACCCGGATCATTACGAAAACAATCACCAAAACTCCGAAAAGTGTTGGGATGGTGCTGAGTAAGCGCTTTGTTATGAAACCAATCATTTTGTCCCTCCCGAAAGAGCAGAGGCGGGGTACCCGCCTCTGCTAATAGTTACATTATTCGGACAAGGTCGTCTTTTCGGTAATGACCGGGCCAAGTGAAAGCGACCCGTCAAGTTCATAGCCGAGGTTGACTTCGGGCGCGCGCGCCCAAACCTGGAGCAACTCGAAAACAGGGATCGAACAGACTTCATCGACGATCAATTGTTGAGCCTCACTCCACAATTCCTGTTGGCGCTCTCCGTTGGGCTCTGATCGAGCAGCGATAATTTGCTCGTCTGCTACGTTGCAATGCGAGAAGTTCGTCACGGCTGTTGGCGTCTTCACAATACTGTCTGAGTGGTAGAACTGAGTCAGATAAGTGTCCGCAACAGGGAAGCGCGCAGCGCCATAAAGGACCAAAGAACTCGCATCGTCTCGGATCGCCGCGTGCCACGCGGAATGTTCCATCACATCCAGCTCCAGGTTGATACCCACTTGGCTCAATTGAGCCTGCAAGACCTGCATAGGACCGAAAAGCGAGGCACGTTCTGTGATTGCTACCGGAACCGTTACGCCGTCTGGATAACCTGCCTCGGCTAGCAGCTCGCGGGCGCGATCTGGGTCGTATGACAGGAATTCCAAATCGGGCTCATGGCCAATATAGCCATCTGGAACGGGTGACTCATTGCCGCGAGCGACCGAAGCACCCGCAAAGGCAATCAGTTCTTCACGGTTGACCGCATGTGCAAGAGCCTGACGGACACGAATGTCATCAAAGGGTGCCATTGCTGTGTTTACGTGAAGGGTACGCAATTCGCCGGGCTCAAAAACATCAACGACGCTTTCGCCGGACGCTGTCATCGAGTTGACCCAACGATCCTCCCGTGACCCAGCGATCATGTGCAGTTCACCTGTCTGGAATGCCAGATCGCGGGCACTGATCGCTGAGATGTATCGCACGGTGATCTTGTCAATCTCAGGCGAGCCTCGGAAGTAATCTTCATGTGCGACGAGTTCGAGATATTGCCCTTCAACCAATTCGCCATAAGCAAACGGACCGGTTCCGATCGGGTTCGTTTTGAAGTCTTCACCAAGTTCTTCCGCAGCGCGGGCAGAAACGATGTTACCACCGTGGTAGTTCGCGACAACGCCCAGAAGGCTTGGAATGACTTCAGAGAGTGTGATGCGAACTGTGTAATCGTCGATGGCCTCGACGCTTTGGAACGCTCGGTAGTCCGAAGATACACTGGAACGGCTTTCATCGCCCGCCCGTGTCAGGGAATAGACCACATCATTCGATGTCATTTCACCGTAGCCACCGTGAAACTGCACGCCTTGGAGTAGCCTGAATGTCCAAGTCAGGCCGTCTTCGGAAACTTCCCAGCTTTCTGCCAAATCCGGCTCAATTGCATCCGAACTCATGGACCCAGGCGCGAACCGAACCAGACCATTGAACATCATTCCAAAGACGGTCTTGTCCTCAGTCTTCGTTGATACATGAGGATCAAGTTGCCCGGCACTCTGAGCAGCCACGGCCATCGTGAGCTCTTGGGCTTGCAAGGGCATGACAAGAGCGCCTGTCGCGAACAGGGTGGCAATTGCTGTGTTTCTGAGTAGTTTCATCGAATGTTCCTCCACTGGTGATATTTCGTCCAACAGACCCTCTGGCTATCTTAACGTCAAATACCGTTTTGAGGCTGTAATATTCCATAAAGTTATAATGAGAGAGTATAACTTTATGGAATGCTGGTAGGCATATTTCCGACTTCAATTAATGATACGGCTCTGGCACCTTAGTCTTGAATCGCGAGGTGAGTATGCCAATACATTTACAAATCGACGGACAGTTATGCGACGCCGAAGAAGGTGAATGTCTTGCAACCGTGATCTTTCGCCAGAAATCAAATGTCTTTAGGCATCACCCCGTGGATGGTTCACCGCGAGCTGCCTTTTGCATGATGGGTGTTTGCTTTGAGTGTTTGGTTGAGGTGAATGGCATAGCAGGCCAGCAGTCTTGTCTCATCCAAGTTCAAGATGGCATGATAGTAAGGCGAGCCCCAAATGATTGATTTCCTTATTGTTGGCGCTGGTCCTGCTGGGATGTCAGCTGCGGTAGAAGCTATAAAACATGGAGCACATCCCGTTGTCGTGGACAACAGGCCAGAGCCCGGTGGTAACATATATGCCTATCTCGGCAGCAACCGCTCCCACCGCACCGAGCGCATGCACATATTTGGCCCAGACTACGCCAAAGGCGCGGCGTTGCTTGACGCATTCTTGGCTGCGGTTGCAGAGCAGAAGATTACTTATCATGCCTCAACAAAGCTCTGGCAGGTCGGTCCACAAGGAGGCTATGCCTTCCATGGCCCTGACGGATCACAATCTGGAATAGCGAAGAAAATACTGCTAGCAACAGGCGCGCAAGAGCGGCCTATGCCCATATCAGGCTGGACATTGCCAGGTGTCATGGGTGTTGGCGCCGCTCAAATATTGATGAAGTCTGGGGGTGAGCTGCCGAAAGGCAACATCGTTATCGTTGGTGCTGGCCCGCTTCCTTTACTACTTACCGAACAACTCCACCAAGCAGGCCGTCCGGTCTCTGCTGTTGTTGAACCGAAAGGCTCTTCGAAACTACTCGCCGCCTCCTCACAACTTCTCGGGGCGGCGGCCGCCTTCAAAACATCGTCAAAAGGCGCGGTACTTTTGGCAAAGCGCTTCTTGAGACGTACGCCTGTGTGGCGCAATGCCAGCGGCTTGAAAATCATTGGAAACGAGCAAGCAACTGGAATTCAGTTTACGGCAGAGAAAGCAGTAGACCTTCAGGCTTCAATCGTCCTCATTCATGACGGCATAATACCCAACCTGAATCCACTTCTTGCAGCGTCCTTGGACACCAAATACTCGCAGCAACAACAAACATGGCACGCCCAATCAAAGGGCGCCGTTTACATCGCTGGTGATGGGGCTGGTATCTTGGGCGTTGAAGCCGCAGTCCTCTCAGGTCGAATGGCCACTTTGGACGCATTGGGCCAATCAAACTCTCCAAGAGACATAAGAAAATATGCTAAGTTGAAGGCTTTTCGAAAGTTCATTGATGCCGCTTACCCGGCCGTTCAAACAGCAACACATGCTGAGGCGAACACTATCCTTTGCCGTTGCGAAATGATAACAGCTGGTGACGTACGGCAGGCTGTTGAAGTACACGGGACGGACCCTAACGCGATAAAGCGTTCTCTCAGGATTGGCATGGGGCCTTGTCAGGGGCGAATGTGTGCACACTCCTTGGCAGATTTCACCGCAGCAGTAAGCGGTGTGAGTTCAGAGGACATAGGCCTACAGCGGGCACGAAGCCCCATTCTTCCTGTGAGCTTTCGCGCACTCAGCGCTTTGAAAGATTGATACCGGACCAATCGGGTTTCTTAAGCCGTCCAAGGATTCGTACAGAAATATTGGGTTCATATTTCCGACGATTGGAACGACGGGCATGATCGTTTGTGATCTGAAATTAGCTTGACGTAGTAATTGTCATTGGCAACTGCGACGCGATCGTTGGTACGAAAGCCGCGAAAAATCAGTTTGAGATCAACCAGCATCGACCGCTTTGAGCGTCCGGTTCGGTGAAAAATGCTGCAGAGCCAAACTCGCGCCGCTGAAGCTGCGAAGCGATGCTGCGCCAGCAATAGCTGCACCTGCACAAGTCCGGATCGTCCCGCACTTTGTGAGTTAATGCGCCGTGCAGCGAACGGCTGCGATGCTCCGAACCGGCCACCGATGATCCGCGCAGCGAAGGCCTCAAGAGAGCCCTACCTGGACATTGTGATTTTGTGCTGCGCGCGCACGCAGGGCGTAAATTGCTGTTCATGCGGAGAGTTTGGTGCCGCTACGCAGCTTGAAAACCGGCCATTCACCAAGGCCGTAGCGAACCAAAGATAGCGATTTCACAAACTGCGGAGGTCCCTATGAAGCGCGCAAAGCCTATGCACTCTTGAGTGCAACAGTGAGTTGCGCATTGAGGACTAGTTTTGTCGCCGATCTGCCCCCATTGGAGCAGTGGTTGCACCGTGTATTTGGTTTCCAGAAATCTGACGACATTTCGTGGCGGCAAGTTGTTTCTGAAATAGAGTGAGCAAGGTTTGCAACACATCAGACGACTTCACGGTCAAAGGCTTGTTCTGTTCATTTGCATTCTACCGGTCCAACAATTTCCAAAACGCTATGACGGGCGCACGCATCATTTCTTTTTCATATCTTATTTTCCGCAGTTCCCGCTGACTTACCGAATGGGCCGGAACAAAAAACTCTACCCCATCGGGCTGGTTGCGCACTGCGTCAAACGGTAAAATGCTGGCCCCGAGCCCGCGCCGCACAAACGATAGGATTGCCGTCGTATTGCGCGCCTCAAGGGTGCTGGAGAAACGCAGTTCACTGACAATCGGATCATCGACCAGCTCGCAAAGCGGGTTAGCGATCAAAGGCTCAAGGCTGAGCAGCCCCCAATCGGATGCGCCTTGGGTGTCCAGATGCGCCCTATGGATGGGCCCGTTTTCGGGACAAACGATGCCCAGGTCGTCAGACCGAATGCGTTCACCCTCCAACGGGGCGTCAGGCCGTGCTGATACGATTCCAATGTCGGCCTCATCGCGTTGAACACGTGCGCGGACAGTTGCGCTGTCTACATCGCTGATCTCAATTCGCACATCAGGGTGGACGGCGCGAAATGCCTCAATCACATCTGGCAGCAAGGCCACTGTTGCGGACGGCACCGCCGCGATACGAACGATTCCTGCAGTCGATATCGCATGACGGCGGATTGCATCAGAACTTTTGTCAAAAACATCGATGGCACGCTGACTTTCTTCCAGAACAAGCTGACCCAGTGGCGTTAGGCGGCTCTTTCTATCTGTCTCAAACAGGGTGCCGCCAACTTCTTTTTCAAATTGCGCCAACATCATGGACACCGCAGAAGGTGTCCGGCCCAAAACGGCGGCAGCCGCAGCAAGTGTGCCCTGCGCTGCCGTAACCGAGAATGCTCTGAGCATTTCGACCTTAATGGACATTCAGAATTCCTGAATAAATGTTCAATTGTTTGAGAATGACTGAAGTTACCGCAGCGGTCTAGACCATATTTAAACAAATTGGAGACCAGCATGACCGATCTTACGCAACTTTATATTGATGGCGCATGGACAGATGGGGCGACTCAAATCGAAAACCGCAACCCATCTGACACGTCGGACTTGATTGGGATGTATGCGCAAGCGGATGCGAGCCAGTTGGATGCGGCGCTTGCCGCCGCACGCCGTGCGCAATCTAAGTGGTGGGCCGCAGGCATTCAGAAGCGTCACGATGTGCTAATGGCAATCGGCACAGAATTGATGGCGCGCGCCGAAGAGATCGGGCGCATTTTGTCACGCGAAGAAGGCAAGCCGGTTGCCGAAGGTAAGGGGGAAGTGTACCGCGCTGGACAGTTCTTTACCTATTTTGCCGGAGAAACCCTGCGCCAGCATGGCGACCAGGCCGAGAGCGTGCGTCCGGGTATCGAGATTGACGTGCGCCGCGAGCCGGTCGGTGTTGTGGCGATCATCAGCCCTTGGAACTTTCCTGTGGCGACCCCTGCCTGGAAAATTGCCCCAGCGCTGGCCTTCGGCAACGCCGTCGTCTGGAAGCCTGCCAATGTTACCCCTGCCAGCGCCATTGCCCTGACCGAGATTATCTCTCGGCAGGACATTCCCAAAGGCCTGTTCAACCTCGTCGCCGGTCCCGGCCGCGATGTGGGGCAGCGCCTTGTAGAAAGCGCGCAAGTGGACGCGATCAGCTTTACCGGTTCCGTCCCTGTAGGCCGTGGTATCGCCGCCGCCGCCATGCTGAACATGACCAAGGTGCAGATGGAAATGGGGTCCAAGAACCCGTTGATCGTCATGGACGACGCAGACATTGATTTGGCTGTTATGCACGCCGCAGGCTCTGCCTTTGGGGGCACAGGTCAGAAATGCACCGCCGCAAGCCGCCTGATTGTTCACAGCGCCGTCCACGATGCATTTGTCGAAAAGCTGGTTGCTGCCACCAAGGCGATGAAGGTCGGGCACGCACTTGAAGCGGGCACGCAACTTGGCCCGGTGGTCAGTGAAAGCCAGTTGAACCAGAACCTCGAATACGTAGGTATCGGCAAGGGCGAAGGCGCTGAATTGCTGTGTGGTGGCGACCGTTTGGAGATGGCAACAGATGGCTACTACATGTCGCCCGCCGTCTTTGCAAACACTCGCAATGACATGCGGATCAACCGCGAAGAGATGTTCGCACCGATAACGGTCGTGCAACGCGCCGATAGCTACGACGAAGCTTTGAGCCTTGCCAATGACACTCAGTTTGGGCTGACTGCTGGCATCATGACAACCTCGCTTGCGCGGGCCAGCCACTTCCGCGCCAACATGCGGGCTGGCTGTGTAATGGTAAACCTGCCCACGGCGGGCACGGACTACCATGTGCCCTTCGGTGGCCGTGGTGCATCAAGCTTTGGCCCGCGCGAGCAAGGGTCATATGCGGCCGAGTTCTACACCACCGTGAAAACCGCATACGTGTCCGCGGGAGCACCCACATGACCTATCTGATCGACGGTCTGCAATACGCCAATTGGTCGGAAAAGATATTCCGGCAGATGCGATCGGGAGGCGTGGATGCTGTCCACGTCACCATTACCTATCACGAGACGTTTCGTGAAACAGTGCTGCTGATTGAGCAGTGGAACCGCTGGTTCGAACAATATCCCGACCTGATCTTTCAGGGCCGCACGGCTGACGATGTCCGCCATGCACGCGAAACCGGGCGCACGGCGATCTTTTTTGGTTCGCAAAACCCGTCGTGCATCGAAGACGACATCGGGCTGGTCGAGGTCATGCACACGCTGGGACTGCGGTTCATGCAGTTAACCTACAACAACCAGTCCCTGCTGGCGTCAGGTTGCTATGAAGACGAGGACACGGGCCTGACCCGCATGGGCCGTCAGGTGGTGGCCGAGATGAACCGTGTTGGCCTTGTCATCGACATGAGCCATTCTGGCGAGCGTTCAACCTTTGAGGCGATTGAGCATTCCAGTCGCCCGATCACAATCAGCCACGCGAACCCCGCCAGCTGGCACAGCGCCTTGCGCAACAAATCCGATGATCTGCTGCGCACCCTTGGACAAAGCGGCGGGTTCCTTGGTCTTTCTGCCTATCCGCATCACCTGAAGGACGGCAGCAAATGCACGCTGCAATCCTGGTGCGATATGGCGGCGTTGGCTATTGATCTGGTGGGGTCACAGAATGTCGGCATCGGCACAGACCTGTGTCAGGATCAACCCGACAGCATTGTCGAATGGATGCGCGTGGGCCGCTGGACCAAGGCCATCGACTACGGCGAAGGATCTGCCGCCAACGCAGGCTTTCCGGCCATGCCGAACTGGTTCCACGACAACCGTGATCTGGCAGGTATCCGCGAAGGGCTTTTGGCAGCTGGTCTGGACGTGGAAACCATAGACGGTGTGATGGGCGACAACTGGCATGCCTTCTTTGACAAAAGTTTTGGGGCACAAGCCAGCCCCAAAGAAATCCAAAATGCTGCCGAATAGGTGGCGCATCATCGCTTCTGGGAGGAACAAAGATGAGTGATACGAACAAAACGACGGGCCTAATTTCAGGCGGAACGGACAAGGCGCTCTTTGCAATCACGGGCGGCTTCATCGCCCTGTTCTGCGCCTATGCATTTTTCAACATTGACGGGCTCTCTGCGCTGGTGGACAGCAGCTTTGCGTTCTCGGCAAAGTATTTCGGGCTTTACTGGCAGATCCTTTTGCTGGCCACGTTTTTGATTGGTCTGGTGCTGTGCGTTCTGCCGGGCTCCAAGACCTTGATGGGCGCGCTGACCATGCCTGAATTTTCAACATTCAGCTGGGCGTCCATGATCATGTGCACATTGCTTGCGGGCGGTGGCGTGTTCTGGGCCGCGGGTGAGCCGATTGCGCATTTCCTCTCACCGCCGCCCGTCTTTGGTGACCTGAGCGGTGACGTGCAGGCGCAGGCCCATGCGGCCCTTGCCCAAAGCTTTCTGCACTGGGGTTTTCTGGCCTGGGCTATTCTTGGGTCGCTGACCACAGTGATGCTGATGCATTACCACTACGACAAGGGTCTGCCGCTTGCCCCGCGCACGCTGCTTTACCCTGTCTTCGGTGACCGTGCCCTGACAGGCCCCATCGGCCTGATCGCGGATGCGTCCTGCATCATCGCAGTTGTAGCTGGCACCGTTGGCCCCATCGGCTTTCTTGGACTACAAATGTCTTACGGGTTGAACGAGTTGACCGGTATTCCGGACAACTTTGCCACACAGGCTGTCGCGATCATGGCGCTTGTGGGCCTGTATACCGTTTCTGCGATTACCGGATTGGCCAAAGGCATCAAGATCCTGTCGCAGATCAACGTGATCCTTGCAGGTGCACTGCTCGCTTTCATGCTTATTGCAGGCCCTACGATGGATATTTTTGCAGGCTTCTTCGGCGGCATGCAGGTTTACGCTACGCATTTCTTTGACATGGCTATGTACCGCGGCGACGCTGGCTTGTTTGGCGATGCCGGTTGGCTGGGCTGGTGGACCGTGTTTTTCTGGGGCTGGTTCATGGGCTACGGTCCTTTGATGGCCGTTTTCATCGCACGCATCAGCCGCGGCCGTTCGATCCGCCAAATCATCCTGACGCTGTCAATCATGGCACCTCTGATCACGAACTTCTGGTTCACGATCATCGGCGGCTCCGGCATCTTTTTCGAGATCGCTGAGCCCGGCATCATCTCCGCTCCATTCGAAGGCTTCAACCTGCCTGCAGGTCTGCTGGCAATCACCCAAGCCATGCCAATGGGGTTTATCCTGTCGGTCCTGTTTCTGGTTCTGACGATGTGTTTTGTCGCCACGACAAGCGACTCCATGAGCTATGTTATCTCCAGCACCATGACAACAGGCGAGCCTTCGTCCGCCATGCGCGCGTTCTGGGGTTTGGCCATGGGCGTGATGGCTTTGATCCTGATCTCGACCGGATCGGGGGGGATCGGCAAATTACAAAGCTTCATCGTCGTGACGGCGGTACCGGTATCGCTGATCTTGCTGCCGTCCCTTTGGGATGCGTTGCGGATCACGCTGATGCTGGGCCGCGAACCTAAAGCTGAGACTGCATAACCCAATAACGTGGCGCGCCGCGGGTGCGCCACGTTTGCCACACATCTGCACTTTTGGGAGGATCTGCTATGTCATTGAATACCTCAATCCTATCCACTGAAACTCTAGAATATATGCGTCCGGCAACTGAGGTCATGCGCCTTGCCCGCATGGGCTGTGGCCACCCGACCCGCCTGTCATTTCTGCGCGTGCTATTGCGGCGTCTTGCATCGAGCGATTGGAAAATTGACCGTCCCGTCTGGAACGTGGACGCGAACGGCGTCGGCCACGGAGTATACCGCGTCAAAAGCGCCGAGCGCACTTATAGCCTTGTGGCCTTTGCCCACGACCTGCCCCCAGAAATGCGGTCCGACCGTGTGATCGCGACCGCATGGGACGCGACATTTACCTTGTTCGACGGTGAACCAACAGCAGAAGATATCGCACGACTGGCAGACAATGTTCCTTACCAAGAAGCCGGGCGCATTAGCACCAAGGAATTGACGCTCGCCCGTGCCAATCGCTCGGTGCGGTTATTCGAACATGTGGTCAATGCATTGGCGCAAGGATGCCAGCCTGATCCGGCCGAAATTGCCGCCGTAGGATATCTGATGCGCACCACGGCAGTTTATGGATCGGGCAAGTTTGGCGCATCAGACCGCGCCGATATCGCTCAGCGGCCTGAACTTGCCGCGCCGTTTCAGGTGGAAATGCTCACCGTCTGGCTGATCCGCGCCTTTACCGTCGATATCGTCGAGCATATCGCGACTGCCCGAGGTGGAAAGACCGCTGTAAAGCTGGATCGCGACATCCGCCGCAGCCTTGGTGTTGGTAATTCCACCGGCCTCGGGATGGCCCCTTTCATTGTGCGCCACCCTGTTTTGCTTAACAATTGGATGATGGCCCGTGAAGAGGCACTGGCCCGCGTTCGTGCACAGCCAACTGCTCGGTCTCAGGCTGTTTCGGACCTGAGCGCTGCGCTGGATGCGGCAATCACGAACGCTAGGGTTTGGCACTCCGAGCATCCTATTCAGGTCTGCAAGCTGGATGAGCTGCGCCATGACCTCGCCTTGCTTTCGACAACGCTGAATACGTGGGACTGGAAGGGCGAACATCCTTGGGATGCTCTTTGGAGCTGGGGTGTCCAAACCCTGACCTTTGAAGGACAAGAGGCGCTTTTGTCCCTTATGCTGGAGCCTCACGGCGCACTGGTCGACGATCTGGCCGACCATATGGGGGCTGATGAAGCGGCCAGTTTCAGGATCGACGGCGCGATGCCCGTGGCCGAGTTGCGCCGCATTCTGGAAACCCATTACGCTTGGGCGCTTGCGATTGATTTCACCTCACCCGAAAATGTCGCACGGTTCTGGTATGTCTCTGAAGAAAAGCTTGAGCCTCGTTTGGGCGAGCGCGCGACCGAGGACGGCGCGACATTGGAACAGCCGCTTTGCATCGCGCGCCTGATGTCAGAGCTTCATGCAGCGGTGCAAAGTTTTGACGGTACGCGATCCGTCGCAGCGCTGATGTTGGCACATCCAGAACATCGCTTTGCGGTGCGGCGCGTGCAGATCGCAAAGCGCCACCCCTATGCCGAAGTGCAAGACAACCTCATCGCCGCCGACATGCTGCCAATCGATCTCTTGCGTTGCAAACTAGCCTTTTTCGGCGCGAGCCAGTTCGACCCCCGTTCGGATCGCTGGGTGCGCATCAACCTATTTGCAGGCGCACCCTTCCCCGATGACATCAAAGCGGGAGGTGCCGTATGAGTTTTGAACCTCAGGACCAGACTCGCGGCGATTCCACTCCGTTTTTTGGCGACACAGAGCCCGCGCCGTTGTCGTGCAATGAAGCCGCATCCTTGTGCATGAAAGCCGCGCGTGGCGCTGGTATGAGCTGGGGCATGGCCGAAGAAGCAGGGTTTGCAGCAGCTTGGCTGGTGTCGCATGGTATTGATGGACCGTCCCATATGCGCGCACATCTGGAACGCGCGGATGGGCGCGACTGGGCAGACCTGTGCCCGTCAGCAACCCCCGGCGACTGGCAAAATGCACATGGTCAGCCTGCCTGCCCAATCATTCTGGGTGCGACGATGTGCGACTATGCCGACCTGCCCGAAGGGCCAAACTCTGGCGCGACGGTTGCACTCGGTCCGGTCAGCGCGCCCATTCTATTGGTCCCTTTCTTGGTTGAACTGGCACACAGCAAAAGTCTGGCGTTCACGTTGTCTTGGCCAGAGGGTGCGATCCGTATCGACAACGATGAAACGTGGCTCCAAGCGGCCTTGCAGTCCCTTGGCGTGCCGCAACTTGTGCTGACATTATCCGCCAAAGCCGCCCAGCCACATAAGCCGTCTGCCGCATCCATGCCCAACGCTCAAACCACCGCTGCGACCATTGCAGCCCTCAACGCTTTCGCCATGCGCACCACCGTACCTGCCACAGAGGCATCACGCACTGGCGCCGGATCAACCCTAAGTGACAATGATTGACAAAGGAAATATCATGACACTCTCCCGCCTCAACCCCGGCCCTCGTATGAGTCAAGCCGTGACCATCGGAAACATCGCATTTCTCGCAGGCCAAGTGCCCGACGACCTGAGTGCAGACATCGAAACGCAAACCCGACAAGTGCTGACGAAACTGGACAAAGTCGTCGCTGAGCTGGGCGCGACCAAATCCGACATCGCATCTGTCCAAGTCTGGCTGGCCGATATGGCCGACTTTCAAGGGATGAACGCGATCTGGGACGAATGGGTCAGCAAAGACGCCCCGCCTGCGCGCGCAACTGGCGGTACGTCCCTCGCGCGTCCCGGCATGCGCGTCGAAATGATCGCTGTCGTCGCCCTGCCAGAGGCCGCCGCCGCTTAATCAAAGTGAGGCCGGAGCCGCAACGCGCCGCTCCGGCCTGCTGTTCGGGTGACAATCACGTCCTCCCAATTTCTCGTTCCATTGGCACATCGACAAAGGGTGACACGGCAGTGATAATAAAGGAACAGCCCTCTGGATTGACACTTTTTGTAGAAATGCAGGGGTCCATTGTTCCACAGATCCTCTCAAAGATCGCCGGTTTCACGGTCTTTTCCAGCGCAATCATGGCTCTGGATACCCGTTTGGTTTTCATCCCACATGTTTCGCTCACAGCGATGAGTGTCTTCGGGATAGCGCTGTCGTTGTTCTTGGGGTTTCGCAATAATGCGGCCTACGATCGTTGGTGGGAGGGCCGCAAGCTTTGGGGTGGTATCATTGCCGACGTGCGCAATCTGGCCAAAACCTGCGAGATTTTCGTCCCCGACATCAAAGACCGCAAAGACATTCTGGATGTTGTTGTGGCTTTTGCACATTTCCACCGAGGCATGCTACGCGGTGTGGACGCCAGTAAAGACGCGGCAAACTGGATTGGCGTCGCAAACGCGGCCACTCTTGCAGGCAAAAGCAACAGCACCGATGGGGCATTGCGTGTGATCTCGGAACAGATCAGACATCTTCACGCGCAGGGTGCGATCAACGATTTTGGCCAGATTTCGATCGGCAAGATCATCACATCGCTTGGCCTGCATCAGGCCGGTTGTGAGCGTATTGCAACGACCCCGCTGCCCTTCGTCTATTCCTTGCTGGTCCGCCGCACGACCTACCTCTATTGCCTCTTGCTGCCCTTCGCTCTGCTCGAAGTAGCGGGGCCGCTTTTGCCATTCTTCGTTGCCGTCGTTGCCTATGTTTTCTTTGGCTTACAAGCGGTGACAAATGAACTGGAGCATCCTTTCCGAATGGTCAAAAATGGCCTGCCTCTGGATGCGATGTGTCGGGTGGTCGAAATTTCGGTGTCAGAAGCAACAGACCGCGAACCGCCCCCAGCTCTCTCTGCGACCAATCACGTTTTAAGTTAGAGATAGACGTGAATTCGGTTTGCTTCAGATGATCTCTTGATTGCATGTCGGGAACGGGATCTTGATTTTGGTAAAGCTGATTCAAACAGCAATTTGAATGGGGTTTGGCATCGCCGCAGGTTCTCATTCGTAACCGACTGCAACGAACATATGCCAGCCAAACCCAACGCCCTACGACCGTTCAGCAATGACCGCTTCGGCGACTCGAAATTTGTCGTAGCGGGAATTTCGCCGCATAAGCGAAACAATGCTGCGTCAGCGAAGGTGGAAAATCCAAGGTCGGTTTTGTCCCGCAAAGCGGACAAGCAAGCACCACGCCACGAAAATAAAAAAATGGCGCCCCGAAGAGCGCCATCTCTAATCTCGTCAAAGCCCTAAGCTTAAGCTCAGGAAGCTTCGGTGATGAATTTCGTTGCGTCGCCGAAAGTCTGGATGGTTTCTGCAGCGTCGTCTGGGATTTCGATCCCGAACTCTTCTTCGAACGCCATAACCAGCTCAACGGTGTCGAGGCTGTCTGCGCCCAGATCGTCGATGAACGATGCGTTTTCAACAACTTTGTCTTCTTCTACACCAAGGTGCTCGACAACGATCTTTTTAACGCGGTCTGCGATATCGCTCATGTTGTATTCCTCGTAGTTGCTCGGGGCTGGCCCGATATGTTGCGGACAGGTTTCCCCGCCCAAGTGGTGTGGCCATTTGGCCTGTTATACTCGCCGCATACACGGCAACCGAGGGTCCCCCCGGCAATATCTGCGCCGCCTATAGCACACCAAATAGGGAACGCAAACGCTTATGCAACCCCAATTTAACCATAGGTAAGGCGTGGCATACCAGCGCTTAGATCATCGCCATTCCGCCATTCACATGCAGCGTAGTGCCCGTAGTATAGCCCGCTTCAGCGCTGGCAAGATAGAGGGCAGCAGCCGCAATTTCGCCCGCATCGCCCATCCGGCCAGCAGGAATTTGCCCAAGGATGCCAGCCTTTTGGTCATCCGTCAGCTTCTCGGTCATCGGCGTGGTGATAAAGCCCGGCGCAATGCAGTTGACGGTGATCCCCCGCGACGCGACCTCGTAGGCCAGCGACTTGGACATACCGACCATGCCCGCCTTCGACGCCGCGTAGTTGCCCTGCCCCGGATTGCCCGTGGCCCCGACAACGCTGGAGATATTCACGATCCGCCCCCACCGCGACTTCATCATGCCGCGCAACACGCCTTTGCAAAGCTTGAAGGTCGAGGTCAGGTTAACGTCGATCACCGACTGCCATTCGTCATCCGACATGCGCATGAACAGGTTGTCGCGGGTGATGCCGGCGTTGTTGACCAGAATGTCCACCGCGCCCATCGCCTCCACCGCCTGCTTGGGCAGCGCGTCGACGGCGTCAAAGTCGCTCAGGTTGCACGGCAACACATGCGCGCGCTCCCCCAACTCGGCGGCAAGAGCCTCCAGCGGCTCGACCCGTGTGCCGGACAGACCGACCGTTGCGCCCTGCGCGTGCAAGATTTTGGCAATCTCTCCGCCGATCCCGCCGGACGCACCTGTCACAAGCGCCGATTTTCCTTCTAAGTTAAACATCTTACTGCCCTTTCTTAATGTGTCTCAGCGTGTCACCACGCCGTATTTAATCAATTCGCCTCGCGTCATGACATGCACCTCGTTGAACGATGCGGCCTCTACCGTGAACCAGTAGAAGGCGTCAGACCCCAGCATATCCTCGATATAGCCCCGCGTCGGTTCGTGCTGCTTTGATCCCCGCGGGTAATCCCGCGCCGAACCGAAGCCGGTCTCCCACTCATGCACGCCCACCACGGCGCCCGCAGGCACCGTGCGTTGCACCCCTGCCAGAAACAGGTCCACCCCGCCGGAAAACACTTCCGAGCTTGGCAACATCCGCGTCGCCAGCCCCCGTTCGCGCAGGGTGTAGCCCATCTCGGCCACCACCTCGTCATCCAGTGAGCCGTCGATCTGGCCCAGCACCACTTCGCGCAGGGCCGGATTGCTGTCCAAAACATCGACAAACTGCCGCAAGGCCCGCGTGTTGATAACACCGTCCATGCGCAGACTTTGCCCGTCGACCTGCATTTGCAGGGTCTGGGACATGTTCTCCACCGTCCCGCAGCCCGCCACGAGGGCGAGCGAGAGCAGTCGGGCTTTAAGCATTCAACGCTTCCACCGCAGCCTTGACGTCATCCGCCGAGCCGATCGCCCGCGTGCCAATGTCGCGGTTGATGCGGCGGATCATGCCGGATAGGGCCTTGCCCGCGCCAATCTCCCAAATCTCGGTCACGCCTTGCGTACCCATATAGTCAACGCTTTCGCGCCAGCGGACGGAGCCTGTGATCTGCTCGACCAACAGCGTGCGGATGGTTGACGAACTGCTCACCGAGGACGCCAATACGTTCGCTACCAACGGAACGGACGGGTCCTCGATATCCACATCGTCCAAGGCTTCGGCCATGGCGCGCGCCGCGGGCTCCATCAAGGCACAGTGAAACGGCGCGCTGACGGGCAACAGCACCGCGCGCTTGGCACCGCGCGCTTTGGCAAGCTCCACCGCGCGCTCCACGGCCCCTTTGTGGCCGGAGACCACAACCTGGCTGGGATCATTGTCATTGGCGGCTTGGCACACTTCATCGCCCGCGGCCTGCTCGGCCACGGCTTGAACCGTCTCGAAGTCCAAGCCCAATAACGCAGCCATCGCGCCGACGCCTACCGGCACGGCCTCCTGCATCGCCAAGCCACGTGTGCGCAGCAAGCGGGCGGTGTTTGCCACGGAAATGGACCCTGCCGCCGCGAGTGCCGAATATTCCCCAAGCGAATGCCCCGCCACGAAGGACGCGGCGTCAACGCCGATCCCTTCGGATTTCAACGCCGCCATCACCGCCAAGGACGTTGCCATCAGTGCGGGTTGCGCGTTCTGGGTCAGGGTCAGTGTGTCCTGCTCGCCTTCCCAAATCAAAGCGGACAGCTTCTCGCCCAAGGCCTCGTCAACCTCGTCAAACACGGCTTTGGCTTCTGGATAGGCCTCAGCCAGATCGCGTCCCATCCCGATGGTCTGGGCCCCTTGGCCCGGAAATACAAATGCGCGCATATGGCTGCTCCCCTGTTCGTTTGTGGTGTTTTTTAAAGGTCTAGCCGACCGGATGCCCCCTCACAAGCACCGCGCGGTGCTTCGCGCACAAAACCTGTGCGCCGGTTCGCAGTTTCGGGGCCATGTTATAGATGGTCACTCAAAGAAAGCTGCCCTAAGTTTCGGCATCGCTTTGCCCCATTTTAAACCGGTCAGGCGCGTCCGACAGCCAACAAGGGAGATTGTAAGATGAAACCGCAAAAACCCGCCCAACACGTGAAACATGCCGACTGGAAGTCGGACAAGGATGATTGGAAAGGCGTGGTCGGGGGCGCGCTGATCGATTCCGACGTCACGGTCTTGTTCTACGCCACCGACGAGGTCGGTGTCGGCCCCAAATGGCATGTGCATCCCTATGACGAGATTTTTATCCTCCGCAAAGGCCGCGCCCGTTTCACCATCGGCGACAAGGTGATCGAAGCCTCCGAAGGTGATGTTTTGATGGGCCCCGCTGCGGTCCCGCATAAATACGAGAACCTTGGGCCGGGTCGTCTGGAAAGCATCGACATCCATCTAAGCCGCGAATGGATACAGACCGACCTGGTCGATCCCGACGCGACCTGAACAACCACCGGTCGCAGCGATGCACAGTTTCGTGCATTCAGCTTCCGGCACAACGCGTCTAGATTGGCGCTCGACCAGAAACAGGAACATCCCATGCGCGGCAACAGCACGACGACCTACGGGTCCGTCACCAAAAGTTTCCACTGGCTGATCGCCCTGCTGATCATCACCATGATCCCGCTGGGCATCTACGCCAACGGCCTGCCCTATGACACAGGCGCGGCGCTGGCGTTCAAAGCGCAGATGTTCTCGATCCACAAAACCCTCGGCGTGTTCATCTTCTTCACCGCACTGGCCCGCATCGCGTGGGCCATCTCGCAGCCCAAACCGGCATTGCTGAACGCGGACAAGCGGTTGGAGGCCATGTTGGCGGAACTCGTCCACTGGACGCTTTATGCCGCCTTGGTGCTGGTGCCGCTGACGGGGTGGATTCACCACGCCGCGACCACCGGATTCGCACCGATCTGGTGGCCGTTCGGGCAAGGCCTGCCTTTCGTGCCGAAGGACGACAGTTTCGCGCATATCTTTGCCTCCCTGCACATCGTGTTCGAGCGGGTTTTGGCGATCTCCATCATCCTGCACGTGGCGGGCGCGTTGAAGCACCACTTCATCGACAAAGACATAACCCTGAGACGCATGACCCCCGGCATCACCGAGCCTGACAGCGTACCCGCGCAACACCGCTCGGCCTTGCCAATCCTTGGTGCGGTCGGCGCTTATCTGCTAGCCATGGTGGTCGGGGCCAATCTGGGGATGTTCGCCGCGCCTGTGCAGCAGCAATCTCTTGCGCCCGCAGCCTCCAGTTTGGAAACCGTCGAGAGCGGCTGGACCGTGCAAGACGGCACATTGGCCATCACCGTGCGCCAGTTGGGCAGCGACGTGCAGGGCAGCTTTGCCGATTGGACCGCCGCTATTAACTTTTCCGAAACACCCGATGCGAACGGTCGCCACGGCGATGTGGAGGTTCAAATTTCGGTAGGCTCGCTCACCCTCGGCTCGGTCACCAGCCAAGCTATGGGCGCGGATTTCTTGGATGCGGCGACCCACGACACCGCAGTGTTCAAGGCGGACATTCTTGCAGACGCTGACACCTACAAGGCCGAAGGCACCCTGACGCTCAAAGGCGTGGAAACCCCTGTGGTCCTACCGTTCTCGCTGCAAATCGACGGGGATACCGCCGTGATGCAGGGCCAGACGCGGCTGAACCGCACCAGTTTCAACATCGGGGAAAGCTACCCTGACGAAAGCTCTCTGGGCTTTGACGTGGCCGTCACGGTCAACCTGACCGCCACCCGCAACTAGAGCTTGGCAAGCGCGTCCGCAAAGAAGCTCTCCGCGCCGAAATTGCCGGATTTGAGGGTCAGGGCGATGTCGTGACCGTCGCTTGTGGCAAAGCACCATGGCACCCCCGGCGCGATCTCCGCGCCGATGGTCAGTTGCGTCACGCCAAGCGCCTTGGTCACAGCACCAGAGGTCTCGCCTCCCGCCACCACAAAACGGCGCACGCCCAACTCGCGGGCTTTCACGGCAAGGGCGGCCAAGGCGTCTTCGACCACGCGGCCCGCTTTGGTGACGCCCAGTTTTTCTTGTGCGGCTTTCACCGATGAAGGCTCCGCTGTGGCGTAGATGATCTTGTCGCTACCCACAGGCTGCTTCTCCAACCACGCCAGCGCCTCATCCACGCCGTTTTCGGCCAGATCAAGCGGGTCCAAGCGGTAGCCGTCGGCTTGATCCAGATACGCCGCGACCTGCGCGCGGGTCATGGCGGAGCAACTGCCCGACAGCACGATCGCGCCGTCAGCCAAGTCAGGTGCTTCCATCTTCGGTGCGTCAGCGGCAAGGGTTCCGTCTTTCAGATACAGCGCCGGCAAAGCCATCGCCACGGCGCTGCCCCCCGTCAGGAACGGCATGTCGCGGCAGGCTTCGGAAATCACATACAGGTCGTCATTCGACACCGCATCCACCACCACATGCATCACGCCCTCGCGCTTCAGGTCAGACAAGCGCTCGCTCAGGGCCTCCGCCCCCTTCTCGACCACCAAGCGGTTCGCCAGCCCCACGGGGCGCGTCACCTGAGGCTCCAACAGGCGCATCAAATTGCTGTCGCGCATGGGTGTCAGCGGGTGGTCTTTCATCGGGCTCTCGGCCAATGGCTGCTCGCCCACGAACAGGTAGCCCATGAAGATCGCGCGGCCATTTTCGGGGAATGCGGGGCAGTAGATCGTCTGCTCCGCCCCCAGCTTCGCCATCAAGGCTTCTGCAACAGGGCCGATATTGCCGTCCGCCGTGCTGTCAAAGGTTGAGCAATACTTCCAAAAGAACCGCCGAGCGCCCGCAGCCTGCAACCAGTCCAGCGCGCGCAGGCATTCGGCAACAGCGTCCGCGACAGGCTCCGTGCGGCACTTGAGAGCGATCACCTCGAACGCGGCAGTATCTGTGGGCGGCGCGTTAGGCACGCCCATATGCAGGTTCACCTTTACGCCAGAGCGCGCCAGTAGCCCCGCCAGATCGGTCGCCCCGGTGAAGTCGTCGGCAATGCAGCCCAGAACGGTCATGACATGCCCGGCAGTTTGATGCCGCCTTTGGCTGCCAGCAGTTTCGCCACCGCCGCATCATCTTCGCGGCCCATGCCAGCGGCGGACGCCTCCTTGAACAGCCCAAGCGCAGTTTGGGACAAAGGCACCGGATGATTGCCCGCCTCGCCCGTCACGATGCCCAAATCCTTCACGAAAATATCCACCGCCGAATGGGGCGTGTAGTCCCCTTCAACGATATGCGCGCCACGGTTTCCGAACATCCACGAGTTGCCCGCACATTCCTGAATGACCTCGTGCAACACGCCAAGATCAAGCCCGATCTTCGCCCCCAAGGTCAGCGCCTCGGCGGCGGCGGCGATGTGGACGCCAGCCAGAAGTTGGTTAATCATCTTGACTTGCGAGCCTTTGCCCGCCTCATCCCCCAATCGGTAGACCTTGGTGGCAATCGCGTCTAGACAAGGCCCTGCCTTGTCAAATGCCTCCGCACGGCCAGAGGCCATGATCGTCATCTCGCCCGTCAACGCCTTTACCGAGCCGCCGGAGACTGGTCCATCGATAGCCAACATACCAGCCGCTTCCACCCGCGCCGCCAGATCGACCGCGCGCGATGGCTCCATCGTCACGCAGGTCACAAAGACGGTGCCGTCCTGCGCCGCCGCAACCGCTCCGCCTGCACCGAACAGGACATCTTCTGCCTGCGCGCCGTTCACGACGAAAATGAACACGACGTCAGCCCCCGCGCAGGCGTCACTCACCGAGGTAAAGCTCGTGCCGCCCTCGGCGGTGAATTTCTCCAACACGTCGGCGCGGATATCTACGCCTCGCGTTGCAATGCCAACGCGCAGCAGCGATACCGCCGCACCCCACCCCATCGAGCCAAGCCCAATGACCGCAGCAGTCATTTGTTTTGTCATCAGGCCCTCCCAAGCGCAAATTTCAAGATTTTATAATAATTTCAAAATTTGTGCCGTTTTTCGAGAATACTGTCAATCGTCGTTCGGCCTGCAATAGCCCCAAAACGCAAAAAGCCCCGCCCGGCTCATAACGCCGGACGGGGCTATAACGCTTGAGCAACCGGATTATTCGGCTTTTTGCGCCTCGATGGAGATCATAACCTGAACCTCATCGCTCACGGCTGGTGCGAACGCACCCAGACCGAAGTCGGAGCGCAGCAGCGTTGTGGTCGCGTCAAAGCCCAACCACGGCTTGCCTGCCATCGGATGCGTGTCCGACTTGTTCAGCTTGGCGTCCAACACCACCGATTTGGTGACATCGTTCATCGACAGATCGCCGGTGATTTTGGCGGTCGCATCACCGGTCACTTCGATACCGGTCGAGGTGAAGGTGACCATGTCGCCGTCCTCTGCGCCAAAGAAGTCAGGTGACATGAAGTGACCTGTGCGCTTTTCCCAGCCTGTCAGCATGCTTTTCACTGGCATGGAAACGGTAACCGAGGACGCCGCCGGATCGGCTTCGTCAAAGGAAATCTCGCCCTCGAACCCCGAGAACATGCCGTAAGTCGTGGAGAAGCCGAGGTGGTTGTAGTTGAACACAACCTGGCTGTGGCTAGCGTCGAGCGTATAGCTGTCGGCAGCAAAAGAGGCAGTCGAGGCCAGCGCGAAGGCCGTGGCAAGAGCGAGAGTCTTCATGTCTGTTTATCCTTTCAAGGAAATAAAGTCGTCATCGCTTAAAATCGTGGATCGGTGGCGAAAAGCAATCCGGCGGCAATCAACAGTTTGTGTGCGTAAATACGGGGTAGACCTGTGCACGGGTGCAAATATCCACCATTTTGGCCGTCAAAATGGTACAGTCGGGCTTTCAGCACGCGGGATGGGCAGATGATTGGCCTCATCAAAGAGTATTTGGACGACTACCTGCGCTTCTGGCATTTGCTGGGCGCGGCGTTGCTACGGCCCATCGTTGAGATATCCTACAGGGTGCGCCATGACAGCGGATTTCGCAGCTCCGTGCTGTTTCTAGGCTCTGCGCTGCTAACAAATGCGGTGCTGATCACGCTGGTGCTGGGGGACAGCCTGACCGATCTGAGCCGTGTGGTGATCTTGTGCATCCACGCGGCGTTCCTGTCGCTGATGGGCTTTGTCAGCTTTGCGCTGGCATGGAGAATTTGCCGCTACGAGGGCGATCTCAAACGCCTGATGCGGCTGGGGTTCTACTTCAACGGGATTTACGTCACCATCACGACCTTTGCCGCCTTGCTGTTTTACGGGGCGTTCAAGGTGCTCTCGCCGCAACTATACGGCACGTATCATAAGGGCCTGACCACCTGCGAGGACGGGATCGGCGCTAAAATCCAGCATCTGAACGACCTGATCGCACAAGACCCGTTGATCGACATGCTCAACGGGGTTCAGACCACCGTCATATTCATTGCCCTTTTGGTCTACTGGATCGCCTCTGTTCGCCTCTATTTCCGGCTGTTCCCGATGGGTGTTTGGCGTGGCGCGCTGGCCTTTATGTTGGCGCTGGTGTTCTGGCATATGCTGATGGTGGTGGACATGCTGTTGTTCCTTGCAATCGCTGGTCGGATTAACGGGTGCTGAGGCCCCCAATTCCCTTGCGCCCTGCGCCATCCCTGCTATACCGCGCGCACCTTCGTGAAACTATTTGAACCGCGATGCCACTCGTGGATGGGTGCGAAGGTCCAAGATGCCCATCCTATGAAGCACGCCTGAAAAGTAAGAGGAATTACACATGCCAATGTATGAGCACGTGTTTATCTCGCGCCAAGACCTGAGCAACACACAAGCTGAAGGTCTTATCGAGCACTTCTCCGCCGTCCTGTCGGACAATGGCGGCAAGGTTGTCGAGCACGAGTATTGGGGCCTGAAAACCATGGCCTACAAGATCAACAAAAACCGCAAGGGCCACTACGCCTTCGTCCGTTCGGATGCGCCAGCCGCCGCCGTTCAGGAGATGGAACGCCTGATGCGCCTGCATGACGATGTCATGCGTGTTCTGACCATCAAGGTCGACGAGCACGAAGAAGGCCCATCCGTCCAGATGCAGAAGCGCGACGAGCGTGAACGCCGCCCTCGCAACTGATATTGTTGACCTGAACTTAAGGAGCTAAACCATGGCTGCTAAACCATTTTTCCGCCGTCGCAAGTCCGATCCATTCGAGGGTGATAACGCCCCGAAAATCGACTACAAAGACACCCGCACGCTGCAACGCTATGTATCCGAGCGTGGCAAAATCGTCCCTTCGCGTATCACCGCTGTTGGCGCCAAGAACCAGCGTGCGCTGGCCCGTGCCATCAAACGCGCACGTTTCTTGGCCCTGCTGCCCTACGCAGTGAAGTAAGGAGCAAAGCACATGCAAGTTATCCTTCTGGAACGCGTCGCGAAACTCGGCCAAATGGGCGATATCGTAGACGTAAAAGCGGGTTACGCCCGCAACTTCCTCTTGCCGCAAGGCAAGGCGTTGAACTCCACCAAAGCCAACCAGGCTGTCTTCGACGCGCAAAAAGCGCAGCTTGAAGCCAACAACCTGGAGACCAAGAAAGAAGCCGAAGCAATGGCTGACAAACTTGGTGGCCAGCAGTTCATCGTGATTCGTCAGGCATCTGACGCCGGCGCTCTGTACGGCTCCGTCACCACCCGTGACGCATCCGACAGCGCAACAGCTGAAGGCTTCACAATCGACCGCGGTCAAGTCGTGCTGGAACGCCCGATCAAATACCTCGGCGTTCACGACGTGACTGTGCGTTTGCACCCCGAAGTCGAAGCCGTATTCTCGTTGAACGTGGCCCGCTCGGTTGAGGAAGCAGAACTGCAAGCTTCCGGCAAATCCATTCAGGAATTGGCCGCTGAAGCCGAAGCAGAAGCAGAATTCGAAATCGCCGAACTGTTCGACGATATCGGCGCTGCCGCTTCCGAAGACGAAGATCTGGCCGAGGCTGTGGAAGCCCCAGCCGCTGAGGAAGGTGAAGACGAGGCGTAAGCCCCTCTTCTTCTACTTCCCGCAGATTTAAGGCCGTCCTTCGGGGCGGCCTTTTTCGTTGCCCATCGCCAAAGGGCTAAAAAAAACCGCCCCCAAAAGGGGACGGCCTCGTTAGCTACTAAAAAGGTCTCTTGAAATTACGGTCAGGCGACCCCGGTGTCGCCACGCAGGCGGCACAGAAGTGGCTCCAGGTCCATCATGTCGCCGCCGATTATGTTGAATGCCCGATCACCGTGGGCGCTTAGTTTGATAGTACCGTAGTCAAATCGGGTGATAGCGCTGCGCAATTCACTCATCAGGCTGCTTTCGGCCAGATCAATGCGGGTGATCTCCTCGAACCGCAGTGTTTTACGCGATTGCAAAAGACTAAGCGGCGCGCGCGACACGATATGGAGCAAGCGACCCTTCATATCCACATGAAGCTCGTCGCGGTCGCGTGAAAAGGCGCCGTTGGCGACCAAGGCAGCGGCAACGATGTAAATTGCTGTCGACAGAACGGCCTTGGTGATCGACGGGTCACCGGGGAAACTTGCATCGGTCAGCGTCCAGACCATGCCGCCAGCAGCCATCAGGCCAAAGCAAATCGCCGCCATAAAGGCGCGTGCGATCTGCACCCGCCATCCGTCAAGCTTGGTTTCGCGAACGCGGTAGCCGCCAGAGATTCGCTTCACCGTAACAGATGGTTCCTGTTCCGGTGTTTCCAGCGTGAAATCCATCAAGCTCATAGCGTTGTCCCTCAAAAATTTCTTTTCCCTCCTTTCACTGTGCAATCCAATTACGACAAAATTTCAGCAATCATGCGCAATTGCTGCGGCATTTGCCGAAACCCTGTGGAACAACGAAAAAGGCCGCCCCGAGGGGCGGCCTTGAATTCCATAACCTTGTCAGAGGCTTAAGAGGCGTCGTCTTCCAAAGCTTCAACGGCTTTCTCAAGCGCGGCTTTTTTGACAATCTTCTCTTTGACTTCCGCCAACTCAAAAACATAGTCGACCACTTTGTCTTCAAAGATCGGCGCACGCATCTGCTGCTGCATCTGCTGGTTTTGCTGAACGAACTCAAAGAACTGACGCTCTTGACCCGGATACTGGCGGGCTTGGTTCATGATCGCTTGCGTCATCTCGGCGTCGGTGACTTCGATCTCGTTCTTGCGACCCATCTCGGCGAGCAGCAAGCCAAGACGCACGCGGCGCTCGGCAAGACCTTTGTGTTCGTCTGTGGTTTCGATCTCGGGGTGATCGTGGCCTTCGACGTCAGGGTTTTCCTCGTGCCACAACTGGTGGGCAATCTGGCCGGCTTCGGCCTCGACCAGCGACGGGGGCAGCTCGAATTTCACCAGCTTGTCCAACTCGTCCAGCAGCTTGCGCTTTTGAACAGCGCGGGACGCGCCACCAAATTCAGCTTCCAGACGCTCTGCCACTTGGGTTTTCAGCGACGCCAGATCTTCGGCACCGAACTGCTTGGCCAACTCGTCGTTGATCTCGGCAGCTTTGGGTTCCTTGACGGCTTTGATCTTACACTCGAACACAGCGGCTTTGCCCGCAAGATGCTCGGCTTGGTATTCCGCAGGGAAGTCAACATTCACTTCGACATCGTCGCCAACTTTGGCACCAACCAGTTGCGCTTCAAAACCCGGGATGAACGAGTTGGAGCCCAGTACCAGCGGATAGTCTTCCGCAGCGCCGCCTTCAAACGGCTCGCCGTCGACCTTACCAAGGAAGTCGATCGTCACTTGGTCGCCATCTTTCGACTTGGAGCCTTTTTTGCGATCATCAAAGTTCTGCGCGTTTTCGGCCAGATTTGACAAGGCTTCGTCGATATCTTTGTCTTCAGCTTTCACGACCAGCTTTTCAAGCTTAATCTTCTTCAGATCAACTTCGGGAATTTCCGGCAGTTTTTCGTAGGAAACGGACACGTCAACATCGTCGCCCGGCTTCCAGTCGTCATTGGTCATTTTGATTTCAGGCTGCATCGCAGGGCGATCGCCGGATTCTTCGAAATGCTTGGACATCGCGCCGTCGATGCTTTCCTGCATCGCTTCGCCCATGACCTTGTCACCGAACTGTTTTTTCAGCAGGGCCATAGGCACTTTGCCTTTGCGAAAACCCTTCATCTCAACTTCAGGCTGCGCCTCGAGAAGCTTTTCGTTTACTTTCTCGTCCATCTCAGCGGCAGTGACTACGATGTTGTAGCCGCGCTTGAGGCCTTCGTTCAGGGTCTCGGTGACCTTCATATTAGTCGTCCTTATATATATGGTGCGGGTGAGAGGACTCGAACCTCCACGCCTTGCGGCGCCAGAACCTAAATCTGGTGCGTCTACCATTCCGCCACACCCGCATAACTTTACTGACTAAAGAGTCGCCTCCGAAGCCCGCTTCGCGCCCATGTAGCAAAGCCCGCCAACGGATGCGAGACGAAAATCACCCAATTCACCACCAAAAGGTAAGGGAACCCTGACCTTATGCCTTTATCGCCTCTGATTCATCCCGACATAGCCTTGGTCTCGTCAGGGTCATGTCCCTTTTCTGCCTCATTTGCTTCTCATTAATTAACCATCGAAAGACACAACCAGTATTCGGAGTGATCACATGTCTGCCAACATGCACAAGACTTTCGGTGGGGGAACCGAATCCAACACCAAACTCAGCGGCCTTCTCGGCGGTGCCCAAGTCCTGACGATGCGCGGCTACCTGCCAATCTCCAGCCTTGAAGCGGGCGACCGTATCGTCACACGAAACGGAATGCGCACGATGAAAGAGCTGCGCGTCGAGCGTCATATGATGCGCCCGATCCGTGTGGGTCAGGGAACGCTTGGCTTCTCTCGTCCAAATTCAGAAATGCTTATGGCCCCTGACCAAGAGGTTATGGTTCGCGACTGGCGCGCGGAAATGTTGTTTGGCCGCGATATGGTCATCGTCAACATCAACACCATGGTCGATGGCAAATACATCTTCGAAGAAGCCGAGTTGGACATCCACGACGTCTATCAGCTGCGCTTTGAGGAAGAGGAAATTTTTTACGCCGACGGTGTCGAGGTCATCTCGGACTTCATCACGGAAGCCGCCGAAGGCCCACAAGACATCCACGTAGCCGCATAACACTGCCACGCACTCTCGCTACACCGCACCCGGCAGCGGGGCCCTGTAACTATATGGGGCCCCACCCAGCCAACCGATTAAACACCCAACTCGCGAAAGAGACCTGGGATTTGCCCCGGCAAATCCTCGGCGATGAGCCCCGGCCCTAGCACCTTAGCGGCCATGGCATGCAGCAGCGCCCCGATCTCGGCGGCTTCAATTGGTTTCAACCCCTTGGCCAATAGCCCCGTGATCAGGCCTGCCAGCACATCGCCTGCCCCCGCCGTTGCCAACCACGCTACATTTGGCTCGGACATGGTGTCCAAAACCGCTACAGGACATCCGGGGGCCGCGATGGTGGTCTGCCCGCCTTTATAAAGCACCACAGCGCCAGACATATCCGCCGCCCGCTGCGTGGCGTCTTTCTTCTCGTCGAGCGTGAACCCGTCGCCATCCTCGCCCAGCCCCGGGAAGAGCCTGCGGAATTCGCCCGCATGGGGTGTGAGAACGCAGGCCTCATGCAGTTGCGTGAATAGCTCACGGTCCTGTGCCATCAGCGTCAGTGCGTCGGCATCCAGCACCACCGCGCGCTGCGTTGCGAGCGCCGCGCGCAGGATGGCACCGTGCGCTGGCTCCAAGCCGAAGCCCGGCCCGATGCACAGCGCGTTGATCCTTTGGTCTTCCGCGAGGATCAGCGACAGGTCGAGCGCTTCGGAGACCTCCCGCAACATGATCCCCGTCAGATGCGCGGCGCATTCGGGCAAGGCATCGCGCGGTGCACCGACGGTCACAACCCCTGCCCCCACCCGCAACGCCGCCATGGCCGCCAGTCGCGCAGCACCAGTGCGGGTCGCGGGGCCGGACAGTACCAACGCCGAGCCATGGTCGAACTTGTGCTGATCAGAGCGTTTGCGCAGAACTTCGATGCGCTCCGGCGTCATTTCGAGCAGGGTCATAGGCCAATATCCTTTACAACAACGTGACGCGCCAATGCCGCCGGTGCGCGCGCCAAACCGGCACCTGCGTCCTGAAGGTGGCAGGGTTTGTAGGCATGAAATGTCACCATCAGATCAGCGCGCAGGGCCGATCCCCCCTCGGGTGGCAATCCACTGTCGCTATCCACACCGGACGGCACGTCAACGGCCACGCGCGCCGGTTTCTCCGCCAGTGAAATTGTTTTGAACAGATCGCGCAGCACAGGTGTTGTGATTGGGCGCGTCAGCCCTATTCCAAACAGCGCATCCACGACCAGATCGCAGGCGGCGTAGTCAACTTGGGAGGCCAGTTCGATGTCTGCGACGTCACCCACCGTGACCCATCGTTCGAAATTGCTGCGTGCATCGGGGGGTAACGTCTCGGAATTCCCGAACATGAAGACTGCAACGACCCACCCGGCCTCACTCAACAATCGCGCCACGACAAACCCGTCCCCGCCATTGTTACCCGGTCCGCATAATACCACTGCGCGTCGCTCACCCTCGGCCAAGGAGGGCCATTCCTCGAAAATGGCCTCCACTACGCCTCTGCCCGCGCGTTCCATCAGCTCCAGTCCGGTGACCCGCCCCGAGGCGATCGCGGCCTGCTCCAACGCCCGCATTTCGTCACTGGTGATCGTCTCGGATGACCCCGTTTGGCCTGAAGTTTTCATTCCGCCCACTTTCTCAGCGTTATGCACAAAATTTAAGCATCATTAGTCTCGCTTAGGCTGATACTCGCCCCATCAACAGTCTGCCAATTGTACCCTTCAATTGAAAGTGGTCTGACCCATGCAAGACGAGCAAAGGGAGTCGGACTGAGATGAAGAAGATTGAAGCGATTATCAAGCCGTTCAAACTGGACGAAGTAAAAGAAGCGCTGCAGGAGCTGGGGATTCAAGGCCTCTCCGTCACCGAGGTCAAAGGTTTCGGCCGCCAGAAAGGCCACACGGAGCTGTATCGCGGCGCCGAGTATGTCGTGGACTTTCTGCCCAAAGTTAAAATCGAAGTCGTACTGGCCGATGACCAGCTGGATGGCGCCATCGAGGCGATCATCGAGGCCGCGAAAACCGATAAGATCGGCGACGGCAAAATCTTCGTCTCCACCGTGGAGCAAGCCATTCGCATCAGAACCGGTGAGTCCGGCGACGACGCGTTGTAACCTACACTATTCTATCTGACAAAAGAGGAACGGCCAGATGAGCAATAAAGATCTGCTGAAGACCATCAAGGACGAGGATGTCGAGTATGTCGACATTCGGTTCACCGACCCACGCGGCAAGCTGCAACACGTGACCATCGTCTCCGATCTGGTCGACGAGGATTTTCTGGAAGAGGGCTTCATGTTTGACGGCTCCTCCATCGCTGGTTGGAAATCCATCGACCAGTCCGACATGAAGCTGATGCCTGACGCATCCTCTGCTTACATGGACCCGTTCTACGCTGAAAAAACCATCTGCGTGCACTGCACCGTGGTCGAGCCGGACACGATGGAGCCATATGACCGCGACCCGCGCGGCACCGCCGAGAAGGCCGAAGCCTATCTGAAAACGACCGGCATCGGTGACATTTCCTACTGGGGTCCGGAAGCCGAATTCTTCCTGTTCGACGACGTGCGCTTCTCTGTTGAAATGAACAAAGTGTCGTTCGAAGTCGACGCGCAAGACGCCTCGTGGAATTCCGACGCGGAATACGAAATGGGCAACATGGGCCACCGTCCGGGTATCAAGGGCGGCTACTTCCCCGTGAACCCGACCGATGCCGCGCAAGACCTGCGGTCCGAAATGCTGTCCACCATGAAGCGCATGGGTATGAAGGTCGACAAGCACCACCACGAAGTGGCCTCCTGCCAGCACGAGTTGGGCCTGATCTTTGGCTCACTGGTCCACCAAGCGGACGAGCTGCAAAAATACAAATATGTGATCCACAACGTAGCCCACGCCTACGGCAAGTCGGCGACCTTTATGCCAAAGCCGATCGCGGGCGATAACGGCACAGGCATGCACGTGAACATGTCGATCTTCAAAGACGGCAAGCCGCTGTTCTCGGGCGACCAATATGCTGATCTGTCTCAGGAAGCCCTGTATTTCATCGGTGGTATCCTGAAGCACGCCAAAGCGCTGAACGCGATCACCAACCCGTCGACCAACTCCTACAAGCGCCTGATCCCGGGCTTTGAGGCGCCGGTTCTGCGTGCGTATTCCGCGCGCAACCGGTCGGGCTGTGTTCGTATTCCTTGGGCCGAGAACCCCAAGGCCAAGCGCGTAGAAGCCCGCTTCCCTGATCCGGCAGCCAACCCATACCTGTGCTTCGCAGCGTTGTTGATGGCCGGGCTTGACGGCATCAAGAACAAAATCGACCCCGGCCCGTCTTCCGACAAAGATCTCTACGATCTGCCACCGGAAGAGCTAGCCGGCATTCCAACAGTTTGCGGCAGCCTGCGCGAAGCGCTGGACGCGCTGGAAGAGGATCACGAATTCCTGCTGGCCGGTGACGTGTTCACCAAGTCGCAAATCGAGGGGTATATGGAGCTGAAGTGGGAAGAGGTTTACGCCTACGAGCACACACCGCACCCGATTGAATACAAGCTGTACTATAGCTGCTAGTTCGTAGCGTTCAGAAAATCGGAAAAGGCACCCCAGCGGGTGCCTTTTTCTGTTGGTGGTGCTTAGCTTGGCAGGCCTTGCATTTCAGTGGCCGCCGGTTCCCCGATACTCGCCTCTCGTGATGCTGCTTGCTCGTGTCCAGCATCCTCGCGGTCAACCACCGGTTGAGAGTCGATCAAACCCTCAATCGTCGGCGTCGCGTTGAGGGTTGGAGGTGCCACTTGTGCAATAGACGACGTTGTTTGCTCAGGCGGCACCCCGTCCAGTCGAATTGCGCGGCGTCCGTTGGCCTGCCCTAGACGACCTTTGCCAAGAAGGGTTTTGCGCCGGTCCCGCACCTGTGTGCGGGCCAATATGCCGTCCGGCAAAGGAATAACCGCGCCGGATTCCAATCCCAAAAGCGTTTTGACCGGGAGTCGCACCGACGGCAGGTACGCCTCCAGTTTGAGTGCACTATCTTGCAAAATCGCGACCATTGCAGGGTTTACCTGTTTCGACCTCGGCTTTACTTCGACCACGATAGCGGGAAACATCAACATCGCTTGCCCCGTTTTCAGCCCCGGCCCCAAATCGATAGACATCCGCAGCACGTCATACGCTTTTGCCGACATCGCCAGACTAAGTCCCGCGCGGTCGGTTTGAGGTGCCCCGCAGGCGAACCCCGCCAACGCAGCGGCATCGTGCCGAACGCCACACAGCTCCGCCAGTTTTGCCACCACTGTCGCAGCAAAGCCTGAACTAAGCGCCGCATCAATCGCCGTAACAGGCCGATCCACCCGAGGTGCTGCGGAAATACGCCCCAAGGTCTGCTGCTCAATCAGCGCATCAACCAACACGCCGTCGAACACCAACAATCCCGTCGCCCCGTCAGGCCCCTCAAGGACATGCGGCACGGCGATATCTGGCACCCCTGCGAGGGCCTTGGCTTGTGGAAGGCACTGCGCCTGCGCATCGCGCACCAAAAGATCAATGCCGTGACCAGTTTTGGCGGGGCCGCGAAGCAAGGTGTCAGCAATGTCTTCCAGCAGGACATGGCTTGCGCCACGTTTGGGTTTACTGGGGCGCACCATCAGTGCCAACGCGGTATTGGGTCCAGTCAAAGTGTCTGCCTGTACGTTCTCGGTTTAATCCCGCACAGATTTGCCCCCAATATGCTGCGATTTGATTAACAGTAACGGCAGCTCTGCAGAAATTCGTCAGGCAGCCCGCTCGACACGTACAAGAGGCAGTTGCACACGGAAGGCCGCGCCACCCTGCCCCGGCACATAGTCCAGCGTACCGCCCAAACGGTGCATAATCTCGCGACTGATCGCCAAGCCAAGCCCCGCGCTACCCGCCGACGCTTGATCGGTAAGGCGCACGAATTTCTCGAAAACCACTGTCGCGTCTTTCGGAGAAATGCCGAGCCCGTTGTCAATAAAATCAATGTCTACGTTGTCAGTAGACTGCGACACGACAATCCGCAGACTGGGCGCATCAGACAGGCAGTATTTCTGCGCGTTGGAGATTAGGTTGATAAACACCTGACTAAGACGGTCGGTATCTGTCTTCAGCAACACGCCCTCGTCCTCCACCGTTCGCAGCACCTCAAGCCCGTTCGGTTTAGATGCGTCCAAACCAGCCGATGACACCGCGCGGTCCAACAGATCGCGCAGGCTGGCGGTTTGCACGTTTAGCACCACCTGACCATTTTCCAACACGCTCAGGTCCAGCAAATCATCGAGCAGCCGCGTCAGACGAATACTCTCCTCGTGGATGATGCCCGCGTATCTGGCCTGGGCCTGCTCATCCATGCCGCCTTCCATCAGGAATTCGGAAAACGACCGGATCGAAGTCATCGGTGTGCGCAACTCATGGCTGACCTGAGACAGGAACGCATCCTTTTGCACCGAAAGCGCCGTCAATTTTGCATTGGCCTCACGCAGCTTTCGGGCGGTTTTCTCGACCTCACGCGATTGGGTCTCCAGTTGGCTGGAATATTCCAGCATCTGCGCACTCTCGTCGGCCACTGCCAGCAGGTCTCGTACTGTGATAGAGGCCTGCCCATTAATCTGGGCGATCATCGCATGCGCCGTTGCCCCGCCAACGGACCCCGCCAACTCCCGTTCAAGCAAGTTGATGAAATCAGGGGTCGGATCAGGCAAATACCCCGCCTTGCCCTGCCGCGTCGCCTCGCGTTGGAACAAGGTTTGGGCCTCACGCGCGCCCAGCAACCGCTGCGACATCACCAGCAGGTCCTCGGCCTCCGCCTGTCCGCCGGTGGCAGCAACCGCGCCATCGCCACGCTCGAACACGTTTACGAAGGCGGCCCCCTGAAGGCGCTCCATCGGGGTTGGGAAAGACACCAAGGAGACGATAACAAAAGCCAGCGTGTTCAGCGAGATGGACCAGAAAATCGAGTGCACCAGCGGGTCCATATCGCTGAACCCCAACAATGCCTGAGGGCGCAGCATATCAGCGCCAAACAGACCGTGTTCCAACATCGACACGGGGAACGCACCGATCGCTGGCATGAACAAAGTGTAAATCCAAAGCCCGAAGCCGACCAACAGCCCCGCAATCGCCCCGCGCCGCGTGGCACCGCGCCAGAACAATCCGCCGATCAATGCGGGCACCACTTGCGCGACACCTGCGAAGCTGACCAGACCAATCGCCGACAGCGCCGTCGATCCACCAGTGGTGCGATAATAGATATAGCCCAAACCCAGCACAGCCACGATAGATAGGCGGCGTGACAGCAGCACCACATGGCGCATGTCGCCGGACATCGAAGCCCCCGCGGGGCGAGTATTGAGCCAGATCGGCACCACGATATGGTTCGACACCATGGTCGCCAGAGCGATCGAGGCCACGATCACCATTGACGTCGCGGACGAGAACCCGCCGAGGAAGGCGAGCAACGCCAACCCCTCCTGCCCCAGTTGCAGCGGCAAAGTCAGAACGAACAGGTCGGGATTCGAGCCTGATGGCATAACTGCCAACCCGACAACGGCGATGGGTAGAACGAACAGGCTCATAGCCAGGACGTAAGCGGGAAAAGCCCAAGCAGCGGTACGCAAGTGCCGCTCGTCCGAGTTCTCCACCACCAAAACCTGAAACATGCGCGGCAGGCAGATCACTGCCGCCGCGGACAGGAATATCATAGATGTCCATCGGCTGGGGCTGGGCTGCCAATCGGCCACGGCACTGGACTCAATCGCGCGCAAGGTCTCGCTGATCCCGCCCGAGACGCCCCAGACGACAAAAATTCCCACTGCAAGCAAGGCCACCAACTTCACGATGGCCTCTAGTGCAATGGCGGTGACCACACCGTGGTGACGCTCGTTGGCATCAAGATTCCGCGTGCCGAAAAAGATTGTGAACAGCGCAAGTCCCGCCGACAGCCAGAACGCGGTGGCATTCAAGTCAGACCCACCGGTCTCGGCGGAAAAGTCGGAGAACACCGCCACTGACAAGGTCACCGACTGCAATTGCAGCGCGATATATGGCGTGGTCCCCGCGATGGAGAGGACGGTGACGATGACCGCAATGGCTGGTGACTTTCCATAGCGGCTGGAAATCATGTCCGCGATGGACGTGATCCGCTCCGCCTTGCCGATACGCACGAGCTTGCGCAAAAGCCACCACCACGCCAGAAAAACCAAGGTCGGGCCAAGATAGATCGTCAGGTATTCCAACCCTGATCGCGCGGCGTTGCCCACCGCGCCGTAAAATGTCCATGCCGTGCAGTAGACGCTCAGGGACAGCGTGTAGGTCCAAGGCGAGCGCAGCCAGCGCGATGGCCCGCGCCGCGCACGCTGGTCCGCATAAAAGGCCACGCCAAACAGCACCATGGTGTAGATCACCGCAACGGTGACAAGGATGTTGAAGCTGACCATCAGGGACGGTCCTCGTCGGTCTTGTCACCACCGGATTGATCTGACCCCGCCAATCCGCGCGCAATCGTGGCGCAAACCGCTATCAGACAGGCCCAGACAAAGAAGAAATAGATCAACCGTAGAGCAGTGGTCCCCGACGCGTTTTCCTCGCCAGGGGTGCCCAAAATCAGCGCGGGCACGACGAACAAAAACAACCCGGCAATAGGCAACAGTTTTGCCGCATCAATAAGCCGTCGGCGTTGGTAGACACGGCGTTCCAGAAACAAGCTGCGGGAGTTGGGGCTGGTCGCCGTCAGCCTGATGCGTCGGCGTCCCTGACCCTTTGGCTCCTCAAGATCGGGCATGGCGGCGCTTAGGACTTATCGACCGAGGCGGCGTATAGCTCGCGCACCTTGCCCAGCATTTCCTCGTTGGAGAAGGGCTTGGTCATAAAATGGCTAACCCCGTAGCTTTCCGCCAATTCGCGGTCCTTGGTCTGGCCGCGAGCTGTCAGCATCAGGATGGGCAATTCTTTAGTGGTGGCCTCGCTGCGCAAATCGCGCAGGATGTCAAAACCGCTGCGTCCCGGCAGCATAACGTCCAACACCACCACGTCAGGGGCCACTCGCGCCACAGCTTCAACCGCATCACCGCCCTGAGAATGAATGCGCACCGTCCAGCCGTCGCGTTCAAGCAGAAAGCTAATGGCTTCGATGATGTTCGGCTCATCTTCGACAAGCAAAACGGTCTTTGACATGCGCCCTACTCCTCCCCCAAGTTTGGCCGTGTGCACCATTAGGCCCCATTTTCGTCAGTTGTCAAAACGCCACTTCATTATGCTTGCGTTAAAACAGTGGGTTCGCGCCGTGCATCGCAATCGCTGCGGGCGCAAATCCTGCACGAACTCCCGACCGGAATCGCGGGGTCATCCTGCTGATCGTCTTGTGCCACAAGCAACATGATGGCGTGATAAACTGGCGGGCGGTCAAAACGTAGCGGCCCGGACGGGTGCGCCAACGCCATCGCCGTAAATCGCGCGCCGTCTTCGCCTTCAATCAGCCTGCGGATAGGAACACCCGGCGCATTCAACGCTGCGTATAACGGCCAGAGCGGGCAACCAGCCCCAAACCAAGGCAGCGCCAAACCGGATGGCGACTTGCGGACCAGCAATGCCCCCGCCGCATCACAACTCACCAAGCCGATGTCGGGAATTGTCGCCCCGCGGGGAAGGCTTGCAAGACGGCGGAGCGCGGCCTCCAAGGGAACGCTGAACCTGCCCGCCAAGGCGGCAGGATCGAAGTTCAACTCATGCGCTGCGGCCTCGAACGCATCGAGCGGCATTGCCAGAGCATCAGCGCTGTAAGTCCTGAAATACTGTAAAGCCAAGGCGCGAGCTTCGGCGCTGTCAATCTCGGGTAACTGTGTGGCGAGTGCGTGCGGGTCGCCGCCTTCCTCAAGTTCCACCAGATGATGACCGCGCGCGTCGAACGCGGCAAAGACGGCCTCCAACGGGGTCGCTCGACCGGTGTCTTTACGCGACAAAACATCCAGATGCGCAGCCATCGAGGCCGAGCTATCAGCCAACCTGCGGCTTTCGGTGTCTATGTTGGAATAGAACCGCGCCTGCCACTCGGTCCCTAAATCCGGCGTCGCCACAAGGATCGACGCGGTGGAGCGGATAGCGGACACGGTCGACAGCACCTCATGCATTTTCTCGGACAAGACAGGGTCATGGGTCAGCCGGTCGTTCAGCCCGCCCACGGTTTGCTCCAGCGCACGCAAACGGCGATGCTGGGCAGTGATCTTCGCCGCCCAGCCGGGGAAACGCGCCACAAGATCGTCGATCTGGTCCAACTCGACCAAGGTGTCCACGTCGGACGCGGCGGCATCCTGAAGTTGGGTCACGACCGCGCGCTCCGCCCCTTGGCTCAACGTAGAGGGGTCGATGCCGAGTACCTCTGACAAGGCCAACAGGGTTTTGCCACCGATTCTGCGCCGGTTATGTTCGATCAAATTGAGGTAGCTGGCGGATATCCCGATCTGCCGCGCCAAGTCCGCCTGCTTTAGCCCGCGCATCAGGCGGTGTTCGCGAATTCTGGATCCGGTCAAAGCAGACTTTGGCATATGTCCCTCAATACATTGCGGTGGCCTGCCTTTGTTTTCCTGAACGAATCCAGAGGCTTTCCGCGCTGCGTTGAAAATTAGTTTACAATTTCTGCGTATGCAATGTCCATTTGTTTACAAATTTTCAAAGCGAACCCAATGGCTTGTTGCGCAATTTACCTTGCCGCCCTGATACTTCGGCAGGCTGGAGAAACAATCCGGCCACGGCGGACTCGGAGGAGGAGGACGCCACAATCACTTAGGGAGGATTTAAATGTCCAATTCGAACTTCACGCGTCGTGGGTTGCTCAAGACGTCTGCAATGGCAGGCGGCGCGCTGGCGGCACCAACACTCTTTGACGGCTCTGTCTGGGCCGATGGCCATTCCGGCTACCTTAACGCACCAACCGGCTCCACGGTCACGCTGGGCTTCAACGTACCACAGTCCGGCCCTTACGCCGACGAAGGTGCAGACGAGCTGCGCGCCTACGAGCTGGCAGTCGAGCACCTGAACGGTGGCGGCGACGGCGGCATGATGAGCACGTTCTCGTCCAAAGTCCTGCAAGGCAATGGCATCCTCGGCAAGAAAGTCGAGTTTGTAACTGGCGACACACAGACCAAATCTGACGCAGCCCGCGCATCGGCCAAGTCGATGATCGAAAAAGACGGCGCGGTGATGATTACCGGCGGCTCGTCCTCCGGCGTGGCTGTGGCTGTGCAAGGTCTGTGTCAGGAAGCTGGCGTGATCTTCATGGCAGGTCTGACCCACTCCAACGACACAACCGGTAAAGACAAGAAAGCCAACGGCTTCCGTCACTTCTTTAACGGGTACATGTCTGCTGCGGCTTTGGCACCAGTGCTGCAAGCGCGTTACGGCTCCGACCGGACAGCTTACCACCTGACTGCTGACTACACATGGGGCTGGACGCAGCAGGAATCCATCCAAGCTGCAACCGAAGCTCTGGGTTGGAAGACTGCAAACAACGTCCTGACACCGCTGGCAACAACGGACTTCTCGTCCTACGTCGCACCGGTTCTGAACTCCGGCGCAGACGTTCTGGTTCTGAACCACTACGGCGGCAACATGGTGAACTCGCTGACATCCGCAGTCCAGTTCGGTCTGCGTGAAAAGCAGGTGAACGGCAAAGACTTCGAAATCGTTGTTCCATTGTACTCCCGCCTGATGGCGAAAGGTGCTGGCGAAAACGTTAAAGGCATCTTCGGCTCCACCAACTGGCACTGGTCGCTGACCGACGAAGGCTCCAAAGCATTCGTTAAGTCCTTCGGCGAAAAGTACGGCTTCCCACCCAGCCAGGCAGCGCACACCTGCTACGTGCAAACCATGCTCTACGCTGATGCGGCGGAACGTGCAGGCACGTTCAACCCATGTGGCATCGTAGAAGCCCTCGAAGGCTTCAAGTTCGATGGCTTGGGCAACGGCCCGACCGAGTACCGTGCGGAAGACCACCAGTGCTTCAAAGACGTTCTGGTCGTGAAGGGTAAAGACAACCCGACATCCGAGTTCGACCTTCTGGAAATCGTGGAAATCACCCCACGTGCACAGGTTGAGTACGCGGTTGACCACCCAATGTTCGCCGGTGGCGAACTGGGTAAATGCAACCCCGGCGCATAAGCTAGTCTAAGCGACACGACGCCGGGGCTTGCTCTTTCCAAAAGAGTGCGGGCCCCGGCACCCCCCTGCCCACTTGGGCCGCACACGCGGCACAGGTTTCGGCAAGATCACCCCAACAGGCGAGACGGGAACGATGGACGTAATCATTCTGCAACTACTGAACGGTTTGGACAAAGGCTCCGCATATGCGTTGATCGCCTTGGGCCTGACCCTGATTTTCGGCACGCTTGGCGTGGTGAACTTCGCCCACGGGGCGCTGTTCATGCTGGGGGCCTTCTGCGCAGTCACGCTACAGCGCATCTTGTCGTTATCCTTCGAGACGATTGATCCGACCAAAACCGACTTTCTAGGCAATCCCGCAAAAATCAAAACACCATATGTCGAAAGCTGGTTCGGCCCCGAGCTGGGCAGTTCGATCATAGACTGGTCGGTGCCGCTTGCGATCCTGTTCGCCATCCCGATCATGATCGGGATCGGCTACATCATGGAGCGCGGCCTGATTAAGCACTTCTACAAGCGCCCGCATGCGGACCAGATCCTTGTGACCTTTGGCCTTGCCATCGTCATTCAAGAGGTCATCAAGCAATTCTACGGCGCCAACCCGATCCCGACCCCTGCCCCTGATATGTTCAAGGGCTCGTTCGACTTCGGCACGCTGCTGGGCTTTGACCCAAACGCGGTTATCTATCCGTATTGGCGCTTGGTCTACTTCTTCTTCGCCGCGCTGATCATCGCTGCCGTGTTCGGCTTCTTGCAATTCACCACGTTCGGCATGGTTGTCCGCGCAGGCATGGCCGACCGAGAGACAGTGGGCCTACTGGGCATCAATATCGACCGGCGCTTCACCATCATGTTCGGCATCGCCGCCGCCGTGGCAGGGCTAGCGGGGGTCATGTACGCGCCGATTAACTCGCCCAATTACCACATGGGAATGGACTTCCTTGTCTTGAGCTTCGTGGTGGTCGTGGTCGGCGGGATGGGCTCCCTGCCCGGTGCCGTTCTCGCGGGCTTCCTACTGGGTATTCTCGAAAGCTTCTCCTCGATGAACCAGATCAAGCAGATCCTGCCGGGTATCGACCAGATCATAATCTATCTCGTCGCTATTATCATTCTACTCGTGCGTCCGCGCGGCCTTATGGGTCGCAAGGGCGTGATGGAGGACTAAGACAATGCTAGGTCTCGAAAAGAAAGACACCTCCTTGCTCATCGTCGTTGCTATCCTGACGATGTGCGCTCCCTTCATCCTGAACCCGTTCCCGACGGACTCGGCGATGGCGCAATTCAACGCGGGCTACCCCGACCTGATGCAGCGCTTCGTGATATTTGGCATCTTCGCCATCGGGTTCAACATCCTGTTCGGCTTGACCGGGTATCTGTCCTTCGGCCACGCGGCCTTCCTCGGGATAGGCTCCTACTCCGCCGTATGGATGTTCAAGCTGTTGGGCTACAACATCCTGCCCGGTATCTTCCTGTCGGTCATCACCTCGGGCCTGTTCGCCTTGCTGATCGGCTATATCTCGCTGCGGCGCTCGGGCATCTACTTCTCGATCCTGACGCTGGCCTTCGCGCAGATGTCCTTCGCACTCGCCTATTCGGTGCTGACACCGCTGACCAATGGCGAGACGGGTTTGCAGGTCTACAACTCCGACCCGCAATATTTCCACTCCGACGCGATGCCGAATATCCCGCATCTGTTTGGTCAGGAAATGCAGTCCACGTTCAAGCTGTCGATGGGTGGATGGAGCTTTGACTTCAATACAGGTTACTACATCTGCGCGCTTATCATGCTGGTTATGTTCTACCTCGCCATCCGCATCTTTCGCTCTCCGTTCGGGCTGATGCTAAAGGCGATCAAGACCAATCAGACGCGTCTGAACTATACGGGACTTAACTCTCGCCCCTACACGCTGGCCGCATTCGTCATCTCCGGCATGTATGCTGGTCTGGCGGGTGGGTTGATGGCATCCATGGACCCGCTGGCGGGGGCCGAGCGTATGCAGTGGACCGCGTCTGGCGAGGTCGTGTTGATGACCATCCTTGGTGGTGCAGGTACGCTCATCGGTCCAGTCTTGGGCGCGGGCTTTATCAAGTATTTCGAAAACATCTTCTCCAAGATCAACGACACGGTTCTTCATCAGTGGTTCGCGTTCCTGCCAGATGGCATCGAAGACTTCCTGATCGCCATCGTTCACCCCTTCGTGGGCAAAGGCTGGCACCTGACGCTGGGTCTGATGTTCATGGCAATCGTGATCTTCCTGCCCGGTGGTTTGGTCGAAGGCGGTCAGAAAATCGCCAGAAAATTCCGTGGTGGCAAGGCAAAAGACACCACGGCCACGACCGACTCAACCCCTGCTGAATAAGGAGCGAATGACATGGCCATCCTAGAGATCAAAAATGTCGGCAAACGCTTTGGCGGGTTGCAGGCGCTGTCTGATGTAAACCTGAGCGTGGCGGAAAATACCGTCCACGCCATCATCGGCCCCAACGGGGCGGGTAAATCTACGCTGCTGAACTGCCTCGTGGGCAAGCTGATCCCCGATACAGGCTCGGTCACCTTTCAAGGCCAGTCCCTGCTGGGGCGCAAGCCCTACCAGATCAACCAGATGGGGGTCTCCCGCGTGTTCCAAACGCCGGAAATCTTCGCTGAGTTGACCGTTTTCGAAAACGTCATGATCCCCTGCTTTGCTGCACGGGACGGCTCGTTTCAGTTGAACGCATTGGCGGCCGTCCGTGGTCAGGGCGATATCAAGGATACGGCCGAGGCCATCCTTGAAGACGTGAAGCTCCTCGACAAACGCCACATGACGGCATCGTCCATGTCACGTGGCGATAAGCGTCGTCTGGAAATGGCGATGTGTCTGGTGCAGGAGCCCAAGTTGCTGCTGCTCGACGAGCCAACCGCCGGCATGGCCCGCGCCGACACCAACAACACGATCGACCTGCTGAAAGAGATCAAGGAAAAGCGCGACATCACCATGGCGATCATCGAGCACGACATGCATGTCGTGTTTTCCATGGCGGAACGGATCACCGTTCTGGCGCAAGGCACCCCACTGGTCGAAGACACGCCCGAAAACATCAAAGGCCATCCCAAGGTGCGCGAAGCGTATCTGGGTGAGGCTCAGGTCTAGGAGGCCCCGATGAACGTCAAACCCGACTTCAACAAGAACGCCAACCACGCGTCCACCGCCCCGGCCTTCCTGTCCGTTTGGGACATCGAAGCCTATTACGGCGAAAGCTACATCGTGCAGGGCGTCAGCTTCAACGTCCACGAAGGCGAAATCCTTGCGCTGCTGGGGCGCAACGGGGCGGGCAAAACCTCTACTCTGCGCACCATCGCTCGGTTGGGTGATCCGCAGTTGCAGCACGGCGAAATCTGGCTCGACCACAAACCGCTGCACAGCATGGAAGCCTATCAAGCCTCTGCCGCAGGCATCGCTTTAGTGCCGGAAGATCGACGCATCATCGCCGGTCTGACGGTAGAGGAAAACCTGCAACTGGCCCAAATCGCCCCGCCGATTGGCTGGTCGCTGGAGCGTGTCTACGAGCTTTTCCCCCGCTTGGGCGAACGTCGCAAACAAGAAGGCGTGACGCTATCCGGCGGTGAACAGCAAATGCTGGCCATTGCGCGGGCCTTGTGCCGCGACATCAAAGTGCTGTTGCTGGACGAACCCTATGAGGGGTTGGCCCCCGTGATCGTGCAGGAAATCGCCAAGACGCTGCAAATCATCCGCGACCAAGGCATCACAACGATCATCGTGGAGCAGAACGCCGTCGCTGCGCTGAAACTGGCGGACCGCGCGGTGATCCTTGATACGGGCTCCGTGGTCTTTGACGGCTCTGCCGAAGAAGTGCTGGAGAATGACGCATTGCGGGCGGAATATCTGGCGATCTAAGCCCGTTTGACGCACAGAATTTAAGGCGCAGTTAACTCAAGCTGCGCCTTTTTTCGTGCGCTTCGTTAACACGTCGTTAGGGCGGGCAGCGCACGGTCAACGGTGGGTGGGCTCCTCTTTTTGGAAGGGCATAGCGATGATGCTACTTTCTCAACATTTGGCCGGCTTGATGCCGTCCACGACGAAACACCAGCCCGTCAGGATACAGTCCGCGGAAAGCCCCTTTATCGGGCCACCCGCTCCCCAGTCACAAACGCTTCCCGTCACGCCCGTAGCACCGTCCGGGGCGGCGCTATTCGCGCCCGACCAGCATCCGCGCGGCCCGTTGAGGGACCGTGAACAGCATGAGTTGCAGACTTTGCTGCGCAATATGCAGGGGATCGAGCCGCCTCAACCAAAGGGCGAGCGGGTCGATCTGCTGGTCCCGCGACCGTCCTCCCTTGATCCCTAACTGCATGTGCTGGCATGAATTCATCGCTTTTCACCTAAACCGCCTTGGCCTATAAGCATTCAAGTCAATTCAAAGCCGCATTACCGGACGATCACCGGCAAGTAAGAACGGCACCCCGGTCGAGGAAGAAACAAATGGCAAAGAACTCCCATGACGGCGACGTCGCTTTTGTAAAAGCACTGGCCGAGGTTTTGAAAAGCAATGACCTCACCGAGCTTGAAGTGAAGCGCGAGTACGGCGAAGACGACAGCCTGAACGTGCGGGTCTCTAAGCAGGTCAATGTAGTGCAACAGACCGTTGCCGCCGCTGCACCAGTTGCTGCCGCCGCACCCGCAGCGGGCGCGCCTGCTGCCGCGGCCCCCACTGCCGCCGCCGCGTCCCTCGACGACGATCCGTCGCAACATCCCGGTGCCGTGACCTCACCAATGGTCGGCACCTGCTATTTGCAAGCAGAGCCCGGCACACCAGCCTTCGCCGCCGTTGGCGACAAGGTGACCGAGGGCCAGACGCTTTTGATCATCGAAGCGATGAAAACCATGAACCACATCCCTGCCCCCAAATCCGGCACCGTTAAGCGCGTGATGGTCGAGGATGGCACACCAGTGGAATTCGGCGCGCCGCTGATGATCGTGGAGTAGTCCTCCATGTTTAAGAAAATCCTGATCGCCAATCGCGGCGAAATTGCCCTGCGGGTCATCCGTGCCGCGCGCGAAATGGGCATCCAGTCCGTGGCCGTGCACTCCACCGCCGACAGCGACGCCATGCATGTGCGCATGGCGGACGAGGCGGTCTGTATCGGGCCGCCCTCCAGCACCGAAAGCTATCTGTCTATCCCCGCAATCATCTCGGCATGCGAAATCACCGGGGCGGAAGCGATCCATCCGGGTTATGGCTTCCTGTCGGAGAATGCCGGTTTCGTTCAGATCATCGAAGACCACGGGCTGAAGTTCATCGGGCCAACTGCCGAGCACATTCGCGTTATGGGCGACAAGATTACCGCGATCGAGACGATGAAAAAGCTGGGCGTGCCATGCGTCCCCGGTTCCGGTGGTGGTGTGGCCTCGCTTGAAGACGCGTACGGCTTCGGTGATGAAATCGGCTATCCCGTGATCATCAAAGCCACGGCGGGTGGCGGCGGAAAAGGCATGAAAGTGGCCAATTCGCGCGAAGAAATGAAGACCGCGTTCCAGACCGCGCGCGCCGAGGGCAAATCCAACTTCGGCAACGACGAAGTCTATATCGAGAAATACCTGACCACGCCGCGCCACATCGAAATTCAGGTGTTCGGCGACGGCAAAGGCCGTGCGGTGCATCTGGGCGAGCGTGACTGTTCCCTGCAACGCCGCCACCAAAAAGTGTTCGAAGAAGCCCCCGGCCCCGCAATCGACGCGGAAACCCGTGCGCGGATCGGTAAGATTTGTGCCGACGCCGTGGCAAATATCGACTACGCGGGCGCGGGTACAATCGAGTTTCTGTATGAGAACGGCGAGTTCTATTTCATCGAGATGAACACCCGTTTGCAGGTAGAACACCCCGTGACCGAAGCCGTATTCGGCGTCGATCTGGTGCGCGAACAAATCAACGTGGCCGCTGGTCTGCCCATGTCCTTCCAGCAGGAAGATCTTGTGGTCAACGGCCATGCCATCGAAGTCCGCATCAATGCGGAAAAATTACCGAACTTCAGCCCCTGCCCCGGAAAAATCACGCAATATCATGCCCCTGGCGGACTTGGTGTACGGATGGACTCGGCGCTCTATGACGGCTACTCGATCCCGCCTTACTATGACAGTCTGATCGGCAAGCTGATCGTTCACGCCCCCGACCGCCCCGCCGCCCTTGCGCGTCTGCACAGGGCCTTGGGCGAATTGATCGTGGACGGCATCGATACCACGACCCCTCTGTTCCATGCGCTGCTGGCGGAAGACGCTGTGCAAACAGGTGAATACAACATTCACTGGTTGGAACATTGGCTTGAGGAAAACACCTAAGTGAGTTGCGCGCATAGCGCAGCCCTGCTTTCCTACCTCTATGGCCAAAGATGAACGCCCAGTTGAGCTGACACCGGAACTGATCCTAAGCGCTTATGCGCAAGGGATTTTCCCGATGGCGGAAAGCCGTGAGGATGATGAGCTGTTCTGGCTCGATCCGGAGTTTCGCGGCGTCTTGCCGCTTGACGGCTTCCACATCTCGCGCTCGCTTCGCAAAACGATCGTTCGTGAGCCGTTTCAGATCAAGGTCGACACTGATTTTGCGGGCGTTATCGAGGGTTGCGCGGATCGTGCAGAGACGTGGATCAACGCCCCGATTTTCGGCATTTACATGGATTTGTTTCATGCCGGCCACGCCCATTCTGTCGAGGTTTGGGATGGCTCCGAGCTGGTCGGCGGTGTCTACGGCGTGACGTTGAATGGCGCCTTCTTTGGTGAATCCATGTTCTCGCGCCGCCGCGATGCGTCAAAAATCGCGCTGGCTTATCTGGTGTCACGGTTGAATGCGGGTGGATTCAAACTGCTCGACACCCAATTCCTGACGCCGCACTTGGCGTCTCTCGGGGGTGTCGAAATCCCGCGCGCTAGTTACCGCCGAGCTCTTCGGGACGCATTATCGGCAGAGGCGAACTTTCACCGGCAACCACTGACGGTGTCCGGTCGTCAAGTTTGCACCTGATCGCCCAGACGTCATAGCGCGGGTGATCCATCGCGTTCAGCGCAGGGCTGGACGCGATCATCCAGCCGTCAAAGGCCGATTTCCCCGTTTTTGTGTCGATGATCGACAGGCTCACGAACGCGTCCCCGTTAGGGTTGCCTTTCGGATAGCGGCAATCCTGCATCGAGATCGTCAACGGACCAAATTGCGTTGTTTCACCGGCGGTCAGGATGATGTCTTCACTGGCACCGGCCAACTTGTCCAACCCACGCATTACCGCCTGTGCAGCACTAGACGCCGCCGCGCGCGTTTTACTTTCCGCGACAGGCGCATTGCCGAGGCTGATAACACGATTGTCGCCCTGAATCGTCGTCTGAGCCCCTGCGGGCAGGCCCAGCAGCATAAAGGCCCCGACTAGACGGTTCATTCTTCGCCGTTCCCAGCCACGAACTTCATTAGCAGGGTGATGAGCGAAACAGAGCTTTGCGTGTCTTCAATCTCTCCGCCAGCCTCAAGATTGAACGGCGACCCGCCCGGAATGACTTCGACGAAGTTACCGCCCAACAAGCCTTCGGAACTGATCGAGATGGCACTGTCGTCGGGAACTTCGATACCGCTTTTCATCGTAAAGGTCGCGTCTGCGCGAAAAGTCTCAGGGTTCAGATCCAGCGCGGTAACTGTGCCGACTTTGACCCCTGCCATGCGTACATCAGTCCCGACCTTTACGCCCTCGGCAGAGCGGAAGCTCGCCGCCAATGGATAGACGTCACCGCCCGTTGCAAAAGACGTCGCGCCGGTCGCAAAGACCAGAAACCCGATCGCCACGGCTAAAACGCCGGTGCCGACAATTACTTCAGTTGTGTTTTCAGACATATGCGCCCCCGCAAGCTTTAGCCGTTATTCCGGCGACCAAGCCTCGTAATCCTGCCGTGACTTTGGCTTAGCCTGACGCAGCGACCCAGCAGGCGCGTAGGCCATTGCCGTCCCCGTCAGATTTGGCTGATGCGGTTTTTCCCATGTTTTTCGCGGAATTGGAGCCTTCGTAGGCGGCTCATCCCAAGTATGGTGCAGCCAGCCATGCCAGTCGGGACTCACGCGCGAAGCTTCGGCCTCTCCATTATAGATCACCCAGCGGCGCTTACCGTCGGAGGTTTGGTAGTAGATATTCCCGCCCTCGTCCTCGCCGATTTTCTCGCCTTTGCGCCATGTGAACAGCTGCGTATTCAGCGTCTGACTATCCCACCAAGTAACGGCGCGAAAAAATGTGTTGAGAATGCCCATACCGGCCTCCGAAATTCATCTCGTTTTATATGGACCATAGCTACGCTACAGTCCAGAGCACAGCGCTATGGCTTATACGCAGTAACTTCGATTTCGATGCGGTATTTGGGGTCGATCAACCCGCATTCGATCATGGTTGCCGCTGGTGGATTGTCCCCAAACGCGGCTCTTAAAGCGGGCCAACAAGCCTCGAACTCATCTGCGGCGGGCAACATATACGTCACGCGTACAACGTCAGAAAAACCAGCGTTAGCTTGCTTCAATGCGTTTTCAATGATTGCCAAGGCCGAGGCACATTGCGCAGCCGCCCCTTCCGGTGGTTCACCGGTCTCGGGCGACGGAGCAGCAACAGTGCCAGCCACATGAATCCAGTCACCAGCTATGACAGCGCGGCAATAACCGACCTTTGGCTCAAACGCGCCACCCGACGAAATCCGACGGATCGACATTAGCCAGCTTCAGCTTCGGCCTTTTCTTTGGCCTCGCCATAAATGATCAGCGGCTTGGCCGTGCGGCCAACTGCGTCTTCATTCACCAGCACTTCGTCGACATTCTCCAAGGCAGGCAATTCGAACATCGTGTCGAGTAAGATATCTTCAAGAATAGAACGAAGCCCGCGGGCACCCGTTTTACGTTCGATCGCACGCTTGGCGATCGCGATCAGCGCGTCATCGGTGAATGTCAGTTTGGCATCTTCAAGCTCGAAGAGGCGTTGATACTGCTTGATCAGAGCGTTCTTCGGCTGGGTCAGAATAATGACCAGCGAGTCCTCGTCCAGATCTTCAAGCGTCGCGATGACAGGCAAGCGACCGACGAATTCCGGGATCAGGCCGAATTTCAGCAGATCTTCCGGCTCCAGCTCTTTGAACAGATCGCCGACGCCCTTGTCGTTTTCTTCACGCACATCGGCACCGAACCCCATGGCAGAGCCCTTACCGCGCTGCGCGATAATTTTATCAAGGCCAGCAAATGCGCCACCACAGATAAACAGGATGTTGGTCGTATCCACCTGCAGAAATTCCTGCTGAGGATGCTTGCGCCCGCCTTGCGGCGGAACGGAGGCGACGGTGCCTTCCATTATTTTCAGCAAGGCCTGCTGAACGCCCTCACCCGATACATCACGGGTAATCGAAGGGTTGTCAGACTTGCGGGTAATTTTATCGACCTCATCAATATAGACGATACCGCGCTGCGCGCGCTCAACATTGTATTCGGAGGCCTGAAGCAGCTTGAGAATGATGTTTTCAACATCTTCGCCCACATACCCCGCTTCGGTCAGTGTCGTGGCATCTGCCATGGTGAACGGCACATCAAGAATGCGCGCCAGTGTTTGCGCCAGCAATGTTTTACCGCAACCGGTTGGCCCGATCAGCATGATGTTGGACTTCGCCAATTCGATGTCGCCGGATTTGCCCATATGGTTGAGACGCTTGTAGTGGTTATGAACCGCTACAGACAGCACGCGTTTAGCATGACCCTGACCGATGACGTAATCGTCCAGAACTTCGCAAATCTCCTGCGGCGTCGGCACCCCGTCGGCGGCTTTCAGACCGGCGGTCTTGGTCTCTTCGCGGATGATATCCATGCAAAGTTCGACACATTCATCGCAGATGAACACGGTAGGGCCCGCAATCAGCTTGCGCACTTCATGTTGGGACTTGCCGCAGAACGAGCAATAGAGGGTGTTTTTGCCGTCACCAGAGTTATTTGCCATTGCACCACCTATTTGATTTTCGCCCGCTGCTTCACACTGCGTGGCAATTCGTTTGCGCCTGTTGCCATAAGTTAGGGCAGCAGCAGGGGAGGCACAACGCCAAAAAACGTATTTCCTGCGCCTTGCTTACTTCAATGAAACAAGGCGCAGGTCTTGACTATTTGTCGTCGTCTTCCTTGACACGATTCTCCACAATTTCGTCGATATGGCCCCAGTCTTTGGCCTCTTGCGGCGACATGAAGTTGTCGCGGTCCAGCGCCTTTTCGACGGCTTTCTTGGTCTGACCCGTGTGCTTGACGTAAATGTCATAAAGACGGTCTTTCAGCTTTTGCGTTTCGGCCGCATGAATCATGATGTCCGACGCTTGTCCCTGATACCCGCCAGAAGGCTGGTGAACCATGATCCGCGAGTTTGGCAGCGAGAAGCGCATGCCCTTTTCGCCGCCTGCCAACAGCACGGAGCCCATGGAGGCCGCCTGCCCGATGCACAGCGTCGACACCTTGGGTTTGATGTACTGCATCGTGTCATAGATCGACAGGCCCGACGTCACCACGCCACCGGGCGAGTTGATATAGATGCTGATTTCCTTCGACGGGTTTTCCGCCTCGAGGTGCAACAGCTGCGCCACGACCAGATGGGACATACCATCATGGATCGGGCCGTTGATGAAAATGATCCGCTCCTTCAGCAGGCGCGAGAAAATGTCGTAAGCCCGTTCGCCACGGCTGGTCTGTTCGACCACCATCGGAACGAGATTCATATAGGTTTCGACTGGATCGTACATGCCTGCCTGCCTTCTGCTTTTGAGCGGTTCGTAATGCGTAAATATGAACGCGAGGTTAGTGGCGGAGAAAAACGGGCGCAAGCGCATCTCGCCCCTTGGTGTGAGACCGATTAGATTGGAGCGGATGCACGCGATTTCAAGCCAGCATCGTTCGCACCGATCTCCGGCACCGCGCGGTCTACGCTTCGGGGGGCGCGCGGCTCAACTTGACTTCCCAAAGCCCCTGAGGCTCTTTGAGGGATGCGAACCTGAATACGGTGGAAGCATTTGGAACGGATCACAGATCCCCCCACCAAAACCACTTCAACTATTCAGCACAATACACTGATTAAATATAATATTATGAAATCTGAAACTAAGACCGTCGATACCATGCGCACCAAGGCGAAACGCCTTTTTGACGCTGCTATTTTGGCGGCGCACCCCGGGCACGCAGTTGAGCGGGCGCTGCAAAACACCGCCTTGGACGCTGACGGAACGCTCTTCCTGATCGCCGTTGGCAAGGCTGCCGTCCCCATGATGCGCGCAGCGATTAACCATGTCGCGGCGTCCAGCACATTCGAGGCGCTCGCCGTCACCAATCCGGAAAACGCGGCACCGGTCGGTGGTTGCCGTGTTTTGCAATCAGGCCATCCGGTACCGGACGCTGCTGGCGAAGCCGCCGGACGGGCCGTTGAGGAGTTGTTAAGCAAAGCGGGGCCTCGGGACCGCGTCATTGCCTTCATCTCGGGCGGTGGCTCGGCGCTTCTTCCCGCCCCTGCAAAAGGCATCACCCTTGAGGAAAAGGCGCATGTTAACAAAGTGCTACTTGGTTCGGGGCTAGAGATCAACGACATGAACCACATCCGTCAACAGCTCTCCCGCCTCAAAGGCGGAGGGTTGTTGCGTGCAGCGGCCCCTGCTCCAGTCACCGCCTATATCCTGTCAGACGTCGTGGGTGACGACCTGCGTGCGATCGCGTCCGGACCAACGGTCGCTCCGATCGGCACCCGTGCCAGCGCAAAGGCGTTGCTGGAGCAGGCCAATATCTGGGACGACATGCCTGCCAGCGTTCAGGCTCACCTGAGCGGCGCGGAGCCGGACATCGAAACCTTGCCGACAGCGGAAAACCATCTGATTGCCTCGAACCGCCAAAGCCTCGACGCCATGCGCACCGCCTGTCCGGAGGCGCAGATCATCAATGACCGGCTGGAAGGCAACGTGGCAGACGTCGCCCCGCAGCTGGCAGAGATTTTCCGCGCCCTTCCACAAGATGAACCTGCGGTTCTGCTCTTTGGCGGGGAGACTACGGTGACCCTATCCGGAAACGGAAAAGGCGGTCGGAATCAAGACCTTGCCCTGCGCATTGCGCTGCAAGACATCCCCGGTGACTGGGTGTTCTTGTCTGGTGGCACAGACGGGCGGGACGGCCCTACTGATGCGGCTGGCGGGTTGGTCGACGCGGGCTCTCTCGCAAGGATGAAAGCCGCTGGTGTTAATCCAGAAGCCCTGTTGGCGAATAATGACGCCTACGCAGCGCTTGGCGCGTCAGGTGATTTGCTGATGACAGGTGGCACTGGCACCAACGTCGCTGATGTGCAGATATTCATCCGCAGCTAAAGCCTACGGCTCGCGGAATGCTTCGCGCGATTTGTAGAGCGGCTTGGTCAGATACTGCAAAATAGTCTTCTCGCCCGTGTGCAATTCAACCTGCGCCAACATGCCGGGGCGAATTTCCACCGACTTCTGACGCGGTGACAGGTGCTCCATATCAACCGACAGCAGCACTTTATAATGCGGGTCGCCATCCGCCACGCGCTCGTCCTTGAACGTGTCGGCAGAGATCACCTGAACCTTACCCGTCAGGGTGCCGTAAATCGTGTAGTCATAGGCTGACAGCTTCACGGTGGCGTTCTGCCCCGGACGCAGGCTGGCGATATCCTTGGGCTTCACCTTGGCTTCGACGAACAATTCCTCGCCCATCGGGATGATCTGGAAAATCTCCTCGCCCGGACGAACAACGCCGCCGATGGTCGAAATTGCCACGTTGTTCACGATGCCCTTCATCGGGGAGCGGATAACCGTTCGCGCCAACTGGTCTTTGCTCAGCTTCATGTTCTGGCGCAGCGTGGCCAGCTCTTTCAGCGTGTCGGAATAGGCAGAGGCACGGTCCAGTTCGGCCTTGGAGACGATCTCTTTGTATTTCGCCTCGGCGTCGGTGTTGGTTTTGCGGGCGCGCGACACCTCGACCAAAGAGACGATGTTCTGGGTCAACAGGTCTTCCATCAACGCCGCCTCGCGACGGGTCTCTTTCAAAATGGCGCGGGCGCTGTCGGTGCGGCCTTCGAAGTCGGTCTGGCGGGCATTCAGCAACGCACGCTCGGACGCGACGATCTCGGGCTGGCGGCGTTCAAGATCACCCGCAACGAAGAAGTCGAACTGTCCGGCAAGCTCCGCCTCTAGACGCATGCGGCGGATTTCCAGCGCGTCGATCTGATCTTGCAGATCATCCACGGAGGTCTGGAAATTGGTAACGGACAGGCGCGCCAGAATATCGCCGGGGTTCACGGTGTAGCCTTCGGCAACAAGAAGCTCTGACAGGATGCCGCCTTCAAAGTTCTGGATAATTTGCGGGCGGGAAGAAGACACGAACTCCCCCTCAGAGCGCACAATCTCGTCGACCCATGCAAAGGACGCCCAGACTATGAAGGCCACAACGGTAAGGCCGATGATACGGATAACCCAAGAAGGTCCGCGCAGGTCATCGTCGAATGCAGCGTCGATGGTGGCCATCACTTGCCCCCTTTCGGTGTGTTGATTTGAACACCTTGGACGCCCGCTTTGGTCTTTTTCAGATGATCCAGAACCTGTTCGCGCGGCCCGTCCACCGACAGCTTGCCACCTTTGAGGACCATCACGCGTTCGGTCAGGGCAAGAATCGGCATACGGTGCGTGGCAATCACCGCCGTACGGCCTTTAAGCCAGCCTTGAAGATTGGCGACCAGAGCGGTTTCCAGCGATTGGTCCAGCGCCGCAGTCGGCTCGTCCAGCAACACCACGGACGGGTCTTGCAGCCATAACCGCGCCCAGCCGATAGACTGGCGCTGACCGATAGACAGGCCCAAGCCGCCGTCGTGAATTGGCAAATCCAGCCCTTTGGCGTGTTCGCGCACATAGCGGCCAAGCCCGGCGAAATCGAGGGCCGCAAACAGCCGCGCATCGTCACGCTCAAGCCCCGACAGGTTAAGGTTCTCGCGCAGCGATCCTGCAAACAGGCGGACCTCTTGGCTCAGATAACCCACGCCACGGCGCAGGTCTTTGGGATGGATTTGCCCCATGTCGATGCCGTCGATCAGCACGCGGCCTTTATCCGGCACATACAGGCCCGAAAGCAGTTTGATCAGCGTCGATTTGCCCGAGCCATTGGCCCCGAGAACCGCCACATGCTGCCCTGCCGGAATGGCGAAGCCCCCCAGATCCAGCACGGGTGCAGCATCTTCGTCGTAGCGGTGGATCAGGTCGCGCGCTTCAAACCGTCCGGTGATGCGTTCGCGACGCAAATAGCTGCGTTCGGCGTCATAATCCTGCGGGCTTTCCACCACCGCGTCGAGACCGACAAGCGCGGTCTTCACATTCGACCACCGCGACATCGTACCCGCCAGTTGGGTTAGCGGCGCAAGGGTGCGGGACGTCAGAATGCCGACAGCAATGATCGATCCGACGGTAAATTCACCCGCGAACACAAGGAAGGTGCCAACAACAACCGCGCCCACATAGGTGGCTTGCTGAACGCCCTGCGACCAGAAGGTCAGGGCAGAGGCTAGGCGGCGTTGCTCGGACGATTTCAACGCGGACAGCGCGTTTAATTCGCCCCAAAGACGTGCGAACCGATCTTCGCCGCGGTGTGATTTGACCGTGTCGGCTTCGTAGATGGCCTCGTGCAGCAAGCGGTTTGCTTTGACCGAGGCGCCTTGCGTCTCTTCGGTCAGTTTCATCATGCGCTTTTGCAGGAAAAACCCCGGAAGAAGCATCAAGATGCCCCCTGCCACCAAAACCCAAACCACATTGCCAGCGATCGAGCTGACCAGCAGCAGGAACAAGAAGATAAACGGTACATCCGTCAACGACCCGATGGTCGAGGCGGTGAAAAACTCGCGGATGGAGGAAAACTCGCGCATCGCGGAGAACGTGCCGGACGGCGTCGCCCCCGGCGTGCCAGCGCGCATTCCCAAAAGGCGGCTCATCAGGGTTTGCTGCACGGCCAGTTCGATCTTGCGACCTGCCCCGTCCATCATGCGGGCGCGGGCGATCTTCAAGAACGCCTCCAGCGTCAATGCGCCCATCGCGCCGATGGCCAAGACCCACAACGTCGCGTGGGACTGGTGCGGGATCACGCGGTCATAGACCTGCAGCGAGAACAGCGCGACGGCTACGGCCAGAATGTTGGCCACGAAAGAGCCTGCGGTGATCTCGATCAGGTGGCGTTTGTATTTCGGGAACTCTCCCCAAAACCAATGGGTTGGCTTGGCGTCTAGACGGTGCTTTTCCTCGACCTGCCGCATAGAGCTTTCGGCCTTCAGCACCTTGCCGGAGAAGACTTTGGCGAACTCTCCCAGCGGCACTTCCGTGCGGCGGTCGCCGATCGTCTCGTCAAAGATCGTCAGGGTTTGCTCGTGCTGCTCCAGCACCAAGACCAACTGGCCGGTCTTCATCTCGGCCAAAGCGGGCCATAAATCCCCCCGCAAGCCCACATTGCGCACGGAGCAGACCAGCCCCAGTTTTTTCATCGCGTTTGCCAGCAGCTCAGGCGACACACCACCGGCATCCAGAGGCATTTCCACAGCGGCGCCCAGCACATCGGAAGGCTGCAAATCAACCCCCAGTAAACCCGCATAGACCGACACCAGATTGGCGCGATTACGCAACTTCTTGGAGAACCGCCCTGCATTCTCAGGCGTCTGTGGCATCGGAACGCGCAAACCGGGATCATTGGCCACCGAGGTCGGAGTCTCAACCGGTTTCAGCTTCGCAGTATTTGATGCCTGAGCCGCTTTGGCTCGCGCCATGTCAAACGCAATGACGGGCGTGCTCATATATCCTCACCATCCACCAACGCACCCATAAGATGGGCAATCTGCAACTCTACCAACGCAATCTGATACTTGAGGCCGATCTGGTCGCGCTCTGTGGCGACCTTGGTCTCATAGACGCGCACCACATCCATCACCGGACGCTGGCCTGCCTTATACTGGCGGTCGAACAGCGACAGGTTTTCATTGGCCGAAGACAATAGCCCCTGCCCCTGCGCCTGCTGGCGTTTCAGCGAAATCAGGTTCTGCTCCAACCTGCGCATTTTGCGCGATTGGTCTTCGGAGGCTTGCGACACACGGCGCGCGGCGGCTTCCTTGGTGGCCTCGATGGCTTTCAAGCTGGCCTTGGTGCCGAACCCGAACCCGTTCGGCGCGCCCACGGAAATCCCGCCCGTGGCCCCGCCTTTTTGCAAGGTGCCTTTCGCGGAAATCCCCGGCAGGAACCCTGCGCGGTTGATCGTGGCTTCCGCGATGTCGCGGTCACGCTCGGCCTCGGCCTTCAGGATAGACAGCGGTTTGGCCACTTTGGAATTGCCGATGGGAGCAAGGCCACGCACGTCACTCAGCGGTTTCAACGACATCGCGTTCAGCTCTGCAATCGCGGTGCGCGCCGTTTCCAAGTCAGAATTGCGTTGGTTCTCGGCTTCGGCAAGCTTCTGCTTCACGATCTGCAAGTCGGCGGGGTTGGATACCCCACCCCGCACGCGCTGGTCCATAACCCATGCAAATTCGCCCAAACGATCCGCTGCTCGGCTTCCCGCTTCGGCTTGCGCGCGGCCCTTCTCGGCGGTGATATAAAGATCAAGCGCCGCGTAGACGCGGTCATTCGTGTCCTGCGCCAGTGCGACAGCGGCAACTTCCACATCGGATTTGGCGAAGCTGCGTTCGGCCTTCTTGCGGCCGTTATCAAACAGCACTTGGTCAATGACCATGGAGGCGATGACCTCGCCCAAGGACGACAATGTCAGCGCAGGGCCAATTGTCGGCAACCAGTTCTTCGACGCGGCTTCCGCGCGCAACTTGGCAGAGCGCAGCTCGGCCTCGGCCGCACGGGAATTCGCTGCCAGAACGGAGCCCGCAACCTTGCCATAAGGGGAGCTGGCATCCAGAACGGCTTGGCGACGCAGCAAAGTGTCGATCAGATACGACCCTTCTTTGCCCCCTGTCCCACCAGCGAGCGCTGGTTGCGGTTTTACGATCGCGCCGGTGAGGTTTTCACCAACGGCAATGTTCGACGCATCGCGCGTCGCGGTCTCGCCTTTGAGTTTGCGTTTCAGGAAGCCGAATATCGGAGTGGCCTCTTCGCCGTCTCGCCCGGCCTGAACGCCCTCTGCAAAGCGACCCGTTGTTTTGACGTTCTCGCTCAACACAGGTCTTTCGCCAGAGAATACCCCTCGCGACGCTTCGTTGCCCATGCAGCCCGTTAGTGAAACTGCGGTGGTGCCTGCCAACACCATGCGCATAACTGCGCGCCTACTTGTACTGTGTCCCATGCGGAGCCCCTTCTTATAAATTCGAGAGGTTGGAAAAGGGCGCATCCTTCTGGATACGCCCCCGCCCGCTTTTAGTAGTTTACTGTAACGGTCTGGTCGATAATCAGACTACCATCATCCCCCAATGTGTAGACATCATAGACCCGCCCACCGATTGTCTCGGTAGCACCTGTTGCTTGCGCACCCGCCACGTTGAGCACATCGTTGCCCTCGCCGTGAACGATCAGCGCGTTGGTGTCGTCCGACAGTCCCAGAAGATCTGCCTCGGTCAGGGTCAGCTCGCTTTCTTGAACAATCGACAGATCAATGGCACCGACATCAAAGCCGTCCAGCCCAGCAATGGAGACATTCACTGCACCCGGCGTACTGTCATCAAGAACAACCAGCGTGGCGCTCTCGTTGCCGACAGTATCCTCGGAGTTGATCACCAAGCTGGAGCCATCGGGGATAAGCTCGTTGAAGGTAAAATCCAGGCTCGCGTCGCGCACACCCGCTATTGCCGGAGTGGTGTCCGTGTCATAGGCCACATCCGAGATTACTCCGTCACTGTTGATCTGACTAATAGCCACAATGTCGTCTGTCAGCTCCGTGCTGATATTCGACACGCCGGAGCCGTTGGTGAACTCGGTGTAGGAAATCACCATCGGCGCATCCGGCACCTCGGTGTCTACTGTCACCGGCGTCGAGACGCTGTCGGGGTTGCCGTTCCGGTCAATCGTGGTGACGGTCACGTCGGACGTGTATTCGCCCTGCGGAATCTCGTTCGGACCAAAGGTAACCGACCAGCTGCCATCTGCGCCAATAGTTGCGGGGCGGGCCGGTAGGGTGTGAAAGGTCACCATAACCTCTTGCGCGCCTGCCTCGGTAGTGCCTGTCAGCGTGAAGCCAGTACCAGCCTCGCCCGCGTCTACGACACCCTCGCCGGTCACTGGGGCAACACTCAGGTTACGTACGATCGTGTCGACTTCAACCGTCCCGTTGGCCACTGCGGTGTTACCCGCCGCATCCGTGAAACTCGCTTGAACCGGAATAGTCGTCTCGACACCAGCGGGAACGTCACTTGGGCCAAACGAAGCCTGCCAGTTGCCGTTGCTATCCGAAATAACAGTGCGTGTTGCACCGCCGAAATCGACTTCCACGCGGGAATTGGCCTCGGCGGTGCCGGTGATTTGCACCCCGTCGCTGGCTTCGGCAATGTTGATGACGTTGTCGCCTTCGACGTTGAGCGTATCGACGGTCACGTTCGCGACGGTATCCACCGCAAAGGTAGACGAGGTTGACGCGGTGTTGCCCGCCCCGTCCGTCGCGGCTGCCGTGACGTTCACATTATACTCACCGCCCGGCAATGTGCCGGCAGCGAAGTTTGCGGTCCACGTGCCGTTAGAGTTCGCAATAACCGTTTGGCCGCCCAACATGACGCCCGCCTCGGAGGCCATTGCGACCACTACAGACGCCCCCGCCTGCGCTGTACCGTTCAAGACGGTCCCACTCGCGCTTTCCACCAGGTTCATCACGTTATCTGCACCGGTGTTGTTGCCGGTGATTGCCACGTCAGTGATCGTATCGATATTCATCATCGAGGTTGCCGTGTCAGTATTGCCGACTGCATCCACGATAGAGACGGTCACTTCCGCCATACGCTCGCCCGTTGGAATTTCCGAAGGCTGGAACGCCACGTCCCAAGTGCCATCCGCGCCTACAACGCCCGTTGCGGTGCCGCCACCTGTAACGGAGACGGTAATGTTGCCGCCAGGCTCGCCGGTCCCCGACATCGTCACGCCATCAGCATGCCCTGCTGCATTAACAACACCGGTGCCAGCCGTTTGGCCTTCGATCTGAGCGATCTCGACATGAGTAATCGTATCCACAGGGATCGTGGCCGATGTGGTTTCGGTGTTACCCGAACCATCAGTCGCAACAGCCGTTACGGTCACGTCATATTCACCTGCAGGAAGCGAGTTGGACGGGTATTGCACCGTCCAAGTACCATCGGAACTCGCTGTAACGGTTTGCGTCCCCAGAGTGGGAACGCCCGGCCCCGTCAATGTCACAACCACCGAGGCGCCAGATTGCGCGGTTCCGTTCAGGACTGCGACACTCGCCGCCTCTGCATCGTTGTAGATGCCGTCAGCGCCAGAGTTGTTGCCCGTGATTGCCACAACGGTGAGGGTGTCGATGACCATTTCGGCCGTTGCGGTCGCTTGATTTCCATAGGCGTCGGTGCTGGTTACCGTGACCGTGCTGGAATACTCGCCTGTCGAGACTTGATCCGCGCCGAAGTTTGCGGACCAATTCCCGTCAGCATCCACGACCGCAGTCGCGGTCGCACCATTCTCTTCAATCGTGACGACCACGTTGGCCCCCACCTCGCCAGTACCCGTCAGCGTCACGCCGTCAGCATGCTCGACCGCGTTGATGACATCACCCGAGCCTGTCGCGGCACCGTCAATCGTAAGCACGTCGACCACAGTAACTGTATCAACACGCACGACATCGGTGATCGTCGTCACATTGCCGGCGTCATCCGTTGCTGTAATTATGACGTCAACGTCATACTCGCCTTCAGGGACTTGCGCAGGGTCGAAAACAACCTGCCAACCTCCATCCACATCGACAACAGTCTCTTGGGTTTCACCATCAATCTCGACGACGATCGCGACACCTGCCTCGCCTGTGCCGCCGATCTCAACGCCGTCGGCGTGATCCTCCGCGTCGAATACGTGATCAACTGACACGACGCCGGCATCTAGCGAAACCTCAGGAGCCTCGGTATCCGGGGCAACACCGCCACCGCCGCCGCCAATAACAGCAGCACCACCAACGACAGCAGCGACACCAGCCGCGGCACCAAGACCGCCCACACCTGCGCCACCCAACCCGGCAAGGATTGGAGCCGCCAACATGGTTGCGGTCTCGTCAGCCGCAACCGCGTCCGCTGCAATAATAGTGTCGACCTTAGGACCACCTACATAAAAGAGCGCGTCATCCGGGCTCCACTTACCGAAAATCTGCGCCTCGGCGTAGTCCGCATCGACCAAGCCCTCTTGCGCACCAGCCAGATCAACTTCGGTCAAAATCCCGTCGGCACTGATATAGAGGTCGGCATCCGCGCTGTAATAGCCCTCCAGCCGGATCTTGCGACCATCAGCGAGAGTGACAATAACCGCATCGCCAGCGCGCTCATACCCAGCCACTTGAAACCTGCGCAGGTTCAGGGAGATGTCGTCGCCGCTGTTGATGAAAATTGTATCTGCGGTTTCAGCTTGCGCCAATGCACCACGTCTAATGTTACCCGCACGATCACGAACAACGAACTCAATCGCTTCCATTACCACCACTCCGCCTCTTACACTTCGGGCACTTCAGCGCCTCGATTTATTATCAGATTCTTAAAGCAGAAATGTTCGATTTATCCAAGGGGAAATGCCGACATATTTGGTTAGGTTCCATATGTAGTGGTTTTCACTGGCCTAACGGCAACACCGCCGTCAAGTCATTCGCGTCCGTGGAGCGAGACCTCTGTATGATGAAAGCGCCAGTCTACGTCACTTGAATGCCGTCGACGTGCAAACGCTCTCCGACCCTAGGCAAACAACGCGTCGCGCAGTTTCTGCGCAGCGGATTGCAAGCTCGGCAGCATATCGCGCGCATTTGCGAGACTCATTCTTTGTGTTGGGCCGTGCACCGCTAGTGAAGCCACGTAGCGCCCCGACATGTCACGTATAGGAACCGCAACGGCGACCATGTCATCCAGAAACTCTTCGTCATCCTCGGCATAGCCTTGCTTTGCGATCAATTTCAGTTCTGACATCAACGCTTCAGGCGATGTATGGGTCTTCATCGTATGCTCGGACAGGGTCAATGCCTTTACGAATGCGGATCGCGCCTTGGGAGGTAGCGATGCCATATAGACCTTACCCGACGCGGTGCAGTGGAACGGGACGTGCGTACCAATCGGCAACTGAATACGAAACGACCAACCGGTATCAACCCGATCCAGATAGCGCATACCGGCCTCTTCCGGCACGACATAGTTAACCGTCTCCCCCACGGTGCTCGCGATTTCCGACAAAACCTGATGACGGGAAATGTTGGCCCAACTCGCGTGTAGCAGACCTGAAGACATCATTCGCGAGCGGCGCGCAGCGCGGTAGCCTTTTCCTTTGCCGTCCCCGTCGCGCACCAGAAACCCCTCGGCTTCCAGCGTCGCGCAAAGACGGTGCACGGTTTGTTTCGGCAATCCAATGGTCGCATTCAACTCTGTGGGCGTCATGGCCTTGTCGCTGCGTCCCAAGGCCTCCAACAACAACAGCGTGCGCATATTTGTTGGAATCCGCGCATCCGCATCACCCTTCTGGGCAAAAGTATTTGGCATGTGTTCCTCCAATAAGCGCGCGGCTCTGCATGGCCTGCACGGCACCTCACAAAGGCGGCCAGTCGAAAACCGCTTGTTTAGATCGCGAATCTCTGTAGGCTACACCTATCAAAAACGAGACCGCAAGTCTCATTTTTTGATTTCGGGAGGGTTTTTTGGAATTTGACTACGTGATTGTGGGCGCTGGCTCCGCCGGATGCGCCATTGCGAACCGTCTTTCCGAGAACGGTAAGCACACCGTTGCCCTTCTTGAGGCCGGTGGCCGCGACAGCAATCCGTGGATTCACATCCCGGTTGGCTACTTCAAAACCATGGACAACCCAAAGACAGACTGGCGCTACAAAGCTGCCAGTGATCCGGGGTTGAACGGCCGGTCTATCCCGTGGCCACGCGGTCGTGTGCTTGGTGGCTCGTCATCTATTAACGGGCTGCTTTATGTGCGCGGGCAATCACAGGACTACGATCATTGGGCGCAGCTTGGAAACGCCGGTTGGGACTGGGACCGTGTCCTGCCCTATTTCAAGAAATCCGAGAATTGGCTCGGCCCCGATATCGGCGAAGAACGCGGCACAGGCGGACCATTGCAAGTGTCCCCGACACGCCTGAAGCGCGATGTGGTCGACAAGTGGATCGATGCGGCCGAGGCGGCTGGTTACAAAAAGAATGCTGACTACAATAATGGCGACCAAGAAGGCGTGGGCTATTTCCAGTTGACTATGGCGAACGGTCGTCGCTGCTCTTCGGCTGTGGCTTATCTCAAGCCGGCCCGTGGACGTCACAACCTTGAAATCATCACCCACGCCCAGACCAAAAAACTGATCATGAATGGAAAATGCGCTGTTGGTGTCGAGGTTGACCTTAAGGGCCAGCACATCGAAATACGCGCCCACAGAGAAGTAATTTTGTCAGCAGGTGCAATAGGTTCCCCGCAAATCCTCATGTTATCTGGAATTGGTGATGTGGATGGTATCAAAGCCCATGGCATTGAGATGACGCACGAATTGAAAGGCGTCGGGCGCAACCTGCAGGATCATCTGCAAGCCCGGCCAATCTTCAAAACTGATCTGTCGACAATCAACGTGGAAGTGTCGAATTACTTCAAGCAAGGCATGATCGCGCTGGAATACGCGCTGAAGCGTAGTGGCCCTATGGCGATGGCGGCGAGCCTTGGTACGGGTTTCCTGAAAACCGAAGATCATATGGACGTTCCGGACATTCAATTCCACATCCAGCCATTCTCGGCCTCTCACCCCGCTGATGGGCCGCATAAGTTCTCGGCCTTCACCGCCTCCGTCTTGCAGCTGCGTCCGGAAAGCACCGGTCATCTGGCGCTGAAATCGGGCAACTGGCAGGACCATCCTGCCATTCACCCGAATTACCTAGCGACGGAAACCGACCAACGCACCATCGTCAAAGGCATACAGGTCGCGCGACGCATCGCGGAATTTAGTCCGCTGAAAGAGCATATCCTTGAGGAATTCGCCCCTGGTCGCGAGGTGGCCTTCGATGACTACGAAGGAACACTCGACTGGGCGCGCAACACTGCCGTCACGATCTACCACCCGACAGGAACCTGCAAGATGGGCCAAGATGACATGTCTGTCGTCGACGAACGCCTTCAAGTGCGCGGGATCGAGGGGCTCCGGGTCGCAGACTGCTCCATCATGCCGACCATCGTGAGCGGCAACACCAACGCGCCGGCAATAATGATCGGCGAGAAAGTTTCTGACATGATTCTCGAGGACGCCGTAGCATGATCGACACCTTACTAGATTTCGGCAAAATTGTCGTCGCCGACCTGATCCTGTCCGGCGACAACGCGTTGATCATCGGGATGGCCGCTGCTGGTCTCGCCCCTGAACTACGCAAGAAGGCTATCCTCTATGGTATGGTAATCGCAGCGCTGCTGCGTATCATCTTTGCGGTGGTCGCCACGAAACTTTTGGGCATCCCGGGTATTTTGTTCGTTGGCTCGTTGCTGCTTTTTTGGGTGTGCTGGCGGCTATACTCGGAAATTCGCGACAACGTGGATGAACAAGCCGAGCTTGCTCTTGAACGCGCCGATGACCCGACGAGGGGATATACCGGCAAGCCGACGCGAACGATGGCCTCTGCACTGCTCTCGATCACCATCGCAGATGTCTCGATGTCGCTTGATAACGTGCTGGCAGTCGCCGCTATCGCTGATGGTGACACCAACATGCTGATCTTCGGGCTTGGCCTTGCCATCGTCCTGATGGCTTTCGCCGCAACCATGATTATGAAGCTTCTAACCCATTACCCATGGATCAGCTGGCTTGGCCTCATCGTGCTGCTCTACGTAGCAGGCGAGATGTTCTACCGCGGCGTGTTTGACGCCTCCACAGGGATCGGTCCGATGATGGGCTGGTTCGAGGGATACGATATGAGCAAGGGGCATTAGCCCTTCGCCAAAGAATTCAACCATCGCACCTTGGAGGAGGAGCGCGGTGACCCGTTGAAGAAAAAGCGGTTTGGGATGCCTTCCCCAGATCGCCAAACACTAAACTGAAGGCTTGGACCTTAAGGGAGGACCTTATGTTGAACTTAAAAACCATCACGGCAGGCGCACTTGGCTTGTCGATGCTGGCCTCGGCCACACTTGCCGAGACCACCTTGAAACTGCAATCCGTTACGCCGGGCTCTGCCGACGAAATGGTGATGCTTAAATCATTCGCAGATGACGTCAGAGACCTCACCGGCGGAGAACTGAATATTGAGATCCTGCCAACTGGCGCGGTTGTAGGTGTTCAGGAGACACTCGACGCCGTCGACGCCGGCCTTGTCGATGCGGGCTTTGCGTGGACCCACTATTGGTCGGGCAAACACCCTGCCGCAATGCTGTTCGGTTCTCCAGTTGCTGGTGCCGGTGTTGGCATGGACAACTTCGCCTTCATGTCTTGGTTCATGAACGCTGGTGGCAAAGAGCTGTATGACCAGCTTTGGGATGAAATGGGCATGAACGTCAAAGGCTTCATGGTCCAACCTGCCGGACCGGAGGCACTTGGCTGGTTCAAAGAACCGATCGAGACCATGGCCGATTTCCGTAAATATCGCTTCCGGACACCTCCGGGCATCCCGGGCCAAACCTATAAAGACATTGGCGTAGCCTCGGTAGCCATGGGCGGCGGGGACATCCTGCCAGCGTTGGAAAAAGGCACAATCGACGCGGCCGAATGGTGCTGCCCGAAGCCTGACTCAGTGTTCGGTTTCCAGAAAGTCCTGAAGCACTACTACCTGCAGGGCTTGCACCAAGTGGTCGTGAACGGCGACGTTTACTTCAACGGCGATGTCTTCAACGGGCTGACACCCAGCCAGCAAAAGGCCATTGAAGTCGCAGCCAACGCGTCTTTGATGAAGACCTATGCCTACCGTATCTGGGAAAACGGCAAAGCGCTGGACAAGTTAATCAACGAAGACGGCGTCATCTTGCACGACACCCCTGCTGACTACTTCACCGAGTACATGGCAGCCGCTGCGAAAGCACTGGAAACCAACGCCTCCGAGAACGAATTTTTTGCCGAAGTGTGGCAGTCCCAAAAGGACTTCGCACGGACCGCAATCCCGTTCTGGGCCGGTGCGCAAACCTCTAACGCCAACTTGGGCCGCGCATACGCAGCCGAGCTGGCCGCTGAGAAATAGGCCATAGCGCTTAACCTCCCTGCCCGCGTTCTCGGATGCGGGCAGGACATAATACCGACCCCAAGACAAAATATCCGGGGCACTTTTTCGCCAATTAGGGACATTCCCCATGATCAACGAAGATCAAGACAAGATCGACTTCTCGGAATACGAGAATGTCGGCGACGAGCTTCTTGCAGATGCAGGTGGTGCCGTGGGCAAAGAGCTGCCCGACGACATGCACCCCCTTGCCCGCAAGGCAATTTACGCCATCGACAATTTCTCCAATTGGCAAGGTCGGATCGCCTGCCTGCTTGTCGTGCCGATTATCTTCGGGATGTTTTACGAGGTCGTCGCGCGCAGCTTCTTCACCTCACCGACCCTATGGGCCTATGACCTATCCCGCATCCTCTACGGCGTGTCCTTCATGCTGGGGGCCGCTTACGCGCTGATGCGCGGGCTGCATATCCGCGCCGACTTCCTTTACCGCGGCTTCTCCGAGCGCACGCAAGGCCGCGTCGACCTGATCCTCTATATCGTGCTGTTCATGCCCTCGATGCTGTTCTTCCTGAAAGCCGGATACGACTTCTCGTTGAAATCCTTCATTCAGGGCGAGCGTGCGGGCGACAGCACATGGGCCCCTATCGTGTGGCCGGTAAAAATTGCGCTGACCACAGGGGTCTTCTTCCTGTGTATCCAAGGCATCTCTGAAATTTTGAAATCGTGGTACGCCGCGACGCGCGGAAAGTGGCCGGTCTGATGGAATTCTCAAACGAAATAATCGGCCTGTTCATGATCGGGGCGATGCTGTTCGCGATCTTCATTGGCTTCCCAATCTCCTTCACCCTGATCTTCCTCGGTGTCGTCTTCGGCGCGTGGGGCTTTGGCGTGAAGCTGACCATCTTCCTGATGACACTACAATTCTACAACTCGATGATGGAGCAGACCCTCGCGGCTGTCCCGCTATTCGTCTTCATGGGATTCATGATGGAAAAAGCGGGCCTGATGGAGCGACTATTCGCGGCCATCCAGATGATGTTGGCTCGCATGAAAGGCTCGCTCTACATCGCGGTGCTGTTCGTGTCGGTGGTCTTCGGTGCCGCGACCGGTATCGTAGGGGCCTCGGTGACCATTCTGGGCATCATGGCGGCCAAGACGATGAACCGCTCCGGCTACGACGTGCGGCTGGCCGCAGGGACAATCACAGCAGGCGGCACATTGGGAATTCTGATCCCGCCGTCGATCATGCTTGTTGTTATGGGCCCGGTACTGGAAATCCCGGTCACCGACTTATTCGCCGCCGCGATTATCCCCGGTGTCATGATGGCAGCACTTTATGTGCTCTACGCGGTCGGTCGATGCTGGATTAATCCAAAGCTTGGCCCCCCACTGCCCGAAGAGATGATCGAGCCGGACAAGGGCAAAATCTTCAAGGAACTTCTGCTGGGCTTTGTTCCGCCCACCATCTTGATCGCTTTCGCATTGGGCTCAATTTTGTTCGGCTTGGCCACACCTACCGAAGGTGCCGGCATGGGGGCTTTTGGATCTATCCTGCTGGCAATCGGCTACCGCAAGTTCTCAATCGGTGGTTTCTACGATGCCTTGATCAAGACCTTGGAAATCTCTGTGCTAATCCTGTTCCTTGTTGCGGCGTCCAACTTCTTTGGCGCGGTTTTCTCGCGGTTGGGCACGCCGACAATGATCACCGAGTTGTTGCTGAACCTCGACGTCTCAACCTCCATGGTGGTCATCTTGATCCTCGCGTTGGTCTTCGTCTTGGGCTGGCCGTTGGAATGGGTGCCGATCGTGCTGATCATCCTGCCGATCCTTGCACCCGTGCTGCTGGAGCTGGAAGTTGATATGCTATGGTTCGCCATTCTCGTGGCGGTCTGTCTGCAAACCGCATGGCTCAGTCCGCCGGTGGCATTATCGGCCTACTTCCTTAAGGGTGTGGTGCCGGAATGGGACCTCAAGGACATCTATCTGGGCATGATGCAGTTCATGGTTATCCAGTTGATTGGGCTGGCCATGGTCTTCGCCTTCCCCGCAATCGCAACTTGGTTGCCGGTCTATATGTACAGCAACTAGGTCTGAGAGTTTTCGAAAGGGGCGTGCCACGAAAACTGGCACGCCCCTTTTTCGTTCCGGTGGTAAATTTCTAGCGTTGGCGAAACCGGACGACATCCAAAATTTCGACAAGAAACGCGGTGAATAATCCGAAAACCAAAAGCCCGTTGGTTGCGGTCATGCCCGCCAGCAAGCGCCAGTTCTCGTCAATTACAACGTCGCCGTACCCTACAGTGGTGAAGGATACGATGGCGAAATAGAGTGCCGTTTCTAACCGGTCAAACAAGCCGATATAAAGATAGACACCCGCCCATCCCCAAATAGACAACGTCAGCACCAGCAATATCCAGAACAGCGCAATCACCAGTACGGCAAGAGTTTGCACCGCACGGCTTTTTCGCTGCAACAAGACGTCGACGCGGCGCAACGCGCGCCCCGCGATCTCAAACATCCACGCAGCTGCAAGCATGGTAATCACGATGACGACCGACCCCACGAACAGTGCTTTTATCACCGTAGGGATCTCCCCGCGCTTGGTAGACGGATCAAGTCAATCACCACTCTTCCAAGAAATTACAACCGCGCAAAATCAGGCCTCTTTCGCCATCAGGGCAATGACCAACGCCTCGCAGCGCGCGCCTGTTTCGCAATAGGCAAGGATCGGAGTCGGCAGCGCTTTGAGTAAATCGGCCATTTTCTCGACGTCTTCCCCTGTCGGACCGCTTTCCTCAATTGGCAAATATGCAGCCTCCAGCCCTGCGTAAATTGCGGCTTGGCGCATCTCTTCATACAGGCTTTGGTCGATTGCCTCGCCATCGGGGCGATTGCTGACAATCGACTTGAAGCCAAGTGTATGGATCAACGCCAAATCTTTAGGCGATGGTTGCGCGCTCACGCTAATCTCTGGTGTTACCTTTTTGGTCTTGATCATCGAATAGTCCTCCGCTTGGGGTGCGGGGGGTCCCGCAAGGCGTTGCGTCTGCTCTTTGCTAGCGGCATGCGTCCGGACGGTCCTTAATCTATGTCAAAAACCAAAAGAGGGATTAGACCTCGGCGCCTAGTCCGGCATGATCTTGGCCGCAGGCATCTTTGCAACGACAACCTTACCAAGCTCGACCAGTTTGCCCGTCTCGGCAGAGTATTGATCCACCGCTTTTTGCACGAACTCCGCTTGGATATGTTGAACCTCCGTCAAGGATTTGGCGTGCATGATCTGGTGCTGGGTCTTCAAGTCTTCTTTTACACGCTCGGCCACAAAGCTCAGCACTTCTGAGCCAAGGTCGCTCATCGCCTCAAGCCATGCGGTACCCATGGTGGACGCGGAAGCGAAGCCAGCGCCTTGCATATCGCGGATCGCGGCAAGTGCGGGGTTGTTGGTTGCGGATTTAGACGTCGTTGTAGTTTTGGCAGCCATGGTGGTTTCTCCTGATTGGGTAATATCAGCACTATCTCACAACTATACGCGCCCCTCCTTGATACTGGTCAAGGTACGTGTTCCCTCAGCCCGCCATGGTAAGTTTATAGGAGGAAACTTGCCGATGCAGGACCATGGACACAGCAAGGCGGAGATCGCCAAACGGATTTCAGGCGAGGGACAAGGCTCGCATCTGCGCGACATGATCTATGGCGGGATTGATGGCGCGGTGACCACCTTTGCCATTGTGGCCGGAGTTCAGGGCGCTGGTCTGTCACCGACAATTATCATCGCCTTGGGCATCGCCAATGTTCTGGCAGACGGGTTCTCCATGGCAGCCGGAAACTATTCTGGAACCAAGGCAGACCTTGACGACCGCAACCGTCTGAGCGCGACCGAGCATCGTCATATCAAGGACTACCCGGAAGGTGAGCGCGAGGAATTGCGCCAGATTCTTGAGCTGAAAGGTCTCAGTGGTACACTGTTGGAAGACGCAACCGATGCTATCGCGAGCGACTCAAACAAATGGGTCGATATCATGCTCACTGACGAGTACGGCCTGTCGCCTACGCCCCCTGCGCCGATGGCGGCGGCGATCGCGACATTTCTTGCGTTTCTGGTTGCAGGTATCGTGCCACTGCTGCCGTTTTTGTTAGGGCTCTCCGATCCATTTTTGATTGCCACCTGCGCCACCGCGTTGGTGTTCTTCACTATTGGTACAGGCAAAAGCCGCTGGTCGCTGGCGCCATGGTGGCGGTCGGGGTTGGAAACACTCGCCATTGGCTCGACCGCGGCAGCGATTGCTTATGTGGTCGGTACGATGTTCCACGCCTAAGCTGGTGCAATGTCACCCCAGATGGGAAGATGGTCCGACGCGCGGCGCGCCAGCGGCCCCTCCTCGACGCCGGCATGACGCAGCTCCAGCCCTTTGCTCAAAGCGATACGGTCCAGCGAAGCAATCTGGCGACGCGCGTGAAAGGACTGGCCCGGTATGTGAACTTCAAAGCGCCCAGCCAGTGGCTCCATTCCGCGACGGGTCGACCATTCGTTGAAATCCCCGATCAGCACCGTGGGACGGTCATGTTCCACTTGGCGTAGAATAGACTCGAATTGTTGCACTCGATGCCGCCGGATCAGGCCAAGATGTGCTGCGATAAGATCCACCTCAAACGGGCCGCCCACGGTCAGACGCACGGCGCCGCGCGGTTCCAATCCGGGCAGATCAAGATGTGCGACATTGCCCACCGACATCCCCTTGCGCACCAGCACGGCATTGCCATGCCAACCAAGTGCCACATCATTGCGGGCAACCGGGGCAACTTCAAAATCCGTTTCGCGCGCGATCATGTCACGCGCAATCGCGGCAGGCCGCGCACCAAGCCGCAGGTCGGCTTCTTGTAGGGCCACGACATCCGCCTCTAGCCCATTGATCACGTTAAGCACCCGCATGGGATCACGTCGCTGATCAAGGCCACGGGCTTTGCGGATGTTGTAGCTGGCAACGCGGAGCGCCACGACTGATTTGGAACGGTTCATGGTTGATAGATAGGGACACAAGCCCCACCTTTGAAGGAAGGAGGGTCCGAGCTTGCCGCTAAACTTGAAAAACCAAAGCCCCTTGATGCTGACCCTTTGGGGGTTACTGCTGGCCGTGTCCCTAATTGCTTTGCTATTGGGGCGCTATTCCACGGCTTTCGTGGCATTGGCGACATTCGGGTTGTCTCTTGCCCCCGACCTGCTGGCCTCTAGGTTCAAAATCGCCCTGCCTGTCCCTTTTGTTGTGGCAATAACGATGTTCCTCTTTGCCACCGTCTTCCTTGGTGAGGCGTTCGACTTTTACGAGCGTTTCTGGTGGTGGGATATCGCCCTCCACGCCAGCTCGGCAGTCGGGTTTGGCCTCACCGGTTTCCTGTTCGCCTTTATGCTGTTCGAAGGTGACAGGTTCGCAGCCCCCCATTGGGCGCTCGCACTAATCGCATTCTCGATCGCCATGACCACAGGCGCGCTTTGGGAGGTGTTCGAGTTCGGAATGGATAGCGTGTTCGGATTGAACATGCAGAAAACGGGCCTCGATGACACCATGGGTGACTTGATCGTCGATGCCATTGGCGGCGCACTCGGATCTTTGGCCGGATACCTCTATCTGGCAGGATCCGATAGAGGGCTGTTGGCCCAGCCCATCCGCCAGTTTATCGCCCTTAACCACAGGCTGTACCTGAAATCACGCGACAAGCTGCGCAAATAGATCGCGTATTAAGACGCCAAGCCAAAGCGTCCCAGCAGGCGGCGCAGATGGTCGCGTTCTTCGAGCAGGTCCAACGCCAACGCAATCCCCGGCATGTTGATACCAAGGTCACGTTCCAGTCTGCGCGCTTTCCTGGCACGCAAAACGCTGATCTGGCCGAAGCTATATTCGGCCTCGCCCGTGCCATGCGGCTCTACAACGCCGTGCTCAATCAGTTCTACCACCCAAGCCTTATCCGCATCGCAAAAGCGGCACAGCTCGTGCAGGGTCAGCTCCTCCATCAGGTGATCTTCATCGGTAGGTGTTTTAGCTTTCTTCATGGTCTAGGTCTCCATGTTCTTGCGCGGGTCAAAACTCATTTCTTTTGCCATTTGCTCATAGAGCGTCCGTCCCGCGTCGGTTGTGGCAGGCGGATTAACAATCTTCAGAACCGCATAAAGATCGCCAGCCGACTTGCCCGGCAGCCCTCGCCCTTTGAGGCGCAGTTTTTGGCCGGCGCGGGCGTTCTTGGGAATGGTGATCCCCACTTCGCCGCCCGGAGTTGGCATCACGACTTTGCCACCCAACGCGGCCTCCCACGGGGCCACCGGCAGATCGACATAGATATCGCGCCCGTCGATGCGGTAGGTCGGATGCGGAGCGAATGCGACTTCAAGGAACAAATCGCCCGCAGGCCCGCCGCCCATTCCCGGGGAACCCTTGCCCTTCAAGCGGATATGCTGGCCCTCGCGAACACCCTTGGGGATTTTAACAGAAACGCTGCGATCTTTCAGCACCAGCCGCCCTGCGTCGTCCATTTCCGGCACCCGCATCGTCAAGACGCGGCTTGCACCATTGAACGCGTCGCCAATATCTAGGGTCACGCGGGCGTGCTGATCGCGACCCGCAGCCTGCATACGCGATGACTGCCCTTCGGCCCGCGATCCGGACCGGAACAGGTTCTCAAAGAAATCACTAAAGGCTGCATCATCTGGACCACCAGCACCCTGCGGTGGGTCAGAGAACTGGTGGCTTTGCTCCCAATTCGGAGGCGGTCGGAAGCCCTGCCCGCCCCTTTGCGGCTCTGCTCCAAGTTCGTCATAGGCGGCCCGTTTCTCCGCGTCGCCCAAGACGGCAAAGGCCTCGCCTGCCTCTTTGAACCTGGCGTCCGCGCCACCATCAGAGTTCACATCCGGGTGGTATTTTCGCGCTAGTTTACGGTAGGCTTTCTTAATCTCGTCTTGCGTCGCGGTTCGATCTACGCCCAGCGTTTTGTAGTAGTCTTTGTAGTCCATGATTGCAGGATACTCCGGCTGAATAGTCCTTTTGCATGCAAAGATACCATGAATTTACCGTGTATGTATTGAGGTACCTCAAGCCACATTCTCGAAGCATTTGTTATAATCGTCAAAACAGTGATGAGGTTCATGACATGAAAAACGCAACTATTCTGACTGTCATCGGTGCAAATTGCCCAAATGACGCGCTTTCACCCGTCGCCGAAGTGGCCCGTAAGCTAGATATTCATCTGGCATATCTGGCCGTGGGTGCCATACCCCAATTCCCCAACTACGGCGTCGGCATGCTGCCATATGGTGCCCCCGTAGTGCCTGATACGTGGCAACAATCGGTTCAGGAAACAAATACCAACCTGAAGGCCAAGCTAGACGAGATCGAGGACATGCTGGCCAAGGAAGGATTGTCAGGCGACGTAACGTCCGCTTATGCCGAACCTACGGGCTTGGCCGACCTAGTAGCGTGGCGCGCCAAGATATGCGACTTATCTTTCATCTGCAACGGCTTGCGGGACGATCCTCACACGTTCAAGAATGTCCTTCACGGACTATTGTTTAACGCCGCAGCCCCGGTTGTCATCAATGATGTGGCAGGCACAAAAGCACTGTCCGCGAAGAATGTCTTGGTTGCTTGGAATACCAGCCTGCCCGCTGCGCGTGCGGTCAAACAGGCGCTACCATTGTTGAAACGATCTAAAGCCATCACCGTCGCCTGTTTTGACCCCGTTATGAGCAAGATGGCCGACGGTGAAAACCCGGGCTCGGATGTTGGCAAATGGCTGACCCGTCACGGTTGCAACGTCACAGTTGAGCAGCAACCAAGCGGCGGCAAGGAAATCGCGACCTGCATTTTGCAGCGTGCCGAGGAGATCGGCGCAGACTTGGTGGTGGCTGGTGCCTACGGTCGGTCGAGATTGCGTGAAGACCTGTTTGGCGGCACAACGGCCAGCCTGTCAGAGCAAGCCGACATGCCCGTTTTCATGGCGCATTAAGCATCTATACAGCGTAGCCGTAAGTGTCCCCGCGCAGCAAAACGCCGCGCGGGGTTTTCTGTTAGGCTAGATCAAACCGATCCGCGTTCATCATCTTGGCCCATGCGGCGACGAAGTCGTTTACAAACTTCTGCGCATTGTCATCCTGCGCGTACACCTCTGCGTAGGCACGCAGCACCGAGTTGGACCCGAAGACCAGATCAACCCGTGTTGCTGTCCACTTGACCTTGTCAGTCTTGCGGTCACGGATTTCATACAGGTTGTTCGCTGTCGGCTTCCACGTGTTCCCCATGTCGGTCAGGTTGACGAAGAAATCAGTCGTCAAAGCCCCCTCGCGGTCAGTGAATACACCATGCTTAGTGCCGCCGTGGTTGGTGCCCATGACACGCATCCCGCCAATTAGCGCGGTCATTTCATGCGCGGTCAGCCCCATCAACTGTGTACGGTCAAGCATCAGTTCCTCAGCGCCGACAGCGTAGTCTTTCTTCAGCCAGTTACGGTAGGCATCGTGGATCGGCTCCAACACATCAAAGGATGCGGCGTCGGTCATCTCGTCGGTCGCATCACCACGGCCCGCAGCGAAAGGTACCGAGACGTCGAAGCCTGCAGCCTTGGCTGCTTGTTCCACGCCCAGATTACCCGCCAACACGATCACATCGGCGACGCTTGCCCCGGAGTCGGACGCAATGCCGTCCAGCACACCCAACACACGGGCCTGACGATCAGGTTCGTTGCCTTCCCAATCTTTTTGCGGCGCTAGACGGATACGGGCACCGTTCGCACCGCCGCGCAGGTCGGACCCGCGATAGGTCCGCGCGCTGTCCCAAGCGGTAGAGACCATGTCACTCACCGACAGGCCGCTTTGGGCGATTTTCGCTTTCACCGCGTCAACGTCATAGCCTGTGTTGCCCGCAGGGATAGGGTCCTGCCAGATCAACTCTTCCTTCGGCGCATCTGGCCCAAGATAACGGACGTTCGGCCCCATATCGCGGTGAGTCAGTTTAAACCAAGCCCGCGCGAATACCTCTGAGAAGTAAGCGGGATCTTTATAAAACCGCTCGGAAATCTCGCGGTAGATCGGGTCCATTTTCATCGCCATGTCGGCGTCGGTCATGAGCGGGTTGCGGCGCACGGACGGATCGGCAGAGTCGACAGGTTTGTCTTCTTCTTTGATGTTGATCGGCTCCCACTGGTTCGCACCAGCCGGGCTTTTCGTCAGTGCCCAGTCGTAGGTGAACAGCAGGTAGAAATAGCCATTGTCCCACTGTGTCGGGTTAGTCGTCCAAGCGCCTTCAAGGCCGCTCGACACGGTGTCGCCACCAACGCCTGTCCCGGTCGGGTTGCTCCAACCAAGCCCTTGTTCTTCTGGTCCAGCACCCTCGGGCGCTTCGCCTACCAGGCCGGCGTCGCCGTTCCCGTGACATTTGCCGACAGTGTGACCACCCGCTGCCAGTGCGACAGTTTCTTCATCATCCATTGCCATACGCGCAAAGGTCTCGCGCACTTGCAACGCGGTCTTCAGCGGATCGGACTGGCCGTTCACGCCCTCGGGGTTCACATAGATCAATCCCATCTGGACAGCGGCCAGCGGGTTTTCCATGGTCGAGGGATCGTCGACATTGTCATAGCGCGCATCGCTAGGTGCCAGCCATTCTTTCTCTGCGCCCCAGTACACGTCTTTCTCTGGTGCCCAGATATCTTCGCGGCCATAGGCGAAACCATAGGTTTTTAACCCCATCGATTCATAAGCCACAGTACCCGCCAGAATGATCAGGTCAGCCCAGCTGATTTTGTTGCCGTACTTCTTTTTGATAGGCCAAAGTAAACGTCGCGCCTTATCAAGGTTGACGTTATCAGGCCAAGAGTTCAGCGGCGCGAACCGCAGGTTTCCGGTATTACCACCGCCGCGACCATCGGCCAGCCGGTAAGTACCAGCGGAGTGCCATGCCATACGGATCATCAAGCCGCCATAATGGCCCCAGTCAGCCGGCCACCAGTCCTGACTATCGGTCATCAACGCGTGGACATCTTTCTTGAGCGCATCGAAATCGAGGGTTTTCACCACCTCACGATAGTTGAAGCCGTCACCCATCGGGTTGGTCTTGGCATCGTGCTGATGCAGAATGTCCAGATTTAGCGCCTTCGGCCACCAATCCATCACCGACGCTTCCATATCGGTATGCGAGCCATGCATCACAGGGCATCCGCCCGCGCCGCTAACCTTATTTCCGTCCATAATACTCTCCGCTAACTTTATCAAAATCCGGTGCGTAGAAGTGATCCATATCTGATCTGCGATCCGACACAGAATCCTCCAAGAACCCCTATTCATCAGCGACAATTATAAGCTCAAAATGCCATAGTTAAAATTTGTATTTTCTAATCACATCTATAGTTTCTAATTATGAATCAGATTACCCTAAAACACCTCCGGTACTTCGAAGCGCTTGCCCAGCACGGCCATTTTGGCCGGGCAGCGGATGTGTGCTCGATTTCACAACCAGCCTTATCGGTGCAAATGAAGGAGTTGGAGCGCATTCTGGGTGCCCCCTTGGTCGAACGTGGTGCACGCAAGATACGCCTGACCCGTCTGGGCGAGGACTTCGCCGCCCGCGCGCGCGAGGTTTTACGGTCCGTAGACGAGTTAACCGACCTTGCCCGCGCATCTCAAGACGATCTGTCCGGCCCGTTTCGCATTGGCATCATTCCGACCATAGCACCGTATTTGCTCCCCGCCTTTGTCAAAAGCCTGTCGCAAAACCACCCTGACCTTGATCCACATCCTCGCGAAGCAGTGACGCAAACGCTGATCGACGACCTGCTGGATGGGCGTCTTGATGCAGCCATCGTGGCGCTGCCCGTCTCGGAACCATCGCTGACCGAAGTGGCATTATTCGACGAGGATTTCGTCCTCGTCCGCCCGCTGGAAGATGCCAAAAAACCAGTCCCAAGCTCTGACATGCTGCGCGAAATGCGACTGTTGCTCTTGGAAGAAGGCCATTGCTTCCGCGATCAGGCGATATCCTATTGCAACCTGTCGTCGTCCCTGCCCCGCGACCTGATGGAAGCCAGCTCGCTTTCGACATTGGTGCAGATGGTGGGGGCCGGGATTGGCGTTACACTGATCCCTGAAATGGCGGTCATGATTGAGACGCGCTCCGCCGCGGTTTCGGTTGCGCGTTTGCCCAAACCGCAACCGTCGCGCACAGTCGGGATGGTGTGGCGCAACACCAACCCGTTGGCCACGCATCTAACCGGCATCGCAGGATTGTTCCGTGAAATTGGCATTGGCAAGGCTTAGGCGTGCCGACGCGCACCATGTGCATCCAACGCCGTCATGAACTGTTCCGGCGTCATGCTCTCAGCCAACGCCCGCTCAAATAGAGCCGCCTGCGTTTCTGGTGCAAGCCCACCGACTGGTGGATCGGTATCAAGGTTGGTGGGAAAGGAATACCCCTCCGCGCTGGCTGCTATGGCCGCACGTTTGCGCGCCTCATCCAATCTTCCGTCCGCCATCAACCGCTGCACCACAGGGTAAAGCTTGCGGCACATTCCGTCCCGGTCGATGACTTCCATGGCACGGCCAAAAGGCGAAGATATCTGCAACAGGTTCGCCATGCGGTGGATATCAGCGCTCCGGTTCTCGCCTGCGCCATGGAACAACGCGGGGTTAAAAAATAGGGCATCCCCCTTCGCCAGCGGCAGTTGGATGTAATTCGCCTCAAAATACTCCGCAAACTCTGGGTGGCGATAGGCCAGATAGCCCGGACGGAACAGCTGCGAAAACGGCAACAACTTCGTCGGCCCGCTTTCCAGTGGCATGTCGCAATGGGCAATCGCCCCCTGCAAGGTCATCGCCGCCGAGAGGTCATGAATATGGGCCGGAAAGCGTTTGGCGACCTCTTCGGTTTGAAATCCAAGATGATAGTCGCGATGCGCTGTCTGCGCCTTCCCGCCGGGTCGCACAAGATTCACCTGCGCAGTCATCTGATACCCGGCGCCCAGCCACGCCTCGCATACCGCAGCAATCGCGTCATTTCCAAAATAAAGCGCAAAGGTCTCCGGCGACGTTTCACATAGTTTTTGAAGAGAGTTCCAAATCCGATCATTCGCACCGGCAGTGGCAAAGTGATCTGCACCACCTGCGCGTCCGCGTTCCTGTTCAATGATCGTTTCATAGGCTTTGGTGGCAGCGTCGATAGGGGTTGTGACACTATAAGCCCCGCGCAACACCAGCGCCCCGGCACTTTGCCCCAACACATGCGCCCATTCCCCCATCAGCGCCTGCCGCCGTGCCGGGTCCGCCAAGGACGGGCGTAGGGTTTGCATGTCGTATATTGGCACGTTCAGGCTAATATCTGCCGCCAAAGGCACGTCCATCGGCTTGAGCTTTCGGGTCGTAATCTCTGCAAACGTCGCAAGATCGCAATCCCCTGCTTCGAAATAAGCGCGGTCTTTCATTCTATCCCCTTCGAACGTATCTCCGAGGCCTGTCCCCGCGCGTTCAAAGTTAAATGCCGGACGTTGAATGTCGAGTGGTTTTCGCAATGCTGGCCTATGAGCGTGAGTGCGATATCAAGGCCCCTAGGCGGCCAACAACATGCCAGCGATGGACTTGGCCTCCTTCGCGGAGGCCGCCGTATGAGACATCGCCGCAACGACGATTGCCCCTTCTTTCAGGATAAGCAATTGTCGCGCCAAATTCCGGGCGTCGGGTAGCTGCGCCTGTAGGACCAGCTCTTCGAGGTGATCGGCAAGCAAAAGCTTATGGGCATATGCTTGAGCGTTGATGGCATGATCACGGTCTTGAAATTCTGCACTTGCCTTGATGAACATGCATCCCTGAAAATTGTCTTCGAGGAACCATTCCTCCAAGGCATCGAACATCGACAGCAATTGCCCTTTAGGCGTGTCCGCCAGCTCTTCCATGCGCCGATATAGCCAGTTCCGAAAGTTTTCGTCCCTTAGACGCAACACCGCGAGGATAAGCTCCTCCTTGGTCCGGAAGTGTTTGTAGATCGAGGTTTTCGAGACTCCGGTTTCCTTGGCGACCAAATCCATTCCAGTGGCGTGAAATCCGTTTCGATAGAACAGCAGCAATGATTTTCGAATCAACTCTGCGCGTTTACTCTGGCTCATATCGCCCTCTACATTAACTGATCTGTTAATATTTTAACTCGCCCGATCAGTCAAGAAAATCAATTATAATATCATGTTAACTCGTGGCAGCAGGAAAAATGTCCATGTCGTGATCATGTGCATCAAATTTTGGGCTTGCAAACAGTTACCGATCTGTACACCTTAAAGACACATTTACTGAACTGTTAACCCTGGAGATCACCATGAAAACGCTGACCTCCGCACAACCGCCGCGCTTGGAAGGCTGCGCCGCTGCCCTGACCAACGTCCGAATAATCACAAGCCATGTGGCCGACACCGATCCCGTTGTCGCCGCGTCGCGGAGCGCTGACTGATCCCCCCAATCTCGCGTTTCGCTACTGCCTCCAACCGGCCCGGTTCCCCATGCTTGCCGGTTGGAGGCCCCTACCCCGAAAGGACTACGAGATGACCGCCCTGTCGCGCCCTCCTGTTCCGCCCTTCACGTTGCAAAGCGCAACTCTAAAGGTGCGCGCCGCCGAAAATGCGTGGAACACCCGCGACCCTGACGTTGTGACACCCGCCTATTCTGAGCAAAGCGAATGGAGAAACCGCGCCGAATTCATCCAAGGCCACGCTCAGATCAATGCCTTCCTGTCACGCAAATGGCAGCGGGAACACGACTACCGGCTGATCAAATCGCTTTGGACATTCGCCGATAACCGCATCGCCGTGCGCTTTGCTTATGAATGGCATGACGATACCGGCCATTGGTTCCGGTCGCTGGGCAACGAGAACTGGCAGTTCGGCGAAGACGGTCGAATGTGCCGCCGGATCGCTTCGATCAACGATCTACAAATCAAAACGCAGGATCGGTTGTTCCATTGGCCGCTTGGCCCCCGCCCCGCTGACCATCCCGAACTAGAAACCCTAGGATTTTAGGAGGCCACTATGGCTTACGCATTTGCCGACATCGCATTCACGCCGTCTGTCCGTGATCAGCAGGACAAACACGGCGCGGGCAACTATGCCAGATTCTTGTCTGATGAACGCGTCGGTGGAGGTGAACTGGGCGAACGCGAGCGCAATTTCATTGAGAAAAGCGACGGCTTCTATCAGGCGACAGTCTCTGAGACCGGCTGGCCTTATGTTCAATTCCGCGGCGGCCCTGCGGGCTTCTTGCAAGTCCTTGGAACCAATACGATTACTTACGCGGATCTACGCGGAAACCGTCAGTATATCAGCCTTGGGAACCTGACTGAAGACAACCGAATATCGCTCATCATCATGGATTACGCACGGGCGGAGCGTTTGAAAATTTGGGGGCGCGTGGACGTGATCGAACCTTCGTCAGCTGCATGGTCGACTTTACCGAAAGGCACCGAACACCTGATCCAGATCACTGTCGAGGCAATCGACTGGAATTGCCCTAGCCACATCCCGCGCCGTTTGACAGTCGAACAAGTCGGCGAAGAGCTCATCACGCTGCGCGCGGAGAACCTACGCCTCCGCGCCGGCCTCACCGAAAGTCAGGCGCGGCCACCCAAGTCGTCTTGAACCCAAGCCGCCGTAAGGCAGCGTTTTCCCAACCCGTCTAAATGAAAGAAATTGACTATGAGAAATGAAGTAATCAGCACGATCTCTGCGGCACTTCTAACCGGAACTGCGTTGCTCCCCTTAACCCTACCGCAGAAGGCATCCGCCGCCGAAAGCCCCTTTTCCGTGAAACTGGACAAGATGGAAATCGACGGATTGAACATTGCCTACCGAGAGGCAGGCAACCCCGACAACCCGACTGTGTTGTTGCTGCACGGTTTTCCGACCTCGTCGCATATGTTCCGGGAACTGATCCCTGAACTGGCGCAAGACTATCACGTCATCGCACCCGACTACCCAGGTTTCGGAGCCTCGGACATGCCGGACGCCGCAAGCTACGATTACAGCTTTGCCAACGCAGCAGACATCGTCACCAAGCTGATCGACGGCAAAGGCGTCGATGACTACTCGGTCTACGTGATGGACTATGGCGCACCCGTTGGCTACCGCATGTTTGCCGAACAACCCGAGCGGGTCACAGGTTTCATCATCCAAAACGGCAACGCCTATGATGAAGGTCTGCGTGAATTCTGGGATCCGATCAAAGCCTACTGGGCCGACGCATCACCAGAAAACGGCGACGCGTTGCGCGCGTTTCTAACAATGGACGCTACCGTCTGGCAATTTACCCACGGCGTTGGCGATGTCTCCAAAGTAAGTCCCGACAACTACTGGCATGTGCAATACCTGCTGGACCGTCCGGGCAATCAGGAAGTCCAGCTAGAGATGTTTCTTGATTACGGTACCAACGTGGATGAATACGCCAGATGGCAGAGCCTGTTCCGCGAGCATCAACCACCAGCATTGATTGTCTGGGGCAAGAACGACCACATATTCCCTGCTGACGGTGCACATCCCTACCTAAGGGACTTGGATGACGTTGAGTTTCACCTATTGGACACTGGCCATTTCGCCTTGGAAGAATATGGCGAGGTTATTGCGGCTGAAATGCGCGACTTCCTTGGACGTACGACCAAATGACCCTAGGCGTGTCCGGGAGCGTCTGGACACGCCACGCCGACGCTAAGAAACCAGATAGGCCGGTTGAATGGTCCCTGCACGGACCGCTTCGATCTGGGTGAGGATATCGCTGACCGGAAGCTGAGTGACAGTCTGGAGCGCCGCCTTGTAGGGTGGCAGGTTCGTACACTCTAGCAACAGGTGTTTATGATGGGGCCGCTGCTTGAGGCCGATAAACTCCGAGAGTTCTTGGATCACGCGGTTGGTATCAAGTTGGCTCAGGTTTTCGGTGATGACCTTTCGCAAATGCATCTCTGCGGGTAGCCCAACGACACCGGTGGCATAGTCCGCGTATTGCCCGAAGTGGAGTTTGTTCAGTCGCGCCGCATCAAAAGTCAGAATCAGAATTTCGTCCGGTTTGTAGGTCTCGCTGAGGTGACTCAATGAAGTTAGTGCTGAGCTGATAAACGGCTTGTCAGTTTGCTTGTCTAGATGGGCCTGCCAGTACGACAGGAAGCCGCACGAGGTCACGACCACCTGCCCGTTTGCTTGTTTTAGTGCCGCCTCAAACGGCGCTATATCAACTTGGTTCGGGCGGTCGCTGACGATCCTTTCAACAGTCGCATTTTTGACCGACAGAATCTGAAGCTCCTCAAGATAGGTGTCCGGACAGGCCACATCGCCCGGCACTCTTGGAAAGGCGGTGTCGAGTTGCAGAACAGTAACTGCGGGGTTCATAGCGTCTACTGGCGAATGTTTTCAGGCAGCCATGTCGCCAGCCCGGGGAAGGCGACCAGAATAACAACCATCAACAGCATCAGCCCAACCATCGGGATAGCTGTTTTGGAGATATATCCGATCTCGTGCCGCGTCATGCCTTGCAACACAAACAGGTTGAACCCGATGGGTGGGGTCACTTGTGCCATCTCGACCACAACGACGATGAAGATACCGAACCAGATCACGTCGATGCCCGCTTGGCGGATCATCGGCTCAACGATTGCCATGGTCAGAACCACAGACGAAATGCCGTCAAGGAACATGCCAAGCACGATGTAGAACAGCGTCAGTGCTGCGATCAACACGATTGGTGACAGCTTCATACCGTCGATCCAGCCAGCGAGCGCCCGAGGCAGCCCCGTGAAACCCATGGACAGGGACAAGAACGCGGCCCCCATCAAGATCAACGCGATCATCGCCGACGTGCGGGTTGCCCCCATAAGGCTTTCGAAAAACGCCTCGGTCGTGAGAGACTTTTGGAACGCGGCTAGGGTGAGCGACCCAAGGACGCCAACGGCGGCGGCCTCGGTTGCAGTGGCCCAACCGAAATACATCGACCCGATGACCGCAAACACCAGTAACAGCACCGGGATCAGGAACCGGCTTTCGGCGATCATCTCACCAAAACTCATTGAAGGCTCTGGTGGCGGGCGCTCATTGGGGCGCAGATAGTGCCAGCAGACGATGTACGACATGAACAACGCAGCAAGGACAAGGCCCGGAAATATTCCTGCCATGAACAGCTTGATGATGCTTTCATTGATCGAAACGCCATAAACGATAAGGGTGAGCGAAGGCGGGATCATCAACCCCAAGGTCGCAGCACCTGCGAGCGTGCCGACGATCATATACTCGGGGTAGCCGCGCTTTCGCAGCTCTGGGATCGACATCTTGCCAACAGTTGTGAGCGTCGCGGCAGACGAGCCGGATACCGCCGCAAAGATGGTGCAGCCCGCAATGTTGGTATGCAGCAAACCGCCCGGCAACCAACGCATCCACGGCGCAAGGCCACGGAACATGTCTTGCGATAGACGCGTTCGATACAGGATTTCCCCCATCCAGATAAACAGCGGAAGTGCCGTAAGGGTCCAACTGCTGGCACCCGTCCAGATCGTCGTGATCATCGCGTCACCGGCTGGACGCGTGGTGAACAATTCCATCCCCACCCATGCGACGCCCATCAGGGCAAGACCAATCCAGATGGACGAGCCCAGCAACGTAAACAGAACAAACAGGAAAACGATTGTGGCGTATGCTTCAGTCATTCGACAGCCTCCGACACGATGGGATTCACGCCGGTCACCAGCATTCGGAAAAGCGTATCCCACAGTGCGACCGCCAACAGAACCGTACCGATGGACATCGACAATTGAGGTATCCAAACGGGCGTATAGACCAGAGCGTCACCGCTTTCAGACAGAGCTTGTCCCCAGTCACCAAATGCGCGGCCCGGAAGGCTAAAGAGCGTTACGACCCATTCTGGAATCTGATCTTGTCCTTGTGTGCGGTCATTCAGCATCTCGGAAAAGATGTTTGCCTTGATTGCATAGCGCGCGAAATAAGTGGCTATGACTGCCGCACCAAAGACGGCGAAAACATCGAGCCACCGCTTCAGGAAACGTGTGGAATTGAGAACAATCGAGACGCGGATATGCGCGCCGCGTGTTAATGCGTGGCTAAGTGCGAAGAACGACGTTGCAGCCATGGCATAGCCTGCAAATTCGGTTGTGCCCGGCAAAGCGAAACCTGTCCACCGAGCAATCATTTGCGCCACGATCAGGACGAGGATTGTGACCATGAACACCGCCGCAATAGCTCCGCTAGCAAAATACACGCGATCAAGCACACGCCACACAGGACGCAGCACTCGTTCCAATCGCGGGCCGTAAATCAGGCACAAAGCGGCAATTACGCTGGGGACGACGAACAGCCAGACCCACAGCGGCAAGCCCAAGACAGGCGACCATTCACGCATAAATCGTTCCTTTGGAATTGGGCCAGCCATTGTTGGGCAGGCTGGCCCTTAAACAACGCTTAATTTGCGTTGTAAGCGTCTAGGATCGCTTGACCGTCGGAACCAGCCGTTGCCAGCCATTCAGCAGTCATCTTTGCGCCAATTGCTTCGAGCTCAGCCAGAAACTCTGGTCCAGCATCTTCGACTTTCATGCCGTTCTTGGCGAGTTCTTCAAAGTAGAAGTTGGCAAGGTCCGCCGACTTCGCAGCACAGCTTGCGCCAGTTTCATCCGCGGCACGTTGAATTGCTGTTTGTGTGTCGACATCAAGGCCGTCCCAAACTTGCGTATTCACCATAACATAGTTGCGCGGCAGCCATGCGTTCACTTTGTAGTAGTGGCTGAGATGCTCCCAAACCTTACGGTCGTAGCCGGTCGAGCCGGACGAAATGAATGCCGACGCAACGCCTGTCGCCAAAGCTTGGCTGAGTTCGGCCGCTTCAATCTGGACAGGGATCATCCCAAGCTCTTCCGCGAAGGTCGCCGTTGCCGAGTTGTAGGACCGGAACTTGATGCCCTGCGTATCAGCCGAGGACTTAACTTCTTTGTTGAAGTAGAAGCCCTGCCCCGGCCATGGACATGTATAGAGCGCAACGAGGTTCAGATCCGCCAACTGCGCGTTCACTGTATCGCGCGCGGCCTGCCAAAGTCGCTCGTTGTCCTCATAGGTTGTGGCAATAAACGGCAGGTTGTCCCAGCCCAGAAGTGGGGCCTCGTTCGCATGCGCGGACATAAAACGCTCGCCAATCGGGACTTGCCCTGTTTGGACCGCACGTTTGATGTCGCCACCATTAAACAGCGAACCGCCCGCGTGGACGGTGATATCAATTGCGCCATCGGTATATTCGCGCACCTTGTCCGCAAAGATCACGCCTTGCTCCGAATGGAAGTTGGTGGCGGCATAGGCCATAGGCATGTCCCACGCTTGTGCATGTCCATCAGCAGCGGCGGCGGTCGCGATCATCGCAACACCAATTGCCGTGCAGGTTGTGTTTAGAAAAGTCGTCATAAGTGTCCTCCCAGACTGCCACATTCAGTGGTCAACGTATTTTTTTGGATCAAATGGCGCCAAATCAATGTTCGGTTTTTTTCCGTCGATCAAATCCGCGATGATCCGACCTGTTTTTGGTCCACCTGTCAAGCCAACGTGCTGATGCCCAAACGCGCTGTAGCTGCGCCCGTCGGGATCATTGGCCCCTATCAGGGGCAAACTATCGGCAGGTGCGGGCCGGTGCCCCATCCATTCTACGATGTCGTCATATCGCAAGTCCGGCAGTAAATGCTCGATCTGCCGACGCAGCAACTCAAACGGTCCGCGACTTGGCCCCTTCTCAAGCCCGCCAAATTCGATAACGCCGGCAGCCCGTAGGCGACCATCCATCGGCGTCAGAACAAACTTACCACTTGCAACCATCATCGGGTTCTTCGGCATAGGCGATGCGTTGATCAGTTCGATGTGATAGCCGCGTTCGCTCTCGAAGGGGACTGTGACGCCCAGCTTGTGCGCGATCGCTTTCGACCAAGGCCCCATCGCAAAGACAATGTGATCGGCGTGCATATCCCCATCGGTGGTTTTCAGCGCTGTGATGGCGGCCCTTTCCATCTCGATATCCGTGATCTCGGCGATCTGTAGCTTGCCACCTTGGTCGACAAAATGATCTGCAAGCGCCTGCACATATTTTCCGGGGTCAGAAATACGCCCATGATTTCGACATCGCACTACCGTTTCGAATACCGTGCCAAATGCAGGATCTTCTTTGCTATATGTAAGCCCATCGACGACATCAAACGCGCACCCGGCGGCTTTGCGTTTTTGCCAACTATAAGCGTCCGCTTCAAACGTGGCCTTGGTTGCGTAGCCAAAACAATAATCCTCGGCCCCGATATACTTTTCGGCCGACGTCCCGCGAGCCAGTGCGCGATGTTGATCAACCGTGTCGTGCAAAAGCTGCGACATCGCCCTGGAGTAACGATCGACATGGGCATCAGTGGCATGACCCAGATATCGCAACAAAAAGGGTACGAGTTTCGGCAGATACGACCATTTCAAAAACAACGGTGCATCGCGGCTGAGCAACATACCGGGTGCACGACCAAGCAATCCCGGAGTTGTGACCGGAACAACCGCCCCAGCGGCCAGCACACCCGCGTTGCCATGACTTGTACCGCTGGCTGGCCCTGCGCGATCAACGATCGTGACATCATGCCCCGCCCGTTGCAGCCAGATCGCGCAGGAAACACCGACGATCCCCGCGCCTGCCACTATGATCCGCATGTTGGTCCCCTTTTCATTTCAGGTGAACAGTTGTTGTCACACTTCTGCAAGAGGCTTGCCGGAGGTAGGCCAATCATATTCAGAAAAGAATATCAGGACTGAAGGATACGCTTTGAGTGCGCCTCCTGATACTAAAGAAAAAGACCATGTGGTCGAAAGTTCAACGATAGGTCTACAAGCATGCCAAGAAACGGCTACTACTCCGGCCCCGTGAGTGATCACTTCGACGGCGCGCGGTTCCACTCCCCCGGCCAACGGTCACCCGACCGTTCGCTGCGCGACCTTCTGCGATGGCAACGCGAAGGGGTTCGGGCGAAAGCACGCTGGCCTAAAAATGTTCCTATAACACCGACAACACCACCCCCGCACAGCAAATTGCCCCGCCTGACGATGGTCGGGCATGCATCGGTGTTGATCCAAGTTGCAGGGCTGAATTTGTTGACCGACCCTGTGTGGTCCGATCGCGCAAGCCCGCTGAGTTTCTTGGGCCCCAAGCGCGTGACCGCACCCGGAATTGACTTTGACAAGCTGCCGCAAATCGACGCGGTTCTGCTCAGCCACAACCACTATGACCACCTCGATGTCGCAACACTTCGCCGCCTAGAGGCCAAACATAACCCGTTAATGGTGATGCCGCTTGGCACCGATGCGACGGTCCGCAAAGGCGTAAAGACCGCGCGGATCGCGTGCGCCGACTGGAATGACCGAGTTGCGCTATCGCCTGACGTGTCAGTCAGTTTGACCCCAGCGAACCACTGGTCGTCTCGTGGCTTCCAAGATCGGCGGATGGCGCTTTGGAGCGGTTTTTGGATCCACAGCCCGCCCGCGCAAATCTGGTTTGCTGGCGACACGGGTTACGGAGATGGCAGGATATTCCACGACATCCGCCGTCGCCATGGTGCGCCGGAAATCGCATTGATCCCTATCGGGGCCTATGAACCCCGCTGGTTCATGTCCGACCAGCACGTCGCGCCAGAGGAGTCGGTACGCATCTTTAACGATGTTGGCGCGCAGCAAGCACTCGGGTTTCACTGGGGTACCTTCCAGTTGACAGATGAGGCGCGCGAGGCTCCGAAAGACCTCCTGCGCACGTCCGTCGCCGCAGCCGGAATCGCGCCGGACCGGTTTACAGCTTTCGGCCCGGGCGACGTACACGCTGAGGAGTAGTCCAGAACGACATCCACGCCGATACCACGGCGTCAGGCTCTCACTTGAAAACCCTTCGAGATATGCTTGCGCACAAAAAATATAAGAGCGACCCCCGGTACCAACGAAATCACGGTCATCGCCATGACCAACCCTATATCCGTCGTGAACCCGAAGAGAGCCTGAATGGCCATCGTGATTGGCTTGCCTCCGGTGGACGTCAATATCCGCGCGAACACGACTTCGACCCAAGAGAAAACGAAACAAAAGAAGCAGGCGACACCAATCCCGGGGGCGATGGCCGGCATCAAAAATCTCACAAAAAACCCAGCACGTGAATGCCCATCCAAGAAGGCAGATTCATCGAATTCTCGCGGGATTGCCGAAATGAAACTGGTCAATATCCAGATCGCGATTGGAACATTGAACAAGCAATGTATCAACGCGATCCCAACCGGAGAATTGAGCAAGTTTAGCCGCGCGAAGAGCAGAAAAACTAGAAGCGAGAGGACTACAGGCGGCGTAATCCGGAACGTAAGCAGCAAGAGCATAAGATGCCGGTCGCCCACGAACGAATGCCTTGAAAGCGCATAAGCCGCGGGGAGTGCAACAGACAGCGTCAACACCACGTTCAGCGACACGTAGATCAGCGAGTTACCTAGCGACGCCACCAAATCAGGATCGGCAAAGATGTTGCGATAGTTCACGAGAGTTAGTTGGCCTCTCGCCAGATCATCATGCGGCAGCGTCGAAACAAAACTGACCATGATCGTTTGCACCAAAGGCCCCAGAATAAACACAACGAGCAAAGCCAGGCCGACACATCGAAATAGAGTCCGGCCGATGCTGGTTTTATGACGCGCCGTAATGCTCATAGCCCATTTTCCTTGGCTGTGTCATTGCGCCGTAAGGAGAGCTGAAAAAGCCAAGCAATGAACAGAACAAGCAGGAAATACAGCGCTGAACGCGCCGCTGCTGGACCGTAATCAAAGGCACTGATCTGCTCACCTAGTTCAAGTGACAAGAAGGATGTTGCGTTATTTGGTCCGCCGGCATTGATGGCGAATGCCTCGGTGTAGATCATCAGACTATCCATGACGCGCAACAATAGCGCCATCATCATAACCCCGCGTAGCTTTGGTAGTTGGATGTATCGAAAAGTGCTCCAGCGCGTGGCACCATCAATAGCTGCTGCTTGCATGTATGGGGCCGGAATGCTCGATAATCCTGAATAGGCAAGAATGGCGACGAGCCCGATCCAGTGCCACGTATCAATTATCAGTAGAAAAGCCCAAGTGTGGATCGCGTTGAATTTATAATCGAAAGACCAATCCATCCACGTAAGAAACTGCCCAAGAAAGCCGAGATCCTGACTGAGCAAGTTGAGCCAGATTATCGGAATCATGTTCCATGGCACGACGAGGGGCACGGCCATTACCATCAAAAAGAAACTGCTTGTGTTTGTGCCCTTTGGCAAAAGAAGAGCGATACCAATGCCAAGTGGGAACTGGATCAGCACGACGAGCGTAGTGAACAAGACGCTCCGAGCCAAAGCGCGATATAAGTCAGGCGAACCCACCAGATCCTGATACCATTCGGCCCCAACCCAAAACCGGTCTTGTAAGGTGAAAATATCAAAAAACGAGTAATTGAGCACCGCGATCAGCGGGACAACACCCAGAACGGCAAGCAACAAACCCGCCGGTAACACCAGGAGCCATGCACCGTTATAGTGATTTCGCATGTGTGTCCGTTCTTTCCTGCTCGCAAATCGGCCGATCTGTTATTCACGGACGACTGGTTCAGCACCCTAGCCTGATTTAGATCGGCAGCACAGCAGGCGATCTTGGCAACTATGCCAAGTTCAACAGCGCACCGCGTTAGATCCCCACCGCAGTCGGTATCCCAGTATGAACCTAAATACGGCGATTTTGAATGGACCGTGAAAGCGGTTTGGTCGACAGGCGATACACTTACCAATGATGCCCAATTTGCGGACAGCCGCACGAAAAAAGGGCGGTATTGCTACCGCCCTGAAGTACGCTCCGTCTTAGGGCGTCAGGAAGAATTTGTAAGGTGGTGCGGGTGCCCAACGGCATCCCGCACCTTAGAGGTGACCCGGATTAGTTCCAGGACTTGATCAACTCATCATATGCGATGGTCTTAGGGGCCTCATCTTCGTCCGCGAGCTTCGCAAAGGGTGCACCCGGTTGGGAGAACCAATGCTCGGCGCTCATTTCCTCGTTGAGCACTGGACCCAAAGCACCTTGAACGCCTGCGCGTTCTAGGCGGGAGAGCACTTTTTCCTGATCCGCGCAAAGCGCATCAAGTGCTTCCTGTGGTGTTTTAGAACCGGACATAGCGTCGCCGATATTCTGCCACCACAGTTGGGCCAACTTAGGATAGTCTGGTACGTTGGTACCTGTTGGTGACCACTGCACACGCGCAGGCGAACGGTAGAATTCTACCAGACCGCCCAAACGAGGTGCACGCTCGGTGAAGTGCTCAGAGTCGATCGTAGACTCGCGAATGAAGGTCAGACCAACATCGGACTTCTTGAGATCAACAGTCTTAGACACAACGAATTGCGCATAAAGCCAAGCTGCCTGAGCACGATCCACCGGAGTGGACTCCATCAGTGTCCAAGAACCGGCATCCTGATAACCAACTTTCTGGCCTTCTTTCCAGTAAACCCCGTGAGGCGAAGGTGCCATACGCCACTTCGGCGTGCCATCTTCGTTCATCACAGGCAGGCCCGGCTCAACCGTCGCCGCTGTGAAGGCGGTGTACCAGAACATCTGCTGTGCAACGTTACCCTGAGCAGGAATAGGCCCTGCTTCACCGAACGTCATACCGGCAGCTGCTGGTGGCGAGTACTTTTCAAGCCACTCGATCGCTTTGGTCACAGCATAAACTGCTGCCGGCGCGTTTGTAGCACCCCCACGAGCGACACAAGAGCCAGTTGGCTGGGAGTTTTCGTTAACGCGAATACCCCATTCGTCAACAGGCAGGCCGTTTGGCTCGCCGACGTCTCCCATGCCAGCCATGGACATCCACGCGTCGGTATAACGCCAGCCAAGGCTCGGGTCTTTCTTACCGTAGTCCATGTTACCAAAGACTTCGCCTTCCACGCCCATGCGTGAAAGATCACGACCGGTGAAGAATTCAGCAATGTCTTCGTACGCTGACCAATTGACCGGAACACCAAGCTCATAACCGTATTTCTCTAGGAAGTCGGCTTTGTTTTGCTCGTCGTTGAACCAATCATACCGGAACCAGTACAAGTTCGCGAACTGCTGCGTTGGCAATTGATAGAGCTTGCCATCGGGGCCAGTCGTGAATTCGGTACCGATGAAATCTTCGACATCCAGTGTCGGTAGCGTCACAGCCGCACCTTCACCCGTCATCCAATCCGTCAGGTTCCGAACCTGCTTATAGCGCCAATGGGTCCCGATCAGGTCACTGTCGTTGACGTAAGCATCATAGATGTTTTCGCCAGACTGCATTTGTGTTTGCAGCTTTTCGACAACGTCGCCTTCACCGATCAGATCGTGTGTAACTTTGATACCGGTGATGGCCTCAAAGGCCGGGGCCAAAACTGTGCTTTCGTACTCATGCGTCGCGATTGTCTCAGAGACAACTTTGATTTCCATCCCTTGGTACGGAGCGGCTGCATCGACAAAGAACTGCATCTCGGCTTCTTGATCAGCGCGCGACAAAGTTGAGACGTCTCCGATCTCACTGTCGAGGAATGACTTGGCGGCGTTCATGTCGGCAAATGCCGGCCCCCCGATCAACCCAAGTGCCAGCACCACAGCGGTGCTTGATTTCAGCGAATAACTCATAATTTCCTCCCTTTATTGGAAATTTTTCGATCTAGCGGCCAAGAACTCGCTTGGTCCTGAACTGGCCACCCTCCCCGCGTTATACCCAACGGAAAACCGCAGCGGCATAGAGCAGGCAGACTATGAGCGCGAACGGTTGGTTCGCACCTATCACTCCAAGCCAGGCCAAATTGATAAAAGCCGAACCCAGAAGTGTGATAAAAAGACGATCTCCTCGCGTCGTCTCAATTCTCAAGACCCCCATGCGCGGAGCCTCGGGAAACTTGATTGCCAGAACAGTGAACACCGTCAGAGTACTGGCAATGATTATAAAGAATATGGCGGTGGGCCACGTCCAAGCCATCCATTCCATGTTAAATTCCCTCCTAAATGCGCGCTTACACACGGCCTAGGGCGAAGCCCTTGGCGATGTAGTTGCGGACAAAATAGATTACCAAAGCACCCGGAACGATCGTCAGCACACCGGCCGCAGCCAGCACACCCCAGTCGATCCCAGCAGCACCCTGCGTTCGAGTCATGATTGCCGAAATCGGCTTCGCGTCAACAGTCGTCAGCGTACGGCTGAGCAGAAGCTCAACCCATGAGAACATGAAGCAGAAGAATGCTGCGACGCCGATGCCCGAGGCGATCAAGGGCGTGAAAATCTTCACGAAGAACCGCCCAAAGCTATAGCCGTCGATATAGGCTGTTTCGTCAATTTCCTTCGGCACACCTCGCATGAAACCTTCCAAAATCCAGACGGCCAGCGGGACGTTGAACAAGCAGTGTGCCAATGCGACAGCGATATGCGTGTCGAACAGGCCAACCGACGAATAGAGCTGGAAAAACGGCAACGCGAACACAGCAGGCGGTGCCATACGGTTTGTCAGCAACCAGAAAAATAGATGGTTATCCCCCATAAACCGATATCGACTAAAGGCATACGCCGCTGGCAAAGCCACAGCCAAGCTAATTGCCGTGTTCATGGTCACGTAAATGATCGAATTGATATACCCCGTGTACCAAGATGGATCCGTCAGGATCGTGGCGTAATTCGCAAGCGTAAAATCATGCGGCCACAGCGTGAACTCATTGAGAATTTCGGTGTTGGTCTTCAAGCTCATGGTGAGCAGCCAGTAGATAGGCAGCAGCAAGAACAGCAGATACAAGGTCATAACGATCACCGACCCTTTGACCTTGAGACGCTTTTTGGGCGAAGAGGCGGTCAAGCTACCGGGCATAGCGTTAGTGGTTGCGTCGCTCATGGCTTAACCCTCCTTCTTTTCGAGATTTGTCATCACAGTGTAGAACACCCAAGAGATGATCAAAATTACGAGGTAGTACATAATCGAGAATGCCGCTGCGGGTCCGAGGTCGAATTGACCCAGCGCCATTTTGACAAGGTCGATCGACAGCAATGTTGTGGCATTGCCGGGGCCGCCACCTGTCACGACGAACGGCTCTGTGTAGATCATAAAGCTGTCCATAAAGCGGAGCAGAATAGCGATCATCAGAACCCCCATCATTTTGGGCAGTTCAATATATCGAAAGATGGCCCATCGGGACGCTTGGTCGATTTTGGCCGCTTGGTAGTAGGCATCAGGGATTGACTTGAGCCCCGCGAACGCAAGCAGCGCCACGAGAGAGGTCCAGTGCCAAACATCCATCACAATGATCGTAACCCAAGCCGCGAAGATGTCTTGCGTGTAGTTGTAAGAAATACCCAATGCATCAAGCGTATAACCCAGCAGGCCAATATCGACGCGACCAAATATCTGCCAAATAGTGCCCACGACGTTCCACGGGATAAGCAACGGCAACGACATCATGACCAAACAAAAACTCGACCAGAAGCCGCTTTTTGGCATGTTGAGCGCGACGAAGATACCAAGCGGTATCTGTATGGTCAGGATGATCGCAGAAAATAACAACTGACGGCCCAGAGCATCCCACATTCTCTCGGAATGCAGCATCTCTTCAAACCATTCGAGGCCAACCCAAAAGAATTGGTTGTTCCCGAACGTGTCCTGAACCGAATAGTTGACCACCGTCATCAACGGGATGACCGCCGAGAACGCAACGAGCACAATAACCGGTAGAACCAAAAACCATGCCTTATGATTAAGTGTTTTATCCATTAGGCAGCCTTTCCTTCGGTACGCCAATCATTAACGTAGACGTTCACGTGATCTTGGTCGAAGCTGATGCGGTTCATATCAGGAGAAATACCCTGCCCTTCCGGCGCGAGAATATTTATCTCCTCGCCAAAAAGCTCTGCGCGGACGATCTTGTGACGCCCAACATCCTCAACACGGCGAATGTTCACCGGCAGTCCTTCGCCCTTGGTCAAAGAAACAAATTCGGGCCGGATACCAAGCTCGACTTTGCCATCCAATTTGCCAAAGTGCTTGGCCAATTGGACAGACGTGCCGTGTACCTCCGCAGTTGTGCCATTCACCTTCGCAGGGATGACATTCATGCCCGGGGATCCGATAAAATATCCAACGAAGGTGTGTTCAGGACGCTCAAATAGCTCTTGTGGAGTTCCGATTTGCACGACCCGACCATCATACATCACAACCACCTTATCCGCGAAGGTCAGCGCTTCGGTTTGGTCATGTGTCACATAAATCATGGTATGCCCAAATTCATGATGCAGCGATTTCAACTGAGTGCGCAGCTCCCACTTCATATGAGGGTCAATCACGGTCAGCGGCTCATCAAATAGCAATGCATTGACGTCTTCACGCACCATCCCGCGGCCAAGGCTGATTTTTTGTTTCGCATCCGCCGTGAGGCCGCGTGCGCGGTTATCCAGTTCGGCCTCCATACCGATCATGGCACCAATTTCCTGCACGCGCTTGGCGATGTACTCAGGACTCGCCCCTCGGTTTTTCAATGGAAAAGCAAGATTATCGCGGACTGTCATTGTATCGTAGACGACAGGGAACTGGAAAACTTGAGCGATATTGCGGTCAGCGGTTGAAGCGTGTGTTACGTCGACGTCTCCAAACAAAATCCGACCTTGGCTTGGATGCACAAGTCCTGAAATGATATTCAAAAGGGTAGACTTACCGCAGCCGGACGACCCCAACAGCGCATAAGCCTCACCATCGGTCCAGACGTGGTTCAGCTCTTTTAAAGCGAAATCGTCTTCGGATTCAGGCTTCGCGAGATACGAGTGCGCAAGGTTATCAAGTGTAATTTTTGCCATGCCCCCTCTCCTTTATGCCGCTACGGCGTAGGAGGCCGGAGCCACCAGTTCGCCTGTTTCACTGAAAATATAGATGTGCGCAGGATTGATATGGACGGGCAGCGCCGAGCCTAACTCAATGGAATGGACACCGTGAATAAGTCCGACCCATTTGTCGCCGTGGTGGTCCAAGTGAACAAATGTTTCCGATCCAGTAAGCTCTGTCACCACGAGACGCGTATCAAACATCAAATCGTCATCGCCCCCTTTGGTTATTTCAACATGGTTTGGACGGAATCCAGCCAGATAACGGCCATCTGCAAGCGACGCTAGTTTTCCCTTCGCGTCAGCGCTTTGGCCGCCTCCAAAGGTTAGTTTGGAGCCACTTTTTGTCACCTGCAAAAAGTTCATGGGCGGGTCGCTAAAGACCCGCGCAGTTGTCGCATCAACAGGTTGTCGGTACACTTTCGGAGTCAGGTCAAACTGTGTGATACGACCTTCCCACAAAGCTGCGGTGTTGCCGCCCAACAAGAGCGCTTCCTCCGGCTCGGTTGTCGCGTAAACAAACACGGCACCGGACTCTTCGAAAATCTTGGGGATCTCAACCCGCATTTCCTCGCGCAGTTTATAGTCGAGATTTGCAAGCGGCTCATCAAGCAGCACAAGTCCCGCATTCTTCACCAAAGCGCGCGCAAGCGCACAGCGTTGCTGTTGCCCGCCCGACAATTCCAACGGTTTGCGATCCAGCATCGGGGATAGTTGCATAAGATCCGCGGCTTGCTTGACGGCCTTGTCGATCTCAGCTGCTGACTTCTTCATCAGGCGCAAGGGAGACGCGATGTTGTCGTATACTGTCATTGATGGGTAGTTGATGAATTGCTGATAAACCATCGCTACCTTGCGGTCTTGAACGCGTTGACCGGTGACGTCTTTGCCCTCCCAGAAAACGCGGCCGTCCGTCGGTACATCAAGCCCGGCCATGAGGCGCATAAGCGACGTCTTACCTGATTGTGTTGGTCCAAGCAGGACGTTCATCGTCCCCCCCTCAAGCGTTAAATTCGTCGGATGAATATGGACCTTACCGTCCACCGACTTGGAAACATTCTTAAATTCAAGCGTCATCGTGCCCCCTACTCAGCTGCGGCAGTTGCTGCAGTTGCCGTATTATTTTTCATCCAAGCGTCTAGAACGCTAATCTCATTTTTTGTCATCCGGAGACCTAGCTTCGATCGTCTCCAGACGACGTCATCAGCCTCTACTGCGTATTCTTTTTCGATCAACCACAAGACTTCCCGCTCGGTCAGGTTTGATCCAAAATGTTGGCCCAGGTCCTGTAAAGACTTTGCTCTGGACATGACCTCGCGTGCTTCTTTTCCGTAGGCTCGAACAAGACGTTTCGCCCAAGCTTGATCCAAAAATGGAAACTCTTCTGACAGTTGTGCAATCAATTCAGCGACACCATCAACAGGAAAATCGCCACCTGGCAGTGCCACCCCAGCGGTCCAAGGGCCCGACACTTCTGGGAAAAATTCTGAGATGTCCTTCATCGCACTTTCAGCAAGACAGCGATAGGTTGTAATTTTACCGCCAAAGATGTTCAACGCCGGGGCTCCGCGGCTTTGGTCAACCTTGAGTACATAATCACGCGTGGCCGACGACGCACTACTTGCACCATCGTCATAGAGCGGGCGTACCCCTGAATATGTCCAAACGATATCCCCATCTGTGATTGGTTCTGATAAATAGCGGTTGATAAAATCCAGAAGATAAGCTTGCTCTTCCGGTGTACACTCGGGCTTTGTGCTCGCGCCACTATGCTCGACATCAGTCGTCCCGATAAGCGTAAAATCGTTTTCGTAAGGGATTGCGAACGCAATGCGGCCGTCCGTCCCTTGAAAGACATAGCACTTGTCATGCTCGAATAGACGCTTGGTCACGATGTGACTTCCACGTACAAGGCGTACCCCGCCCTGATAGTTACTTTTCAACGTGCCCCGAAGCACGTCGCCGACCCAAGGCCCTGCCGCATTCACAATCACCTTTGCCGTGACGGTCGACGTTTGGCCGGTTTGGCGACCATGCAGCTGAACTGTCCAAATCCCGTCTGCGCAATCCGCAATCACGACCTTATGACGCGGCAAAATCGTGGCACCTCTGGCCTCAGCATCACGTGCGTTCAGCACAACAAGCCGCGAGTCTTCAACCCAACAATCAGAATACTCGTAGGCTTTCTCAAATTTGTCGACAAGCGGCCTACCTTCTGGAGCACTCCGCAAATCCAAACGACTGGTACCTGGCAAGATGTCTCGTCCGCCAAGGTTGTCGTAAAGGAAAAGCCCCAAGCGAATGAGCCATGCAGGCCGCCGCCCCTTCATCCAAGGCATAGTGATGTTGAGGATTTTCGAAGCGGGCGTGGAGAGGTCAAAGCGCATATCCGCGTGGTAGGGCAACACAAATCGCATCGGCCAAGCGATATGCGGCATTGCCTTTAGTAAGGTCTCTCGCTCGATCAACGCTTCACGAACCAAGCGAAATTCAAAGTACTCCAGATACCGCAATCCACCGTGAAAGAGTTTCGTAGAGGACGCAGATGTCGCCGAGCCAATATCATTCATTTCGGCCAAGCAAACTGACAGTCCGCGACCACTTGCGTCACGCGCTATGCCGCAGCCATTGATTCCTCCACCGATGACCAGCAGATCGTAATCCGGTTCCATGAAATCCTCCCACACAGGCTCCATCCTGCGCCTGATGAAGCTGACAACAAACGAGCGCAAAGGAAAGTAATAAATGTTCGTTTACGCTCGCTTTAATTTAAACACCTGAATCTATTCAGATTTTAAATCACCACTCCAGCGCTATTTACATGTTTCGATCCCGTGACCTGAGGCATCGCGGGCATTTTGTGACCGATTTCGTGACTCTTTTTGGATTCGCGCTTAAAGAACCAAAACGGATTAGGGAGAGACTTCGGTATGGTTCAAACGCTGCGTAAGCCAGAGATTATCAATATGGCCCGACGCGAAGGGGTGGTTACCGTCGACAGCCTTGTAGACCATTTTGGCGTGTCACCTCAGACCATCAGAAGAGATCTTACAGAGCTTGCTGACGCCGGACAACTCGAACGGGTCCATGGCGGCGCCATTCTACCCTCAACAACTGTAAACATCGGGTACAGTGAGCGTCGCGAACTGAACCAAGCCAAAAAAGTCGATATAGCGCGACTTTGCGCAAAGCAGATTCCAAATGATTGTTCAGTTTTTCTGAATATCGGGACCACAACGGAGGCTGTCGCCATAGAGCTGCTTCGACACCAAGGGTTGCTGGTTGTCACGAACAACATGAACATTGCCAATATTCTTTCTGCAAATACAGAAGTCGAAGTCATTGTGACCGGAGGTAACCTTCGCCGATCTGACGGCGGTCTAGTGGGCGACTTTGCAAAGGCTACGATCCAGCAATTACGGTTCGACTATGCGGTAATCGGCTGCTCCGCTCTGCGTGAAGATGGCGACATTCTAGACTTTGATGTTCAAGAGGTTGGCGTCAGCAAGACAATTATCCACCAAAGCGAGAAGGTGTTGCTAGCGTCAGATAGCTCGAAATTCGAGCGCAAAGCCCCTGCTCGAATTGCATCGATGGCTGACGTAGACGTGTTTATCACTGATCGCGGGCTGCCCGATATCTGTGCTGAGTTCTGCCGCACGGTAAATACAGAAGTACTATTTGCTTAAAGACCAATTCAATCATCAAAAGCGGAAGGGCAGATGCGCCTTAGTGCCTGCCGCAGATGACGAAGTTCAACGACTACGCAATGGTGACGTCTACCTGAAAAGCGTGTTGCCTTGATTACGGGCGACGCGCTACATTCAACGGCGCAATGCCAGCACCCTGAATGGCATTTCAAATACGATGCCGGCGCTGAAATGGCTGTAACCTCGCGCAGAAGTCTGTTGGAAACCGCATCTGAAAAAAATAGCACCACGTTGGGTAGCCATTTTGCGTTGCCCTCTTTAGGCCGCGTTACTGCGGAAAATGGGGTGTTCCGCTGGAAGCATTAGAACCGCGACGCATGGGCACTGCCGCCTTATCAGCTTGATCAAAGATAACCCACTCTTCACGCCGGAAGACTAGCAGTAGGGCGCCGACTAGTCGCAGCTTCAATCCACATCCACAATTTGATGGACCTCAATCACATTTCCGTCCGGATCATAGAAAAACACCTGATGCCATCCTTTCACAGCATTGCTGCCCCAGTCCGAATAAGGCACGCCTTGGGCGTCCAAATGCGCCATGAACGCCTCGATATCATCTGTGCGATATGCGATATGCCCGCGGTCCAGCGGATTCACCACCTGCCCCGAACGGAACGAATTTAAGACGTCGCGAGGAGTCAGGTGCATCTGAATATCGCCATCGGTCACGAAAGAGACGTCGCCCACCAACCCTTTCTCCTGGTTCAGAGGGGGGAGTGCCGACGGGTCTTCATCTCCAAGCGTAAGCACATCACGATAGAAGCGATCCATTTCGGGTACATTGGTCGAGCATAGATTGATATGGTGCAATTTTAGCTTCATGGCGACAGCGTGACCCAGAGTCAAAGTGCACGCAAGTCGCCATCTTAGCGTGGTGGTAGCGCTGCTATTGTCGATGCAAACCGTGGTGGCCAGTATACGATACAGCGTTGTCCGCGTTACCCTGCCCGAGCAAGTGCCGGACTGCGCGAAGGTTGACCAGTTCGCGTCAACATTACTGAACTTCCGCAATGCTGGAAGACCGCTGCGTGAGAATGGTTCAAAAACGCGACCTAAAGGGCAGCTTCCATAACAGCGTTTTGCGCATGCATAAGAAATGCCTTTGCAGATTTAGCGAAGCAGCTTGGGTGAGACATCGCATCTGAAGATACTTCTTCCCCGCGCGTTACTGGTGGACAGGGCACAAAGAAAAGATCGGGTTTGCAACGCTCAAGGAGATCGGCGTCGATGCGGAGCGCAGAAAGTTCTGTTTTATCCTGACAAGTTAGGTTGGAAGGCCAGCAATCGGTAATAATAAGATCCGCGTTTTCGATAACGAGCGGATTGTCTGTAACGCTCCGACGTGTACCGCAGTCAGCTGCGGGAAACTGTAAGTGCTTTGGCGCCACCTGTACGACGTCTATCGGCAAGGTTTCGGCCGCCTCGAACCATGACCGCGCGATATTGCCTGCCGGACCGACCATTGCCACCTGCAATCCATCCCAAGACCCGCGTTTTGAGAGAACAAAGGCGAGATCGCCAAGTATTTCGCACGGGTGGTTATCGTTTGTACGCAAATTCAGCACCGGAGCATCAAGTGCGTCGGCAAACTGACGTAGGCGTGACAAACTTGGCGTACGCACAGCAAGAAGATCAAACCAGTTGTCCATGTATCCAGCCAAATCCTCGACGGCTTCTGCGCCCTCTAACCTGGCCGCGACTGGAACAGTTATGCCACCCATCGCCGCGGCTCCAAGGGCAAGGGCTGTTGGGTTACGCCATCCGGGCAATTCTTCTATCAAGCCTATGCGAGCGCCCGCAAGAGTTCGGGGCATGTCGCGATTTTGCCAGCACGTTCCCAATTCAATGGCACGCACAGCAAGCCGTTCCAGAGTTGGCAGGTCAATGTCGGAAATCGAAAGCAGGTCACACTTTTTCACGGTTGCCCTCGTCGAGACTAATTGTTTGTTTAGGCCCTCTTATTGCTATCCGCAGCACCTTTGTCCAAGGAGAAAAATTCACCACGTTAATCCAATGGAGCGCATATGTTTGAAATTCGCGACGCCGCGCGACGTTGCGGCGAACAACTGAGAACGACCGTGCACGATGCAGTCTCAGACGATGCAATTCAGCTCGAGTTGGACGCCGAGGCGTTTGATCTGACGATACATACTGGAGCGACGTAGACAGTTGAGCAGTATGAACTGCGCATAAGCTGTGAGCCTACCATCGGCTAACACGAACACACTGAAAATAATGCGGACTGAACCGCTCGCTACCTGACCGGGTCGGTCAAAACCCAAGGTTACCTGTTGCCCAATCAGAGACTTGGGTGCAACTTAACGGAATAGTCCAAGAATAGAGGATAGTTCGCATGGCTTGGTCCGAGGTTATGACGTTTGTTTTTGTCGCGTCTTTGTTGGTGATGTCCCCCGGCCCGAATGGAGTGCTGATTGCCAAGACCGTACCGACGTCTGGACGTAGCGCGGGCTTCGCAAATGTTGCAGGCTTTGTGACGGCATTTTATCTGCATGGTGCGCTGTCAGTTCTCGGCATCTCGATCATTCTTGTACAGTCAGCGACCGCGTTTGCGTTGGTAAAGTATTTAGGCGCTGCATACCTCTGCTGGATCGGCGTCAAAGCACTGTATGCGGCCTATAAAGGCATTGAGACAGCAGAGAAGATCACACCCGCTAAACGGAAAAGAACGCTCGTGAACGCCTATGTCGAAGGTCTGTTGACCAATGCGCTTAACCCAAAAGTCTCTATGTTCTACCTTGCGGCGTTTCCGCAATTTATCACCCTCGGTGAAACAACCGCCACCGCATCTTTTCTCCTCGTCTTTGTTCATTCGATGATCAACGCAGTTTGGTTTGGAGCGATGGTCTTCCTCTTCTCACGACTTACAAAAGTGGCAAGCAGCGGCAATTTTCAGCGCTGGTTGAAAGGCGTGACGGGTGTCGTCTTTGTCGGCTTCGGACTCAAACTAGCGAGCTACAAACCCAACCTTTGATCCAGTTGTTTACCGACAGCATACCAACCCCGCAGTCTGTGAATTCGGGCTCTAGATTTGCTGCGTGATGCCTGAATGCCAGACAGTCGCTTGCAAGCGACGGCGCGATGGGCAGTAAATTCTAGCTCGGGCCTGGTTTGACTATGCGTCAGGAGTCTAAGGCGCGGTCCCGTATTTAGCTGATCGTTACGAAATCCGCGCCTTGACGACATACCCCAAGGTTTCTGACTAGAGTCTTCGTCAACTTTCCGGATAGCGCCATCTTAAAGTATCGCTATTCACACCACTCAAGAAGCCAATTCTGGCTCAGTCAAAAAACACCAAACTAAAGCGAGATTTGCATATAAACATTTGTAAAGTAAGAATAAAATCGCCCAAAGGTAACTGTTCAAACTGAACAAAAGCTATGGTGGCGGAGGAACAGGGATTCGAACCCTGGGAGGACTTTCACCCTCGTCGGTTTTCAAGACCGGTGCATTCGACCACTCTGCCACTCCTCCGACGCACTCGACTTAACCGTGCAAGTTCGATTCTGGAAGCCCCTCCCTGCTCTTAAGTGCACGCCGAAATTTGCCGACCGCGCAACGGACCGCTTTGCAAAAACAAGTTTATTTAATAGGGTGCGCTCAAAGGGACGCCTTATGTGCAGGCGATCTTGGAAAATGTCGCGAAAAGCGACGAAAAATGCGCCGATAGGGTGCTGCGGGCAGAGGGTAAAATTATGGGTCATTATCAGACTATGACACGGGCATGGCGGATAGCGTTTTTATTGGGGGCCACTGCCACGTTGACCGCCTGCGAAGACGGTCAAGGCTTTGACTTTCTAAAGAAAAAAGAGGCCGGAGAGGTCGCAGCCGTGGAAACCGAAGCCGAACTCATTGAGGGTTCAGCAGAAACCATCGAACGCGAAGTCGAAGCCCCCGACGTGTTCCAAGCCAGTGAAGACGGGCTATGGGATGGCCGTCCGTCGCTTGGCGGGGTCTGGGTCGCCTACCCCGGCGTAAAAGATCCTGAACGCGTAGTGATCCGCAACCTTGCAAACAACAAAACAGTTATCGGTGCCCTGTTCCGTAGAGAGCGCGACAATCCCGGCCCGAAATTGCAGTTGTCATCTGATGCCGCCCAAACATTGGGTCTCATTGCGGGTCAACCAACAAAAATGAGCGTCGTGGCCTTGCGCACCGAATCCGTTCCAGTGGAAAAACCGGCGATATCCACCCTCTCTGGCAGCGAAAGCTTACCCGCGCCCGACGCAATCGAGGCGCAACCGTTGGACCCAATCGCCAAAGCCAAAGCCGCCCTTGACAAGTCGACGGCGGCACCTGCGCCAAAACCGGTGGCCGCACCTGTTCCTAAAGCCACCGAAGTTGCGGCAGCTCCAGCGCGTAAATCATCGTCCAGCCTAGCCAAACCCTTCATCCAGATCGGCATTTTCTCGGTCAAAGAAAACGCCGACAACACGGCCACATCGCTCCGCGGAATCGGAATTTTGCCTGCGGTGAAACAAGGCTCCAGCCAAGGCAAGAAATTTTGGCGCGTCGTCGTAGGGCCATCCGGTTCGTCATCCGAACGCGCCACCCTACTTAAGAAAGTCAAAGGACTGGGCTTCAACGACGCCTATTTCGTGACCAACTAGCAAAGATCAACAAAGGAGCCATCATGGGCATCCGCGCTGCCACGCTTATCGCCGCACTCTCATCTGCAATCTGCATGAGCTTTACGGCGCAGGCATTTGAAACATCTGCAAAATCCGCAATTGTTCTTGACCTTGGAACAGACCTGACACTGATGGAAAAAAACGCCGACATGGCGCTTCCACCGGCGTCCATGTCCAAGCTGATGACCCTGAACATGACCTTCGAGGCCCTTGAAGACGGTCGCCTGTCATTAGACCAACGCCTGCCCGTGTCTGAAGCGGCGCAAGCCTATGGCGGCTCGACCATGTTTCTCAACACCCGCGACCGCGTGTCGGTCGAAGACCTGATCCGAGGCGTGATCGTTCTGTCCGGCAATGACGCGTCTGCTGTTTTGGCTGAAGCCATCTCCCCCGATGGAACCGAGCGAGGCTTTGCTCAGATGATGACCGAGCGGGCTCAGGATCTGGGCATGACCAACTCAACCTTTGCAAATTCCAACGGTTGGCCCGCACCTGCACAACGGATGTCGATGCGTGATCTGGCGATCCTTGCCAAGCGGCTCATTCAGGTGTTCCCCCAGTATTACGGCTACTTCGCGGAAACCGAATTCGCCTATGACAACCGCGCGCCGGACAATCGCTTTAACCGGAACCCCCTGCTGAAGCTCAATATCGGCGCGGACGGCCTAAAAACCGGACACACATCCGAGGCGGGCTACGGCCTTGTAGGGTCCGCCAAACAGGGCACGCGGCGCATCGTTTTCGTGATGTCGGGCCTTGGCACCCAGCAGGACCGCGCGTCCGAGAGCGAGCGCATCGCCAACTGGGCCTTCCGCCAATTCGCCGAGCAGCAGCTTGCAGAGCAAGGTGTTATCATGGCCGAAGCCGAGGTCTGGATGGGCACTGCCGCCAAGGTTGGCCTTGCCGCCACCGAAGACATTAAAGTGCTGGTGCCCGTGTTGAAAAAGGACAGCGTGACAGCAAAAATCAAATATAGGGGGCCGCTGGAAGCGCCCATCAAAGCAGGTGACAAGATTGCAGAGTTGATCATTAACGTGCCCGGTATCGGCGATGCGACACACGACCTTGTCGCAACCGAAACGATCGACTCCGGCGGCTTCATGGTTCGCATACGCACCGCCGCAACGGTGTTGTTCCGTCAACTTACCGGGCAGGCGGCAACTTTCTTTTGAGTGGAATTTTTCTAACATTTGAAGGCATCGACGGCTCAGGGAAATCTACCCAGTCACGCCTTTTGGCTGGTCATCTTGAAGCCGCGGGCTTCGAGGTTGTGCTGACACGCGAACCCGGCGGCTCACCCGGTGCCGAAGACATCCGCCGCCTGCTGGTCGAAGGCGAGCCGGGCCGCTGGTCTGCCGAAACGGAAATCCTGCTGTTCACCGCCGCCCGCCGCGATCATCTGGAACGCCTGATCACCCCTGCTCTTGAGGCGGGAAAGATCGTCATCTGCGACCGCTTCGCCGACAGTACCCGCGTCTATCAGGGGGCCACCCGCGGCGACCTGCGTGCCACCGTCGACGCGCTTCATGTGCAGATGATCGGCCGTGAACCGGACCTGACCCTGATCATCGACATGGACCCTGACATCGCCCTTGAGCGCGGTCTGGCCCGCGGCTCCGGTGAGGATCGGTTCGAGGAATTCGGTGCTCAGTTCCAGCACAAGTTGCGGGCGGGCTTTCTTGGCCTGCTCGAAGATTTCCCCGACCGCACCTGCCTGATTGACGGCACCCAAGGCGCGCAGGACGTTGGCCGCGAGATCGCAAGTTTGGTCGACACCTATATCGCCGCGCGCGCATGAGCGACGACGCCCTCCCCAGCTCCGACCAGATCGACGGCGCGCCCCACCCGCGCGAAACCGCGACGCTGGTGGGCCAGCACGTGGCCGAGGAGAACTTTCTTGAGGCTTTCAACGGCGACCGTTTGCATCACGCATGGATGATCACCGGCCCACGCGGAGTGGGCAAAGCCACCTTGGCGTGGAAGCTGGCGAAGTTCTTGCTGGCGAACCCGCCGGCCGATGCAAACGACATGTTCGGCGCGCCGCCTGCCCCCACAACGCTGGACGTAGACCCGCACCATCCCGTCATCGCCCGTATGAGCGCGGGCAGCGAGGCGGGGTTGTTCGTCCTCAAACGCCCGTATGACGAGGACAAAAAGAAGTTCAAACAGCAGATCACCGTCGACGAGGTGCGCAAGCTGAAAGGGTTTTTCTCCCTCTCCGCCACCGAGGGCGGTCGCCGCATCGTGATCGTGGATGCCGCCGACGACATGAACGTCTCCGCCGCCAATGCGTTGCTGAAGGTGTTGGAGGAGCCCCCTGCCGACGCGCTGTTGTTCCTGATCAGCCACCAGCCCTCCCGCTTACTGCCCACCATCCGGTCGCGCTGCCGCGAGTTGCGCTGTGTGACGCTGGATGCCGACCAAATGTCCGCCGCCCTGACCGCTACTGGGGCCGATATCGGCACGCATGGTTCGGCGCTGGCCGAACTGTCCGGTGGTTCGGTGGGTGAAGCGCTTCGGATGCTCAACCTTGGTGGTTTGGAAGTCTATGCCGACCTCGTGGCACTTGCCGCCAGCTTCCCGAAGCTCGACCGCACGCTGATGATCGCGCTTGGCGAAAAAGCCGCCGCACGCGGTCAGGAAGCCCGCTACGAGTTGATGCTGCGCCTTGCCGATGTGCTGCTCGCCCGCCTTGCGCGCGCAGGTCTGGGCCAGCCCCAGACCGAGGCTGCGCGCGGTGAGTTGGAGATGCTCGCCCGCCTGTCACCGGATGCGAACGCAGCGCGGGCGTGGGCCTCGGTTTCCGCAAATATCTCCGCCCGTGCGCAACACGGGCGTGCGGTGAACCTTGACCCTTCGGCGCTGGTCATTGATATGGTTCTGGCAATGAACGAAGTGGCTGCGAAAACCGCGGCCTGACGAGGCCGAGAATGAGCACCCCCCAGATCACCGACAGTCACTGCCATCTGGATTTCCCCGATTTCGATGGCGAGCTACCCGACATCATCGCCCGCGCCCATGACGCTGGCGTGACGCGCATGGTGACGATCTGCACAAAACTGCGGCTGGAACCCCAAGTCCGCGCCATCGCGGAGGCACACCCGTCCGTTTACTATGCCGCCGGCACCCACCCGATGAGTGCGGCGGACGAGCCGCTTGCCACGGTGGAGGAATTGGTGAAGCTGGCAGAGCACCCCAAATTCGTCGGCATCGGCGAGACGGGGCTGGACTACCACTACACCGCCGAGAGCAAGGACATTCAACAGCAAAGCCTGCGGGTCCATATCGAGGCCGCGCGGCAGACCAAGCTGCCGCTGATCATCCACGCCCGCGCGGCGGATGACGACATGGCCCGCATCCTGAGCGAGGAACACGCCAAAGGCGCGTATACCTGCGTCATGCACTGCTTTTCATCCTCCAAAGATCTGGCGCAGGCGGCGCTTGATCTGGGCTTCTACCTGTCCATGTCCGGCATCGCCGCCTTCCCCAAGTCTCAAGATCTGCGCGACATCTTCGCCGCCGCCCCCGTGGACCGCATCCTTGTCGAGACCGACGCTCCCTACCTCGCCCCGCCCCCCTATCGCGGCAAGCGCAACGAGCCGGGCTATACCGCCCACACCGCCAAGGTCGGCGCGGAGGTGTTCGGCCTAGACTACGCCGACTTCGCCGCGCAGACGCAGGCCAATTTCGAACGCCTGTTCTGGAAAGCCAAATGAAGCGCCGGTTTACTATATTGGGCTGCGGCTCGTCGGGCGGCGTGCCAAGGCTTGGCGGGCATTGGGGCGATTGCGACCCCAATAATCCGAAGAACCGCCGCCGCCGCTGCTCCTTGCTGGTCGAACAGATCGGCGCCGAAGGCACCACCTCCGTGCTGATAGACACGTCACCGGACCTGCGCTCGCAGCTTCTGGATGCAAATGTCGGGCGTTTGGACGGGGTGGTCTACACCCATTCCCATGCTGACCACGTTCATGGCATCGACGACCTGCGGATGATCGTCTTCAACATGAAAGAACGGCTGAAGGTCTGGGCGGACGGTGACACGACCAACAGCCTGATCGCGCGGTTCGGCTACGCGTTCGTTCAGCCCGAAGGCTCCCCCTATCCGCCGATCCTGACCTTGAAGTCGATCAAGGGGCTGATCGAGGTGAAAGGCCCCGGCGGCACCATCCCGCTGGCCCCGTTCAGGGCAAACCACGGCACCATTGACGCGTTGGGCTTCCGTATCGGCGGGCTGGCGTACCTGCCGGACGTGGCAGAGTTCTACGACGAGACATGGGCGGCCCTTCAGGGCCTCGACTGTTTCATCATCGACGCGCTGCGTCGCGCGCCACATCCCAGCCACTCGCATTTGGAAAACACCCTAAAGTGGATCGAGAAGCTGGCCCCCAAGCGCGCAGTGATCACCAACATGCATATCGACCTCGACTATGCGACGGTCGAGGCCGAAACCGCCGACAACGTCACCCCCGCCTATGACGGCATGACAATCGAATACGACGTCTAGATGGGGGCGTTGCTGGAAGTCATTCTGCCGGTTTTTCTGGTCATCGGCGCGGGCTACATCGCGGTGAAGCGCGACCTCTTCTCGAACGAGGGCGCGGATGCGCTGATGAAGTTCACCCAAAGCTTCGCCATCCCCTGCTTGCTGTTTCGCGGCATCGCGGAGTTGGAGCTGGGTGCCTATTTCGAGCCGCGCCTGCTGGCGTCCTACTACCTGCCCGCCATCGCCGGTTTCACCCTTGGTACGCTCGGCGCACGCCTGATCTTCGGGCGGCCTTGGGAGGACAGCATCGCCATCGGCTTTTGCTGCCTGTTCTCCAACGCCGTGCTGCTGGGCCTGCCGATCACCGAGCGCGCCTATGGCGAGGGCGCCTTGTCACCGAACTATGCCATCATCGCCGTCAACGCGCCGATCTGCTACGGCATCGGCATCACCGCGATGGAGGTCGTGCGCAACAAGGGTGGCGGGCTGTGGCACACCGCGAAAGCCGTTTGGCGGGCGATCACCCATAACGCGCTGATCATCGGCATCGCATTGGGCTTTGTGGTCAACATCACCTCCCTGCCCCTGCCCGGTGTGTTGACCGATGCCATCGACCTGATGATCCGCGCGGCGCTACCCGCGGCGATCTTCGGGCTGGGCGGCGTCCTCGCCCGTTATAAGCTGGAAGGCGACACCGGCCCCGTGATCATGGTCTGCGCCCTGATGCTGGTGGTTCAACCGAGCTTGACATGGCTCGTCGCAGGGGCAACCGGCGTGGGAACGGGTGCGTTCCGGTCGGTCGTGCTGACATCGGCCATGGCACCGGGCGTGAACGCCTATGTCTTCGCCAACATGTACGGGGTCGGCAAACGGGTTGCAGCCTCGGCAGTGCTGATCTCGACCGCATTGTCGGTGCTCACGCTATGGGTGTGGCTGGCTGTTTTGCCTTAATGTAAGTCTGCAAAAGCACACGAGCTTCGCCGCCGCCTTACCGTTCCGTCAGACTCTGTCTGCCAATTGACTGATCTGTCAGCAACACGACACCTCGCCCCCTTGCGGAAGCGAGGTGCTTTCACACTCACTCGGGCAACTCAAACATCTGTGAGCGGTCTGTTGCCAATAAATCGACACAACAAACACTCCAAAGCGTTGACTATAGGTAATGCACGCTCAGTGCGGTATGATCGGGCATTCATCAAGCCAAGGTTATTCCATGATTACTCCAGAATTCGCCCGCCGCACTTGGATCGCGCTTCCAATCCTCGTCGCGCTTTTGGGCGCTCCGCTCGTCGCCAACGCCCAATCAACATCCAATACGATTGATAGCCCGCGCTCCGAAGCATTGGGGGCCGTCGTCGGATCTGACATCTCCGATTTCCGCAACGCCATCGCCAAAAGGCGCAGTGGAACGGCGCGGCCGTCCGTTCGCCAAGATGACACCAGTCTGACCGGCGGCACCGCACCTTCATGGGGGGGGATTTCGTCGGCATGGACCTCCGTCGATACCAAACGCCTCAGCGGCACCTATTCGGGAAACTCGACAAACCTGATCTTCGGGGCCGACACGATTGTTGGCGACTCGCTTATTGTGGGTCTCATCGCAGGCTACAACCGCTCCTCGGTTGATCTGCCGAGCGGACAGCGGGTCAAGGCCGATGGCTTCTCCGTGGGGCCTTATTTCTCCGCGCGACTGTCTGACTCGCTCAGCCTTGATGGATTCATCGGGTTCGGCAAGCCCGACTACGATATCGACGGAGGACAGTTCTCGGGAGACAAGACCTTCGGCAACCTGACCCTGACCGGTAGCATCCCGTTGCAACGCGCCGAGCTGTCGCCATTCATCAGCATCGCCTCGGTACGCGAAAAGCTTCCTGCATTCAGCAGCGTTGCCCCCGTCGTCGCCTACGGCGCGACCGAAATCAAAAGCTTTGTTGCCACTATTGGTACCGGCGTGAACTACAACCCGATCGACAAGGGCAATTTAACCTACTTGCCGAATGCAGGCATCGAGATTGACTACGTCCGCAATGATGACGGCTTCGGCAATGTCGATAGCTTCACCACCCCGCGCCTGAGCGGCGGCGTGACGATCATCAGTGATACTGGCGCGTTGAACCTTGGTGCAAACGTATCGCGCACCTCCGAAGGCACGACGACCGTGGGGGCCAGTGCAGCGTATTTCTGGCAGTTCTGATCTGATGTCTGGAAGAACGCAGATCATCTAGGCTGCGTCCGAATTTACGGCAATAGAGCTATCCAAGCTATTGTTTGGTTTCGTTCTATACCCGCTCGATGCCAAGCACTCCAAGCAGTCAAGCTACGGTGAATTGATGTGTTCGGGCTTTTCGCACGCTCTCCCACGCCTTGCAGAACCGAGAACGGCTAACTGGTGCGTGGCAACCGAGTCAGAAGCTATCTTGCATTCGGAATCTATCTTGCGGCGGAGTTAGTCCGTAACCAAGCGGGTTGGCATAAATTCGCGTCATCCACTCAGTGGCTGAAAACAGGTTCCAAATCTCGAGCATGTGGCAGTGATCAAGTCATGATCCATGCAACAGCAACACAGGCCTCCCATGACCATGATCACGCGATTTAACATCCTGCGCAGTCTATCAAATGTGGTTCCTTATCTACGGCGAAGCAACCTGTTCGTTGCAGGCTCAAGGCCAGTTGTTAATGGAACAACGGTAAGGCAAACCGGACCTGCAAACTCTGCGTAGGCGATCTATGTAGGCGCAATGTTAGCGCGTTTCCACACATAACGAGCTGACACCGCACGTGAAACGCGACTTCAATTTAACCTTGCTTGTCGAGAAGGCTGACTTTGGAACACTACTCACCTCTTCCTCTTATGCTGGTCTTAAGCGCGATTGGCGGGGCTATCGCCGCGAGTCTGTGTCTTATGTTTGGGAGCGGCCTACTTTTAGCGATTTGCGCATATAGTCTTGGTGGAGCAATAATATTAATTGCCACAGGCTTGCTACATGCAAGACGCAGCTAGCTGAACAAATTTTGCATGTTTTCCATTTCATGGCACCAGCTCAGCCTTCTCGCCAATCACACGGTATAACAAAAGGGCAGACTTTGCATGGACAACACAGGCTTATGCCTCTGGTTTCATAACATGCCAGGTCATCCATATGGTGCGGTCGGAGGGACTCGAACCCTCACTCTTGTTACAGAACAGCGACCTCAACGCTGCGCGTCTACCAATTCCGCCACGACCGCAAAATCATAGGGATGTGGGCGGCGTTCTAGCCTGCCCCCCCGCCCTTGTGAAGCGCAAAAACGCATGGAACGAAAAAGGCCGGAGATGCATAACATCTCCGGCCTTCTAATTGCTACGGTTGAAGCTATTTACTGGTCGACTTTGAAGATTGGCAAAGCCGACGCAGGCTGCACCTGAGGCACTGCCGATGTATTGCTTGCCAGCGAGAAGGACGCTTTGCGCAACAGCGCGTTGCGCTCTGGCTGACCCGGCGCGAAGACCGGCGTGGCGCCATTTTCGATAGCCGTTAACCCCATATCATACCAAGGCAACGCCAGATCAGTGCGCTTCGACACGCCGAACCCTTGCGCCAGGTGGTGGCCCATCAACTCGGAATAGACCTGCTCGCCCAACACAGCCAACAACAAGGCAGAGCCAATGGCGACGTCCATGTTGTCAGTGCGATAACCGACCGACAGGCAAATCTTGGCTGTGCCCGCCAGTTGGACCGGCGACATGCCCGTGCTCAGCACGAAACTGGACACATCCTGCAACACAGCCGTATGCGGCTTCAAAGACATTGCCGCGACATGCTCTTTCAATGCGGGGCCGAAGCCTTCGCATTGCTGTGCGATCTGGGCAGGCGTGAAGCCTTGGATCTTGGACGATAGCTGCTCGCCCTCGGAGATTGCGTAAGTCCGCGCAAGGCAGAACTGTTCGTTCAGGGCCAAATTGGTGTCGACCATGGTATCGGCGGTCATAAAACCGCCATTGGTCGAGGTCAGTAGCGAGACCTGATTGCAATGCGATGCCAGCGACACAGCGGTAGTTTTGCCCATAAAGCTAGGCAGCGATCCGCTCTGAGGCGTGCCCACAGTTGCAGCGCCTGCGAGTGCGGTCACAGTCGTGGTTGTCGTCGTCGTTCCACCCAAAGTCTGAGGCTGCAACACTTGCGGTTGCGGTGCGACGACAATCGTCGTCGCGGGCGCAACTGGAGCCACAGCCGCCGTTCCAACACCAGCTGCTTCGTTGCGGTAACGGGTCAGAAGACCGCGCGGCCCGGACGGGCTTGCCGCGATCAGTTGCGACGTGGCGACACCGCCCGTAATGGCACGATTGTAGCTTTGCAGCAGGAAGTTCTTTTCGTAATCCGTCAACTGACCAGTAGCAGGGTAACCCATATGCGCCTGATAGTTGGAAATGGCGGCACGTGACCTCCGCCCCAGCACGCCATCGGGAGAGCCGGCAGGGAAACCGAAATAGTTCAGCGAAGTTTGAATCTCGCGCCGCTCCTGGCGGACATAGGAAGGCACGACCGCCCGTTTTTTGGTGTAGGTCTTCCGGCGAACCACCCGTTTTTGTTTACCCGCATTGCGAACAATTGCGGAGCCGACAACCCCTGCAACGATACCCGCAGCAAAGTCTCCACTACCAGCCGAGACACGAGTCGCCGGTACAGTTATCATCGCTGCCGCGGCACAAGCCATTGTAATATTTTTAAAAAACATGCATTTCCTCCGAACACGTAAATATACTAACTGCGTTATCGTAACATGTAGACCAAAGTTGGGCCTAGAGAAAAAGGCTTAAAAACAAGCACGAACCCTTTCAAGCAAAGGTCACCACCATGTTGGAATGGATCACAAGCGACGGATTGACCGAATATGCGCAAGCAGTCGCCTTCATGGAAGATCGCGTTGACGCCATCCATCGCGGCACCGCACCCGAGTGCATTTGGCTTGTTGAACACCCCCCGCTTTATACCGCCGGAACCTCTGCTGACGTAGCCGATCTGGTCTCTCCCGACCGTTTTCCCGTGCATCAAACACGGCGCGGCGGGCAGTACACCTACCACGGCCCCGGCCAGCGGGTGGCTTATGCCATGTTAGACCTGAACAAGCGCGGTCGTGACGTCCGTAGATACGTCCAAAACCTTGAAGCTTGGGTGATCGCCACGCTCGCCGAGTTCAACGTGGCCGGGCATATCCGCGACGGGCGCGTCGGTGTCTGGGTGGAGCGGCCCGACAAACCGCTGCACATCAACGGCACCTTGGCGGAAGACAAAATCGCCGCCATTGGCGTGCGCTTACGCAAATGGGTCACCTTCCACGGGTTGTCGATCAACGTGGAACCCGATCTTGAGCATTTCAGCGGCATCGTGCCATGTGGAATTTCTGAGCACGGCGTCACCTCACTCGTGGATTTGGGACTTCCGGTAACCATGGCGGACCTGGATGTCGCTCTCAAATCCAACTTCCAGCAGGTTTTCGGGGACAAGGCGTAAAAACCCGCCCCTAAATGCGACATTTTGCGCGTGTTACGATGGGTTGTAACATTGCCCCTTCCGCCTATCGTCTCTAAAACGGAAGAATAATTACGGGGCGACTCTGCCCCGATCTTCGTGTGGGGACCAACAGCCCCACGCAAAATGAGTGGAAACGGGAGAATCGCATGGCCGACGCCGCCATCCAGGAACATGACCACGACGAGCGGGGGTTCTTCATCCGCTGGTTCATGTCCACAAACCATAAAGATATCGGGATCTTGTATCTCTTCACCGCCGGCCTGATGGGCTTGGTGTCTGTCCTCTTCACCGTTTACATGCGGATGGAGCTGATGGAGCCCGGCGTTCAATACATGTGTCTCGAAGGCGCACGTTTGACAGCTGCCGCTGTTGCTGATTGTACCCCGAACGGCCACTTGTGGAACGTACTGATCACCGGCCACGGCATCTTGATGATGTTCTTCGTCGTGATCCCTGCCCTGTTCGGCGGCTTTGGTAACTACCTGATGCCATTGCAAATCGGCGCGCCTGACATGGCGTTCCCGCGCATGAACAACCTGTCTTACTGGATGTATGTGGCTGGCTGTTCATTGGCCGTGGCCTCCTTGTTGACGCCCGGCGGCAACGACCAGCTTGGCTCCGGCGTTGGCTGGGTGCTCTATGCGCCGCTCTCCACCTCCGAGGCTGGCATGTCCATGGACTTCGCCATCTTCGCGGTTCACATGTCTGGTGCGTCGTCCATTCTGGGCGCGATCAACATGATCACCACTTTCCTGAACATGCGGACGCCCGGCATGACGCTGCACAAGGTGCCGCTGTTCTCTTGGGCTATCTTCGTGACCGCGTGGCTGATCCTGCTGTCCCTGCCCGTTCTGGCCGGTGCCATCACCATGCTGCTGACCGACCGGAACTTCGGCACCACCTTCTTCCAACCTGAAGGTGGCGGCGACCCGATCCTGTACCAGCACCTGCTGTGGTTCTTCGGCCACCCAGAGGTGTATATCATCATCGTTCCGGGCTTCGGTATCATCAGCCACATCATCGCGACCTTCTCCAAGAAGCCGGTCTTCGGTTACTTGCCAATGGTCTACGCGATGGTTGCAATCGGCGCGCTTGGCTTCGTCGTGTGGGCACACCACATGTACACAGTCGGCATGAGCCTGTCGCAGCAGTCCTACTTCATGATGGCCACGATGGTGATCGCGGTGCCGACAGGCATCAAGATCTTCTCATGGATCGCCACCATGTGGGGCGGCTCGATCGAGCTTAAAACGCCAATGCTGTGGGCCTTCGGCTTCCTGTTCCTGTTCACCGTTGGCGGCGTGACCGGCATCGTGCTGTCTCAGGCTGGCATCGACCGCGCCTATCACGACACCTACTACGTCGTGGCACACTTCCACTACGTGATGAGCCTCGGCGCCGTGTTCTGTATCTTCGCAGGGATCTACTTCTACCTGCCGAAGTTCTCGGGCCGCATGTATCCTGAATGGGCTGGCAAGCTGCACTTCTGGGCAATGTTTATCGGGGCCAACCTGACGTTCTTCCCGCAGCATTTCCTGGGTCGTCAAGGCATGCCACGTCGCTACATCGACTACCCAGAGGCTTTTGCCTACTGGAACTATGTGTCGAGCTGGGGCGCGTTCCTGTCCTTCGCGTCGTTCATCTTCTTCATCGGCGTTCTGTTCTACACCCTGAAATGGGGCCGCAAGGTTACCGAGAACAACCCGTGGAACGAATATGCGGACACGTTGGAATGGACCCTGCCCTGCCCACCACCAGAGCACACGTTCGAGATCCTGCCCAAGCAGTCGGACTGGGACAAAGGCCATAGCCATTAAGCGGCCATGCCAATCCAACGTATAAACCTATCGAAAGGGGCCTCGGATTATCCCGAGGCCCTTTCTACTTACGACGGCAGCGCGCCTGTCTACCGCGTTGTCCTATGGCCCCACCGCTCCCTGCCCCGTGGCGGCTTCGTGTTCTTCATCGCGATCACCTGCGTCATGCTCACCTTCCCGCTGCTACCCCTGATCGGCACCGCCGCTATCTGGGTCTTGCTGCCGTTTCTGGTGCTGACGGTCACCCTGCTCTGGGTCTTCATCATGCGCAGTTATCGCTCCGGTCACCTGGTGGAGGAGTTGAGCCTCTGGCCCGACCACATCACCCTTGTACGCCGCGAGCCGGATGGCAGGCGGCAGGACTGGGCAACCAACCCGTATTGGGTGGAAGTGGTGTCGCACGACAAACCCGTCGCGGCCTACCTCACCTTACGCGGCGGCCCTCGCGAGGTGGAGATAGGCGCATTCCTGACGCCCGAAGAGCGGACAGAATTGAAAGAAGAACTGGAGGAGAAGTTGCGGTTCTTGGCAGTCAACAAGCGCTAGTAACAGATCACTGATGGTATCAGTTTCCACGCTTCGCCGCATTGCAACCAAACGTACTTTAGTCACCTCGAACACTGCGTTAAAACAAGTCTAATACCTTCACCGAGAGGAGCGCATATGTCAGTCACTATCCGTCCCGCTGAACTGCTCGACCTGAAACCTATGGTTGACCTTCTGGTTCTTGATGCCAAGCAACGCGCCGCCGAAAACCCGACCTTGTGGAAACTTGCACCCGACGCGCAGGACAAAATTACCTCGTCCATTCAGACCGCTATGGAGAACGAAAACCCGCCGTTCCGCCAGCAATGGCTTCTTGCTGAATCCGGCGGAGAAATAGTCGGACTCACCCATAGCATCCTGCTCCCCGTTCCGCCGATCTATGCCGGAGAATTCGGCGCGCCGGGATTGATTATGGAGGATTGCTTCGTCGTAGACGCTGCACCCGACGGTACGGCACAATCATTGCTGGAAGCTGCCGAAGCCGACTTGGTCAAGGCCGGCGCAAAAGTTTTGCTGGCATCATCAATCGCCGAAGGCGCTTGGGCTACGGAATACTCCGCACAAAACTACGAGCCCTTAACGCTCTACTTTGCCAAGATCGGTTTGACCGCCAGCGCAGGCTTTAAGGGCGTGCGACAAGCCACCGAAAGCGACGTTCCAGCCATCGTGGCGTCAAGCGCTGACAACCGGCAGATTCTCAATGATCTACACAGCTTTTGGAAACCCCATCCCGAGGCTGACACCAGATTTGGCAACTGGATGTCCCGAAGTCTAACACTCCCTGACCGCGACATGTTTGTGTCTGAGACCGAAGGCGTTTTCCGGGGCTATGCGGTGTCTCAACCAGCAACAGCCCTGCATTTCCCAATTGCGCACGACGTGAGTGGAATCGGCTTCATGGATGACTATTTCCATACCGACTTTGAGAGTCATGACGCTCTGCGCGAAAATGGCACCGCCGCCTCTGCGCTCTTTAGAACCGCCGAATCTGCTCTTAAATCCCGAGGCAACAATGCGGCGTTGATCGTTTGCCCCGCGGCATGGTCGTCAAAGATTTCACTTCTGCAAAACGAAGGATATGAACCGGCTATAGTCTGGTACATCAAGCGGTAAGATAACCAGATCTGCCACACGATAGCGCGTGGCCTTGTCGGCCAAGCCGCTTCTGGGGCTTGTTACCCCAACCGCGCCTTAACCATCGGTCCAACCGCACCAAAGTCCATCTGGCCGGTATACTTGCCCTTCAGTACGCCCATGACCTTGCCCATGTCACGAATGCTTTCGGCACCGATTTCCTTGATCGCAGCGTCTACCGCAGCGTTGGCTTGTTTCTCGGACAATTGCGCGGGCAGGAAGTCCTCGATCACCTTGACCTCGGCCAGCTCGCGCTCTGCCAGTTCCAGACGCCCGCCCTCTTCATAGGCCCGCGCGCTTTCCTGGCGTTGCTTCACCATCTTGCCGAGAATCGCCAGAATTTCGGGGTCGCCGACGCTTTTGCCGTCCACCCGAAGAGCGATATCCTGATCCTTAATCGCCGCATTAATCAGCCGCAAAGTTCCAAGACGCGCGGCGTCCTTGGCCTTCATGGCCTCTTTCAGAGCATCGGTAATACGTGTGCGTAAGTCGTTGGACATAAGGTGCCTTCCCTGAAACCTTGTGAAGCGCGTCTTTTACCCAAAACACCTCGACATCACAACAGCCGCTTTGCGTGTTGAAAAAAAGGCCTTCGCTGTGGTTGACGCCCCTCACGCCCACCCGTAGATATCGGCAAGTTTTATACCAGCTTTGTGGGAGAAGCCGCCATGACCGCCAAACCGACAGCCTGTCTTGTTCTGGCCGATGGCACCGTGTTCTACGGCCACGGCTTCGGGGCCACGGGCCAAACCACCGCCGAGCTGTGCTTCAACACCGCCATGACCGGCTATCAGGAAATCATGACCGATCCGTCCTATGCGGGCCAGGTCGTGACCTTCACCTTCCCCCATATCGGCAACACTGGCGTGACACCCGAAGACGACGAGACCACTGATCCGGTCGCCGAAGGCATGGTCGTCAAATGGGACCCGACCCAACCGTCCAACTGGCGCGCCGCCGGAGAGCTGACCGACTGGCTGGCCAAGACGGGCCGCATTGGCCTAGGTGGCATCGACACCCGCCGCCTGACCCGCGCGATCCGCTCGCAAGGGGCTCCGCATGTGGCGATGGCCCATGACCCCGAAGGCAATTTCGACCTTGAAGCCTTGGTCCTTGCCGCGCGCGGCTTTGCGGGGCTCGAAGGGTTGGATCTCGCCAAGGAGGTCACCTGTGCGCAGTCCTACACATGGGACGAGCAACGTTGGGCATGGCCCGACGGTTTCACCAAGCGTGAGGGAGCGGGCCATAAGGTCGTCGCCATCGACTATGGTGCAAAACGCAACATCCTGCGCTGCCTCGCCTCTGCCGGCTGTGACGTCACCGTCCTGCCAGCCACGGCCACCGCGGAAGAGGTGCTTGCCCACAACCCTGACGGCGTATTCCTGTCCAACGGCCCGGGCGATCCGGCGGCCACGGGCGAATATGCCGTGCCAATGATCAAGGGCGTGCTGGAAAAGGATATTCCCGTCTTCGGCATCTGCCTCGGCCACCAAATGCTGGCGCTCGCCCTTGGCGCGAAAACCATCAAGATGAACCACGGCCATCACGGCGCCAACCACCCTGTGAAGGACTTGGACACCGGCAAGGTCGAGATCACCTCGATGAACCACGGCTTTACTGTCGACAGCCAAACGCTGCCCGATGGCGTGTTGGAGACCCACATCTCTCTGTTTGACGGCTCCAACTGCGGTATCCGACTGGCGGACCGTCCGGTGTTCTCGGTGCAATACCACCCCGAGGCCTCCCCCGGACCGCAAGACAGCTACTACCTGTTCGAGCGGTTCGCAGCGGCCATGGCGGAAAAGGCCAGCGTCGCCGCTTAACCGACCCTTAACCTAGATCATCCAAAGTTCCGGCGTATATGCTGCGCCGGAGATTGCGAGATGAATGCGCCACTCAAAGCCCCTGTTCGGATCGACGCGCATTCTGATCAGCGGATCTATCTTGACGCGACTCTTCCAGACGGCGGTGGTAGCAGCCATCCCCTGCTGGGCAAGTTGCTGGTAGATCAAGGGCTTATCACTTCTCCGCAGTTGCTTACCGCCCTTGCCCTGCAAGCGCGCCAAAACGTACCTTTGGGTGAAATTCTGATCGCGCAAGGCCATGTCGCAGAAGAAGACATCCTGCGCATTCTAGCCAAACAGCACGGCACCCATCTGGTGAATCTCGAGGCTTCCCCACCTGATCCAAGGCTTGCGGCGCTCCTTCCGGCGGAGGACTGCTTGCGGCTGGGCTTCATGCCATGGCGAAAACGCGGCAACCGCGTGGTGATCGCCACCGCCCACCCCGAACGGATCGCCAGCATTCGCGTGAAACTGCCGCCAGAGCTAAGCGATGCAAAATTCGTTCTGGCCGCCCGAAGCGACGTCCAGAATGCAATCCACGTCCAATACGGCGACACCCTCGCCGTGCAGGCCGAGCACCGCACAGCACCGCAAGACAGTTGCCGCAACTGGTCCACAGGCGCGATGCGGTTCGTGCTGTTGGCGGTTGCGGCGCTCGCAGTTGCGGGGGCGTGTTTCGCGCCGGTATGGCTCATTTGGTCGGTCTTCGGGGCGGCAAGTCTCGCACTGGCCCTCAACAGCGCGCTCAAAGCCGCCTGTGCAGTTATCGCTCTGCGCAAACACCCGCCCGCTGCTCCGGTGACGGGACCGCGCCCCGCGCTACGCCTTCCCAAAATATCCATTCTGGTGCCGCTATTTCGCGAACGCGACATTGCCGGTGCCTTGGTCAAACGCCTCGCCCGCCTGTCATATCCGCAAGAGCTGTTGGAAATTTGTCTGGTGGTGGAGGCATCAGACACCGTCACCGATAAGGCCCTCACCAAAGGCGGCTTGCCCCGCTGGATGCGGGTCGTGCGGGTGCCAAAAGGTGGTGTTCAAACCAAGCCCCGTGCCTTGAACTACGCGCTGGATTTCACCTCCGGCTCGCTTGTGGGGGTGTATGACGCAGAAGATGCGCCGGATGCCGACCAGCTTCATCAGGTCGCCCGAAAATTTGCGGAAGGCGGCGCAGATCTGGCCTGCGTGCAAGGTATCCTCAGCTTCTACAACGCCAAAACAAACTGGCTATCGCGTTGTTTTTTCTTTGAATATGCGGGTTGGTTCAGGGTCATGCTGCCGGGGTTGCAACGCCTTGGCTTCGCCATCCCGCTTGGTGGCACCACGCTGTTTTTCCGCCGCGATGTGCTGGTCAAACTCGGTGCATGGGACGCCCATAACGTGACCGAGGACGCCGATCTGGGCATGCGCCTCGCACGGCGCGGATACCGGTGTGAAATGATGCAATCGGTCACTCAGGAAGAGGCCAACAGCCATGTCTGGCCATGGGTCAAGCAACGCTCCCGCTGGCTCAAAGGCTATGCGGTGACGTGGTGCGTCCACATGCGCAAGCCGGTTCTGTTATGGCGCGAACTGGGGGCATGGAAATTCATCGGGTTTCAAATCCTGTTTCTGAGCACGCTCATGTCGTTCTTTTTAGCCCCCGTGCTGTGGTGGAGCCTGCTGACATTCCTGTTCGACTGGCCAAACCCCGTATTCGACCCGATGCCCAAAGCCTTGGTCGTCGGAGCGTCGGGATTTTTCCTGTTGGCAGAACTTGTGACCTTGGCGGTCTTTGTCACAGCCACCGCAAATATCGGGAAACGCCCTCATATCGGATGGATTCTCACCCTTCCCGCTTACTTCATCTTCGGCACGGTAGCCGCCTACAAAGGACTGGCGGAGCTGCTGTTCAACCCGTTCTACTGGGACAAAACCGAACATGGCATGTTCGGCGGGGCCAACGACAGCTCACTCGGCATTGATCGCCCCTGCGTCGATCCGCAACCGCGTCTGGAAGGCGATGGACAAATGGTCCCGCAGCGCTTTTGACGCCGCAGCCCCGTCCCGCGCCTCGATGGCTTGCACAATCGCCAGATGTTCAGCCAAGGCCACCTCGCCGCGCCCTTCGGCCGCCAGCGACGTCGTGGCAAGCAACGCCATGGAGCGGTAAACAAGGTCCAACTGCTGAACCAGAAACTGGTTATGCGACGCCAGATGGATTTGCCGGTGAAACCGCCGGTTTGCTTGCGACAGCTTGGACGGGTCGGATAGGAAGGCGTGGTCTTCCTCGACCATCGCGTACAGCACCTTAACCTCTTCCACAGCGGCATGTTGCGCCGCCAGTTCCGCCGCCAGCCCTTCCAGCGCCGTGCGCACGGTATACAGCTCTGCCATCTGGTTGTGATCCAGCGACGCCACGATCAATGACCGCCCGTCGCGCGTCAGCATTGACTGGGTCTCAAGCCGCTGCAATGCCTCACGGATCGGCGTGCGCGACACCCCGAACCTGTCCGCCAATTCGCTTTCCACCAAGCGGCTGCCCGGTTTGTATATCCCGGTATCAATCGCATGCAGGATCAACCCGTACGCGTCGTTGGAGGCGGGCATTTCAATGGACATTATTTGCAACTCTCACATTTGTTACGCCAAGCTAGCCGCCACCCCCATATGGTGCAACCTTTCACGGTTGCACCGCGCTACATCTGCGCTAGGTTCTCAAACATGCCAGCAGAACACTTCACACATGTCCAAACATGGGTCTTCGACCTCGACCACACGCTTTACCCGCCCGATATGCAGCTTTTCGACCAGATCGAGATTCGCATGATCGATTGGGTGATGCGGGAGCTTGGTGTGGGCCGTGAAGAGGCCAACCATCTGCGCGCCAAATACTGGCGCGAGCATGGGACAACTTTGGCGGGCCTCATGCGCATCCACGGGGTCGCACCGGAAGGCTACCTGATTGATGTGCACGACATCGACTTCACCGTTCTGTCGCCCGACCCGCATCTGCGGGACGCCATCACCAGCCTGCCCGGTCGCAAAATCATCTACACCAATGGCACAGCGCCATATGCGGAAAATGTCATAAAAGCCCGCGGCTTATCAGACATATTTGATGCGATTTATGGCGTCGAGCATGCGGGTTTCCATCCCAAGCCCGACCATGCAGCCTTCGAGCAGGTCTTCGCACAAGACGGGCTTGATCCGCGCACATCCGCGATGTTCGAGGACGACCCCCGCAACCTCGCCGTGCCGCACGCTTTGGGGATGCGCACCGTGCATGTGGCACCCGACCCTCTGGCGCATGACCACATCCACCACCACACCGACGACCTGCGCGGCTTTCTGACCCAGCTGACCCGCTGACACTTGGCGAGTGCCCGCCCGAGGCATAGGTTACACCCCATGAGCACAGATATCTTCATCTCCGGTGGCGGCGTTGCGGGCCTGACTGCGGCCTGCCTGTTCGGCAGCCAAGGGTTCAACGTCACCTGCGTCGATCCCGCCCCGCCGATCACCGAACGCGACGCGGATGGCGCGGACCTGCGCTCCACCGCGTTCTTGCAGCCCGCTATTCCGGTGCTGGAAATGGCAGGCGTCTGGCACAAACTCAGCCCCCATGCGATGCCGCTGCAAACCATGCGGATCGTGGACGCAGGCGGCGAGGCCGCCGAACCCCGCGCCACCCGTGATTTCAACGCCTTCGACATCTCCGATCTGCCCTTTGGATGGAACCTGCCCAACTGGTTGATCCGCCGCAAACTTGTCGCGCGGCTGGCGGAATTGCCCAATGTGGAATTCCTGCCCGGCACCGCCTGCACCAAAATTTTCACCCGCTCCGCCTCTGCCAAGCTGTGGCTTAGTGACGGGACAACACGCACCGCCCAGCTGGTGATCGCTGCCGACGGGCGCAATTCCCTCATCCGTGAGAGCATGGGAATCGATGCCAAAACAACGCGCTACGGGCAAAAGGCACTGGCTTTCGCGGTCACGCATCCGATCCCACACAACAATGTCTCAACCGAGATTCACCGCACCGGCGGGCCATTCACCTTGGTGCCGCTGCCCGATCATGACGGCCAACCAAGCTCCGCCGTTGTGTGGATGGAAAAAGGCCCCGAGGCCGCCCGTCTCTGTGCGCTGTCCGAGGACGCCTTCAACCAAGAAATGTCGGAGCGGTCCTGCCACCTGTTTGGCCCGCTCACCTTGGCCTCGAAGCGCACGCTCTGGCCGATCATCAGCCAAATCGCCGAGCGGTTCAGCGCCGAGCGCGTGGCCTTGATCGCCGAAGCCGCCCACGTGGCCCCGCCCATCGGGGCGCAGGGTCTGAACATGTCACTGACCGACCTCAGCGAGTTGCTGGAGCTTGCCCGCCTGCACCCGCTTGGCAGCAAGTCCATGCTCGACGCCTATGACAAGAAGCGGCGTCTGGCGGTGAAGGCGCGGGTGATGGGCATTGACCTGCTGAACCGCACCTCCATGTCGCAAACGACATGGATCAGGGACTTGCGCTCTGCGGGTATCGGGGCGATCCATGACGCTGCCCCGATCCGCAAATCTCTTATGAAACTGGGCCTTGGCGCCCGTTAAAGCACCGTGTCCATGATCTCCTGCAACGCTTTCAGCGTTCCGTCGACGTCATAGAGTTTGTCGAGGCCGAACAGCCCGATGCGGAAGGTCCGGAAGTCATCCGGCTCGTCGCATTGCAGCGGCACGCCAGCGGCAATCTGCACGCCAATTGCGAGGAACTTGGAGCCGTTCTGGATATCGGGATCATCCGTGTAGCTGACCACAACCCCAGGCGCGCCGAACCCGTCCGCAGCGACCGAGGTGATCCCCTTGGCCTTCAACATATCGCGCACGCCGTTGCCCAGCTTCCACTGCGCCTCGCGCAACTCCTCAAAGCCGTATTCGCGGGTCTCCAGCATGGTGTCTCGGAACGCGCGCAAGCCGTCCGTGGGCATGGTCGCGTGGTAGGCATGGCCCCCGCCCTCGTAGGTTTCCATGATCGTCAGCCACTTTTTCAGGTCGATGGAGAAGCTGTCGGAGGTGGTCTCGTCGATCTTCTTGCGCGCCCGCTCCGACATGCACACGATCCCGGCGCAAGGCGTGGAGGACCAGCCCTTTTGCGGCGCAGAGATCAGAACGTCCACGCCCGTCGCCCTCATATCCACCCAAGCACAGCCCGACGCGATGCAGTCCAGCACCATCAACGCGCCAACCTCGTGGGCGGCGTCGGCCATGGCCTTGATGTAGTCGTCGGGCAGGATCACCCCGGCGGAGGTTTCCACATGCGGCGCGAAGACCACCGCCGGTTTCTCGTCAAGAATACGCTCCACCACGTCGTCAATCGGGCAAGGTGCGAACGGTGCACGGGTGTCATTGCCGGTCTGGCGGGCCTTCATCACGGTCGCCTCGGACGGCAGGCCGCCCGCTTCCATGATCTGGCTCCAGCGGTAGGAGAACCAGCCGTTGCGGACAACCAAGGCGCGCTGGTCGCGGGCAAACTGACGGGCCACAGCCTCCATCCCGTAGGTGCCGCCACCGGGGACAAGGGCCACGCTATGGGCGTTGTAGACGTCTTTCAGCATCTCCGAGATATCGGTCATAACCTTCTGAAAGTTCTCGGACATGGAGTTGAGCGAGCGGTCGGTGAACACCACCGAGAATTCACGCAGACCTTCGGGATCGACGTTTTCGAGCAATGCTGACATGGGTAAACCTCCTGAGTTTCAGGAGGAAATTAGGGGGGATTGTGCGGGGATGCACGGTCTATTTCCGCATCTTTGCCTAAAAACACTAAGCCCGATTCCTCTTTCAAAACTCGCATATGTGAAAACTCTCAATAACGAAGTGAGGAACAGACAATATCAACAAACTACCGAATGCTATTTTTCTTTGTTATAGAATGTGCATGTCATTGAATGCACCGCTCCAAGAGCAAACACGACTAGAAATCAAAGAACTTTGCCGACAGATGATTGAAGGTGAAATCGGGTACATCGAAGGAACGCGTCTCATTCTAAGCCGCGCTACAGACGCAGGACTTAAAGATCACGATTCCTACTTGATGGATTTTATCGGAATTGCTTCAGAAACGGACATTGTTCCAACTTCTCAAGTTCTAAAGATGTGGAGCGCAGAAGCCGTTGCTAAGAAATCACCGTATTGGGCCGAATTAGAAACTTGGGCTAAGGAATTTGGCGAAGATGCCTGCAGGAAGCTGCACTCACGATGGTAACCTTCCAAGTGAGCAATGTCTAAAGCAGCCCCGCCAACCGCTCCTCGCTCAGCAGCACATTGGCCTCCACATCCCCTACCCCCGGCAAGGTCATAACGCGGCGGCGCAAGACCCGCTCGAAGTCGGACAGGTCGCGGGCGACCACGCGCAGGCGGTAATCATACAGCCCCAGCACATGTTGCACGGTTTGCACCTCGGGGATCGCTGTCACCGCGCGCTCGAAATCCTCAAGGCTGACGCGCCCCTTCGTGGCGAGCTTCACGCCAAGGAACACCGTGACACCGAACCCCAACGCCTCCGCATCCAGGTCGACGCGGCGGCCTGCCAGCACGCCCTCGTCCTGCAACCGTTTGATGCGCCGCCATGTGGCGGGCTGGCTGAGGCCCAGATCACGCCCCAACGCCCCCGCGCTGAGCGTGGCATCGGCGCTAAGCGCGCGCAGGATGGCGAAATCTGTGGCGTCCCAACTCATATCGGCCCCCTCATATCGGTAACGTCTCGGTGGTTTTGATAGTGGCGACATGCATCAACGCCTCCACCTCCGCGATATGCGGCAGGGTCAGGATTTGGTTGCGGTAGAGGCTTTGGTAATGCGCCATATCGCGGGCAATCACCGACAGGCGCAGGTCAACACGGCCAAGGAAGGTCTGGATGGCAATAACTTCGGGGATTTTGCGCGCGGCGTCTTGGAACTCGTCAAAGGCGCGTGGTGCTGTCTTGTCCAAGGTGAACCGCAACGAGACCTCCACCGCAAAACCCAACTTGGCCCAGTCGATCACCGCGTATTGCCCTTTTAGGATACCCTTCGCGCTGAGCTTCTCCAACCGGCGCGCGGCGGTCGCGGGCTGCATCGCGCAACGCTCCGCCAATTCCGACACAGGGGCGGTCGGATCGGATTGCAAATAGCGCAACAGGCGGCGGTCAGCGTCATCAAGCATGATTTTTTATTAAATGATTAATTACACGAATACCAGATAACATATTTTCCAAAAATACCGTCACTTCATCTCTGGCCCCTGTCCGCCAGACCGGTATGTTGGCAGCAATCGAAACCAAATCATAAGGACGCCCGATATGCGCGTTTACTACGATCGCGATTGCGATGTGAACCTGATCAAAGACAAAAAAGTCGCCATCCTCGGCTATGGCTCCCAAGGCCACGCCCACGCGCTGAACCTGCGCGATAGCGGCGCGAAAAACCTTGTGGTCGCCCTGCGCGAAGGTTCTGCCTCCAAAGCGAAAGCCGAAGGCGAAGGCCTGAAAGTCATGGAAATCGCCGAAGCCGCAGCTTGGGCCGACGTGATCATGTTCACCATGCCCGACGAATTGCAGGCCGAAACCTACAAGAAATACGTCCACGACAACATCCGTGAAGGCGCTGCAATCGCATTCGCCCACGGCTTGAACGTCCATTTCGGTCTGATCGAGCCAAAAGCCGGCATCGACGTCATCATGATGGCCCCCAAAGGACCCGGCCACACGGTTCGCGGCGAATTCACCAAAGGCGGCGGCGTGCCTTGCTTGGTTGCTGTCGACAAAGACGCCTCCGGCAAAGCGCTGGAAATCGGCCTGTCCTACTGCTCCGCCATCGGTGGCGGTCGCTCCGGCATCATCGAAACCGACTTCCGCGAAGAGTGCGAAACCGACCTGTTCGGCGAGCAAGCCGTTCTGTGCGGCGGCATCGTCGAGCTGATCCGCATGGGCTTCGAGACCCTTGTAGAAGCTGGCTACGAGCCCGAAATGGCTTACTTCGAGTGCCTGCACGAAACCAAGCTGATCGTGGACCTGATCTATGAAGGCGGCATCGCCAACATGAACTACTCGATCTCGAACACCGCCGAGTATGGTGAATACGTCTCCGGCCCGCGCATCCTGCCCTATGAGGAAACCAAGGCCCGCATGAAAGCGGTTCTGACGGACATTCAAACCGGCAAATTCGTGCGCGATTTCATGGTCGAGAACGCCGTTGGCCAGCCGTCGTTCAAAGCAACACGTCGCATCAATGACGAGCACCAGATCGAGCAGGTCGGCGAGAAACTGCGCGGCATGATGCCGTGGATTTCCGCGGGCAAAATGGTCGACAAAGCGAAAAACTAAGCGCCGCATAGTTCGGTTCAGACCGAACTTTGGGCTGCAATTGACGAAGGCGTCTCGCAAGGGGCGCCTTTTTCATTTATCGCTAGGCACATGAGCACCCCATCCCCCGAAAACCCCGGCCTGTTCAACTGGCTCCTTGTGATCGCCCTCGGCGTCATCTGGGGCGGAGCGTTCATGTCGGTACGCCTGTCGCTGGACGGGTTCGGGCCGTGGACGGTCTCCGCGTGGCGCACAGGACTGGGCGGAATCACGCTGGCCATGATCGGCACAGCTTTGGGTCAGGGCGTTCATAAAATCCCGACTGGCCGCGCATGGGTCTTCGCAATCATCATAGGCGCGGGCGCGGTGGCGCTGCCGTTCGCGTTACTTAGTTGGGGACAGCAATTCGTCCCTTCCGCCTTCGCAGGGGTGGCCATGGGGGCGGTGCCATTGCTGGTGCTGCCGCTGGTCTACCTGTTCTCGAAGGAGGAAGGTATCGGACCCCGCCGCGTGCTGGGCATGCTGCTGGGGTTCGTCGGGTTGTTCATACTGGTCGGTCCCGGTGCAGCGGCATCCACGGGTCACGAAAACGAATGGATGGGCCGTCTCGCCTGCCTTGCCGCCGCCGGATGCTATGCGGCCGGATCGGTCGTTACCCGCCGCGCGCCGAAGATGCCGCCAATCGCGTTTGCGACTGCAACCCTACTCGTGGCCGCCGCCATCTTGATCCCTATCGCTGCAATCACGGAAGGCTGGCCCGACAGCTTCCCCGCCAAACCAACCACCGCGCTGATCTACGCCGCCTTGTTCCCAACCGCGCTTGCCGCAGTGATACGTGTGCGCGTCATCACCACCGCAGGCTCTCTATTCATGAGTCTGACCAGCTATCAGGTGCCAGTTTGGTCGGTCATTCTCGGGGTGAGCTTCATGGGCGAAACCCTTCCCCCACAACTGTTTTTCGCGCTCGCGATTATCCTGTCCGGCATTGGCCTTAGCCAGTGGAGCCATTTGCGTCGTGGACGGGCCAAAACCGCGCCACGCGACATTTCACCAAAAATCTGATATACCCCGTGCATTAACGAGGGGAAGTGTCAGATGAAACGTAGAGATTTTTGTGAAGTTAGCGCGCTCGCGGCAACCGGTTTAATCCTGCCTGCCACACCGGGTTTCGCTACGACTGACAAAGACAAGGGCGATGTTCTTGCTTTGGGTCCAGCGCAGATCGCGCTGATTGTAACCGGGCGAGTGATCCTGCTGAACTATCTTTATCTTGTACTCTCTTCAGGAGTCTGGCTTATAAATCTTCTCCAGCCAGTCCAACTTGTGAGCGAAAAGAAAGCAACCCTAAGCAAAGTTCCCTTGTTGGGCAAACTGGGGCGAAAATCCATGAAATCCTACATGGATGGAGCCAAGCCGGTAGGCAAGCTCTACCACAACGGAAAGGCAGTTTTCGCGTTTCCCGATGTTGTATTAAGCACCCCGCCGCCACCGGCAGGTCCGATCCCTGTTCCTTACCCGACCTTCAGCATGTCGTTCCGCCCCAATCAGTCCTTCAAGCGCGCAAAGACAAAGAACATTCCAACCAAAGCAAAGCTTCAAGCGGCGGGCACGCCAGTTGGCACGCTTCTACAGGCCAAAGACGGATCGCTGATCTTCGGGATGAACGGAATTAAGGTGCGCTAGACCGCCGCTTCGACCGCTTTGACGACCGAGCCTACGGCGTGTGCCAGTACGGCTTCGTCCTCACACTCGGCCATGACACGGATCAGCGGCTCGGTTCCTGACTTACGGATCAGAAGCCTTCCGGTTCCTTGAAGGGACGCCTCAGCATCTGCAATTGCTGTCTTAACAGTTGGGTCTTCCAGCGGGGTTTTCCCCTCGCCGTAACGCACGTTTTCCAGCAATTGCGGGCATGGCTCGAACTGTTTCACCAAGGCGCTGGCAGGCTTGTCCAACTGCTTCATAGCGGTGAGGAACTGTAGACCGGCCACCAGCCCGTCGCCGGTCGTGGCATAATCCGTCATGACGATATGGCCGGATTGCTCCCCGCCCAGATTGTAGCCGCCCTGGCGCATCCTCTCGACCACGTAGCGGTCGCCGACATTGGTGCGCTCCAGTCGCAGACCGTGGCTTTCCATGTGCCGCTCCAGCCCCAGGTTGCTCATCACTGTTGCAACCAAAGCGCCGCCTTTCAAGCGGCCTTCTTCCGCCCAGCGGGTCGCCATCAGCGCCATCAACTGGTCGCCGTCAGCCACAGCGCCGGTTTCATCCAGCATCATCACCCTGTCGGCGTCACCATCAAGGCAAATGCCGACATCCGCCCCATGCGCCACGACGGCTTCTGCGGCAGTGGTCACATTGGTTGAACCGCAGCCCTCGTTGATATTGTATCCGTTCGGTGACACGCCCACCGGGATCACTTCCGCCCCTAGCTCCCAAAGCACTTCCGGCGCAGTCCGATATGCCGCGCCGTTGGCGCAATCGATCACGACCTTCAGACCTTTGAGAGTCATCCCGTAGGGTAGCGTCGACTTGACCCGCTCATTATAGCGAAAGCGTCCATCATAGATGTGCTTGGCGCGGCCGATATTCTGCGATTGCGCAGGCAGGATTTCACTTTCCAGCAGCGCCTCGATGGCCATTTCATCCTCGTCCGACAGCTTGAATCCATCGGGGCCGAAAAACTTGATACCATTGTCGTAATGCGGGTTATGCGAGGCCGAAATCATCACCCCGACATCCGCGCGCATCGACGTGGTCAACATCCCCACCGCAGGCGTTGGCACAGGCGACAAAAGCAGCACGTCCATGCCCGTGGAGGTAAACCCCGCCGTCAAAGCATTCTCGAACATATAGCCAGACAGGCGGGTATCTTTGCCGATAACAACGCGGTGGCGACCTTGGTCTTTGCGAAAATACCGACCCGCAGCAGCCCCTAGCTTCAGTGCCATTTCGGCTGTCATTGGATATGTGTTCGCGCGGCCGCGCACCCCGTCGGTGCCGAAGAATTTTCTTGCCATGTAAGGCGTTCCCGTCTTGGTTCCCGCGATTGGCTCGCGAAGATTGTGGTTATGTATGCATTGCCCGCCACAAGGCGAAAGCTTGACTATGCGCCTCTATATCATGCGCGCGGATGATCTGAACACCCTGTCTAATTCCTTCAAGCGCCAACGATACCGAGCCGAATGCGCGGTCTTCCGCCCGCTCCACCCCCGCAATGTTACCGATAAAGCGTTTTCGTGAGACTCCGAGCAAGATCGGGCAGCCCAATGTGTGGAATAGGCTTAGTCCACGGATCAATGACAGATTGTGAGCTTGCGTTTTGCCGAAGCCTACGCCCGGATCGACGAAGATGCGATCTTTGGCTATTCCTGCCGCCTCGGCCACTGCGATACGCTCTTTCAGATAGTCGAACACGTCCAGCAATACGTGGTCGTAATACGGGTCCTTTTGCATTGTTTCGGGATCACCCTGCGCATGCATCAAGCAAATCGGCGCGCCAGAGCGCACAGCAGTAGCAGCCATCGCCGTATCGTATGTCATCGCTGACACATCGTTGAGCATGCTGGCCCCTGCCGACAATGCGGCCTCCGCCACCGCGGCCTTGCGCGTGTCGATGGAGATTGGTGTTTCCACACCAGCCGAGCGCAGCGCTGTGATGATCGGGGCAGTTCGCGCAACCTCTTCGACCTCTGGCACAAAAGCCGCGCCCGGACGGGTGCTTTCGCCCCCGATATCCAGAATGTCCGCACCGGCCGCGATCATCTTCTTCGCATGGGCAATGGCCTTGTCTGGCGCCATGAATTCACCGCCATCAGAGAAGCTGTCGGGAGTGACGTTAAGAACCCCCATCAGGGCGGCGCGATCTTTGGGCATCCCCGACACCACGCGGGGCGCGCTCAATCGGTCGAGAAATTCCGTTGGCAATTCCGAGGCTGGCATCAGAGCATGAGCGACCCCACGCTCCAACGGCTCTACGCGGTGGAACCACAATGGGCCGCCATGCAGAAGCACCGCATCAGATGGGAGTTTCGGGTCGGTTTGGATGATCGGGCGAAAATAGACTGACATGCCCCGTGTTTATCGCAGCAATGGCCCCTTGGCCAACAGGTCCTGCAACGCGATAACCTCGCCTGCGCCGTCGGTCATGTCCCCAACGGACACGACCCGTGCCGCATGGAATTCGCCTGCCAACCATTCCGCCAAAGCAACCGCATCACGGGTATCCGTGTCCGGCCCATCCGTCGCGTCGAGAACTAATTTGGACGGGGCCCAAACGCTCATCTGGCCGTGCTTGATGGCCCAGTCCAATTCGGTGCGGGTCGAGACCACAACACAGCGACGATCCCGCGCCGCCAACACCCACGCGTTTTGCTCCAATGCAAGAAGATCAATCCGACGCTGCGCTGCCGGATGATCTGCCCGCGGAACGGCGACGTCCCCCATCGGAACACATAAGATCACCGGTGCCGCATTGCTCTCCAACGCATCCAGCGCCGATGTCAAAGCATCCGAGCCGATCACGTCATTTCCCAAAAACGCCACAAGCGGCGAAACCTCTGTGGTATGATCCGCCACGCCCAAGATCATCTCGCGGTCGCGCACGATCTCGACGCCAAGCGCGCCCGGGCCACGGTCCAGCTTCTCGATGCGCACAAAGACCCGCGCCGCACGAGGGTCCGCCAAAATATCTTCGGCCACCTTAGCAGCCAGTGTTTCAAGCAGATTCAGCCGCTCGGCCTGTAATTCGCGGTCAATTGCCTCGGTGATTGTGTCGTAAGACAGGATCTTGTCCACATCATCATCCACCCCTCCCGCGCCAGTCAGCTCGGGCAATCGGACCTCGACCACGATGTTGAAGCAAATCCTTTGCAGGGTGCCGCGTTCTTGTTGAAAGGCACCGATCTCGACCTCACGGATATGGTCACGCAGCGAAATACGGTCGCGCAGTTCATCGCCGGACGTCGCGGCGGCACGCTCGGACGGGTGCGCAAAGGCCAGTCGGATATCGGAACTCATAGGGCGGGCCTTCCGGTCGCAAAGCAGTGTCGCGCGTTTTCTAGCAGGCGAATGCCTACCGAGAACAGGTCAATTGCGACCTTTTTGCTACCGTCTACGAGACTCAGGAGCGGGCGTAGAACAAGTGAACGCCATGGCGTGCCGTACGGCGGAACTTGCGAGCCCAACTCGGGTTCACCGCCGTCGTGTGGTAAAACGTGGCCCCGCCGGACAGCTTACGCGGTGCGCCGTTCAGCATCATGCGGGCAATCTTGCCCACGCGATCAAACGCAGCGGGTTCGCTGACCTTTTCGGGGCGTCCATCGCAGGTATAGGTAAATTGGCAGGCAAATTTCCGACCGGTGCCTTGTCTGATCACACCACACACCGTGTCGGGGAAGCGCGAGGACGACACGCGGTTTAGTATAACTTCAGCCACCGCGATCTGGCCTCGGACGGTTTCGCCACGTGCTTCGAAATACAATGCTTCGGTCAGACAGCGCCATTGTGGACCACCCGTGGCGGACGGCAACGCCCGCAGCGTGCTGGCGTCAGTGATCAGATTGCCTGCGCCCACGCCTTTTCGGCCAACGGGCGTGGAAATTCTCACCAGACGTTCCGGTTGCAGGGAAGCCAGTCCCTCCTGATGCACACGCTCGGCATTCAGAAGCGCTGAATTGAAAGCGAGCGACGCTCCGGACGAGGTCGACGCCACGCCATCCGCGATCGCGGAGCCGACGGAAAAAATCACGCAACATGCGCCAACAGCTTTAATCGCTGCACTACAAAAACCCATTACTCTCTGCCTTGGGGCCATACCCCATTACAACGATCGCCAGATGACCGTCAGTCGTGGGACTTAGTGCCAGATCGTTAAAGAATCCACCCATGGGCCGAGTACCGCGTCATTTCGCCATAATTTCGCCTAAATCTCTCAAGATATGGTAGCGGCGACTTAAAGGGGAACAAATCCTTTGTCCTCGGGAAACTCGAAGACGTCGTCCTTCTTGAGTGGTTCGCGAATCGCCAGCTGGGCCGCTGCCAAGCGCGCGATTGGCACTCGATATGGAGAGCACGAGACGTAATCCATGCCCAAAGACCGGCAAAATGCGATGCTTTCAGGGTCCCCGCCATGCTCGCCGCAGACCGACAAAGTCAGCTTGGAGCGCACCTTGCGCCCCCGATCGGACGCAAGCGCCAGCAATTCGCCCACCCCGTCTTGGTCCAACGCCAAAAACGGGTCCTCTGCAAAGACACCTTGATTGACATAGTCCGACATGAACCGGCCGGCATCATCACGCGACAGACCATAGGTCATCTGGGTCATGTCATTGGTCCCGAAACTCAGGAAGCTTGCATGAGTCGCGATGTCGCCCGCACGAAGTGCTGCGCGCGGTGTCTCCACCATCACCCCAAGGCGGTATTCCAGCGTTTTGCCTGTCTCGCTCATCACATCCGCCGCGACCGCGTCGATACGGGACTTCACGATCTCGACCTCGCGTTTGGCCGAGACCAGCGGGATCATCACCTCCGGCACCACAACGGCCCCTTCCGAGGACGCCTCGATCGCCGCCTCGAATATCGCGCGGGCCTGCATTTCGTAAATTTCCGGCACCGTGATCCCGAGGCGCACGCCGCGCATCCCCAGCATCGGGTTGACCTCGGACAGATCATCCACGCGGACCTGAACTTCCCGCGCACTCATATCCAACGCATCTGCAAGCTCCACAATCCCTGCGCGGGTGGACGGCAGGAACTCGTGCAAGGGCGGATCAAACAAGCGCAAACACACCGGGCGCGGGGCCATGATGCGGAACATGTCACGGAAATCGGCGCGCTGCATCGGCAGCAAACGCGACAAGGCTGCCGCGCGGTCATCGGTATCTTCGGCAAAGATGGCTTCGCGTAAGACCGTCAACCGATCCTCGTCAAAAAACATATGCTCGGTGCGGCACAAGCCGATACCCTCGGCATTGAACAGCATCGCCACCTCGGCATCCTCGGGCGTGTCCGCATTCGCGCGTACGCCAATATCGCGCATCTCGTCGGCCCAGGTCAGCAGCTCGCGGAACGCGCCACCAATGCCGGCCTCGATCAAACGCATAGCGCCCGCCAGAACCTGCCCCTTGGTGCCGTCCAACGTCACCATGTCGCCTTCGGAAAACACCCGCCCGTCAGACGCGGTCAACGTGCGGGCCTTGGTATCAATATCGATATCAGTCGCCCCAGCCACACAAGGCAGCCCCAACCCGCGTGCAATCACGGCGGCATGGCCGTTGGCCCCGCCGCGCTCCGTCAGGATACCCTTGGCCGCGTGCATGCCGCGCACATCCTCGGGGCTGGTTTCCCGGCGCACCAGAATACACGCCTCGCCCTGTGCCGCGGCGGTTTGCGCAGCAAACGAGTCAAACACCAGCTTGCCGGTCGCCGCCCCCGGACTGGCGGCAATCCCGCGCGTGATCAGATCACGTTTCGCTTTCGGGGCCACCTGCTGGTGCAGCAATTCCGAAATCGCGCGCGGCTCGATTCGCAACACCGCATCTTCGCGCGATATGATCTCGTCATTGGCCAAGGCCGTGGCAACGACAACTTCCGCGCGCGCCGACCGCGGGGTGTTCACCGCATCGAGAATGAACAGGTTGCCCCCCTCGACGGTGAACTCGATCTGCATTTCTTCGCGCAACCCCGTGCGCCCCACGTCGCCCAGACGGCACAGCTCAGAGTACACCTCCGGTTGGCTCTCCTCCAGGGATGGTCCACGCTCGTCACGGGTTAGATACATCGTGTCATCATGCGCGCCGCTCAGCGCGTCGCGGCCTTGGCTTTGGCGCTTGTAACGGCCCACTTCCTGCGCATCGCCGCTATCCGAGTTGATGAACTGGATCACGCCAGAGCCGCTTTCGCCCTTGCCCATGCCAAACGCCATGCGCTGAACGACCAGCCCCAGCCCTGCGTTTTCCGGCGCACCTTTGGACATGCGCAGCAGGCGGGCCGAAGTGCCTTCCCACGCCCGTGACATGGATTTGAGTACGTTGAACAACTGGGTTTCCACGTCTTGCGGGAAAGCCTCGTCGGTTTCGTCCTCATAGGCGGTCAGCGCTTTGTCGACGGTCAGGTCAGGGATGTCGAACATCTCGTCATCCAGCCGTGCCACATCGACCGCATAGGAGCGGATGAATTTCAAATGCAGGGCCGCCGCCGCGTCCGAGCCCAGACGCGAGGCGAAAAACGCCTCGTTGGTGCGGTTCATGCCGATATTCAGGATCGTCCCCGGCCCGCCCCAATCCGGCATCACAGGAGACGAGCGCACGGAGATCACCGGCCAGCTGCCGAAATGTTCCAGAAGCCGTACCATTTCCGGCTGCTGCCCGCCCGCAATCGCCCGCACCGTGGGGGTCGAGATCGCCACGGTGTCCGGCACCGGCATATCAAGCCTGATAAGGCGCTGCAGGCATTTCGCCCGCGCGCCATGCAGCTTCCGGTGGATAGCAGCGGTGGGCGTAATCAGCTCAAAGTTCAAATGGTCCAACATACTGCGGCGCAGCATAGGGGAGTTAAGTGTTCAAACAAGGGCGACGCACCGGCACGCCGCAGATTTTTGGCGGGTGTTACCCTTCGATCTTGGTCAGATCGGCCACCCCGCCGCAAATGGTGCGGATGCGGTGCAGCAGGCACAAACGGTTGCGGCGCACGATTTGGTTCTCATCATTCACCTGAACGGCCTCAAAGAACGCATCGATCGGGCCGCGCAACTGTGCCATGGCGTGCATGGCTTCAGCGAATTTGCCCTGCTCCATCGCGGGCTTGATTATGGCGTCGGCTGTATCCAGAGCTGCGAACAGCACCTTTTCCTCATCACCTTCCGCGAATTTGATGTTCGGGTCCAACTCGTAGGATACGCCGTCCTTCTTTTCCTCCGCTGAGAGGATATTGTTCGCCCGCTTGAACCCTTGGATCAGGTTTTCGCCGTCGTCGGTTCTCAACGCCTCCGAGAGCGCTTCTGCCCGCTTCACCAACAAGGTCAGATCGTCATTGTTTGGCATGGCGATACAAGCGTCGATGATGTCGTGGCGGATGCCCTTGTCCTTGAGGAAGACTTTGAGGCGGTCGTGGAAGAAGGAGAGGAGGTCACTGCTAACTTGTCCGACCATATCATCCAAGCCGGACGGTCCCTCTCCCTTTCCGCCAACAATCAAGCCAATCGGGAAGGCAGCCAATTGATCAAATTTACGAACGATCAATCCTTCAAGCGGGATGCGTATCTGGTTTTCCAACACCAACCGAATAACCCCCAACGCTGCCCTCCGCAGCGCAAACGGGTCTTTCGACCCTGTCGGCTTCTCGTCAATCGCCCAGAAGCCCGTCAGCAGGTCGATCTTGTCGGCCAAAGCCACCGACACCGACACAGGCGCGGTCGGCACGTCGTCGGACGGACCCAACGGCGAATAATGCTCCTCACAGGCCGCGCCCACTTCAACAGGCAAACCTGCGGCATCACTGTAATAACGCCCCATAAGCCCTTGAAGTTCAGGGAATTCATAGACCATCTCGGACGACAGATCAGCCTTCGCCACTCGCGCCGCCTGCTCTGCCAGATCAGGATCGGCCCCGACTGAAGGAGCAATCTCACGCGCCAGAGCCGCGATGCGCTCAATGCGTTCTTTCTGCGACCCCAGCTTGTTGTGGAACGTCACATTCTCCAACGCATCAACCCACGGCTGCATCCCCGCTTTGGCGATGCGCAAATCGTTCTCCCAAAAGAACTTCGCGTCGGCCAGACGCGCCGACAGCACCCGCCCGTTGCCGGCCAGAATGGTCGCGCCCTGATCGGCGGTCTCGATATTGGCGACGGTCACATATTGCTCGATCCGGCCCGTCTTGGGGTTCTTCACCGAGAAGAACTTTTGGTGTTCCTTCATCGAGGTTTTCAGTACCTCCGGCGGCAGGTCCAGAAACTGCTCCTCGATCTTGCCCAGCAGTACCACGGGCCATTCGACCAGCCCTGCGACCTCGGTCAAAAGCCCGCGATCCTCGACAACTTCCATGCCCTGCGCGAACGCCTGATTGGTGGCCTCGGCCCAGATGTGATCGGCCCGCTCGGAGGCATCCAACACCACCTTGGCCCGCTTTAGCTTCGTTGCGTAATCATCGAAAGACGTTACCGAAAACGCATCCGACGCCATGAAGCGGTGGCCGTGCGTGGTGTCGCCAGCCTTGATGCCGTCAATGTCCAGCGGGACAACCTCTGCCCCTGCCTCATCCGACAGAATGCACAGGATCGAATGCAACGGCCGCACCCAGCGCAACGTGCCGTCACCCCAGCGCATCGACTTGGGCCACGGGAAATTGCGCACGGTCTGCTCCAACACCTCCGCCACGATTTCCGCCGCAGAACGGCCCGGCTTGTCGATCACCGCAAACCAGACCTGACCCTTCTTGTCGTCGCGGGCCTCCAGCTGGTCTTCACTCAATCCGGTCGAGCGCAAGAAGCCTGCCAAAGCCTGCTCCGGCGCGCCGACTTTCGGGCCTTTGCGTTCTTCCTTCACAGCGGGCGACGCGGCCAACACCCCCTCTACCGACAGCGCCAGACGGCGCGGCGTCGAGAACGCACCGGCGGAGGCATAGGTCAGCCCCGCTTCGACCAAGCCATCGGTGACCAGCTTTTTCAGATCAGCCGCGGCCTTGCCCTGCATACGGGCGGGAATTTCCTCGGAGAAGAGTTCGATCAGAAGATCAGGCATATCAGTTGCTTTCTGTCGGTCGTGCCGGGCATTCGGGGCCGACGGCGGTGCCGTCATAGGCGCGCTGTCCGCAATCATTGAGCTGCTGCCACACATAGCCGCGCCCGTCTTCGAAGATGACCACGATGCGGTCCACCCCGTATTCGATGTTCTCTTTGCCCAAGAAGGCCAGCGCGGTGCCGTCTTCCAGCGCCGCGCCGATTTCGGTCGCGTCGAAGCAGTCGAACCAATCCGGCGCTGTCAAAGGGATCGCGCCGTCTGCCAGCTGATAGGTTTCGGTCAGCATGGAATGGGACATGGGCGTGCTGAAACACGCGCGGTAGCGGATGGGCGACGAGGTGGCGTCGATGGCGGTGATACCATCCGCGATGATCTCCTCCGGCTCGCCCGTGACGACGGAAACCAGCTGCACCGCCTCCGGCGTCTCCACCTTTGCGTAATAGTGGTAGACTTGCAGGTAGTAGAGGCTCGCGCCCGCAATCAGTGCAATCACCATGATACCAATCCCGATATACTTGCCATTCATGCCGCATTTTCCGGCGTGTAGCCGCCCGCCGCCGTCTGCAGGAAGGCATCCGCACAAGCGACCGTCAGCGTGCGCACCCGCCCGATATAGGCTTGGCGTTCGGTGACCGAGATCACCCCGCGCGCATCCAGCAGGTTGAACACATGCGACGCCTTGATGGCCTGGTCGTAGGCAGGCAACGCCATAACGATGCGGCGGCCTGTTTTGGGATCGTCTGCGCGCTGCGCCAAGATGCGGGCGCATTCGGCCTCCGCGTCCTTGAAGTGTTGCAGCAGCGTGTCGGTGTCGGCCACGTCGAAGTTCCAGCGGGCGTACTGCGCCTCCGCCTCACGGAACACGTCGCCATAGGTTAGCGGGATCGGCGCGTCGGGGTCGTTGAACGGCATCTCGTTGCCGTCATCGAAGCCCAGCACATACATGGCGAGGCGCTCCAAGCCATATGTCAACTCGCCCGAGACCGGCTTGCAGTCGTGGCCGCCCACCTGTTGGAAATAGGTGAACTGCGACACTTCCATACCATCGCACCAGACTTCCCAGCCAAGGCCCCAAGCGCCCAGCGTCGGGCTTTCCCAGTCGTCCTCCACAAAGCGGATATCGTGCATCTTCATGTCGATGCCGATGGCTTCCAGCGAGCCGAGGTAGAGCGCCTGCAAGTCAGGCGGCGAGGGTTTGATGATGACCTGATACTGGTAGTAATGCTGCCAGCGGTTCGGGCTGTCGCCATAGCGCCCGTCAGTGGGGCGGCGGGAGGGCTGCACATAGGCCGCAGACCACGGCGTGGGGCCCAGCGCGCGCAGTGTCGTGGCGGGGTGGAATGTCCCTGCCCCCACTTCCATGTCATAGGGCTGCAACACCGCGCAGCCTTTGGCCGCCCAGTAGCTTTGCAGACGCATGATGATCTCCTGAAAGGAGCGCGGTTTTTGCAGCGTTTCGGCCATGATGCTCGCCCTGATGTTCGTTTGGCCTCTCAATAGGCAACCCGTGTGGAGGGGTCAATCAACAGAACCGCCCAAAGAACCTTGTGAACACAACCTTTTCAGATGCACCTGCCGCCCTAAGTGATAACTTGCGCTAATAAGATTCGGGGCGGCACGCAGATCGCCCGTCGGACCAATGGGGATTTGAGTATGTCGCGCAGTATTTTTGCAGCTTTGTTTTTGACCACATCAAGCGTTGCGTTTTCCGCAGCTGCCCAGTCTTGGGTGCAGGTCGAGGCGCTTCCTAGCCTGCGCGCCGCCGAAGAGCGCGCACGGGCCTACAGCTCTGCCCTGAAAGACGTGAACGGCTTCCGCCTGCGCACAGGCTGGTACGCCCTGACGCTTGGCCCGTATAGCGAAGCCGAGGCCCAAGCCAAACTGCGCCAATTGCGCGGCGCGGGCATCATCCCCGGCGACAGCTACATTTCCGACAATCGCCCGTATCGCCAGCAGTTCTGGCCCGTCGGCGGTTCCGCTGCGGTCACCACGCCAGAGGTGTCCCAACAGCCTGCGACCGCTACGCCCACACCAGCCCCGGCACCTGTCGAGCTGGACGAAACGCCACGCGAGGCCCGCACAACCGAGGCTTTGATGAGCCGTGATCAGAAAAAAGAACTGCAAGTGGCAATGCAATGGTTCGGCTACTACAAATCCTCCATCGACGGTTCGTTCGGCAAAGGCACCCGCAATTCCATGGCCAGGTGGCAGGACGCAAATGGCTACAAGGCCACCGGTATCCTGACCACCAAGCAACGCAAGGTACTGATGGATGGTTACACCAGCGCACTCGCCGCGTTGGGTCTGGGTCAGGTTAACGAAAACAAGGCGGGGCTGGAACTTACCATGCCCATCGGCCTCGTCGAGTTCGACAAATACGAATACCCTTTCGTTCAATACCGCGAGAAAGACGGCTCCGGCATCGAAGCGCTGTTGATCTCGCAACCCGGTGACGAGAACACCTTGTTCGGCCTCTATGACGTCATGCAAACACTGGAAATTGTCCCGCTGGAGGGCGAGCGTTCCAAGGCCCGTCGCTCGTTTACCCTGACGGGACAAAACGAAGACATCCATTCCTACACCTATGCCCGAGCCGAGGGTGGCTATGTCAAAGGCTTCACGCTGGTCTACCCGCCCGCCAAGGCTGCCGACATGGCCCGCGTGATCGAAATCATGCAAAAAAGCATGGTGGTGACAGAAGGCACGCTGACACCCGACTTGTCCGACGCTACGGCGCAAGGCGTGGATCTGCTGTCGGGCCTAGACGTGCGCAAGCCGTCCCTGTCGCGTTCGGGCTTCTATGTAGACGGGCTTGGCCATGTGCTGACCACCGCCGAGGCCGTCGCCTCCTGCGGGCGCATCACTTTGGACAACACCTACGAGGCCACGGTGAAGGCCGCTGGCAACGGCTTGGCCTTGCTGGAGCCGTCCACCAGCCTCGTACCGCTGAACTACGCGCGTTTGGCAACGAGTGTTGGTCGCCTGCGCGCGCCTGTCGCGGTCGCAGGCTATTCCTATGAAGGCGCGCTGGACGCCCCCACCCTGACCTACGGCACGCTGGAGGATCTCAAGGGTCTCGGCGGCGAGGCAGAACTGAAACGTCTGGAGTTGGCAGCCCTGCCCGGTGATGTTGGTGGCCCTGTCATGGATATGACGGGGGCTGTCACCGGCATGCTGGTTGATCACGACGTAAACGGCAAAGCCCTGCCAACCGGTGTGCGCTTCGCATTGAAATCCAGCGTGCTTGCAACATTCCTAAGCGAAAACGGTGTCGTCGCCGCTGCCAGCGACAACGGCATCCAGTTGGATGCCGAGGATCTGGTGGTTCTGGGCACCGATATGACAGTGCTCGTGGGCTGCTGGGAGTAAGGCTGGTCAAGCGCTCTACCCGGCCCGAGGGCTGCTTCGAGCCCTTGCTACTGGATGCTGCAAAGCAACCAATGTTCGCTTGAATGAATTCGACGAAATTCCGTTGTTGTCCTGAAGTCTCGGAGTTCGGCAGTCTATTGCCTCATGCAAGTCGAAGTTCATCATGAAGATTAAACAGTGGCTCAGTTCAAACTAGTCAAAAAAATATTGGTTTCGGAAATCATTGTCTTTCTGCCGAACCTAGGGTTGTCTGTTAGGTGTTACGGAGCACGCGCTACAGATCGTCTCGATCAATATTAGACGCACCCATCCAATTTGGATGACAGTTGTAGAGTTCCCAGTCGACCCATTTAGCCATTTGTTTATTACGCTCCACATTTCATTCGGCCCTACGGGGCTTTGCGATCTGCTGCCAAGGTGCGATTGCCAAATTTAGGAGAGAAGTATGTCATTGATTATTACGGGTGTTTTGGACGGTCCTTTGAGTGGCGGCTTACCAAAGGCTGTCGAGCTATTTGTGACAACTGATATTAGCGATCTTTCGATCTACGGGGTCGGGTCGGCCAACAATGGAGACGGCTCAGATGGCGAGGAATTCACCTTTCCCTCGGTAGCGGCCGCCGCCGGAACGTATATCTACATCTCAAGCGAAACACCTGGGTTTACCGAATTCATGGGCTTTGCCCCAGACTACACCGATAGCGCGCTGTCCGTGAACGGCGATGACGCAATCGAGCTATTTCAGAACGGCACGGTGATCGACCTGTTTGGTGACATCAATGTCGACGGCACCGGGCAGGCTTGGGAATACCTTGATGGCTGGACCGCGCGGAACCCCGGCTCGACGGCAAGCGCCAGCTTCGACATTTCGCAATGGAGCTTCTCTGGCCCGAACGCCTTTGACGGCCAAGCGACCAACGCCAGTGCCTCCACCCCATTCCCGACGGCCTCGTTCGAGACGACCCCGCCTGAGCCGACCTTTGTGATTAATGAGATCGACTCCGACCAAAATAGCACCGACAGCGCGGAGTTCATCGAGATTTATGACGGCGGCGTTGGCAACGCCTCGTTGGATGGGCTGACGGTCGTTTTGTATAACGGCAACGGCGACGCGGATTACGACGTCATCTCGTTGGACGGTTTCTCGACCAACGCTGATGGCTTCTTCGTCATCGGGTCGGCAAATGTCCCCAATGTCGACCTGATCGAATTCACCACCAATGGTCTGCAAAACGGCGCTGATGCGGTTGCTCTTTATGATGGGCCAGCGCCGGACGCTGCGACAACCGATAACCTGTTGGACGCTATTGTCTATGGGGCCAACGATCCTGACGACGTGGGGCTGTTGGCGGCACTTGGGCAAAGCGTGCAGGCGGATGAAGGGGCCAATGGGAATGTCACCGGCGACGCTTTGGCCCGCCAACCCGATGGAACCGGAGAGTTTACCGCTCAGGCGCCTACGCCGGGTGCTACGAACTTCATCGCTCCGCCCACAGAAATCACTTTGATTAGCGAAATTCAGGGCGCAGGTGGCACCGGAGATCTGGCTGAGATTGGCGTCGACGACCGAAGCGCGCTGGAAGGGCAAATCGTGACGGTCCGCGCCATCGTCACGGCGGACTTTCAGGACGGGTTGCTCGGCAGCCAAGGCGATCTAAACGGGTTCTACATTCAGGAAGAAGAAATCGACTACGACTTTGATGATTTGAGTTCAGAAGGCATTTTCATCTTCGACGGCTCTGCTCCGCTGGTTGATGTCAACATTGGCGACCTTGTCGAAATCACCGGAACGGTCGGGGAAAACTTCGGCCAGACGCAGATCTCTGCCACTGCGGTTGCGGTGCTTGAGACCGACCAATTGGCGCCAACGGCAGTGGACGTTGCATTCCCAACCGCAAATGTCATGCAAGACAGTAACGGCAACTATGTTGCCAATCTGGAAGCCTATGAAGGCATGTTGGTGAACGTGGCCCAAGATATGACGGTGTCGGAATTGTTCAATCTGGACCGCTTCGGCCAATACAACGTCAGCGCCGACGGGCGGCCTGTGCAATTCACCCAAGAAAATGACCCCGACACCGCCGGATTCGAGCAGCACTTGCAAGACGTCGCAGCGCGGACCCTTGTGCTGGATGACGGCCTTTCGGGCCAGAACCCGGACCAGTTGAACATCATCGACGGCAATGACGGCATATTGACCGCTGAGGACAGCTTTCGGATGGGCGACGTCATTTCCTCGATTGAAGGCGTGGTTGGATACTCCTTCGGGGAATTTCGCATCAACGCCGCAGAAGGCGTCTACGAGCAGTCCAACCCGCGCCCCGACACACCAGAGGACATCGGCGGCAACTTCAAGGTCGCCAGCCTAAACGTGCTGAACTACTTCACCACGATTGATGTGACCGGTGCAACGACGGATAACGGCTCCGACCCGCGCGGGGCCGACACGCCGGAGGAGTTTGAGCGCCAAGCGGACAAACTGGTGAATGCCATCGTCGCAATTGACGCCGATGTGCTGGGGCTGGTCGAGTTGGAAAACGACTTTGCGGGCGATACCTTCGCGATCAAGGACATCGTTGACCGCGTCAACGCCGAGCTTGGGTCCGAGGTTTACGGTTTCGTTGATCCGGGGCAGGAATTCGTTGGCGGTGACGCGATTTCGAACGGCCTGATTTACAAGGTGCAAGAGGTCGGGCTGCAGGGCGACATGGCCATCCTAGAGACCTTTGAAGGGCGCGACTTCATTGACCCGTTAGGAGCTGGACGTGGACTTAACCGTCCGGCGATTGCACAGACATTTGAGGATCTGGACACGGGCCAGACCCTTACCGTTTCGGTCAACCACCTGAAGTCCAAAGGCTCACTGTCGGGCATCGACGCGGACGAGGCCCAAGGTGACGGCCAGGGCAACAACAACGCGACGCGAACCGAAGCGGCGAGCATTCTGGCGGACTGGATGAACAGCGATCCTACGGGGCAAGGATCAAGCAATTCGTTGATCCTGGGCGACTTAAACGCTTACGCGCGGGAGGATCCATTGACGACCCTGTCTGACGCTGGCTTCACCGATCTTGCAGCCGCCGAACTTGGTGAAGACGCTTATTCCTATGTGTTTGACGGTCAAATTGGGACTTTGGACTATGTGCTTGCCAATGACGCGCTGGCGGACAGCGTCGTCGGCGTTACCGAATGGCACGTCAACTCCGACGAGGCCGACGCCTTGGATTACAACCTTGATTTTGGTCGCGATCCCACGCTGTTTGACGGCGACACGGCGGCCCGCAATTCCGACCATGATCCGGTTATCGTCAGCTTCGATTTTGCTCCGGTCTACAATATGATTGCTGGTACAAACCGCCGTGATTTCTTGTTCGGCACCGAAGGTCGCGATCAGATAGATGCGATGAATGGCAATGATTTCGTCCTTGCCGGGGGCGGCGATGACCTGATCTTTGGCGGACGTGGCAGAGATACAATTGTCGCGGGTGATGGCAACGATGAGATCGATGGCGGACGCGGAAACGACTTCGTCTTTGGCGGTGCCGGTGACGATATCATCCACGCGGGTGACGGTCGGCGTGACTTTGTCATTGGTGGGGACGGAGCCGACACCTTTGTGTTTTCTGCGGCATTGGCAGAAGACGGTGCCCGCGACAAAACGGTCATTGCAGATTTTGACGTCACAGAGGATGTCATTGACTTGGGCGGTGCGGAAATTTCGAGTGTCCGCGAGTTCCATAGCTTTGTGCGAATTAATCTTGATGGTGGTCGCGACAAGATCGACTTGCTTGGTGTGTCAGATTTTGACGACATCACCTTCGTCAATGAACTATTGATTGGGTAAAAGCACCGGTTGGCGAACGAACTCATCTAAATCAGCCTCGCGTTTTGAAAACAAAATGCGAGGTGCAGCTAGGTGCTCAAACCATGCGCCAGCAACGAGTACAGCGGTCGTTGGACCCGTTCCGCACAAGAACTGACCATCGAGCCAAAACTAACTCTCGTCACCACAAGCGGACGTAGAAGTAGCAGTAACGAACGGAGGCTTTGTCCCGCAAAGCGGACCTTAGCCCCCGGCCGTCTCCGGCGTCACGTGGATCAGCGTCGGGCCATCCGCGGCCAGCGCGTCGGTCACCGCCTGTTTGAACGCCTCCAGCGAACGTGGGGCAACCGCGTGGGCGCCGTAGGCTTCGGCCAGCTTGCAGAAGTCAGGGTTGCGGGCGACCACCGCATTGGGAGCGATCTGGGCGTTAATCATGCCGTCCTCAATCTCTTTCAGCTTGCCATTGTCCCACACGATGATCGGCAGGCTCAGACCCAGCTCCACCGCCGTCGCCAGCTCCTGAATGTTGTATTGGAACCCGCTGTCGCCGTTGATCGAGATCACCGGCTTGTCCCCAGCCCCCACCTTGCCACCGATGGCCGCTGGCAGCGCGTAGCCCAACGTGCCGAAGCCCGACGGGTGGTGCCAGTGGCCGGGGCGGTCCATGGGAAAGGTCTCGTTAGCGACATAGGCGAATTGCGTCATGTCGGAGAAGATCATCGTCTCAGATGGCAGCACCGCGCGCAGCGCGTCCACCAGCGGGACGATCCCCGGACGGTCCGCATCCGTCTCGGCGCGCCACTTCGCCCGCAAGGCGGTGATCGCAGCCGCATCCCAATCGCTGCCGGACGGCTCCATCGCCGCCAAAAGCGCCTCGCAGAAGACCGTGCAATCGGCCAGCACAGGATCGGTGACGTTATGACGATCCACCAGCATCTGGGGGTCAAGATCGACGCGGACCATCGGACAGTCATGGCCCAGCGGGCCGCGCCAGAGGTCGCATTCGGACAGCTCGCTGCCAAGAACCAATACCAGATCAGCCTGCGCCATAATATCGGCGCTGCCCGGGCGGCTCAAACACGCGCCAAAGCTCAACGGCGCGTCGTCACCATACAGGCCGCGCCCCGCATTGGTCATGAACACGGCAGCGCCCGCACGGGTCGCAACTTCCGCGGCAAGCCCCTCCGCGCGACACGCGCCGCCGCCAAGGATCACCACCGGACGTTTGGCCTTAGCTAGCATTCCCGCGATGCGGGCGATCTGGTCGGAATTGGGGGCATCGAACGCCACCTGCACAGATCGGTCCGCTGCGGGCGCGGCCTCCGCCTCCAGCAATGCAATCGGGACGTTCATCAGCTTGGGGCGCGGACGCGAGGTCTGGAACTCCAGCAGCGCACGGTCGATCAGATGGTACGCGGCGTTCGCAGTGCGCGGGGTCTCCGACCACTCGGCAACGGTCGCACCCGCGCCCTCTTGGTCCAGCATCTGGTGCAACTGGCCACGGGTCGCCACCGTTTCGTCAAGGCAGGACGCAATCACCAGCAGCGGAACGCTATCCGAATAGGCCTGCCCCACAGGGTTCATGATGTTGCACAGCCCCGGCCCTGTGATCACGTAGGCCACGCCGGGCGTGCCGGTCGCTCGCGCATAGCCGTCCGCCATGAAACCTGCGCCCTGCTCGTTGCGGGCCAGCACATGGGTGATCCCCGCCTCCTCAATCCCGCGATACATCTCCTGGTTGTGCACACCGGGGATGCCGAAAATGACCTCCACGCCACGGGATTTCAACATATGTGAAAGTTGCGCGCCAAGGGGTTTGGTGGACATGTCAGGCTCTCCAGAAACGAATAGTGAAAATTGCGTAGACCGCCAAAAGCTCCAGCCGACCGATAAGCATGCCAGCCGCCAGCAGCCATTTGGCGGTGTCGTTCAACCCCGAGAAATTGCCCGAAGGCCCAATCTGGCTGCCAAGCCCCGGCCCGATATTGGCCAAAGCGGTCGCCGCACCGGAGACGGAGGTAATGAAGTCCAATCCGGTCAAGCCCAGCAGCACCGACAACATCCCCAAGGACACCACGAACATCACAAAGAACGACATCACCGAGGACAACACATCCTCGCTCACGGGCTTGCCGTCATAGCGCGGCTGGAACAGGCCGTGCGGCGAGTGAATACGGCGCACCTGCGCCTTGATCGAGGCGAATAACAACTGGTAGCGGAAGATCTTGACCGAGCACGCGGTCGAGCCGGCGCAGCCGCCGATCAGTCCCAGAAAGAAGAACACCGCCACCGCAAGGCTGCCCCACAGCTGGTAGTCCACGCTGGCATAGCCCGTGCCGGAAATGATCGACACCACGTTGAACAGGCCCTCACGGAACCCCTCCTCCGGATGATCGCCGAAAACGAACAGGCGGAACACGGTAAACAGCAGGGTAAAGCCCAGAATGGTTGCCAGATAGGCCCGCAACTGACTGTCCCTCAGCAGCGGCTTGGCCGAGCCAGAAAGCAGCTGGACATAGCGCACAAACGGCAGCGACGCCAAAATCATGAAGAACGAGGCCACATATTCCGGTGTCCCCTGAAACGCCCCGAACGAGGCGTCCGATGTCGAAAATCCGCCGGTCGACATGGTGGTCAACGCGTGGTTGATCGCCTCGAAAGGCGCCATCCCGACAACGACATAGGACACACCACACGCGATGGTCAGGCCCACGTAGAAATAGGAAATCTGCGCGGCGATCTGCACTGCCCGAGGCAGCACCTTGCCCATCGTGTCAAACGCTTCGGACCGAAAAATCTGCATCCCCCCGACCCTGAGTTCGGGCAGGAACACCATGGCGACCACGATAATACCAATGCCACCGAACCACTGCAGCATCGACCGCCATAACTTCAACCCGTCCGGTAGCGCCTCCAACTGGGTAAAGACCGTGGCTCCCGTGGTGGTCAGCCCTGACATGGCCTCGAAGAACGCATCGACATAGCGCGCCTCGGTGGCCCCCAGAAACATTGGCAACGCGCCGAAAATCGGCAAGGCCAGCCAAACGCCAGTAGTCAGCAAAAAGGTTTGCTGGATGGACAATCGGTCGCCCACACCATTGGCAGAGGCCAGCGCCATCAACACGCCAATACCCGTGGTAATGATCGCGCTTTCGGCAAAGGCGGGCCAATGCCCGTTGCCAACCCACAGGTCCAGCGCCATCGGAATCAGCATCGAAGCCCCGAGGCAGGCGGTAAGCAGGCCGATCACATAGGCCACTGGGCGCGCGTCAAACATAGCGCCAAGGCTTGGAGCGGTGCTGGCAAACTGTCAAGCAGTGCCGTAACATAAGGCCAACTTCGGTGCTCTGTGGTGTTGGCGCTCAGGGCTTGCAGTTACCGACATCGGCCGGCCCCTGCTGCACTCAATTTGCCGCGTATAATCCGCCTGTCGGTGTCGCAAGGAACGCTTCGAGGCCGATCTCCTCTTGCTTCAAGAACCCCGTAGACGGCAGTGCACCATCACGCACCATTTCGATGATCGAGACAACCGAGCCAGCGGTCGTCCACGAAATCGCGGTGCGCTGTTTGCCCGCAACTTCGACGGGGCGATAGGCGCGGACAAATTCGCGGCGCTGCAACTTTGCGTCGATCGTGCCCTCGGCAGACGCGTGTACATAGACAATATCGTCTTCAACGGGCGGCTTCGCATTGATCAATATCTCGCCCGCTTCTTTGCGGCGGTCCCGCATCAAAAGCTCGTGGAAGAAGAAATTCATCAACTTCGCATGGCCCGGATATCGCATGGTTTTGTAGTCGATATTTTTGACTTTACCCAGATAGGTTTCGCACATGGTGCCCAAGCCGCCCGAGGTGGTGAATGCCTCAAGCTTCATGCCGTCGATATAGATGTCTTCCATCCATTCCATCGGCGACACGAGCTTGCGCGCACCATCCTCGATCACTTCGCAGTCGTTTAGATATTCATTCACCACGCCTTCGGGGGACCAGTTGAAGGAATAGCCCATCAAACCGGTCGGGTTCTGTGGCAATGCGCCAACACGCATCTTGCACGAGCGGCATTCATCCAACTGGGCAATCAAAGACGCGCCGACGATCCCGATAAAGCCGGGTGCAAGGCCACATTGCGGGGCCATAAGGCCCTTTGAAGTCTTGCTCAGCTCTATGACACGGTTTGTGGTCGGCACATCTTCGGTCAGGTCGAAATAGTGAATACCCGCACGATGCGCAATTTCGGCCACAGAAATGTTCAGATGGAATGGCAAACACGACAGAACAGCATCCTGTTTGGCAAAAACCGCCTCAACGCCGCTTGTATCGGACAAATCCAACGCCACTACCGGAAACGGCAGATCACCACGTGTCGCCAGATCAATGCCCGTCACGTCGAAGCCTGATCCATGCAACAACTCGGCCGCCAGAGAGCCAACCTTGCCCAAACCCAAAACCGCAATCATCTTCATTCCACAAATCCTTCGCGTGCTATCAGACACAATCAAATCCTATTCCACTGCTACCCAAAATGGCAAAAATTGTTGCAAATCGCTAAAGTTTTGACTTTTTGGCGGCGGTTAAAGATAACATGGAGTATGGATGATTTAGACCACCAGCTTCTGCAGCTCCTGACCAAGGACGCGCGCGCCTCAGCGACAGTTCTTGCCCAAAATCTGGGCGTCTCGCGCGGAACAATTCAAAACCGCATTGACCGGTTACAGCATCAAAACGTGATCAAACGGTTTACCGTTGAGCTGTCAGCAGGCAAGACAGATACGCAAGTGAGCGCCTTTACACTGATCCGGTTGAAAGCGGACGACGGGAAGACCACCATTCAATCCTTGCGACGAATTTCTGCGATCTTGGATATCCACACCCTAAGCGGAAGCTTTGATCTTGTCGCCGAGGTGCGGGCGTCTTCGCTGTCAAACCTGGACACCGTTCTGGACTGTATACGCGCCTTGCCTGAGGTCGCGGAAACGCAAAGCCATATCCGGCTATCCTCCAGCAAAGCGGACAATCGTTAACCGCGCAGTATTTTGCACAAAAGGCTCCAGCCCTACTTTGCGCAGACAACGCGCCATGGTCTTGACCCTCCCGCCCAGCGGGCGTATCCAAGTCCCCGTGGCGATTTGTTACCGGATTGCGGGCCACGTTAAATATGCTGCTAAAGAGGATGGATTGATATGAGCCTCCCCCTTTTCCCGGTGGAGGCTTTTTATTTGGGCGACGCCCAACAGAGGATGACATGACAAAAGACTGGTCCCCCCGCACGAAATCCGTCCACAGCGGCACCCGCCGTTCCCAATATGGTGAGATGTCCGAAGCGATCTTCCTGACCCAAGGCTTCGTCTATGACAGCCCCGAGCAGGCCGAGGCGCGTTTCATCGAGAGCGGCCCCGAAGAATTCATCTACGCCCGCTACGGCAACCCCACCGTGCGCATGTTCGAGGACCGCATCGCGGCCATCGAAGGCACCGAAGACGCTTTCGCCACTGCCTCCGGCATGGCTGCTGTCAGTGGCGCGTTGACCTCCATGCTGAAGGCTGGCGACCATGTGGTGTCGGCCAAGGCGCTGTTCGGGTCGTGTCTGTATATCCTTGAGGACGTGCTGACGCGCTACGGGGTCGAGGTCACCTTTGTCGACGGCACCGACCTTGCGGCGTGGAAAGCCGCCGTTCGCGACGACACCAAGGCCGTCTTCCTTGAATCCGTCTCAAACCCCACGCTGGAAGTCATCGACGTCAAAGGCGTGGCCGAAATTGCCCATGCCAAAGGCGCGTTGGTGGTGGTCGACAATGTCTTCGCCACCCCTGCGTTTTCCAAGGCGGCAGAGCTTGGCGCCGACGTCATCGTCTATTCCGCCACCAAGCATATCGACGGTCAGGGCCGCTGCCTTGGCGGCGTGATCTGCGGCACCAAAGAGTTCATCCGCAAAACCGCCGAGCCTTACCTCAAGCACACGGGCGGCGCGCTGTCGCCGTTCAACGCGTGGGTAATGCTGAAAGGTCTGGAGACCCTGCACCTGCGCTGCAACGCGCAGGCTGAGAGCGCGTTGTTCATTGCCGAGGCGCTGGAAGGTCACAACAAACTGGACCGCACGCTGTATCCCTACTTGAACTCCCACCCGCAACAATCTGTTGCCAAAGAACAAATGGGTGCAGGCGGGACGGTGATCTCGCTCGACATTCAAGGCGGCAAGGACGCGGCGTTCCGCTTCCTCAATGCGCTGGGCATCATCCTGATCTCCAACAATCTGGGCGACAGCAAAAGCATCGTGACCCATCCCGCGACCACCACGCACCAACGCCTAAGCGATGAGAAACGCGCCGAGTTGGGTATCACCGACGGGCTGGTGCGCATCTCCATCGGGCTGGAAGACAAGTCCGATTTGCTGGCGGATATCCGCACAGCACTAGACGCGGTCTAGGCCAAAAAGGTCGGTTTTCCTTTGTAACGTCCGCGTGCCGCCCCATATAGTGGCGCACGCCGACGCCGCATCCCGAGGAGGGAAAGCCATGAACGTCCACACACCCGAGCCGACCCGCGAGGAGGCCGAAGCCGCCCTTGCCCTGCTGCGCCAGTGGGCGGGCAAGGTCTCAGCCGTCGAGGTGGCCGATCTGGACCCGCTGGTCTCCCGCCTGATCCCCGGTCAGGAACTGGCGAACTACCCCGCGCTGGCCCGCGCCTACCCCGAAGAATTCGCCGTGGACGAGGCCTACAAAGCCACCATGCCCGACCTGCAAAACGGGCCGTCCTCGCTGATCCGCGGGGCCAAGCAGCACATCCAGCACGTCGGCATCTCCAACTTCCGCCTGCCCATCCGGGTCCATACCCGCGACGGTGACGACCTGACGTTGGAGACTTCGGTCACCGGCACAGTGTCGCTGGAGGCCGAGAAGAAGGGCATTAACATGTCCCGCATCATGCGCAGCTTCTACGCCCAAGCCGAGCAGACCTTCAGCTTCGAGGTGATTGAGCAAACACTCGACGCCTATAAAACCGATCTGGAAAGCTTCGACGCCCGCATCCAGATGCGATTTTCCTTCCCGATGAAGCTGCAATCCCTGCGCTCCGGCCTTGAGGGATACCAGTATTACGACATCGCGTTAGAGGTGGTCGACACCCAAGGCACCCGCAAGAAAATCCTGCATCTGGACTATGTCTATTCCTCCACCTGCCCCTGCTCGCTGGAGCTGTCGGAACACGCCCGTCAGTATCGCGGTCAGCTTGCCACGCCCCATTCGCAGCGCTCCGTCGCGCGGGTGTCAGTGGAAGTGGATTGCGAGCAAGACTGCCTGTGGTTCGAAGACCTGATCGAGCTGTGTCGCACCGCCGTGCCGACCGAGACGCAGGTGATGGTCAAGCGCGAGGACGAGCAGGCCTTTGCCGAGCTTAACGCCGCCAACCCGATCTTCGTCGAGGACGCCGCGCGGTCCTTTTGCGAGCAGTTGCAGGCCGATCCGCGCATCAAGGATTTCCGCGTAATCGCGTCACATCAGGAGAGTCTGCACAGCCACGACGCGGTCTCCGTGATGACAGAAGGCCCGACATTTGCAGCCGACAGCTTGGACCCCAAGCTGTTCAACACGCTGTTTCATGTGGGGTGAGGGTTAAGGATCACTGTGCGGACGAAGCTGACGTCTCTACAAAGGTAGATCAAGTTGGTTTGGGTCAGGTGTGGCTGGGCCGATGAATTCACGAATGAAATTAGCCAAATTTTTGTTCTTATTATCCAGCATGGTTGACAGGGATATTAGCAGGGAACGATCACTTGAGTTCAAAGAGACATTTTCATTTATGAAATCAATGTCATGTTGATCTGCCCACAGCGTAACCAGCGTAACGGCGTTTTCGCTTCCGTGAAGGCAAGAAAACCCAGTCGTTAGTGCCGCCGCTGCGTAGTCGTCATCTTCCGTTATCGCGTCCAGACAGGCTTTAGCAATGCCATTTGTGTTTGCTGCGAACCAGTCTTCCAAACTGGCAAGAACAACCATGTCCTCAACTCTCAGGTGGTTTTCCTTAGGTATCCAATCCAACGCATGATCTTGAAAATGAAGTGAAAGTCCGCGGTACTTTCCGCGAGGGCCATGACCGTCGCAACCAGTTCCACCCGAAGTGGATGCGCAATACAAGACATGTGAGAAGAACAACAAGCTGTCCAAGTCAGCATCGCCTTTTGCATTCGCTATCTTACGCAGCCAGGGTAAGGCTGCAAATGTGACCGGATACAGATCATCTTGGTGGTGGAGCTTTTCCCAGAATAAATCCTTGGCAATGACTAGGTCCCAACCCCTTTCCAATTTAGCGATGATGCCTGAAACGTCTTCTATGCCATAGGGGCCATACAAGCGGGACCAAAGTGGGTCAGACAAAGGGATGAGCAATGGTAAAACCTCACGAAAAACGTTGCTGTCACTTGCATTACTCAGAAAATCGAAAGATTTCCAGCGGTCTCCATTGGGCTCAAAGCAGACATCTAGCAAAACCGACCCGTCCAGCTTACACCCGTGCCAAACCGCACTGACTGAAAAGCCCGCAGCCCATGACTGATACGCCCCAGCTCGACGACGCTCATTTCCAAATCCCCAAGACGCTAGAGGCACAAAGCCCCGGCACCCATAAGCCGCGTATCGCCATGCTCTATGGCTCGCTGCGTCAGGGCAGCTTTTCGCGATCCATGACCGAGGAAGCCGCCCGCGTGCTGACCCGCATGGGGGCCGAGGTGCGCGTTTTCGACCCGCGCGACCTGCCCCTGCCCGACAGCGAGGACGCGGATCATCCCAAGGTGGCCGAACTGCGCGAACTGGTGACGTGGTCCGAAGGCATGGTCTGGTGCTCCCCCGAGCGCCACGGGGCCATGACCGGCATCATGAAATCCCAGATCGACTGGATACCGCTCAGCATGGGCGGCGTGCGCCCGACCCAAGGCAAGACGCTGGCGGTGATGCAGGTCAACGCGGGGTCGCAGTCGTTCAACACGGTCAACCAGCTGCGTATTCTGGGCCGGTGGATGCGGTTGCTGACCATTCCCAACCAGTCCTCGGTGCCCAAGGTATTTCAGGAATTCGATGGCCGCTACCGCATGAAGCCCTCGCCGTTTTACGACCGCATGGTCGATGTGATGGAGGAGCTGATGCGCTTCACCTTGCTGACCCGTGACATCAAGGATGAGTTGGTCGACCGCTATTCAGAGCGCAAGGAAAGCCATGCAGAACTGTCGAAGCGGGTGAATAAAAAGGACTAGGCCGCGTCTTCCGGCTCGTCGGAATAGCGTTGTAGCATGCCGGCTTGAAGCATGAAGAACACGAATAACGCAGCGGGAAAGCCGAAGGTTTCGATTTTCACCCACGCATCGGTCGACATAAAGCGCCAGACCAGTTCGTTCGCGATGGCGAGGGCTGCGAACATGGCGGTCAGGCGCTTGGTCAGGATCATCCAGCCCTCCGGTTTCAACGGCAGAAAGTCGTCCATGACATATTCCAGCCAAGAGCGTTTCAGCAGCAGGCCGATCCCCAGCATCGAGGCGAAGAAGCCGTAGACGATGGTGGTTTTGATCTTGAAGAATTTCTCGTCGTTGAAATAGACCGTCAGCCCGCCAAAGAAGATCACCATAAACGCCGTCAGCACCTGCATCCGGCTGAGTTTGCCCGTCAGTTTCCACAATATTCCCATGGAGAGCAGAAGCAGCGGCACGAACAACGCGGTCACCACGATGAAGCCAGAATATTCAGTGCCACCAATCAGATACACCTCTTCCTTCATCTTCAGATAGGCCACGAAGAACAGCAGCACCGGCCCCAGTTCTAGCGCCGATTTCAGCCCTTGCGAGATTTTCTTCTCTGCCATGCTCTAGCCTCCTGCTTCCACGATCACCGCGCCAAGCGCGATAAGCGCCATCAAAGTCAGCCGGCGCGGTCCGACCTTTTCCCCCAAGACCAGCCAGCCGATCAGCGCGGCAAACACGGTCGAGGTCTCGCGCAATACCGCAGCCTCCCCCACATTGTCGAGCCGTGTCGCCATCATGATGGCCCCGAACGAGAAAAACGCCACGAACGCGCCGAGCACACCGCGCTGCATCAGCGGACCCAATGTCGGGCGATCGGCCATGCGCCACCAGCGGCGCGCGGCGATGGGCGGGATGAAGAACAGCCCGTCGAGAAAGAAAAACCACGCAAGGAACGTAAACGGATCGGCAGTCGCGCGGATGCCGTAGGCGTCATAGGTGGTGTAGAGCGCCACGAACATCCCCGTGGCCACCGCCAGCCACAAGGCTGGTACCAGCGTGTCACGGTTCAGCGTGATCGTGCGCAGGTTATACACCGCCAGCCCGTAGATACCCGCCAGCAGCGTGGCGACCCCGAGCCACTGGATCCAGTTGAAGGTCTCGCCAAAGATGAAATACGCGCCGATGACCGCGAAAAGCGGCCCTGTGCCTCGGACCACGGGATAGACGACCGTGTAAGCGCCTTTGCTGTAGGTAAAGGCCTGCAACAGCTTGTAGACGGAGTGGATCACAAAGGCGGTGGCGAAGATCAGCCACATATGCGGCTCCGGCCACGGGGCGACGAACAGCGCAAAGGGGGCGGCGATCACGCCGTAGCTGAAGTCGATAGCCCCGCGCGACAGCCACGGATCGTGACGGCCTTTTTGCAGTGCCCCGAAGATGGCGTGCAGGAATGCTGCGGTTAGCGCGAGGATCAGTGCCAGCTGGTGTCCAGCCTCGGTGCCCTCCAGCGAGACGAGCCATGCGCTCATGATGCAAGGACCCTCCGGGGGGAATATTTATGCCAAGATGAAACCATGGGGGCGCGTTAACCTTAATGCGGCGTTACTCGGTGGTGGCACCGGTGAGGGCTTGCGCGAACTCCTCAGGGTCGAACGGGGCAAGGTCGTCGATCTGCTCCCCCACCCCGATGGCATGGATCGGCAGGCCAAACTTATCCGCCAACGCCACCAGCACGCCGCCTTTGGCCGTGCCGTCGAGCTTGGTCATCACGAGGCCGGAGACGTCGCTGATCTGGCGGAAGACGTCGACCTGATTGAGCGCGTTCTGGCCCGTCGTCGCATCCAGCACAAGCAGGGTGTTATGTGGCGCGGTGTCGTCCTTCTTGCGGATCACTCGGACGATTTTGGCAAGCTCCTCCATCAGATCGGCGCGGTTTTGCAAGCGGCCCGCCGTGTCGATCATCAGCAGGTCGGCGCCGTCAGCCTCGGCTTTGGTCATCGCATCATAGACCAGCGACGCGGGGTCGGAGCCTTCCGGTGCGGTCAGCACGGGAACGCCGGCGCGGTCCCCCCAGACCTGCAATTGCTCGACCGCGGCGGCGCGGAATGTATCGCCCGCGGCGATCACCACCTTCTTGCCCGCATTGGAAAACTGCAGCGCCAGTTTGCCGATGGTCGTGGTCTTGCCAGAGCCGTTGACCCCCACCACCAGCACCACCTGCGGGCGCTTGGGATAGATCGGCATAGGTTTGGCGACCGGTTCCATGATCTTGGTGATCTCGGCGGCCAGAAGTTCCTTGATTTCCTGAGTGGACAGCTTTTTACCAAAGCGGCCTTCGGCCATATTCGCCGTCACCCGCAGGGCCGTATCGACGCCCATATCGGAGGCGATCAGCAACTCTTCGAGCGCTTCCAACATGTCGTCATCCAGCTCGCGGCGAATGACAGTCTTTTGGTCTTTACGCCCCAAAAGGCGCCCGAACAGGCCGGGCTTTTTTGCGGGCTCGTCAGGTTCGTTGGGCGCACTCAATACCGCAGCGGCTTCGGGCACATCCAAAGCGGATGTCACGTTGGCTTTTGCGACGTCCGGTTCTTGTGCAGCAAACGCGGCGGCATCTTCTGCGGCTTTGGCCTCTTCAGCGGCCTTCTCGGTCGCGATTTTCGCGATCCGCTCTGCTTCCTCGGCGGCTTTTGTCGCGTCCGCTATACGTTGTGCCTCTGCGGCGGCCAGAGCTTTTTGCACTTCAAGTGCTTCTTCGGCCTCTTTCAACTTTCGAGCGTTTTCCTCAGCTTCCGCCTGTGCTGCTACGCGCGTGGCCTCCTCAGCGTCGCGTGCCTCTTGGGCTACACGGGCGGCTGTCGCCTCGGCTAAGGCGATTTCAGCAGCCTCTTTGGCCCGATCACCTTCTAATTGGGCTTCTGCAGCGGCTTGAGCGGCGCGGGCATCTTCGGCTTTTTGCACTGCAAGTGCCATAGCCTCGGCGTCTCTTGCGGCCTGTGCAGCGGCTTCTATCTCGGCATTGCGAGCAGCTTCGGCCTTTTCCAATGCATCTGCGGCACGTTTTTCTGCTTCAGCCTCAGCTGCGCGCGCCTCTTCGACCAGCTTAGCTTCAGCTTCTTCAGCCTCCTTCGCAGCCAGTGCGTCGGCTTCGGCCTCGGCGATGTCGTTATGCGGCTCAGCCACTGGCTGCGTGACGTCTACGTCTTCTTCGACGCCACCATCTCCGACAATGGCGTCCAAACCTTCCTCAAGTTTGGACGACGATTTGAACAGCTTGTTTTTGAGCTTCTTGAAAAAGGACATGGGGGTCTGCGAGGCCTTGAATGTTCCGACTTTATCCCACCTAACCCCTCGCGCGGTCAGATGGAAGATGCGGCGCTCAAATGCCTGTCCGGAACGCTGCCAAGAGCGGCGGTGATAGTGGGACACCCGGCCCCGAAAACCTGACCCTCTAGGGCAACATATGAGCCGGCGATTAAACTTCGTTGCTAAAGTGCTTTATCACCATACGGATCGGATTTGGCGCGGCTTGGCCCAGCCCGCAGATGGACGCATCACCCATGGCTACGCACAGCTCCTCCAGCAGCGGTTGGTCCCATGTGTCGGCTTGCATCAGCTTCACCGCCTTTTCGCAGCCCACACGGCAGGGCGTGCATTGCCCGCAGGACTCGTCCTCGAAGAACCGCAGCATGTTCAGCGCCGCCGCTTTGGCAGAGTCCTGATCCGACAACACCACCACAGCGGCCGAGCCGATGAAGCTGCCCAAAGGTTGCAGCGTGTCGAAGTCCAGCGGCACGTCGTCGATGCTGGCGGGCAACAGGCCGGACGATGGCCCGCCCGGCTGATAGGCCTTGAACACGTGGCCCTGCGCCATGCCGCCTGCGGCTTCGATAACATCTGTGATGGTGGAACCCGCAGGCAGCAAGTGCACGCCGGGCTTCGCCACACGCCCCGAAACCGAATAGCTGCGCAGACCTTTGCGGCCGTTCTTCTCAGTGGTGTTCAGCACTTCCGGCCCCTCGCGGCAGATGCGCGCGATCCAGTGCAGGGTTTCGACGTTGTGAACCAATGTGGGTTGGCCGAACAGCCCCACCTGCGCCACGTAAGGCGGGCGGTGGCGCGGCAAGCCACGTTTGCCTTCGATGGACTCGATCATCGCGCTCTCTTCGCCGCAGATATAAGCCCCTGCACCGCGGCGCAGCTCGATATAGCCTTCAGCCACCAAGCCCGCGGCCTCCAGTGCTGTGATCTCGCGGCGCAGGATGTCCAAGACGGCGGGGTATTCGTCCCGCATATAGATGTAGCAGCGGTCGGCCTCGACGGCCCATGCGGCGATCAACATTCCCTCTAGGAACAAATGCGGCGCGCGTTCCAGATAGTAGCGGTCCTTGAACGTACCGGGCTCGCCCTCGTCGCCGTTCACGGCCAGATAGCGCGGCCCTGCATTGCCGCGCACGAAGCCCCATTTGGTGCCGGACGGAAAGCCCGCGCCACCAAGACCGCGCAAACCGCTTTCCTTGATCAGCGCCTGAACATCTTCCCACTTTCCGTCGTTACGGAGAGTTAGAAGTGCGGCGTAACCATCTGAATTTTTGTATTTTTCATAAGTTTCGTAGTCAGGGATATGCGCATGGGTATCCCCCGCAGAAATCGCGGCCTCGACCTTTTCAACCGTGGCGTTATCCACGTGATGATGCCCCAGTTCCAGCACGGGTGCTGTGTCGCAGCGCCCCATACAAGGCGCGCGCAGAACCCGGACTTCGGAGGCGTCCAACCCGTCCTCCAAGGCCGCCTTCAACGCCTGCGCGCCCGCCAACTCGCACGACAGCGAGTCGCAGACACGGATCGTCAGCGCGGGCGGCGGGGCCTCGTCTTCTTTGACCACGTCGAAATGGGCATAGAAGCTGGCAACCTCGTAGATCTCGGCCATGGACAGGCGCATCTCTTCGGCCAGCGCACGCAGATGCGCGGCGGACAGATGGCCGTGCTTGTCTTGAATCAGGTGCAGGAATTCAATCAGCAAGTCGCGGTTGCGCGGGCGCTCGCCCAGCAAGGATTGCACCTCGGCCAGAGCGGCATCATCATATTGACGCCCCTTGGTGAACTTGCGTCCCCGTCCCTTGCCCGATTTCCACACGCCCTTGCGTTCATCCAGCGCCATGATGCTCTCCCGATCTTGCTTGCAGTGAACCTAGTCCGTGACACCGCCCTCGGGATACGCAAAAACGACCTCTATGGACGTTCCTGCGCAGCCTTTGCCGCAAATTTTCAAAAGGCTTCCATGATTTGGGCATATTCATACTATTTAGGAAGCATTGACGCGCTTACTCAGGGACCGATTATCTATGCCACGCTCATTTCTGGCCTTCACACTCGCCACGCTCTTTCCGCTGCCGTTTCTGGTGGCGGGTGCGCTGTTTGGCGGGTGGGCCGTGTGGATCGGGTTGTTCTACATCACCCTGTTTGTCGCGGGCGTCGACGAGTTCATTCCCGCCCTGACCCGCGACGGCGAACCGGCCGAGGATGACGAGGCCGATCTGTTGTCACTGGTCTTGGTCGGTGCGCATTTCTTCTTGCTGTTTTTGATGGTCTGGGCCCTGTCCGGCCACGGCACGAGGCTGCTTTCGGTCAGCGGCCTGGCCTTGTTTGCGGCCACGGGCCTGTTCATGGGGCAGGTCAGCAATTCCAACGCGCATGAATTGATCCACCGCGGCGCGCGCGGGCTGCGGCGGGCCGGAAAATGGGTCTATATCTCGTTGCTGTTCGGGCATCATGCTTCTGCCCATCCACTGGTGCATCACATCCATGTGGGCACCCCGAACGATCCCAACACCTCGCGGATGGGCGAGAGCTTCTACAGCTTTGCCCGTCGCGCATGGCTTGGCAGCTTCAAAGCCGGCTTGAAAGCCGAGGAAGCGCGGCTTGCGCAGATCGGGGCCGGACGATGGGACCGGCGCAATCCCTATCTGCTGTATATCGGGGGGGCGGTGCTGATGTTGTTGATCTCGCTGATCATCGCGGGTTGGCGCGGTGTGTTGGTGCATCTGCTGCTCGCGGCGTTTGCCCAGACACAGCTGATGCTGTCCGACTATGTCCAGCATTACGGACTGGAGCGCGCCCGGCGCGAAGACGGCTCTTTCGAGCCTGTCGGCGCGGTTCATTCGTGGAATGCGCCGCATTGGTTGTCCTCGCTGTGGATGCTGAACGCACCGCGCCATTCCGACCATCACGCCCACCCTGCAAAGCATTACACTGCCTTGGAAATCCCCGCCCGCGGGGAGGCCCCGATGCTGCCTTACGCGCTGCCGGTTATGGCCTGTATCGCGCTGTGGCCCAAGCGGTGGAGAAGTGTGATGAGCCCCCATGCCGAGGCTTGGCGGAGCGCTTGACGCTGGTCATTGCAACACCCATCCTGCGCTGATGAAACATCTTTTCCTTCTCGCCCTGCTCGCCTGCCCTGCACAGGCTGAAACGAAGATGACCCCATCCCAGTTCGAGGCTTTCACCCGCGACACCACTGTGTTTTTCAACCGTCACGACGCGCCCTACGGGGCCGAGCAATATCTGAGCGGCAAGCGGGTGGTCTGGAGCTTTCTGGACGGCACCTGCCAGCGCGGGGTCTGGTTCGGCGACCGCGACGAGATTTGTTTTCTCTATGATGACCAACCAGACGCGTTGTGTTGGTATTTCTTTGATGACGGCGCGCGCCAGAGCGCGCGTATCGTCGGTGATGATCCGGCGGATGATCTGGTCGTGGTTGGCAAAAGCTCCGAGCCGCTGGTCTGCCCGGGGCCGGATGTGGGTGTCAGCTACCGGCCTTGAGTTGCGCCTGCCTGCGGCAGTCGCAACAGCGGGGGCAACCCCCCGCACCCCCGACTTTAGCGGGGCGCTGCCCCACACCCCGAGGTATTTTTGAAGCAATGATGGGGACGGTCAGTCGTCGAAGAGACCGGGTTGGCCGGGTTTCGAAGGTTTTGGCTTGGGAGCGGCTTTGGCGGCAGCGCCGACCGGGATGCGGGCGTCTTTGAATTGCACCTCCAATGTGGTGGCTTTTTTGGCCTGCGTGCTGTTGGTGACGACCTTGTCACCGTCCCAGACGACTGCATAGCCGCGCTCCAGCGTCGCCTGATAGCCCAGCGTTTCGCGCAGGCGGTCGAGCTTTTCCATCTGGTCGCGCCATGATTTGACTTGGATGCTGCCCGCTTGAGAGGCCGTGCGGGTGGCGCGCGCAAGGCGGTCGCGCTGCAATCCGAGGTCGCGCTGAATGCCCTTGAGCGACAGCCCGCCCGACACGCGGTCAAATTGCGCGCGCGACCGCTCGGCGCGCCGCTCAAGCGCCACAGCCAGACGCCCGCCCGCCTGATCGAGCCGCGCGGTCATCCGCTCTGTCTGGCGCGCAAGAATCGACGGGCGCAAAGGCGAGGCCGCTTTTTCGAAAGACAGTCGCTTTGTTGCGGTCCCTGCCTTCAGCGATGCATCCAGCCGTCCGCCCGCAAGATCAAAGCGCTGCCGCGCGGTCTGGGTGAGCTCGCTCGCGCGTGGCAGGGCACGGGACAGATCGGCCAGCCGTTGCTTGCGTGCGCCAACCATGCCGCTGAGCGCTTGCGCCATGCGCGCGCCGTAGCTGTCGACGGTGGCCAGAAGGTCCAGCCGCACCGGCACGGCAATCTCGGCGGCGGCGGTCGGGGTGGGCGCGCGGATGTCGGAGACGTAGTCGATCAGGGTCGTATCCGTCTCGTGGCCGACCGCAGAAATCAGCGGTATGTCCGAGGCCGCCGCCGCGCGCGCGACGCTTTCGTCGTTGAAGCCCCACAGGTCCTCGATAGAGCCGCCGCCGCGGGCCACGATGATCAAATCGGGGCGCGGCAAGGACCCGCCCGGCGTCATCGCATTGAACCCTTCGATGGCCGCCGTCACTTGCGGCGCACAACCCTCGCCCTGCACGGCGACGGGCCAGATCAACACCTTGCGCGGGAAGCGGTCCCGCAGGCGGTGCAGGATATCGCGGATTACTGCACCCTGCGGCGAGGTAATCACGCCGATGATTTCCGGCAGGTAGGGAATGGGCTTTTTGCGGGCGGGGTCGAACAGGCCCTCGGCCTCCAGCGCCTTCTTGCGCTTCTCCAGCATCGCCATCAGTGCGCCGACACCGGCGGGGCGGATGTCTTCGATCACCATCTGGTATTTGGACTGGCCCGGGAAGGTCGTCAGCTTGCCGATGGCCACGACCTCCATGCCTTCTTCGGGCTGCACCGCCAGCTTTGCCGCCTGCCCTTTCCAGATGATAGACGCCAGCACCGCACGGTCGTCTTTCAGGTCCAGATAGACATGGCCGGAGCGCGCGATCATCACCCGACCGACCTCGCCCTTGATGCGCACGCGGCCAAACTCGCCCTCGATGGTGCGCTTCACCGCGCCGGAGATTTCCGAGACCGTGTATTCCGGCTCGTTGCGCCCGGGCGTGTCGTCTTCGAGAAGGTCCATGTCGTCGCTCTTGTGATGCCTGCGCGCGCAGCTTAGAACGCCCGAAACCGGAGGGGAAGCAGCGATGAACATATTGATCCTTGGAAGCGGCGGGCGCGAGCATGCATTGGCATGGGCGGTGATGCAGAACCCCAAATGCGACCGGCTGATCGTGGCCCCGGGCAACGCAGGGATTGCCAGTGTGGCGGAATGTGCGGCGCTCGACATCATGAACCCCGACGCGGTGGTGGATTTCGCGCAGAACCATTCGGTGGATTTTGTCATCGTCGGGCCTGAAGACCCGTTGGCCGCCGGGGTGGCCGATGCGTTGCGTGCGGCGGGGATATTGTGCTTCGGGCCGTCAGCCGCGGCGGCGCGGCTGGAGGCGTCCAAAAGCTTCACCAAGGAGATTTGTGACGCGGCGAATGCCCCCACTGCCGGCTACGCACATTTCACCGATCTGGACGCCGCGAAGGCCTATGTCGAGGAGCAAGGCGCGCCGATCGTGATCAAGGCCGACGGTCTAGCTGCTGGCAAAGGGGTTGTGGTGGCGATGGACATTGCCACCGCTCTGGACGCACTGGATGACATGCTGGTCGGGGCGTTTGGCGACGCGGGTGCGGAAGTTGTGATCGAAGAATTCATGGAGGGCGAGGAAGCCTCCTATTTCGTGCTGTCCGATGGCAAAACCGTGCTGCCCATCGGCACCGCGCAGGACCACAAGCGCGCGTTTGACGGCGACGAAGGGCCGAACACTGGCGGCATGGGGGCCTATTCCCCTGCCCCCGTTTTATCCGACGAGATCGCAGCCAAAGCAATTGCCAAGATCGTGCAGCCCACGATTGACGAGATGGCGCGGCGCGGCACCCCCTACCAAGGCGTGCTTTACGCAGGCTTCATGATCAAGGACGGGCAACCGCGTCTGGTGGAATATAACTGCCGTTTCGGCGATCCTGAATGTCAGGTACTGATGATGCGGTTGGGCGCGCAGGCGCTGGACTTGATGCTAGCCTGCGCCGAGGAGCGGCTGGCGGAAGCAAAGGTCAATTGGGCGGACGATCATGCAATCACCGTGGTGATGGCATCCAACGGCTATCCCGGAGCGTATGAGAAAGGCTCGGTCATTGGCGGGCTGGATGAATTGCCCGAGGACAGCTCTAATATGGTGTTCCATGCAGGCACCAAGGCCAAGGGCGAGCAGATTACTGCTGTGGGGGGGCGTGTGTTGAGCGTTACTGCGCGTGGTGCATCATTGGCGGAGGCGCGTAAGCGTGCCTATGCGATGGTCGAGCGGATCGACTGGCCGGAAGGCTTTAACCGGACAGATATCGGCTGGCGCGCATTGTAGGCAGGGCTGGAGGGGGCGCTGCCCCCGCCTGCGGCCCCCCGGAATATTTTTGCCAAGATGAAACGCAGGTTCTAATTGCATGATAGTGCGGCATCCAGTGACTGGCGATTCCTATGTGGCCCAACATCGCGCATTGTGAAGGATGTGCCGTCAAAGCGCGTGGCGATGACGCGGCGCCAATCGGCGGAGGCGGTGATCATTTCGGGGGTGCCGTCGCAATGGCGCAATCCGCCGCCGATATCGCGCTCATCGATGCGGTGGTTGGTCAGGCCCGGCTGGTCGGCCACGTGCTCTAGCGCCCCATCGCGGTAGCGCCAGATGCGCAAGGTTTTTGCCAGATGCGGGCGGTCGATATAGGCCAGCTCGATATGTCCGTCACCATCCAGATCAGCGACGCCCACAGGCGCGAGCCAGCGGTTGGCGCGCCCGATATGCGGGGTGGCTGCGATCTTGCCGGTCTCGTCATAGATGGCCAGTTGCGCGCCAGTATTCACCTGAGTCTCGACCACCACCACCTCGGGCTTGCCGTCGCCGTCGACATCGGCCAAACGCGGCGCCACGTCTTCAAACACGCGATCCTTTGGTAGCCGAATTATGCGTTTGGTCTTATGCGCCCAGTCTTCGACCACCAGTTCCAGTGCGCCCCATTCGATGGCATCGCCGAGAATGCCGTGGGCGTAGCGGCTGGTGGGCTCGGCGTATCGCGCCTCGACAATTGTGTCAGCCGCGGCAGCCCCGCCCGCAATCAGGCACGCGGCCAGCCACGCGCGGCGCGCGACACGGGGCAGTAAGCGCGACGAGAGACGCCGCGCCATGCTTAGATTTGTTTTTCTGGCATGCGCACGACAAGGCCGTCCAGCGCGTCGGAGACTTTCAACTGGCAGGTCAGGCGGGACTTCTCCACGTCCGGTTCGTACGCGAAATCCAACATATCTTCTTCCATCGCCTCTTTGGCCGGAAGTTTCGGCACCCAGGCCTCATCCACATAGACGTGGCAGGTCGAGCAGGCGCAGGCACCGCCGCAATCGGCCTCGATGCCTGGAATGTTATTGTCGCGCGCGCCTTCCATGACGGTCAGCCCGTTGGCCACATCCACGACATGCTCTGTGCCATTATGCTCGATATAGGTGATTTTTGCCATCTGTCCGGCCCCTGTCTTAGCGTTTGTCACCAGCCATGTAGTGCAAGCGGCGGGGTTTTGCCAGTCCCTGAGTGGCACCGCCCTGCGACCCGAAAGCCGCAGTGTTCCACTTGCCCTTCTCCACGCGGATGGCGCGACCGAGGATGTTGCGCTAATGTGAACAGAACGCGGCGTTAGACCGCAAAACATAGGGCCGAGCAGTTATGCCCCACATGATCCCCAATCGCAGCCTTGGCGCTGTTCTCTCGCTCGCGATTGTCGCGGGCTGTGCGCCTGTGCCTATCGTCCCCGATGTGACGAAACTGATCTCGCCCACACATATCACTGCAACAGACATGAAGCCCCCTGCCGATATGCCCGGCGTGTGCTGGGCGCATATACCCGGCCCTCAAATCACCGAGATCGTGTCGGATATCGTCGTCGCCACACCTGCCGAGATCGGCCCCAATGGCGAAGAACTGTCCCCTGCGATTTACCGTGAAGTCACCCGCCCTCAAACCTTCAACGAGGGTGATGGTCGTTGGTTCACCCGCACCTGCGACGCTGACATGACCCCCGATTTCGTGATGACCTTGCAGCGCGCACTGTCGGTGCGTGGCCTATATCGTGGCGACGCCACGGGCGTGATGGACCACCGCACCCTACGAGCGGTGCAGGCATACCAGACGCCCCAAGGCCTCGACAGCGCGATCCTGAGCCAAAGTGCGGCCCGTCAGCTTGGGCTGATAGCGGTGGAGTTGGAGATGGACACGTCTGACGGCTAAAATCTTTGCGGCCAGCTTCTGTATATTGCGGCCATAGCGTACTGATTGATCACACGGCAAACGGACGCAGGCGCTCCACCTCTTCGCGGTAAGGATTGGCCCCTTCCGGCAAAACCGGAATAATGACCGCGTCTTCGTATCTCAGCTGTTTCACAAGAACCGGAACCAGCCTTTTGAACGCCGCCCAGATCGACGGTTCTGGCCGGGGTACATCGTGCTTTATCAATTCATGGAGCTGAGGCAGGCGGTAATACGGGACCATAGTGAACATGTGATGTTCGACGTGGTAATTCATGTTCAGATAGATAAAACGGCTGATCGGGTTCATCAAAACTGTACGGGTGTTCAACCTGTGGTCGGTCACATTTTCCGCAAGCCCTAGATGTTGCAGCACCCCGGTCATTACATGGTGCCAAGCGCCGTAGAGACGCGGAAGTCCTACAACCATGAAGGGCAGTATCGACCCCATCCAAAGCGCCAGAGCGGCTATGCAAGCGTAGATCAGCAACCAGATGCGGGCGACGAGAAAAACCCTATTGTGATCCGCCGCGCGCACATAGGTTGCCTCGTCTGGATGGAGACGACCGCGCGCGTGCAATATCATGCGGGCCACAAGGTGATATACGTCAACCAGTCCGAAAAAATTGAGCACAAGCCGCGCCAAATCAGGTGGACGCATCGCTACGATTTCCGGGTCTCGCCCGACGATGACCGTATCCGTGTGGTGCCTGACATGGCTGGCCCGCCAAACCACCGGGTTGCGCATGAGCATGAAGCTGGCGATATGGTAGACCACATTGTTCATCCAAGCAGTTTCAAACGCAGTTTTATGCCCGCATTCGTGCCAACGGGAATCCGACGCCGAGCCGTAGAGAACACCGTAGATGAACCAGAACGGAGCCGACCACCATGACGGCCACAGCGCAATCGCTATACCCGCAGAAACGATCATGCCGCCAATCCAAAGAAGCGTATCACGCAGGGCGATTGCATCTGACTTTTTCATCAACGCGCGAATAGCTGTCGGATCAACCTGCGGGCGATACCAGTTGGGATTTGTCAGCGCACAATCATCAGCCGAACGCCCCGTCTCGCCCGCAAGTGAATAATCCCTGACCATAGAGGCACGCTAGCGACGGCGTGAACAGCGGTCAATTCCCTGCCGGCTGTATACATCCTTTGACGAAAAAGGGCGCCCCGACCGGAGCGCCCTTGTCGATTGCCTATAAGGTGGTGCTTACTCTTCGAGGCTCAGCGCGACAAAGCGTGGATCCCCTTCGCGGCGGATCAGCATCAAGAACGACTTGCGCCCCGCCTCTTTCGCCTCGTCGATGCGGGCCTCCAGATCATCCACGGATGCAATCTTTTGTTGACCAGCTTCCACGATCAAGTCGCCCGCGCGCAGGCCCTTTTCGTAAGCGTCGCTGTCCTCGGCCACATCCTTGACCACCAGACCCTCAAGCCCGTCGTCCAGACCCAGTTGCTCGCGCAAGTCACCGTTCAAAACGGCGACAGTCATGCCAAGGATCGTCGTCTCTTCAACGTCGCTTTTGTCCATAGCCACTGGTACGGCGGTGGCTTCGGCCTCTTCGCGGCGGCCAAGAGTAACCTTCAACGTCTCGGACTTACCGTCACGGATCACGACAACACGGACCGCTTTGCCCACGGTCGTGTTCCCTACCAGTCGAACCAGCTCGCGGGTGTCTTTGACATCGTTGCCATCAAAAGTGGTGATCACGTCACCGGCCTTGATGCCTGAGTCTTTGCCGGGGCCGTCAGGTACGTCCGTCACCAGCGCCCCCTTGGCATCAGCAAGTTCAAGCGCCTCGGCCACATCATCGGTCACATCCTGGATGCGAACCCCCAACCAGCCACGACGGGTTTCGCCGAACTCTTTGAGCTGATCCACTACTTTGGTGACCACGTTAGATGCCATCGAAAAACCGATCCCGATGGAGCCGCCCGACGGCGACAGGATCGCGGTGTTCACGCCGATCACTTCGGCATCCACATTGAACAGCGGTCCGCCAGAGTTGCCCCGGTTTATCGCCGCATCGGTCTGGATGAAGTCATCATAGGTGCCGGACAAGGCGCGGCCACGTTGTGACACGATCCCTGCGGAAACCGAGAAACCTTGGCCCAGCGGGTTACCAACGGCCACAACCCAGTCGCCTACGCGTGCCGCGTCGCTGTCGCCAAACGAGACGAATGGCAATGGCTTGTCACTTTCGACTTTCAGCAGCGCGATGTCGGTTTTCGGGTCGGTGCCGATCAGTTTGGCATCCAGTTTCTCGCCAGAGAAGAACTCGATTTCGATTTCGTCGGCCTTGTCGATCACGTGGTTATTGGTGACGATGTAGCCGTCCTCGGAAATCACAAAGCCCGAGCCAAGCGCGGAGGAGCGGCGCGGGCGCTGTCCATCTTGCTGGCGGTCAAGGAAGTCCTTGAAGAAATCTTCCAATGGCGAGCCTTCCGGCACAATCGGGCGCGGACCTTGATCGACACCTGCAACGGTGGTGGAAGTGGTGATGTTAACAACGGCGGGGCTGACCTGATCGGCCAGATCCGCAAAGCTTTCAGGCATCTTGGCATTGGCGGAAATGGCCTGCGCCAGTACCAATACCAGTCCTAACATCAGTGCGCCCATAGCGCGCATCGGACCTGTCTGCCTATTTGTTTGAGTGAGAATATCTGCTTTCACGTCTTCGCTCCTTTGCGAACTCTGCCTGTGCAGCGCCGTCCCCCACCCGGTACGGGCAAGACGCGCTATGCACATAACCTGTGCGTCTGTGCAGGGGTTATCAAGCTCCCGCTGTGTCGCATTGCTTCAACTCACTGTGAGAGTTGTGACAGCCCAGCACAAGGCAGCATAGCACATCACCCCCGGAAAGATCGGCAAATTCACGCTGCTTCCTGTCACAAAGGGCGTGACTTCACTGCTTTGCACGGCCTTCGCGGAACCGCGCATCTGCCTCTGGCGTGCCATCATGGAAACTGCCGAACCACTTATCCAACGGCACCGCGCTCTCGCCGAAATTCACTGTGTGGTAGCGGTGATGAAGGTAATGCATCAACTTTTCCTTGCGGATCGCAGCGGCGTCACCAAAGACCAGTTCGTCAAAGCCGGAATGGCTGACGGCAGGGCCAAGGGCCGTGGTCACCCCGTTGAACATCATATGCAGCGGATGCGACGGTACGATGAGGTGGATAAACATGCAGCTAAAGTAGATGACATGTTCCACCGGATGCATGGCCATGCCGGACCACGGCCCGACATTGACGTTCTTGTGGTGCAGATAATGCACCGTGCGGTACAGCGGCGGCCAATGGATCAGGCGATGTATCCAGTAGAAATGGAAGTTGCGCCAGAACGGCATAAGCAGCATCCACAGCACGAACCAGACGGGGTTCGCAGCCAGTCCGCTAAACGGCAAAGCGTTGTTGGCATAGCCCCACCACAGCCCAACCTCAAACAGCGACCACACCAAAACGCCGACCATGGACCAGAACACATTGTCGTAGACTTGATCACGAAACAGGAACCGCTTGTCGTTTTTCGCCATCCAGTTGGCGTTATATTTCCGCTTCCGCCCCTGCCCGCGCAAACGGTACAACCAAAGGTGCAACGCGCCGGTGAACAGCCCCACCATCACAACATTGCGCAGCAGGATTTCCGACGCCCACCCCAGCGACAAGACCTGCATCCGCGCCATCTCGGGCGTGAAGAACAGATAGGCGATGACGGTGATCAGCAGATAGACCCCGTACCAAGGCACCAGAAACCCGGGCACTCCAAAGAACCATTTCGCGACGATCTTCGGTGTCGTTGGCCAGTCAAAGAGCGGCATAAAGCCAACGGGGCGCTCCGGGCGCCACTCGCCACGGCGGTCACGTCGCTGTCCATGCTCGTCGATATTGGCGTTCTCGTTGCTCATGCAACCAAGCTAGCGACAATGGCCCACCATTGGTCAAGAACAACTTGCCAAAGCGCATCCTCTTTGCATTCGTCCGGAGGTCCGGCGTCTCAGCAGAAAAAACGCGAGCGTCACTAGAAGCGGCGTGCCGTCGACGGCGTCGGCATGTGCTGCGGTGATTGCACCACTCCCCACTACGTGGACCGTATCCATTGAGTATCCAAACCAAAATTGGATCAGCCCGAAGCTACACCAGACGACCCCAATGACAGCGACGATCTTCACCCATACCGGGGGATGGTGTTCATGCTTGTAGTGGCCGTGACGTCAGGGATTTTGCCTTCAGTTCCGCTTCTAGAATGTCCTGCTCAGTCGAGTGGCCAGTTCTCAATGTGTTGATTTCTCTTAGCCAAAAGTCCGAAAATCGGTGACAAAATGCCGACCATCCGGCCCGTGAAGGCAGGCCGTCCTGTTTCGCACAGCGCCTTCAAATTCGTGCCTATAAAGCCCTGCGCCGACACCATTTCCTTGATCAGCTTGCCGCCTTCGATTGCGTTCTCGATGGTGAGGGTGAACTCCGTGCCGCCGTCTTTCTCGACCAGTTCGTAGGTCACCTTGCAAGAAGGCTCGTCGATATTGGTCATCTGGAAGCTGTGCGCATAAATATGGGGCGGTTCGAACGCCAATACCTCGCCCACGACCATCGCCACCTTTTTGTTGGGATGAACCATCCGGTAGCGCGCGCCTACTTTGAGGCCATCAGTTGTTTGACAAATCGAGCCGAAGAAAAACGGGAGCGCCTTGTCTGTGGCAACCAAAGTGGACCAAACCGTCTCGATCGGAGCGTTGATAAAGGTGCGATTGATATTGGCCTTTGCGTATACTGGTTCGGTCATTCTAATTCCCCTCTTCCGGCTTGCGCGCCGCCGCTTCTGCTGCATGTTTGATTGTGCTGAGCCGGTCGGCCCAATGGGCAGAGAACGTGTCGGTCCAGCGATCGTAAACGTCTTGAATTGGCATCACGTTCATATAGAGCCTGCGCGACCGGCCATCTTTCCCGCTGATGACAAGACCCGCTTTTTCAAGGACGGCCAGATGGTTCATCACCGCAATACGGCTGACATCAAAATTGCTCGCCATTTTGCCAACCGTCACGCCCGGCTCTGCCCTGACCAAATCAAGGATCGCGCGACGCGTGGTGTGTGCCAGGGCGTGAAAAGTGGCGTCCATCTCATCATTAGTAATCATGTAATTACATTATTACATAATTGAGTTGAGTCAAGCGGCCATGGAATCAAAGGCGGGGGATGATAGTATGCGGGGGATCGAAGTTGCGCGCGGCGTCAATCAGCCAAATGCACCTTTGGATATCCAAACACAAAGCACACCAAGCGCCACCGTAACCAGCCCCAACATGCGGCGTGTCTCGGGCGGAATTTCGGCCAGTGCCTTAACGATATCCTCCATGCGCGAAGGGGCCAGTGCAAGCACCAGCCCCTCGACCACGAGCACAAGACCGACGGCCAGTGCGATATGGGTTAGCATCAGTTCGCCGCCGCGCCCTGATCGGACTTCAGGTAATCAAAGAACGCGTTGTCAGGGTTGATCACCAACGTCGAGTTGTCGCCTTTGATAGCTGTCTCATACGCGTCCAGCGAGCGACGGAATTCAAAGAATTCCTCGTTCGCGCCATAGGCTTCCGCAAAGATCGCGTTGCGGCGGGCGTCGGCTTCACCACGGGTAATGTCGGCAGACTTCTGCGCCTCGGAGACCAGCTCCACAACGGTCCGGTCTGCTTGCGCCCGAACCCTGAGAGCCGCCTCTTCACCACGGGCAATCTCGTCCGCGGCTTCGCGTTCACGCTCTGCGCGCATCCGGCTGAAGGTCGATTCAAGGTTCTGCTCCGGCAGGTTGGTCTGTTTAAGACGCACATCCACAACCTCAAGACCCAGCGGCAACGCTTTGGCGCGGGCTTGTGTGGTGATACGCTGCATCAGGGCCGCACGGTCGGCGGACAGGATGGTGTTCGACGTCACGCCATCCGAGCCCAGAACCTCCCGAATAACCGGGTTCAGGATGCCTTCCAAACGGTCCTCTGCGGCGGCAAGGCCACCGACACCAACCGCTTGGCGGAACTGGACCACATCCGACACGCGGTAGCGTGCGAACGCGTCCACCACCAGACGACGGTCATCGGACGGGGTAACTTCCGTTGGCACCGTGTCCAGCGCGAGGATACGGTCGTCATATTTGACCACGTCCTGAATGAACGGGACTTTGAAGGCGAGGCCCGGCTCTTCCTTGACAGATTTGATCTGCCCGAATTGCAGGACCAGTGCTTTTTCGCGCTCGTCCACGATAAACACCGAAGACAGGATCACGAAGATGATGCCTGCGAGGGCAACCAGTGAAATTGTTCCTTTGGTCATCAGTTGGACCCTCCAGAGTTAGTCGTGCCAGAGCGGATCAGCTCGTTGAGCGGCAGGTATTGAACAACGCCCTGCCCTCCTCCGCCGCCACCGCCTTCAGTTGCGCTGTCGAGGATAATCTTGTTGGCACCGCCATAGACCCGCTCGACCGTTTCCAGCCATAGACGCTTGCGCGTCACTTCAGGGGCTTTGTTGTATTCTTCCAAGATGGCTGTAAAGCGCGATGCTTCACCTTCGGCTTGGTTAACCTGCTGAGCGCGGTAGGCTTCGGCCTGCTCCAGAAGCTGGGCCGCTTCACCACGCGCACCAGCCAACTGACGGTTCGCATAGGTATCCGCTTGACGTTGCAGCGTGTCACGCTTCTGCTCGGCGGCTTGCACCTCGCGGAAGCTGTCGATCACCTCGCGCGGCGGGTCCGCCTTGTCGAGGTTGAGACGGACGATGTTCACGCCGGAATCGTATTGGTCCATGGTATTCTGGATCAACTGTTGAGTTGTATCTGCGATCACCTGACGATCCCGGTTCAGGATCGGCGCTAGCTCGGACCGCGCGATGACCTCACGCATGGCTGACTCGGACACGGCGCGGATGGTTTCGCGCGGTGCGGCTAGATTGAACAGGTACTTGGCGGGGTCGTTGATGTTCCACACCACCTGAAAGTCCACATCGACGATGTTTTCATCCGTGGTCAGCATCAACCCGCTTTCACCACGACCGCCTACACCGATGTCTTCGGTTTGCTCTCGCGTCACAGGAAGAACCTCGGCCGTGACTACGGGCCATGGCGCGAAGTTCAGACCGGGGCCGCCCGTGGCGGAGTACTCGCCAAGGAACAGTTCGACCGATTGTTCTTCAGGCTTCACGGTATAGAACGACTGGAACAGCCACAGCGCGACGGCACCAAGACCGATCAGCACAAACGTGCCTTTTGAGAAGCCGCCACCGGCGCCAGTGCCTCCGCCGCCTGATCCGTTGTTCGAGCCGCCACCGCGACCGCCCATCAGAACGCGAAGCTGCTCTTGGCCCTTCTTCATCAACTCATCGATCTCTGGGATCTGCGGTCCGTCTCCGCCTGGTGGACGGCCACCGCCGCCTCCATTGCCAGAGCCGTTAGATCCGCCCTGATCGCCTCCTCCGCCGCGGTTTCCACCGCCGCCCCAAGGTCCGCCATTGTTACCGGCCATGCAGCATTTTCCCCTTATGAATTAGTTTGTATCCGTTGTTACGTGTTAAGTGGGCGTCTTGCCCCGAATATCAAGCGTTTAAGCTATGGAACGAACAGGTATCTTCATAGTTACCAGCTCTTCCGACATCGTCGGGTGAACGGCGCAGACTTGATCGAACTGCGCCTTGGTCGCCCCCATCTTCACGGCAATTCCCGCGAGCTGGATCATTTCACCCGCTGCGGGGGCCACGATATGGCAGCCTAGCACGACGCTTGTGTTCTTGCAGACGACCAGCTTCATCAAAACGCGATCTTCGCGGCCGATGAAGCTTTGCTGCATCGGTTTGAACGATGTGGAATAGATGTCCACTGGCCCCTTTTCCACCGCCTCTTCCTCTGACAGCCCGACGGTCCCCATTTCAGGCTGCGTAAACACCGCTGACGGGATCAGATCGTGATCTACTGGAGTCGGGTTACCGTTGAATACGGTTTCCACAAAGGCCATGCCCTCGCGGATCGCCACTGGTGTTAGGTTCACGCGGTTGGTCACGTCGCCAATTGCATAGATAGATGGCTGGCCTGTCTGGCTATATTCGTCCACGACGATCTCGCCGCTGCGGCCTACTTCGACGTCCACATTTTCCAGCCCCAGCCCGTCTGTGTTGGGCGCTCGACCGGTGGCATATAGCACTTGCTCGAACGCATGTTCGGTGCCGTTGGTGCCCTTCACCCACAAGCCGTCATCGCTTTTCTTCATGTCGAGGATATTGGTGCCAGTGTGTATTTCGATGCCCCGGTGGGCCATCATGTCGGCAATCAGGCCCCGTGCTTCGTCATCAAACCCGCGCAGGATTTGTGCACCTCTATAGAACATCGTTACCCTAACGCCCAACCCATGCAGAATGCAGGCGAACTCGCACGCAATATAGCCACCGCCGACGATCAGTACCGACTTCGGCAGCTTGTCCATTTGGAAGATGTCGTCGGAAACCATCGCCAGACCGGTATCAAAATTCTCAGAGGGCCGCACAGGGCGCCCGCCGGTGGCAATCAAAATATGCTTGGCCGACTTACGCGAACCATCCGCCAGCGCCACCGTGTGCGCATCGACGATTGTGGCCCGCATGGCGAAAGCTTCGACGCCGGAATTTTTTAACAGGTTCTGGTAGACGCCTTCGAGGCGGTCCAGCTCGCCGTTCAGCCGGGTGGCGAATTTGGTCCAGTCGAAGTCCCCCGTGGAGACCTCCCAGCCGTAGTCACCCGCCTCACCCATCGCGTCGCGGTAGCCGGACGCGAAGACCATCAGTTTCTTGGGCACGCAGCCACGGATCACGCAGGTGCCGCCCATACGGCTTTCCTCGGCCAAGCCAACCTTTGCCCCACCGCCGGCCGCCACGCGCGCGGCACGCACGCCGCCTGAGCCGCCACCAATAACGAATAGATCGAAGTCGAATTCCATGTGTGCTGTCCTTAACTTAATCTGCAATGTCTACGAACAGGTTGTCCGTCTCTAGCACGTCGATCCGCTCATGCTCTACGGTCCCGTTGTTGATATCGCGAACTTCCACAGACCCGTCGCCATTACCAATCACAACCACGTCACAGATGTCGATGAACAGTCCGTTCTCGACCACGCCTGGAATTTGGTTCATGACCAAAGACAGCTGGCGCGGGTTGCCGATGCGGCGCAGATGCAGATCTAGAATGTAATTGCCCTCGTCGGTGATGCACGGCGTCGCCCCGTTCATCCGCAGTGAGGAGTCACGGCCCAGCACATCTAGGTTCACCAACGACTCCTCGATCAGCGCTTTAGTGGTCTGCCAGCCGAACGGGATCACTTCCACAGGAAGTGGAAACGCGCCAAGGGTTTCGACTTGCTTGGACAGGTCAGCAATCACGATCACCTGATCTGATGCTGTGGCCACGATCTTTTCCATCAACAGCGCCGCACCGCCGCCTTTGATCAGGTTCAGGTTGTGGTCATATTCATCCGTGCCGTCGATGGTCAGATCGAGCCATTTGGCCTCGTCCAGCGTTATGATCGGCACGCCAACCTGAAGGGCAAGCTCCGCCGTTCGGGTAGACGTGGCCACGCCAGTAATCTTCAACCCATCTTCGCGGACCATCTCGCCGAGGCATTTCACCATCCACGCAGCTGTGGAGCCCGTACCTAGACCGACCTTCATGCCGTCTTCCACGTAATCCACCGCGCGTTTGGCCGCGACGAACTTGGCCTTATCAATGGGAGAGAGCGTGCCTGACATAGAAGTGTCCTCGTGTGGTGTCCGAGGCGCTTATACGCGCTAAGAGCACGGGGGGCGAGGCTTAATGGAGCGAAAAAAGCCGCTCTCGTTCGGAAAGCCGCGTTGCGTCTGGGCGAAGGCGAGAGGACCCCATCATACGGCGCGCCGCACTGACCCCAAGGCACGGACGCGCGGGTGCCGCCGCCTGAATTTCTCCGTTCGCAATCAATCTTTCCAAACTGTTTCGCTGCGTTGGAAGAAGGCCATTCAGGCAAACCCGCCCCAGAAGCAGGCTCTCGGAATAAGCGCCATTGACGGTGACGATTTGGTGGCGTTCAAACGCCAAATGCACCCAGCGCGCAACACGGCGTCCGCGCATATACCTGACACCACGCACCTGCCCGATCAACGCTTTCGCCGGTACAAGTGTTTGTCTAGGCGCAAGCGCCGCCGCCTGCGACCGATGGCCTAACAGCATTCGGTGCTGCGCCGACACAATAAGATCACGCATGGGTCGCGCTGCTCCCAAAGCGCCGGCGGGGATAAGGACCGGCAAATCAGCCTCCTCGGCCCGCCTCAAATCCACCCGTCGGTCGCACCGCCACCGGACAGGTTGCAAACCGTGATCCAGCGTCATCACCAGTTGACCCGGCATGACATCGCACACAAGCACGGAGCCATCTGCCGTCTCGATCCGCGTGTTGGCGTCAAAGCATGGCACTGAATTTGCAGCGTAATAGGAATGCCCCATCGAATTGCTGGTGGTGACCGCTTGGGAGAAAGTGACATTATACACCGCCCCCGGCACGAGCGGCTGGCTTGGGACGTAGCCCACGTGAACACCGTCCACTTCAATCCGGTCGATGGTAATGACCGTCCCGTCTGGTGCCTGAAGCTCGGCATATGCCCTAACATAGACGTCGCCCGCCTCGATCAAATCCCCCTGATCATTATACGCACTGCCTGTCTGGTTCCCGTCCGCACCGGATGGGCCACCATTGCTGGAGCCATCAAACTGAGAATCATCATCGCGATATTCGACAAGATTGCGATCAGTTCGAAAGTCATAGGACGACGACAGCGTAAACGTGCCGCCGCTAAACACCAGCACGTCTGGTGCATAGGTATGAAAACTATAGTCAGCCATGTCCCTCGCTCCGGTGCATCCGAAGGTCTGTCTGACGGCAAAGTGTTAACTCGGGGCTACAGCGAGGGGCTGAACACCGAGAGTTTTAGCCAAACTTTATGAAGACGAGACAAGACGGTCCAACACCGCATCCACATGCTCCAGCGGCAAAAGCACCAACATCAACCGTGCCGAAAACGACAGCGACACTGGCCCCGACACTTCGTTGGATGTGCCGCCCCGCGTGGCAGGGGACATGGATATACCGTCAATCGGATACTTCAGCCCTGCGCTGCGCCCAGACACCTCCCCCATGGGATAGAGGGAAAACAGGGTGCCAACGGGCAGATCAATCTGAAAGTTCAGTGGTGCCAGAAAACACAAATCTTCCTCGCCCATGAGAATGCACTTCTGTTCGGGGTGGCGCACCAGTGCCGTGCATGCCGCCAGCTGATGATCCATCCGTCCGCCGGTGAAGCCATGCGCCAGAATGGCGGGCGTACTGACAGATCGCAGGCATTTCTCAAAATCGGTGCTGTCTTGCTCGGCTATATGATGCACGCAGGCTGGATCAAGTCCGGCCCGTGCTTTCGCGCTAAGACTGTCCATATCTCCGATCACCGCTTCGGGCTCTAATCCATGAGTCACCGCCAACTCAGCGCCACCGTCCGCGCAAACGAGAATCGGTGCCTTGGTAAGCGATTGAATTACATGGCTAAAATGTGTCGGACCCCCACCCAAAAGTGTCACAAATAAGGGGGTGTGTACAATTCTTGCCATAGTGCGTGTATTAATGGACACACTGGAAACAATCGACAACATTTCTACGTATAATTCATCGGAAAACGGCCGATTTTGTTTTGGTTCGTGAATTTCCGGATGGTAGCTTTGCTCGTGGTTGGGGAGAAAGTGAGTTTACCGTGGTTGGTGATAGTAAGATTCTAACAGTCTCATATGGGACGTTTTCATGCACGCTAGAAGGGTTCGACGAGCCGTTCTCGACAATGAAAGCTATCGCGGAGTATTTCCGCGATTTGGCGGCTGATGACCGCTACTTCGGCGCGGAGCCTCCGACGCCGGATACAGAAATGCTGCACAAGATTGCAGAAAGCACGATCCAGCGCCGTGTTGCCGCCGAATTGGCAGATAACGGAGTGATCCTGCGCCAGACCGAGGCAACATCGCAGGTCGCGACAGAGACACGCGCCTTGGCAGTCGAGATGCCGACCGCCGACCGCCGGGAAGAGCAGAGCCCGGCACCGAAGGCCGACGTCATGTCCTCCGTGTCTGATGTTCCAACATCGCCTCAGCAAACACCCGTGCGCGCCTATGTGGCGCCGACGATTGCAGCGCCAGAGCATGGCGGCGGTGACACCGTGGCCGAGAAACTGCAGCGCATCCGCGCCGTGGTCGCCCGCGAAAACACCGCCCCCGCGCCCTATAGCGAAGACCAGCACGCCGAAGAGTTTAGTACGACTGGGTTTGAAGACCTTGAAAACGACGCTCCAAGCTCACTCTTCGACACGCCAATCGACACAGGCTTCGAGGACGACGACGATGACACGCTTGATGCGGTCATGTCCGGTCTGACCGATGCTGATTCTGACGCCGAGGGTGTTGCCGAGGAAGTGGCCAACGAGGAAGCCGCCGCCGACGAGACTGAGGTTGAGGCCGCGACAGACAACGTCGAAGCTGGGGTCGAAGTTGAAACCACGGATGAGGCTGAACCTGTGATCGAAGTCGAAACAGACAGCGAGACAGCACAAGACGCTGAGATCGAAGTTTCTGACGACGACGCAGATACCGATGAAACCACCGAGTACAATCAGTTGGCCGACGAAGCCGGCACGGATGAAGTCGATGAAGACGTCAGCCCGTTGCGCAACAAGCCGCGCCGCCGGATCGTCGTCCAGAAAATCTCTCGCGCCGACATGGAGGCCGCTCAGGCCGCCAAAGAAGCCGAGCTTCCGCCAGAGATGGAAGCCGAACTGATGGCCGAACTGGCCGAGGTCGAAGCCGAAGTCGCAACGCTCGACAACCCTGTCACCGGGGATGTCGAAATCGAAGAAAACGACGCGCCTGTTGCAGACGCCACTGTGGAAGAAGACGAACCACAGGACGACGACGCTGATGACATCCTCTCCCGCCTGAACAGCTCTTTTAACGCTCCGGCCTTGGATGCGGACGAAGAGACTGAGACCGCGTCCATCATGGACGAGGACGATGGATCTGAGGACGTCCTGAAGTCCCTGATGGCCGATGTCGACGAAGCAGAACCTGAGGTTGAGGCAGAAGCCGAAGCTGACGTTGAGACCGAAGTCGAAACCGAGGTGGTTGCTGAATCTGAAACAGAAGCAGAAGCAGAAGCAGAAGCAGAAGAGGTTTCCGACGAAACCGTGGAAGCGGAAGCGGAAGCGGAAGCGGAAGCGGAAGCGGAAGCGGAAGATCACGCCGACGAAGATGCACCCAAGCGCAAGTCTTTTGCCGCCATGGCCGAAGACGATGCCATCGAACGTCTGATGAGCACCACCAGCTCGCGTCTGGAAAACGATGAAAGCTCGGTCCGCCGCGCCTCAATCGCGCATTTGAAAGCCGCCGTGGCGGCGACAAAAGCTGATAGCAGCATCGCAGAGGCTGCCGACAAGCGCGAGGAAGACGAACTGGACCAGTATCGCGACGATCTGGCCCGCGTGGTTCGTCCTTCGCGCCCTGTCGCTTCAAGCAGCCGCTCTGACCGTCCGTCACCACTTGTGTTGGTCAGTGAGCAGCGTATCGACCATCCGGCGGACTCCGCTGACGCTATCGCAGCCTCGGCTACTGGCGTCGACATTCGCCCACGCCGCGTAACCCACGGCAATCTGGCGCTTCAGGAAGAAATGGAAGAAGAGTTCGACGACGAGAACCTTGTCGGCGAAGGAAATCTCATCACCTTCGAAGAATACGCTGCAAATGCCGGTGCTCTGGAACTTCCCGACCTACTTGAAGCAGCCGCTGCGCATTTCGTTGAAATCGAGGGGGTCGAACACTTCACCCGCCCGATGTTGATGCGCAAGCTGACGCTGATCTCTGCCCCTGACGTGCCGTCACGTGAAGATGGCCTGCGCGCCTTCGGCACGCTGCTGCGCACCGGCAAGATCATCAAGACCGACAATGGCAAATTCACGCTCTCCAAGAGCTCGCAATTTGCCTAATGAGGCCCGCTGGCCGGGTCTGCCCCGGCTGGGCACCAACCACGGGACGGGGAGCGCAGCAATGCGCTCCCCGTTTCGCGTTGAACAGGTTCGCTGCGCGTTAGAATATCGGGGAACACGAACTTAACGACACCACATAAAATATCCAACCAGTGGTTATCCAATGTCTGCGCTTCGCAAGAATGGCTGCTCTGGACGTAGGGCGGCTTTGATGTGATCTTGTGAGCATGAAAGAAGAGAAGAATTTGATCACTGGCGGGTGCCAATGTGGCGCGGTGCGATACCAAGTTGTATCTCTCGGGCGTTCGTCTGTGTGCCACTGCCGCATGTGTCAGCGCGCTTTTGGCGCATTTTATGCGCCGCTTGTCATAGCTAACGGCCTAGAATGGACGACCGGCAAACGTCGCCTGTTTGCGAGTTCAAACGTCAGCCAACGTGGTTTCTGTGGCGATTGCGGAACCCCGCTGAGCCTTGAGAACTTCGACGATGATCTGCTTGAGATTGCAACTGGTACGCTAGACGATCCTGAAATTGCCCCTCCAACGCTTCAAATCAACCATCGCTTCCGATGCAGCTTTGTCGATGGCATTGGCGAGCTACCCGAACCGGACCATGATACCGTTGCTGACAACGAAGCGTGGAATGCAAAGGTGGTTTCACATCAAAGCTAGCCACCATTGTGCGGGCAGCACGAACGGCAACATTCTTGCGCTTGGCTGTCCTTGTGTGGAACTTGGCCTTTAACCAAAGATGTCCCCTACTCCGCGGCCTACCGGTCTTCCGCATCAGGATCGGCTTGGCCAATTCCCTTGAAGATGAACTTGAACGGCAGCGCCCAGACGATGCCGAGCACCACGTAGATAAGTATCTCCACCAGAACGTTAGGCCGCTCGAGCGTACCGACCAACCACCACGCCACCGCGATATACAGCGGCAAGCCGATCACCAAGATCACCAGCGCCCAACGGCGACGTGCTTTGTAGCTTAGGGCCACGCGAGAACCTCCTTAGTCCGAGAACGGGTCAGTCACGAGGATCGTGTCTTCCCGCTCGGGCGAAGTAGAGAGTAGTGCGACAGGGCAGTCGATCAACTCCTCCACGCGGCGCACGTATTTGATTGCCTCTGCGGGCAGATCGGCCCAAGAGCGCGCGCCTTCGGTGGATTGTGACCAGCCGGGCATGGTCTCGTAAATAGGCGTGCAGCGCGCTTGCTGGCTGGAGGCCGTGGGCAGATAGTCGATGCGCTCGCCGTCCAGCTCGTAGCCGACGCAGATTTTCAACTCCTCGAACCCGTCCAGCACGTCCAACTTGGTAAACGCGATGCCGGACACACCGGAAGTGGCACAGGTCTGACGCACCAGAACCGCGTCGAACCAGCCGCAGCGGCGCTGGCGTCCGGTGACGGTGCCAAACTCATGGCCCCGCTCGCCCAGACGTTGGCCGTCTGCGTCGTTCAACTCGCACGGGAACGGGCCTTCGCCGACGCGGGTGGTGTAGGCCTTGACGATGCCCAGCACAAAATCAATCGCCCCCGGCCCCATGCCGGAGCCGGTCGCCGCCTGCCCTGCGATCACGTTGGAGGAAGTCACAAAAGGGTAAGTCCCGAAGTCGATATCCAGCAACGCGCCTTGCGCGCCCTCGAACAGGATGCGCTTGCCTGCTTTACGTTTCTCGGCCAGCACCTTCCAGACGGGGGCCGCGAATTGCAGCACCGATGGCGCGATAGCTTCGAGCGAGGCCAGCAAGGCGTCGCGGTCCACAGGCTCCAGCCCCATGCCACGACGCAGGGCGTCGTGATGCACCAAAAGACGGTCGACGCGGGTTTCCAGTGTTTCGCGGTCGGCCAGATCGGCGACGCGGATGGCACGGCGGCCGACCTTGTCTTCATAGGCGGGACCGATGCCGCGACCGGTGGTGCCGATCTTGGTGCCGGGATTCGCGGCCTCTTCGCGGGCGCGGTCCAGCTCGCCATGCACGGGCAGGATCAGCGGGGTGTTTTCCGCGATCATCAGGTTGTCGCGGTTGATCTCGACGCCTTGACCTTGCAGCAGGGCGATCTCTTTTTCCAGATGCCAAGGGTCCAGCACGACGCCGTTGCCGATGACCGACAGCTTGCCGCCGCGCACGATGCCGGATGGCAGCAGCGACAGCTTGTAAACCTTGCCGTCGATGACCAGCGTGTGGCCTGCGTTATGACCACCCTGGAAGCGCGCGATGACGTCTGCACGCTCCGACAGCCAGTCTACGATCTTGCCTTTGCCTTCGTCGCCCCATTGCGCGCCGACAACTACCACATTGGCCATGCTGAATTCCTTGTATCGGAGATTAAACCCGCGCCCGTATACAAGCGCCGCCGCATGGGGGAAAGCCTCAATTGGCGGGTTGCGCCACGACGCCGCCCCTACTACATACCACCAAACAATTGCGTCATAGGCCCCTGCCCCATGGAAAACATCGTTCTCACAGTCCACCTGATCATCACCTTGTGCCTGATCGTGATCGTGCTGATCCAACGCTCAGAGGGCGGTGGCCTTGGTATGGGCGGTGGTGGTGGCGGCGGTGGCGGCGCTATGTCAGGTCGCCCAGCGATTTCTGCGCTCGGCAAGCTCACATGGGTCTTTGGCATCGCGTTCTTGATCACGTCGATCAGTCTGACGGTATTTGCTGCGCGCAATTCAAGCGGCGGCTCGGTGCTGGATACAACAGCGATCACGGCCCCCGCGCCGACCGAGGCACCTGCAGGTGACGCGCTATTGCCACCGACCCTGCCCGCGACAGGTGACGCACCATTGGCGCCACCACGCGTCGACGAGTAAAACCGTCGATCAAACCAAATTACTACTAATTATGGGCGGTTAGGAAAAACCGCCCACATAATGTTGCGGCGCGCGGTTGCGGGAGTGCTGCGAATCCTCTATGTCGTAAATCCCGTGAGTAAGGTCATTTCGATGCCCTGAAACACCAATAAATGCAGGTAACACGGGGCACATCCAGCCATGGCAAGATACGTATTCATCACCGGCGGGGTGGTTTCTTCTTTAGGTAAAGGATTGGCCTCGGCGGCTTTGGGCGCTTTGCTGCAAGCGCGTGGCTATTCTGTTCGCTTGCGTAAGCTGGACCCTTACCTGAACGTCGACCCCGGCACGATGAGCCCGTTTGAGCATGGCGAAGTGTTCGTCACCGATGATGGCGCCGAGACCGATCTGGACCTTGGCCACTACGAGCGGTTTACGGGCGTGGCGGCGCGCAATACTGATTCCATCTCTTCAGGTCGCGTTTATTCCACTGTTCTGGAAAAAGAACGTCGCGGGGACTATCTTGGAAAAACCATCCAAGTGATCCCTCACGTCACCAACGAGATCAAAGACTTCCTTGATATCGGCGATGACGAAGTTGACTTCATGCTCTGCGAGATCGGCGGCACAGTCGGCGACATCGAAGGCCTGCCGTTCTTCGAGGCCATCCGCCAATTCGCACATGAACGCCCCCGTGGCGAGTGCCTGTTCATGCACCTGACGCTGCTGCCCTATCTGGCGGCCTCGGGCGAGTTGAAGACCAAGCCAACGCAACACTCGGTCAAAGAACTGCAATCTATCGGCATCGCGCCGGATATTCTGGTCTGCCGTTCCGAGCATCCGATCCCCGAAAAAGAGCGTGAAAAGCTTGCCCTGTTTTGCAACGTGCGCCCAGACAGTGTGATTGCCGCCTACGATCTGCCGTCAATCTACGACGCGCCGCTGGCCTACCACAAAGAAGGTATGGACACTGCCGTTCTGAATGCGTTCGGCATTTCGCCCGCCCCAAAACCCAAGATGGAAGTGTGGGAAGATGTGTCCGACCGCGTACACAACTATGAAGGCGAGGTTCGCATTGCCATCGTCGGCAAGTATATCCAGCTGGAAGACGCATATAAATCCATCAAGGAAGCCCTGATGCATGGCGGCATGGCCAACCGCGTCAAGGTCCGTGTGGACTGGGTTGACGCCGAGGTGTTCGACCGTGAGGACGCTGCACCCCATCTGGAAGGCTACCACGCCATTCTGGTCCCCGGCGGCTTCGGCGAGCGCGGCACTGAGGGCAAGATCAAGGCGGCGCAATTCGCCCGCGAAAAGAAAATTCCATACCTGGGCATCTGTCTGGGCATGCAAATGGCTGTTGTCGAAGCTGCGCGCAATCTGGCTGGCTTGACGGATGCCGGCTCGGAAGAATTCGACCATGAAGCGGGTAAGAAACGTTTCACACCAGTGGTTTATCACCTGAAGGAATGGGTGCAGGGCAATCACAAGGTCAAACGCAAGGAAACCGACGACAAGGGTGGTACTATGCGTTTGGGCGCATATAACGCAACGCTCACCGCAGGGTCGAAAGTGGCGGAGGTCTATGGCACAACGGCCATTGAGGAACGTCACCGCCACCGCTACGAGGTGGACATCAAATACAAAGAAGAGCTTGAAAAGAACGGTTTGGTTTTCTCTGGCATGTCGCCAGACGGCAAGCTGCCCGAGATCGTCGAGGTCAAAGATCACCCTTGGTTTATCGGCGTGCAGTTCCACCCTGAGTTGAAATCCAAACCCTTCGCCCCTCACCCGCTGTTCCGCGACTTCGTGCGGGCTGCCAAGGACAATTCGAGGTTGGTATAGCTCATGTTTGAGAAATGGTTCAAACGCGCCACCCCCGAGGCCCTGCCTCTGCCCGTTGCCACTGCGGAGCTATCGCTGGGCGCGTTGCTGGTGCGCATGGCCAAGGCTGACAACAATTACCACGTGACGGAAATCGGCGTCGTAGACCGCGTTCTAGCTGCGCAGTTCGACCTGTCCCCCGTGGACTCGGCCAAAATGCGCGCGGATTGCGAGCGCTTGGAAAAAGCGGCCCCTGACACCGCCCAGTTCGTGGAACTTATCAACGCCAATATCCCTGCCCCGCAACGCCGCGCGCTACTCAAAGCGCTGGCCGATGTGGCACTTGCGGACGGAGTCGATCACCCCGAGGAGGAAGCGCTGATCAAGGTTCTCGCTGTAGGCCTTGACGCGCAATTTAAGTAAGCACACGTAAGGACGCCCTATGCCCAAAGCCTATTGGATCGCCCACGCTGAAATCTCGGACCCGCAGGTCTACGAGCAATACAAAGCCGCCAACGCCGCCCCGTTCAAAGAATTTGGCGCTCGGTTTGTGGTGCGCGGCGGCACGCAGGACGTTCGCGAAGGCGAAGCCAAGTCCCGTACCGTCGTGATCGAGTTTCCATCGCTGGAAGCTGCACACGCCTGCTATGACAGCCCTGCCTACCAAGCGGCCCTTGCGATCCGAAATCCGATCTCCAGCGCTGATCTCGTGATCGTCGAAGGATATGACGGCTAGCTGGTTGACACTGTCCCCTCCGGCCTATCCTTTATCTCTATGATTGCAGATTTTTTCAGACGGCTAACCGCCGCCAAAGACGAACCGCTGGATGCCAGTGACGCCCGTCTTGCCCTCGCTGCCCTGCTTGTCCGCGTGGCACGCGCCAATGACGAGTACACCACCAGCGAAGTGGCCAAGATCGACGTGATTCTGGCGCGCCATTACCCCGATCTGGACGCCACAGGAGCCGCAGCGTTGCGTGCGGAGGCCGAAGAAATCGAAGCTTCCGCCCATGACACCGTAAAGTTCACCCGTTCTGTCAAGGACGCGGTGGATTTGGATGATCGTATGGAAGTCGTCGAAGCCCTGTGGGAGCTAGTTCTTGCTGACGGTGAACGCGACCACGAAGAGGAAGGCGCGCTGCGCTTGATCGCCCCACTTCTGGGCATCAACGACCGTGACAGCGCCCATGCGCGCCAAAGGGTTGAAGCCCGATTGTCATGATCGCCAGCCTGCCAATGTATGACCGGCCGGAAACCGCGGCCGCAAATGACAGATTCTGGCAGTTGATCCAAGATGGTTTGGACGGCACCCGCCCCCAGCAGCTGACCCGCGACATCCCCGACCTGATGGATCATTGGCTGTCGCCCGACCTGATCCTGTCGCAAACCTGCGGCTTCCCGTATCGCGCGCGGCTGGCTGGCAAGGTGAACTTGGTGGCAACGCCGGTGCTGCACCTTGATTGCCCGCCGGGGTATTATTACTCGGTCATCATCGCCCGCCGCTCGCGCGCAGGTGCGATTTTGGCAGAGTTCGACGGCGCAACAGCCGCCTATAACGATCCGATGTCCCAAAGTGGTTGGGCCGCGCTCTATCATCACATGCACGCTGCTGGCTTGTCCTTGGGGCCAATCTTAGAGACCGGTGCGCATCGCGCATCTGCGATCGCCGTGGCAGAAGGCAGGGCAGAAATCGCCGCCATCGACGCGCTGACATGGCAAATGATCTGCAAGTGGGACAGCTTTGCCAGCGCCCTATGCGTCATAGATCAAACGGAGCCTACGCCTACTTTGCCTTACATCAGCGCCCTGCCCTTACCACCTGAAACCACGCGGCGCGCTTTGAAGCATGCGATCGCTATGCTCAGCGATACAGATAAGGCAACTCTGGGTCTTTCGAGCGTCACCTCTTTGCCCCCGCAAACCTATCTTGACCTACCGATCCCGCCTGCGCCAGCAGGTGACCCTGCGTAACCGGGCGAAACCCCATTGCAAAAACTTCAGAAATCGGCCCTATTAACTGACTGTTATACAATCTGCGAGTTTTCGTGTCTGCCAACACACCTCCCGTTTTAGAAATCCGTGACCTGCACAAGGCATATGGCACCTTGGAGGTTCTGAAGGGCGTCTCTGTCTCTGCGCAAGCAGGCGACGTGGTGTCGCTGATCGGCTCCTCTGGCTCCGGCAAATCCACATTGCTGCGCTGCGCCAATCTGCTGGAGGATAGCCAGCAAGGCGAGATCCTGTTTTGCGGGGAACCGGTCACGTGGAAAGGCAGCGCCATGAGCCGCCATCCCGCCGACCACGCCCAGGTCACGCGCATCCGTACAAACCTCTCGATGGTCTTCCAGCAGTTCAACCTGTGGGCGCATATGACGATCCTGCAAAACGTCATGGAAGCCCCGGTGACTGTTTTGGGCGAGGACCGCGCGGTGGTCGAAACCCGCGCCCGTGCCCTGCTGGATAAAGTGGGCATCGGCGATAAATGCGATGTCTACCCCGCCCAGATGTCCGGAGGGCAACAGCAACGCGCGGCTATCGCGCGCGCGCTGTGCATGGAGCCCAAAGCGCTACTGTTTGACGAGCCGACCTCCGCGCTTGATCCCGAGCTGGAGCAAGAGGTGGTGAAGGTGATCAAAGACCTCGCCGCTGAGGGCCGCACCATGATTATCGTGACCCACGACATGCGCCTTGCGGCAGATGTCAGCGATCACGTGATCTTCCTGCATCAAGGTAAGATCGAAGAAGAAGGCGCGCCAGCCGAGTTGTTCGGTGCACCCAAAACGGAGCGATTGCAGCAATTTCTAAGCGCCACCGTTCCGGCATAATCAACTTTAAGAACGATCCACAAACTAGGAGAATCCAACATGAAAAATCTGATCCTTGCCACCACCGCGCTGGTAATGTCCGCCGGCTTCGCTCTGGCTGACGGCCACGGCAAAACCATCCGTATGGGCACAGAAGGCGCATACCCTCCCTACAACTTCATCAACGATGCTGGCGAAGTCGACGGGTTCGAGCGCGAACTGGGCGACGAGCTGTGCAAACGCGCCGAGCTGACCTGCGAGTGGGTCACCAACGAGTGGGACAGCATCATTCCGAACCTCGTCTCCGGCAACTACGACACGATCATCGCTGGCATGTCGATCACCGACGAGCGTGACGAAGTCATCGACTTCACCGATCCCTACACTCAGCCGGATCCATCCTCCTATCTTGTGATGTCCGCCGATGTAGATCTGTCATCGGGCGTGATCGCAGCGCAAGCCTCCACCATTCAGGCCAGCCATGTGGCCTCTTTGGATGGCGTTACTCTGGTCGAGTTCGCGACTCCCGAGGAAACGGTTGCAGCCGTCAAAAACGGCGAAGCTGACGCCGTTCTGGCCGACAAGTCGTTTCTCGCTCCGATTGCCGAAGCAGATGGCAATCTGGTTCTGTTGAGCCAGGAAGAGCTGATCGGCGGCGGTATCGGCATCGGTCTGCGCGAAAGCGACGGCGAGTTGAAAGAGAAGTTCAACAAAGCCATCCAGTCGATGAAGGCTGATGGCTCCCTGAACGCGCTGATCACCAAGCACCTGCCAGACGGCGCCACATTCTAAAAACTATTGGGGTGAGGCACACGGCTTCACCCCATCACTGCTTTATAAATACCTAATTCCGACCTCTCGACAGGCTCCCCCATCTTTAGCTATTGCGCCGATCCATCAACCCTAGAGGGCCTGTCCTGGCTCAGCTGCTACCTGACCACGGGCAAGCATATGGGCTTCTATTGGGCGTTTGGCACCGTGCTGATCTTGCTGGCGATCACTGCGCCTGCCGCACTGATGTTCGGCTTTGGCGGCGCAGTTGCCGCCCGATCCCGCGTTCTGCCCATCCGCTTGTTCGGCAAAAGCTACATCTCGATCGTGCGCGGCGTGCCGGATATCGCGTTTTTCCTGTTCTTCGTGATCGCGCTGGATCAGGGCTTCGAGTGGATGCGCCACCAATATCTGTGCCCCGACTGGGACCAGCCAATCCGCCAAGGCAACGATTTCGTCGTCTGCCAAGCCGCCAAGCTGCCATTGGGCAACGCACCGCAATGGGTGCATGAGGTCTACGGCTTCTTCACCGCCGTGCTGACCTTCGCCATCGTCTTCGGGGCCTTCGCCGCCAACGTGCTGTATGGCGCGATGAATGCCGTGCCCAAGGCCCAGATCGAAACCGCACAGGCCTACGGGATGACCGCCGCGCAGACCTTCCGCCGCGTTACCGTGCCGCAAATGTGGGTCTACGCCCTGCCCGGCCTCAGCAACCTGTGGATGGTACTTATCAAGGCCACGCCGCTGTTGTTCCTGTTGGGTGTCGAGGACATCGTCTACTGGGCGCGTGAACTCGGTGGAACCAAAACCCCGCGCTTCACCGACTACCCGCACGGCGACTGGCGGCTGTGGTACTTCCTTGTCCTGCTGGTCTTCTATCTCGGGTTCACCAAATTGTCCGAATTTGTGCTGGAGCGCATCATGAAACGCCTCACTCACGGCCAAGCCACTTTGGGCGGCGCGTCGTGAGCTGCTGGGACACCGTTCAGGCTTACGCCTTCCGCAGTCTCGGCTATGGCGAACGCCTGCTGCCGCGCGATGACTTCACCATTTGCCAGCAAGTGACACTGATCGGCTCCGGCATGATCTGGAACATTTATTTCGGGCTGCTGGCCCTGATCGCAGGGTTTTTCCTCGCTAACCTGCTGGCGGTCGCCAAGGCCGCCCAAAACCCGTGGTTCCGCAAGCCCGCCGACTGGTTCATCCTGATTTTCCGTGGCTCGCCGCTGTTCATCCAGTTCTTCCTTGCCTATTTCCTGTTCCTCAACCTCAAGCAATCCACCGGCGGCTTCTCTTGGCTGACCTCTGCTTGGGCAGGTGCGCTGATCGTGCTCTTCCTCAACACCGCCGCCTATTCCGCCGAGATACTCTACGGCGCGCTGCGCTCGGTCCCCAAAGGCGAGGTCGAGGCTGCAGACGCTTACGGCATGGCCGGCTGGACCCGCTTTCGCCGCGTTGTGTGGCCGACGATGCTACGCCTCGCATGGCCCGCCTATACCAACGAGGCGATCTTCCTGTTCCACGCCACCACGCTGGTGTTCTTCTCCGGCTTCCCCGCATTCCAGCAAAAAGGCGACGCGCTCTATTACGCCAGCTACTTTGCGGACAAGACCTTTAATCCCTTCGTGCCCTACCCGATTGTGGCGGGGTACTTTATTTTGCTGACGCTGGTCGTCATCACCGCGTTCGGGCTTGTAAACAGATATTTGAACCGCCACCTCCCACAAGACCAACGGCGCAAGATCCGTTATCGCCCCCAAATCATCAGGTAAAATATGGACAGCTGGCTTCGCGACAACCCCACCGTGCGCAATATTCGCGCTGCGGTCGCAGATCTGAACGGTCAGGCCCGCGGCAAGCGTATGCCCACCCGCTTTGCCCATAAGCTGACCACCGACGGCTCGCGCATGCCGATGTCTGTGCTAAACGTCGACATCTGGGGCGAGGATATTGAAGACAGCCCGCTGGTCTTCGCGTCCGGCGACCGTGACGGCGTGCTGATGCCGACTGAACGCGGCTTTGTGCCAATGCCGTGGCTTGCCAACCCGTCTGCACTGCTGCCGATGTGGATGTTTCTTGAAGACGGCACGCCGTTTCAGGGCGACCCACGTCACGCGCTTAAATCCGTGATCGACCGGTTTTCCGAGAAAGGCCTGCGCCCCGTTGTGGCGACCGAGTTGGAATTCTACCTGATCGACGATTCCGGCGAGGATCTGCAACCGCCCCCTTCGCCGCGCTCCGGCAAACGCCGCTTGGGCGGCGAGGTCTTGTCGATGCGCGCGCTGGACATGTTCGACGACTTCTTCACCGAGCTATATGACGCCTGCGAGGCCATGGACATCCCCGCCGAAACCGCCATCTCGGAAGCCGGAATGGGGCAATACGAGATCAACCTCGTGCACACCGATGACGCGATGAAGGCCGCCGACGACGCTTGGTTGTTCAAACTGCTGATCCACGGGTTGGCCCGCAGACACGGGTTTGCCGCCAGCTTCATGGCGAAACCCTATGTGGAGCACACCGGTACGGGCATGCACACGCATTTCTCGATCCTTGATGACGCTGGCAAAAACATATTCGACAATGGCGGCGAGGAAGGCACCCCCGCCCTGCGCCATGCCATTGCCGGATGCATCGCGGCCATGCCCGCCTCGATGTTGATCCTCGCCCCCCACGGCAACAGCTACGAACGCTTCACGCCCGGCGCGCATGCCCCCACGGGCATCGCTTGGGCCTATGAGAACCGCACCGCCGCCATTCGCGTACCCGCCGGTGCCCATCAGGCCCGCCGGATCGAGCACCGCGTCGCGGGCGGCGACATCAACCCTTATCTGATGCTGGCCGCGGTCTTGGGCGCGGCTCTGGTCGGGCTGGAGGATGAGATGGAGGCCCCCGCGCCGATCACCGGATCCGCCTACGAAGCCGATCTGCCGCAGTTGCCCACCACTTGGCCCGACGCCATCGCCGCCTTTGAGAACTCGGAGTTGTTGCACCGCATCCTGCCGCGCCAGCTGATCCGCAACTTCCTGATGACCAAGAAGCAGGAATGCCAATATTACGAGGAGCTGACCGAGGCCGAGCGCATCGACCTGTATCTCGACACGGTCTAGCGCTGATTCCTTGGGTTTCATCTTGGCAAAAATATTCTCGCCGAAGGCATAGCCCCCCTATCCAGCTTCAAAACGCTCGGATAGCCTCACCAAAGACACGCTCAAAGAGGCACAGATGAAAATCGGCATACTAACCTGCGGTCACGCAGCCCCCGAAGTGGCAGAAAAGTTCGGGGATTATCCCGGCATGTTTCATGCCTTGCTCGACGGCCATGACTTCACCTTCGAGGATTACGATGTGGAGCATCTGCAATTCCCCACCAATATCCACGATTGCGATGGCTGGCTGCTAACCGGATCGCGCCACGGGGCCTATGAAGACCACGCCTTCATCCCGCTATTAGAGACATTCATCCGGCAAGCCTACGCGGCGCATGTGCCGATGGTCGGCATCTGCTTTGGCCACCAGATCATCGCGCAAGCCCTTGGCGGCCATGTCGAGAAGTTTAACGGCGGTTGGGCCATCGGCCTCACCGATTACAATTTCGACGACCTTGGCCCCGTGAAGCTGAACGCATGGCATCAGGATCAGGTGCTGCGGCTGCCCGAAGGCGCCAAGGCAGTCGCTTCAAACGACTTCTGCGAGAACGCCGCTCTGGTCTACGACACCCGCGCCTATACCGTCCAGCCGCACCCCGAGTTTGGTGGTCCTATCATCGGTGAATATGTCCGCCTGCGCAAAGGCAGTGCCGACTATCCCGACGACGTGATGGACCGCGCAGCAAAAAGCGTGTCGCATGACACTGACAACCACGTCCTCGGCACCAAGATCGCCGCGTTCTTCAAGCAACCCCGAGAGGTCGCCCATGCCAGCTAAACCCAAGGTCAGAGATGTCGACTGGATGACGCACCTGCCCGAAGCGGCAGCCGCGTATCTGCAAGGGCACCGCTTGGATGAGGTCGAATGCATTGTATCCGACCTGCCAGGCATCGCGCGGGGCAAGGCAGTTCCGGCTTCCAAATTTGCGCGGCAGGCACAGTTCTTCCTTCCCAACTCGATCTATTTCCAGACCATCACCGGTGGTTGGGGCGAGGCCGCAGGCGAAGGCGGCTTTACCGAGCCGGATATGGTCTTGAAGCCGGACATGAGCACCGCCAGCGCCGCCCCGTGGACCGGCGACTGGACGCTTCAGGTGATCCACGACGCCTTTGACCAAGCGGGCGAACCGATCGCCTTTGCCCCGCGCAACGTGTTGAAACGCGTGGTGGAATTGTACCGCAAGGAAGGGTGGGAGCCGGTCGTGGCCCCCGAGATGGAATTCTATCTTGTGGCCCGCAACATCAATCCGGCGGAAGAAATCGCGCCGATGATGGGCCGCTCCGGCCGCCCTGCCGCAGCCCGTCAGGCTTATTCAATGAGCGCGGTGGACGAGTTCGGCCCGGTGATCGATGACATTTACGATTTCGCCGAAGATATGGGCTTCGAGATTGACGGCATCACCCAAGAAGGCGGTGCGGGACAGTTGGAGATCAACCTGCGCCACGGCGATCCGGTGAAACTGGCGGATGAAATATTCTATTTCAAACGCCTGATCCGTGAAGCCGCCCTGCGCCACGACTGCTTTGCCACTTTCATGGCTAAACCGATCGAGGGCGAGCCGGGAAGTGCGATGCATATCCACCACTCGGTCGTGGACAGCAAAACCGGCGCTAACATTTTCACCGGTGCGCGCGGGGCGGAGACGGATGCGTTCCACCACTTCATCGCGGGACTGCAAAACCACCTACCCTCGGTCATCGCCCTTCTGGCCCCCTACGTGAACAGCTACCGGCGCTACGTCAAAGACCACGCCGCCCCGATCAATCTGGAATGGGGCCGTGATAACCGCACGACTGGCATCCGCGTGCCGATTTCCGACGCCGACTCGCGGCGGGTGGAAAACCGCTTGGCAGGCATGGATTGCAACCCGTATCTGGGCATCGCCGCGTCTTTGGCCTGCGGCTATCTGGGGCTGAAGCAACGCAAACGCCCGACCAAAGAATTCAAAGGCGACGCTTACGAAGGCGAGGGAGAAATCCCGCGAGACCTGTTTTCCGCGCTGGAATTATTGAGCGACGCCAAAGAGATACAAAAGATACTTCATCCCGATTTCGTGCGTGTCTACAATATTGTAAAAGCGGCGGAATATGACGAATTCCTGCAAGTGATCTCCCCTTGGGAGCGCGAGCATTTGCTTACCAACGTATGAACCTGCTGGACGCCAACGACCGGCGGGGCAGCTATCCGGACGGCTGGTACGCCGAGACCGCCGACCTTTTAGAACCGTTCGCCCCGTTGCGCGGCGAAACCCGCGCTGATCTATGCGTGATTGGTAGCGGCTACACCGGATTGTCGGCCGCGCTACATGCGGCGCAAGCGGGGTTGGACGTGGTGCTGATCGACGCCCAACGGGTGGGCTTCGGGGCGTCGGGGCGCAATGGCGGCCAGGTGCAATCAGGCTTTAACAAATCCCAGCAAGCTCTTGAAAAGATTGCAGGTCGTGAGGATGCGCGCAAGTTGTGGGAGATGTCTCAGGACGCCATGGCGCTGACCAAGCATCTTTGCGCCACCCATGCACCGGAGGCCCGTTTCAAACCCGGCATTGCCCATGCCAACTGGCAGGCCAGCGAGACCCGCGATGACCACGCAGAGGCCGCCTATCTGGCCGAGCAGTATGGTTACGACCAGATCGAAACCCTGTCGCGGGACGCGCTTTACGACATCCTCCGCGCGCCTGCGTATCAGGGCGGCACGCTGGATCACGGCGCGGGGCATCTGCATCCGTTGCGCTATGCTTTGGGGTTGGCGCGGGCCTGCGTGGCGGCGGGCGTGCGCATCTTCGAAACCACCCGCGCGCACGAGATCAAAGGCACCTCCGTGCGCTGCGATTACGGACAGGTCAACGCGTCGCACGTCATTCAGGCCACAAACGGCTATGGCACCGGCCTGAGCCGCCCGACGGCGGCCCGCGTCATGCCGATTAACAATTTCATCGCCGCCACGGCCCCCTTGGGTGACCGCGTGGCCGAGGTTCTAAGCCGCGACATTGCCGTGTCTGACAGCAAGTTTGTGGTTAATTACTACCGTCTGAGCGAGGACAACCGCCTGCTGTTCGGCGGCGGGGAAAGCTATGGGTATCGCTTCCCCAAGGACATTGCCTCGGTCGTGCGCAAGCCGATGGAGCAGGTGTTTCCGCAGCTCAAAGGTATAGAGATCACCCATGCTTGGGGTGGCACGCTGGCGATCACCATGTCCCGCCTGCCCCATATCTCCCGCCCGCAACCCGGCGTGCTGGCGGCGGCAGGGTATTCCGGCCATGGCGTCGCCTTGGCCGGGTTCACCGGCAAGGTTCTGGCGGATGCGGTGCGCGGCGACACCGACGGGTTTGAGCGGTTGGCACGGCTTCCTACCGGCCGCTTCCCCGGTGGGGCGGCACTGCGCTCTCCGCTGCTGGCGCTTGCGATGACGTGGTATGCTACCCGCGACAAACTGGGGATTTAGCAGACCCTTTCCGAACATCAAAAACTAGGTTACAGATTTTCCGAAGGTAAATTTTGGAAAAGGCGAAGCTGCAATGCGTGACCTCCCGATGGAAGCCCCGAACACCTATAACGCAGAGCCGATCCCCGAAGCGGCGCGCGCGGCGATCGACGCGCTGATGCGTTCGGGCGATCTGTTCCGCTACACTGCGTCGAAAAATTCCCCCGTCACCCTGCTGGAGCAAGAGTTCGCAGCGCTTCTGGGGTCCAAATACGCGCTGGCGGTGTCGTCGTGTTCCGCCGCGTTGTTCCTTGCGCTGAAAGCGCTGGACCTGCCCCGCGACGCCAAAGTGTTGATTCCTGCCTTCACCTTCGCTGCCGTGCCCTCTGCGGTGGTTCATGCCGACTGCCTGCCGGTTCTGGTCGAGGTCGGCGACAATTACCGCGTCGATCTGGACGATCTGGAACGCAAGATTGCCAATGCAGACGCCGTTTTGATCAGCCACATGCGCGGGCATACATCCGACATGGATGCGATATTGCGACTGGCCGAGTTGCACGGCTTGCCCGTGATCGAGGACGCCGCGCATTCGCTTGGCACCACATGGAACGGTCAAAACATCGGCACGCTGGGTAAGATCGGCTGCTTCTCGTTCCAAAGCTATAAGATGATCAACGCGGGCGAAGGTGGCATCATGATCACCGACGATGCGGAACTGGTGGCCCGCGCGGTCATCATGTCCGGTGCGTATGAGCAGAACTGGTCTAAACACGCGATCGTCGGCGCGGAAGCGGCGAAGTGGCAAAACAAACTGCCGCTGTATAATTTGCGGATGCAGAACCTCAGCGCTTGCGTGATCAGGCCCCAACTGCCGGAGCTGGCGCGGCGCGTGGCGGACGGGCGCAGCAATCACGACTATGTGGCGGCGCGTCTTGAGGCGAGCGGCTACTTTACCGTTCCCGCCCCGCTTGAGCCGGAACTGCGCGCGCCGGATTCGATCCAGTTCAATCTGAACGACTTTTCGGAAGGACAGGCCCGCGCGTTCATGGACGCAACCCAAGCGCGCGGGGTCAGCACGCAGGTGTTTGGCCTGTCGAAAGACAATGCCCGTGCATTCTGGAACTGGCAGTTCATCCCTGGCGACGTCCCGGACCTGCCCAAAACCCGCGCCATGCTGGCGAAAGCTTGCGACACCCGCCTGCCCGCGCGGCTGGCCCGTGAGGAATTGGACTATATCGCGGACGCCCTGATAGCTGCGGCCCAAGACCTGCGCGGCTAGCTCAACACCCGCATTTTATCTTTGAGCCACGGCATCTTATGAGTGCAGTACTCGACGATATCGCGCTGGAACAACGGGCGCATCTCGGCCGCGACGCGGGCGGGCATGTCTTGCGTGGCCCCTTCACGCGCCATCAGCGAGATGCGGCGCGACAGCGGCTCGAAGGGCGGCTCGAACACATCGACGCGGTCGATGAACCGCTTGGCCCGCATAACGCCGAGCGGGGTCAGGATCGTCCAGCCTTCGCCTCGGGCGACCATGGCCATGATCGCGTGATAGCTGTCCAACTCGAACCGGTGTGAGGCTTGCAGCTTGACCCGCGAGAGGTGCGACGCGATCTGGCGACCCATCACATGGCGCGACGTATAAAGGATCAGCGGGTTGGCCCTGAGCGTTGCCATCAAATCGTCGCCCTCGCGCACCATGCGGCGCGGGGTGACCACGACGAACGGGTCCTCCATCAGCGGGTGGACCTCGTAGGACGGTGGCAAATCGCCCGGCTCTGCGGCTACAGCCATATCCAAAGCGCGGGCTTCCAGCTGGTCGAGCAGGCGGTGCGACGCGCCGGTTTCCAGCAGGAATTGCGCCTTGGGCATTTGCTCGGCCAGCCGGGTCAGCAGCGCGGGCGTTACGTCGGCGTCGAAATCCTCGATCACGCCAAGCCGCAGGCGCATGCGGGCGGAGAGATCCTTGAGGGTCAGCTCCGACGTTGCCAGCGCAGCTTCGTGCAAAATCGTCTGGGCGCGGCGCAGGAACAACTCTCCGGCTTGAGTCAACGGCATCGGGCGCTCCGTCCGTGTCAGCAGCCGCGCGCCAAGGGCGGCTTCAAGATTGGACAACTGCTGGCTGACGGCGGACGGGCTGGACCCCAATCTGCGCGCGGCGGCGGTAATGGACGGCTCTTCGGCGGCAGCGACGAAGATTTCTATCTGCCACAGCGTAATTTTTCCCGGTGTGTCGACCATATGAAATCCCTAGCGCACAGGCGCTAATCCCGATTGCCGAGGTCTTGCGCCAAGCGTAAGCTACCCTCAACTCAACACGGAGACCAGAGACATGCGTGACGATAGCCCCAACTCTTGGGAGGCCCGCGCGGACGCCCATTCCTTCTACGGCTTTACCGACCTGCCCTCGATTGCAGAGCGCGGCACGGTGGTGCTGACACACGGCGAAGGCCCTTATGTCGTCGACGTGCATGGGCGCAAATATCTCGACTCGAATTCCGGCCTTTGGAACATGGTCGCGGGGTTTGACCACAAGGGCATGGCAGAGGCCGCGAAGGCGCAATATGATCGCTTCCCGGGTTACCACTCTCTGTTCGGGCGGATGTCGGATCAAACTGTCATGCTGTCCGAGAAGCTGATCGAAGTCTCGCCCTTCAAGCGCGGCAAGGTGTTCTACACCAACTCCGGCTCCGAGGCGAATGACACGATGGTCAAGATGCTATGGTTTCTGGGCCGCTCCGAGGGCAAGCCAGAGCGGCGCAAAATCCTGACGCGCAAGAACGGATATCACGGGGTGACTGCGGTCGCGGCCTCGATGACGGGCAAGCCATATAACGAGGTCTTCGGACTGCCGTTAGACGGCTTCATCCACCTGACCTGCCCACATTATTGGCGTGAAGGCCGCAAGGGCGAGACCGAAGCCGAGTTCACCGCACGTATGGGCAAGGAATTGGAAGATGTGATCGAGCGCGAAGGTGCGGATACAATCGCGGCCTTCGTGGCAGAACCTGTGATGGGCGCTGGTGGCGTGATCCCGCCTTCCGAAGGCTATTTCAAAACGGTCGCCCCTATTCTGAAAAAACACGGTATCCCATTGGTAGCTGACGAGGTGATCACCGGCTTCGGGCGCACGGGATCGGATTGGGGCTGTCAGGCGTATGACTTCATGCCGGACGCGATTATCTCGTCCAAGAACCTGACCGCAGGCTACTTCCCGATGGGCGCAGTGATCCTTGGCCCAGAGTTGTCCGACCGACTGCAAGCGGCAGTCGAGGAGGTTGAAGAATTCCCGCATGGCTTCACCGCCTCCGGCCATCCCGTCGGCTGCGCTGTTGCCTTGAAGGCGATCGAGGTGATTATGGAAGGCTCCGACGGGGCCGCACCGCTGATCGACAATGTCCGCACGCTGACCCCTAAATTCGAAGCCGAAATGGCCCGTTTGGCGAAGCACCCTCATATCGGGGAAGCCCGTGGCAAAGGTCTGATGGGGGCATTGGAGGCCGTTAAGGATAAGGCCACCAAAACGCCATTCGATGGCGATTTGAGCGTATCGGAACGGATTGCAAATACTTGCACCGATCACGGTTTGATATGTCGTCCGCTGGGTCAGGCCGTGGTGTTGTGCCCTGCCTTTGTCATGACCGAGCCGCAGATGGACGAGATGTTCCAGAAGCTGGAAGCCGCGTTGAACAAGGTGTTTGAAGAGATCGTTTAGGCAGATACGGCCAAGCTGACGGCTGCAAAGAAGCAGCCGGACGCCGCCACGACAAAGCCGTGCCAGATGGCATTGGAGAAACGCAGGCTTTCCCATTTGAAAAACACGATACCGGTGGTGTAGAGAATGCCGCCGGCTGCGGCAAACCCGCCCGCGGCGAGCGACGTCTCGAAAATCGACCACATCAGCGCGACGCTGATCCAGCCCAACCCCACATACAGCGCTGCGTTCCAGCGCCCGGGAGCAGACCAGCGAAACAATTTGGTGATTGCACCAAACAGCGCCAAAGCCCAAACCACGGCTAGCACCAGGTAGCCGAAAGCGGTCCCTATGGTAACGACGAACGGCGTGTAAGTCCCTGCTATTTTTAGGAATATCGTGGCGTGATCAGCACGTCGCAAGTGTTCGCGCAGATGCTCCCACGGTGTCATGTGATAGGCTCCAGAGACCGTGAACATCGCGACAAGGCCCACCCAATAGACGCAAAGCGCCACCAGTTGTCCTGTTGTGATGTGGTCCCAGCGAAACGCAAGAAACAGCGCGATAGCGATCAGCGATGCGCCCAGTCCGAGCGCGTGAACAAGCCCGTCGGCAAAAATCTCTGCGCGCGAATAGGTCGGATACGGGGTGTCCAAATGTGCCATACCTTAAAGCATAGCTGCTTAGTCTAAGATTTCGATGCCTTCGCCACGGAAGTTTCCGTAACGTTACCGGAGCTACTTGCCCATTTTTGCGACCGCTGCCTGCATGTCAGCGAGCTGTTTTTTGATCGCCTCCAACTCGGAGCTGTCATCCTTTTCTGCTTTTGCCGCAGACTCAGTATTGGCATAATCGTCAGATCCGGGGCCCGTCCAACCGCCCATCATTGACTTCATAAACGCCTCTTGCTGCGCTTTAATTTGCTCGAAACCGGGGACCGCTGTCATCGGACTGGAAATGCTCTCGACCATCTTGCTTTGACCTTCGCGCAGCATCTCGAAGCTGGCGGACAGAAAGTCAGGCACCATGCTTTGCGCATTCGTGGCGTAGCTACGTACAAGATCGGTCAACACATTGATAGGTAAAACGTTTTCGCCCTTACTCTCATTATCTGCGATGATCTGGAGCAGATACTGACGGGTTAAATCGTCGCCCGATTTCAAATCTATGATCTGAACGTCACGGCCCTCTTTGATAAATCCGGAGATATCGTCGAGGGTGACATAATCGCTGGTCTCTGTGTTGTAGAGCCGCCGTGAGGCGTAGCGTTTAATCAACAACGGTTTACTGTCAGCTTTACCCACGAAATATCTCCCAATATTGCAGCGCAGAAAAACGCTAGCGCAGGCGCATAAGAAAGGAAAGGGCGCGATAACGCGCCTCGGCAGGCGCGCGAGGCTTGCCAAACCACCCCAACTTGCGCAAATCTGGTCACGTCTACGATATTAAGACCTCAGCATTTCAAAAGGAATTTCTTCATGTTGAATTATGAAGGCCAAGTGATTGCCATCCGCCGGCTCTCGTCCGAAGTCGATCTTGAGCTCACCAAACTTCTTGGCCGTACCGAACCAATAAAGCCCGGAACCGCCGCGCACGCCGATCTTGCGCGTAAGATCGACCTGTGGCGCGGACATGCTGCGGCAATGGAAAAAGCCGTCCGCTCGAAGGAAGGTTTGCTGAATGTCTCGCACGCAAGCACGTTAAAAAAGCACGGAAACTACGAGGCCAAGCAAAGCTACACCAGCCAAATGGGAAATATGAGCCGTCTGCGTAGGGATTTATTGGTCTTGTTGAACAAAATCGCTGACTTGATCAATGCAGCCACCGCACCGGTAAGCGACGAAGTCGCTATAATGAACGGCGTGAAATCAGCATTGAAGGCGATCACCGAAGGTGGCGGCGACATTGCCCTGACACCTCAGCAGTCCCAAAAACTAACCACCGAGATTAGCAAAGCAAGCGGACCAATGGAACCGATCGACGGCTACAACCCGAACCAACCCGTCGGGTTGCTAACATTGGCATTGGTCATGTTCGTTACAGCGAAGAAACTGTTGGGCCGCACCAACAAAGCCTAGCCCCTACCCTGCGCGCAAAAAAAGGGTGGGCACTAGGCCCACCCTATAAACTGCACGCTAAAGGGAGGATAAAGCGGCAGTATTTTAAGTCCTAAAGCTTAAGCGGCTTTAGTAGCTTTTTTAGCAGTAGCAGCCAGCTCGTCAGTTGCTTTCTTAACAGCAGCCGAGGTGTCTTCTTGGATGTCTTTGCCAGCAGCCATCAGCAGCTCAACAGTTTCCATTTGAACTTTTTTCGCTACTTCAGCGAAAGCAGCCATGTGCTCTGCGGAAGTTTCAGCTTGTGCCGAAGCGAAGTCAGTTGCTGCTTTTGCATAGTCTGCAGGCTCTGCTTGGGCTTTAGTAACGCCGGACATTTTTGTCAGGGTTTCTTTAGTCCATTTGGAGGACAGCTCAGCGGAAGTCGCTGCGGCGTCCAGAGCAACTTTGGACATTTTTTCGCCCAGAGCAGCAGAGTTTTTAACTGCTTCGTTGTAAGCGGACATGTCTACCGGGAAGGCAGCTGCCATGTCGGAGAATACTTTAGTGAAGTCTTGTGTTTTGTTAGCCATTGTCATGGTCTCCAGTTATGTGGGCCAATTGCGGCCCGATGTCTTGTTTGCGTCTGCAGCATATGTACGTGCTGCACTGCGGCATTGCAAGAACTTTCTGCACTGCAGCATAAAATTTATTTCCCGCCAAAATTCACCTCTAAAACGCACAAGGCGCGGAACGATTTCTCGCATCCGCGCCTTGCAGGTAAGGTTTATAAGTACTCTAACTCTTGGTCGACTTCACTTGAACATACGTCCCCGGCGCTGGGCTAAGTATAGGAAATTCCTTACTTCCTGGCTCACGCGCAGATACCATTTTCGACGAGTTTCCTGATAGCCAGGCGTCCCAACGCGGCCACCAAGACCCCTCACTGAAGGTCGCCCCGGCCCACCATTCATCCTGCGTGCCAGTCATATCGGTATTGGTGTAGTGACCATATTTTTTCTTCGACGGTGGATTAATTATGCCTGCAACATGGCCCGACTCAGAGACGATGAAGGTTTTATCCTTGGATCCATATTGCTTGATTCCCGCATAGGAGCCGCGCCAAGCAGCGATATGATCGGTCTCGCAGGCAACAGCACAGATCGGCAATTCGATATCGGCCAGTGATAGGGTTTCGCCCAGAAGTTCGAAAGTGCCTTTCGCCAGCTTGTTGGCCTGACACAGGTCACGCAGATACTCGACCACGAAGCGACCGGGAAGGTTTGTGCTATCACCGTTCCAATAGAGAAGGTCGAAGGCCGGAGGGGCCTCCCCCATCATGTAGCTACGAATGGCTGGCCCATAGACCAGATCATTCGCCCGCAAGTACGAGAATGTCCGCGACATGAAGAACGAGTGCAGGAAGCCCTTGTCCGCGACCTGACGCTCGATCCCGTCGACGAAATCATCCTCCAGAAAGACGCCCATCTCGCCAGGGTCCTCAAAGTCAGACAACATGGTGAAGAAGGTGGCCGACTTCACTGTTTTGTCACCGCGCTTTTTCATCAACGCCAGTACCAGCGACAGCATGGTGCCCGCGATGCAGTAGCCCACAGCGTTGATTTGCTTTTCGCCGGTGATCTTCTTCACTTGCTCGAACGCGGTCAGATAGCCGTCGTCCACATATGTGTCGATGCCCACATCGGCATAGGTTTCGTCTGGGTTTACCCATGAGACGATGAACAATGTGTGGCCTTGATCCACGAGCCACTTGATCAGCGAGTTTTGCGGTTTCAGATCCATGACGTAAAACTTGTTAATCCAAGGCGGGAAGATCACGATCGGCGTCGAATGGACCTTTTCAGTTGTTGGCTTGTACTGAATCAGCTCGAACATGTGGTTGCGGAACACGACCGAGCCTTCAGTCGCAGCGATATTCTCGCCGATCTTGAATGCGGTTTCGTCGGCTAGGCTGACAAGCAGATCGCCCTCATTGGCCTCAATATCGTGGACGAGGTTCTCCAAACCCTGTACCAATGACGCCCCGTCGGTCTCGACCGCTTTGGACAATGCATCAGGGTTGGTGGCCAGAAAATTGGTCGGCGCAAACATATCGACGATCTGTTGGGTAAAGAAGGAGACGCGCCCCTTTTCATGATCGCTTAGCCCGTCAAGATTCTCCATCGCGTCCGTAATCGCCGCAGAGGAGTGCATGTATTGCTGCTTGATAAAATTGAAATAGGGGTGAGTGTCCCACAACTCGGATTTGAAACGGCGGTCGGTCGGCCCCTTGTCCTCTGGCGGAGCCAATTTGCCATGCGCCAATTGCTGCTGTGCATCCACATAGTGTTTTAGCGATTTGCCCCAGTAATTGACCTGTTGCTCAAGGATCTTGGATGGGTTGTTCATCATTTCGGCCATATAGGCCGCCGCAGCTTGAACATAGACATCCTGATTTGGCGCCTGAAGCCCCGGATCAGCGGACTTTTTTTTGCCCATGGCAGCAACCAACCGCTTAGACAACTCGTCCATCTTGGCAAGGTTCGCATTGAGGCGCTCAAGCTTCTCAGCTGCGTCATTGTCGTCTGGTATGTCAGTATTGGTTGTCATTTGATGCGTTCCACAATAACTTGATGCTGCACCTGCGAAGTATCGTACGCCAGCTCGGGAGGCAAAGCGACGAATTGACGTAGGGACAATGTTTACGCTCGAAAGGAGCCTCCTGTGAAGTATATGGCAACTTATGACCTGATGGAAACGATGCGCGTCACCAACCAATGGTTGGGCGCAACTGCGCAAGCCATCGGCGCCAATCCTGCCGTCGCCCTGACCCCAAATCCATTCTTCAAAATGTTGGGGGCCTGGGGTGAAGTAACCGAACGCACCTTCGCACGCATAGTGACGAAACCGGCCTGGAACATCGCGTCCGTTGTTGGTGAAGATGGTCGCGATCATCTTGTCAACATCGAGCGTGTCGTGACCAAACCGTTCGGCGATCTAATCCACTTCAACGTCACGGACCGCCCACAAAAAGACCGAAAAATTCTTCTGGTTGCTCCAATGTCCGGCCACTACGCAACGCTGCTGCGCTCCACCGTTGTCAGCCTGTTGCCAGAGGCCGAAGTCTACATCACGGACTGGCACAATGCCCGCGACATCCCTGTCAGCGAAGGCAAGTTCGACATTGAAGACTATACCCTTTACCTCGTTGATTTCATGAAAGAAATGGGGCCAGACACGCATGTGATTGCCGTCTGTCAGCCTGCCCCGTTGGCTCTGGCCGCGACTGCCTACCTTGCGGAAGAAGATCCAAAAGCGCAGCCACGGTCACTGACCTTGATCGGTGGTCCAATTGACCCTGATGCAGCCGCCACCGACGTCACCGACTTTGGCCGTCGCATCACAATGGGCCAATTGGAAGAAACCGCAATTCAGCGCGTTGGTTTCAAATATAACGGCGTGGGTCGTATGGTCTATCCGGGTCTGCTTCAGTTGGCGTCGTTTATGTCGATGAATGCAGAACGCCACGGCACTGCGTTTAAGAACCACATCATGGCCGTGTCCCAAGAAGACATCGGCGCGCAGGCCAAGCACAATAAATTCTACGACGAATACCTGGCCGTCATGGATATGACCGCAGAGTTTTATCTTTCGACCGTCGAGCGCATCTTCAAAGGGCGCGAAATCGCCGAGAATCAGTTCGTCGTGAATGGCAAAAAAGTCGACATCGGCAAGATCACTTCGGTGGCTGTGAAGTCAGTTGAGGGGACTGAAGATGACATTTCAGCCCCCGGTCAGTGCATCGCAGCATTAGACCTTTGTACTGGTTTGCCGGACAGCAAGAAGGCCTCTCACGTCGAACCAGGTGCCGGTCACTATGGTATTTTTGCCGGTAAAAGCTGGCGCCGAAATATTCGCCCACTGGTTCTGGACTTCATCGACGAGAACTCTGACGCGCCAAAGCCTGCCAAAAGCAACGTCGCAGAGCTTAAGAAAAAGAAGGCCTAGGTCTCTAGCCACTGCTTCAAGGCGGCGTTGACCGCCTCGGGCTGTTCCAGAGTTGGTAAATGTCCGGCGTCTGGAATCACATTTAGTGTCGCGGTAAAGATCAGGTCCGCCATGAATTGATGGCGGGCCACCGGACACAACCTGTCATGCTCCCCGCACAAAACCAGCGTCGGTATCTTCAGCTTTCGCAGGACGTTCTGCTGGTCAGGCCTGCGCTGTAGGGCGCGGGATTGGCGCAAGAACACCCCCTCGCCCATCTCCAGTGCCATATCCATGACCAGATCCAGCACCGCCTGCCGTCCCGATCCGGGTGCAAGGTAATCCGGCTTCATCTCATCACGCATCACCTCGACCAACGATCCCGCCAGAACACGTGCGATCTGTGGCTCGCGCGCGGCGGCGTAGGCGGGCGTTTCGGCCAGCGCGTTGGTATCCATCAGCGCCAGGCGCGTGACACGGGTTGGTGCACGACGCACCACCTCCATCGCCACGATTCCGCCCATGGACAGCCCCGCCAAAGCGAATGATTGTGGAGCGGAGGCGAGCACTTCCGTGGCCAACGCCTCCACGGTTTCATGCGATGAGATCGGCGCAATATGGATTGCGCGATCACGCCCAAGCGCCTTGATTTGAGGGCCGTATAGCCGCGCATCACACATCATGCCAGGCAACAAAACAAGGGGTTCAGGCATTGGTAACTCCTTCAAAGACCCCGATGCAGGGGGTTGCGTGACCAACAGCAGAAAATATCGCGAAACAACAAGAAGAACGCATATATCGAGTGATCGACTTAAAGTTTCGTTCGAATATAAAAACCCGCGGCACCGCCTTGCAGGCGTCTGGGTAATATCTTTGGTGTGTCATACGGCTTTCCCTAGCTGTCCTGTCTTGTCGGACAAAGCCAAGCGCGATGCAATTCACAATCGAAGCGACTACGGCAATGGTCCAAGTCAGTTTGACCTCATCAACAATCCACGCGCGTTTTTCAGGGACAACGAGTGTTGGGTGCGTGGTCGCGCCATCTAAAACCCGCTTGTTCATGTCTCAGGGATAGCGGGTTGAGCGATCCCGCGAAAGCGTGGAAAATCGGTGTATCTCTCGGCGCGTGTTTCGCGATCTTCCGGTGGCTCCACCCCCGCCGCCACCAATTTGCCGCGCGGGGCGATATAACTGGAAATGGTGCGACGCGGCGTGGGCTCCCATGTCAGGTTAAAGGCGGCCAGTTTGGGGAAATACCACTGCTCCGAATAGGGCAGATGATCGTGGATCCAATACGCCAGATCGCGCCAGTCGCGGCCTTGTGCGTATTGATCGGCGAACCAAGGGATCACAATCGTCGCCCCACCAATCGGCGCATCCGGCGAGCGATCCCAGATGTGGCACTCACCGGGATAGTTATTGCGCGCGCAGTTCAGCTTATTCTCGTTGCCGTAGCGGTTGAGCAAAGGCGAGCGGTAACCAGAGCGCACTGTAACGCAGCCAAAAGTTTCATGCAGCGGGTCAAGTAATTCTGTGCAAAACGCCCGCCCGACTTGCAATGTCAGGTCAATATCCTCGGGAATATTCTGAACTTGGTGAAAGTTTCCGATCTCGGAATACAAAAACTCCCGCATAAAGAAATACTTGGACAGCCGCTCGCGGCCCAAAGTCTCCAAGGACCACATGGAGGCGGGTTTACGCCTCACCATACCCATTCCAGCGAAATGCCCCATCGCCTTCGCGCAATGGCGAAAACGGATTGTGCGCAACTTCCCAGACATGGCCATCTGGGTCTGCAAAATATCCATGATGCCCACCCCAAAACACGTCTTGGGCTGGTTTCAAAACCTTGCCGCCGGCCTCGTCGACCTCAGCCAAAACCTTTGCCACGTCGTCCTTGGTGCGCACGTTTTGTGCCAGCGTTATGCCCGAGAACCCGCCAATACCGCTTTCCTCGACCCCTAGTTCTGCGGCCAAAGCAACCTTTGAGTACAACCCCAATGTCTGGCCGATCATGTCAAACGCAATCACCCCGTCTGGGCTTTCAGTACGTGTCCAGCCTAGCGCTTCGTAAAACGCTGCGGAGCGCTCCATATCATCGACGCCCAGCGTGATTAGGGATACCCGTTGCTCCATCTTATAACCCTTCGATCCAAATCTTCAGTAGCTCGACCGTTCCATCAGTCTGCCCGGGGCTTAGAATATCACCTGCGATGACATGGTTAAACGGATCGTCTCCCTCTCCCATAACACGTGGAGCCAACTCCACCGGCCCGCCCCACTTAGTGGAGATTGCACGGGTGGTTTCGGCCGATACCACCCCGTCTTGATCTGAGAATACGAACAATACGGGCGTGGTGACCTTGGAATAATCAGCGTTGCGGGCAAATTTGACCAGCGCGGCCATAGGGATCAGCGCCGTCGTTGGGTAAAGCGTCGTCCAATATTTCCCGTGTGCGTCGTTTATTGGGGCAAAACTGCGCTCGGTCCCGGCAACAATCGCCGCCCAACTCCGCGCCAAGGGCCATTCCAAAATAACGTTGGCAGGAGAGCGGACGCGGAAGTTGGGCGAGATCATCGCAATGCCTTTGACCTGCGCCATCAAGGCTGGGTTGGTTGCCGCAATCGCCGTTGCCGTGCCGCCGGTCGAGGTGGCAATTACGATCACTTCGTCCCCGATGCGCCGACCAATGGCCAACGCCTCGGCTGTGTCCTCCAGCCAATCACCCGCTACTGGTTCGGCCATAGCCAGACCACCGCGTCCATGCCCACTTAGGCGCGCATAGAAGAGGTTCGCGCCAAGCTGTTGAGCAAGCTTGTCCGGGACCGGCCTGATCTCCTCTGACGTGGCCGAGAAACCGTGGATATAGATGATAGACAGTGGAGTCCGCACGCCCTTGTCGCCAGCCCATACGATGCGCTTTTCGACACCTTCGGTAATGTCGTCAAACTGGGCCTCGGAGCGTGCCAGATAAGCGTCAAGATCCTCTCCTAATGCGCTATCCTTGAAAGAGATTTGTGTATCCACTGGCTCTCTAGGCACAAAAAACCAAATGGCACCGCCGAGGATGAACAAAGCCAGTAGAATTCGCCCTAGCCATTTCCCGAACGCCTGCATCAGATTGCCCCAAGCACATCGGTGACGGCAGCCTCAATCAAGTCCAGCGCGGGCCCGTCAGAGAAGCGGTGATCGGCATCTTTCAACAGCGTCAGCCGCATATCAGGCCCGTCCGCATGATCCAGCAAGCGCAACGCCACCGACATGTCCACATCCGCGTCCGCCGTTCCTTGCAAGAAACGCACCGGAAACGGCAGCGGCAACGGCGCGCGCAGCACCAGATTGTCGCGCCCGTCTTCGATCAACCGTTTGGTGATGATGTAGGGCTCGCCATAGTCCGACGGCAAGGCCACCTGCCCTGCGTCGAGCTCGGCTTTTTGCGCGTGTGTAAAGCCGCCCCACATGCTGTCTTCGGTAAAGTCCGGCGCGGCGGCGATGGTGACCAGTGCCGCGATGCGTTCAGGAATGCGTTTGGTCATCAACAGCGAAATCCAGCCCCCCATCGACGAGCCGACAAGGATTTGCGGTCCGTCCGTCAGCGCCTCGACCGCGGCTTGAGCGTCCTCGGCCCAATCCCCAATTGCGCCATCCGTGAAACTCCCCGACGAGCTTCCATGGCCGGAATAATCGAACCGCAAAAAAGCGCGGCCTTGAGCCTTGGCCCATGCTTCCAGATGGATGGCCTTCGTGCCGTCCATGTCGGATTTGAAGCCACCCAGAAACACGATGCCCGGGCCTGTTCCCGCACTATGATGATAGGCAATGCGGCGGCCCGCCGCGGTGTCGAGATAGTCGGGCATACCCCCTCCTCAAATACGGTTTTGGTCACGCTAGCGGCTCCGCTCGCGGTTGCAACCCAAACGCGACGGCGCATGTATGCAAAGCCTCTTGCTCCACGCCGTCGTTGCCGTAAACTAAACCCCGGACTTGGGGGCGCGAAACAAATCTCTACACGTTTTGACACTGACGCGAAACGCGGGCTGACTCTGATCAGCCCGACGGCCATTTACGTGTTGCTGCTGCTCGCCGTGCCTTTGGCGACCATCGTTGCCTTCAGCTTCTGGTCGCAAGACTTTCTGAGCATCGACCGCACCTTGACCCTCAAAAATTATCGCGAGGCGTTCACCGACCCGATCTACCGCGTGTTCCTGCTGCGCTCGTTGTGGATTTCCGGCGTAGTGACTGTGGTCACGGTCGTGTTGGCCTTCCCCATCGCCTATTTCGTGTCCTTCCACGTCCCACCCGAGCGCAAGGCGCTTTGGATATTCCTCATCACCATCCCGTTCTGGACCAGCTACCTGCTGCGTGCGTTCCTGTGGAAGGTGATCCTTGGCTTCAATGGCGTGCTGAACTCCGGCTTGCTGGGTCTGGGCCTGATTGACGAGCCGCTAACCTTCATCCTCTACAACACCAACGCCGTGGTAATCACGCTGGCCCATGCCTTCGCACCGTTTACCATCCTGCCAATCTATGTGGCGCTGGAGAAAATCGACCGCTCGCTGCTGGAAGCCTCGCAGGACTTGGGCGAAGGCACCGCGCGCACCTTCTTTCGTGTGACCCTGCCGCTGGCTATGCCGGGCGTTGTCGCGGCAACCTTGATCGTATTCATCCCGACCATCGGCGACTACGTCACCCCGCGCCTTGTGGGCGGACCAGACGGGTTGATGATCGCCAACATGATCCAAACGCAATTCCTGAAACTGAATAACGCGCCCATGGGCGCCGCACTATCAGTGCTGGCCATGGGGGCCGTGACGCTGATTTCGCTGATCTTCCTGTTTGCGAACAGGAGATTCCTGAAATGAACTGGCTGCGCGTCTATGCCATCGTCTACTTGGTATTCTTGTACCTGCCGGTGCTGCTCCTGCCTATTTTCTCGTTCAACGACGCCACGGTTATCGCCTTCCCCCTGCAAGGGTTCACCACCCAGTGGTTCAAAGAGCTGGCCGGAATTGACGCGCTGCATGGTGCGTTAAAGAACTCGCTGTTCATCGGGATCGTGTCGGCAACCCTGTCCACAATCCTTGGCATTTGCGCAGCCCGCGCCTCTACCCGCTACCGCTTTCCGTTCAAGGCCCCGATCATGGGCGCGATCATGCTGCCCTTGGTTCTGCCAGAGATCATCGTGGCGGTCTCCCTGCTGGTGGTTTTGATGCAGCTTGGCTTCTCGCTGACCTCGTGGACCGTCATCATGGGCCACACCCTGATCTGCACGCCCTTCGCCATCGCGATCCTTAGCTCCAGCTTTCAAGGGCTGGATCAGTCGCTGGAAGAAGCCGCCGTCGATCTGGGCGAAACCCGTTGGGGCGCGTTCAGCAAGATCATCCTTCCGCTGGTCACCCCCGGCATCGTGGCGTCCTTCCTGATCGCGTTTACCATCTCGATGGACGAGTTCATCATCGCCTTCTTCCTGACCGGCGCGGACCCGACCCTGCCCGTCTACATCTGGTCACAACTACGCTTCCCCAAACGCCTGCCCTCGGTCATGGCCCTTGGGACGTTGTTGATCGTGGCCTCTCTGGTGCTGCTCAGCATCGCCGAATATTTCCGCCGCCGGGGCATCCGCCGCACCGGGGCTAAAGACAGTGGAGGGTTCCTGTGAGCTCCATCATCTCGCTTTCCGGCATTCAGAAATACTATGGCGACTACCACGCCTTGCGCGGCATCGACCTAGAGATAAAGCAAGGCGAGTTCTTCTCGCTGCTCGGCCCCTCCGGCTGCGGCAAGACCACGCTGCTGCGGGTGATTGCCGGATTCGAGGACGTGTCCGAGGGGGTATTGCTCCTTGACGGTGCCGACATGGCTCGCGTGCCTGCGAACAAACGCCCGACCAATATGGTGTTCCAAAGCTACGCCATCTTCCCGCATTTGACTGTTGGCCAGAACGTGGCCTTCGGTCTGCGCAAGAAGGGGCTGTCCAAGGACGACATGGCCAAGGCCGCGGCGGAGGCGTTGGAGATGGTCGGCCTCGCGGGCTATGGCGACCGGGCAGCGCATGCGCTGTCGGGCGGGCAGCGGCAACGGGTGGCGCTGGCGCGTGCGTTGGTGCTGAAACCCAAAGTGCTGCTGCTGGACGAGCCGCTCTCTGCGCTCGACAAAAAGATGCGCGAGCAGATGCAGGGCGAACTGCGCCGCTTGCAACGCCAAGTGGGCATCACCTTCATTCTGGTCACCCACGACCAAGAAGAAGCGCTGATTATGTCGGACCGTATCGCCGTGATGTTCGAGGGCGAGATCGCACAAATGGCTTCCCCGCAAGAGTTATACCGCCGCCCCGCGACCCGCCGCGTGGGCGAGTTCATCGGGGTCATGAACTTCCTGGAGGCCAAGCAAACCGCCGCCTCCGAAAAAACCATCAGTTTCGATGTCGAAGGGCTTGGTGCGGCTGAAATCAGGATCGACCAATTCCCCGAAGGTGCACGCGCCTCTGCCGATGTGGTGGGGCTGCGCCCCGAGGCATTGTCGATCCTGTTCGAGGGGCAAAAATCCACAGGCCGTGTGGCGGACGCCACCGTTCAAGACCTCGCCTATTACGGCGACATGACCTATTACGAGGTGACGCTGGAAGGCTCGTCAACGCCCGTCACCATTTCCATGAAGAACCTGATCTCCCGCCCCGTGCTGGAGCGTGGCACAAAAACACGGGTTCAGTGGGACGAGCGGTCGCTGGTGATCTTCGCCGCTTGACCTTCGCGCATTAGGCCGCCATTTACCCCCTACACATAACCCGCAACCGGGCGTTCCGTGGGCGCCAAACTGACGAGGAGCCTATACAATGGCCTCAATCTCCCTGACATTTCCTGACGGCAATTCGCGCGACTATGACGCGGGCGTAACGCCTGCCGAGGTCGCCGCTTCCATCGCATCGTCGCTGGCCAAGAAGGCCATTTCTGCGACTGTGGACGGCGCGCACTACGACCTGCAATGGCCGATCAATGCCGACGCCTCCATCGCGATCAACACCATGAAAGACGAGGCCCCTGCGCTGGAGCTGATCCGCCACGATCTGGCGCATATTATGGCCCGCGCGGTGCAAGAGCTGTGGCCTGACGTGCAAGTCACCATCGGCCCCGTGATCAAGGACGGCTGGTATTACGACTTCAACCGCGCGGAGCCTTTCGTGCCCGAAGACCTTGCCGCCATCGAGAAGAAGATGCGCGAGATCATCAACAAGCGCGACGCCGTGCGCACCGAAGTCTGGGACCGTGCCCGCGCGATCAAGCATTACGAAGACAAGGGCGAGCCCTACAAAGTCGAGCTGATCGAAAGCATCCCCGGCGACGAGCCTCTGCGCATGTATTGGCATGGCGACTGGCAGGATCTGTGCCGCGGTCCGCACTTGCAGAACACCGGCCAAGTGCCTGGGGATGCGTGGAAACTCATGTCCATCGCTGGTGCATATTGGCGCGGCGACAGCGACCGCGCACAGTTGCAGCGCATCTATGGCGTGGCGTTCCAGAACAAGGAAAAGCTGAAGGAACACCTGCACTTCCTTGAGGAAGCCGAGAAGCGCGACCACCGCAAACTGGGCCGCGAAATGGACCTCTATCACATGCAGGAAGAGGCCCCCGGTCAGGTGTTCTGGCACCCCAACGGCTGGACCATCTACACCACATTGCAGGACTACATGCGCCGCAAGCAACGCGCGGGTGGCTATGTTGAGATCAACACGCCTCAGGTTGTCGACCGTAAACTTTGGGAAGCCTCAGGCCACTGGGATAAGTATCAGGAGCATATGTTCATCGTCGAAGTAGACGAGGATCACGCCCGCGAAAAATCCGTAAACGCGCTGAAGCCGATGAACTGCCCCTGCCATGTGCAGGTCTATAACCAAGGGCTAAAATCCTACCGCGACCTGCCCTTGCGCATGGCCGAATTCGGCTCGTGCAGCCGGTATGAGCCCTCCGGCGCGCTCCACGGGATCATGCGGGTGCGCGGCTTCACCCAAGACGACGCGCATATTTTCTGCACGGAAGAGCAGATCGAAGCCGAATGCGCCCGCTTCATCGAATTCCTTGCCTCGGTCTATAAAGACCTTGGGTTCGAGAAGTTCGAGATCATGTTCGCCACCCGCCCCGAAAAACGGGTTGGCACGGAAGAGTCTTGGGATCACGTTGAAAATGCTTTGGAAAACGCAATCAAAGCCACCGGTAACGCCTACACGCTGGACCCCGGCGAAGGCGCGTTTTATGGCCCAAAGCTGGACTTCAAACTGACCGACGCCATTGGCCGAGAATGGCAATGTGGCACATTCCAAGTGGACCCGAACTTGCCGGAACGCCTTGATGCCAACTATGTTGGCGAGGACGGGGCCAAGCACCGGCCCTACATGCTGCACCGTGCGACGCTCGGGTCTTTCGAGCGATTTATCGGAATCCTGATCGAGAACTCCGCTGGGAAATTGCCCTTCTGGTTGGCGCCGCGTCAGGTGGTTGTGGCCTCCATCGTGTCAGATGCGGACGCCTATGTTCTTGAAACCGTTGAGAAACTGAAAGCTGCTGGTATCCGTGCCGAGGCGGATATTCGCAACGAGAAGATCAACTACAAGGTGCGCGAGCATTCGGTTGGCAAGGTTCCGGTCATCCTCGCAGTCGGCAAGAAAGAGGTCGAGGACGGCACGGTTACGCTGCGGCGTCTGGGCGAAAAGCAAACCTCCGTCGTGGCGACGGATGGGCTGATTGCCGACCTGAAGGCCGAGGCCTGCCCGCCTGATCTTAAGTAAGCGCGGCCTGTACGTCCTTGCCCCAGCCCAAGTAAAGCGTCCCGTTATCAATCACGGGGCGCTTCATCAGGGTTGGGTGTGCCGCGAGTTGGTCCAGCGGGTCTGCGGCGCGCTCGGCTTCCGTCATGCCGCGCCACGTGGTGGAGCGGGTGTTGACCAGATCGGCCCCGAACGCGTCCAGAAATCGCTGCAACTCGGCGCGGTCCAAAGGGGTCGCACGGACGTCGATGAACTGCGCATCCGGCAGGGCTTTCAGCGCCTTGCGGCAGGTGTCGCAGGTCTTGATGCCATAGAGTTTCATGCGGTTTTCCCTTCTGATTCCTTAGGTTTTATGGGGTTTGTCACAAAAATTGTCCAGAATTCGCCGATCTGAAATGTTTGAAGATCAAAGACTTACCTAACGTAACTTCGCCGAAAACGGGGGCATTAACTTCTGTCATTGAAGTTTCAAAAACCTTGCCTAATCTATTGATTGTGAGACAGACTTTAGTTTCGGCCTACTTCTACGGATGCAGACGCCTAACTTGAAGACACTGCTGCACCACCCCGTCGCATACCGCGGACGGAGACTAGAAGGAGACACGGAATGGCCACTGGCACCGTAAAATGGTTCAACACCACCAAAGGCTTCGGCTTTATTGCACCTGACGATGGCGGCAAGGACGTCTTCGTCCATATTTCCGCGGTCGAGCGCGCTGGTCTGACCGGCCTGCGCGACGATCAGAAGGTTCAGTACGAAATGATCGAAGGGCGCGATGGGCGGGCTTCGGCTGGGGATTTGGTTGCCCTAGACTAGGTTGCTAAAGCGTTAAAGATCGCCGCCGGGGCGGTCTTTATTTACCTTGGCTTGCGGCGTCGGCGGGATGCACCTGCGGCGCCCAACAAGATCACTCCGCCCCCCAGAAGTACGAGGCTTGGCGGTACGGGCACCACGCCCAGCGCGGGCAGGCCTGCGACTGAATAGTCCAGAATGTCGAACTGAATGTTGCGGATGATAAAGTCGTTGGTCCCGACCCACTCGGCTGCGATGTCGCCGCTAAGGCCTGTGCCGAAGCTCAGGAACGTCCCGCTGGTGAAGTCGGTGGATTCAAACTCTGCAGCGCCGGTGGCGAAATCCAGAAGCTCGAAATCGAAGAAATCCGTGTATAGGCAATCGTAGCCACCAAACTGGCAAGCGACTGAATTGGCTGTGTTATACCGGCTCCCGAAGGTCAAGTCGAGCGTGAGCAACCCGCCGACTACATCGCCGTTGGACAGCCCGAAATAGGGCGTCTTGGCTGCACTGGGTGGCTCGATTGGCGGGTTGACGCCGCCGAAGGGGATATCGTCGGTCAGCTGCGTAATTTCGGCAGAAAAATCATAGCTTAGCGCGACGGTCTGGCCGATCAGGCTGGCGGGGACCGGTGCGGCGCAGAGTGGTGCGGATGTCAGGGCGCAGAGGGTAAGAATTTGGGGATAAAAATGCTTCATGATAGCCACCTAAATTGAGGGATCAGTGGCATGATTGGACGGGAGAGCCGCGCCGTTGTCAAAACCACGCAGGCGGCAAATTGCCAGTTCTCTGGCGGAAAATTGCCCATAGGCGATCTTTGGGAGGGTCGGGTAGAGATTAAGGGACAGTTAATCCCCGCCCCGCCAGCGCGCGTTCTGGCCGGTTTTGCCCCGATTATCTGCCGTCGGCACAGCGTCGGCATTGCGTCGGCAAACTGTCGGACACTATGAGCGGCGCGTTCAGCGGTGGAAGCCCGCAAGCATGTCCATGTAAGTCGCTCCAAACGGGGCGAGCGCCTCGCGCACAGTGGCATCGGCCGGCCCATAGACGGTGAAGCGTGTGGGGGCAAAGGCGGCGAGGAAGCGGCCTGCGAACTTATCGCCGAAATTGCCCAGATGGGTCATTACGGCGGCGTTGTCGGCGTAGCGTTCCAGCACCGTGACCTTGGAGCCGTCATCATTGGTGAAATATTCGTAATGCAGCGCGCCGGGTTCGTCGGCTTTGGTGGCCGAGACCATCTCTTTGAGGAGCGCGCCAACTTGCCCCACTTGGCCGTCCTGCACGTCCATCTCCAGCACCCATTCGATTACGTCGCTCATTGATCCGTCCTCCCAAGGAATGATGCGAGGGAGGCTAGCAGGGTGTGGGGAGGTTTACCTAGGGGAATGTGATTGGGGAAGCTACGCAGCGCCCATCCCGTAGGGGCGGTTCGGGCGCGGTACGATATTTGATCGTACGAATTAATCAGCTATCTTCCTCTGAAGCTGTATATCCGATTTTTGGCGGCAGCTCTGACATCGCGTAGTGGACGAATTGTTGACCTAAGGCAGTCAGTTCATACCCTTCCTCTCGGTCAAATGCAGAAACCATTGTGCTGCCACCACTCCCTTTGGGACGGGGTTTCTTCTTGATGAAATTTCCCCTGTAGTCGGTTTCTCTGTGCTGGCGAATAATAGACCCCATCGAAAGATCGCGGATCAAGAGCTTAAACAGATCTGCATCAGCTGAATCTTCCGGTACGCGATCACGGCCGACTTTGTCCCAGATGGCTCCTCGGGAAACGCCGTCAGAGTTGTAGATTGCCGCGATAACTTCGAAATGAAATGGAGAGTATAGGCCCAGCCAGTCTATGAATAGACGGACTACATCGTCACTCGAAACGGACGAGGCAGCGGCATTAGAAAGCAGGTTTCTCAATAGTATTCTTTTGTCTTCGCTCTCGGCTGCTGGCCACTCGCGAAAACTCTTCTTTACTAAGCTCTGAAAGGAAGTTGACGTAATGCGATCTGATATTTTCTGATCATGGAGATCAAGTCTCGCTGTGATTTCAATGATCGTTTTTTCTTTTTCACGAATTTCATCGTGAAGCATATCGATCCAATTTTTGAGAAATTCGTTTGCTTTTGCTTCCTCTTGTTCTCCCCAATAGCCCGCAGCCGCAGAGAACAGGCCGCCAGCAAATGGAACCGCTCCTAAGGAATTGAGCACAGCCCGACCAGCCTTTCCTCGTCCCGAAGTGGGAAGGTTTTCTGGTAAGTCTAGGTCTTGATCCTCGTCGCTCAAGCTTCAACAACCCCCTGAAACTCCCGCCACTCCCCCTTGGACATGCCGGAAGTTTCCTGTGTGACCTCCTCGCCCTTGAGCATCCGGCGGACGCAGTCGACGGCTTTGCCGCTGAGTTGCGCGCCGCCCAAGCGGTAGTCCTCGAAGGCGGAGTATGCGGCGGGGACCCAATCGGCGACGATGTTACAAATCGCGTCGGCGTAAACCCTTATTTCATATTGTGCATGGCTATCTGCACGCAGGCGCAAGAAGTGAAACAGATTGTGGAGGTCCACCTTCCAGTACCATTGAGTGTAGATGTTAGCAGGCAGGTTCATGCGGGCCAGCTCGCGGGCGAGACCGTCTTGGCCGTCGTCGGAGATCATCGCCTCGTAGTTGTCGTAAGCGCGCGTGCTGTCGGCCTTGAGGATTTCGAGGACGCGGGCGGCCTCCTCCCCTTCGAGGATTTTGCCGCGGCCTTGGTTGTTCACCACGCTTTGCGCGTTGATATGCTCGGGCGCGGGAATGTAGAACTCGCGGTCGAGGATCGAATAGCGGGCGGAGTATTCGTTGACGTTGGCCGTCCGGTGGCGGATCCACTGGCGGGCGACGAAGACGGGCAGTTTGACGTGCAGCTTGATCTCGCACATCTCGAAGGGCGTCGAGTGCCAGTGGCGCATCAGGTAGCGGATCAGGCCTTCATCGTTTTGCACGGACTTGGTGCCCTTGCCGTAGGAGACGCGGGCGGCTTGGCAGATGGCTGAATCGTCGCCCATATAGTCGATGACGCGGATGAAGCCGTGGTCGAGCACCTCGTGGGCCGTGTAGAGATGCGCCTCCATCCCCGGCACGGTGGCACGCATGGTGGTGTTCTGCTGGGACCGCGCGTCGGCGATTTCCTGAGCTTGATCTGGGGAAATGGGCATTGCGGCTCTCCGGCGTAAGGGGATTCGTGGGTTGAGGCCACATATTGCGTCACAAGGGGGCTTCGCATCAAGATGATGTTAGCGTTATCCACAGGGTAATCCCAATTCACCCCCCGATCTGGCGATTGTTTAGCAACACTCCACAATTTCACCCCCTACCCCCAAGCTGCGCCGTTGACTTTTGGTCGCCACCAACGGATTTTCTGTCAAAACGCGCCGAGGGCGCATATTCGGGCAGTGAGATATAGCTATGATCCTTAAATCCGCCGTGAAGGCCCTTGGTCTCCTTTCCATCTCCGCGCTGATCGCTTGTGGCGGCTCTGGATCCAACCCGCTGACGGGGGGAGCGGCGGATGACGGCGTGATCACCGATCCGGGCACCGACCCCAGCACCACCGACGCCGCGTTCTTGTTCGACTCCGGCAAAAACCTTGTGGCCAACAGCTTTATATTCACCCCCGGCACCACGCCGGGAACCGGCACGATCTCCATCAACAACCTGCCCTTTGACGGTGTAAGCTCCCAAGGCGGCGCGTATACCCCGCGCGCAGGTGTCACCCTGCCGAGCGGCGAAGTTTACCAAAACACCCCGAGCAGCGCCGCAGAAGACCCCTATTTCGCGGTGGTCCTGACCTCGCCCAACGGCACGGGCGCCCTTGTCGGTGCTGTGGCCACCAACGTTTATGCCGGTTCCGGCTATGGCGGTGCTTATGCCAGCCGGACCAGTCGCGGCCTGCCCGCCACGCGCCCACAGGCCTACATTTATAACGGCTCATACAACGGCATCCGCGTGCTCCGTCAGGCCGTTGCCGGATCGCCCAACAATACCATCCAGCTAACCACCGGCAATGCGCAGGTAAACATCGACCTTCAGGACTTCGACTCAGGCTCTATTCGCGGCCTTGTGACCGGTCGCCGGCTATATGATCTGAACGGCAACTTCATCTCCAATATGGACTCGTTCGAGTTGGTTATTGCCGACTTGGATCCGGTGACATTGACAACCATCGACGGTGTGACCAACACGGCCAATTCCACGGGTCTTCGTGCCCAAACCGGTACGTGGACGGGCCTTGTGTCCGGCCCGAATGGTGAGGAAGTGGTTGGGTTCGTGCTGCTGGAAGGCAGCATCTCGGACCGCGATCCGAGCTTCGACACCAACCTCGCAAACCCGGTCGTCACAGGACGCGAAACCGGCGGCTTTATCGCGACCCGATGATTGGTGCGGCGAGGCGTAAGACCTTGCCTGCAATGGCAGGGTTAGGCTGCGCAGTTGCGTTTTTCTGCGCTGCGCTTTCACCGGTGAGCGCACAAACGCAAATCGACCTCGACGATGCACGGCTACTGGCGTTCAAGCTTGTGGCTGCTGGCCAATATGACACTGCCGCCGAATTATCGCGCACCATATTGCAGAGCGATCCACGGGATCAGGCGGCCTTGCTGGCTTTAGCACAAGCCGAAAGTGGTGCAGGACGCAACGGAGCAGCCATCAAGGCAGCAAAAGCCGCGTGGCGGGTATCAGATACCGAAGCGGAGAAATATTCTTCCGCAATTGTTGCGGCACAAGCTTTCAGCACTGATGGCAAACAACAACGTGCGCAATTCTGGCTCAGACGCGCGGCGCAGAACGCCCCGAACGACACCTTTAAGGCCCGTGCCAAGCGGGACTTCAAATATGTGAAATCGGTCAATCCACTTCAGGTAAATTTGCGATTTTCGATTACCCCCTCCTCCAACATTAACAACGGCTCAAAATCTGAAACAGTGGAGGTTGCCGGGCTAACCATCGCCTTGCGTGGAGACGCGCGGGCGTTGTCCGGTATCGAGTACAACGTCGGCGCAAGTCTGTCCTATCAGCTTCCCAAAGTGGGCGCTTGGAACTTAACTGCGTTCACCAGTGTCGATGCCAAGTATTTCTCTCTTTCGTCAGGAGCGAAATCCTTGGCCCCGACGGTCTCCGGTTCTGATTACGCCTTCCAAGAGATCGAGGCCGGATTGCGGACCTTTCGAGCAGATGAAGACGGCGAGGCTGCGACTTGGGCCAGCATAAAAGTTGGCGCGAACTGGTATGGCGGCAACGCACTCTCCAACTATCTGGGTGTCGGCATCGGGCGTCGGATCAAAGCCGGTGCGCGCTCCAGCCTGTCGTTCAGCGCGGATGCAGAGCGTCAGTGGCGTCAGGATTACGATATCCGGTCCGCAAATGTCCTAAGCCTGTCGGTAACTTGGGCGCATGACCTATCCAAAGGCGGGGTGTTATGGGCAAGGGCCCATGTCAGTGACACCGCGTCCGACTCCATCGTTGTAGCCCACGACGCCATTGGTGCGACCGTTGGGTACGCCCATGACAAACCCATCTTCGGGGACACCAAGCTGGAGTTGTCTTTGGGTTATCAGGTAAAGAGCTTTGATCGCGCCGCTGCGCCCTTCGCGCGACGTGTGGACGACACGGTCAGCGCCTCGGCGACGATGATCTTTAACAACCTCGATTATATGGGGTTCGCGCCCACGGCCGAGATCAGCGCCAAGCGCACGACGTCTACACTAAATCAGTTTAGCCTCGACGACCTTGGGGTGAAAATCGGTTTGCGTTCCACGTTCTGACATGACGCAACCCCGCATCCCCACCACCCGCCGACTAGAGCGATTTCTCGGCGACCTCGTCCGCACTCGGATGCAAGGGGCCATGGGCGAATTGCTCATGTTTTTCCTCAAGCAGGGCTGGGCGGCACTGTTCGGCTTATTGTTCATTATTGCCCTGATCGGCACCAAGCTGGTCTGGCAGGACGACTGGGCGCTGCAACGCTATGACGGGTTGTTTATCTTCGCCGTGACCACCCAGATTGCCATGCTCTATTTCAAACTGGAGACATGGGACGAGGCCCGCGTGATCTTGCTGTTCCACCTAACCGGCACCGCGATGGAGCTGTTCAAGATCCGCATGGGCAGCTGGTCCTATCCCGAGCCGGGGCTGTTCGTGCTGGGTGGGGTGCCGATGTTTTCGGGGTTCATGTATGCCTCCATCGGCAGCTACATCGCGCGGGTGATCCGCATCTTTGACATGCGCTTCGCCCCCTACCCGCCTTTGTGGGTAAGCTTCGTGTTCGGCGCGGCGATTTATGTGAATTTCTTCGCGCATCACTACACGATCGACATCCGGCTTGGACTGTTCGCTGCTTCGTTGATTCTGTTCGCCCGCACCCGCATTTGGTTCTACGCAGGACAAACCCCGCGCTGGATGCCTATGCCTTTGGCCGCATTCCTATGCGCCTTCGTGGTGTGGATAGCCGAAAACGTCGGCACCATGACCGGCACCTGGATTTACGCGGGCCAATCAGCGTTACAGATGGTGAGCTTTTCCAAAATGGGGTCTTGGTACTTGCTGCTGTGGGTAGCCTTTGTGACCGTGACCTTGGTTTCGCGCGGGGCGTTATCACGTGATCCCGTACAGCCAAGCGTTCGGTCCTCGCCATCCGCGCAAGAAGCGCTAAACTAAGGGCGACCGCAAACGAGGAGCCCCCAATGAAAGTCGAATTTCTGCACACCATGGTCCGCGTCAAGGATCTGGATAAATCCATCCAATTTTACAAAATGCTTGGCCTGATCGAGCGTCGCCGCATGGAGCACGAGGGCGGGCGGTTCACGTTGGTATTCCTGTGCCCACCGGATCAAGCCGACGGGCGTGCGGATGTGGAGTTGACCTACAACTGGGATGGCGATGACGGCTTGCCGTCCGACGGGCGCCACTTTGGCCACCTCGCCTACCGCGTCGAGAACATCTACGAGATGTGTCAGCAACTTCAGGACGCGGGCGTGACGATCAACCGGCCACCGCGCGACGGGCATATGGCGTTTGTGCGCTCGCCCGACAATATCTCGATCGAGCTGTTGCAGATGGGCGAGGCCCTGCCCGCACAAGAACCGTGGGCGTCGATGGAAAACACCGGCCATTGGTAAAAGCCGCACTTTTGGCCCTGGCCTTGCTGTCTGGCGGGGCCGAGGCCGCGTGCCGCCAAGCCTTGGCCTTGGGCTTGGACATTTCCGGCTCGGTTGATGCGCAGGAGTACCGGCTGCAACTGGACGGCTTGGCAGCGGCGCTGCTGGCCCCAGATGTTGCGCAAAAGGCGTTGGCCTCACCGGAGACGCCCGTATTTATCACCGTTTACGAGTGGGCCGGACAGACCAAACAACGGGTTTTGGTCACGTGGACGGCGCTACGCTCGCAAGCTGATCTGGCGCAGGTCGCCTCCACGTTGCGCGCCACGCGGCGGCTGTCGCGCAAAGGTGCCACAGCCATTGGCCGCGCCATGGAATATGCCGACGCCCTGTTCCGGCAAGGCCCCGACTGCTGGGCGCGCACGCTGGATCTGTCGGGCGACGGCAAGAACAACAACGGCCCCACCCCCGAGGTGATCCGCAAAAATTCTGCATTTGATCAGGTGACGATCAACGGGCTGGTGATTGGCTCGGACGACACCGTTGGACGTGACGAGCGCCAGATGGAGATCATGGATCTGTCGGCCTATTACCGCAGGCGCGTGATCCACGGCCCCGACGCCTTTATCGAGGTGGCGTTGGGTTTCGAGGACTACCAACGCGCGATGGAGCGCAAGTTGCTGAGAGAGCTGGAAAGCTTGGTATTCGGAGCGCTGGATGTGACCCCTTAATACGTGACTTCAGCAGCAGGATTTGCCCTCTTGGATCGGCGGGCATGGCACCGTTGCATAGGAGCAGAAAACACAGCAATCCCCGTCGAGCGGTTTGAGAACTATGTGGCAGGCGCTGCATTCATAGAACCACTGGCAGGCATTTGTTGGCATCGTCTCGGTTGCGACATTGCCGCAGCTGGGACAGGTAAGCGTGGATTGCAGAACTACTTTTGTTGCGTTTGTCGCCATAGGGCATACCCCGTGAGACATAGAAACCCTGCCAATACGGGCAGCAAAACGGCGTCGTTGTAGACCACCCCAAGCAAACCGGTCAGACCTAACGCGCCAAAAGCGAGCGGAAGCAGCGGTGTAAAGCAGCACAAGGCGGCAAGGATCGTCCCACCGACACCAAGCCCGAGCAGTTTGTTTTTCATGCGTTTGGCCTCCTGGCATCACCAAGACTAACGACCACGATGATCGGCTAACTGGCGCTCAAACGCGATGGAAAACGGCATCGCACACGACAAGTTGTCCATCACGAGCGGCCCCGCCCACTTTGATCTTGAGCAAAGAGGCACCGCCTTTCCTCTGTTATTTGTTGCTGTGACGTCAAACTGAACGCCTTGGGGGACACCCCAGCGGAGGAGGCCCATATGACTGTTTTAATCATCTATGCGACCGTAGAAGGACAGACCGGCAAGATCGCCCGGTTTATCGAGGAACAAATCGAGAAAGCCGGCCACGGGACACATGTGGTCGATGCTACAAACAAGCTGGTCGATGTGTCTTTTGACGGCGTGGACAAAGTCATTCTGGCAGCCCCCGTGCATGAGCGGCGGCATCCCAAGCCGTTCGAAACGCTGGTCACATCCGTGCTCAACGAACTGGAGGAGCGGGACACGTTATTGCTGTCGATCAGCATGAACGCGGCGTTCCCCGAAGGTCATGCGGAGGCTCAGGATTATGTTGACGAGATGATGCTGCGCACGGGGGTGAAACCCGACACCGTCGCGCTGGTCGCAGGCGCTGTGCGCAACCACCGCTACGACTACTACGCCAGCCAAGTGCTGCGCCATGTGGTGCTGCGCGACCGCGAGTTCGATCCCGGTGCGGAGAGCCACGAGTTCACCGATTGGGACGCATTAAAGGCCACCGTGGCGGGATTCATCGACGCCCCTGCGAGCGCCTAGAGCACTGGTCACTTGGGGTCGTCCTGTGTGAACAGCGAAACAACCGCAGGAAGTCGCTCCATCATTTCCATAAAAATGGGAGGTGGCGAGGCGTCAATCTCGGGCATTGTTGCGACTTTGAAGTGCCAAACCTCGAAAACCCGCCCGTCGCGATGCGTAAGGCGCAAGTTGCAAAAAATCTCGTCGCGAAGCGTAAAGTCAGCGCACCAGGACGACATGTGATACCCGCTGGCTAGATAACCGCGCGTTTGTGCAAACTGCCAAACATTAGGACCATAAAGTTCCGAGCGCGTTTGACGTAAATGCGATGGATCACCCTCAGTAACTTTGGGTGTAGGCGGGCCAAGCCAAATGTTCATCCGTTCTGTTCCGAACGAGAGTCGATTGATTGTTGCAAATGATGCGAGGTCCAAGTCTTCTGCAACCAGAGCGGCGGAGCCATCTTTGATTTTTACGAAAGAGACATCCCCGCGATCGGTAACGTCTTCCTTGCAGAAACCCAAATTTTTAAGGCCCGCGAGTACCGGTGGATAGTGCTGGGACTCCCTCCGAGGATCATCCTTCGCCGGTAAATATATTCTGAACAGCAAGTTAGCCGGAAGGCGCAATGTCTGGCCGCGAAAGGTAACCTCGACCTTTGGCACATAGGTGCAGGCGTCTCGTATCTCCTGCATCCGTTCTTCTTGAGTTGGCTGAAACGAACAGAAAGACAGAGCCCCAACGACCAAAACGAACGGCGCTGCGATTAGAAGGCGTAGGGCAAGTTCCCAGAGAAAGCGCAGGATCAACATCATTTTGGCTTAGCTAAACTGATGGGGTGGATGGCTCCTGCTCCAATCGGCGTCGCAATGCGCCATACTGTAGATGTCCATATCTGCTTATAGGAGGAGCCACCCAATGCAAGTTACCACAATCGGCCTTGATCTGGCCAAGAACGTCTTTCAGATTCATGGGATCACTGAAGCTGACGAAGTTGCGTTCAATCGCCCTTTGAGACGAGCGCAGTTGTTGCCTTTCTTTTCCAAGATTGAACCCTGTCTGATTGGCATGGAAGCTTGCAGCAGCGCGCACCATTGGGCACGCGAGTTGACGAAGTTTGGTCATGAGGTTCGGTTGATCCCACCGATTTATGTGAAGCCATACGTAAAGCGCGGCAAGTCTGATGCCATTGATGCAGAAGCCATTTGTGAGGCAGTTACCCGACCCACAATGCGGTTTGTTGCGATCAAGACGGTCGAACAGCAATCCTCATTGTCAGTCCACCGAGCGCGGAGCCTCTTGGTTCGCCAGCGCACCCAGTTGATCAATGGTCTACGCGGAATGGTCGCCGAATTTGGTGTGTATATCGCGCGAGGCCTCGCTCGGATCATCGGTTTTGCTGAGGACATATTGGCTGGCGAAGTTCTAGACCTGCCTGATATCGCGAACGAGGTGATCCACAACATGTGCGAACATCTTATGGCATTGCATGCACGCGTCCGCTGGTATGAAGATCGCCTGAAGCAGGTCGCAAAAGAAGATGTGCGGGTGCGGCTGTTGCGTACGATCCCAGGCGTTGGTGCTGTGACCGCGTCCGCGATTATCGCCAGCATTGGTGACGGACATCAGTTCAGTAATGGACGTGAGTTTGCCGCTTGGCTGGGTCTGACGCCCGCAAACAAGTCCAGCGGTGTAAAGAGAAGCTCGGGCGCATCACAAAGATGGGTGATCAATACTTACGATCCTTGTTGGTCGTTGGCATGACATCGCTCGTCCGACAGACCAAGTCGCATCCGGAACGGGCAAGTAAGTGGCTGACGTCGTTGCTGGAACGCAAACCGGCACGCGTCGCAACTGTCGCCATGGCCAACAAGACCGCTCGGATCGTATGGGCAGTTTTGACGCGCAACGAACCTTACACACCGCACACTGCCTAAGGGAGAAAGAACAACGAGTTAGCAAGACCTGCGAGATGATGGTGCATAAATCTGCCGCCAAAACCAAGACACCCCGTCGAATGTCCCGGGCGCAACTGCCCGTTAAGCTGTAAGGGACTTGGTTTGCGGAACCCATCAGGGCCAGCGGTCAAAACCGCGCAAACAGGCCGGACACATGACTGCTTCTGACAAATGCACAAATCGGATCAAAAAAGTCTTGCTATGCAGGAGCCATCCACACACGACATTCGGGCCAGAATTTGACCCCCTTGGTGGAATATCCTGTCTTCTTAAGACATCCCTAAACCGGAATAAGCGCAGCCCCGACGCGGCGGCCTTCGGAGAGCAGCACGTTGTAGGTTCGGCAGGCGGTTGGGGTTGCCATCAGTTCCACGCCGATTTCTACCTCGTCCAGCGCGTCGCGCAGGGCTTTGGGGATGTGTGTGATCTCGGGGCCGGTGCCGATGAACAATACGTCGAGCAGCTTGGCGCGGCTCAGGATCGTTTCACGGTCGTCGAAGCCGCCCCATGCGAAGCGCTCGGTCGGGAGCAGCAACTGGCCGCCCTGCACCACCTCGCCGCCGATACGAAAGAACCCCGGACCGTAGCCGTCAATCGGGGGGGCGTTGTCATAGGTGATTTCTGTCAGGCGCATGGTGTCAGTCCCAGAGTGGCAGGCCCATAAGGATGGCCGCCGCGATTATGGCATAAGCGATATTGCGGTAAAACACCTCAAAACGCGGAATGAAGATCGCCTGCCCCAACTTGGCCCCGATACCGTAAGGGATCAGCAGGATCACCCCGAGGATAATCGCCTCGGTGGTCAGAATGCCTTGCAGCGCCATGCTGGGGAGCAGCAACAGGCTGCTGATGGTCAGGAACACCAGTGAGTTGGCGCGGACCCGTGCGACCGGCTCGGAGCCGCTGAGCTGGAAGAGCAGCATCACCGGCCCCAAGAGCCCCGTGGCCCCGCCGATGAAGCCTGTGGCGACCCCGATGCCCGCTTGCGTGCTGCGCAGTGACGACAGTTTTTGCCGCCAACCGCTCATCAACGCGGCAAGTGTTATCGCGGCCACGATCAGCACCGCCCAGCGGATATGGGTGATGTCACTGGTGCGCAGCAGGTAGATGCCGATGGGCGCACCGAGCACGGAGAACGCGATCATCGTCAACACGGACGGTCGGTCCATCTGCGGCCACGCGCGTGGAACCAGCGTGACCAAGGACGCGAGGGCGGAGACGGAGAAGGAGGCGACCGCAAGCTCCGGCACCCAGAAGATCGTGGCGACCGGCATGAAGATCAGCGCCGCGCCGAAGCCTGCGAAGCCGTAGACGATGCCCGCGATGATGGTGATGCAGGTGACCCAGCCCAAGCCCGGTTGGGCAAGGGCCGGAGCCAGAAAATCAAGCATCAATGTTGGCGTATTGCCCGCCAGCGTTCGGGTCTTTCTTCGACCAGTCGCGCTTGACGCCAAGGAACAACAGGATCGTGGAGGCCACGAAGATCGACGAGTATGTCCCGACGATAATGCCCCAGATCATCGCGAAGACGAAGCCACGGATCACGTCGCCGCCCAGCACGAACAGCGCGATCAGCGCCAAAAGCGTAGTGACCGAGGTCATCATGGTGCGCGACAGGGTTTCGTTGATCGACAGGTTCAACACCTCGGACAGGTCCTTGGTTTTGTATTTGCGCAAGTTTTCGCGAACGCGGTCGAAGACCACCACCGTATCGTTGATCGAATAGCCGACGATGGTCAGCAGGGCTGCGATAATGGCGAGGTCGAACTTGATTTGCAGCTCCGAGAAGATGCCAAGCGTCAGCACCACGTCATGCACCAATGCAACCACGGCACCGACGGCAAACTGCCACTCGAAGCGCAGCCAGATGTAGATCAGCACGGCGGTGATGGCCATGATAACGGCGATGGCGGCAGTCTGGATCAACTCGCCCGAGACCTTGGGGCCAACGGATTCGACCGACGGGAAGGTGATCTGCGGATCAATGGTTTGCAGGGCCGCCTCGACCGCGGCGATGGTTTCTGCCGTGACCGACTCGTCGCCCTCTTGAGCTTCGATGCGGACCATGGCGACGTTCTGGTCATCGGCGAAGGTCGGATCGAATACCTCGGTGATTGACACATCGCCCAAGCCCGCAGGCTCCAGCGCTGCGCGATAGGCCGCGACGTCGACGGGTTGCGCGCTTTCGGTGCGGATCGTTGTGCCGCCCCGGAAGTCGATGCCGTAGTTGAGGCCTTGGATCAGGAAGGACGCGAAGCCGATCACGATCAGCAACGCAGAGATGCCCAGCCAGAGTTTCCATTTGCCGAAGAAATCCCAAGACGTCTCGGAGGGGACGAGTTTCAATCGCATGGCTTAGACCTCGATCTTTTTGGGGCGGCGGCGCTCGAACCAGAACACGATGAACAGCCGCGTCACATAGATCGCGGTGAACACCGATGTCATGATACCAAGGCCCAGCGTCACGGAGAAGCCGCGAACAGGGCCGGAGCCCATCACGAACAGGATAACAGCCACGATGAAGGTGGTGATGTTGGCGTCAAGAATGGCCGACAGGGCCTTCTCGTAGCCCAGCTCGATCGCGCGGGCGGGGCCTTTGGAGGTCTTGAGCTCCTCGCGGATACGCTCGAACACCAGCACGTTGGCGTCGACCGCCATACCGATGGTCAACACGATGCCCGCAATGCCCGGCAAGGTCAGCGTGGCCCCGATCAGGGACAGCAGGCCGAAAATGAGCCCCACGTTGATGATGAGCGCAATGTTGGCGAACAGCCCGAAGGTGCCGTAGCTGAGGAACATGAAGACCAGCACGCCGATAAAGGCGACGATACAGGCGATCTTGCCGGCGTCGATGCTGTCTTGGCCCAATTCCGGCCCGACGGTGCGTTCTTCAAGGAAGGTCATTTCGGCAGGCAACGCGCCAGCGCGCAGCAGCACGGCGAGGTTGGTGGATTCTTCCACCGTGAAATTGCCGCTGATCTGGCCGGAGCCGCCAAGGATTGCCTCGCGAATAACAGGTGCGGAGATCACTTCGTTATCAAGTACGATGGCAAACGGCGCGCCGACGTTCTCGCTGGTGAAGACGCCGAACTTGCGACCACCGGAGGTGTCGAAGCGAAAAGTCACAGACGGCTGCCCGTTCTGATCGAATGCGGGTTGCGCGTTGGCCAAGTCTTCACCCGTGACGACGGGAGTTTGTTCCAGAATATAGAAGGTCCCCTGCTCCTGCGGGTCGATGGACGGCACCAGAATTTGGCGGCCCGAGACGCGCTCGTTGGGGTTAGAGGTGCGTGTGATAACCGGATGGAATGTCAGCTTGGCGGTGGTGCCGATCAGCTCTTTCAACTCGGTTGCAGAGCCAATGCCCGGCACCTGAATAAGAATGCGGCGGTCGCCTTGGCGTTGAATGGTGGGCTCACGGGTGCCCGCCTCATCCACACGGCGGCGGATGATTTCGAGCGATTGCTGCATGGTGCGGTCGTCGGTGGCGACACGTTCGGCATCCGACAAGGTCAGCGTAATAATATCGCCCTGTCCCGACACTTCGATATCGTTGCTCCCTGCACCAGTTAGACTGACCACGGGGGTCGCAAGGCCACGCACAAGGGTTATGGCCTGCTGCAATCCGGCAGGGTCCGATATCTTAACACTCAGCTCACCCGGAGCAGCGGGTTGGCGGCGGATGGTGCCAACCGTGTCACGAGCGTCGCGCAACGTATCGCGCACCTCCGGCCAATAGCCGTCCATGCGGCTGTCATAGACGTCTTCCACATTCACCTCGGCCAGCAAATGTGCCCCGCCTCGCAGGTCGAGACCCAGATTGACCAGCCCTGACGGCAGGAACCCCGGCCAGCCAGCGGCGTCCGCAGTAAGTTCTGGGGTGGCCGCCGCCCCCGCGTCGAGCGCGGTTACGGCGTCGTTGTGCTTTTCAACGGTCGGATAGAACCCGTTGGGCAGCGCCAACGCCAACCCCACAAGCACCGTCAGCAGGATCATCACCCGCTGCCAGGAAGACATCTGAAGCATGGTTTATTTCGCCGGTTCGGTTTTGCTGACCACGGAAGCCAAGGTCGATTTGATCACGCGTACTTTGACGCCATCTGCGATTTCGACTTCAACTTCGCCGTCTTCTTTGACCTTTGAGACTTTGCCCACGATGCCGCCTTGGGTGATCACCTGATCGCCACGACGCACGGCTTCAACCATGGCCTGATGGTCTTTGAGCTTCTTTTGCTGTGGACGGATCAGCAGGAAATACATGATCCCGAAAATCAGGATGAGCGGAATGAAAGAAGTGAAAGCGCTTCCAGCACCTCCGGCGGCCTGTGCGTAGGCAGGTGTGACGAACATCTGCAGTCCTTTTATCTATGGGCCAAGAGTGGCCTTTGTCAGTTGCGGCGCACCCTACTTTGGGGTTGCGGGGGGTGCAACGGCTTTACGGCCTATTCGTTGCCGCCTATCTTTTGCAGATAGGGGCTGGTTCCCCGCTTTAAAGAGAGAACAGTTTGAACACTTGGAATGAATGGACCCGATGTAGTGCAGCAGCGACAGCTTATTGCCGGACGGCATGGCTCGCCATGGCGGGCAAGCACACAATCCGCCTGCTTTTTGCGCTGTTGTTTGCCCTGCCCGTACAAGCGCAGGAAAAGCCCCCGACGATATCGGAGCACAATCGCGCCAATTGGCAAGCCGTCGGGCGGATCGGAATACTAAACAAAAAGGGCAACGGCGGCTGCACGGGGGTGCTGATCGCGCCGGACTTGGTGTTGACAGCTGCCCATTGCGTGGTGAACCGCAAAACAGGGCGCATCCGTCCGTTTTATCGCGTGCAGTTTATGGCAGGTTGGCACAATGGAACGCATCTGGGATCCGCGAGCGCCGCAGATATCGAGGTGCATCCCGACTATGACCTGACACAACTCGCTCAAACCAATCGCGTGCGGATGGACTATATTCCCAATGATCTCGCTTTGGTGCGCCTGAAGAACGCGTTAGACATCCCGCCTCTCCCTGTCGCGGCCCCATTGGGTGACAAAAAATTACTTAACCCGACGCCTGTGCGCCTGCTGGCCTACCGAGGGGACCGGCCGGAAATACTGTCTGACTACGATGATTGTCTTGCGCAAAAAATCGGACCTGAGTTGCTAGGGCTGAATTGTGCGGTGGTTTCGGGTGTCTCCGGCTCCCCGGTTTTTATGGCCGGACTGCAAGGCTGGGAGGTCGTTGGCATCGTCTCCTCGCAAGTGCTGGGCAAGGGAGAGGTGCGCGCGCTGGTCGCCCAAGCGGACCGTGGCAGGCTAAGTGCTATGAAATTGGCGGAGCAGCAACAGTAGGCCCTTCAATTTCGCCTGACCTTCGGGCATACGCTCCTCACTGCAACCATATCAAGAGGACTAACCCATGCACGACATCCGCATGATCCGCGAGACCCCGGAGGTCTTTGACGCCGCCATGAAGCAGCGCAAATCGGATGTGTCCTCTGCGGACGTTCTAGCCATCGACGCCGCCCGCCGCGCCAAGATTAGTGCGGCCGAGGAGGCCAAGGCCGCACAGAACGCCGCCTCCAAGGAAGTGGGTGCCGCGAAGGCCAAAGGCGACGAAGCGGAGTTCGAGCGGCTGCGCGCACTGGTGGGCGAGAAGAAGGCCGAAGTGGCGCGTCTGAATGACGAGGCCAAGGCCGAGGACGACAAGCTCAACGAATTGCTGATGGGCCTGCCCAACATTCCAATGGAGGGTATTCCCGAGGGTGACAGCGAGGACGACAATGTCGAGATCAACCGCTGGGGCACCCCGCGCCGCTTTCCGTTTACGCCGAAAGAACATTTCGAGTTGCCGGGCGTCGTGCCGGGGATGGATTTCGAGACCGCGGCCAAACTGTCCGGCTCGCGCTTTGTGCTGCTGAAAGGGGCGACCGCCCGCATCCACCGCGCGCTGGCGCAGTTCATGCTGGATACCCATGTCGAGAACGGCCTGACCGAGACATGGACCCCCGTTCTGGTGAACGAGGCGATGATGTATGGCACGGGTCAGCTGCCGAAATTCGGCGAGGACAGCTACCAAACGACGAACGGCCAATGGCTGATCCCGACCTCCGAGGTGACGTTGACCAACATTGTCAACGGCGAGACCGTGGACGAGGCCAAGCTGCCGATGCGTATGTGCGCGCATTCGCAATGCTTCCGCTCGGAAGCTGGCAGCGCGGGCCGCGATACGTCGGGCATGCTGCGTCAGCACCAGTTCGAGAAAGTCGAGATGGTGTCGATTACCAAGCCGGAGGACTCGCGCTCCGAATTGGACCGCATGACCGCCGCCGCCGAGAGCATTCTGGAAACGCTGCTTTTGCCGTTCCGCACGGTGGTTTTGTGTACCGGCGACATGGGCTTCGGCGCGCAGCGCACCCATGACATCGAAGTTTGGCTGCCCGGTCAGCAATTGTACCGCGAGATCAGCTCGATCTCGGTTTGTGGCGCGTTCCAAGCGCGGCGGATGAATGCTCGGTTCAAGCCTGCGGATGGCGGCAAGCCTGAATATGTCCACACGCTGAACGGCTCCGGCCTTGCGGTCGGGCGGTGCCTGATTGCGGTGCTGGAGAACGGACAGCAGGCGGATGGCTCCGTTGAGCTTCCCGTGGCGCTGCACCCCTATCTGGGTGGCAAAACCACGCTGGACCCGTTTGGCACGCTGATCTAAGCGCCTATGGCCCGTCGCGCCTATTACCTCAGCCACCCGCAGGTTCGGATTGATCCTGATCTGGCGATTGAGACGTGGGGGCTGTCGGATATCGGCCATGCGCGGGTCGCAGGTCTCATCGCCCGCGGCCTGCCAGATATCGGCGTGGTGTATTCTTCCTTGGAAGTGAAGGCATTGGAGACCGCCCGCCCGTTGGCGGATGCACTCGGCTGCCCATTGGTGAATTGTGCGGAGATGGGCGAGAACGACCGCTCCGCCACCGGTTTCTTGCCCCCTGCCGAGTTCGAGGCCACAGCGGATCGCTTTTTCGCGGAACCGGATGTGAGCGTGCGGGGTTGGGAAACTGCCCGTGCCGCACAAGCGAGGATCGTTGACGCCGTGCAATCCGCGTTGCTGGACATCTCTGGGGACGCGCTATTTGTGGGGCATGGCGGGGTCGGAACCTTGCTGTTCTGCGCCCTGCGCGGTGTAGAGATCGACCGCCGCTATGACCAAGGCCCGGGCGGCGGTGGGCAGGTGTTTGACTGGACAGTCGGGCATAAGCCAGACGCGGGCTGGAGAAGGATGGAAGACTTATGAAGGCTTGGGCAGTATTAATCGCGGCGATAGCGTTTGTTGTGTCGCCATTGGTTACCGAAGGCTTCGCAGGCTTCCGGCCTGACCAATTCCCGATCCCGCAGGATAACGCGCCGGTTCAGCCAGCGGGATATGCCTTTTCCATCTGGTCGTTGATCTATCTGTGGTTGCTGGTCTCCGCCGTGATCGGAATTTGGAAGCATCGTGACGATCCGGCTTGGGACGCCGCTCGCCTGCCGTTGATCCTGTCGCTCGCCATCGGGGCGTTCTGGATCAAGGTGGCCACGCTCTCTGTCATCTGGGCGACCGTTTTGATCTGGGCCATGCTGCTGACCGCGATCTGGGCGCTGGTTGCCGGGCGCGCGATCAAGCCTGCTTGGGCGTTCGCCCTGCCCGTCGGGCTATATGCAGGGTGGTTGACGGCTGCGTCCTGCGTGTCCATCGGCCTGTTAGGGGCTGGGTATGGCTTTGGCGGAAACGCGGTCATGTGGGCCTTGCTCATGGTTGGCGTGGCGATGCTGGTCGGCGTGCTGGTGCAAAAACAAGCCTTCGGCATCTGGACCTACGCGCTGGCGCTGGCTTGGGCCTTGGTGGGCGTCATGGTCCGCAATGGAGCCGAGACCTTGTCCGTCACGCTGCTCGCCTTGGCCGGAGTTGTTGTAATTTCGGGACTGGCCTTGCGTCAGTTGCGCACCCAAGCCTGACCCCGCTTTACCGACCGCCCAGTTTTCCCTAAAGCTAGGCTAAAAAAGGGCGGTCACATCCATGCGAATTCTCATTACCAATGACGACGGCATCAACGCACCGGGCCTAGAGGTCATCCACGCCATCGCCACCGAGGTCGCTGGTGCGGGTGGCGAGGTTTGGACCGTGGCCCCCGCCTTCGAGAAATCCGGCGTCGCCCATTGTATCAACTACGCCCACCCCACGATGATTGTAGAGTTGGGCGAACGCCGCTTCGCCGCCGAGGGTGCGCCTGCGGATTGCGTACTGGCGGGCGTACATGAAGTGATGGGGTTGGCTAAGCCGGACCTGATCTTGTCGGGGGTTAACAAAGGCAACAACTCGGCCGAGAACACCGTCTATTCCGGCACCATCGGCGCTGCCATGGAAGGCGCGCTGCAGGGGGTGAAGTCGATTGCCATGTCGCAATATTTCGGCCCCGCCAATGTGAAGCTGGAAAACCAGTTCGAAGCGTCGGCTCAGCATGGTGCGGCACTTGTCAAAAACCTGCTTGAAAACGGCATTTGGGGCGGTGAAGGCTACCAAACCTTCTACAATGTCAACTTTCCGCCCGTTTCCGGTGCGGACGTCAAAGGGACCCGCGTCGTGCGTCAAGGATTGCGGAAAACCGGCGGGATGGGCGTGCAAAGCCACATGCCGCCGAACGGACGCAAGTACCTCTGGATAAAGGGCAACCCGCAGAACACCTGTTCGGGCAAGAATACGGATGCCACGGTCAACATCGACGGCTGGATTTCTGTCACGCCGATGCGCTGTGACCTGACGGCGCATGATCTGCTGGACGATCTGGAGAGCCGCTTGGCATGAATGACGCGGCGACCTCTGAAGCGGAACGCAAAATGCAGTTTCTCTACGGTCTGCGCTCCAAGGGGGTTATGGACGCGCGCGTTCTGACTGCGATGGAAAAGGTCGACCGTGGCGCGTTCATCACCGGCACATTCGCCGACCGCGCCTATGAGGACATGCCCCTGCCGATTGCTTGCGGGCAGACCATTTCACAGCCGTCGGTTGTGGGGCTGATGACGCAGGCGCTGGACGTGCAGCCGCGCAACAAGGTGTTGGAGGTCGGCACCGGCTCCGGCTACCAAGCGGCGGTGCTGAGCCACCTCGCCCGCCGCGTCTATAGCGTGGATCGCCATGCGCGCCTGACACGACCAGTGCGCAAGTTGTTCCAAGATCTCGACATCACCAATGTTACCATCGTCACGGGCGACGGCAGTTACGGCTTGCCCGAGCAGGCACCGTTTGATCGCATTCTTGTGACCGCTGCGGCCGAAGACCCCCCCGGACCCCTCTTGGCGCAACTGCGCGAGGGCGGTATCATGGTTGTGCCGGTGGGGCAGTCCGACGCGGTGCAAAGCCTGATCAAGGTAACAAAGACCCCGCAAGGGTTTGACTACGAAGAACTAATGCCGGTCCGCTTCGTCCCTCTTTTAGAGGGTTTGGGGCGGGACTAAACCAAAAGGCCCAGACATAAGGGCCATGGATTGAGGAAGAAGAATATGCGGAACAGGCGTTTCAGCAAGTTATTGCCTATGGTGGCATTGGGTTTCGGGCTATCAGCCTGCGACGGCCAGATTGGGCAAAGCATTGCTAATCTGGATCTAGATTTGCGCGGCACAGCAGGCGGTTTGGACACCTCAAGTGCTGCACGACAGGCTACGGGGACGCGCCCCCAACCTGACAACAGGGGCGTTATTTCCTACCCGAATTACCAAGTGGCCGTGGCGGAGCGTGGCGACACCGTCACCACCGTAGCAAACCGTATCGGCGTTAGCCCGCAAGAGCTGGCCAGCTACAACGGCCTGCGCGCCAATGACCGGCTGAACAAGGGCGAAGTTCTTGCCCTGCGCGGCACGGTGGCGACCGCCCCCACGACGGCGGGCACGGGGACGCAACCGCTTGATATTACACAGATCGCGACCACCGCCATCGGGCGTGCACCGCAATCACAGATCAACCAAGGGACGCCGTCCAAGCGCATCGACGGGCCAGAGCCGATCCGCCATCAGGTGGGTCGTGGCGAAACCGCCTACTCTATCGCGCGGCTTTACAATGTCTCGGCCCGCTCGCTGGCCGAATGGAACGGGCTTGGTCCCGATCTGGAAGTTCGTGAGGGGCAATACCTGTTGATCCCAGTGGCCAAGGATGGCTCCCCCACGACGAAACGGCCCGCGGTTCAAGAGGCCGCTGTTATCGCTCCGGGCGCCGGCACGCCGACGCCACAGCCACCTTCGGCAACCAAACCGCTTCCGGCTGAAAAGATCGAGCCAAAGGTCACTCCGGCGGCAGCCGCTGCTAAAGCGAAGCCCGCGGCGTCGAGCAAAACTGCAAAATTGCTAACGCCAGTATCCGGTAGCGTGTTGCGCCCTTACAAGAAGCGCAAAAATGAGGGTATCGACATTTCCGCGGCAACTGGCACGTCGGTCAAGGCCGCCGCAGATGGCGAGGTTGCCGCTATCACCCGTGACACTGATCAAGTGCCAATCTTGGTGCTGCGTCACGCCGGAAACCTGCTGACCGTGTATGCCAATATCTCTGATATCACAGTGAAAAAAGGCGATAAGGTCTCTCGCGGCAAGACGATTGCGAAGGTCGGAAAAGGGTCTCCGAGCTTCTTGCATTTCGAGGTGCGCGAAGGGTTTGAAAGCGTCGACCCGGCGCCGTTCCTGAAGTAGCGAATAAGGCGAAAGCGGGGGGCAGAAGACCAACTCCTCGCTTTTGTCTTAATTTCGCCCCTTAATGCTCTGATTTTTAGGGCATTGTTACCAAAATTTAAACAGTGATCGAGGCCCTTAGTGCCCATATATTACGGATATTCAAACGCCATCTTCGGCACGCAGAGCACTGTAAACGGCTCGGCGCAGAACTATTCTTTTGCCCCCCCGACAGGCGGAACATGGACATGGTCGGGTGTGACCACCAACTTTCATGTCCGCGAAAACACCGGTGCGACTGTTTACAATGGTGACGTCACCAACGAGCAGATCGGTGCAAACGAGCAACTGGGCGGGACTTGGGAACAGGTCACCGAGATCGGCGGTACCTATTACCAAACGATTTGGGATTACACGTTTGAGGTCACGGGCCCCGGACCAGACTTCACGGTCTACCGCATCGGAGTCATCGACGTTGACCTGAACAATGATGACGATCTGAATGACGTCGTGGGCGGCGCATCAGAGGACGGCTACTATCTGGTGTTCCCTGATGGCGTGCCGCCCGCAGGTGTGAGCTATACCATTGGCAGCATTGTAGAAAATGACGGCTCCACCCCTCATACCGGCCTTGGCGCACAAGTGGTTTGCTTCGCCGCCGGCACGCTGATTGAAACGGAAACCGGCCCGGTTGAGGTGCAATTTCTGCAACCCGGCGACAGGGTCATGACCCGCGACGCGGGCCTGCAAGAGCTGACATGGACCGGTAGTCGCCGTGTGAATGCTGTGGGTGATCTTGCACCCGTTATCATCACAAAGGGCGCATTGGGCAACAGCCGCGATCTCGTCGTCTCCCCCCAGCACCGGATGTTGATCGAGGGTTGGCAGGCCGAACTTTGGTTCGGTGAGACGGAAGTTTTTGTGAAGGCCAAAGATCTTGTGAACGACGACACGATCTATGTACGGCGCGGCGGTAAGGTCAACTATCACCACATCCTGTTCGACGATCACCAAGTGGTGTTTGCGGAAGGGGCAGCGTCAGAAAGCTTCCATCCCGGACCGCACGCCCTTGGCGCGTTGGACCAAGGCACGTGCGACGAACTGATCCGCCTGTTCCCTGATCTGGATAGCATTACAGCCCCCTCCATGCCCGCCGCGCGGATGAGCCTGAAAGGCTTCGAAGCCGAGTGCTTGTTGAATTAGGGGGGAAGGCTTGACCACCAAGCCACCCGATCCCATGGATCGAACGGCTGCATGGCCATGAAACGGCGCGTCGTCGCGAAACTCGGGCTCGCTTTAGTGCAAATAGCTGAACATGGGTATCAAACCCGCCTTGGTGCAAGATCAGCTACCGATCAAGCGTCCCAGAAATGAGCGTGGCTTCTGGGCAGGCTTTTCAGCCGCTTTCGCCCCAGGTGCAGGCGTAATCGGAGGCAGTGCTGCCGCCTTGGACTTGGCCTTTTCTGGCGTCGGCGGAGCAGCCTGTTCCGCTTCAACTGCGGGTGCATCTTTGGCTTCAGGCGCAGGTTCGGGGTCAGGCGACACAGGCTCTTGGCTGGCGCGCGCAGTTTCTTCGGCCAGCAATTCCTTGATCGTTTTCATCGTAAAGGCGGTTTTTTCCCGAGCCGAGGCGCCCTTGATCGGTTGAAGACGTGTGTGTTCCATTTCTCTAACCTCCATAAACACTGGCGAAATAGTTAAAATCCACGCGATTTCTATTCCGCGTGGTTAGGACCATATGCGCGGAATAAGGCATTTTTACGGAATGAAGAGAATGAATCGGCTCACAACCATCGGTTGGCAAGTTTAGCAACGTGGGTTCCGAACGGACGCTACGTGTCTGCCTAGACAGAAAGCCCCTGCCGCCCCGCCAGATCCGTGAAGTACTGCCAAGCCACCCGACCAGAGCGGCCACCGCGGGTTTGCTGCCATTCGATAGCCTCGGCATGCAGTGTATCGTCGTCGATTTTCACCTCATGCGCCGCGCAGTAGCCACGGATCATGTCGAGATATTCATCCTGCGTGCAGGGGTGGAAACCCAGCCAGAGACCAAAGCGGTCCGACAGCGAGACCTTCTCCTCGGTCGCCTCGGACGGATTGATCGCTCCGCCCCGCTCGTTCTCGATCATGTCGCGCGGCATCAGGTGGCGGCGGTTCGAAGTCGCATAGAAGATCACGTTTTCAGGGCGGCCCTCGATGCCACCGTCAAGTACCGCCTTCAGCGATTTATAATGCTGGTCGTCATGGCTGAAGCTCAGGTCGTCACAATACAAAACGAAGCGGTGGTCGGACGCGCGCAGCAGGTTCAGCAATCGCCCGATGGAGGGCAGATCTTCGCGCTGAACCTCAACCAGTTTCAGCGGCAGACCAGCGGCTACGATGTCGCCATGCACTGCCTTCACCAGCGATGACTTCCCCATCCCGCGCGAGCCCCAGAGCAGCGCGTTGTTGGCGGCAAACCCGTTGGCGAATTGCAGCGTGTTGGCGTGCAGCGTGTCGCGGACGCGCTCGATCCCGATCAGCAGATCAAGGGCGACGCCATTGACGTTGTGTACGGGCACAAGGTGGTCGGGTTCGACATGCCACAAGAAGGCGGATGCGCGGTCAAAATCGGGGGCATCTGCGGGCGGCGGGGACATACGTTCCAACGCCTGCGCAATACGGTCCATGGGGTCGTCGATCATACCCTGCACCTTACGGGCCGCGGTCTTCTGGGTGATCTTCGCTATCGACCTCATCGGCCCGAGATTCCAGATCGTCGTCGTCATCCCACAGACCTTCCTCGCGCAGCTTAACTTCGCGGTCTTTCTCGACGCGTGCGACAAGGAAAATGGAAATCTCGTAAAGGCCATAGACCACTACAAACAGGATCAGCTGAGTTGTCACATCCGGCGGGGTCACCAAAGCGGCGACGACCAAAATGCCAATAACAGCATATTTACGCGTGTTCCGCAGGCCATCAGCGGTGGCCAGACCAGCTTTGCCCATCAGGGTCAGCAAAACCGGAAGCTGGAAGCACAGACCAAAGGCCACGATCATTTTCAGTGTAATATCAAGGCTTTCATTGACCTTGCCGTTAAAGACAATGTCGATTCCGGAATCTCTGGTCGCCTCTGCGACCTCGCCCGAGGCGACCATTGCCGCGAAGAAAGATGGCAGGTCGGCAAAGCCGAGGAAAAACTGCATGGCCAGCGGAACCACGATGTAATGCGCGAAGGCCGCGCCCAGCGTGAACAACATGGGCGACGCGATCATGAAGGGTAAAAACGCGTTCTTTTCGTTCTTGTAGAGACCCGGTGCCACGAAGCGCCACAGCTGGTAGCCGATCACCGGAAAGGCCACGAACAGCCCGCCAACCATGGAAATGCGGATTAGTGTGAAGAAATACTCCTGCGGCGCTGTGTATTGCATCACCGGATTGGGGTTGCCCAAGGACCGCATGGTGTTCTCGATCGGAATCAGCAGGAAGTCGAGAATGGCGCTTCCGAAAGTAAAGCAGATGACCATGCCGACCAAGAACGCCAATGCGGCGCGGATCACGCGGGTGCGCAGCTCGGCCAGATGCTCGATCAACGGGGCGGAGCTGTCTTCGATATCGCTCTCGGCGCTCATGTGTCAGCTTTCTTTGACTTCGGCTTGGCGGTCGTCTTAGGCTTAGCGGTAGCTTTTGGTTTGGGTGCGGGTTTTGGTGCTTCGGCGGCAGCCGCTTCCTTAGCTTTACGCGCCTCCGCGGCTTTCGCAGTTGAGTTGCGGATTTTCTCCGCAGCCTCGGCGCGGTCTTTCGCTAGTTTCTTGGTCTCTGAGCCGTCTGGGAATTTGTCGAAATTGGTGGCCTCGCGGATTTTATCCAACCCCATCTTCTTGGGGTTCGCCGCGGCCTTAACCGTGTCGGCCATATCCTTAACGCCCGCCTCGTCGGCGGCGTCTTCCATGGCACGACTGAACTCACGTGCCATGCGTTTTGCCTTGGCGGTGAATTGTCCCAGCGTACGAAACATCCCCGGCAGGTCTTTCGGACCCACCACGATCAGTGCCACGAGCCCGATCACCAACAGTTCGGTCATGCCGATGTCAAACATGGCGTATGCCTTCGGTTCGCTTAACCGCCCAGCTCACGAAGATCAGGCTTTGTCTTTTTCATCTTCGGGTGTGACGTCTTTGACGGCAACATCAGCTTCGTCGAGCTCTTTAGTGCTGTCATCAACGCCCTTTTTAAACGCCGTGATGCCCTTGCCAACTTCGCCCATCAGGCCCGAGATTTTGCCACGGCCGAAAAGGACCAGCACAACGACAGCGATGAGCAGCAGGCCCGGCAGTCCAATATTGTTCAACATGATTGAGGTCTCCCTTGGTCGCGCGCGTAGATTTGGACGCGCGGATGAATGTGTCTGCCCTCTATCTAGGGGCTTGGACGGGCGGGGAAAAGGCGCAAAACGCCGCTGGTGCGGGGAAATCCGTACGAAATGTCACGTGGCAGTGCTTGCGAGAAGTCTCCTGACAGTTTTATGTCAGTTGTGGGGTGTCACAAAGCTCATATCGAAACAGAATCACTTCAGGAGCTACCCTATGACCAAAACCGCCCAACCTCAGGTTGCAGAAATCGTGACCTTCTCGCTTAAAGACGGCACAGATGAAGGCGCGTTTCTCCAGACCTTGCGTGCCACCCAAAGCTGGGTGGATGGCATGCCCGGCTTTCTGGGACGCCAAGTGACACGCGGCCCCGACGGGCGCTGGACAGATCACATCCTATGGACCGACGCGACCTGTGCGAAAGCCGCGCAAGACAGCTTCGGCCAGCAGGACTTCGCGCCGGATATGGGCGAGGCGTTGAACCATGAAACTCTGGAAATGCGCCACGAGACCGTATTTATGGCCGCGCCATGACGCGTAGATGAGACGCACTGACCGCCTCTTCGACCTGATCCTGCTGCTCAGGGATGGTCGCCTGCACCGCGCCGAGGACTTGGCGCGGGAGCTGGAGGTGTCGGTGCGCACCATCTACCGCGACATGGAAACCCTGCAACTGTCCGGCGTGCCGGTCGAGGGGGAACGGGGCATGGGCTATATGATGACGGCCCCCATCACCCTGCCCCCGTTGAACCTGACTTTGGTTGAGCTGGAAGCGCTGCATCTTGGCATGGCGATCGTGGGCGAAGTCGCTGACGAGGAGTTGCAAAAGGCGGCGCAAAGCCTGTCTGCGAAGATCGACGCTGTTTTGCCTGAAGACCGCACGACGCCCCCGACCGGCTGGGGCTTCGCGGTCTATCCGTTCAAGGACGCGGCGGGCGGGTTCCGGTTCATGCCGCAGTTGCGCACGGCGATCCGCACGCGACAAAAGCTCAGCATTGCATATGCCACCGCCGAAGGCGCTCCGAGCGAGCGGGTCATTCGCCCGTTGCAAATGGAGTATTGGGGGCGCGTCTGGACGGTGTCGGCATGGTGCGAATTGCGCGGCGACTTTCGCGTGTTCCGCGCGGATCGCATCCGTGCGCTAAAGCCAATGGCTGAACTGTTCGTCGAAGAACAGGGCAAGTCACTCGCGGACTTCATCACCCAGCAAAAAGCCAACTGCTAGCCCCGCGTATAGCGCGAAATCATCCGGTAGTCCTTGGCCGGACCAACGACCCGCCAAACCGACTCCCATTCCGGCCAGCGGGTGAAATCATAGCTCACATGATAAAAATCAGGATCACATTGGTGGTTATCATCAGGCATCAAGCGATCTAGGGCGATCAAATGGAACGGGCGGCCATCCTCGAACTCAACGGCAATTTTGTCTGAATTCTCGCCTTCGAACCCCCGCCAGATATAGCGACGCGTAGCGAGCATTGCGGGTTGCTGGCCGTAGACCAGTTCCCCCTCTTCATCGTAATGCAGCTCAAGAGGCCCTGTGCGGGTAAACCGCGCTGTTCCTGTCAGCCGCCCTTCGATTTCGTTGCGACGGTCTTTGACAATGCGGGACAATTGCCACTCACCTTCGAACTGGTCCAAACCTCTGTGCATCCGGTCCTCTTAGTCACTATAAATTCCGACAGTTTCGGCTCCACTGTCGCCAATAAACTTTAAAGCCCCGTTATCCGCCCGCCGCGCGACGCTGTAACACGCCCAGCCATCAGCAGGGGGCCACTGACTACAATACGTATCTTCTTCCACACGCCAATAGCCCCAACTGTCGCGCCCACTTGTATAGAGCGTGCGACCGGAAGCATAAAAATGCTGGGTCGCATTTTCATAGATCAAACCTCTATCGCGCAGTGCCGTATCAATCTCGGCACCGGTCAGTGGTAGCCAATCGGCATTGGCCCAACTTGGTAAGCATAGCACAAAAGCCGCCCCAAGGGCAGCGACGCCCTGTCTCATGTCGCCTATCTCCGGTTGTTCCTCACGCAGGGTCAGTCTAAGACGCCACCATCCGCCACACAAACTCTGAGAGCGCTTGATATGATCCCTCGCTATTCCCGCCCCGAGATGGTTGCCATCTGGTCCCCCGAGACCAAATTCCGCATCTGGTACGAGATCGAGGCCCATGCCTGCGACGCGATGGCCGATCTGGGTGTAATCCCGCGCGAGAACGCCGACGCAGTTTGGAAAGCCAAGGACGTCGAATTTGACGTGGCGCGCATTGACGAAATTGAGGCGGTCACCAAGCATGACGTCATCGCCTTCCTCACCCATCTTGCAGAGCATGTAGGGTCTGATGAAGCCCGCTTCGTGCATCAGGGCATGACCTCCTCGGATGTGCTCGACACGTGCTTCAACGTCCAACTCGTACGCGCCGCCGATATCCTGATCGCTGATGTGGAAGGTCTGCTGACTGCCTTGAAACGTCGCGCGCTAGAGCACAAAGACACCCTGCGCGTGGGCCGCTCTCACGGCATTCACGCAGAGCCCACGACCATGGGCCTGACCTTCGCGCGCTTTTATGCCGAGATGGACCGCAACCTGACCCGCCTGCGTACCGCCCGAGACGAGATTTCCACCGGTGCCATTTCTGGTGCCATCGGCACCTTCGCCAATGTGGACCCTCGCGTTGAGGAACATGTCTGCGAGAAGCTGGGCCTGACGCCCGAGCCGATCTCCACCCAGGTCATTCCGCGCGACCGCCACGCGGCATTCTTCGCGGCGCTTGGTGTTGTCGCCTCCTCCATCGAGAACATCGCGACGGAAATCCGTCATATGCAGCGCACCGAAGTTCTGGAAGGCGCGGAGTTCTTTTCCATGGGCCAGAAAGGCTCCTCGGCCATGCCGCATAAGAAGAACCCGATCCTGACGGAAAACCTCACGGGTCTGGCGCGCACCATTCGTATGGCCGTTGTCCCCGCAATGGAAAATGTGGCGCTCTGGCATGAGCGCGACATTTCCCATTCCTCGGTCGAACGGATGATCGGCCCCGACACCACGATCACGCTGGATTTTGCCCTCGCGCGACTGACGGGTGTGATCGACAAGATGCTGATCTTTCCGGACAACATGCTCGACAACATGAACAAGTTTCCCGGTCTGGTGATGTCCCAACGCGTGTTGCTTGCTCTTACGCAAGCTGGTGTCAGCCGCGAGGACGCCTACGCGATGGTCCAACGCAACGCGCTGAAAGTCTGGGAGCATCGCACTGATTTCAAAGAGGAATTGTTGGCCGACAAAGACGTTGTGGCCGCCCTTGGTGCCGATGAGATCGAAGAGAAGTTCGACATGGGCTACCACACCAAGCATGTCGACACGATCTTCAAGCGCGTGTTTGGCTAAAGCCGCCACGACAATACTCTGCCCAAAACGCCCGCCATCTGCGCGGGCGTTTTGATTTTTAACGACCTCGTGCTATCTTTCTTGTCACACACCAACAGGAGAGACTTTCAGATGAAGACCAAAACGCTCTTGGCCGCTCTGGCCCTCACCCTGACACCCGCACTCGCCTCGGCAGAGTGCGCCTTTGGCCAGCACAAGCAGGCCGCGTCTTGCCAAGCGGGGTCCACATGGGACGCTGAAACAGGCACCTGCGTGGCCCAGCCAACCGGCTAGAACACTGCAACATAAAGGCGGCGTGGTTCATCTCGCGCCGCCTTTGCTGCATTTGGCTAAAACCCCGCCTATCTCCCCCCGCTCTCCTCACAATCCGTTAACGCCTGCCCGATCTACTGCGCAGTGCGAGAATATAATTGGGGACGGGACAAGCCATGGATTTGGTAGCACAACCGCGTGCGGGCGCGGGATTTGGCATTGGCGGCAAGGTGGCCAGCACGGCTTTTGCATTTGATGGGTCGGACAAGCCGCTGCACCTCAGCGGCGCTCAGAAGGCGGCGGTGATTGTGCAGATGATCCTGCATGCGGGCGGGGCAATCCCGCTTTCGGTTATGTCCGAGGCGACGCAGGTGCATCTGGCCCGCGTCTATGCCTCCATGGGCCCGATCAACAAGGCGACAGTGGCCTCCGTGCTGGCAGAATTCGCCGAACATCTGGACGCACATGGGCTCAGCTTTCCGGTCGACACCTCCGCCGCGCTGGACGCGCTCGAAGGCAATCTCAGCGACAGCCTGTTGGTGCGGATGCGCCAGATCCACAGCCCAACCCTGCCCAAGAACACATGGGAAATGATTGCCGAGATTCCACCCAAGGAACTGGCCGAACGTATCACCACGGAAAGCCCGCGCGTGGCCGCGATCATCATGTCAAAATTGCCCCCGGCCGCCTCCACCAATGTGATGGATCTGCTTGACTTAGAGACGGCAAACGCCGTGACGTTTGCCATATCGGAAACAGGAGCGGTTCAGCCTGAGACCGTTGATATTGTTGCGCAAACCATCCTTGAAAGCGGCAAATCCGGCACCGAAGCCGGGGCTTTCACAGCCAAACCTGTGGCCCGCGCGGCCTCACTGCTCAACGCGGCGGGCGCAACCCAGCGCGACGCAGTGCTCGACGCATTGGAAACGCTCGACGCCGTGTTTGCCGCACAGGTCCGCAAGGCCATCTTCACCTTTGCCGACATCCTGACACGGGTGCAGCCGACGGATGTGCCAGCCCTTATCCGCGTCCTGCCAGCCGACGAGTTGAACGCGGCCTTGAAGACCGGTTCGGAAGAGCACAGCAGCGTCGTCGATTTCATTCTGGAAAACCTGTCCAAACGTATGGCCGACGCAATCCGCGAAGAGCTGGTCGAGATATCCCCGCTGACCGGCAAGGCCGCAGAGGCGGCGATGGGCAAGCTGACCGCCGCGATCCGTCAGTTGGAGGAATCGGGCGACATAACCCTGATCACAATAGAAGAAGACGCCTAGCGGAGTTCCAGCAGTTCGATTCGGTTTCCGAACGGGTCATTCACATAGACGCGCCTAATGTCCGGCAAATCCGTGTCCGTGCGTGGCTCTATCCCGTGCGTTTTTAAATGCTGGATAACGGCGTCCAACGACGCGACCTGAAATCCGGGATGCGCTTTCTTGGCTGGGGTAAAGGGCGTTTCGACGCCCAGATGCACCCGCACCTGCCCCGCTTCGAACCAGACGCCACCGCGCCCTAGCAACATTTCGGGTTTTGGGGTTTCCGTGAAGTGCAAAACACCGCAGTAAAATTCCCGCGCCTCGTCCTCGCACCCCGTAGGCATCGCCAGTTGGATATGGTGCAATCCTTCAATCATTACGCCGCCTTTTTTTGAATCTGCAGATACGGAAAAGGACGGACCCATACAGGCCCGCCCCAATCTCTAAAGCTCATGTTTGGCGTGCAGAATCAATGCGCGACAGCGCCCGATCCTTCACCACCTTTGGCAGCCAAGGCCGCAGCCGCAGCTTCTTCCGCCGCCTCGTCCCAATCAATCTCTTCCGGCTCGGACACAAGCGCGAGTTTCAGCACTTCCGAGACATGGCTGACCGGAATAATTTCCAGACCCGCTTTCACGTTGTCCGGGATTTCCGGCAAGTCCTTCTCGTTCTCTTCCGGGATCAGAACGGTCTTGATACCGCCCCGCAGCGCTGCCAGCAGCTTTTCTTTCAAGCCCCCGATAGGCATCGCATTGCCGCGCAAGCTGACCTCGCCCGTCATCGCAATATCCTTGCGCACCGGAATCTGCGTCAGAACCGACACGATCGACGTGACCATCGCCAAACCAGCGGACGGGCCGTCCTTCGGAGTCGCCCCGTCCGGCACGTGCACGTGGATGTCGATTTTGTCGAAGGTCGGTGGTTTCACACCAATCTTCGGCGAGATGGAGCGCACATAGGACGACGCCGCATCAATCGATTCCTTCATCACATCGCCCAGCTTACCGGTGGTCTTCATCCGGCCTTTGCCCGGCAGGCGCAGCGCCTCGATGGACAGCAATTCGCCGCCAACAGACGTGTAAGCCAAGCCCGTCACGACACCGATCTGGTCATCCTGTTCGGCCAATCCATAGCGGTATTTTTTGACGCCAAGATAGTCACCCAGATTATCCGGCGTGATCTTGATCGACGTCTCGTCCTTGCGGACGATCTGGGTCACGGCTTTCCGCGCCAGCTTGCCGATCTCACGCTCCAGATTCCGCACGCCCGCTTCGCGGGTATAGGTGCGGATCATTTCCATCAACGCCTCGTCGGTCAGCTCGAACTCGCCCTTTTTCAGGCCGTGGTTCTTGATCTGCTTGGCAATCAGGTGCTGCTTGGCGATCTCGGACTTTTCGTCCTCGGTGTAGCCCGCCAACGGAATGATCTCCATGCGGTCCAAAAGTGGCCCCGGCATGTTGTAGCTGTTCGCCGTGGTCAGGAACATCACGTTGGACAGGTCGTATTCCACCTCAAGATAGTGGTCGGTGAACGTGCTGTTTTGCTCCGGATCCAGCACCTCAAGCATGGCCGACGCAGGGTCGCCACGGAAATCCTGCCCCATCTTATCGATTTCATCAAGCAAGATCAGTGGGTTGGTCGTCTTCGCCTTTTTCAGCGCCTGAATGATCTTACCGGGCATGGAGCCGATATAGGTCCGGCGGTGACCGCGGATTTCAGATTCGTCGCGCACGCCCCCGAGAGAGATTCGGATAAATTCACGGCCTGTTGCCTTGGCCACGGATTTCCCAAGGGAGGTTTTACCCACACCTGGAGGGCCCACAAGGCACATGATCGGGCCTTTAAGCTTCTTGGAGCGTTGCTGCACAGCCAGATATTCGACGATGCGTTCTTTAACCTTTTCAAGGCCGTAGTGGTCGTCATCCAGAACCTTTTGGGCTTTGACCAAATCTTTCTTGGTGCGCGAGTTCACGCCCCATGGAATGGCAAGAATCCAGTCCAGATAGTTGCGCACAACCGTGGCTTCCGCAGACATCGGGCTCATGTTCTTGAGCTTTTTCAGCTCTGCATCGACCTTTTCCTTGGCCTCTTTGGACAGCTTGGTCTTAGCGATTTTCGCTTCCAGCTCGGCCACTTCGTTCTGGCCTTCTTCGCCGTCGCCCAACTCCTTCTGAATGGCTTTCATTTGCTCATTCAGATAGTATTCACGCTGGGTGCGCTCCATCTGGTTCTTGACGCGGGATTTGATCTTTTTCTCGACCTGAAGCACGGACATTTCGCCCTGCATCAGCCCGTAAACCTTCTCCAGACGCTCGGCCACGGACAGCGTTTCCAGCAGCTCTTGTTTCTGGTGCACTTCGACACCCAAATGCCCGCCGACGAGGTCTGCCAGCTTTTCCGGTGCTTCGGTTTCCGCGACAGAAGCCAACGCATCTTCAGGGATATTTTTCTTCACTTTGGCATAGCGCTCGAATTCGGCCCCAACAGATCGGGTCAAGGCTACAATTGTCGCTTCATCACCGGAGGTTTCTTCCAACTCAACCGCTTGCGCCTCGAAAAAGTTTTCATTTTCAAGGTATTCCACGATGTGAACACGGGAGCGTCCTTCGACCAGCACTTTCACGGTACCGTCGGGTAATTTCAGTAATTGAAGCACATTCGCCAGTACACCGACTTCATAAATGCCGTCGGACGAAGGGTCGTCTTCGGCGGGGTCCATCTGGCTCGACAACAAGATTTGCTTGTCGTCTTTCATCACCTCTTCTAAGGCGCGCACGGACTTATCACGACCCACGAACAGCGGAACGATCATATGCGGGAACACCACAATATCGCGCAGCGGCAGGACTGGATAAGACAAGGTTGTTTGCTCGGTCATTATATTTCCTTTTTGGCAAGATCGCCGTGGTCCCGCCGAGGCAGCAACCGTTAGGTAATCTCCGGTATCGGACTCAGAGGTGGGGACCCCCCGTACCTCTTTCAACCATCCACCGTTTTGGTTGACGCCAGTGTGAACGTGCGGCGCGGTGGATACAAGCGGATCGCTGGGTAATTTTGTTCCAAATTCACCCGAACTCAGCCATTGGAAATGCTAAATCCAGCCTCACTCATGCCCCATTGCACGGCTAGATTGGTCGAATAACAAAAGAAACAACGACTACGGGCAAATCTGAATGTTAACGCTTCTTCTACGTCATTACCGCCGCTTCGCCGTGTTTTCCGGCGGCTTGGCATTGTTCTGCACGGCAGAATTGGCCGGAACGATGCCAGCCCTGCCAACCATAAGCTATGTCGGTACATTCTTGATATCTTTCATCGCCTTCTCGATCGCAGCGGTCGGCGTTTACGCACTTATCCCACGCCGCCGCGGATTTCTGGAAATCATCGGGATGGCCGCATTTGCGACTGCGGCGCTATTGTTTTACGCACTCAGATATAACTTCGACGGCTACCTTCAGGGTGTCGGCGGTGGTGTAGTTCTTGTTCTGCTGGCCGGATTGATCTGGGCCGGACTTCACAGCAAATTATCCCGCAAAATCGGTGCCGAAACTACTTGGCGCGACCGCCATTCGGGGCATGTGCCTTTCCCTGCCCGCCTGATCTGGCGACACGTAGTTCCCGGCGCCGCGGAGCCTGATGCACATTGCACCGGCATGATGGCACACTATCAAGAAGACGACGAAGATCCGGACACGGTTCACGTGACCTTCAAGGGCCGCAAAAACCGTGCAGCGCAATACACACTAACCTTCCTTGAGCGCGACCAGCCGTCAGCCTGCCGATTCTTTTTTCAAGGCACCGAGGCGGATGGCACTGTTGTCGACGGAATCTTCTCATTGCGGGCGACCGTGTTGGAGCGCGATACATGTTTCTTGTCCTGCGTCGAAGAGCGGTCGGGCCTGAGCATCGGCAGCTTGGTGGAGCGTTGGTTTGATGACGCACTTGGCTACCAGCACGACAAGCTACTGGAAAAGCTCGAAACGCTCTACGGCGAGACCTATGGAACACGCAAATCAAGCATGATGGCCGTCGAATAATTCACCGGCAAGACGCGTCTGGTGCAAGCAGGTGAAACTGGTCTAGCTTGCGCTCCATGACTACCCTCACGTACCAAATTGACGAAGCGGAATTCATGCACGCGGCCCGTGCGTTCTGGTCTTATCGGGGTATCGGTGATCTGGGCAACTGGCTGTTGACGGCCTTCGCCCTGATCGCGGGCACAGGGTTGCTGATCTGGGGCTTCGGCGTTGGGTGGATCTGGATCGGCGCGGGCGCCGTCTTTCCGGCGATTACGCTGTTGCGCAACTTTCTGTGGCGGCGTGCATACCGGAAAATGATAAAATACAGCGCGCCCATTACCGCCAGCTTCACGTCAGACGAGGTGCAAACCAAATCTGCCGAGGGTCAATCGCAGCTGCCTTGGACAACATTTACCAAATACGCCGAAACACCGGACTACTTCTTCCTGCTGCTCCCACGTCGCGGGCTGTCGATCATTCCAAAACGTGCGTGCAAGGACGACTGGGAGATTGAAACCCTGCGCGACACCATCACCGCCAACCTCCCCCGCGCAAAGATGCGCTGGACCTGACGACTACACGGGTTCGATATCCCCAAGCGCGCGCGTCTCGTGGAAGGTTTTCACGAAGTCGGCCAAATTTCCCTCAGCAATCGCGCCGCGCAAACCTGCCAATAGTTCCTGGTAGTAATGCAGGTTATGCCATGTCACGAGCATCGACGAGATCATCTCCTGCGCCCTGAACACATGGCTCAGATAGGCCCGCGAATAGTGCGAGCAGCACGGGCAGGTGCAGTCCTCGTCCAGCGGCCTCGGGTCGTCCATGTGCCGCGCATTCTTGACGTTGACCACGCCGCGCCGCGTGAACGCTTGCCCCGTGCGGCCGGATCGTGACGGCAGCACGCAGTCGAACATGTCGATGCCACGCTCCACTGCGCCCACAATGTCGTCAGGCTTGCCCACGCCCATCAGATAGCGCGGCTTGTCCTGCGGCAACTGCTCCGGTGCGTAGTCGAGACAGCCGAACATGGCCTCTTGCCCTTCGCCCACAGCCAAGCCACCCACAGCATATCCGTCAAAACCGATCTTGGTCAGCGCTGCGGCGCTTTCCGCGCGCATGTCTTGCTCCAACCCGCCTTGCTGGATGCCGAACAACGCGTGGCCGGGCCGGTCGCCAAATGCCTCACGCGACCGCGCGGCCCACCGCATCGACAATTGCATGCTCTCGTTGATCCGCTCCCGATCTGCGGGAAGTGCGGGGCATTCGTCAAAGCACATCACAATGTCGGAGCCGAGCAGCTTTTGGATTTCCATAGACCGTTCCGGCGACAGCATATGCTTGGAGCCGTCGATATGCGATTTGAACGTCACGCCTTCCTCGGTCAGTTTGCGCAACTCCGCAAGGCTCATCACCTGAAACCCGCCGCTATCGGTCAGGATCGGGCGGTCCCAGTTCATGAATTTGTGCAGGCCACCAAGTTTGGCAATCCGCTCCGCGGTCGGGCGCAGCATCAAATGATAGGTGTTGCCCAGCAGGATATCGGCCCCGGTCGCGCGCACACTTTCGGGCATCATCGCCTTTACGGTGGCGGCAGTCCCCACCGGCATGAAGGCCGGTGTGCGGATGTCGCCACGCGGGGTGGAAATCGTGCCGGTGCGGGCCTTTCCGTCAACGGCGTGAATGTCAAACTGAAATCTCTGTGTCATGCCCGCCGCTTTAGGGGTAAAAGTGAGTTCTGCGCAAGGGAGACAGTCGCGAATGAATGATGATTCAGTTCTTAAACTGGGTTGGGAAGAATGGCTAAGCCTGCCCGATCTTTCCTTGCCGACAATCAAAGCAAAGGTGGATACGGGGGCCAAAACCTCGGCGCTGCACGCGTTTGACATCGAGCCTTTCGGCTCCGCCTCACGTCCCAAGGTTCGCTTTGCAGTTCACCCGATTCCCGGCAACGACTCGCTGATCATCCCATGCTCGGCACCGATCATCGACCGTCGCGACGTTATCTCGTCAAATGGCGAGTCTGAATTGCGCTACGTCATCGAGACAACGCTGGAAGTGGGCGGCCAAAGCTGGCCCATCGAGGTAACGCTCACCGATCGCGGCTCCATGGCCTATCGCATGTTGTTGGGGCGTCAGGCCCTCCGCGAAAACACCATGGTCGCTCCATCCGAGCGCTTTTGCCAGCCAGACCTTAGTTACGACGTCTATACCGCCTCCAAACTACGCACCGCGACTAAAGCGCGAGCCCTGCGCATCGCGGTTCTGTCACGCGAGGCTGGCAGCTATTCCACCGCCAAGCTGGTGTCCGAGGGGGAGCAACGCGGCCACGTGGTCGAGGTCATCGACACCACCCGCTGCTACATGGCGATCAACGCCAAGGCGCCGGAGGTCTACTACGACGGCAAACGCCTGCCCCGCTTCGACGCCGTGATTCCGCGCATTGGCGCGTCGATCACCACCTATGGATGTTCCGTTCTGCGCCAGTTTGAAACGCTCGGCACCTATTGCGTCAACGGCTCCGAAGGCATCGCCGCGTCCCGCGACAAGCTGCACGCGCATCAGGTGCTGGCCCGCCACCGCATCGGCATGCCGACGACCGCCTTTGCCGCGTCGCCGAAGGACACCAAGAACCTGATGGACCTTGTGGGCACCGCTCCCTTGATTGTGAAACTGTTGGAATCCACCCAAGGAAAGGGCGTGGTACTGGCCGAAACAAAAAAAGCTGCCGAGTCCGTAATCGACGCCTTTCGGGGCCTGAAAGCCAACTTCCTCGTGCAGGATTTCGTGAAAGAATCCGCAGGCGAGGATATTCGTTGCCTCGTAATCGGAGGCAAAGTCGTGGCGTCGATGAAACGCACATCGGACGGGGATGATTTCCGATCTAACCTGCATCGCGGCGGAACGGCGGAGGTGACCCGTATTTCCAAGGCAGAACGCGACGTCGCCACCCGCTCTGCAAAAGCGTTCAAGCTAGGGGTGGCCGGAGTGGACCTGTTGCGGTCGTCTGAAGGCCCTAAAGTGCTGGAGGTCAATTCGTCCCCCGGCCTGGAGGGCATCGAAAAAGCCTCCGGTAAGAACATCGCGGCATTGCTGTTCGACCAAATCGAAATGCGTGTTCGCCCTGCCCCACTAAAAAAGAGACGTAAGACCACGCCATGAATTATGCATGTCATGGCAAAAACGTGAGGTTCTCTTTGTAGCTTGAGGTGTAAAAGGAGAGCTTATCCCACCATGGCGACAAAATGGTTCAGGCGCAGCACTGGACGATGCCACAGCTAATCCTTATATCTTTACTCAACTATCCCTGATGGATGTAAGAAATGAACCAGCCAACAGAACAACTTGAAGGGGCGCCGCTGATCAAGCCGTCCTCCACCGACCACCCGCTTTATGATAATGTCGTGGAGGCGTGTCGCTCGGTCTATGACCCTGAAATTCCAGTCAATATCTACGATCTCGGACTGGTTTACACTATCGAGATCAGCGCCGAAAACGAGGTGTCGATCATCATGACGCTGACCGCCCCCGGCTGTCCCGTCGCAGGCGAAATGCCCGGATGGCTCGCCGAAGCCGTGGAACCGCTTGCGGGCGTGAAACAGGTTGATGTGGACATCACATGGGATCCGCCTTGGGGCATGGAAATGATGTCGGACGAGGCCCGTCTGGAACTGGGGTTCATGTGATGTTTTCCATTCCCGGCAAACAAGCGGTCTCCATCACTGATCGGGCCGCTGCCCAGATCGCCAAGCTGATGGCGCGCGACGGGCATAAGGCTTTGAAAATAGGCGTCAAAAAAGGTGGCTGCGCAGGCATGGAATACACCATGGACTACGTGGATGAAGTCGCGCCCAACGACGAGGTGGTCGAGCAAAACGGCGCCCGCGTGATCATCGCGCCCATGGCACAGATGTTCCTGTTCGGCACCGAAATCGACTATGAAACCAGCCTGCTGGAAAGCGGGTTCAAGTTCATCAACCCCAATGTCTCCGAGGCCTGCGGATGCGGCGAGTCGATCAAGTTCGACGAAAGCCTGTTCGCCAAAGAATGAGCGTCGGCGAAGCAGATATCGCCTTCGCCCGCGAGCTTTTCGCCGCCATCCCCGCCATATCGACCCGCAAAATGATGGGTGGGCTCTGCCTCTATTCGGACGGGCAAATTTTCGCCCTTCTGCATTCCGACGGTCAGATATTCCTCAAGGCGCAGGGCGACTTTATCCCAGAAATTGAGGCGCTTGGCGGAACACGCTGGACCTACACGCGCAAGGACGGCAAAGTGACAGGCATGCCCTACTGGTCGCTGCCCGACCAGTTTCTCGACGACCCGTCCGAGGCCAGCGCCCTTGCCGCCCGCGCTTTGGAAAATCTCTGAAGGACACTGCTTATGCGCCGCAAACTCGCCGCCGGAAACTGGAAAATGAACGGGCTATCGGCCCAATTGACCGAGGTTGAAGCGCTGTGCGCGGCCCACCCTGATCCCAAGGTCGATCTGTTGATCGCGCCCCCTGCGACGTTGATCTCGTCCATGGTGGTCACCGCCTCGGATCACCGCCTTGCGATCGCAGGCCAAGACTGCCACGCGGAAGAAAGCGGCGCGCATACCGGCGACATCTCGGCACAAATGCTGAAAGACGCGGGCGCGTCGCACGTGATCCTTGGCCATTCTGAACGCCGCGAAGACCACGGTGAAAGCGACGATGATGTGCGCGGCAAGGCCCGCGCCGCACTGGCCGCCGGGCTGAAGGTCGTGATTTGTATTGGCGAAAGCCTAGAAGAACGCGAAGCCGCCAACACGCTCGACATCATCGCAGGCCAGTTGGCGGGCTCGCTGCCCGACGTGCTGACCGGCGAAAACACGGTCATCGCCTACGAGCCGATCTGGGCGATTGGTACCGGCAAGGTTCCGACACTGGGCCAGATTGGCGACGTGCATGACTTTATCCGCACCAAGCTCGAAGCCCGCTTTGGCGAGGGCGTGGGCCGTTCCATCCGGCTGCTTTACGGCGGCTCGGTCAAGCCAAGCAATGCGTCCGACATCTTTGCGGTGTCGAACGTGGACGGTGCATTGGTCGGAGGTGCCTCCCTGAAGGCAAGCGACTTTTCCGGCATTATCAAAGCCTTGGAAGACGCCATCTAAATGCAACGCGTGACGCAGTCGCCCACCGATCCGGCGCTGAACCAGAACCCCTACCCGTTCTATGACCGCATCCGCCCGCTCGGGCTGCTTGTCTGGTGGGAGGATTACAACATGCCCGTCGCCGCCTCACAGCCTGCAGTTTCGGCGCTGCTGCGCGACCGCCGCTTCGGGCGTGAAAACCCGACGCCGCCGGTCATTCCCGACCACCAGAAACCGTTCTACGCGATCGAGGCGCATTCCATGCTGGAGCTGGAGCCGCCCCGTCACACCCGCCTTCGCGGCTTGGTCTTGAGGGCGTTCACCTCGCGGCGGATCAAGGCGCTGGCTCCTGAAATCGAGGCCCTCTGCCACCAGCTGATCGACGCGTTCCCCGATGAGCCTTTCGACCTGCTGACCGGATTAGCCCAACAACTTCCGGTGATCATCATCGCCCGCCTGCTCGGCGTCCCCGAAGACAAAGCCCCCGACCTGCTGCGCTGGTCCAACGCCATGGTGCGCATGTATATGGCCGCCCGCACCCGCGCCGACGAAGAGGCCGCCGCGCAAGCCGCACAGGATTTCTCGGCCTACCTTGCGGAGTATGTCAAAGCCCGCCGCGCGGCCCCCGCCGATGACCTGATCACCCAATTGATCGCGGCAGAAGAAGACGGCGAGCGCCTGACCACGGACGAGCTGATCACAACCTGCATCCTGCTGCTGAACGCGGGTCACGAGGCGACGGTCCACACCCTTGGCAACGGCGTCAAGACCGCGCTGCAAACGGGCCTGCGCCCCGACGATTCCGACCTGTTCGCCGAAGAAGTCCTGCGTTTTGACCCGCCGCTGCACATGTTCACCAGATACGCGACGGATGACATGGACGCCTTCGGTCACCACTTCAAAAAGGGCGAGCAAGTCGGGCTATTGCTGGGGGCCGCCAATCGCGACCCTGAAGTTTACGCAGACCCGAACCGCTTCGATCCCGCCCGCGAATTGGTGCCACATTCCAGTTTCGGCTCCGGCCTGCATTTCTGTGTCGGTGCCCCGCTGGCACGGCTGGAGCTGTCAATCGCGCTCAAAACGCTGTTTGACCGCTGCCCCGATCTGGCACTGGCGGAAGAGCCTGAATACGCCACCAGCTACCATTTCCACGGGCTAACCCGCCTGATGGTCACGCGCTAAACGGTCAGCTAAGCGCCAATCAAAATGTCGCGCCGCGCAGCGGCTCATTTAGGTCAGGCCGGGAAAACAAAGCAGCGCTCGCGGCGCATAGTGAGCCACAAGGTCGTGCCCTCTTTCGGCAAAAACACCGCCGGCACGGTGGCCTTCAGATGCGATCCGTCCGAGTCCATGCGAAATTCCACCAAGCTCTCGCGGCCCATGAAGCGGGCACGCTCCACGATGGCGCGCGCGGGCGTGCCGTCTTCCGGCGTCGGGTTCGGTCCCTGCCCGTGGCGGTCAAAGTCGATTTTCAAATGCTGTGGGCGGATCACGATTTCAACCGCGCCACCATCCGGATGCCCCGGTGTCAGGAATTGTCCGAACGGCGTATCCGTCAACGCACCATTGGACTGGCTGCGTATCACATTGATATCGCTAAAGAAAGCTGCGGCCTCCTTGTCCACCGGTGCGTTGTAGATGTTGTAGGGATTGCCTTGCTGCACGATCCGCCCGCCACGCATCAGCGCGATCTCGTCAGCCATGCGCATCGCCTCATGCGGCTCATGGGTGACCAGCAAAACGGCGGTGCCTTCTTCCTTCAGCACCGACAAGGTTTGGTCACGAATACCATCGCGCAAGCGATCATCGAGGCCCGAAAACGGCTCGTCCATCAGCATAATTTTCGGACGAGGAGCCAGTGCCCGCGCCAAGGCCACGCGCTGCTGTTCACCGCCGGATAATTCATGCGGGTATTTCGCCTCGAAGCCGTCCAACCCAACGCGGTCCAGCAGTTCCATCACGCGGCTATGCGTCTCGGATTTGCCCCCCGTCAGCCCGAAGGCCACGTTCTGCGCGACGCTCAGATGCGGGAACAGCGCGAAATCCTGAAACATCAACCCGATGGAGCGGCCTTCCGGCGGCACACGAACCCCGTCGCCGCAGATCAGATTACCGTCGACCCACAACTCGCCGCTGGTCTGGCGTTCGACCCCAGCGATGATCCGCAAGGTCGTGGATTTACCGCAGCCCGATGGCCCCAAAAGGCAGGTCACCTGCCCCGGTGCCACGCTTAGCGACAGGTCTGACACGACCCGCTTGCCTGCAAATTCCTTGCAGATATTCTTCAACTGAAGCCTTGGGGTCACGTCACTTGCCGCCTCTTACCCGATCAAAACAATCGGAAAACTCGGGGGTTTTGGTAACAGCCCCGCCCCTAGTCGGCAACCCTGCGCGCGCCGATCAGCACTGCGGCAAAGCCGACCACCAGCACGACAATGCAAATCGCCAGCAACTGCTCGTATTTGGGCGCATCCGGCAGCACCATCGCCATGACCTCCGTCCCGCGCAGGAAATATGTCGCCGCACCTGCGATAGCCGCGGTGAAGGACACGAGGTAGGACCACAACGGCACCGACCATCCGAACACGAAGATCGCAACCATAACCGGCGTCAGGAACATCGACGCGGTGCCGGACACCGCCACCGCGTCGAACAGCGTGGCGTTGCCCCACAGGGTCAGCGCGCCGCCCAAGACCATGAACACCACCATAACGGCTCGCCCGCCCGCCAACGAGCGCGGCGCGAGGCGCAGTTCCTCCACACACAACCGCGCGGCGGAGGACAGCGCGGAATCGAGTGTCGACAAGGCCGAGACCAGCAAGGACACCAAAAGCGCCACAAACACCCAAGACGGGAACATACCCGCCCATGTGGTCAGCAACTGCCCCTCATAAACCGCACCCAGATTGGCCGCATGAATGCCGAACACGCCAAAGGCCAGAATGCACAGCGCCGACAGCCAGAACGCGTGCAGGAAGGAGTTGCGCGTGGTTTTGCGGTCCGCAATGAAGCCGCGATCCATCATCACGGGGTCATGCGCCGGGTATGAAAACACCTGCAACAGCGCCACAATCAGCAGCACCCAGCCTTGGCGAGACCCCGACGCGCCCTCGGATGTGACAATCGCGGTCAGTGAAAACTCCGGTGACGCGATCAGGTACACGAACGCCACGCCGAACACCGCCAGAAACAGCACCATCTGCACCACATCGGTGCGCAGTGCAGCACTAAGCCCGCCCCATGCGGAATAGGCCAAGCCCAGCAATGCGACCACCACAATAGCATAAGTCCCCGCCTGCGCGACTTCCGGCAGGACGGCGTCGAAAATCAGCCCGACCACCAGCAGGTTCGCGAACACCTCAGACAGCAGCCGCAAAGCGATGACGGCGTTGTAGGTGCCCGTGCCGACACCCCCGAACAGCGCCCTTAGCCAGTCCTGCACCGAGGTCGCATCGCGGGTGCGCAACTGGCCGATAATATAGCCGCCCGTCAGGAAGGACAGGTAGTAGGCCGCGTAGGCCAGCGTCCCAGCCGCGCCGTAGTAGTAACCGAGGATCGCCGAGTTCATCAGCGAGCGGGCGAAAATCCATGTGGTCACTTGGCTCAATACCATCGTCCAAAGCCCCGGCGCTCGTCCCGCAACCTGCCCTGCAAAGAACCCTTCGACCGAGGCGCGGCGCGGGGCCATCAGGAACGAGACCACAATAACCGCCCCGAAGGCAGCGATAACGTAAAGGCTGAGCATGAAACGGTCCCGTAATGGAAAATTTGCGGATAGACGCGCATAACAAAGCCCCGCCCGATGGGCGAGGCTTTAGAGCCGTTCCAACAAAAACGTGATGGATCAGAGGGTTGAGTTTACCCCGCCCCCGTCCAGCAGGATATTCTGCCCGACGATGAACCCCGCATGTTTTGAGCACAGAAACGCGCAGGTCGCGCCGAATTCCTCGCGGGTGCCATAGCGGCGGGCAGGTATTGTGGCCTCACGCGCCGCGCGGGCCTCGTCCATGGTGATCCCTTGCTGCGTGCTGACGCCCGTGTCCAGCGACACCGCGCGGTCCGTTGCGTGAATCCCCGGCAACAGATTGTTCATCGTCACACCCGAAGGCGCAACCTGCCGCGAGGTTCCAGCAACATAGCCCGTCAGCCCCGCGCGCGCGGAATTCGACAGTCCCAGCACCGCAATTGGTGCCTTCACCGATTGCGAAGTGATGTTGACCACGCGGCCCCAGCCACGCTCCATCATCGCGGGCACCAGCGCTTTGATCAACGCAATTGGCGTCAGCATATTGGCATCCAGCGCCGCGATGAAATCGTCACGCTCCCAGTCGGTCCACATGCCCGGAGGCGGCCCGCCTGCATTGTTCACCAAGATGTCCACCTCCCCTGCGGCCTTCAGCACCTTGGCGCGGCCGTCTTCGGTGGTGATGTCAGCGGCAACGGCCACCACCTCGACGCCAAACCGGTCGCGAATAGTTTGTGCGGCCTCTTGCAGCGGGCCGTCGGTGCGCGCGTTCATCACCAGATCAACGCCTGCTTCCGCCAACGCCTCGGCGCAGCCAAGGCCCAACCCCTTGCTCGACGCGCACACCAAGGCGCGCTTCCCTTTGATACCTAGATCCATCTCAACCCTGTTCAATTTGTTGCAATTATTTACTCTCGCCTATGCCTACCAACTAAGCGCGGCAGGGAGAAGAGCCACAGTCCGATGTACTTGATTCGCGGAAACATGGTGGAGCGCCACCCGAGTTCCCGAGCAATATGACCAAAGCTGATGATAACTGTGAATTGTTTCCCCATTCTTTCGGGCTTCTTCTGGATTTGCTACAGATTTAACCAAATTCCCCTGAAATCGTTGCTATTCGTCAGTCATACAGGGTAAGTATTTCCTTACTATGGCGGTGGGGTTCGTCAGAAAATGTCGGCGTGGGGACGCTCGGTATTTTGATCTGAAGAAGCGTTTTACCACTGTATGTTTATGAGTGAGCTGTCACATGCAACACCATCTGCCGACCGATTTCGTCGCCAACCATGCGTTTCTGGTTTACCCGGCTGCGGAGTTTCGCGTGATAAGCGGTGTGAACCACGGCGATCCAGTTGCAGGCGTGAATGATGTTTGTTTCGGCGACGGTTACAGCCTGAAACGCCGCGCCCAGATATATTCGATGGATCTTGCTGAATGTGTCGGCGTAAGCGCGCACCCTGTCTTTTCGGTGTCCGCTGGTAGCCAGATCGAGGCACCCGGCACACATACCCGTATTTCCGCCCGTCTGACCTTCATGACCCAGATTGGTGCATCCGTGGATGCATTAATCATCAGCTGTGACTCTCCTGTATCGCGCGACTACCTTTACCCTCTGGGACCGATTGAATCCGGTGTGGAATACACCCTGATCGCCGCAGAAGACTTCCCCCGTGAGATTCCATTAGCCGATCTAACCGGCATGAGCTTCGGGCGTGGTACCCGCATTACAATGTCTGACGGCTCTCAATGCCCTGTCGAGCAACTGAAAACCGGCGATCGCGTTTTGACCCGGGACAACGGCATGCAAGACATCCGGTGGGTCGGCAACCGTACTGTGCAAGGTGCAGGCGACTTCGCGCCGGTGGTGATTTCCCAAGGTGCCATGGGCAACGCCGAGGACATCACCGTCAGCCAGCAACACCGCATGCTGGTTTCCGACTGGCGGGCCGAGGTTATGGTAGGTTCTCGTGACGTGCTGATTTCGGCGATTGATCTGGTCAATGACGACACGATCTTCATCCGCAAGGGTGGCTTCGTGGAATACACGCAACTGGTCTTCGACCAGCACCAGATTCTCTATGCCGAGGGCGTCCCGACCGAAAGCCTGCATATGTCGAAGCAAATACTCAAAAACTTGCCAGAAGACATCGCAACCCAAGTGCTGCAACTTTTCCCGGACTTGCCGTCTTCCGAGCCAAAATTCAGCCGCGTCCCGCTAGAAAGCAAAGACGCGGCAAACTTGTTGAGGCAAACGGGACGGCTTTAACCTAGCCGCCAGCGTAGAAGAATTCTTCGCGTACGATCTTCCCGTCCGCGACGTGATAGATAGCGACCTCTTTCATCACCTCCATCTCGCCTGTTTCCTTGCTTTTGGCGTTCATCTCGAAGATCACCGCAAACCGGTCATCCCCATGCGGGAAGGGGTCGGAGACTTCGCCGTCCAGAATCTCGTACATGCTGTCGAACCACGCATGTTTGCCCTTGATGCCTTCGACTCCGGTAATTTCGCGCCCGTTGCCCATGTCCATCGCTTCGACCGACACGGCATCCTTGGCATAGAGCTTATCCAGATTTGCCAACTCACGGTTTTCCCGGCATCCCGCGACCAGTTCGTGCGCGACATCCATCATTTTCATATTCACTCTCCCACATGTGTTCTATCTATGTTCTCACTATGACCAACTCCTCCTTCCCGATCAAGACGCGTGTTGTGACCGATTGCGGAACCCCGCCGACGCCTCTATATCCCGTCCCATGTTAGACCGCGCACATAACCAGCCAGAACTTCCGCCCGAGATTGCCCGGCGCCGGACCTTCGCCATCATCTCGCACCCCGATGCGGGCAAGACGACGCTGACCGAGAAGTTCCTTCTTTACGGTGGCGCGATCCAGATGGCTGGCCAAGTGCGCGCCAAAGGCGAGGCGCGGCGCACCCGCTCCGACTTCATGCAAATGGAGAAGGACCGCGGGATTTCGGTCTCCGCCTCCGCCATGTCTTTCGACTTCGACGGGCACCGCTTCAACCTTGTCGACACCCCCGGTCACTCCGACTTCTCGGAAGACACCTACCGCACGCTCACGGCGGTGGATGCTGCCGTGATGGTCATCGACGGGGCCAAGGGTGTCGAGAGCCAAACGCAAAAACTGTTTGAAGTCTGCCGCTTACGCGACCTTCCTATCTTGACTTTTTGCAACAAAATGGACCGCGAAAGCCGCGATACATTCGAGATTATTGACGAAATTCAAGAAAATCTGGCAATCGACGTCACACCCGCCTCTTGGCCCATCGGCGTGGGTCGTGACTTCATGGGCTGTTATGATCTGATCAACGACCGCCTTGAATTGATGGACCGCGCCGACCGTAACAAGGTCGCTGAGAGTATCGAAATTAACGGCTTGGATGATCCAAAACTGGCCGAACATGTGCCCGCCGCGCAGTTGAGCCAGTTCCTTGAAGAGATTGAAATGGCAAAGGAATTGATGCCCGAGTTCAATCACCAGGACTTCCTTGACGGCACCTTGACGCCGATCTGGTTCGGCTCTGCGATCAACTCGTTCGGGGTGCAGGAGCTGATGCAAGGCATCGCGGATTACGGCCCGCAGCCGCAGCCGCAAAAAGCCAGCCCGCGTGCGATTTCCCCTGAAGAGCCAAAGGTTTGCGGCTTTGTCTTCAAGGTGCAGGCCAACATGGACCCCAAGCACCGCGACCGCGTGGCCTTCGTGCGCCTCGCGTCGGGGCATTTCTTACGGGGCATGAAGCTGACCCATGTGCGTTCCAAAAAGCAGATGGCGATCACCAACCCCGTGCTGTTCCTCGCATCAGACCGTGAGTTGGCCGAAGAGGCGTGGGCCGGTGACATCATGGGCATCCCCAACCACGGCCAGCTGCGCATCGGCGACACACTGACCGAGGGCGAAGCGATCCGTGCGACGGGCATCCCCTCCTTCGCGCCGGAGCTGCTGCAAACCTGCCGCGCAGGTGACCCGATGAAGGCCAAGCATCTGGAAAAGGCCTTGATGCAATTCGCCGAGGAAGGGGCCGCTAAAGTGTTCAAACCTGCCTTTGGCTCCGGCTTCATCGTCGGCGTCGTCGGCGCGCTGCAATTCGAGGTTCTCGCCTCACGGATCGAGCTGGAATACGGCCTGCCCGTGCGTTTCGAGGCATCGCAATTCACCTCCGCGCGGTGGGTCACCGGCGACAAAGCCGCCGTGGACACGTTCATCGAGGCCAACAAGCAGCATATCAGTCACGACAATGACGGCGACGTCGTTTTCCTGACGCGGCTGCAATGGGACATCGACCGCGTGGCACGGGACTATCCCGACGTGACGCTCAGCGCGACCAAGGAGATGATGGTCTAAGCCCTTGGCGCGCTGAGCAAGGCCAACCGGTCAGCTGACCAGTTTGGCGTCCATGGTGATGTCGCAGTCCAGCAGCTTGGAAATCGGGCAGTTCTCCTTCGCGCCATTGGCCGCTTCCATGAATGTTTCCTCCGAAGCGTCAGGGATATCCGCCTTCACTGTCAGATGCGATTTGGTGACTGCAAACCCACCTGCCTGCTGCTCCAATGTGATATCGGCAGACGTCTCGATGCTGTCTGCGGTCAGGTCGTGCTCGCCCAGCACCATCGACAGCGCCATGGAGAAACACGACGCGTGCGCCGCACCAATCAGCTCTTCGGGGTTGGTTCCGGGCGCGTCCTCGAAGCGGGTGTTGAAGCCGTAGGGCTGATCGTTCAGCGCGCCGCTTTTCGTGGACACGTGGCCTTTGCCCTCTTTGAGGGTGCCGGACCATTCGGCCGATCCTGTATTAACTGACATGGTGATCTCCTTAACTTGGGTCAGGTTCATAAGCCAACGTCTGCCAAGGCCACACGGTTCCGCCGCGCATCAGTGTCGATTTGCGCAAGCACATCTGCTATGTTTGCTGTATCAAGGCCGGAAAACGGTCAAAACATAATAACAACAAATAGATAGAGCAGCGACAGTGACCACACCCCACACACAAGAGAAGATGCCCAAGGGCCTCTTGGCCGCAGCCCGTTGGGCAGCAGAACGCACACCAGAATCGCGCAATCGTGCAGTTGACCTCTACCGCGCCATTGCGATCATGTTCGTAATCTTGGGCCATTGGTTGTTGGTTGCGGGCGTCATCCGTGACGGCGAATTGAGCTTCGTCATCCTGCTCGCCGAACAACGCTGGACCCATTACGCCACTTGGCTGTTCCAAGTCATGCCGGTCTTCTTCTTTGTCGGCGGCTTCTCCAACGGGTTGTCTTGGACGTCGGCCCGCAAGGACCCTGTGAAAAAGAGCGCTTGGGCCGCCTCCCGCCTGTCGCGCTTGCTAAAACCAACAGTTCCGGTTGTTCTGGTCTGGGCCCTTGCGGGCCTAGTTGCCCATGCCATGGGCGTGTCTGTCGACCTCATCTCGGACGCGTCGCAAGCCGCCCTCGTGCCGGTGTGGTTCCTTGCCGTCTATATCATCATGACCATGGCAGTTCCCGTGACGGTTGCGCTGTGGGACAGGCTCGGCGTCCTTTCCGTTGGTCTGTTGGCCCTCGCTGCAATCGCCGTGGACGCCATCGCATTCGGCGCGGATCAGGGCTGGTTGCGCTGGTCAAACTACGCCTTCGTCTGGCTCGCCGTGCACCAGCTTGGTTACTGGTGGGGCAGCGCCGAGCGGCCAAAGTCATGGGCACTTGGCTTCATCGCCTTGGGTGTCCTCTGGCTGTATATCCTGATCGTCCAATTCGACTTCCCCGTCGCCATGGTCAGCGTTCCGGGGGCCGAGATGTCCAACACCCGCCCGCCGACAACTGCCATGCTGGCTGTGGGGAGCGTGCAAATTGGCGTCATTCTATTGCTCACGGATCTGGCGCAAAAATGGCTCCGTAACGAGCAGATTTGGGCGTGGGTGATCGTGTTCAACCAGATGATCATGTCGATCTACCTCTGGCACATGACCGCCCTGCTCATCGTTACCGGCATCGCCGCCTATGTGTTTGGCGGGGCCGGATTGCACGAGCCTCCCGGAACCGGCTTTTGGTGGGCCATGCGCCCGATCTGGGTCGTGCTGTTCACCCTCGTCCTGATCCCGTTTGTGCTGATCTTCGTGCGCTTTGAAGCCGGCAGTAAGACAACGGCTGAGATGCGCCCCGGTCCATGGCAAGCGGTGCTGGGCGCTTTGATGACCTGCTCGGGCTTGGTCGTCATGGCGATGGTCGGGTTGGGCAAGGAGAACGCCATCGGGGTCAATTGGCTGGCAGTGGGCCTCGTTGTGATTGGCGTTTTGGTCGCAACCCGCCGATTCTCTCGGGCATGACACTCCCTGTTTTGTGTTAAATAACCGTTGATTGCGCTAATTGGGTGCTTTTTATCGCATTCATTGGCCGTCTACCCTGTATTTATTGACGTTCCGGTCCACTCGGGCTAAATGCTGCGTACCTGTGGAAAACGTCCGCAGGTCGACGCAGGGACGCGTTGAAACCTGCGTCCCCAAATTCTGCCGCATCTTGCCTCATCACGGGGCTGCGCAACTTGGATATACATGACAAAATTCTCAGACCTGAAGCTACACGCCAAAGTCCTCAAAGCAATTGACGACGCTGGCTACACCACCCCCACCCCCATTCAAGCTGGTGCTATTCCACCCGCACTGGAAGGCCGCGACGTACTTGGCATTGCCCAAACGGGTACTGGTAAAACCGCCGCCTTCACCATGCCGATGATTACCTTGTTGAACCGTGGCCGCGCCCGCGCCCGGATGCCGCGCAGCCTTGTGCTGGCCCCGACCCGCGAGCTTGCGGCACAAGTGGCCGAAAACTTCGACACCTACGCAAAATACACCAAGCTAACCAAAGCGCTGTTGATCGGCGGCGTGTCGTTCAAGGAACAAGACGCCAAGATTGACCGTGGCGTGGACGTTCTGATCGCGACACCAGGCCGCCTTCTGGACCATTTCGAGCGTGGCAAGCTGATCCTGTCGGACGTGAAAGTCATGGTCGTCGACGAAGCCGACCGGATGCTCGACATGGGGTTCATCCCTGATATCGAGCGCATCTTCCAGATGACGCCCTTCACCCGCCAGACCCTGTTTTTTTCTGCCACTATGGCGCCCGAGATCGAGCGGATCACCAACACCTTCCTGTCGAATCCCGAGCGGATCGAAGTGGCCCGTCAGGCGACGACTTCTGACACAATCACGCAGCAGCTGTTTGAGCTGCCCGGCACCCGCCGCGACGCTCAAGCCAAGCAAAAACGCGACTTCCTGCGCAAGTTAATCGACCAAGAGGGTGAAAAAGTCACCAATGGCATCATCTTCTGCAACCGTAAGGTTGACGTGGATGTCGTCGCTAAGTCGTTGAAAAAATACGGCCACGACGCCGAGCCGATCCACGGCGATCTGGACCAATCCCATCGCACGCGCACACTCGAAGGCTTCCGCAATGGCGAAATACGCTTCCTTGTAGCCTCCGACGTCGCCGCACGCGGCTTGGATGTCCCGAACGTGAGCCACGTGTTCAACTTCGACGTCCCGAGCCATGCCGAAGACTACGTGCACCGGATTGGCCGCACAGGTCGCGCAGGCCGCTTAGGCGCTGCAATGATGATCTCGACCCCAAAAGACGACAAGCTGTTAGCTGCCATTGAAAGCTTGATCAAATCCACCATCCCGCGTGGGGAGGTTGGCGAGCAGCAAGCGCCTGTTTCCAAGGCGTCCGAGGCTGACGCGGCGGCGGAGAACAAGGAAGAGCGTCCCAAGTCGCGCTCCCGTTCTCGTTCGCGTAGCAGCTCGAAACCCAAAGACGAGGCAAAGGCTGACGCGCCGGAAACGGTGGCGGAGTCCAAATCCGCACCCAAGCAGGAACCCAAGGCAGAGCCGAAGGCGAAGTCCGAGCCCAAGGCAAAACCGGAACCACGCGCGAAACCGGAGCCGAAAGCCTCTGAAGCCGCATCACATGACCAGCCCCGCGAAAACCAATCCCGCTCTCGCGGTGGCAAGGGGCGTGGCCGCAATGAGGATCGTGGACCGAAAGTTGTGGGCCTTGGCGATCACCTGCCAACCTTTATCGAGAAAAGTTTCGCCGACCGCCGCACCGACTAGGCGCGCTTGAATAGCAAAAGAAAAGCCCCCGAAGCACGCACTGCTTCGGGGGCTTTTTTGTCTCAACGGCCTAAACAGTTACGCAGTCAGCCGCGAAATCAGCACCACCACTTCGGGCTTCTTGCCGATTTCCTTTTGTGACGCCTGACGCACGATCCGTTTGATCTGCTCTTCCAGCTTGTCGTCATTGGCAACCGTCTTGGCATCGGCGCGGCCCAGGAACTGTCCCACCTCTTCTTCCAGAACATCCTGCAAAGGCGCGTTGGAGCGACCCTTTTCCGGCAATCCGCGCAGTTCGCACCACGCATCCGTCAGCGGCTCGTCATCTTCGTCGATCAGAATGCCAATCACCGCCTGCCCGTTCAGCGCCATGCGGATACGGTCGCGCACGACCCCGTCCAACGCGCCGATCTGCACGGAGCCATCCAGATACAGGCGACCCGTCTCGACAAACTCGACCACTTCGGGCCGGTTGCCAGACAACGACACCATCGTGCCGTTCGGGGCGACGACGGACGCGATGCCATTGGCCTCGCCCACCTTGGCGTGCTCGCGCAACATGCGGTGCTCGCCATGGTTCGGGATCAGGATTTGCGGCTTCAACAGCCGGTGCATTTCTTCCAGATCAGGACGGTTGGCGTGGCCGGAGACGTGAATATCCGCCATCTTGTCGTCGATCACATCGACGCCCAACTCGCTGAAATTGTTGACGATCTGGCCCACGGACGTCTCGTTGCCCGGAATGGTTTTGGACGAGAACAGCACCGTATCGCCTTCGCGCAAGGATATGCCAAGGAACTTGCCCCGTGACAGTTGCGCAGTCGCCGCACGCCGCTCGCCCTGTGATCCGGTGGCAAGGATCATCAGGTTTTCGCGCGGCACGTCGCGCGCCTCTTCGGGCAGGATGTAGGGCGGGAAGTTTTTGACCACGCCAGTCTCCACGCCCGCCTTCACCATGCGCTGCATGGAGCGGCCCATCAGCACGACAGACCGTCCCGCTTCGCGGCCAGCCTCCGCCAAGGTTTTCACCCGCGCAATGTTGGACGCAAACGTGGTCGCCACGACCATGCCTGTCGCCTCGCGCACGATCGGCACAATGTTCGGGCCAACGGTCGCCTCGGAGCGGCCTTCGTGACGCGAGAACACGTTGGTCGAGTCGCAGATCAGCGCTTTCACGGGCGCCAAAGCTGCCCAGGCGTCATGGTCAAACGGCTCGCCCACACCGGGGGTCACATCGATCTTGAAGTCGCCCGAATGCACCACACGCCCGTCCGGCGTGTCGATCACAAGGCCGGAGCTTTCGGGGATCGAGTGCGAGATCGGCATGAAGCCGACCTTGAACTTACCCACTTGAACCTGCTCAGGCATCTTGTCGACCACGTTGATCTCGGATCCGTCATAGCCATGCTCTGCCATTTTCAGCGCCGCAATATGGGCGGTGAATTTGCGCGCATAGATCGGCGCTTTCAAGCGGCTATACAGATGCCCGATCGCGCCGACATGGTCTTCATGCGCGTGGGTGATAAAGATCGCATCCAGCTGCTTTGCGCGGTCCGCAATCCACTCGATGTCCGGAAAAATCAGATCGACACCCGGGGTGCCGTCCATATCGGGGAAGGTCACCCCCGCGTCGACCAGTATGAACCGCTCTTTGCCCGGTTTCCCGTAGCCGTAGAGATACATGTTCATGCCGACTTCGCCCGCCCCGCCTAGGGGAAGGTAGACCAATCGTTCGCCTGCCATTTTAGATATTCTTTCTGTTATGCTCGTTGATGACCACCAAGCCGTGCATGGTCAGGTCATCGTTAAATTCGTCAAATAGGGCCTCGGCCTGTTGGAACAACGGCGCCAGCCCCCCGGTAGAAATTACTTTCATATCGCGGCCATGCTCGGCCTTGATGCGGGCACAGATCTCCTTGATCAGCCCGATATAGCCCCAGAACACACCCGACTGCATACACGCAACCGTATTCGTGCCGATGACGTTCTGCGGTTTGGTGATGTCGACATGCGGCAACGCCGCCGCCGCTTGGTGCAGTGCCTCAAGCGACAGGTTCACACCGGGCGCGATAACACCCCCGATATAGGCGCCGTCTGTGTCCACCACATCGAAGGTGGTCGCGGTGCCGAAGTCGACGACGATCAGGTCGCCCCCATACAGATTGTAGCCCGCGACCGTATTTACAAGGCGGTCGGGTCCGACGGCGGTGCCTTCATCCACGCGGACATCCACTGGCAGCACGCAGCCATCCTTGCCGACCACGATGGGGCGGGTGTTGAAATAGCGGTCCGCGAAGACCCGCAGGTTGAACACCACACGCGGCACGGTGGACGACACGATCACCTCGGTGATGTCCGCCTCGATCTTCTGGAAATGCATCAAGGTGGACAGCCAGACATAATACTGGTCCGCCGTGCGCTGCCACTCGGTCGAGGTCCGCCACGTCGCGATAAACCGCTCCCCATCCCAGATGGAGAACACGGTGTTGGTGTTGCCGCAGTCAATCGCCAGTAGCATCTCTCAAGCCCTTTCGCCTCTTGCCCCGTCTCTACAGTGCGCAACCGTCAGGGTCAAAGCGCACCGCGCGCTGCTTTTGCGCGCCGTTAACCTGTTCCGCGCTATACCCTGCCCCGTTAGCACTGGCCGCCGACGGAGTTTAAACCCGACGTGGCCACCCAAAGGACCAGATTGCACGCAAGCCGCAATCACCGGTGAGACAAGGCTGACCCATGTGCAGCGTCCGATATAAGCTCGGGCGGCGCCGCCTTTCCCTTTCCCCGCAAGGTGGGTTTTCAACCCACTATCCTCACGAGAAATAGACATCCGCCGCAGCAATCACCTGCGCGCCTTTCGGCGTGCGCAGGATCAGGTTGCCTGCTTCGTCGATGCTCTCGAACGTGCCGGTGATTTCCTCGCGCGACGTGCGTGCAGTGATCACCTCGCCCAGCCGCGCGGCGCGTTTCAGCCAATCCTCGCGAATTCTGGCAAAGCCCAGTTCCGCAAAAATCGCCTCCTCGGTGGCGAAGTTCGCCGCCAGTTCTTCCAGGAATTCCTCGGGGCTGACCGCCTCGCCGTGCTCTGCCAGTGCGGTCGGTGGGAAGGCTGCGTCCTGCACGCCATCCGGCACCGCCGCCAGATTGACGCCGATGCCAACCGCCAGCCAGTCCACGCCCTGCGCGGACCCCATGCTTTCCAAAAGAATGCCCGCGACCTTGCCGCCAGACAGCAGCACGTCATTGGGCCATTTCACCGCCAGCTTGGTGCGATCCACATGCAGCGCCAGCGTCTCGAACAACGCATTCGCCGCCATGAACGAGCGCAACGCCGCGTCCGCAGGGCCACCCAACGGACGCATCAACAATGTTACGGCCAGATTGCCTTCGGGGTTTTGCCAAGCGCGCCCCTGCCGCCCGCGGGCGGCGGTCTGGCGACGGGCCATAATCCATGTCGGATGTTTCAGTTCCGGCGCAAGCCGCGCCGCTTCGGCCATAGTGCTGCCGACCTCATCAAGGATGATGCGGTCGACACCTTCGGGCCACAGATCAGTTGACAAGCGCACCTGCGGCGGCCATCGCCAGCCCCTCGATGCCGAACAGGTTGATCACACCCAGCACCATCACAGCGGCCGAGCCGACCAGCAGCAGCCAGTTGACCATCGGCATGGAGCCGTTCAATGCGTCGCGCTCTTCGCCGAAATACATGTAGTAGATGATGCGCAGGTAGTAGAACGCACCGATCACCGACGCGATCACACCGGCCACGGCCAGCCACGCCATGTTGGCGTCCACGGCGGCTTTCAGCACATAAAACTTGCCGAAGAAGCCCACCAGCGGTGGAATACCGGCCAGCGAGAACATCAACACCAGCATCGCCAGCGCCCGCAGCGGCTCCTTCTTGGAATAGTTCTGCAACGCGTCGATATCGGTTACCGGTTGGCCGTCCTTCTCCATCGAGAGAATGAAGGCAAAGGTGCCGATATTCATCGTCACATAGATCGCCATATAGATCAGCATCGCCTGCACACCTTCGGCAGTGCCAGCGGCCAAGCCCATCAGTGCGAAGCCCATATGGGCAATCGACGAATAGGCCATCAGGCGTTTGATGTCGCGCTGGCCTATGGCCGCGATTGCGCCAAGGAACATGGACACCACCGACAGGAACGCCACGATCTGGCTCCAGTCCGCCACGGCCCCGCCAAACGCGTCATGCACGACGCGGGCAAACAGGCCCATGGCCGCCACTTTCGGTGCGGTCGCAAAGAACGCGGTGATCGGCGTGGGGGAGCCTTCGTAGACGTCCGGCGTCCACATATGAAACGGTGCTGCGGAGACCTTGAAGGCCAAACCGGACACAACGAAGACCAGACCAAACAGCAGGCCAAGTGAGATATCGCCCGCATTCACGGTCGAGAAGATACCTGTGAACAACGTGGTGCCCGCATAGCCATAAACCAGCGAGGAGCCATAGAGCAGCATGCCCGACGACAAGGCCCCCAACACAAAGTATTTCAGGCCAGCTTCGGTGGATTTCACCGAGTCGCGGCGCAGGGAGGCCACGACATACAAGGCCAGCGATTGCAGCTCCAGCCCCATATACAGCGCCATCAGATCGCCTGCCGAGACCATCATCATCATGCCGACAACCGACAAGGCCACAAGGATCGGATACTCGAACCGCAGCAACCCTTGGCGGGTCATGAAGTCCTGGCTCAGCAGCAGAATTGCCGCGGCGGATAGCAGGATCGTCACCTTGGCAAAGCGCGAGAACCCGTCATCGACGAAGGCCCCGCCGAAGGCCGCGTTCGTGCCCTCCCCGTTGACCCCGATCCATGCGGCAAGCAGCACAAACACAAGGCTGGTGGCCCACAGGATCACCGGTGCGGATTTGTCCTTGGTCGTGTAGACCCCGCCCATCAGCGCCAGCATGGCGAAGACCGCCAGTAGAACTTCGGGCAGAACGTTATTCAGGTCAGCTTGGATCATCTTATCCGTCCTTAGTGTCCGGCCACAGCCGTGGTCACGCCGCTATCAAGCAACGCGGTATCATAATTGGAGACCAGCGCTTCCACGCTTGGCCCGATCAGGTCCAGCACCAGCGCGGGGTAGACGCCCAGCAGGATGGTCATAAAGACCAATGGCGCAAAGATCGCACGCTCTCGGGTGGTCATGTCGGTGATCGATTTCAGGCTTTCCTTGATCAGGTCGCCCATGACCACGCGGCGGTAAAGCCACAGCCCGTAAGCCGCCGACAAGATCACACCCGTCGTCGCGAACATGGCAACCCATGTGTTCACTTGGAACACGCCCATCAGCGTCAGGAATTCCCCGACAAAGCCGGACGTACCCGGCAAGCCGACATTGGCCATGGTGAAGAACATGAAGATCAGCGCATAGGCCGGCATGCGGTTCACAAGCCCGCCATAGGCGTCGATCTCGCGAGTGTGCATGCGGTCGTAGATCACGCCGACACACAGGAACAGCGCGCCCGAGATAAACCCGTGGGAAATCATCTGGAAGATCGCCCCGTCCACGCCTTGCTGGTTGGCCGCAAAGATACCCATGGTCACGTAGCCCATGTGGGCAACAGACGAGTAAGCGATCAGCTTTTTCATATCCGACTGCGCCAGTGCCACCAGCGAGGTGTAGATAATCGCAATCGCCGACAGCCACAGCACATAGATGCCCAGCACCTCTGCCCCGACAGGGAACATCGGCAGCGAGAAGCGCAGGAAGCCGTAACCGCCCATTTTCAAAAGGATCGCCGCCAGCACGACCGAGCCTGCGGTCGGTGCCTGAACGTGCGCGTCAGGCAGCCATGTATGCACAGGCCACATCGGCATCTTCACCGCGAAACTGGCAAAGAACGCAAGGAACATCAGGGTCTGCAAGCCGCCCACGACGGTCACGCCCGCAACGCTGAACGTCTCGGACGCGAAGGTGTGGGTCAACAATGTCGGAATGTCGGTGGTGCCTGCGTCCATATACATGGCGATCATGGCGACCAGCATCAGCACCGAGCCGAGCAGCGTATAGAGGAAGAACTTGAACGACGCATAGATGCGGTTCACCCCGCCCCAGATGCCGATAATCAGGAACATCGGGATCAGGCCCGCCTCGAAGAACAGGTAGAACAAGATCAGATCCAGCGCGCAGAACACGCCAAGCATCAGCGTTTCCAACAACAGGAAGGCGATCATATAGTCCTTCACCCGCGATTTCACATCCCAGCAGCTGGCGATCACAATCGGCATCAGGAACGTGGTCAACAACACGAAGGTGACGGAAATCCCGTCCACGCCCATCTTGTATTGCAGGCCCATCAGCCAGTCGCGCTCTTCCACGAACTGGAAGCCGGTGTTGGAGGCGTCGAAGCCGGTATAGACGAAGATCGACAGCAGGAACGTCACGCTGGTGGCGATCAAGGCCAGCCATTTGGCGTTGCGCTGTGACGCTTCATCGTCGCCACGCAGGAACAGCGCGAGGATCAGCGCCGCGACAAGCGGCATGAAGGTGATAACGGAAAGCAGGTTGTCCATTATTCGGCCCCCCCGATGCTCGGGCCGCCGATGGCGAACCATGTGATAATCAGCACCACGCCGATGACCATGGCGAAGGCGTAGTGGAACATGAAGCCGGACTGCGCGCGACCTGCCAGACGTGTCAGGAACGGCACAGCGCCCATGGCGACCCCGTTGATAGAGCCGTCGATGATCTTGCCGTCGCCACGGGTCCACAGGAAGTTGCCAAGCCATTTGGCAGGGCGGATGAAGATCACGTCATACAGCTCGTCAAAATACCACTTGTTCAGCAGGAACTGGTACAGATGTGGCTGGTTCGCTGCCAGACGTCCCGGCAGGCTCGGGCTTTTGATGTAGAACAACCAGGACGTGAAGAAGCCGATCAGCATCGCAATGAACGGAGCCACCTTGACCCAAGCGGGCGCATGGTGGGCGTTGTCCATCGTGTGGTTGTCAGGGGCCATGTAGATCGCACCCTGCCCCGGCAGCGCGGCTTCGCCTTCGCCACCCTCAACGTGGCCTTCCGCCGCTTCTTCGGTGCCAGCGGCGACCGCCGCCATGCTCAGCACGTCAGGGTCCACAAGCGCATGTTGCTCGCCTTGGGTAATGCCAAAGAACTTCTCGACGTCGTGGTGATCGCCGAAGAACGGCTTGAAGAAAACCATGCCTGAGAAGATCGCACCAACAGCCAGAACACCCAGCGGGATCAGCATGGTTTTCGGGCTTTCATGGGCATGCTCATGGGTGTGCTTGTCGCCGCGCTCGGTGCCGTAGAAGGTCATGAACATCAGACGCCACGAATAGAACGAGGTGAACACAGCCGCGATGACCAGCAGCCAGAAGGCATAGCCGGAGCCACCGCCCCAAGCGCTCTCGATGATCGCGTCCTTGGACAGGAAGCCCGCGAAACCAATGTGCGTTAACGGAATGCCGACACCGGTAATGGCCAGCGTGCCGATCATCATCGCCGCAAACGTATACGGAATTTTCTTACGCAGGTTGCCGTAGTTGCGCATGTCCTGCTCGTGGTGCATCGCGTGGATGACGGAGCCTGCGCCAAGGAACAACATCGCCTTGAAGAACGCGTGGGTCAGCAGGTGGAACATCGCGACCGAGTAGACGCCGACGCCTGCGGCCACAAACATATAGCCCAGTTGCGAGCAAGTCGAATAGGCAATCACGCGTTTGATGTCGTTTTGCACAAGGCCCACGGTCGCGGCGAAGAACGCGGTCGAGGCACCGATGATCACGATGAAGGTCTTGGCCTCTGGTGCGAACTCGATCAGCGGCGACATGCGGCAGACGAGGAACACACCAGCGGTAACCATGGTCGCCGCGTGGATCAGGGCCGACACAGGTGTCGGGCCTTCCATCGCGTCGGGCAACCACGTGTGCAGGAACAGTTGTGCCGATTTGCCCATGGCCCCGATGAACAGCAGGAAGGCCAGCAGGTTGGCGGCGTTCCAATCGGTCCACAAGAAGTGCAACTGTGTCTCGGCCAGAGTCGGGGCGGCCTCGAAAATGTCGGACAGGTTGATGCTGTCGGTCAGGAAAAACAGACCGAAGATACCAAGCGCGAAGCCGAAGTCACCCACACGGTTGACCACAAACGCCTTGATCGCGGCGGCATTGGCCGACGGTTTTTTGTAGTAGAAGCCGATCAACAGATAGGATGCGACGCCTACACCTTCCCAGCCAAAGAACATCTGGACCAAATTGTCCGAGGTCACCAGCATCAGCATCGTAAAGGTAAAGAACGACAAGTAGGCAAAGAAGCGCGGCTTGTAGCTGACGCCTTCGCCGAAGTTCTCGTCATGGGCCATGTAGCCGAAGGAATACAGGTGCACGAGGCTGGACACCGTGGTCACCACGATCAGCATGATCGCCGTCAAACGGTCCATGCGGATGGCCCAAGACGTGTCCAATGTGCCGGATTGGATCCAGCGCATGATTTCAATGGTTTCTGTCGTCCCGTCAAAGGTCAGGAAGACGATCCAGCTGAGCAAAGCCGACAGGAACAAAAGCCCCGTTGCAATGATGCAGCCCGCTTGCTCGCCGATGAACTTCCAGCCGAAGCCGCAGATCAAGGCGCCGATCAGGGGACCAAAGAGGATGATGGTTTCCATAGTGACTTAGCCCTTCATCACGTTGACGTCTTCCACGGCGATGGAGCCGCGGGTACGGAAGAAGCAGACCAGAATGGCCAGCCCGATCGCCGCCTCAGCCGCCGCGACCGTCAGCACGAACAAGGTAAACACCTGCCCTGCGAGGTCGCCGAGGTAGCTGGAGAAGGCCACGAAGTTGATATTCACCGCGAGCAACATCAGCTCGATCGACATCAGAATGATGATGACGTTCTTGCGGTTCACAAAGATGCCGAAAATGCCGATGACGAAAAGGGCCGCCGCAACTGTGAGGTAGTGTTCAAGTCCGATCATTTTGCATCTTTCTTGTAGGGTGTCTTGGACCCGACAGTGTCGGGAAAGTAAGTCTGGCACGCGCAGCTTTCGCGCTTGGAGGTAAAGCGTTTCGTGGGAACGCCCTGATCGCGTAGCAGCGCCTGCAAGTCGCCCATTGTGTAAGGGGTCTCGGAGGCCAATGCATCATACACGGTGGCTGAGATTTCGCTGGCGTCCCTTGGGCCGGTCGACGTCAAAGAATGTGGTTGCGACTTGCTCCGCAAAACTCTGCCGCTGGGACAATGCTCAAGATAGAAATACGTGCGATCCGCTTTGTCGTAGGTCGTATAGGAAACGAACTGATTGGACCAATTGCCCGTTGATGCTATTTCGCGACCTTCCGCCATGTCCCCGCTATACGCGCAAGGCGGCGGTGGGGGCGTCAGGCCAAAGGCCTGCCCTGCACACAGCGCGACAAGAGCGCTGGACAAAGTGATATGACGCGCTGCGTGCATCCGGCCTACAACCCCTGCCCCGGTTTCACGTCTTTCAGCTCCATCTGCTCCGCTGGATCGCGGTAGATTTGGCTTAGGACGTTCTGGCGTTTGATGTCCGGACGGTGGCGCAAAGTCAGCACGATGGCGCCGATCATGGCGACCAGCAGGATCAGGCCCGCCGCTTGGAACAGGTAGATGTATTTGGTGTAGATCAGCTGGCCCAAGGCCGCCGTATTGTGGGTCTCTTCCAGTGCGGGGGCCACGGCGTCACGCAACGCAGTTGCATTTTCCGCGCCTGTCCATGTGCCGAAGACCAGCGCCAGTTCCATCAACAAAATAACGCCGATCAGCCCTGCGAGTGGTACGAATTTTGCCAACTCGCCACGTAACTCCGCGAAGTTCACGTCCAGCATCATCACCACGAACAGGAACAACACGGCGACCGCGCCGACATAGACGATGATCATCAGCATTGCGACGAATTCCGCGCCCAGCAGCACGAACAAGCCGGCCGAGGACAGGAACGCGAGGATCAGCCACAACACCGAGTGCACGGGGTTGCGCGACACCACGACGAACAGGCCGGCGGTCACGACCGTGATGGCAAACAGGTAGAATGCGAAATCAGCGAAACCCATCAGTCTTTTCCTTCTCCGTCCAGCACCTCTGTCGCCAGCTCCATCGCTTTCGACATGGCCGGAACGCCGCCAAACATCGCTGCTTGGGCGATGGTTTCGGCAATCTCTTGTTTCGTCGCACCCGCCTCAACAAGGTGGCGCACGGTGATCCTGATCTGGCTTTCAGCCTGTGCGCCCTGAATGGTCAGCCCTGTGAGGGTCAGCAACAGTCGCGTCTTGGCGTCGAGACCTTCAGGGTTCATCCCCTTGCCCATGAACTGCTCCATGATCTCGGCAGACATGGTGGGCATCATGTTTTCAAAGCCCTTCGGCGTGAACGCCTCCAGCGCAGGGTTCATGTTCTTGGCCATATCCTGGCCCATCTTCATCATGGCCTCGAAGGGGTTGTTGGGGTCAGACATTGGCTTCTCCATCTTCGGGGTACATGGTGATTTCGAACGTGCCATCACCGGTTATTTCGATCCGTTCGCCAGGATTGCGATCCTTGGCAGCGGCGACCGAGCTTTGAACCTTGGACGTGATCTCCAGAAACTCGGAGCGCGTCGCAAGCTCGCCTGTCATGGTGCCATAAAACGGGCTGGAATCGTCCATGATCACGGCGAGCGCTTTCGCCGCCAGATCAACCACGCCATCGGTGTCGCGCAGATCTTCGGCAAACGGCGTGACGGCGCGCATCAGCTTTTCGTCAAGAACGGACTGCATCTCGCCATGGCTGACGGCGATCGCATCCGCAGCGACAACAGCGGTGATCACCTGTCCTTCATACATGTCCCGTGTGACGCCTTCGGAGACGATCACGCCGTTGCTCTCCGACAGGACAGCATCAAGCGTGCCGATGGCAAACTCGGCGCCCATGTCTTCGATCATGTCGACCAAGTCGTCCAGAATGCCCGGATCAAAAGGATATGTGGCATGGACGCTCATCTGTACGGTGCATCCATTTCTAGGTTGTGGGCAATCGCGGCCTCCCAACGGTCACCGTTCGCCAGCAGCTTGTCCTTGTCGTAGAAAAGCTCTTCGCGGGTCTCGGTGGCGAACTCGAAATTCGGGCCCTCAACAATGGCATCTACAGGACAGGCTTCTTGGCAAAACCCGCAATAGATGCATTTCGTCATGTCGATGTCGTAGCGGGTGGTGCGGCGGGAGCCGTCATCGCGCGGCTCCGCGTCGATCGTGATGGCTTGCGCGGGGCATACGGCCTCGCACAGTTTACACGCGATGCAACGCTCTTCCCCGTTGGGGTAGCGGCGCAAGGCATGCTCCCCACGAAAACGTGGGGACAAAGGCCCCTTCTCGTGCGGGTAGTTCAAGGTCGCCTTTGGCGCGAAGAAATACTTCAGGCCCAGCTGCATGCCTTTGAACATGTCCATCAGCAGGAAGTACTTGGCCTTGCGTGCGAATGAAGTTGCCATTGGGTTAACCTCCTACTGCCCAGCGGGCATAGGCCCCGCCGAAAGCACCGTATTGCGCAAAAAATGCCACCAGAACGACCCAGCCCAGCGACAGCGGCAGGAACACTTTCCAACCGATGCGCATCAACTGGTCGTAGCGGTAGCGCGGCACGATGGCCTTCACCATGGCGAACATAAAGAAGAAGAACGCCATTTTGCCGACCATCCACAACGGGCCATCCGGCAGGAACGGGATCGGGGACAGCCAGCCGCCGAAGAACAGCAGCGAGATCAGCGCGCACATCAGGAAGATGGCGATATACTCACCGGCCATGAACAGCAGGAACGGGGTCGAGGAGTATTCGACCTGATAGCCTGCAACCAGTTCCGATTCCGCTTCGGGAAGGTCGAAAGGCGGGCGGTTGGTTTCAGCCAAGGCGCTGATAAAGAACAAGAATACCATCGGGAAATGCGGCAGCCAGTACCAGCTGAAGAAGCCGTAATCGCCGTCTTGCGCGCGGACAATGTCACCGAAGTTCAGCGAACCGGTCGACAGCACCACACCGATGATAATAAGGCCGATGGACACCTCATAGGAAATCATCTGCGCCGCAGAGCGCAAGCAGCCAAGGAACGGGTATTTGGAGTTGGACGCCCAGCCCCCCATGATCACGCCGTAGACCTCAAGCGAGCCGATGGCGAAGATATACAGGATGGCGACGTTCAGATCGGCCAGAACCCATGTGTCGTTGAACGGGATTACCGCCCACGAGATGATCGCCAGCACGAAAGCCAGCATCGGGGCCAGCATGAACACGAACTTGTCGGCCCCTGCGGGAATGACGATCTCTTTGACCACATATTTCAGCGCGTCGGCCACAGATTGCAGCAGCCCGAAGACCCCGACCACGTTCGGGCCACGCCGCATTTGCACGGCGGCCCAGATTTTCCGGTCGCCATAAACCAAAAACAGCAGCGAGATCATCACGAAGGCGATCATTGCCAGGCATTGGGCAACGATGATCAGGGTGATCCCCAGTCCAGATGAAAGAAATTCAGCCATGGTCCCTCAAACTGTTGGTATGCCGGTTTCGGCACATTCTGCGACGGCCACTTCGGCGTCGATTGTTTGCAATCCGTCGGGTAGTGCAGCCGAGATGGTGTAAACCGCATCTCCGGCCCAAAGGCCACCCTCTTCCTGTACGTTTGTGCGCACATGTCGCGCAAATCCGAAGCCGCGGATCAGTGCGTACTGCGCCGCGGCGCATTTTCCGTAATCCGCCACATCGGCTTTGGTCCGCGCGCCCCTCATCCGCACCAGAAAGCTGACGAGGTCATCGTCAAGCCGTCTGGTCTCGATGCCAAGGTAATCCGGCGCAAAATACTCCTGCGTCGGGTCCTCGGTCGGGGTGCAGGCCGCTAGCATGGCTGCCCCCAGAAAGGATATGCGCGTGCGCATGTCATGTTACTCCGCTGCCATCGGGGCGCTGGCCCGCGCCTTGGCATTTGCCGACAGCTCGGCCATCAATTCAGACGCACGGGCGATCGGGTTGGTCAGGTAGAAATCGGTCAGGGCGTGGCGGAAGTCGGCCTTGCCCATCTTTTTGGCTTTCAGCGGCGTCCATGCGTTCTCCGGCACGATGTCGACACCCGCCAGATGCGGAACCTCGGCGACCAGCGCCTGACGCAGTTGCGCCAGCGTGTCGTAAGGCAATGTCGCGCCCAATTCGGCGGACAGCGCGCGCAGGATGGCCCAGTTGTCTTTCGCCTCACCCGGAGCAAAGCCCGCACGCAGCGCCAGTTGCGGCCGCCCTTCGGTGTTCACGAACAGCGCCTGTTCTTCAGTATAGGCAGCCCCCGGCAGGATGATGTCGGCACGATGCGCGCCGCGATCCCCGTGGGAGCCTTGGTAGATCACGAACGGACCCGCCTCGATATCGATCTCGTCGGCGCCAAGATTATAGATCACCTCCGCGTCCTTGATCCCGTCCATGCCAGCGTCATTCGTACAGCCCACATCCATTGCGCCTACACGGCCAGCGGCGGTGTGCAGCACCATGAATTTGGAGTTGGTTTTTTCCGCCAGCTCCATCGCGGCAGCCAGAACGGCAGCGCCATCGGCCTCGCCCAAGGCACCCATGCCGATGATGATAACGGACGGCTCGTCCAGAACCTTATCGAACTTGTGGCTCAGCAAGCCTTCCAGCGCCGCGCGGTCGGTGCCGATATGCGCATATTCATACGTCAGATCAACAGCTTGCCCGACCAAACCTACATTTGCACCAAGGGTCCATGCCTTGCGGATACGCGCATTCAGAACGGGCGCTTCCACGGCGGGGTTGGTGCCGATCAGCTGGATATGCTTGGCGGTGTCGAGGTCTTCGATACGCGCGGTGCCAACATAGCCGGAGCGGTTGCCCGCAGGCAGCTTCGCGCCATCGGTGCGGCATTCCACGACGCCGCCTTGGCCTTCGATCATCTGCTTCAGGGCAAACGCGGCTTCTACAGGAGCCAGATCGCCCACCAGACCAGCCAGCTTCTTGCCTTTCATCGCCTTCGCAGCAGCTTCCAACGCCTCACCCCAGCCTGCTTTGCGCAGCTTGCCGTTCTCACGGATGTAAGGCGTGTCCAGCCGCTGGCGGCGCAGGCCGTCCCACACGAAACGCGTCTTGTCGGAAATCCATTCCTCGTTCACGCCGTCATGGTTGCGCGGCAAAAAGCGCATGACTTCGCGGCCTTTGGTGTCCACGCGGATGCTGGAGCCAAGGGCGTCCATCACGTCGATGCTTTCCGTTTTGGATAGCTCCCACGGGCGTGCCGTGAAAGCGTAAGGCTTCGAGACCAAAGCCCCAACAGGGCACAAGTCGATGATGTTACCTTGCAGGTTGGAGTTCAGCGTTTGGCCCAGATAAGACGTAATCTCCGCATCCTCACCGCGACCAGTCTGGCCCATTTGCGTGATGCCCGCGACCTCGGAGGTGAAGCGCACGCAGCGGGTGCAGGAAATGCAGCGGGTCATATGGGTCTCGACCAGCGGGCCAAGGTCCAGATCATCCGTCGCGCGTTTCGGCTCGCGGTAGCGGGAGAAGTCGACGCCATACGCCATGGCTTGGTCTTGCAGATCGCATTCACCGCCTTGGTCGCAAATCGGGCAATCCAGCGGGTGGTTGATCAGCAGGAATTCCATCACCCCTTCGCGGGCCTTCTTGACCATGGGCGAGTTGGTTTTCACCACGGGCGGCTGGCCTTCCGGACCGGGGCGCAAGTCGCGCACCTGCATCGCACAAGATGCGGCAGGCTTCGGCGGGCCACCAACCACTTCGACCAGACACATGCGGCAGTTGCCCGCAATCGTCAGGCGCTCGTGATAGCAGAACCGAGGCACTTCGACGCCCGCTTGCTCACACGCTTGGATCAGGGTCATCGCCCCGTCACACTCGACCTCTTTACCGTCGATGATTACTTTTTTTAGGTCAGACATACGCCGTACCCTTTCGTTTTTCGTACAAGACAGGATGAACCGTCGAATTGTTATGAAGTGGAATCACAGGCAGGACCCCGCCCCCGCAGCGTCGATCATCCGAGCTGCCGAAAGTCCCGCAGTCAAAATGATCGTATGAACGAAGGGCCATGCGAATTCTTGAAGCTTGTCCCTGAAAAACAGTGCGCTGATCACCGTTGCTATCGCTAGCCCTATTATTGCGATCCGATACAATATGAAAAACGCCATAAAGGGCGGAAACAGCAACCACAAATGAGCGCAAGCCAGAAAATTGCCATTGTCCCAATCCGTCCAATAGACGGCTACTATCAGGCACCAAACAAGTGCGTGAGAAACGGCGGCTGTCAATTTCCATCTCATTCACTCCGCAGCCACTTGGCAGCCATGTGTTTTCCACATGGTCGCGTCTTTCAAATAGTCCCAGCCGAAGGCGTCGGGGCTGTCGCCCTGCTCCCGCAGCATCTCAAGTCTCTCCAGCGCCTCGGCCAGTGTTGGTTCATGCCCAATCGGCACCCACCACATGACGAAGTGCATTTTACCAAGCACCTCGAACCACTCTTGGCGCTTTTCGTAGAATTTCTTGTGCAGCGTGCCCCAGACGAAGGTTTCCAACGCCTCGGCGCTTTCCCACACGGTCAGGTTCGGCACATAGAGCGGATCGCCCGCAATCGCGTGCTCGGTCGCACCCGGCGAGCCGGAGCCTTCCAGCATCCACACAAACCCCGGCATCCGTTTGCCCAAAGCGTTGATCCGCTCGATATTGTCGATGAACTCGGCCACGCGCGGATCACCCACAGGGGCGAGCAGCTTGCCGACATTCAGCTCTGCCAGATGGTGACCCTTCATTGCGGCACCTCCACCAGCAAAAGCCCGATCTCGGTGCCTTCCGACATCTCGGCACGGCCAGCCGCACACACATCATCGCTGCCAGCGCCCTCAAGCTTGTGTTTGTCCATGAACGCCTGTTGGGCGGCGCCGAGTTCGGCATCGCCATTGTCCATACCAGCAGAGGGGTCATTCGGGTCGAACCCGTCTTCTTCCAACTGCGTGAACAGCGTCTCGGATGCTTTGACGATGGCCACAGGATCCACGCTCAGCTCCGCGCAGGACAGCGCCAAGGCTTGCGCCGCAGACGTCGCCACAAGGGCCGAGACGAAGTAATCCGGCATCGGGCGCGTATCGGCCATCACAGGCGCAGCCGCCAGAAGGGCGACAACGACAGGTCCGAATTTCACTACGCTCGACATTCTCAATTCCATCCTACCGCGCGATACAGCGCGCGTTGAACACCAGCTTGTCGCCGTCTTGGGTGAACGCCCAATCGTCGCTGACTGGGCTGATCTGCCATTCGGCGTCGGAGCCGCCATAGTTCAGGAGGCAATACTTGGTGGCCTCGAACCGCACGCTTTCACGTACTTCCTCGACACCAGCGCCCTTGTTGACCACGGCAATCGCGATATCGCGCTTGTCCTCACCTTTCGACAGCTTGGCTTTGAACGGTAACGCGCGTTCGCTCGAAGCGTTGCGCGACTTGTCACGGCTGAGCCGCGAACAAGAGGCTGTACCAAGCACCAGCGATATGATGAGCAGTAGTCGGATCATGTTTTCAGCCTCGAGCCATCAATCACCTGATCACTTTGCAACACGCCGACGCAGAACACTTTGACGGTCAACAAACCATCCGCACGTGTGCGGGTGTCGGGAATGGCGCTCTCGCCCTCTTGGCAAGCAATTTCCATCGCACGGATCACGGCACGATTTTCGTCCGCCGCAGGAATGGCGGCCCCGTCCTTGTAGCGCAAGACGACGCGGGTGGTATCACCGGCGCGGGCCGCTTCGACGATGTCGATGGGCGGGCCTTTGGGTTTCTCGGACACCGGTCCTGCTGGCACACAAGCGGCAAGAACCGCCGCGACGGGGATGAGGAACAGAGCGCGCATCATTCTGCCGCTACCGCCGACACGCGGCCGGTTCGTTTGTGCTTGATGCGGTCTTCGATTTCGTCGCGGAAGTGGCGCACCAGACCCTGGATCGGCCAAGCCGCCGCGTCGCCCAAGGCGCAAATCGTGTGGCCTTCGACCTGTTTCGTCACGTCCAGCAGCATGTCGATTTCCTCGACTTCCGCCTCACCAGTCACCAAGCGATCCATCACGCGCATCATCCAGCCGGTGCCTTCGCGGCACGGGGTGCATTGGCCGCATGACTCATGCTTGTAGAACTTCGACAGACGCCAGATGGCTTTGATGATGTCGGTGTTCTGGTCCATCACAATGACGGCAGCCGTCCCCAATCCGGAGCGTTGCTCGCGCAGCCAGTCGAAATCCATGATGCATTCTTTTTCCATCATCTCGGCGGGCAACATCGGCACGGACGAGCCACCGGGGATCACCGCCTTCAGGTTGGACCAGCCGCCACGGATGCCACCACAATGGCGGTCGATCAGCTCTTTGAACGGGATCGACATGGCCTCTTCGACCACGCAGGGGTTGTTCACATGGCCGGAAATCGCAAACAGCTTGGTGCCTGCGTTGTTCGGGCGGCCGAAGCCCGAGAACCATTCCCCGCCACGGCGCAGGATGGTCGGCACAACGGCAATGGATTCGACGTTGTTAACTGTGGTCGGGCAGCCATAGAGGCCAGCCCCCGCAGGAAACGGCGGCTTCATCCGCGGCATCCCTTTTTTGCCCTCAAGGCTTTCCAGCAACGCGGTTTCTTCACCGCAAATATACGCGCCCGCGCCATGATGCAGGTAGATGTCGAAGTCCCAGCCGGATTTCGCGGCGTTGGGGCCGACAAGGCCAGCCTCGTAACATTCGTCGATGGCGTTTTGCAGCGCCTCTTTCTCGCGAATATATTCGCCGCGAATGTAGATGTAGCAGGCGTTCGCTTGCATCGCGAAGCTCGCGATCAGGCAGCCTTCGATCAGCGTGTGCGGATCGTGGCGCATGATCTCGCGGTCTTTGCAGGTGCCCGGCTCGGACTCGTCTGCATTCACCACCAGATAGCTGGGGCGCCCGTCGCTTTCTTTAGGCATGAAGGACCATTTCAGCCCCGTCGGGAAGCCAGCGCCCCCGCGTCCACGCAGGCCAGAGGCCTTCATCTCGTCGATGATGCTGTCACGGCCACGCTTGATGATCGCGGCGGTGCCGTCCCAATGCCCACGGGCTTTCGCGCCCTTCAGGGAGCGGTCATGCATCCCGTAGAGATTGGTAAAGATGCGGTCCTTGTCTGCCAACATAGCTTTCGCGTCCTGTCTGCTTCTTCATGTGCGGTGTCGCGCGCCTAGCTTCTGGCGCGCCACACCCGGAATAAAACGACCAACGCCCAGATGAACGCGGCCCCTGCCATCAGGTCGAACAGGAAGGCAAAGCGTGCGGGCCAGCCAAGCTGCCCCCCGATCACCTGCGCCCCGACCCAGATCAGCATCGTGGCAAAAATCACGATCGCCGCCTGTCGGGCCTGTCTGACCATACGCGGGTCCTCTTGCGAGGGCCCGCTCATCGTTTCGTCTCAGTCGGGATCAATAGACCCCGCCCTTTTTTACCTTCTTCGAGAACTCGGTTTCGCCGCCTTTGGCAAGCAACTTGGCCTGCTTCACCCATTCGTCACGAGAGGCGCGGCCTTTGATGCCCTCGATATTGTTGTCAGCCCAGTCCACCTCTTTCTTGCGCCAGCTGGCGACCTGATCGAAGTGGTAGACGCCCATTTTGTGCAACTCGCCTTCGAGTTTCGGACCGACGCCTTTGATCTGCTTGAGATCATCAGCACCGCCCGCACGGGCTTTTTTCAGAAGTTCCGGCTTACCGTCAGCGGCCACTGGCTTGGCCTTGGCAGCGGTTGCCGCCTTTGCTTTCGGTGCCGGTTTCGCAGCAGCTGCTTTGGCCTTCGGCGAAGCTTTCGCCTTGGCCGCAGGTTTCGCATCCGCTGCCTTGGCTTTTGGCGCGGCCTTCGGCTTCGCGGCTGCCTTGGTCTTTGGCTCTGCCTTGGCCTTCGGCTCTGCCTTGGCCGTTGCATCAGCCTTGGTTGCGGATTTCGCGGCGGTTTTGGTCGTTGTCGCCTTCTTCGCAGCGGGCTTCTTCGCATCTGGCTTTTTGGCAGCAGGCTTCACCTTCGGCGCGCTGCTTGCAGCCGCAGGACTCAAGCTGGCGGCGGCGGCGCCCGCATTCTCGGCAACTGGCGAGGATGTGGTCGCAGCATCGGTGCTGGCCAGCGGTGCGGCGGCGGTCGCCACATCCGCGCGGGACGCGGCAGGAACCGAAGACACTTCCGCTTCTGCCTTGCCGCAGAACGCCCAGTTCAACACGAAGCCCCCGACGAGCAGTATCACGAGGCCCCAAAAGACGGCCCCCAAAAATCCAAAGTCGCGCATCGACATCAGCAATGCGGCAACCAATACGCCCGCGATCAACGCAGCAAGCCAGCAAACCGTTTTGCAGCTTCCCCCGTTTGTGTTGTTCTGTCCCATTCTTCGTACTCCCCGTCTGTTTCAGACTAGTAGACGCCGCCTTTTTTGACGCGGCTTGAAAATTCCGTAGTGCCACCTTTGGCCAGCACCTTGGCTTGCTTCACCCACTCGTCCCGGGAAACGCGGCCTTTAAAGCCTTCGAGGTTCTCATCAACCCACTCGACTTCCTTCTTGCGCCAGGACGAGACCTGATCGAAGTGGAAGACACCCAGCTTGTGCAAAAGCTGTTCGAGTTTGGGGCCAACGCCCTTGATCATCTTGAGGTCGTCTGGCCCACCTGCCCGCGCCTTTTTCAGCAGTTCGGGCTTGCCGTCCGCAGCGACCGGCTTGGCTTTTGCCGCGCCCTTGGGTTTTGCGGGGGCTTTGGTTTTCGGAGCCACCGTGCCGGTCTTCGGACGCGCCACTTTTTTGGCATCGACCTCGGCCTTGGTCGCGTCGACTTGGCGTGCGTCTTTTTTCGCCGCCTCCGTCTTCGACTTGGCTGGTACAGACGCCTTGTTCGCGGCACCACCCTTGGCTTTGCCGCCATGTTGCCACGGGGCCAGCAGCGGCACTTCGGTGCCGTCGATGCGTTTCACCGTGTCGCCAATATCGGCCGCCAATTGCACGGAGGCGTTGTACTGCGTCTTGCCGCTGTCGAATTCTGTCAGCGATGTCAGGCCTTTACGCGGCTCGGCGGCGTAACGGCCGTTTTGCGATCCGGGTGTCGGCACGTCGCCCTTCGCCAGCATGTCGAGAATCTGCGCCATGCTTTTGGCGGTCAGGTCTTCATAATAGTCCTTGCCGATCTGGGCCATGGGCGCGTTGGCGCAAGCGCCGAGGCACTCGACCTCTTCCCACGAGAACTTGCCGTCAGCGGACAGCTGATGCGGCTTCTCGGCGATCTTTTCCTTGCAGACCCCGATCAGGTCTTCCGCACCGCAGATCATGCAGGACGTCGTGCCGCAAACCTGAATATGTGCCACAGACCCAACAGGTTGCAGCTGGAACATGAAGTAGAACGTCGCCACTTCCAGCGCACGGATATAGGCCATGCCCAGCTTGTCCGCCACGTGTTCAATGGCAGGGCGGGTCAGCCAACCCTCCTGCTCCTGCGCCCGCCAAAGCAGCGGGATAATCGCCGAGGCCTGACGCCCCTCGGGGTATTTCGTAATCTGCGCATCCGCCCACGCAAGGTTTGCGGGGGTGAAAGCGAAGCTGTCAGGCTGGTCTGCGTGAAGTCTACGAAGCATGGAGGTCTGTGGCCTTTATCTGTGCGTTTAGGGCAGCGCTTACGCGCAAGCCCCTACGGTGGAGCGGATACCGCCGCCGGCTTGCTCGATCGCTTGCAGTTGGGCTACGGCCTCTTCCTGCACTTTATCGAGCTTCATATCTTTCCAGCCAGTGATTTTGCGGATTTCGGCGTGGGTGATGCCGTCAAAATCAATGCAGCCCACTTGCGCCATCGCCGACGCGTAACGCGCCAGATCAAAATCATCGACGCTGAGTTCAGGGGCGGGAAGGCAGGCGCTCAAAGTCATGGCGCCAGCAACGGCAACAGCAGAAAACTTTTTCATCGGTCAATTTCTCCAAAAACTACGTCCATTGTTCCAATAATCGCGGCCACGTCGGCAAGCTGGTGGCCTTTGCAGATATAATCCATCGCCTGCAAATGCAGGAACCCGGGGGCCTTGATTTTGGCGCGGTAGGGTTTATTCGTCCCGTCCGCCACCAGATACACGCCAAACTCACCTTTAGGGGCTTCGATGGGCACGTAGACCTCACCTTTCGGCACGTGGAAGCCCTCGGTGTACAATTTGAAATGATGGATGAGCGCCTCCATGGAGGTTTTCATCTCCGCGCGTGGTGGAGGGGTCATTTTGCCCCGCGCCATCACGTCGCCCTTCTCTACCCGCAGTTTTTCGATGCACTGGCGCATGATCGACAGCGACTGGCGCATCTCTTCCATGCGGCACAGGTAGCGGTCAAAGCAGTCGCCGTTTTTGCCGACGGGGATTTCGAACTCCATCTCGTCATAGCACTCATAGGGCTGCGCACGGCGCAGGTCCCATGCAAGGCCGGAGCCGCGCACCATCACGCCGGTGAAGCCGTAATCGAGGATATCCTGCTCGGTCACGATCCCGATATCGGCGTTGCGTTGCTTGAAAATACGGTTGTCGGACAGCAGCCCGTCAATATCGCTGAGAACTTGCGGGAAGGTCGTCGTCCATTCCTCGATGTCGTCGAGCAAATCCTCCGGCAGGTCTTGATGTACCCCGCCGGGACGGAAATACGCGGCGTGCAAACGTGCACCGCAAGCCCGCTCGTAGAACACCATCAGCTTTTCGCGCTCCTCGAAGCCCCAAAGCGGCGGTGTCAGCGCGCCCACGTCCAAGGCCTGCGTGGTGACGTTCAGCAGGTGGTTCAGGATACGGCCAATTTCCGAATACAGCACACGGATCAAGGATGCGCGGCGTGGCACTTCGGTGCCTGTCAGCTTCTCGATGGCCAAGCACCAAGCGTGCTCTTGGTTCATTGGCGACACATAGTCGAGGCGGTCAAAATACGGCAGGTTTTGCAGGTAGGTCCGGCTCTCCATGAGCTTTTCCGTGCCACGGTGCAGCAAGCCGATATGCGGGTCGCAACGCTCCACGATTTCGCCGTCAAGTTCCAGTACCAAGCGCAACACGCCGTGCGCCGCAGGGTGCTGAGGCCCGAAGTTGATGTTGAAGTTCCGGATCTTCTGTTCGCCCGTCAGGGCGTCGTCGAACTTGGAGCCGTCCATCATGTGTTAGTCTCCCGAACAGCTTGACCAATCCCAATGTCGAGCATTTCGACATCCGCGATTTTTTTAAAAAAGGGCATTGCAGGCAACACCATCAACACCGCAGCAAACAAGCTTAGAAATTCGGTCGCAAATTCCATCATTTCTTCGCCTCTTCAGCTTTCTCGTCACCCGGCATGATGTATTCCGCGCCCTCCCATGGGGACATGAAGTCGAACTGGCGGTATTCCTGAACCAGCTTCACCGGCTCATAGACAACGCGCTTTTCGGCTTCGTCATAGCGGACCTCGACATAGCCCGTGGTCGGGAAGTCCTTGCGCAGCGGATAGCCGCGGAAGCCGTAATCGGTGAGGATGCGGCGCAGGTCGGGGTGGCCGGAGAACATGATGCCGAACATGTCGAAAATCTCGCGCTCGAACCAGTTGGCCGCCGGATAGACCTCGTGCAGGGACGGTACAATCTCGTCTTCGCGGATCGCCATTTTCACGCGGATGCGGTGGTTCTGGTACATCGACAGGTATTGATAAACGACATCAAACCGCGCGTCGCGGGTCGGGTAGTCCACCGCCGTGATATCCACCATGGTGGAGAAGCGGCAAGCGCGGTCGGTTTTCAGAAACTCCGAGAACGACACAAGCGAGCTGGGCGCGATATGCACGGTCAGTTCGCCAAATGCGATCTCGGTGGACAGCACGCAATCAGGGCGTTTCAGCTCTATGTGAGCCGCGAGTTCTTGAAGGGCAGCGGTCATCGAATGATATTCCCCGTCCGGCGGATTTTGCGTTGCAGCTGGAGCAGGCCATAGAGCAATGCCTCCGCTGTGGGCGGGCACCCGGGCACGTACAGATCAACCGGAACGATCCGGTCGCAACCGCGCACAACGCTATACGAATAGTGGTAGTAGCCGCCGCCATTGGCACACGACCCCATGGAGACCACGTAGCGCGGCTCCGGCATCTGGTCGTAGACCTTGCGCAGCGCAGGGGCCATCTTGTTGGTCAGCGTGCCGGCCACGATCATCAGGTCCGACTGGCGCGGGGAGGCGCGAGGGGCCGTGCCGAAGCGTTCCATGTCGTAGCGCGGCATCGCGGTGTGCATCATCTCGACGGCGCAGCACGCCAGCCCGAAGGTCATCCAGTGCAGCGAGCCGGTGCGCGCCCAGTTGATGATGTCCTCGGTCGAGGTGACAAGGAAGCCCTTGTCCTGAAGCTCGGAGTTCAGCTGCGCGGTGGCGACGTCTTTGTCCCAGCCAGCTGTGTTAAGACCGGTTGCTACTCCCATTCGAGTGCTCCCTTTTTCCATTCGTAAGCGAAGCCGATGGTCAGCACGGCGAGGAAGACCATCATCGACCAGAAGCCAAGCAACCCGACATCCTTGAAAGCAACCGCCCAGGGGAACAGGAAGGCGATTTCAAGGTCGAAGATGATGAACAGGATCGACACCAGATAAAACCGCACGTCGAACTTCATTCGCGCATCGTCGAAAGCGTTAAAGCCACATTCGTAGGCAGACACTTTTTCGGGGTCTGGGTTCCGCACTGCGACGACTGCCGCTGCAAGAATCAGAACCAACCCGAGGCCAATGGCTATTGCCAAAAATATCAGGATGGGCAGGTATTCGCGTAGAAGCTCGTCCACGTAAGTCTCCTTCTCGCCTGCATGTCACGACACACAGGAAGTAATTGCTGCGGTGATCTTTACGCCCGAGCGCGCAGGGGGTCAACCGATGGACCCCCCCACTTGTCACCGAATAGTCCTAATTTTTGCGGCATTTAGGACGGTTGTTTTGGTTGGCATTTGACGCAGCGCAACAAGCAGGCCGATTTCGCCAGCACCAGCACGCTGAGTCGCCCCCTACCCCAGCCGCTGCAAAAGCGCCGGAGACGGGTTGCCCGTGGCCTCCAGACCGACGCTGCGCTGATAGGCTGCGATGGCGGCTTTGGACTTTGGCCCCAGCACCCCGTCCGCCCCGCCCGTGTCGAAGCCCTTGGCCGTCAGGCGGGTTTGCAGGCGCTTGCGGTCGTCTATTCTCAGCCCGTATTTATCCGGCCCGAACGGCGTCTTCAGCGGCCCGCCGCCTGCCAGCCGGTCCGCCAGATGGCCCACCCCCAGCGCGTAGTTGTCGGAATTGTTGTAGCGCTTGATCGCGCGGAAGTTCTGTCCCACCTCGAAGCGCGGCCCGCCGGGGTCGGGCTGCAACCCGCCGGAGGCCACTTCGCGCCCCCAAGGCTGCGCGCGTTGCCAGCCAGAGCGCGCCAGATAGGCGGCGGTCGATGCCAGCGCATCAGATGGATCTTCGGACCAGATGTCGCGCCGCCCGTCGCCGGTGAAATCCACCGCAAACAGCTGGTAGGAGGTCGGGATAAACTGGGTATGCCCCATCGCCCCGGCCCAAGACCCGACCAAGCGGCTCGGCGTCGTGTCGCCCGTTTGCAAAATCTTCAACGCGGCGATCAACTGCTTTTCGAAGAACGCGCCACGCCGCCCCTCAAAGGCCAGCGTCGCCGTGGCCGAGACCACAGGAACATTGCCGCGACGGGTGCCGAAATTGCTCTCCACCCCCCAGATGGCCGCGACCACATTGGCGGGCACGCCATACTTCGCCTCGATCGCGTTCAGGCGGGACCGTTCGCGGGCGAAGGCCACCCGGCCGGCGCGGATTTTCTCCTCCGAGGCGACGATGGCCAGATAATCCTCGAAGCTGCGTTTGAATTCTGTCTGGTTGCGGTCGCGCTCGATCACCTCGGGCAGGAAGCCCACACCGCGCATCCCCGTTTGCAGGGTGCTGGCGGTGATGCCTTTGGACAGCGCGCGGGTTTTGAAATTCGCCACCCAAGCATCGAACGCAGGGTTGGGCAACGCGCGCATCGTCGGGGTTGCGGTCGGTGCGGAGACACCCCCGCCGGTGCTGCACGCCTGTAGGGCTGAGGCCCCTGTCAGGGCAATAAAATGGCGGCGGTTGATCATCGAGCTGCTCCCTCTGTTATGGGGTTGTTTTGCGCCACGTTAGCGCATTCCCACATGCCGTGAAACAGCCCTTAACGCACCCAAGCCGCCTTTCGCTTGTCGAAGAATGCGGCGATGCCCTCGGCGCTCTCGGCGCTGTCCCAGCGGGTCACCAGTGCCTTGATGGAATGATCCACCTCCGCCTGCCCCGGCGCGCCGCCAAGGTGCAGGGCCAGTGCTTTGGCCTCGGCCACAGCACCCGGCGCGCAGGCCAGATAGGGGGTGATTTCCGCGTCGACGGCGGCGTCTAGGTCGTCGGATACGCGGGCAATGATGCCCAACGCTTGCGCCTCATCTGCGCCAAAAACACGGCTGGACATGAACACCCGCCGCGCGTTGCCCTCGCCCATGCGGGCGACCACATAGGGGCCGATGGTGGCGGGGATCAGGCCCAGTTTGGTTTCGGTCAGGCCGAACTTGGTGTCCAGTGCCGCAAGCGCCACGTCGCAGACGCAGGCGAGGCCGACGCCGCCACCAAAGGCCGCGCCTTCGATGCGGCCAATGACGGGTTTGGGCAGCGTGTTCCATGCGCCCAGCATTGCGGCCAGCTTGCCGGCTTCACGACCACGGGTCTCGCCATCCGCGTCGATCTGCGCGCGCATCCAGTTCAGATCACCGCCCGCACAAAACAGCGCCCCCGCGCCGCGCAACACCACCGCACGCACGGTATCATCAGCACCGAGCGTTGCTGCGCAATCCGTTAACTCCGCAATCATCTCGCCAGACATGGCGTTGCGTTTGTCGGGGCGGTTCAGGGTGACCGTCGCTACGCCGCGCGTGTCGGTTTTTACCAGCAAGGTCTCATACATCGGCTCGTCTCCTTATCCGCGCATCGCTTGGGCCATGCGGCCCGCTTGTGCAATAATTTCTGCGTTTAGTCCGGTCGTGTGGCCTGCGCTTTCCAGATGGGCCAGAACCGCCTCCGTCGCGACATTGCCCGCCGCACCGGGCGCATAGGGGCACCCGCCCAAGCCCCCGACCGCAGCGTCAAAAACCCGCACTCCGTGGGACAGAGCCACGTCGATGTTCAGCAAGGCGCGCCCCGCTGTGTCATGGAAGTGACCTGCCAACTTATCAGCCGCGCAGACTTGCGTAACCGCCGTCAGCATCGCGTCAATTTGTTCCGGCGTGGCACGGCCAATGGTGTCGCCCAGCGAGACCTCGTAGCAGCCCAGCTTGAACAACCGCGCCACCACGCGGGCCACATCGGCAGGGTCCGTCGGGCCGTCATAGGGGCATTCCGCCACGCAGGACACGTAGCCGCGCACCGGCATCGGGGCTGCCTCCATGATCGGCACGAACCGCGCGATACTCTCCTCGATCGTGGCGTTCACATTGGCCTTGGAGAACCCCTCCGAGGCGCTGGCGAACACCGCCACCTCATCCGCCTTCGCCGCAATCGCCCCCTCCAGCCCCCGCATGTTCGGGGTCAGCGCGGCGTAGGACACGCCTTTGGCGCGTTTGATGCCCGCAAGCACGTCTGCACTGTCGGCCATTTGCGGCACCCATTTGGGCGAGACGAAACTGGCCACCTCGACCCTCTTGAAGCCCGCCGTGGACAGCAGGTCGACCAACGCGATCTTGTCGGCGGTGGCGATCTGCGCTTTCTCGTTTTGCAGCCCGTCGCGGGGGCCGACCTCGAAAATTTCGACCGCACTCATGCAGGCACCTCATAGAACTCGTTGGGGTAAAGACGCTCCCCGTCCGGCGGCAGAGACTTTTGAAAGCCCTCACGGGCGGTGATGCGGGCGTACCAGTCGCATAGACGCGGGAAAGGTTCGATATGTGTAAAATGGCGGCCAGAATACACTGAATACCCGCAAGAAATGTCGGCTGCGGAAAAGTCGCTCTCCAACAGATAGTCGCGATTTTGCAGCCGTCTCTCCAACGCGGCGTAGCATTTGGCGATCCGCGCCGCCTCCAGCTTCATCACGATGGGGCTGCGCATATGGTCTTCATACAGCGCGATATGCTGTTGGGTCAGAGCGGCGCAATGCTGGGTGATAGTCTCGGCGAAATGCACCCAGACCAGCCAGTCGGCCCGCTCCGCATCGCCCGCTGCACGACCCAGCCCCGCGTCGGAGAAGGTTTCGCACAGATATTCGGTGATCGCGCCCGTTTCGAACAGCGTTTGCCCGTCGATCTCCAAAGCTGGAACGCGGCCCGAAGGGTTCAGCTTCAGATACGCCTCCGACCGCAGGTTCTTGCCGAACGGATGCACGACGATATCGAACGGCACGCCCAGCTCGTGCAGCAACCACAGGCTGCGCATAGAGCGGGTCTGGTGCGCGTGATGCAGCGTGATCTCAGTCATCGGCCTCCATCCGCACCAAGGCGGCCCCCGCCGTCACCTGATCGCCGGCGCTTGTCATGACTTCGGCAACGGTGCCGTCCGCCTCGGCCCGCAAGGCGTGTTCCATCTTCATGGCCTCCAGTACCAGCAAGCGGTCGCCCGCTTTCACCTGCGCCCCTGCCGCCACGTCCACGACGCGTACAAGTCCCGGCATCGGTGCACGGGTGACCCCGTCGCCTGCGCCCTGAACGGCAGCCCGATCCAGCGGGTCCACTACGGTGAACGGATAGGTCTCGCCCCAGAACACAGCACCTTGGTCACCATTGCACCAAACCGAAGCGGCGGTTTTGGCGCCGTCAACGCGCCATGTGCCGTCGGTGTGAATGATGTCATGGATGGCGTCCGCCAGCGTGACCCTGAATTGTGTGGGCGACAGCGTCTCGACCTGTGCGGTCTCGTCCTCGTCAAAGGCGAACCGAGCGGTCTGTTCGACCCCGCCCCACAGCGACACCCCTGCGAACGCAGGCACCGTGCGGTGCAACCCGAGGGTTGCGACCGCTGCCAGCGCGCGGGTTTTGGTGCAGGGCGCGGTGGCCTTGGTCAACGCCTCCAAGTCGCGCTCGATCAGTCCGGTGTCCACGTCACCCGCCGCAAACCCGGAGTGTTCCGACAGTGCCGCGAGGAAGCCGATATTGGTCACCGTCCCGCCGATCCGCGTGGCTTTCAGCGCCCGCGTCAGTTGCGCCAAAGCGGTGGCGCGGTCGGGGCCGTGCACGGTCAGCTTGGCAATCATCGGGTCGTAATGCGGGCTGATCTCGTCACCCTTCCGCACGCCGGTATCAATCCGCGCGCCGTCCGCGAAGTGCAATTGGTGCAGTGTGCCGATGGCGGGCAGGAACCCTGCGGGGACGTCCTCGGCATAGATGCGGGCCTCGAAGGAATGACCGGTGATCGACAGGTCGTCCTGCTGCGCCGGAAGCCCCTGCCCCGACGCCACACGCAGCTGCCATTCCACCAGATCGACGCCGGTGATGGCCTCGGTCACGGGATGCTCGACCTGAAGCCGCGTGTTCATTTCCATGAAGTAGAACCGGTCCGCCTGTAGTCCGTCCGAGGCGTCCACGATGAACTCCACCGTGCCCGCGCCCGCATAGCCCACAGCTTCCGCTGCGCGCACTGCCGCCTGCCCCATGGCGTCGCGCATCTCGGGCGTCATGCCGGGGGCCGGAGCCTCCTCGATCACCTTCTGGTGGCGGCGTTGCAAGGAGCAGTCGCGCTCGAACAGATGCACGGCTTTCGTGCCGTCACCAAAGACCTGCACCTCGATATGGCGCGGGGTGGAGACGTATTTCTCGATGAGCACAGCGGCGTTGCCGAAGGCCTTTTGCGCCTCGGTCTGGGCGGCTTCCAACTCCTGCGCGAAGTCCTTGGCGGCGTTGACGCGGCGCATGCCTTTGCCACCGCCGCCAGCGACGGCTTTGATCAACACGGGGTAGCCGATTTTGTCAGCCTCGGCGGCCAGATTGTCTTGGCTCGCCTCGTGGTAGCCCGGCACCACGGGAACGCCCGCCTTGACCATCAACGCCTTGGCGGCGTCCTTCAGTCCCATGGCGCGGATCGCGTGGGCGGAGGGGCCGATGAAGGTCAGGCCCGCCTGCTCCACCGCTTCCACGAAATCGGGGTTTTCCGACAGGAAGCCATAGCCCGGATGGATCGCCTGCGCGCCTGTAGCTTTAGCCGCCGCAATGATCGCGTCGCCGCGCAGGTAGCTTTCCGCAGGGGTAGCGCCGCCAAGGGAGATAGCTTCGTCGGCCATTTCCACATGGCGGGCGTTTGCGTCCACGTCAGAATGGACCGCCACAGTGCCAACACCGAGGCGACGGCAGGTGTCGATGATCCGGCAAGCGATTTCGCCGCGATTGGCGATGAGGATTTTATTGAACATTACCATCCTACTTCGTCTCCCATTGACCAGTGAAGCTCAGGCTCAAAGGTTGATCTTGGAACATTTTGCATCCTTGATCGCCAAACCCACACACCGTCACATAGTTTTGGTGGGCTACAAGCATTGTGGTGCCGCAGCCCATAGGGAAGGTGGCAGCGATTTGGTCGTTTAGTTTCAACTCGTATTTTGCCCAAGGCGCTCCACCGCACATTCCTGTGGGCTTCGGCACATTTTGATAAATCCGGTGCAGCGACGCGACGCGGTTTGGCGTCAACGCGCACGAAACAATCTCGTTTGGGACGATGGGGTCGCGTAAATCTTCCGTTTGAACAAATAATCCATCACGCGAGATTGGGTGAGTTTTATTTGCGTCAAATGAAATCGGAAAAACCGTAAGTTGCCCAAGTTCTTCGTCACAACCGTAACCCACAGCAGTCCACCATTCATCGGCTAAAGACGCACTGGTTAGCAGGCACAAAATAGCTACAGTGCTTCCACCGCATCCAAATACTCGTTCCCAGACCATCACATCCGGAACACGCCGAAGCGTGTCTCCTCTATCGGGGGGGTCAGCGCGGCACGCAAAGATAACGCCAGCACGTCGCGGGCCTTGCGGGGGTCAACTATGCCGTCGTCCCATAGCCGTGCGGAGGCGTAGAGGGGGTGGGATTGCTCCTCAAACATATCAATCGTGGGTTGCTTGAATGCGGCCTCCTCTTCGGCGGACCATGTGCCGCCCTTGCGCTCGATCCCGTCGCGTTTGACCGTTGCCAGAACGCCCGCAGCTTGCGGGCCGCCCATGACCGAAATGCGGGAGTTGGGCCAGGACCACATGAAGCGCGGCTGGTAGGCGCGGCCCGCCATACCGTAATTCCCCGCCCCGAAGGAGCCGCCGATCACCATGGTGATTTTCGGCACCGAGGTCGTTGCAACAGCGGTCACCAGCTTGGCCCCGTGCCGCGCGATGCCTTCGTTTTCATATTGGCGACCGACCATGAAGCCGGTAATATTTTGCAAGAACACCAAAGGGATACGGCGTTGCGAGCAGAGTTCCACGAAATGCGCGCCCTTCTGGGCGGCCTCGGAGAACAGCACGCCGTTGTTGGCGATGATGCCGACCTGCATGCCGCAGATTTCCGCAAAGCCGGTGACCAAAGTCTCGCCGAAGCGCTTCTTGAACTCATCGAAGCGGGAGCCGTCAACGATCCGCGCGATGACCTCGCGGATGTCGTAGGGGGTGGTCAAGGAGGCTGGCACCACGCCGAGCAGTTCAGACGGGTCATAGGCCGGAGCCTCGCCCTGTGTCGCGCCGTCAATCCCGCCACCAATGTTCCCGACCGCCTGCCGCGCCAAAGCCAAAGCGTGCGCGTCGTCCTCGGCCAGATAATCCGCCACACCTGACAGGCGCGTGTGGACATCGCCGCCGCCCAAGTCTTCCGCCGTGACGACCTCGCCCGTTGCGGCCTTCACCAAGGGTGGGCCTGCGAGGAAGATGGTGCCCTGCTCTTTCACGATAATCGTGACGTCGGACATGGCGGGCACGTAAGCGCCGCCTGCGGTGCAGGAGCCCATGACCACGGCGATCTGCGCGATGCCTTTGGCGGACATTCGGGCCTGATTGTAGAAGATGCGTCCGAAATGGTCGCGGTCGGGGAAGACCTCGTCCTGATTGGGCAGGTTCGCCCCGCCTGAGTCCACGAGATAGACGCAAGGCAGGTGGTTTTCCTCGGCAATCTCTTGCGCGCGCAGGTGCTTTTTCACCGTCATCGGATAGTAGGTGCCGCCCTTCACGGTGGCGTCGTTGCACACGACCATGACTTGGCGGCCCTGCACCAAGCCGATGCCCGCGATCACCCCCGCACAAGGGGCCGCGCCGTCGTAGAGGCCGTGGGCTGCGGTCGCGCCGACCTCCAGAAACGGCGAGCCGGGGTCGAGCAGGTTCGCGACACGGTCGCGGGGCAGCATTTTGCCACGGCTCTCGTGGCGCTCGCGCGGGCCTTCGCCACCGCCAAGTGCGGCATGCTGTGCCGCCTCTTGAACCACGCGCAAGGCGTCTAGATTCGCGGCTTCGTTGGCGCGGAACGCCTCGGAGCCTGCGGCGATGTTGGAGGTTAATTTCATGTCATACCCTCAAGTTGCACACTGAGACACATCATTCCCTGAACTCGCAATACCCCGCCTTGGAGCGCCCCTCTAGGCAGGCCGCGAACTCGCCTGATAGCCCCGCAAATTCACTGATCTCGCAACCCAGCCGCGCGCTTTCTGCGCCTTCCTGCTTGGAGGCTGCGACCTCTTGGCATTTCTGCACAACATAGCTTGTCCACTGGCCCAGAAGGTCCAGCAATTGGGACGACCCGCTGGTGGTCACGGCATCAATAACCTCGTCTTGCAAGGTTTTCACCGTACCGGACCATTCCTCTCGCACGCCGCCAAGGCAGGTTGCATGGGCGTCGGTGCCGACCTCGTGGGACACGCAGGGCTGGAACATCAATTCCACGCATTGGGGCCATGTGGTGCCCGCCTCCATGGTTTCCAAACACGCCAGCACGAGGACTTTGTCCTGCGCGATGGTGTCTTGCGCCATGGCGGGGGTGGCAGCCAGTGCGGCGATGAGGGGGAGGTACTTCATGGGCGATCCTTTAAGCCGCGTCGCGCGGGGCGACGGGAGTTTGCGTGGCCCAGTCGGCGGGGCCGTTTTGAGCAATCAAGCCGCCAAGGGGGCCGACGTGATATTCGTAGTGCCGTGCGGCATCAAACGGCTCCGGGCCGCAAATGACAACCATGCGTGTGGTTTTGACAAGTGCAGGGCGTGCGCGGCAGTCGGTGCGTTTGGCTGCTGGGTGGGTGTCGAGATAGCGGGCGGCGTAAGTTTCGATGATCTGCGCTTCGGTGAGTTTGAGCGTGGCGCGTTGGTATTGCGCGACGGCGAGGATGCCGACGAGGCAGAGCAGGGCGAGACCTGCGTAGTGGAGGGGGCGGAGGGTCATTGTACGACACCATTGCAAACGCAATTATGCAACACGACGCGCATCGAGTCCGCTTGCGTTTTCTTCCAATATTGAAGCACACCTCCAACCCGACTAAGAGATCCGAGTCTACGCAACCTATTTTCGAGGGCGACATGTTTTTCATTTCGCACATCGCGATCCCAAAACCACCCGCACGCGCCTAATCTCGCCTGCGGGGCGATGCTCCTCACCTTTTCCATTAATAGCAGATAGGCCCGTGCATTGCGCGGGAAGTGTAGATGTATATTCGATTTGTAATTCCTGTGCGCGACACAAGATGCCGCGCGGAGCTTGGCTTTTTCTATGGTGCCTTTAAGATTTTTGCTGACGAAAGATTCCTTGAGTGCTGGGAGCGATGTGAGTTGAGGCGTGAGATCGACTGGTTCAACGATCACCTCGATGCGCCTGATGCTGTTGCCCGTCGGTTCGGTCGCCATGGACCGCGAAGTGGCGTTTGTTGGTTCCGCGACACGGCGCAAGTCTGCATTCGTCGCGCGCGTTATGCGGGGTGGTTGATGGGCGAACTTGGGACGCCCGTTGCCGAAATAAGATCGCACAGACCCGGCCCTTTGGTTTGGGCTGATGAGCAACAAATTGTCGCGCTTGCTGGACCTCATGTGCCCCAAGCGTTTTAGGGGGCGGTGTATTTTCACCCCATCGCCCCCATCAGCTCCCGACCGACAAGCATCCGCCTGATCTCGGAGGTGCCGGCACCAATCTCCATCAGCTTGGCGTCGCGGAACAATCGCGCCACGGGAGCATCGGCCAAGAACCCTGCGCCGCCCATGGCTTGCACGGCTTGGTGGGCTTGGACCATCGCCTGTTCGGAGGAATAGAGACAGCACGCGGCGGCATCGGCTCGCGTGATATCCCCACGGTCACAAGCGCGGCCCGCCTCGTAGACATAGGCGCGGGCGGAGTTCATCGCCGTATACATATCCGCGATCTTGCCCTGCATCAGCTGGAACGAGCCGATGGGTTGGCCGAACTGCTTACGCTCGGCCATGTAGGGCATGACCTCGTCCAGACAGGCGGCCATGATGCCGGTGCCGATGCCCGCCAGAACCACGCGTTCATAGTCGAGGCCGGACATCAGGACGCGCACGCCGCGCCCCTCCTCGCCCAGCACGTTCTCGAACGGGACTTCCACGTCGTCGAAGATCAGCTCTGCGGTGTTGGAGCCGCGCATACCAAGCTTGTCGAAATGTGGGGAGGTGGAGAAGCCTTTCATCGACTTCTCGATAATGAAGGCGGTGATGCCTTTGGGGCCAGCCTCGGGGTCGGTCTTGGCGTAGACCACCAAGGTGGAGGCGTCGGGGCCGTTGGTGATCCAGTATTTGTTGCCGGACAGACGGTAGTGGTCGTTGCGCTTTTCCGCCTTAAGGGACATGGACACTACGTCGGAGCCTGCGCCCGCTTCGGACATTGCCAAGGCGCCGACATGCTCGCCGGACATGAGGCCGGGGAGGTATTTCGCTTTCTGCTCTGGCGTTCCGTTCAGCTTGATCTGGTTCACGCAGAGGTTGGAATGAGCGCCGTAAGACAGCGACACGGAGGCGGAGGCGCGGGCGATTTCTTCGACCGCGATCACATGGGCAAGATAGCTCATGCCGGAGCCGCCGTCTTCCTCGGGGACGGTGATGCCCAGAAGGCCAAGCTCACCCATTTCGGTCCAGAGATGCGCTGGGAATTCGTTGGTGGCGTCAATCTCGGCGGCCAAGGGCTTGACGCGCTCTTGCGCCCAGCGATGGATCATATCGCGCAGCGCGTTAACATCCTCACCCAAATCGAATTTCATCGAAGCGTTAAACATGCCGATTCTCCCGTTATTGAACGCGCGTTCAAATAATAGCCACAGCTCTCTCACGGGTCAACAGCGGCCATACGCAGCAAAAAATTAACCCGCCGTAAAGGGGAAAGAAAGACAATAAGCCCCTCTAAACAAAGGGAGGAATTGCCAATTGTGGCAACAATAAGTAAGGAATTCCTTACCTTCCGCGTACCCTACGTACCGTAACCCATTGCCAAATCAGCATTTACCTTGCGTTGGAAGCTGATTCTGCCCCATTTTCGTCATATTACAGAACCCGTCAAACTGAGTTATCAAAAATGATCTATCTAGCCTTCTATAGGGGAGAGGGTCGGCCGTTAAGCGATACGCTCGTCAAGTGGGTCACCCGCTCCGAGTTCTCGCATTGTGAGTTGTTAGTGAGTTCCCGACCGCCCAAAACCGGCGAAACCCACCGTTGCGTTACCGCTCAAGGTAAGAACGGCGGCGTCTGCGTGCGCGACCTGCACTTCCGTGAGGGAGCTTACGAATTTGTGCAAGTGCCTTGGGCACCACATGACACGTTCGAACGCGCTGCCAGCCACACCGGACGCGGCTATGACTACTGGGGCCTGCTGATGAGCCAGTTCATCAACCTGCGCCGCCATGTCGAAGACCGTTGGTTCTGTTCCAAGCTGTGCGCGCAAGCACTCGGGCTGTCGGAGGCGCACACCTATGCGCCCGGCGACCTGAAACGGATCGTTGAAGAGCATAACCGCGTGTACCGCATGGCCCATATGGCCGCGAGCCACGCGGCACCCGCGCATGGTGTGTCCACAGAGTTGCCTGCCACATCGCCAGCGCCCGCCAACCAGCCGGGCTATCCGGCAACCGGTCTGTCCGCGTTAGCCCGCCAAGGCCGCGCGGCCCTGCAAGGCGCGGGCCTCGCTTTGAATAATGCGTGCAATCAACTCGCAGTCGTCGACGGAGAAGGTCAAAGGCAGGCGCATGTCCAGCAAGCCGGACAAAATCTCGTCCGTCCGCGCCAAGGCCTGCGGCCGCGCGTATCGCCAGCTGTCATAGCGCGAGGTGAAGGCTTTGGGTTCGGCCGCGCCGAACCACTTAAGCTCCACGCCGCGGGCGGCGCAGCGGGAGGTAAACTCCTCAACTTCAATCCCCGTGGCGTCCGGCAAGCGGAACTGGATGGATGAGCCGACATACACCCCGCGCTGGTCGCGTTCGATAACCGCAAGGCCCGGCGCATTGCGCAAGCCGTTTTCCAAGGCGGCATAGCGGTCGTTCCACGCCTGCACCTGCGCTGGCAATTTCGCCAGCTGCGGGCGCAGGATTGCAGCGCGCAGATTGTCCATGCGACCCGATATGTTCGGAGTGACGTATTTCACCTGCTCGAACACCTCGGCAGGTGGAGCCGCCGCATGGCGTTCATAGAGCATGTAGGAGCCGGACAGGATAATCGCCCGCGCCATGACTTCCGGGTCATCAGAGACCAGAAAGCCACCTTCGCCGGAGTTGACGTGTTTATAGGTCTGGCAAGAATAGCACCCGACAACGCCGTGCCGCCCCGAGGGCGTGCCTTGCCAGCTAGCCCCCATCGTATGTGCGCAATCCTCGATCACGACGACGTTCGCCGCGTCACAAATTGCCATCAGTCGATCCATGTCACACAGATGCCCGCGCATGTGTGACAGTAGCAAAAATCTGGCCGCCGAGGCCTCAATCTGCGCTTCCAGATCATCAAGGTCGATGGTCAAGTTGTCTGAGGTCTCCACGAACAACACCTCTGCCCCAACCGAGGCAATGGCGCCGGGCACAGGGGCCAGTGTGAAGCCATTGGACAAAACGGTGTCACCGGGCTTCACTCCGACGGCGCGCAACGCACAGCCCATGGCGTAACCACCCGAAGCTACGGCCAGCGCAAATTTCGCTCCGGTGAACGCCGCGAATTCCTGCTCCAGAAGCGCCGTCTCGCCAAGCTCGCCCTCAGCCACATTATAGCGGTGCAGCCGCCCGTGCTGAAGAACGGCCATGGCGGCGGCAATCCCTTCGTCGGGGATTGGCTCTTGCTGAGTAAAGCTGCCGTCAAAAACTTCGAACATCACCAATGCCTCCGGCATGTTGCGGCCCTGACATTGGGCGGGCGCAGATAGACAGTCAAGCGATGAGCCGCGCGACAATCCCGTCTAGGTCGTCGAAATGATCCAGCAGCGCCTCGGGCTTCAAAGTGGACACGTCGAAATTGCCGGGCCCGAAGGTCACGAGGATCGACGGGGCACCGGCATTGGTCGAGGTGTCGCGGTCGGTTTGGGTGTCGCCCACCAACACGGCACGGGCCGGATCGCCCCCTGCCCGCTTTACCGCTTCGACAAATGGCAGCGGGTCCGGCTTGCGGACTGGCAAGGTATCAGCCCCGACAAGGCTGTGGAACACATCGCGAAAATCCAGCGCCGCCATAAGCTGCTCGGCCAGTCCTTCGGGTTTGTTGGTACAGATGCCAACCTTATAACCCGCATCGCGCAACCGAGACACGGCTTCGCGTGCGCCGGGGTAAATCGTGGTACGGCTGGAAATATCCTTGCCATAGGCATCAACGACCACCGGAAAATGAGCGTCAATGTCGGCATCAGTGTAATTGAGTCCGAGCCGATCAAATCCGAGCGCCAGCATCGCCCGCACACCTTTAACCGCTGTCCCGCCATCGGTGGCAGTTGTCAGCACGTCACCATGGCCCAATCCGCGAAAGCAGACATTGGCAGCGGCAAGCAGATCGCCACTGGTATCGGCCAAAGTGCCGTCCAGATCAAAAATAACCGTGCGCATAGTTGCCTCCTGTAACGCGGCGAAACCTGTTGTGACGTAGCGCACCTTGCGCCGCAGCACGATACGGATAGAACGGGGCCACCAAGAAGGAAAGGCCGGGCAACCGGGAAAGGCCTCACGCGTGAGCAGTAAACCAGTCGCATTAATCCTATTGGCCGCCGGACAAGGCAGCCGCATGAATTCCGACCTACCAAAGGTTTTGCACCAGATCGGCGCGGCCCCGCTGGCCATCCACGCCCTGCGCGCGGCGTCGGTGCTAGAGCCGGAGAAAACCGTGGTTGTCACAGGCCACGGCGCGGATCAGGTCGAAAAAGTGCTGGCAAAGCATGACGACCAACTCACCTTCGCCCGCCAGACCGAGCAAAACGGCACCGCGCACGCAGTGGACCAAGCCCGTGACGTCTTGGGCGATTTCGAAGGCGACGTGGTGGTCTTGTATGGCGATACGCCCTTCGTCTCTGGCGATACGCTGGAGCGGATGGCCGAAGCCCGCGCCACCGCGGATGTGGTCGTACTGGGGTTCGATGCCGCTGATCCCGGCCGGTATGGCCGGTTGATCACCAAGGGCGACACGCTGGAAAAAATCGTTGAGGCCAAGGATGCCAGCCTTGAAGAACTTGCTGTAACGCTTTGTAATTCAGGCGTTATTATGTGCGATGCGCGGACTGTCTTTGATCTCATTTCACGCGTTGGCAACGACAATGCCAGCGGCGAATACTACCTGACCGACATCGTCGGCCTCGCCCGTGCTGGCGGCATGAGCGCCGCCGCAGTGACCTGCGACGAGGCGGAAACCTTGGGGATCAATACCCGCGCCGAGCTGGCCGCCGCCGAAACCGCGTTTCAGGCGCGGATGCGGGCGGACGCGCTGGAGAACGGCGTCTCCCTCGCCCAGCCCGAAACCACCTATTTCGCCTATGACACGGTGCTTGGCCGCGATGCGGTGATCGGCCCGAATGTGGTGTTTGGCCCAGACGTCACCGTCGAATCCGGTGCCGAGATCAAGGCGTTCTGCCATCTGGAGGGCTGCCACGTTTCGCAAGGTGCGGTCGTTGGCCCCTTCGCCCGCCTGCGCCCCGGTGCGGAGCTGGAGGAAGGTGCCAAAGTCGGCAACTTCGTCGAGATCAAGAACGCCACGCTGGCCGAGGGCGCGAAGGTCAACCACCTGTCCTATGTGGGCGACGCCCATGTTGGGGCTGGCGCGAATGTCGGCGCAGGCACGATCACCTGCAATTATGACGGCGTGTTCAAGCACCGCACGACGATCGGCGCGGGGGCGTTCATCGGCTCGAATACTTTGCTGATCGCCCCTGTAGACGTAGGTGCGGACGCCATGACAGGCTCTGGCACCGTGGTGACCGAGGATGTGCCTGATGGCGACCTTGCCCTGTCGCGGGTCCGGCAGACCAACAAGGCGGGGCTTGCCCGAAAGCTGATGCAAATGCTGCGCGCCGAAAAGATGAAGAAGGACGCTTAAATGTGTGGAATCGTTGGAGTTCTCGGAACTCATGAAGTTGCACCGATCATAGTCGAAGCGCTGAAGCGTCTCGAATATCGCGGCTATGACAGCGCAGGGATCGCGACCGTCAATAACGGCGAGTTGGACCGCCGCCGCGCCGTGGGCAAACTTGTGAACCTGTCGGACCTTCTGGTCCACGAACCGCTCGCAGGGAAATCCGGCATCGGCCACACGCGCTGGGCCACCCATGGCGCGCCATCCGTGGTGAATGCCCACCCGCATCAATCGGGTCCGGTTGCAGTTGTGCACAACGGAATTATCGAGAATTTCAAAGAGTTACGCGCCGAACTTGCAGCGGACGGCTATGTCAGCGAGACGGAGACGGATACGGAAACAGTGGTACTGCTGGCGCGCCGGTTTCTGGAGCAAGGCCTTGCCCCGCGCGACGCCGCCGAGCAAACCATCGCAATGCTGGATGGCGCATTTGCGCTGTGCTTCCTGTTCCATGGTGAAGAAGATTTGATGATCGCGGCGCGCAAAGGCTCCCCCCTTGCGATCGGCCATGGCGACGGCGAGATGTATGTCGGATCAGACGCCATTGCGCTGGCCCCGATGACCAACCGCGTGACCTATCTGGAAGAGGGCGACCGCGCGGTGCTCACCCGCACCAGCCTCGAAATCTACGATGCGAACGGCAAGCTGACGAACCGCGCGGCGAAGACGCTGGCAATTGACGAAGCGCGGATCGAGAAAGCCGGCCACAAACACTTCATGGCCAAGGAAATCGCCGAGCAGCCCATCGTGCTGGCGGATGCGCTGAAGGCGTATAGCACCGCGGACGGCAAAGGCATCGAGCTGCCCAACGGCACGCTGGATTTCACCAAATGCGACCGCATCACCATGGTGGCCTGCGGCACGGCAAACCTTGCGTGTCAGGTGGCGAAATACTGGTTCGAGCAGATCGCGGGCCTGCCCGTCGACGTCGATATCGCGTCTGAATTCCGCTACCGCAAGCCGGTGATCTCGGACAAGTCCTACGCGTTGTTTGTGTCCCAATCCGGCGAGACGGCAGATACCTTGGCCGCCCTGCGCTACGCCAAGGACCGCGCCGCGATGATCCTGTCGGTGGTGAACGTCCCCGAAAGCTCCATCGCCCGGGAAAGCGATCTGGCGTTGCCGATCATGGCGGGAGTCGAGGTTGGGGTGGCCTCCACCAAAGCGTTTACCTGCCAGCTTCTGGCGCTGGCGGCGCTGGCGTCGAAGGCAGGTCATCAACGCGGTCATCTGGACGATGCAGCCTTGGCCGCGCATATGGCGGACCTGAACCTGCTTCCGGGCATTTTGAACCAATCCCTTGCGCTGGAGAAATCCATCAAGCGCGTGGCGCGGAAGATCGCCTCGGCACAGGACGTGCTGTTTTTGGGGCGCGGCCCGATGTATCCACTGGCCCTTGAAGGCGCGTTAAAATTGAAAGAAATCAGCTATATACACGCCGAAGGTTATGCATCAGGCGAATTGAAACACGGCCCCATCGCGCTGATTGACAAGAACGTACCGGTCGTGGTGATGGCCCCGACGGACGAGCTGTTCGACAAGACCGTATCCAACATGCAGGAAGTCATGGCGCGCGGCGGAAAGGTCGTGCTGATCACCGACGCCGAAGGCGCGAAAGAAGCCAGCGACGGCGTTTGGGAGACTGTGGTGATGCCCGGCATCAGCCCCTTCCTCGCGCCCATCTTGTATGCGGTTCCGGCGCAACTTCTGGCTTACCACACCGCCGTTGCCAAAGGCACCGATGTGGACCAGCCCCGCAATCTCGCAAAATCGGTGACAGTAGAATGAGCCCTGACGCCGCACTCGCCCATCTCGAAAGCCTTGCCGATGAGAGCAAGGCCCGCGACCTCGCCGCCCATCACGGGGTGGAGCGTCGGTATCTGGGCATCCCGACCCCGACGCTGGATACACTGGCGAAAGACTGGCGCGGCGACGATCTTGCCGCCCGCCTAATCCTTGCCGCAGCCCTGTGGGACAGCAACATTCACGAGGCGCGCATTTGTGCGGCGAAGCTGCTGACACAGGCAAGGTTGCGCCCTGACGACGGGCCCGCTTGGGACTTGATCGTGTCTTGGCTGCCGGATGTGGATTGTGCCGCCATCGCCGACCAAGTTGCCAATGCCGGAGCCAAACGCGTGGTTTGGGATACCTCAAGGCTGGGCCAGATGGACGCGTGGACGGCATCCGAGCATGTGTGGACGCGCCGCGCGGTGATGGATTTCACCCAGCCATGGACCAAACAAAGCCGCTCCAAACTGGAGGACGAGGCCGTTCGCGACCGTGTTCTGGGCTGGGCCGCGCTTTATGCCGAAGACCATGACCCGCTGATCCAACGCGCCGTGGCGTGGTGGCTGCGGGACCTGTCGCGGTTCGATGTGCCACGGGTGCAAGCGTTTCTGGAGGAGCATGGCGAGCGGATGACCCGCTCCGCCCGTCGCGAAGCGGCCCAGATGATCAAGCGTCAGAGCTAGCTTTTAGAAACGGTCAACGTCGCCAGATCGGTAAGTCCCAAATCCAGCGCCCGCATGGCTGCAAGTGAGATGCGGCTGCCCGCAGTGGCAGGACCATCAATCGGGATCAGTTTGACCTGAACCACCGCGCCGCCTGCTGTCTCGACCGAGCCTTGCGTTTCGGCGCTGACCAATGGCGTACGTAGCCAGAAACCCTGCTCCGTCGGGTCGCCCAAGCTGGCCACGGTCTTGCCAAGAACGGAACCGCCCGCAGGTGCGGCAGTGGCGGCTTCCTTCTCGGCTTCGGTGGTTTTGTCCAGCGACGCGGCGCTTTGACCACCTGCCCCGACTTCGACCACCGATGGTTCCGCCGATGTTGGTAGATCGGTGCCGTCGACATCGTTTAACGGCTCGTCGATCGGGGGTTCGGACTGAGCGCCCAGCCCTTCAAACGGGTTTGAAAACTGCCCCCCGCATGCGGAAAGCGTCACGACAAGGGCTGCGGAGAGGATATGGTGTTTCATGCCAAAAAGGTTAGCCGCTCCGAAACCGTTCATCAACGACCTAAGTTGGGTTGTCGCGAGGCGCGTCGGGGACTACCTTGGGCGCATGAAAACTCCTCTCGTCGATCCGTTCCAGCGTGCCATCACCTATCTGCGCCTGTCCGTCACGGACCGTTGCGACTTTCGCTGCGTCTATTGCATGTCCGAGAACATGCAGTTTTTGCCGAAGAAAGAATTGCTGACTCTGGAAGAACTGGACCGCCTGTGCACCGCATTTATTGGTCTCGGCGTTGAAAAGCTGCGCATTACCGGCGGGGAGCCGCTGGTGCGGCGCGGCATCATGAGCTTTTTCGAAGGCATGGGGCGACATCTGGAAAGCGGCACTTTGAAAGAGCTGACGCTGACCACCAATGGCTCCCAGCTGGAAAAATACGCGGCTGACCTGTATGCGGCTGGTGTCCGTCGGGTGAACATCTCGCTTGATACACTGGACGAGAAAAAATTCGCCGAAATCACCCGCTGGGGCCGCCTGCCCCAAGTCTTGCGCGGTGTAGAAGCCGCATTGAAAGCGGGCTTGCGGGTCAAGATCAACGCCGTGGCGCTGAAAGGCTTCAACGAGGACGAGCTGTTCGATCTGGCCGCGTGGTGCGCCGATCTGGGGATGGACCTGACCTTCATCGAAGTGATGCCTATGGGTGATATCGGCGACGAAAACCGGATCGGTCAATTTTGGTCGCTTGACGATTTGCGCGCGACATTGGCCGAACAGTTCACTCTGACCGACCTGTCGGATCGCACGGGCGGCCCTGCCCGCTACATGCGGCTGGAGGAAACGGGCCAAAAGATTGGCCTGATCACGCCGCTGTCGCACAATTTCTGCGAAAGCTGCAACCGCGTGCGGATCACCTGCACGGGCGAGATTTACACCTGTCTTGGCCAAGAAGGGAAATCCGACCTGCGCGGACCTTTGCGGTCCTCCGAAAGCGACGTGCCGCTGGAAGAGGCCATTCGCGCCGCCATCGGCCTGAAGCCCAAGGGCCACGATTTCGACTACTCCCGCCAAGAGCTTGGCGGCCAGATGACAAGGCATATGAGCCATACGGGTGGCTAATAACTGGCACGGTATTTACCTCTGGCAGTTATACTGAAGCTTCAATCGGGTACACTCGCCGTTGTGGTGCGTAATTAAGCCCGCTGGTCAGCGCCGTCGTCTTGTGGCACTGGATGAAGCACACATTCCAAGAACCTCGGACCGCCATGACCCTTTTCGAAATTCTGCTGCTCCTCTCCGCCGCCTTCGGCGCTGGCGTTCTGAACACCATTGCGGGTGGCGGCACATTCCTGACCTTCCCTGCCCTCGTCTTTGTCGGCATCCCGCCAGTGGTGGCCAATGCAACCTCGACCGTGGCCGTGTTGCCCGGCTATCTGGGTGGTGCGTTGGGCTTTCGCAAAGAAGTTATGGAGTTTGACCGCAAGCAGCTGATCCGTCTGATCGGGATCGGGCTGCTCGGGGGCGCAGTTGGATCATTCCTGCTGCTTATCTCGTCGGACCGCGCGTTCTCGGCCCTTGTGCCGTTCTTGCTGTTGCTGGCCACGCTGGTCTTCCTGTTCGGCGCGCGCATCCGTGCGTGGGCGGCCAAGCGGTCGCAATCGGTCACACCGTTCGGCTTTGTCGGCATGTTCGCGGTGTCGACCTATGGCGGATATTTCAACGGCGGGCTCGGGATCATCCTGCTGGCGCTGTTCTCGCTGTGGGGGATGACGAATATCCACCAGATGAACGGACTGAAAACCGCGATGAGTTTTATTCTATCTGTGATCTCGGTCGCAATCTTCGCGGGTGCAGGGATTATCGAGTGGCAAGCAGGCCTGATGATGATGGTCGCCTCCACTGCGGGGGGCTACGCGGGTGCGCCAATTTCCAAAGCGCTGCCAATGTCTGTCGTTCGCGCCATTGTCGCAACCGTCGGCTTCGTGATGAGCGCCGTGTTTTTCTACCGCGTTTTCATCGGCGGTTAGCGCCAACACTCACCAAGCGTGAGAAAACCGTGTGGGGACCGTGAATACGGCCCCGCGCGTATATTCAGGCGATATTTCCTCCTCTAAGCAAGGATCAGGCACAGCTTTATTTCAGTGCCTCAGATCATGTTTTTTTGGAGTTCTGTCTGATGGACAGCCTTGGTTTTCTTGCTTACGGATTCGTTCTCTTATCCGCATCGACTAACGATATTCGTTGGTTACGTGTCGCGCTTTTCACATCCAATCTATTTTTCATAGCCTACGGTTTCGCGCTGCAATTGATGCCTATTTTGCTGTTCAACCTGCTGCTCGGATGTATCAACGGGTATCAGGCCTATCGGGCGTGGCGACGCCCACTAATTGTTTTGACCTCTAAGGACCAGGTCGGGGTAGGCCCCGCTTTGGTGCCATCAACCCGCTAAGCGCTGCTCCACAATTTCTGCCCACCAGCTGCACCCTGCCGGAATTGCCTCATCATTAAAATTGTATTCCGGGTGGTGAACGCTCGCGGTGTCGCCGTTGCCGACAAGGATATAGGCACCAGGGCGTTCTTCCAGCATGAAAGCAAAGTCCTCGCCTCCCATGATCAACGGGGCTTCGTCGCAACCGCCGGACACTTTAGCAGCAACGGACGCTGCGAACTCTGCCTGCTCGCCATGGTTCACCATGACGGGGTAGCCTTTCATATAATCAACATCAATTGCGCCGCCGAATGTGGCCGCAATCCCTCCCGCGATCTCCTTCAAGCGAGCAGCGGCCATGTCGCGCATTTCTGGCGACAGGGTACGCACGGTACCTTTGAGCGTCACTGTCTCGGGGATCACGTTGAACGCCTTGCTTTCGGTCTCGAAGCTGGTGACGGACACAACAATCTGCCCCACAGGGTCCGCGTTGCGTGACGCTATCGTTTGCAATGCCAGCACCAAATGTGATGCCATAACAGTGGTATCAATTGTCTCGTGCGGCTTGGCCGCGTGTCCACCGCGCCCCTTGACCGCGATAGTGAAGGTGTCGGTCGCCGCGAAAAACGCGCCGGGGCGGATCGCAAAGCTTCCCACAGGGTTACCGGGCCAGTTGTGCATGCCGTACACCTCGTCAATCGACCAGCGGTCCATCATTCCGTCTTCACACATCTCACGACCGCCACCGCCGCCTTCTTCTGCGGGTTGGAAAATCACCACGACAGTGCCGTCAAAATTGCGCGTCTCGGACAAGTATTTAGCCGCCCCGAGCAACATTGCCGTGTGACCGTCATGTCCGCAGGCATGCATGGCGCCAGGGGTCTTGGAGGCATAGTCCAACCCCGTTGCCTCAAGGATCGGTAGCGCGTCCATATCGGCACGCAGCCCAATGGTCTTGCCCGACTTATCCGACTTACCTTTTATGACGCCAACAACACCGGTGCGTCCAATGCCCTCGACCACCTCGTCGCACCCGAACGCACGCAACTTCTCGGCCACAAGAGCCGAGGTGCGGTGCGTCTCGAACAGGATTTCGGGGTTTTGATGAATATCCCGACGCCATTCGGTAATTTCCGGCAAGAGTTCGGCAAAGCGGTTCTTCACAGGCATAGGCAGTCCTTTTCGGGATGGTTGATCTATCTGATATATCAACGATGCGTCATTCGGCGAGATGGTCCACCAGTTTTTCCATAAACACCTGTCCCGCTTCGAACTGTGATATTTCGAGAAATTCATTGGGCTGATGCGCCTGAGCTATGTCGCCCGGCCCACAGATGATGGCAGAGTAGTCTTTTTCCTGAAATTGGCCCGCCTCGGTGCCGTAGCTGACCACATGGGAGGCATTATCACCCGTAAGCTGACGCACCAGACGTTCCGCCTCTCCCTCATTCTCCGGCTGTAAGGGCGGGACATGGAAGCGTGGTGTAATCTCGATGCGCGTCTCAGGCACCACGTCTTGCATGAGGGCTTCGACCTCTGCGACGCGGGCAAGCATTGCCTCACGATAGGCGTTGATATCCTCACCGGGGACCAAACGGAAGTCGATACCGAATTCGCAATCCTTTGCCGTGATGTTATGCGCGGTGCCACCCCAGATTTTACCAGTATGGGCGGTGGTAAACGGCGGATCAAACTGCGCCGCCAATGGCGATGGCGTCGCGGCCATGTTCGCGTCATTCACCTGATTGGCCCATTCGATCAACTTCACGCCATACATTATCGCGTTGACCCCGGTATGGAGCAATGACGAATGGACCTCGAACCCGTGCACATGCACCCACCAACCATAGCTGCCTTTATGTCCAGACACGGCCTTCATCATCGACGGTTCACCCACCACAACAGCGCTCGCCGCGGGCAAGTGCTTGCGCATCTCGGCGATCATCGGTGGCGCGCCAAGGCAACCCACCTCTTCATCATAACTCAGAGCGATTTGCAGGGGCCGCTTTATCCCGCGCTTCAGCGCCAGCGGAACAGCGGCCAAAGCCAGCGCATCAAACCCCTTCATGTCACAGGTGCCGCGGCCATAGAGCCTGCCGTCTTTCTCGGTCACAGTGAACGGGTCCGTGTCCCAAGCCTGCCCCTCGACCGGAACGACATCGGTATGGCCAGACAGCACGACACCGCCCTCCACCTCAGGGCCGACATTTGCATAGAGCGAGGCTTTGGTTCCCTCATCGTTATAAACGAGGGTGGGCGAGACGCCGTGGCCCTTCAGATAATCTTCGACCCAATTCACAAGGTCCAGATTGCTGACAGTGCTGACGGTTTGAAATGACACCAGCTTATCGAGAATGGCGCGCGCATCCATGACGGAGTGACCTTTGCAAATTGGAGTCCAAGTCGAGAGGTTGAGCCTCGCAGGATCGCGCGTCAAGGCCCGGTTACGATGCGCACCGGGCCTTTTCAGTCTAATCAGAATAGAAAGGTTTAGCCCTTCATCTTCTTCATGATCATGCCAACAACCATCTGAACGACCATGCCGCCGACGCCACCACCGACAAGGTTGCCTGCGATCGCGCCGATGTCCATGCCGCCTGCCGCATCACCGCCAGCCGCGCCCAAGAGGCCGCCCAGCAGCGAGCCGCCCCCAACACCGCCAACAGCGCCGGCAACAAGATTGCCAATGTTGCCCATGCTGCCGCCAGAATTGATCTTCCCGCCGGCCATGCCGCCAACGGCACCACCGATCAGTTGTGAAATAAGTGCTTCCATAAGGATCCCTCGCTCTGTTGTCCCACTGGTCTTTGCCTGTGGGTTGAGGGAAGTGATCATTTTTTAGGCAATGAAGTCAACATTTAGTGCATGTTGACGTAACGCCTACCCCATCTTCTCTCGTATGCGGCGCACCATCCACCACACCGCGAGAACGACAAGCGGCGTCACACCCGCTGCAAGCAGCAATTTGGACAACCCCAGGGCGTAAGCGGCGGGCTGCGCCATATAGAGCACCAGATTGACCGCGTAGTAGCTGATCGCCACCACGGACAATCCTTCCACCGTCTTTTGCAGGCGCAGCTGTAAATCGGCGCGCTTGTCCATGCTTTCCAGCAGTTTCTGGTTTTGCGACGAGCGTTCCACATCCACCTGCGTGCGCAGCAAGTCCCCTGCCCGCGTGGCGCGTTCGGCCATGTTTTGCAAACGCCGCTCAGAGGCTTTCACCGTGCGCATCGCCGGATCAAACCGGCGCATCATAAACTCGGCGAAGGTTTGACGGCCATTGAAGCGTTCTTCGCGCAAGACCTCGATGCGTTGGTTCACGATCGCCTCGTAGGCCCCCGTTGCCCCAAACCGGAAGGACGATTGCGCCAGCAGGCTTTCCAACTCGGCGGAGGTCGCGAGAAGCTCCCTCAACGTGTCCTCTGCCCCAGTATCGCCTTTGGTCATGGCGCTCATCAGGCCAGACAAAATTGTGTCCAACTCGCCCAAACGCGGCCCCATGTCCCGCACGCGCGCTAGGCCCAGCATCGACATGCTTTTGTAAGTCTCGATCTCGCATAGACGCTGGACAATGCGACCAATGCGGCGCTCGCCCGTGATGTCGGCCACGAAAATGGCCAGCCGCATATGACCCGCAGCATCAATGCGAAAATCGCCTGCGACGGTCGCAGCGCCATCCAGAACGGTGCTGACCGCAACGCTTTCAGGCACAAACCAATCTTCAACACGCGTGACGATTTCGTCGGCACCGGGATCGGCCTCAACACGGATCAAGGCCGATGTGATGCGCACGCCCGGTGCGTTTGCCAGCCAGTCGGCGGGAAACGTCTCGAACGCTTTTGGGTCGAACGGACGGTCTTCAAGCGTAGGCATGAACATCGTGTAGGTGACGAATTCGGTATGCTGCTCCCATTTGAGCTTGAATTTGCCCACCTCCCCGAACCAATGGGTCGCACCGGGTTGCGGATGCGGTGCGCCATAGCGGTCGAGCAATTGGGTCAGATGCGCACGGTCCGCGTCGCGGTCGCGCTCGGCGGCGTCCTCGGGACGCTTGATGGCGAGGTAGATCGCCCCGCAGGGCGCCTCCAGCGACGGGAAAGGACGCGCGTGCAGCTCGTTGGCCAAAGTGTAGCGCAGCGGGTGGTCTTCTATCGGGGTCATGCGGTCAACCGTAAGTGAATTTCACCTAGGCATAGAGCCACACGGCGCTCATGAAAACAAATTTTTCATCAAAATCATAGGTTTAGCGGTGTGCAACGGCATACAGTTCCACCTATCGGAAATTGTCGCGCCCCGGAGCCTCCCCACTCCGGAGCGCGGAATTGGCCTAAATGGTTACGACCGCGAGGGGCGGGAACCCATTGAAACCAATAGACGAATAGGCGGATGTATACGCGCCTGTGTTGCGGATCAGCACGCGGTCGCCCGCTTTCAGAGACAGCGGCAACTGCATCGGTCGCTTTTCATACAGCACATCCGCACTGTCGCAGCTTGGGCCAGCCATGACGCAAGGGCCACACTCTTCGCCGTCGCGCGGGGTCTCGAACTGGTAGCGGATGGCTTCGCCTTCGGTTTCGGCCAGACCGGAGAAGCGGCCAATGTCGAGATAGACCCAGCGGTGCATGTCACGGTCCGACTTACGCGACACCAGCATGACTTCGGCGACGATAACGCCAGCTTCGGCCACCATACCGCGACCCGGCTCTGCCATGATGCGGGCGACATTGCCAAAACGCGAGGTCACTTGCGCCATGACAGCAGCCGCGTATGCGGTCGGGGCCTCGATAGCCTCGCCATAGAACGCAGGGAAACCGCCACCGATGTTCAACAGGCTCAGGTCGTGGCCAGCATCACGGGCGTCGTGCCAGATCAGGGCCAGCGCGTCCAAAGTCGGTGCCCACATCTCAGCCTTGCGAGTTTGCGAGCCGACATGGAACGAGAAACCAACAGGGTTCAGACCCAGCTCTTTGGCGTAGTCCAGAAGGCGCAGCGCGGTATCACGGTCACAACCGAACTTGCGCGACAGCGGCCAATCGGCTTGGCTGACTTCAACGATCAGGCGGATATATACCTGTGCGCCGGGGGCGTGCTCTGCGATCTTTTCCAGCTCTTCTTCGGCGTCCGCAGCAAACAGCGTGATACCAGCGGCGTGCGCGAAGGCGATGTCGGAGGCGCGTTTGACAGTGTTGCCAAACGAGATGTCAGCAGGATCAGCACCAAGGCTCAGGCACAATTCAACTTCGCCGCGCGATGCTGCGTCAAAGTGGGACCCGAGGTTCACGAGGGTCTCGATGACTTTGCGTTCTGGGTTTGCTTTGACGGCGTAGTGGATGTCGGCGCGGCCAAGGCCCGCTTTCAATGCGCGGTATTGCTGTGCAACCAGAGCGGTGTCGACGACCAGTGTTGGGCGGTCAAACTCGTGCGATGCAACAAAGGCATCCAGACGGTTACGGACAACAGGTTGAGCGGACGCCTGCGCGTCCGAGAATTGTACAGTCATGGTCATCTCCAGTTAGACCCGGCCATAACGGGGATTACCCGTGCGAGACCGCTCACTTCCAAGGGGAGACGTTACCGTCGCTACGTAAACACGTGTTGCGTTGACTGCTACAGGCCAGAGGCGCGTGCGTTGGCGTCTATTCTGGCCGTATCGGGCCAAACGTGAGTCGTTGCAATACGGAAAATTGCGTGGCGGTAAAAAAAATGCCCCGCCGCCATGGCAGGGCATTTTTGCTTCAGTATCCTGCGGATCAGCTTTCCAGCTTGTCCTGCGTTTTGGTGTCGAAGTCTGACGCGTCATGACGTTCGTGCAACTGGCCTTCCAACGGGCCGGATGTGCGGTTGACCATCTGGCCCCGCTGCACAGCCGGACGCGCCGCGATCTGTTGTTCCCAGCGGATGACGTGATCGTATTCATGCACGCTCAGGAACTCTCCTGCGTCGTACGCCTCGCCGGTCACCATGCGACCATACCACGGCCATGTGACCATATCGGCGATGGTATAGGTGTCCCCTGCCAGATACTCGTTTTCTTCCAGATGCTGATTCAGCACGTCCAACTGGCGCTTGGCCTCCATCGCGAAACGGTTGATCGGGTATTCCTGCTTGGTTGGCGCATAGGCGTAGAAATGGCCGAAGCCCCCGCCCAGATACGGCGCAGACCCTTGCAGCCAGAACAGCCAGTTCATGCATTCCGCGCGGGCGGCAGGCTCCGTGGGCAGGAACTCCCCGAACTTTTCGGCCAGATAGAACAGGATTGAGCCGCTTTCGAACACGCGCGTCAGAGTGGTAGTGTCAAACATCGCGGGGATCTTGGAATTCGGGTTTACGTCTACGAAGCCGCTGGAGAATTGATCCCCGTCCCCGATCTTGATTAACCAAGCGTCGTATTCGGCGCCGGAATGTCCCAACTCCAGCAGTTCCTCCAGCATGATAGTGACCTTCTGCCCGTTGGGCGTGGCGAGGCTATAGAGCTGCAAGGGATGTTTGCCGACGGGCAAATCCTTGTCATGGGTCGGCCCCGCAATGGGTCGATTGATCGAGGCGAAGGTGCCCCCAGACTCGTTCTCCCATGTCCAAACCGTGGGCGGGATATACTCTTCAGTCATGTGATTTTCCTTCCTTGTCTCGCTTACGCACACCAAAGCCCCTCGCGGCGGAAGGTGCAAACCGAAAAACTTTCAGACGTTATGGTGGGCAATGACAGGGCGGCGAGAAGGTGAAACCCATAGCTAGCTAACCATCTGATAATAATAAATTTAAAAATGCAATCATGCTCACATTCTTCATTGAGCTTTGGGTAGGCAGTTAGCACGCGGCAGTGGAAGTTCCTAAAGTTTCTCGGAACTTTCCAACAAAGGCATCCGTTGTCTCTTCATACAGCGTCCGGAACACGTCCTGACGCATAGGAACTGACTACTAGGAGACACAACATGACCAAGTTCATCACAACGACCGCACTCGCGCTGACACTTTCTGCACCGGCATTCGCCGCGGATATCAACGTCGAAGAGTATCTGGCGTTGTCAAATAATTCTGCTGCCGATCGTATGGTCGAGGAAACATCCACCGGTGACGTCGAAGCCGCGGAGATTAAGTTTGCATTGGGCAACATGAGCGCGGCTGAGCGCAAAGTGTTCTTCGAAATGGACGAAGAGTCCCGCATGGCGGAGCTAATCGCCCTGCGCAAGACCGCACCGATGAACAGCCCCGCTGAGGCCGCTGCTTCCAACTAAGTAATACGTGGGCCGGCCATCGCCGGTCCCCGAAACAAAAAACGGGCGCTCCCCTCGGAGCGCCCGTTTTCATGCGTAGGGCGGGTACACCCCGCCGCACACTCAATCAATCTTGGGTAGCAAGGTGTCCAGCGATGCCTTCGCATCCCCGTAGAACATCCGCGTGTTGTCCTTGAAGAACAGCGGGTTCTCGATACCCGAATACCCCGTGCCTTGCCCCCGCTTGGACACAAACACCTGCTTGGCTTTCCAACATTCCAGCACTGGCATGCCAGCGATGGGCGAGTTCGGATCGTCCTGAGCCGCAGGGTTCACGATGTCATTGGAGCCGATGACGATAGCGACGTCCGTGCTGGGGAAGTCGTCATTGATCTCGTCCATCTCCATGACGATGTCGTAAGGCACCTTGGCCTCCGCTAGCAGCACGTTCATGTGACCCGGCAAACGCCCTGCAACGGGGTGAATGGCGAAGCGCACGTTCTTGCCCTTGGCACGCAGCTTGCGGACGAGTTCAGCCACCGAGGACTGCGCCTGCGCCACGGCCATGCCGTAGCCCGGGATAATGATGACGCTGTCAGCTTCATTCAAAGCCGTCGCAACACCGTCCGCATCAATCGCAACCTGTTCGCCTTCAACCGCCATCTGCGGGCCAGCCGCGCCGCCGAAGCCACCCAAGATAACCGACACGAAGGACCGGTTCATCGCCTTACACATGATGTAGGACAGGATCGCACCGCTTGATCCGACCAACGCGCCGACCACGATCAGCAGATCGTTGCCAAGCGAGAAGCCGATCGCCGCCGCGGCCCAGCCGGAATAGCTGTTCAGCATCGACACAACGACAGGCATGTCCGCGCCGCCGATGCCCATGATCAGGTGATAGCCGATGAACAGCGCCGCCAAGGTCATCAAGAACAGCGGGAAGAAGCCGCCTGTGTTGAAGTACCAGACCAGACAGATCAGCGAGAGTGCCGCCGCGCTTGCGTTCAGCATATGGCCGCCGGGCAGCTTTTTCGCCGCCGAGTCCACTTTGCCCGCCAGTTTGCCATAGGCAATGACGGAGCCGGTGAAGGTCACGGCACCGATGAAGATGCCCAAGAACAGCTCGACCCGCAGGATCGAAATCTCAACGCCCGATTTCTTGGCAATGAGCTTGGCAAAGGTGCCGAATGTCTCGGGGTCGGCGGTCGCTACATTTCCGATCTGGATATGGGCAATCAAGCCCACAAACACAGCGGCCAGACCAACGAGCGAGTGCATCGCTGCGACAAGCTCTGGCATTTGTGTCATCTGAACCTTGGTCGCCAGCTGGTAGCCAATGGCCCCGCCGCCCGCGATCAGGATCAGCGACAACAGCCAATAGCCGGAGCCCGGCCCGATGATCGTCGCCGCCACGGCCAAAGCCATGCCGGCAATGCCGTACCAAACAGCGCGTTTAGCGCTTTCTTGCCCCGACAAGCCGCCTAGCGAAAGGATGAAAAGTACTGCGGCAACTACGTAAGCCGCGGTGGTAAATCCGAATTCCATGATCTCTACCCCTACTTACGATTTCTGGAACATGGCGAGCATGCGCCGTGTCACGAGGAAGCCGCCGAATATGTTGATGCCGGTCATGAAGACCGCCAACGCCGCCAGCAAGATCACAAGGAACGACCCTGACCCGATCTGCATCAAAGCGCCCAAAATGATGATCGACGAAATTGCGTTGGTCACGGCCATCAGCGGTGTGTGCAGCGAATGCGCCACGCCCCAGATCACTTGGAAACCGACGAAGACTGCCAGCACGAACACGATGAAGTGCTGCATGAAGCTGGCAGGGGCGACAAGGCCGACCCCCAGCAACAGCACCGCACCAACTGCAAGCAAGGTGACTTGCGTCTTGGTTTGTTGCTTGAATTCGGTGACCTCTTTGGCGGCCTTCTCCTCATGTGTCAGTTCAGGGGCTTTCGCCTTCTTAGGCGCTGCCGCAATAGCTGCGATCTTTGGTGGCGGTGGCGGGAAGGTGATCTCTTTATCAAAGGTCACGGTCGCACCACGGATCACGTCGTCTTCCATGTTGTGATTGATCACGCCGTCTTTTTCCGGCGTAAGATCGAACAACATGTGTCTGATATTGTTGGAATAAAGCGTAGACGCTTGCGCGCCCATCCGCGACGGGAAGTCGGTATAGCCGATGATGGTCACACCATTGTCGGTCACGATTTTCTCGTCCATGACTGTCAGTTTGCAGTTGCCACCCTTCTCGGCGGCAAGGTCCACAATGACAGAACCGGGCTTCATGGCCTTCACCATGTCTTCGGTCCAAAGCTCTGGCGCTTCGCGGTTCGGGATCAGCGCAGTTGTGATCACGATGTCGATCTCTGGGGCCAACTCGCGGAACTTGGCGAGCTGTGCTTCGCGAAACTCTGGCGACGACACCGAGGCATAACCGCCCGATGTGGAGCCGTCCGCCTGCTCTTCTTCAAAGTCGAGGAATACAAATTCTGCGCCCATCGATTCAACTTGCTCGGCCACTTCCGGCCGCACGTCGAACGCGTATGTAATGGCACCCAGCGAGGTCGCGGTGCCGATGGCGGCAAGGCCAGCCACACCTGCGCCGACAACCAGCACCTTGGCGGGTGGCACTTTACCAGCGGCAGTCACCTGCCCTGTAAAGAAGCGGCCAAAGTTGTTGCCAGCCTCGATGACAGCGCGGTAACCGGCGATGTTTGCCATGGAGGACAGTGCGTCCATTTTCTGCGCACGCGAAATACGCGGCACCATTTCCATGGCGATGACCCGTGCACCCGCCTTCTTGGCGGCTTCCATGCCGGCCTCGTTGGCGGCAGGGTTGAAGAACGATATCAGGGTTTGCCCTTCGCGAAGCCGCTTGCTCTCGGTCGCATCAGGCTGGCGCACTTTGACGACGACGTCGGCGGCCTTCCACAATGCGGCGGCGGTCTTTACGACCTCTACGCCCGCATCTTTATAGGCTTTGTCGGAAAAGCCTGCCAATGCGCCAGCGCCAGTTTCGATCACACAGCTGTGGCCGAGCTTCTGGATTTGCAACGCAGACTCAGGCGTCATGGCGACACGCGCCTCGCCCTCGAATGTTTCTTTCGGTGCCCCGATTTTCATAGAGGGTCCCCCATCGTCTAAGTGAATGTCACGCACAGATGAGCGTCAATATCGTCGCAACCGGAAAATCACAAGTCGGTCTTGACGCTTACGAAAGTATACTTCGCGGACCCAACGTCACATTGCAAGAATATGTCTTGCTGGACGCGCCCTTCTGGCACGTTAGGGTGAGGGCAATACAAGGGGGATCTTATGGAGCTTTCAGGCAAACACGCGCTCGTCACAGGTGGCGGAACAGGAATCGGCTTGGCGATTGCGCAGGCTTTGGCAGGCGCAGGGGCGCAGGTCACGATTTCCGGTCGCCGCATGGATGTATTGCAAGACGTCGCAACCGACGGGCTACACCCGCTGGTGATGGACGTCACAAAGCCGCAGCAAGTGGTCGCGGGTGTCGAAGACGCCGTCGCAGCCCGTGGTCCGGTCCAGATTTGCGTGCCGAACGCCGGTATCGCCGAGGGGCGCAGCATCACAAAGATGGATCTCGATTTTTGGCGTCGCACCATGGCGACCAACCTTGATGGCGCAATGCTGACCATTCAGGCCTGCCTGCCCTCGATGCTCACAACCGATTGGGGACGGGTCATCGCGGTGTCGTCGATTGCCGGTGTTCGCGGATTGCGTGGCGCGCCCGCATACACCGCCTCCAAACATGGGTTGATCGGCCTGATCCGTGGCCTGAGCGAGGATTATATGGGTGGCCCCTACACGTTCAACGCGCTGTGCCCTGGATATGTCGACACTGAAATCGTCACCCGCAACACCGCCGAGATTGCCAAACGCGCGGGGTTGAGCGAAGAAGATGCGCTTGGCACCATGGTCCGCTCCAACCGCCACAAGCGGCTGATCAAAGCGGACGAGATCGGGGCTGCGGCGCTTTGGCTTTGTGGCGCGGGATCAGGCTCGGTCAACGGGCAGACAATCGAAATCGCAGGCGGACAGGTTTAAGGACACGACAATGGAAATCTTCAAGAAAACACGCGCGATGTTTCACCTGCCCGAGAGCATGACCTATCTGGACGGCAACTCCCTTGGTCCCCTGCCCTATGCGGCGCAAGACCGCGTCGACGCGATGATGCGCGACCAATGGGGCGAGATGCTGATCACCGGATGGAACAAGGCGGGTTGGATGGAGCAACCGACCCGCGTGGGCGACCGCGTGGGCAAACTGATCGGCGCGGAAGCGGGCCATGTTGTGCTGGGCGATACCCTGTCGATCAAGGTCTATCAGGCGCTGGCCTCCGCGCTGGAGCTGAAACCCGACCGCAAGGTGATCCTGTCCGACAGCGGCAATTTCCCGACTGATCTGTATATGGCCGAAGGGCTGATCCGGATGCTGGATCGCGGCTTGGAATTGCGCGTCGTCGCACCGGAGGACGTTGAGGCATCCATTGGCGACGACATCGCGGTGATGATGTTGACGCAGGTCGATTACCGTTCTGGCCGGATGCACGATATGAACCGCCTCACCGAATTGGCCCATAAGGCTGGGGCGATTGCCGTTTGGGATTTGGCGCACTCGGCAGGTGCAGTGCCTGTTGATCTTGCAACTGCAAATGCCGATTTCGCGGTCGGGTGCACTTACAAATACCTCAACTCCGGTCCCGGCGGCCCGGCGTTCATCTATGTGGCCCCGCGCCATGCAGAGGTGGTGAACCCCGCCCTGTCCGGCTGGCTTGGCCACGAAGCCCCCTTTGCGTTTGACTTGAACTACAAGCCCGGCGCGGGGATCGAACGGATGCGCGTCGGCACGCCACCCGTGATCCAGATCGCGGCGCTGGAAGCCGCACTGGATATCTGGGAGATGGTCGATATGGCAGACGTGCGCGCCCGCGCTGTCGAGCTCTCGGAGTTGTTCATCAACGAGGTCGAGGCCCGCTGCCCCGAGCTGACGCTCGCCTCCCCGCGCGACGCGGCGCAGCGTGGCAGTCAGGTGTCCTTCGCACATGAAGAGGGCTACGCCATCATGCAGGCGCTGATCGCCCACGGGGTTATCGGAGACTTCCGCGCGCCGGATATTCTGCGATTTGGCATCACCCCCCTGTATGTGGGCGAGGACGATATCCTGCGCGCCGCGACCACCCTGCAAGAGATCATGGAGGGACAGCTTTGGGACCGCGACGCCTACAGAATACGCTCCCGCGTGACCTAACGCTACGGCCGTTCGCAAAGGGTGACGGACCAGCGACCTTCGACGTCTTTTATCAGGCCGTCCACACTGGCACTGGCGATCACTACACCCCCGCCCAGCAAGCGGCTTGGGTACCTACTGCGCAAATGCCCGAAGGCTGGGAGGCGAAACATCGCGCCACCACGGCATTTATTGCACTGCAGGGCACCGAAATTATTGGGTTTATGACGCTAACGCGGAACGGGCTTATAGACATGGCGTTTGTGCGTCCGAATGTGATGGGAGTCGGGGTCGCCGCGCAGCTTTATGAGGAAATCGAAGCCGCGGCCCACAGGCACGGCCACCGGGTTCTATCCGTCGAAGCCAGCCATCTAGCCCGCCCGTTTTTCTTGCGTCAAGGTTGGTCCGTCGTCGAGGCTCGTGTCGTTCAGCGAGACGGGCAAAACATTGAGAACTTTCATATGGAAAAGGTCCTTGGGGGCTGTTAGCGGCGCTTACGCATATGGTAGCTCAACGCCGCGTTGACGATATAGTCGAACACCTGTTGCTCACCCCCGAGGATCACCCCCCGTTTGCCCGAAAACTCTGGCAACTCGCCGAACACCGCGCGGGCGTCCTCTAGAATCGTAGTACTGCACGGAACCATGACCGCGGCCCGTCCGCCAATCAGGCCCAGCCGCAAAGTCGTTCCCGTTTTGGGCGCGTTGGTCAGGTACGCAGGCTCGCCCCGTTTCAAGGTCTCGGTGAGCGGGCCGATACCTTCGGCGGTGCTTGCTATGCGCAATATATCCAGCCGTGCTTTTCGAAGAATATCTGCGATACCATCCGGCATGGCAGCGAACGCTTTTGCAACTTCCGCGGGGAGAGCATCTTTTGTGGCCATGATCACTTCCTACTTACGTAACACAATCCTAACCCACACAGGTGTTACAAATCTTGCTATATTCCGCGTGGACGCTCCGCGTTAAATAGCGTTTGCTTCCGACAAGCTCGACACAAGGTAAATAAATGGACTCCTTCCTCTTCGCATCAACGCTCTATCTACTTGCCGCCTGCGTGGCGGTTCCCTTGGCTGTGCGTCTGGGATTGGGGTCTGTCTTGGGATATCTGACTGCAGGCATCATAATCGCCCCGTTAGAGGGATTGGTCGGATCAGAGACCCAAAACCTGCAACACTTTGCCGAGTTCGGTGTCGTGATGATGTTGTTCATAATCGGGTTGGAGCTGGAACCACGCACCCTTTGGGGTATGCGACACCGGCTGATTGGACTTGGAGGGCTGCAGGTCAGCCTGACCACTGGTCTGATCCTCACCGCAGCCATGGCCTTGGGCGTTCCGTGGCAAGGCGCCACCGCAATCGGACTTATATTTGCATTATCTTCGACCGCTATCGTATTACAAACACTCAATGAAAAGGGGTTGATGGGAACCAATGGCGGGCGCTCCGCCTTCTCGGTGTTGCTCACTCAAGATATTGCCGTCATCCCGATGCTCGCGCTGGTTCCGCTGCTTGTTTGGCCCGGACTGAACACACGGGCAGCCATGACAGATGCCCATCAGGACACCGATCATGGCGCGGCCAGCGATGTCATGCACATGCTGGAAGGTTTGCCGGGATGGGGCGTCACATTGGTCACGCTGGCCGCAATCATCCTCATCGTGGTCGGTGGCCACTATCTGACCCGTCCGATCTTTCGCTACATCCACCGCGCGCGGCTGCGCGAAATGTATACGGCTGTGTCGCTGCTCTTCGTCGTAGGGGTTGCGGCGTTGATGGTACTGGTGGGTCTGTCCCCCGCCCTTGGGGCATTCCTTGCCGGCGTGGTGCTGGCCAACAGCGAGTTCCGCCACGAACTGGCCGCCGACATCGAGCCCTTCAAAGGGCTGCTGCTGGGGTTGTTCTTCATCACAGTCGGCGCGGGCATTAACTTTGGCACATTAATGAACGCCCCGTTCGTGATCATCGGGCTGACCCTCGGGATGATGGCGATCAAGGCCAGTGTCCTCTTTGTGCTGGCTATCTTGTTCAAGATCAAAGGTCGGGACCGGATGCTGTTCACCCTTGGGTTGGCGCAAGCTGGTGAATTTGGCTTCGTGTTAACCAGCTTTACCGTGCAACAAAACGTGTTGCCCACCGACATGTCGGAAACCCTGCTTCTGGTCATCGCCTTATCGATGCTGCTGACGCCACTGCTGTTCATCGCGTACGACAAACTGCAACACCGCTTTCTGGAGCAAGCCGACGCGGTGCCTCATGACGATATCGACGACCAGCAACCGATCATCATTGCAGGCATTGGCCGCTTTGGTCAGGTCGTGAATAGGCTGCTGCAAAGTTCTGGCTTTCAAACAACGGTGCTCGACCACGATCTTCCCCTGATCCAGTTGATGCGGCGGTTCGGCTTTAAAGGTTACTTTGGCGACCCCACACGACCCGAAATGCTTCATGCTGCCGGCTTAGCCGAGGCCAAGGTGCTGGTTGTGGCCTTGGACGATCCCAAGGCTGCCGTCAAAATTGTGGCATTTGCCCGTAAAGAGCGTCCCGACCTGAAAATCATCGCCCGTGCGCGTGACCGTGTTCACGTGTTTGAGCTCTACAAAGCGGGGGCAGACAAGATCGTGCGGGAAATGTTCGACAGCTCGCTGCGTGCAGGACGATACGTTTTGGAGGAGTTGGGCCTGACCGAACACGATGCCCACGAGCAAGAAGTGGCCTTCTTCCGCATGGACCGCCACGCCATGTCGGACCTTGCCGAGCTGTGGGACCCCAACACACCTGTCAGCGAAAACGAAGCCTATCTGGAGCGCGCCAAGGCCCTGAACCGTGATTTGGAAGTGGAGCTTTTGGCGAAACTGACCAAACCGGAAACGGCAGAGGCCGCGGAATAATCAGCCGTCGCTGACTCCTGCTTCGGCGAATGTGGCCATGCCGGAATGACAAGCCACCGCCGCCTTCAAAACACCAATCGCCGCAGCACCGCCAGAGCCTTCGCCAAGACGCAAGCCAAGCGACAGCAGCGGCTTTTTGCCAAGTGCGTCCAACATTTTTCCGTGCGCCCCTTCTGCGGACAGGTGCCCTGCCACGCAGTGATCCAACGCGCCTGCACGGGTCTTTTCCAACACCGATGCCGCCGCCGTACAGATGAACCCGTCAAGGATAACCGGAATGCGGTGCGCCCGTGCCGCCGCTATCGCCCCTACCATCGCGGCCAACTCGCGACCGCCCAAACAGCGCAGGACGTCTAATGGCACACGAGACTTGTGCAGCGCCAACCCCTCGTCAACTACGCGTGCTTTGTTGGCTATTCCGGCGTCATCCACGCCGGTGCCGCGACCGACCCAGTCAGCACCCGCACCACCAAGCAGGGCAGCGGCCACTGCTGCACCCGTCGTGGTATTGCCGATCCCCATCTCGCCCGTAACCAATAGGTCTGCCGACGCGTCCACCGCGTTCCAACCGGTCAGCAACGCGGCAACACAGTCTGCCTCGCTCATTGCAGGCTCTTGGGTGAAATCAGCGGTCGGCCGGTCCAACTCCAGTGCGTGCACATCCATCTTCGCCCCAAATGTTTTCGCCAATTGGTTGATTGCAGCGCCACCGTGTTCGAAGTTCGCCACCATTTGTTCGGTCACCTCCGGCGGAAACGCCGATACCCCTTGTGCGCAAACCCCATGGTTGCCCGCGAATATAACGATCTGCGGCGCGTCAAGGCTGGGTCGCTCCGCGCCGCGCCAGCTGGCATACCATATTGCCAGCTCCTCCAATCGGCCCAAAGCTCCGGGTGGTTTGGTCAACTGAGCGTTGCGCTCCTGAGCGCCGACAAGAGCTTGCGCATCGACATCAGGCGCCGCCGCCAGAAGCGCCGCGAATTCGGACAGGGTGGAAAACTGGGCCATGGTCTGCTCGCAATTGTAATAACTGTTGCAACTGTTTACCCCTGAGAGACACAGACACAAGTAGATGGCCGCGTCACCTTATGGACAATTCCGACACGACCCCCGCGAAAGGCGGCGATATTTGGGTAGCCCTTGGCCTGCTGACCCGTCTGCCCCTGCCCGAACGCCACTGGAATGAAGCCCGCCCAGCAGCGATGGCAGCTTGGGCTTACCCCGTGGTCGGCCTCGTGGTCGGAGTGCTGGCTTGCATTATTGGTTCAGGTTTTGCCCGCATCGGCCTGCCCAATGGCATGGTCGCGGCAGCCGTTTTGCTAAGCCTCACCATGCTGACAGGCGCGATGCACGAAGACGGGTTGGCCGATGCCGCTGACGGGCTTTGGGGCGGCGGCACCGCCGAGCGCCGATTGGAAATCATGAAAGACAGCCATATCGGGGCCTACGGCGTCATTGCGCTGGTCACGGGCTTCGCCCTGCGCTGGAGCGCACTCTCAGCACTATTGGCAGCGGGATGGCTGTGGACGCCGGTGCTGGTGGCCGCAATCACCTCGCGCGCGGCAATGGCTTACGTGATGGATGTTTTGCCCAATGCCCGCGAGTCGGGACTCTCCAGCCTCACGGGCCGCCCCGGAAAGCCAGCGACCCGCATTGCTGCGGGTTTAAGCACCGTCGCGGCGGTGCTTGGGTTCGGTCTTTCGGGTTTGTGGCTATTGCTGGTCGCCGTCATGGCACTGACAGTTTGCGCAACCCTGGCCCGACACAAAATCGGCGGCCAAACCGGTGACATTCTCGGAGCCACGCAACAGGTCGCAGAAATCGCGATCCTTGGCGCGATTTGCGTGCTGGTACTTTAAGCCACCTCAAGGAAAAAGCCGCCCGCCAAGTTTGGCGAACGGCTTTCAATTTCGGCTAAAGCGGGGCTTAGGCTGCGGTTACCGTCCGGCTGACCAACACGTCGTCAATTTCTTTCATCGAAGACGGCTCGTCCTTACCCTGCACAACCGCGATTTCGCGGGTCAGACGCTCCAACGCAGCCTCATACAGCTGGCGCTCGGAATAGCTTTGCTCGCGCTGGTCGCCGTGGCGGTGCAGATCGCGCACGACTTCGGCAATAGCGATCAGATCGCCAGAGTTAATCTTTTGCTCATATTCCTGCGCACGGCGCGACCACATGGCGCGCTTTACGCGGGCTTTGCCCTTCAGGGTCTTGAACGCCTGAGCAACCAAGTCAGGAGTCGACAACGGACGCATGCCGACTTCGATCGCTTTGTGAGTGGGCACCCGCAGGGTCATCTTGTCTTTTTCGAACGCCACGACAAAAAGTTCCAGTTCGATACCGGCGACTTCCTGTGTCTCAACGTTAACAACCTTGCCTACGCCATGTGCTGGGTAAACAACGAATTCATTCGGGCTAAAGTCTTGTTTTTTCTTGCTCATTCATATTCGTTCCCGCTTGGAAACGCCCTTCTTAAACAGCGAAAAAGACGGGCCGGAGAAGTGCCTCCGGTCAATCTTCGATCATATCTGAGTTCAAGCATCTGAGTGAAACGTCGTGTAGATGCTACTTGTCCTTTGACAACACCATATCACAGAATCGCCCCTATCGAAAGCCATGTCGATTTTGGGTGCCACCAAGCCGTTGATTTCGTGTTTTTTCGGCGCGTAATACGCCTCAGCCACCCTCGCCGGGCTTCTCGGAGAAGTATTTCTCCAGCTTACCTTCTTCACCGTCACGCTCTTCTGCTTCGGGAAGTTGGTCTTTCTTGGTAATGATGACTGGCCACATTTCGGAATACTTGCGGTTGAACTCGACCCATTTCTCCATATCCGGCTCGGTATCCGGACGGATTGCGTCAGCGGGGCATTCAGGTTCGCACACACCGCAGTCGATGCACTCGTCAGGGTGGATAACCAACATGTTCTCACCCTCGTAGAAGCAATCTACGGGGCAGACTTCAACACAATCCGTGTATTTGCAGGCGATGCAGGCGTCGTTGACGATATATGTCATGAGCAGTGTCCGATTTAGCTTGTCGCGTTTTTCCTAATCCTGACTGACGGATCATTCAAGGCCACGATCCCGTGAAAGGTCCAGACTGCGGCGATCTTTCTTAGTTGGGCGGCCCCCGACACGGTCCGCGCCAAAGGCTTTCGGCTTGGCCTCCTGCACCGTTGTCTTGTCCAGATAGAGCGCCTGCGCCTCTGGCGCTGGCCCGCGGCGGGTGCCGCAAGCCGCGATCTCTACAACCCTGATCTGGCTGCCTTGTGGAAAAGTCAGCGTATCCCCGGCCCCCACCTTGGTGGCAGCTTTGTCGACTTTGTTCGAGTTGACCCTCACATGGCCGCCACTCACCTGCTTAGCAGCAAGCGTGCGCGTCTTGAAAAACCGCGCATGCCAGAGCCACTTGTCGAGGCGGATTTTTGATGCGTCCTCGGTCAGTCTTTTTTCAGCCCCATAAGGGCTGCCGCAAACGGGTTATCAGGGTCGATGGCTTTTTCCTTCTTGGGAGGGCGCGCCTGATAGTTTTGAGATTTGTTATCGCGAGGCGGACCACCTTTGCCCTTGGGTTTGCCACGAGGTTTGGGTTTGCCACGCGGAGCGTCACCCTGTGGGCGGCTACCTTCACGCGGCTTGCGTGTACCAAATCCGCCCCATGTGAAGGTATAAAACACCTCCATCTCTGGCGCTTCAGCGGACGGAACCGCAGCTTCCGGCACTTCTACGGGAACGTCAGCCGGAGGCATTTCCGATGGAGCATTGTCCGGCGCTTCAACCGGAGCTTCGGTCGGGCTTTCGTCGGGTTTTTGTACTGGAGTTTCCTGTGGAGGTACCTCTGGCGTTTTTTCAGGGGTCGGAGACGCCTTCACTTTTGCACGCTCGCCCTTCTCGGCTTTGTAGCCAAGCCCGCCCATCAAGTTGGCGAACTGCTCAAGCGTCATGCCGGTAATTGACAGCATGTCGGCCTTGGCTTCAAACCCGCCACGGCTATCCTCAGAGCGCAGTTGATCCGCGAGGCGCTCCAGCATGTCGATACGGATCGCGCGATCGCCGGCAAGACGGTAACCCGCTTGGGTGTAGTACCCGTCTGGTGCATCTTTGACCGCAGGAACGGTCACCAAACCAGGGGGCGGCGATTCAGGGAACTCCGCCAAATCCTTTTGAAGCGACCACAACACCAGACGCAGCCGTGTCGGCGCAGGTTTCAGCAGCAGCGGCATGAATATGGTGAATTGGCCGAACCGAATGCCATGCTTGCGCAACGCGCCGCGTGCGTCTTGATCCAACGCTTTCACGTCATTGGCGACGGACTCGCGGGTCAGCACGCCCAACGCTTCCGACATCTGGAACGCAAAGCCTTTTGCAAGGCCCGTCATTGTTTCGTCATTCGCCAACGCCATCATCGGCTCGAACGCCGCCGCAATTTTGCGGTCGATGAAGTGTTGCAGGCGGCGCTTGACCTTTTCGGCCACGTCCGCACCGGCCTCTTCATCCACGAAGGCGTCGACTTCCGGCTTCAAAGCGCTTGCGCCTTTAACCAGTTTGCCAACGGCCATTTCGCCCCACATCAGGCCACCTTGCTCGGTGAAGTCCATCTCGGTGTCAGGCGCGTTGTAGAATTTGTCCGCGCGCAGGTTGAAATGCGGTGTCAGCGCCGCAAGGGCTGCTTGGCGCAACATTTTCGCCTCGTCCGGGCTGGAGGTTTGATCCTGCCGGAAGCGGAACCCATCAAGACGGCCGATCATTTCGCCCTCAACCGTCACTTCACCCTTGTCGTTCACGTCAGCCACGAGGCTCTCCTTCTGCTTCAACCGCCGCAACAACACTGAAGTGCGCCGGTCGACAAATCTTTGCGTCAGCGCCCCGTGAAGGGCATCCGACAGGCGGTCTTCTACAGCACGGGTTTCCCCGCGCCAATGGGTTTCGTCCTGCACCCAGCCTTTGCGTTGCGCCACATAGGTCCATGTGCGGATATATGCCAGTCGCTTTGACAGCGTATCAATGTCCCCATCGGTGCGATCGATGCGGGCAATCTGGCGCTCCATGTAGTCGCGCGGCACCTGCCCTTTGTCGTGCAGGTAGCCAAAAATAACCTCAAGAAGCGCGGCGTGTTCCCCTTGGCTGATCCCGCGGAAATCAGGAATGCGGCAGACGTCCCAGAGCAATTTGACGTCATGAGGTGTCGATACGCGCGCGTCCACTTCCGTGACGTCGCGCAGCGATTTCAGGGCGACGACATCGTCGGCATCACGCGCACGGCTCAACCAGTCTTCATCTGTGCGCATCTCAAGGCTTTGCAACAAGCGACCGATGGATCCGAATTCAAGGCGGTCATTGCGCCATTGCAGCTTTTTAATCGGGGTGAAGCGCGCCGACGTGATGGCCTCCACCACCTCCGCTTCCAAATCCGGTGCCTCGCCTGTCACGCCGAAGGTGCCGGGCTGCATGTAGCGCCCCGCGCGGCCTGCGATCTGGGCCAACTCGTTGGGCTGCAAGCGCCGCATCCGCCGTCCGTCGAATTTCGACAAGGCCGAGAACGCCACGTGGCTCACATCCAGATTCAGCCCCATGCCGATGGCGTCGGTGGCAACAAGGTAGTCTACGTCGCCGTTTTGGTACATTTCGACCTGTGCATTGCGCGTGCGGGGGGAAAGTGCGCCCATCACCACGGCACAACCGCCCTTCTGGCGGCGGATCAGCTCGGCGATGGCATATACATTTTCAACCGAAAACCCGACAATCGCGCTGCGTGGCTTCAGTCTGCTTATCTTTTTCGAACCTGTGTAGGTCAATTCACTGAATCGCTCCCGCCGCAAGAACTGCGCCTTCGGCTCCAGCGCGGCGATGGCACTTTTCATCGTGTCGGAGCCCATAAACAGCGTCTCAAGCAACCCGCGCGACCGCAAAAGCCGGTCGGTAAAGACATGGCCCCGCTCTGGATCAGCACATAGCTGGATTTCATCAACCGCGAGGAAATCCGCCCCCATGCCTTCGGGCATGGCCTCGACGGTGCAGACCCAATAGGCCGCACGGTCAGGAACAATCCGTTCCTCACCGGTGATCAACGCCACGACGGACGGGCCACGCAAGGCGACGATCTTGTCGTAAACCTCCCGCGCCAAAAGGCGCAGCGGCAGGCCGATAATGCCGGTACGATGCGCCAGCATCCGCTCTATCGCGTAATGGGTTTTGCCGGTGTTGGTCGGGCCAAGAACCGCCGTGATGCGTGCCTGTTGGCTCATATCTGGCCCTTAGTGCTCAGAGGCCGGAATGAGCCAGCCTGCTGTGGAATTAGATGTCTTGACCGGAGACCGTTCTCTCCAACCGCTCGATGGCCTCTTTTAGGCCCTCGCGGTGGGGATGTATAGCGGCGGCGGCCTTGTAGGCGGAAAGCGCGTCTTCTTCTTGCTCAAGTTCTTCAAGGATGCGGCCAAGACCCTGTAGCGCCCCGAAATGGCGTGGATTCAACGCCAATGTGCGCTGTATGTCGGCGATGGAAAGCCCGAATTTTTCAGCGTTGAAAAACGCGGTGGCACGGGCATTCCATCCTTCGGCAAAATCCGGTGCGTGATCTGTCAGCGCCGTCAGATGCTCAATCGCTTTGGCAAAATCACCTTTCTCCATGGCGTTGCGCCCGCGACGTAGAAGTAAATCCATCGACGCGGAGCCGGAGCGCGACCATTCGCGCCAAATTTGCCTCTCAACTTTCTCCCAATCCTCCAAATCAGGTTGGGCCAGTTCGGCGTAAAGTCCGTCCAACTTCGTCTCATCCGCCACACTTGGCAGGGCAAAACACGAAACCGACAGAAATGCCGTAACGAAAATATTGAGGAGGGTGCTTGAAACTTTCATAACGCCTTTAACTCTAGCGGGTGATCTGCAAAAATCAAAAGGTGCAGTCATCCACCACATCACTTTTTCAGGAGACCTCTTCATGAGCGACGTAATTAATCAAGCCGTAACGGCCCTTGCAGGCAAAATGGACGGCGGCTTTGATGGCTCCGTGAAATTCGTAATCGAAGGCGAGGGTTCCATCATGGTTGACGGCGACGGCGTGCGCGCAGGCGACGAAGAGGCTGAATGCACCATGACAGCAGATGCGGAAACCTTCGAGGCGATCCTTGATGGCGAGATGAACCCGACCGCCGCGTTCATGTCCGGCAAACTCTCGGTGGACGGCGATATGGGCGCAGCTATGAAACTGGGCTCGGTTCTGTCGTGAGTCTTACCCCCGCCCCCTTCCACGCCGATGTTGCAAACGGCCCTGATGGTGGTTGCGCCTATTGGCTGACGACGTCTGACGGCGTCCGCATCCGCATGGGTGTGTGGGGCGGCGGGGACAAAGGCACGGTGCTGCTTTTCCCGGGCCGCACAGAATTTGTTGAGAAATACGGCGCCGCCGCAAAAGGCTTCATGGACCGTGGTTTTTCAACGGTGGCCATCGACTGGCGTGGGCAAGGTCTGGCAGATCGCGCATTGGAGAACCGGCTCATCGGCCATGTGGCTGATTTCAAGGACTACCAAAATGACGTCGCCGCCGTTCTCGCCGCTTTGCCGGAGCTAGATTTGCCTGATCCGATGGGCCTTCTTGGTCACTCCATGGGCGGCTGCATTGGGCTGCGGGCGTTGATGGAAGGTTTGCCGGTGGATGCGGCGGTATTTACCGGCCCGATGTGGGGCATCGCCCTTGATCCTATGCGCCGTAGCGCTGGCTGGGCGTTGTCGACGCTCGCGCGACAGACCAAGTTTGAAAACATGATGACCCCGGGAACGTCGGAGCAATCTTACGTTCTGGTACAACCGTTCAAAGACAATCTGCTCACCCGCGACGCGGATATGTATGAAGGGATGCGCAAACAGCTTAACGCGTATCCCGATCTGGCACTTGGCGGACCGTCATTTGCTTGGCTCAACGAAGCGCTGAAAGAATGCCGCGCGCTGTCGCTCAACCCAACGCCGAACGTGCCGACGATTACCTTCCTCGGCACCAACGAGCGCATCGTTGACACTAAGGCGATCCACGACCGTATGGCGCGCTGGCACAATGGCGAGCTACGCATGATCGATGGCGGGGAACACGAGGTCGCTATGGATTTGCCCAAGGTGCAAACCGAAGTCTATGACGCTGCGGTCGAACTGTTCTTGGGTGTGTTGGAAGACGCCTAAGCGTCGACCAATACGCCATTTTCCAAACGCACCATGCGGTCCATGCGACCCGCCAGTTCCAGGTTATGAGTGGCTATAAGTGCCGCCAAGCCGGTGCTGCGCGCCAGCGTCATCAACGCATCGAATACCTGATCGGACGTGCCGGGATCAAGGTTACCCGTCGGCTCATCCGCCAACAACAACCCCGGTTTGTTCGCCAGCGCGCGACAGAAGGCGACCCGTTGCTGCTCCCCGCCCGACAGTTCCCCCGGACGATGGGACGCGCGTTCGGCGACCCCCACTTTCCCCAACAGATCAAGCGCATGCGCTTCGGCATCGCGCTTAGACACGCCTGCCGCCAGTTGCGGCAACACGATGTTTTCCAGCGCGGTGAATTCCGGCAGGAGGTGGTGAAACTGGTAGATGAACCCGATCTTGGAGCGCCGTGCAGCGGTCCGCGCACGGTCGCTTTTGCCGCTCAGGTCATCCCCATCGATGACGACATGGCCGGTGTCCGGCGTATCCAGAAGCCCCGCCATATGCAGCAGTGTCGACTTTCCGGCACCTGACGGCGCGACCATAGCGACCACCTCCCCTGGTGCGACTTCAAGATGAACGCCGCGCAAAACGGCGATCTCGTTCGGCTTACCCTTGTTGTAAATCTTCTCGACCCCGTCGAGCAGCAAAGCGGCGTTACTCATAGCGCAGGGCCTCTACAGGGTTCATGCGGGCCGCACGGCGGGCCGGAAAGATCGTCACGACAAAGCTCAGGAACAGCGACAGCGAAATCGCCGAAAGCACGTCGCCCCATTCCAATCGGGCTGGAAGCTTAGAGATAAGGCGAACGGATGGATCCCACACACCCCCACCCGCGAACCAGTTAACGATGCCGAATATCTGGTCTATGTATATGGCGAACAAGCACCCGAGGATCATCCCGAGAATGGTGCCTATCACCCCGATCGACGCGCCGCAGATAAAGAACACCCGCAACACTGAACCTTCGCTAAGGCCCATGGTCCGCAAGATTCCGATGTCACGACCCTTGTTTTTCACCAGCATGATCAGCCCCGAGACGATGTTCATCGACGCGATCAAGACCAGCACTGACAGGATCAGGAACATCACGTTGTCTTCCATCTCCAACGCCTGCAAAAAGGCGCCCGAACTGTCGCGCCATGTCCAGAGCAACGCCCCGTCACCGGCAGCGCTCAGCAATGCGCGCTCGTGCTTGCTGACGTTTTCGGGATCATCAAGGATCACCTCGATCTCGTCGGCTACGCCTTCGCGGTTGAAATATTCTTGTGCCTTTTCGAACGGCATATAGACCCGTGTGCGATCAATGTCGTAGCGGCCCACTTGGAAGACATACACAACTTCGAACGCCACAATGCGCGGTGACGTGCCGAAGGCTGTCTTGGTGCCATTGGGTGAAATCAACTTCACTTTATCCCCGACCGAGACACCAAGGCTGCGGGCCACACCCCAGCCAATCGCAATCGTCATGCCATTATTAGCCACGCCAAACTGCGACAGGTCGCCCAAGCGCTGCTCCGGCTCCACAACGCGGCGCACGCCCGCCAAATCGTCGGCGCGGATGCCGTAGACCTCGACGCCTGCATTGCCCGACGGGGCTGCGGCCATAACCTGCCCTTTTACCAGCGGCGCGGCTCGAATGACACCATCAGCCTCGGCCATTTTGGCTGTCAGCCCGTCATAGTCTTCAATGACCCGCGCATAGGTCCCCGTCTCAGACGTCTTCCCCGATGAGTATACCGTGACATGCGCATTCGCGCCCAAGATCGTGTCGACGAACTCGTATCGAAATCCCGAACGCACAGCCAAGGTGATAATCAACGCCGCCACCGCCAACGTGATGCCGATAAGGCTGATCCACGTCATCACTGACACGCCGCCCTCGGCGCGTTTGGCGCGCAGGTAGCGCCACGCGATCATCCATTCAAACCCCGCAAACGGGGGGGTAGAGGTGGGGCTGTTGCTGCTCAACTGCGCTCTCCTGCTCGATTTTCTCGCCACGTTTGCGCTGATCTCCGTGACTGGTCAAGCCTTCGGCAGCAAAGTGTTGCCGATGACGCACGGCGCATGACAATCCTATCTGCGACGTGCATGAAAGGTCATTTGTCCCGCGCTCCGGTCCCAATTTAGGGAATTTCACCGCGTTCCGAAAGGAATAGCCTTCGCAGATTTTGGGAATCGACTACACTTACGCTTGAGAGACCATAAAAAAACTAGTCCGCCTGCTTGCTCCTTGGCCTTCATCTTAGAAGCCGCAGGTCTCTCGCCAAGACGCAAGGATTGTTAAGGGCGGTCGCAATGTGGAGACAGATTATGTCAACTAAATTGGTAATTGGCCTTGATGGGCACAGTTCGGGGGAGCGCGCGCTAGAGTTCGCGAAGACTCTCGCAGGCCAGATCGGCGCCTGCGAACTGCTGGTAGTCTATGTTATCGAATGGTCGCCTTATTCCTTCCAAACCGCTGAAGAAAACGCCCAACGCCACAAGCGTCGCGAGGAAGAAATTTCCACAGCACAAGACCGCGTCGTAACTCCGGCGATCAAAAAGCTGACCGATGGTGGCTTGTCAGCCACGGGCAAGGTCCGGCATGGCAACGTTGCCGACACGCTCAATGACATCGCCAAGGAAACCGGCGCGGCACAGATCATCGTTGGTCGCTCCACCGAATCCGGCTTGTCCAAGCGCATTTTTGGCAGCTCAACCGCGAACCTCGTGATGGAGGCCAGCGTGCCCGTCACGGTCGTCAATTAAGGGGGCTGATATGAAACGATTTAACCAAGCCGCGGCCTCTGCCGCATTGCTGGCGGCAACCGCCGGCCCCGCTCTGGCGCAAGAGGCCCAAAGCCTAGACGCCCGCGTAAATGCCGCCTTTGCGGCAGCCACCGGACCGTTCGTCAGTTTTATCTTCGCGCCCCTTCCGGGCACAGCCTTTCCATGGATCGTGATGTGGCTGGTGGTCGCCGCCACAATCTTCACCATCTACTTCGGCTTTGTGCAGTTCCGCTTTTTCAGCCACGCCATTGCTTTGGTGAAAGGTGACTACTCCGACCCGAACGACGCGGGTGAGGTCAGCCACTTCCAAGCGCTGGCAACGGCGCTGTCAGGCACTGTGGGCCTTGGTAACATCGCCGGTGTGGCGGTTGCCGTGGGTATCGGCGGACCGGGGGCCACGTTCTGGATGATCCTTGCGGGTCTTTTGGGCATGGCGTCCAAGTTCACCGAATGTACGTTGGGCGTGAAATACCGCAACGAATATCCAGACGGAACTGTCTCGGGTGGCCCGATGTACTATATCTCCAAGGGCTTCACCGAGCTGGGTCTTCCGGGTGGTAAAATCCTTGCGGTGCTGTTCTCGGTTTTCTGTATCCTTGGTGCTTTGGGCGGCGGGAACATGTTCCAAGCCAACCAAGCGCACGCGCAAATCCAAGGAGTGCTCGGGTTCGAATTCTCGGGCCTGATTACCGGCTTCATCTTCGCCTTCATCGTGTTCGTCGTGATCGTCGGTGGTGTGAAATCTATCGCGGCTGTCACCGAGAAAATCGTGCCATTCATGGGCATTCTCTACGTCGGCGCGGCATTGATTATCCTAATCGTCAACTACGACAAAATCGGCTGGGCCTTTGGCCAGATCTTCGGCGGGGCCTTCACCGGCTTGGGCGTTGCAGGCGGTATGGTCGGCGCGTTGATCCAAGGCTTCAAACGGGCGGCCTTCTCAAACGAGGCGGGCGTTGGCTCTGCGGCGATTGCGCACTCTGCGGTGAAAACCAAAGAACCAATCACCGAAGGGTTCGTATCCTTGCTGGAGCCGCTGATTGATACCGTTGTAATTTGTACCATGACCGCCTTGGTCATCGTGATCTCGCAGCAGTTGATCATCGATCCGGCCACGGGCAACTATGTGCTCAATGAAGCTGGTACAGCAATCGCAACGGTTGACGGCAACTCCGGCGTCTCACTGACTTCGGCAGCCTTCGGGTCCGGCATCAGCTGGTTCCCATATGTACTGGCCATCGCGGTTGTTCTGTTCGCGTTCTCCACCATGATTTCGTGGAGCTACTATGGCTTGAAAGCATGGACCTACCTGTTTGGCGAAGGCAAAACCTCCGAGCTGGTGTTCAAGCTGATCTTCTGCGTGTTCATCGTGATCGGTGCGGCAGCGTCGCTTGGTCCGGTAATCGACTTCTCCGACGCGGCAATCTTCGCCATGGCGGTGGTCAACATCTTCTGCCTCTACTTCCTGATGAAGCTCGTAAAGACCGAGTTGGCGTCCTACGCCGCGCGTCTCAACTCAGGTGAGATCAAGAAGTTCGAGCATTAAGTCGAGCAACACCCAAAACACATCGGGGCGCCTTCGGGCGCCCCTTTTTATTGCCACATCCTGCATTGTCTTGGCCCGTCATACCGGCAACATCGGCATCAAGCGCGACGCCCCGATGCTGATGGGCCGTATTTATTCCAAAGCATCAATCGCTTCGGACAGGTGGGCCAATCGCGCATTCAGCTCTTTGCTGATCACAGCAATTTCGTCTTGTAGTTCTTGCTTAGTAGCCACAATCGCCTTGCCGTCGGCGAGTAGATGATCCAATTCGGCGATCGCGCCGGACAATAGGGGAGAAATCTCCATTCTAACGCTATTTGCATTAGTTGCTTCGGCCCCCGGCATCGGCTTTCCCATTCGCTTGAATTCGTAACTACGACGTTTGGGCAGGAACGAACCGCGCGGGCGGCCATAGTTGATTTTCAACACGTCCATGTCGTCTGCGATCCGCACAAGCGAATAGTGTACAATCTGGCTAGGATTGCGGATTCCCATTTCGGATAGGTTAGGGGTTTCTACGCTCATCTGAATTCCTTCACTTGATTGCTGACTAAAACGGCCGGTGTCTCACAATATAGGTTTGTTTAGAAAATGTGACGCCATAGTGACGTTTCAAGATCGTTGCTGTTGCAGGATGACGTCAGGCCATCAGTTGCACAACCAAAGGAGTCAGCGCCTTACCGATGGCCCGAGTATTCTCTGCATTCAAATGGAAGCCGTCCGAATTTGACGACGAGGCCACCAAGTTGCTATCGAAAAACGCAACGTCACTGGCCTGCGCCACCTGCTCGACCAACTCGCGATAGGTGTGGCTTGCATCGATCATGGTCTGGGTGACGCCTTCGCTCGGAACGATTACAGGCGGGGCTACGACCAGGATTTGAGGCACCTTGCACGGTGTGCGATAGGGATGATGACGCACAATCTCGATCAGTCGCGCCATGCCGCGCGCAGCCATCTCAGGCTCCACTCCGCAATAGGAATCGTTGGTCCCCAGCATCAAAATCACCAGATCAACAGGCGCATGGGTGTGCAGGACCGTTGGCAACATCATCGCGCCACTCATCTCGGCAGGGCTGACTGGCATATCAAATGCAGTCGTTCGCCCACGCAGACCGTCGGAAATTACCTCCAGCCCGGTCAACTTCGCCAACACGTTCGGCCAGCGGTCCGCAAAAGCGTGTCGCCCGCCCCCGTCAGGGCACGAGCCCCATGTCAGGCTGTCACCAAAGGCCAGAACCGAGCGCATTAGTGTTCCGCGTAAATTGCCGCGATCTTTTTGACGGCATCTTCCGGCGGCATCTCTTCACTCTCGCCCGTGCGGCGCGATGTCAGCTCCACTACGCCATTCTTCAACCCGCGCGGGCCAACGGTGATGCGCCATGGCAGGCCAATCAGGTCCATGGTGGCGAACTTGCCGCCTGCCCGCTCGTTGCGGTCGTCATAGAGCGGCTCAAGGCCCAATGCGGTCAGCGACTTATACAAAGCCTCGCACGCGCCATCAGCTTCTTCGTCACCTTGCTTGAGGTTCACGATCCCGCAATGGAACGGCGTCACGCCTTCTGGCCAGATGATGCCCTTGTCGTCGTGGCTGGCCTCGATGATTGCGCCCAACAGGCGGGAAACGCCGATGCCGTGCGACCCCATATGAACCGGAACGGGTTTGCCGTCCGGCCCTTGCACGGTCGCCTTCATGGCTTCGGAATACTTGGTCCCGAAGTAGAAAATCTGACCGACCTCGATCCCGCGCGCCACCTTGCGGCGCTCCTCTGGCACTTCATTGAACAGCGCTTCGTCATGGGTCTCGTCGGTGCGGGCATATTTGGTGGTGAATTCTTCCATCACGCCGGCGCATTGCTCGACATTATCATAGTCAATCTCGCGATCGCCAAAGGTCAGATCGGTCACGGCGCTGTCGTAGAACACTTCGGACTCGCCCGTTTCCGCCAACACGAGAAACTCGTGCGTGTTGTCCCCGCCCATCGCACCGCTATCCGCGCGCATGGGGATCGCTTGCAAGCCCATCCGCTCATAGGTGCGCAGGTAGCTGACGAGGTGACGGTTATAGGCGTGCAGCGCGTCCTCTTTGGTCAGGTCAAAATTGTAGCCGTCCTTCATGTAAAACTCGCGGCCCCGCATCACGCCAAATCGTGGCCGTACCTCGTCGCGGAATTTCCACTGGATCTGGTACATGGTCAGCGGCAGGTCCTTGTAGCTGTTCACATGGGAGCGGAAGATGTCGGTGATCAGTTCTTCCGCCGTGGGTGTGAACAGCATGTCGCGGTCGTGGCGATCCTTGATGCGCAGCATCTCATCACCGAAGGCTTCGTAGCGACCACTTTCGCGCCACAGGTCCGCTGATTGGATCGTCGGCATCAACATCGGCAGGTGCCCTGCCCGCGACTGCTCTTCATGCACGATATTCTCGATCTTTTTCAACACCTTGTAGCCCAACGGCAGCCACGAATAGATGCCCGCAGAGGACTGCTTGATCATCCCCGCACGCAGCATATAGCGGTGCGACACGATCTGCGCCTCCGAGGGGGTTTCTTTCAGGACGGGCAGGAAATAGCGGGACATGCGCATGGGTACTGGGTCTCTCTCATGAGTGGTTACCCACGAGTTACGCCAATGCCCGCCCCTTGCCAAGTTGGGGGGCGCGGTTTTTCAATATTTGTGGATGGTACGCGCGATTAGGAAACCAACGTCTCCGCGTCCAGCGACGATGCGAGCGAGGCGAACCGCGCCTGCGCCACCTCCCCGAACAAGGCTTTGGTGTCGGGGTGCAGCTTCAGTTTCAGCAATCGCTTCTTCGGGTGCCACTTCAGCTGCCCCATCAATTCGGGCCGCTGGACCGAGAACATCGCCCCGAACCGCATGGCCTTGCCCAACACTTCCGCGTCACGCAATTCGCGTTCGGACAGCAAGTCGAACAGCTCTTGGAAATGGGTGCCAGAACGGGAGTTTTTGTACCGGTGCAGCAAGGCGGTCCCAAGGAAAATACGTCCCGGATGGTCCAGCCCGCCCAGATTTGCACGGGTCGCGTTGTCGAAACACACCTCCGCACGGTAGTCGGGATGCGCGCGCCAGCTGACGTCGTGCAGCAAGCAGGCCGCCTTCACCAGACGGATGCGTTCCGGCGACGCTTTATCAAAGAGCGGCTCGATAAACCGGTACAGGAACTTCCCGAACCCCGGAATTCGGGCGTTCATCGCCTCGTCATAGCGACAAGCCTCGATCAACGGGTCGCGGCGCTTCAACTCGAACGGCATTTGCTCGTAAAGCAGCCCCTCGCGGATACCGTAGCTGGACACCGCAACAGACTTGGGTTTAAACCGCTGGATCAAAGACTTGAGCACCTGTGACGCGATCGGCACCAGCCGCATCCGCGCCTCGGAATTGCCTGTCATCGCCCGTAATTCGTCCACAGAATACTTGTTGATCCATTTGACAGTTTGCAGGATCGATTTGGCGGTCATCCGGTATTCATGCAGCACTTTCAGCGGGTAGCCGCGACGTTCCATGTCCAGCCGCGCAATGGCCCGCCACGAGCCACCGACAAGGAACAAGGTCTCGTAATCTCCGTCAATCTGCACCCGAAGATCATCAAGTGTCTCGTCGATAAACACTTTGCGGGCCTTCGCCCCACCCTTCATGCTCATCAGCTTCAACGGGCCGATCTGCGAAGAGACACGGCGCCCGACAACACCGTCGCCAAGCTCAGCCAGCTCCATGGAAGAGCCACCGATATCGCACATCAACCCGCGTGCTTCGGGCCAGCCCAGAAACACCCCTTGCGCCGACAAGCGTGCCTCTTCGACACCTTCCGCGACCCATAGGTTCAGCCCTGTTTCACGAGCGACTTCGGCGCGAAACTCGACACCGTCCGATGCGTCGCGTACGGCTGCGGTCGCCACACAGGTCATCGGCGATACGCCCATTCCCTGCGCCAAAAGCGCAAAGCGCCGCAACGCCGCCAGCGCGCGGTCGCGCCCTTCTGGGTTCAGGTGGCCAGTCTCGGACAGACCAGCGCCCAATCCCGCCATGACTTTTTCGTTGAAGAAATACGCAGGGCTGCGCGCAGCCCCGTCAAACACCACCATCCGCACCGAGTTGGAGCCCACATCAATTGCCCCCACCCGCTTCAGGGCCTTGGACTTCGGGTCGTTGAACAGGGGGCGCCCGAAGGGGCCGTCTTCGTCGTTATATCCGTCCAAAGCTCGTCTCGCTGCCGGTTCTTGCGTTGGCCGCGACAATGGCGGCTGGCGGGGCGCGGCGTCAATGCGAAAGCGGCAAGAAAGGAACCAAGAAGAGGAATGCGCGACGAAAGCAGCACGCGTTAGAGGCGAGGCTGCTCCTGTGGGAATTATTTTCCGCCAATTTCGATATTTTACTCATTTTGTTCCACTTCTCCCGTTTGACAGCGAGCCATTTAGGCAGATATCCCGCACGGGATTAATTCGGAGAGACACCATGCTGCTGGAAACCTATGATTGGGGCCTTGAGGCCCGCACTCTGCAATTGCTGTTCGGGCTGGGGCTTGGCCTTGTCTTTGGCGTTGCTGCACAAATCTCACGGTTCTGCCTGCGTCGCGCGGTGGCGGTCGACAGCGAAGACCGTGGATCGGCGGGCGCCGTATGGCTCAGCGCATTTGCGGCGGCCATCCTCAGCTTCCAACTGGCCAGTGCTTACGGCTTCATCGCCATTGAAGACCACCGCTTCCTTGCGAGCGATCTTGCGGTTCTTGCCATCGTTGTCGGCGGAGCAGCGTTCGGGGCGGGTATGGTTCTAACGCGCGGCTGCGTCTCCCGCCTGACGGTGCTAAGCGCCACCGGCAACATGCGTGCCGCCACGGTACTGATCATCTTCGCAATTACCGCCCACGCCATGTTGAAAGGCGTGCTGTCCCCCGTTCGCACGGCTTTGGGCTCGGTCACTATCGACCTGCCCTTCGCCTCCATCGCGGAGCTGTCAGGTGGTGCGGCCCTCAGCGGCGCGGTTGCTGTCATCGTCGCAGCGTGGTTGATCCAGCGCTTCCGCCCGTCTAGGCACCATGTGGCACTTGGTGTTGTCATCGGACTTGTCCCCGTTCTGGGCTGGGCCACCACAAGCGTGCTGCTGTTCGACGAGTTCGATCCGCTTGCCGTCCAATCCGCCGCCTTTACGTTGCCTTGGTCTGATACGCTGTTCTGGGTGATCGCCTCCACGGCAGTTCCCGCAGGTTTCGGCACTGGCTTCATCGGCGGCATCCTGTTCGGCAGTTTCGCTAGCGCCGCATTGCGTGGTGAGTTGCAGACCGCGTCCTTCGAAAGCGCCGCACAAACAGGCCGCTACGCCTTGGGCGCGGTTCTGATGGGTTTTGGGGGCGTTCTGGCTGGCGGTTGTACCGTTGGCGCAGGCCTCAGCGGGTCCGCGTCTCTTAGCATCGCCGCGTTGTTGGCTCTTGTCAGCATTGTCGCCGGGGCTTGGGCCACCAGCCGCGCGCTGTCACCCAATGCGGTTGCCGTTCCGGCTTAATCAGGCGTGTGGGTCAGTTCGGGCACATCCCCCGCCCCTGCTGACCCGCGGCCAGACAGCGACGGGTTCTCCATGAAGAACCGGTGGCAGTTAAACGGGTTCTCCTGCCCCTCTACGTCAGCCCGCACATAAGAGCCATCCGGCGACAGAATCCAGCTTTGCGCCGTGTCCGCAAGATTGGCGGCCATGATCTGGCTCATCACCTGCGCTTGAACCGTCTTGTTGGTAATCTCTACCAAGGTTTCCACCCGACGGTTCAGGTTGCGGCTCATCCAGTCCGCCGAAGACATATAAACCTTGGCCTTCTTGGATGGCAGACCATGCCCATTGCCAAAGCAAACAATACGCGAATGTTCTAGAAAACGACCCACAATGGACTTCACACGGATGTTTTCACTCAACCCCTTGATACCTGGTCGCACTGCGCAAATCCCGCGCACCACAAGGCTGATCTTCACCCCCGCCTGAGACGCGCGGTACAGCGCGTCGATCACGTCGACTTCGACCACCGAGTTCACCTTCGCCCAAATCTCGGCAGGCTTGCCCTCGGAGGCATAACCCGCTTCTTTGTCGATCATCCGGATCAGTTTTTTCTTCATACCAGTCGGGGACAAATACAGATTCTCAAGGCGCTCGGGCTGCGCATATCCACCGATATAGTTGAACACCTTCGTGGCATCACGCCCGAGTGATGCGTCACACGTAAACAAACTCAGGTCCGTATATATCCGCGCCGTGATCGGGTGATAGTTGCCAGTGCCGTAATGCGTGTAGGTCACCAGCGTGTCGCCCTCACGGCGGACCACAGTGCTGATCTTCGCGTGGGTTTTGTAATTGATAAACCCGTAGACCACATGCGCGCCAGAACGCTCCAGCTTGCGCGACTGGCGAATGTTTGCGGCTTCATCAAAGCGTGCTTTCAGTTCCACCAAGGCGGTGACGGATTTGCCATTCTCGGCGGCCTCGCATAGCGCGTCAACAATCGGGCTTTCGTTTGATGTCCGGTATAGTGTCTGCTTGATCGCCACCACATTGGGATCCCGCGCGGCTTGCGCCAGAAAGCGGATGACCATGTCAAAGCTCTCATATGGATGGTGCAACAGCATGTCTTTTTGGCGAATGGCCGCGAACATATCACCATCATTGTCCTGCACCCGTTCGGGTACACGCGGGCTAAACGAGGGCCACAACAATTCTGGGGGCGCTGCGGAGACCAGCTCGCTCAGATCAGACAGACCGATCATCCCCGAAATCTCGATCACGTCGACCTCGGTCACCTCAAGCGCCTTCATCACCAGCGTGCGCAGCTTGGTAGGCGCGCCGGAACTGATCTTCAGCCGCACCACTTCACCACGGCGACGCCGCTTCAACGCGACTTCAAACTCGCGCACTAGGTCCTCGGCCTCTTCCTCAACCTCTAGGTCGCTGTCGCGCAGCAAGCGGAAGGCGCAATGGCCGACGGCTTGATAGCCCGGAAACATCTCGCTGATTTTGAGGGTCAGCAATTGCTCCATTGGCAAAAACCGCTGCTGCCCCGCCTCGCAAGGCATCGAGATAAACCGCTCGATCTGCGCCGGAATCGGCAGCAAGGCCTGCAAGGTGCGGCCATCGCTTGGGCGCTCCAGTTGCAACGCTAGTGAAAAACCTTCATTCGGGATGAAAGGGAATGGGTGTGCGGGGTCAATCGCCAGCGGCGAGAGCACCGGGAACACGTTCGACATGAAATAGCTATCGAGGAACTCGCGATCCGGCGCCGTTACATCCTCGGCATCCAACAGCCAGATACCGCTGGTTTCCATCTCGTCTTTCAGAGCTTCCCACACCGCGTCTTGCTTGGTGATTAGGGCGCGGGCGTTTTGGTCAATCAGCACCAACTGCTCTGCCGGCGTGCGCCCGTCCGCAGACGGCGTTCGGTTTCCGGCGTTGGCTAACTCGCGCAGGCCTGCAACGCGCACGGTATAAAACTCATCAAGGTTGGTGGATGAAATCGCCAGAAACCGCACGCGTTCCATCAACGGCACACGCGGATTCGCCGCCTCGTCCAGCACACGCCAATTGAACGCGAGCCAGCTCAACTCGCGATTGAAAAAACGCTCTGGCCCCTGAGCGTCAAGATCGGCGATCTCCACGGGTTCGGGGTAGCCAGAAGTCAAGAAGTCAGCGCCGCACATAGGCAGCGTTTTGATTTGAGAATGTAAGGTCACGATGACGAATGTGGAGATAATGCCTCGAAGTGTCCAGACGGTCTGCGCTTAATCACCCGTAATTTCGGCTAAAACGTCACGCGCTAGCCCTTTGCCGATAGGCCGTTTTTCGGCCAAGGCGCGGGCGTCCACGGTCTCCACAAACCCGCGCACAGCGTCAAAGCTTCGTGGCAGGCGCGGCATCACGTAGTTCAGCAAATCGGGTTTAATTGCGATCTGCCTGTCGGAAAACATCTTCATCACCAGTGCCATCAACAATGCGTCATCCAGCGCTTCCAAGGTTGCGATGGACGTCCCTTCCATCCGGCTTTTGAGGTCAGGCAACGCGAAACTCATACGCGCAGGTGCGGTGGCAGAGGTTACAAGCAACGGATGCCCCCCTTCCTGCATAAGGTTATGCAGATGGAACGCTTGCGTTTCTGCCGAACGATCGCCGCAAATCAGGTGCAAATCCTCAACCACCAACGGGCCATTCGCCAACGCGGCCGGATCATCCAGCACATCAGCCGACATAACCCGCGCGCCTGTTTCATGCGCCCAAACCATCGCCAGATGAGTTTTTCCGGATCCCGACGGACCAACCAGAACCAGTTTTCTCAACGGCCAGTTGGTCCAATTCTCAACAGCAGCCACAGCCAGTGCGTTCGCATCGGACACGAAATAGTCCTCGCGCCCCAACGCCTCCTTGGCGGGTAGGGAAAATGCCAATTGTTCCGACATAAGTTTATGCAGTGCCTTCCGGGTCGTCGTCGCTGTCCAGCCCACTATAGAGACGGCTGGTGCGGTATTGTTCAGTCCCAAAGCGGGCCACCACACCCAGCGACGCGGCCACGGGAACCGCGACCAGCATGCCCACAAAGCCGAACAATGTGCCAAAAACAGACAGTGCAAACATCAACCAGACGGGGTGTAACCCGACGCTTTCGCCGACCAGTTTCGGGGTCAAAACATTGCCTTCAAGGAACTGCCCAGCTACGAACACTGCCGCCACTGCGCCGATCATCGCAGGCTCGCCCCAGAACTGGAACAGGGCCAAACCTACCGCCAGCACCCCGCCAATCACTGCGCCGATATACGGGATGAACGAAATCAGCCCGGCAATGAACCCGACAACAAGTCCAAATTGCAGACCAACCAGCATCAATCCCACGGCGTAAAACACACCAAGAATAGCGCAAACCGTCAGCTGGCCGCGCACAAAGCTGGCAAGGGTAAGGTCGATCTCGGCCGCAATCTTACGGATTTGCGGCGCATGATCACGTGGCAGGAAGGTATCAATCTTGGCCACGAGATTGTCCCAATCCAGCAGCATGTAGAACGCCACAACAGGCACCACGACGATAAACACAACGGCGTTGATGACGCCAAGCGCTGAGGAGAACACGCTTTGGGCAAACTCCCCTCCGCGTTCCTGAATAGTCGCCCCGATGGACGACAACGACTGGCGCAGGGTCGAGTTTGCATCGCCCAATTCAGGGAACCGCTCCGACAGGAAGTCACGCAAGCGCGCGAATAAATCCGGGGCGCTTTCAAACAGTCCAGCCGCTTGGCTGACAATCATCGGGATGATCAAAACCGCCATCAAGATGAACACAAAAATTGCAATTAAACTAATGATCGTGGTCGCTACGACACGGCTCGCCCCCATGCGCTCCAGCCGGTCGGCCAACGGGTCCAACCCGTAGGCAATCGCCCCACCCACAATAAACGGCAGCATGACGTCGCCCAGATACCACAATGCCAGCAGGAACGCCGCTGTGGCGATGCCCCAATATTTCGCCTGATCGCGGACCGGTAGCGCCATAGAATTCTCTCTTTCAGGCTCAGATGTGACCTATGGAGAGGCCGGTTTCAAGGCTTCCGACATCATTTTCCGTGACGTGATCACGACCATTGAGACTTTGACGGCCCCTGTCAGAACGCTACGACATTAAATCGCCCCTCCTGATACCCCAGAACCAGCGCAAATACCAAAAGTGTGATGGTAGGGTAAAACCCTGCAGCAAAACCGAATGCCCGCAGAGATGGAGAGACGTGGTAACCGACCCAAAACAACAGCCGTGTTGCGGCAAAAGACAGCCCCAAAAGTAGGACAGGGCCCGCCCCCAGTGCCATACCGATAAAGGGCCAAAGCGCAATGCTAAGCACGGTTTGCTCGATAGAGTTATGCAGTACTCTTTGATCGATCTCGGCGACGGACCCAGCCTGATAGGGATCTCCGTCGATGGTTTGATCATCAAAGAACCGCCGTTGGGCCAAACGACCAATCATCAAGAGCAGCACAATGCCAGCTGGCAGAAGCCCCAAAGCCAGCGCGTCGGCCAGCGGCATTTGCACCTGTCGCGAGGCCGCCCGCGCCAACGGTATCACCGCCAGCGCCCAAACAGCGCCGGCACCCATCCCCATCAGGATGAGCGCCCGCTTTCCCATCAATCGCGCGCCTTGCGGATCAGCGCGAGGATATCCTTCGCTGCCTCCGGGATATTTGTCCCCGGCCCGAAGATCGCTTTCACGCCAGCTTTGTAGAGGAAGTCATAGTCTTGCTGAGGGATTACCCCGCCGCAAATCACCAGAATGTCCCCGGCACCTGCCGCGTTCAGCGCCTCCACCAGTTTCGGGGCCAATGTCTTGTGCCCCGCCGCCTGAGAACTGATGCCGATGACATGCACGTCATTGTCCACCGCGTCCTGTGCAGCTTCTTCCGGCGTCTGGAACAATGGCCCCACATCGACGTCGAAGCCAATATCGGCAAAGGCCGTCGCGATCACTTTTGCCCCGCGGTCATGTCCGTCCTGACCCATTTTCACGACCAACATGCGCGGACGACGACCTTCTTCCTCGGCAAAGTCCTCGACATCTTTCTGGATAGCCGCGAAGCCTGCGTCGCCCTCATAGGCTGCGCCATACACGCCCGCCAAAGTCTTCACCTCCGCGCGGTGGCGGCCAAACGCTTTTTCCATAGCCATGCTGATTTCTCCCACAGTTGCGCGTGCCCGCGCGGCATCCACCGCCAGCGCCAGAAGGTTTCCTTCACCGGATTTTGCGCCCTCTTCCAACGCCGCCAAGGCCGCATCGCAGGCCGCTTGGTCCCGCGACGCTTTGATCTTATCAAGCCGCTCGATCTGGCTCAGCCGCACCGCGACGTTGTCCACATCCAGAATGTCGATCGGGTCTTCCTTGTCCAAACGGAACTTGTTGACCCCGACGATCACTTCCTCGCCACGGTCCACCTGCGCCTGACGCAGAGCCGCCGCTTCCTCGATACGCAGCTTGGGCATGCCGGAGGCCACGGCCTTGGTCATGCCGCCCATTTCCTCGATCTCTTCGATGATTTTCCACGCCTCGTCCGCCAGATCAGAGGTCAGTTTTTCAACATAGAAAGACCCTGCCAATGGATCGACGACCTTGGTGACCTTGGTTTCGTTCTGCAAGATCAGTTGCGTGTTGCGCGCAATCCGCGAGGAAAACGCGGTGGGCAACGCGATGGCCTCGTCAAACGAGTTTGTGTGTAGCGACTGAGTCCCGCCCAACACCGCTGACATGGCCTCATAGGCCGTGCGCACGATGTTGTTGTAGGGGTCTTGTTCCTGCAACGACACACCAGAGGTCTGGCAATGCGTTCGCAGCATCATGGAACCCTCTTTCTTGGGGTTAAACTCGCTCATGATCTTGTGCCACAGGAACCGCGCCGCGCGCAGCTTGGCGGCTTCCATGAAGAAGTTCATCCCAATGGCAAAGAAGAACGACAGCCGCCCCGCAAACGCATCCACGTCCATGCCGTTAGCAATCGCTGCGCGCACATATTCGCGCCCGTCGGCCAGCGTGAATGCCAGCTCCTGCACCAAATTCGCGCCCGCTTCCTGCATGTGGTAGCCGGAAATCGAGATCGAGTTGAATTTCGGCATATCCGACGCGGTAAACGCGATGATATCCGACACGATCCGCATGGAGGGCTCCGGCGGGTAGATGTAGGTGTTGCGCACCATGAATTCTTTGAGAATGTCGTTCTGGATGGTGCCGGACAACACCGCGCGGTCATGGCCCTGCTCTTCACCAGCGACGATAAACGAGGCCAGCACAGGGATCACCGCGCCGTTCATGGTCATCGACACCGACACTTTGTCCAGCGGGATGCCGTCGAACAGGATCTTCATATCCTCGACGCTGTCAATCGCCACGCCGGCCTTGCCCACATCGCCCTCTACACGCGCGTGGTCGCTGTCATAGCCGCGGTGCGTCGCCAGATCGAACGCGACCGACACCCCTTGCTGCCCTGCATCCAAAGCCTTGCGGTAGAACGCGTTAGACTCTTCGGCGGTCGAGAACCCCGCATATTGCCGGATCGTCCAAGGACGCCCCGTATACATGGTCGAGCGCGGGCCACGGGTAAATGGCCCCTCTCCCGGCATGGAGCCCATATGCTCTAGACCCGCCGCGTCCTCCTCGGTGTAAACCGGCTGGATCGCGATCCCTTCAGGGCTGTCCCATGTCAATTCGTTCAGTGGGCGGCCGCGCAGCTCTTTTTCAGCGCGCGCTTCCCACGCTTCTTTCTTCTCGGTCATGGTGGCTTCCTTCTGTCATGTCTGCCCCGCAGAATGTATCTTCGGTCGGGTCGAGGTAGGTCACACGCGGCCCCGCTCCGGCCTTTAGCCAAGCGATGTCCGCGCGGTAATCTTCTTGCAGCTTCCAAATCTGTTCACTGTCAAACGGCATGTAGCGGGCGCCATGCCGTGCTGTAGCCAGCCGCAAGGCGCCATCCAGATCACCGCGTTCCGCAGCAATCTTCGCGAGCGCTGCTGCTGGCGCAGAGGCGTTGGATTTATACGGCTTTGCCATTGGTCCAAGTGCCACAGGCCGACCGGCAAGTGCGGCAACCAGCGGGGCTGGATTAGCGACCCAGCCTTCAAACGGCCAGACCACAAGCTGTGCCATGGGGAAGACGTCGCCAATATCGGCAATCACATCGTGCCAGCGACGTGGTTGGGTGGCCAGCCGGTCCAAATCGGCGGCAGACGGCAAAGCCGCCCCTGCCTTCACCCTGAACGCCAGCTGCGAGGCCCAATGCAGATCATAGGCACGGATAGCGATACCGATGCGCAAACCACGCCCCTCAAATGCGGGGCTAACCCGTTCAAGACGACCCGAAAGCTGACCATAAAGACGCACCGCCTCCAAGTTCTGCGCCATGGTGCCGATAAGGTTTTCTTCGCTCAGGATAAGCTGCTGGACACCCGCATGCTCCAGCCGCGTGAATTCCATGCGCAACCGCCCGCAGGAGCGTTGTCCAAGCTGTGTATCGCGCGTGCTCAGATGATGCGGGTTCTTCACAAGCCCTGCCAGCAGGCCACCACGGGTGCGCTCCGGCCCCCAATAGGCAAGTCCGGCACGCCGCAGCGCGGGCCGCTGGCCGTTCAGCATGACCTGAAAACCGGTCGATCCGGTCCGATGCGCCCCAAGATGCAGGCAAATATCCACAACAAACGCCCCTGTAGCACCTGTCGCCCTGTGCGACCGACTGGAGCGTTTGTTGTCAGCCCAAAGGCTGACCATTGGCTTAACACGCAAGGCTGGCGCATTTGTGCGCAAGCGCACCATTCCATTCCCGAAATTGCCCCCTATATTAGGGGCAGAGGGAGCCTTCATGAAACACGCTATCTTATTTGTTTTATCTGCATTTTTTGCCACCCAGACCTTGGCCGCAGGGTTGCCCGAAAACGTGTTGGACGACCCCACCGCAATCGGCCCATATGATGCAGTTGAGGCGAATTTGAGCGATTTTCTCTGGCTCAGACGCGCCGTTGTGGTGTTTGCCGACACCCCAGCCGATCCGCGCTTCACCCGCCAGATCGAGCTTTTGGAGGCGCGACCGGACCCCCTGATTGACCGCGATGTGGTGATCTTGATCGACTCAGACCCTAAAAACCCGTCCGAAATTCGCAACACACTGCGTCCGCGCGGGTTCATGATGGTGCTAATCGGCAAAGACGGCGAAGTGGAACTGCGCAAGCCGTCCCCGTGGGATGTGCGCGAAATCACCCGCGCCATCGACAAAATGCCACTGCGCTTGCAGGAACTCCGCGACAGACGGGCGGCGCAAGACGCCGAATTGAACGATTGAGCGCCTGCTTCATTGCGCATTAACGCAAAGGTACCTATATTAGTCGCAGGAACGGCATTCTGCCCGACCGTAGACCCAAGAGGTGAGTGATATGTCCAAGACGCCAAAATCTCCTCCCCCTATGACTGGTCAGACGGGTCCGCGACCCGGCTACTAGGGTTAGGTTCACGGCCCGTGCTGACGCGTAACGCGCGCAGGGCCGTTTCTCCACGTGCCAATGCTTCCTGCTTTAGGGCGATGTAGTCGGTATACATGCCGATGCGCTGCACTTGGTCCATTTCGCGAAACAAATCGGAGCGCAAGTCGTCAATGATCGCATCCACCGCGAACACCTGATTGTAATAGCCTACGACCGGCTGGATAACCTCCTCCGGCAGAAGATGAATTTCTGCGACAAGCGCCGAAAACACCGTATCGTTACGCTCGCTGGGCACCACGGGCGTGTAGCTGTCGTCATCTTCCATGGCCCCGACAATGCGCTGCCATGTGGCGGTCAGGTCAAACTGCTTCAACGTCACCACGTAGTGGTCGATCTCCGCAATCAACGCGGTCTGCACATCCTGCATCTTCTCCAGACGCCGCCGCCGTTCCCGCAAGCGGTTGCGATGGCCGTTATAGACCCACCCCACCGCCAAGAAGAGCCCGCCGACAATTGCCTGCTGCACTCTTGGGTCGATGATGTTGTCGAAAACGGCCATCGCGGATTATTCGAACTCCATGATGATGTCGTCCACGGCCAGATTGTCGCCGGCGGACGCGTTGATCTTGGACACCTTGCCCTTACGCTCCGCACGCAGGATGTTTTCCATTTTCATCGCCTCGACAGTGCATAGCGCTTGGCCTTCCTGCACCTCGTCACCGACTTCCACGTCCACTTTGACGATCAAACCCGGCATCGGGCAGAGCAGCAGCTTGGAAGTATCAGGCGGCGTTTTCTCAAGCATCAAGGATGCCAGTTCAGCCTGACGCGGCGTGCGCACATGCACTTTCAGGTCCGCGCCACGGTGGCGCATCCGGAACCCGCCGGAGATCTTTTCGACCTTCAGCACCAGCTTCTCGCCATCGACCTTCAGCTTGGCAAGGCTGTCGCCCGGCGTCCAATCCGAGGAGACACGTTGCTTGGTGCCGTCGGCGTGCTTCACGGTCGCGCCCTTTTTGTCGGCCTTGATCTTCACCTCAAAGTGCTCGCCTTGCAGGGTCACGACCCAATCCTTTCCCACCTTGCGGCGGTGGTTGTCCATGGTGCCGGAAATTCGCGCGCGGCGGATTTCGGCAACGCGGTGCATAGCCGCCGCCGAGGACGCGATGCGTGCCAAGGTCTCTTTCGGCAGCTCTACTCCCGTGAAGCCCTCAGGGTATTCTTCCTCGATAAACGCGGTGGTGATGTCGCCGGACACAAACTTCGGATGATCCATAACAGCGGCGCAGAACGGCAGGTTGTGGCCAATGCCTTCCACTTCGAAACTATCCAGCGCTACGCGCATGTGCTCGATGGCCTCTGCGCGGGTTGGCCCCCAAGAACACAGCTTGGCGATCATCGGGTCGTAATACATCGAAATCTCGCCGCCCTCATAAACGCCCGTATCATTGCGCACGGCGCGCTTGTCATTGTGCTTCTCAGCCGGTGGGCGGTAGCGGGTCAGGCGGCCAATCGACGGCAGGAAGCCGCGATACGGGTCTTCCGCATAAAGCCGTGATTCCATCGCCCAGCCGTTCAGCTTTACGTCCTTTTGCTTCAGCTTCAGTTTTTCACCATAAGCCACGCGGATCATCTGCTCGACCAAGTCCACGCCTGTGATCAACTCGGTCACAGGATGTTCCACCTGCAAACGGGTGTTCATCTCAAGGAAGTAGAAATTGCGGTCACCATCGACAATGAACTCCACCGTACCGGCAGAGGTATAGCCAACCGCCTGCGCCAATGCACATGACTGCTCGCCCATAGCTTTGCGGGTCGCCTCGTCCAGAAACGGCGACGGCGCCTCCTCGATCACCTTTTGCTGGCGTCGCTGGATCGAGCATTCCCGCTCGCCCAGATAGATGCAGTTGCCATGCGCGTCAGCCAAAACCTGAATTTCGATGTGGCGCGGCTGGGTGACGAACTTCTCGATGAAAATGCGATCATCACCGAAGGAATTCGCGGCTTCGTTCTTCGATGACTGGAACCCTTCACGGGCCTCGTCATCATTCCACGCAATCCGCATTCCCTTGCCGCCACCACCAGCGGAGGCTTTGATCATCACTGGATAGCCGATTTCCTTGGAAATCTTCACCGCTTCTTCAGCATCCTCGATCAGCCCCATATGGCCCGGAACCGTGGACACGTTGGCCTCTTGGGCGATCTTCTTGGAGGTAATTTTGTCCCCCATTTTCTCGATCGCGCCAACAGGTGGCCCGATGAAGGCGACGCCAGCGGCTTCCAGTGCTTCCGCAAACTTGGAGTTTTCCGACAAGAACCCGTAACCCGGATGCACGGCCTCTGCCCCAGTCTCCTTGATCGCCGCCATCACTTTGTCGATTACGATGTAGGACTGATTAGCTGGGGGTGGCCCGATATGCACCGCCTCATCCGCCATCTGCACATGCATCGCCTGCGCGTCGGCATCAGAATAAATCGCTACCGTTTTGATGCCCATCTTGCGGGCGGTCTTGATGACACGGCAGGCGATTTCACCACGGTTGGCGATCAGGATTTTCTTGAACATTAGGTCAGGTCCCCTCTTGCCCAGCCCATCGGCCGGGGGTCTTGCATCAAAAAAGGCCGGGGCGCGCATCTGCGCGTCCCGGCCCTGTTGGTCTGGTTAATGGTTGTCTGGTTGTTACTTGCAGATGCCTGCGTCGTCGCAGAACACGCCTGCCGCGCCACCAAGGACAGCACCCGTAACGACGTTGCCACCTGTGGCCGAGGCAACGGCTGCGCCTGCGCCTGCCCCAACAAGGCCGCGTTCGGCGTCGGAATCACAGGCTGACAGCGCAAAGGCTGCCGCAAAAAGAGTCGAGATGAGGAATGTCTTACGCATTGGAATTCTCCTTGATTGCTCTTGGAGACCCAACACCCGAATGCGCGAGAAAGTTTCAAAAACTTTCTAGAACGCTGAATTTGGCGGAATTCTGCGCGAACCGCAGGGGAAGCATCGGCACTTTGCCGCCCGCGCCCGCCCGCACAGAAAAAAAGAGGTCTGCCCAAACGAGCAGACCTCTTCAGAGGGGAAGGGTAACGGTTTTGTACATGCAGGCGCATCTCTGTGCTGGAGGGATTAACCTGCTCAGCCACGATGCGACACTCAGCAGGCTGAGCAAACTCGATTACTGCCCCAGCGTCAATTTGAGCATTAAATCGCTTAAATCGCTCATATGTCAGCGTAATTTTGCCCATTATTCGATGAATTCTTCTGCAAATGCGTTCGGGAACGTCCCTTGAACGCGGCGGATGTCGATGCGCAGCAGTGCTTCGTAGCTTGCTGGGTCGAACGGATCTTCCGCCGGGACGACTTCGCGACCGAAAAGCCAGTTCAACCGCCCCGCATCAAGGTTGCCACGCTCGAACGGCTCCTCACCAAAATGCTGCACCAAAGCCCACATGAATCCGGCATCAGCCCGCCGGTCCATCGGACGCCGGTCCGCATACCGTTCGCGTTTGGTTAAAGGAGTGGCCCCGTCCTTGTTATCGCGACGGATGGTAAACTGGTAATCCGTTCCCGGTAGCCGCGAGGGAAATCCCTTGTGTTTCAACATGGTGTCACCTTTGAGCGAAAGTCGTGCATCCCGCGTTCTGGCATGCGCGCATGCGAACGGGTCGCGCGGGCGCGAGCTACGGGACGTGTATCACTTTTGAAAATGAGGGGGGCCGCACGCGCTGTCTGCGCTGTCAGGCCGGTAAGGTTTTGCGGGGCGATGCGGAAAGCCCGCCCCGCAAATGTAGTTTTAGTACTTGTTGTATGCTGGCTCAGCAGCAACTGGCTCAATGATAACAACTTCTTCTTCTTGCTGGCCGCCGCATGCTGCGACGATTGCAACGAAGCCAAAGGCTGCGAGTGCTTTGATGCTCTTGGACATCTGAGTCTCCTGTTTTGGTCTGACGAATCATTAGCGGGGCTAATCCCCACTCCTTCCTCGCACACGTTAGGGGTCACAGAAATGTAACCTGCCTGCAAGGTAGCCGTTCCATTAGTAAAAAAATATATCTTCGATGTGGCTAAAGCGCGATGAACTGCAAATGAAACATCCCTGCCACAGCTTGAGCTATTCCGGCCAACATATTGTGTTCTGGTCATAATCCACCCCAAACGCAGGTGTTGCCCTCGACACCGAATAAATCGAAGTATTGCACCACATTCGGCGCAGATTCGCCGAATGGCACCGCTTCCGACGCAACAGACACTACGATTTCTCGGGCATTGGGTGCAAATTCAGCAACAATTCGAAGCCCTTCACCATCGCAGAGCGCCTGAAAGTCTGGCTCTACCACATCAAAGCCGAACTGCTCCTGATCCGCGATTTGCGGTGCGACCAGCCGCATTCGCACCAAGCGACGCACAGCGTCATAGGCGCCAGCGGGTTCAAAAAGGACCTCATGGGGTAAATAGTCCACCGCCGACAGACCGCGCAAGGGAACTGCCTCGGCCGAAGCCGTCCCCGTCGCGATCAAAACTGCCAGCGCGGCCGATTTCATCCGGGCCGCCTCGCGATACAGTCGATTTCGACCAAAGCCCCCACGGCCAAGGCCGTTACCCCCACTGTGGTGCGCGCTGGCAGCCGATCAGCGGGAAAGAAGCTTTTGTAGGTTTCATTGAACACCGCGTAATCCCGCTCGAACTCAGTCAGAAAGCAGCGGCACTGCACGACATGGCTCAGGTCCAGCCCGATTCCCTTCAGCACGGTTTCGAGATTCAACATCACCTGCCGCGTCTGCGCCTCCACGCCCTCGTCCAGCGGGTCGGTAGTGGCCCCGCCCGGTTTGGTCGGCATCTGTCCGGTAAGGATCACCCAGCCATCTGATTCGACCGCATGGGAAAACGGGGCCACATGTGTCGGTGCGTTGGATATGTTGTGAAATTCGGTCATCACAGCCTCACAACGGAATATTATCGTGTTTCTTCCACGGGTTCGTCACCGACTTGCCCCGCAGCGACGCAAAAGCCCGCGCCACGCGCTTGCGGGTGGAGTGCGGCATGATCACCTCGTCAATGAAGCCCTTCTCTGCGGCCACAAACGGGTTGGCAAAGCGGTCCTCATAGTCGGCAGTCCGATCTGCAATTTTCTCGGAATCCCCCAGCTCGGCACGGTACAGAATTTCAACGGCCCCTTTGGCCCCCATCACCGCAATCTCCGCAGTGGGCCATGCGTAGTTGAAGTCGCCGCGCAGGTGTTTGGACGCCATCACGTCATAGGCCCCGCCATAGGCTTTGCGAGTAATCACCGTCACTTTCGGCACCGTCGCCTCGCCATAGGCAAACAGCAACTTCGCGCCGTGCTTGATCACGCCGCCATATTCCTGAGACGTTCCGGGCAAGAAGCCCGGCACATCCACAAGCGTCAGGATCGGGATTTCAAACGCATCGCAGAACCGTACGAACCGAGCGGCCTTGCGCGAGCTGTCAATATCCAAGCACCCCGCCAGCACCATCGGCTGGTTGGCGACAACACCGACGGACTGCCCTTCAAGGCGGATAAATCCGGTCAGGATATTCTTGGCGAAATCTTCCTGTATTTCAAAGAAGTCGCCTTCGTCCGCCAGCTTGGCGATCAGCTCTTTCATATCATATGGGCTGTTCGCGTTGCTCGGCACCAGCGTATCAAGGCTGGCCTCAATGCGCGCCGGATCATCAAAAAACGGACGCACAGGCGCTTTCTGGCGGTTGTTGAGCGGCAGAAAATCCACCAAGCGCCGCGTTTCGGCCAATGCCTCCACGTCGTTCTCGAACGCCCCATCCGCAACCGAGGACTTGCGCGTATGCGTCGACGCTCCGCCCAACTCCTCTGCCGTGACCACTTCATTGGTCACGGTTTTCACCACATCAGGGCCGGTAACGAACATGTAGGACGAATCTTTCACCATGAAGATGAAGTCGGTCATGGCTGGTGAATACACAGCACCCCCCGCGCACGGCCCCATGATGAGGCTGATCTGCGGCACCACGCCGGATGCCATAATATTGCGCTGAAACACTTCGGCGTATCCCGCCAAAGACGCCACGCCTTCTTGAATACGCGCGCCGCCGGAGTCGTTGATCCCGATGACCGGCGCGCCGTTCTGCACCGCCATGTCCTGTATCTTGCAAATCTTCTGGGCGTGGGTTTCCGACAGCGAGCCGCCAAACACCGTAAAGTCTTGGGAAAACACATAAACCAGCCGCCCGTTGATGGTGCCCCACCCCGTCACAACGCCGTCGCCTGCGGGGCGGTCTTTCTCCATCCCGAACTCGGTGCAGCGATGCGCCACGAACATGTCGAACTCTTCAAAGCTGTCTTCGTCCAGCAGCAGCTCGATCCGTTCTCGCGCCGTCAGTTTACCCTTGGCGTGTTGAGATGCGATGCGACGCTCTCCGCCACCTTGGCGGGCCGTTTCACGGCGGTCTTCCAGTTCGCTTAGGATATCTTTCATGGCGCGGGCCTCCCAAATAAGTTGGCAAGAACCTACACCCGCGCCGCGTCGCGGCAAAGGAACAAACGGCAAATTTGCAAATAGAGCAAAGTCGTCTTGCAGCATATTGCAAAACTGCAAATAAACTGAACTAAAGGGTTCACCTTCCAAAGGCGTCACCCTATCGTCCATCCTATGAGTTACACGTCCGCGCGCTTATTTGATCGCGCCACTCCGCCACATATCATAACGCTGGTCCTCCTAGCCGGAGTGTCGGCTATGAACATGTCGGTTTTTCTGCCGTCACTTCCGGCTATGACCGAAGCGTTCGACACAGAATACGGTGTCATGCAGCTGTCGATCTCGCTGTATCTGGCCTTCACCGCCCTGCTACAGATCATCATCGGCCCGCTATCCGACCGCTATGGTCGCCGCCCCATCGTGATCGGTGCGCTCGCTATTTCCGCACTCGCGTCAATCGGCTGCTACCTGTCCACCTCGATCGAGATGTTCCTGACATTCCGCATGATCTCAGCGTCGGTTGCGGTCGGCATGGTGATGTCACGTACAATCGTGCGCGATGTAGTCCCAATGGCCGAAGCCGCGTCCACCATTGGCTACGTTACCATGGGCATGTCATTGGTCCCGATGTTTGCACCCACCATCGGCGGCTTCATCGACGAGATATTCGGCTGGCGCGCGATCTTCCTTTTCACCTTCGCCTTCGGGGCGGGGCTTGCCCTGCTGTGCTGGGCCGATCAAGGCGAAACCAATCGGGCTAAATCTGTTAGCTTCATGGCGCAATTCGCTGACTATCCAGAGCTTTTCACCTCTCAAAGATTTTGGGGCTACGCACTATCAGCCGCCTTTGCATCCGGCGCATTCTTCGCCTTTCTTGGCGGCTCTCCCTACGTGGCTTCCGTCGTCTACGAATTACCACCCACCACCACGCGCTACCTTTTCGGCGTTCCCGCCATTGGCTATTTCATCGGCAACATGATCTCCGGCCGCTACTCTGTCAGCATTGGAGTGAACCGAATGATCCTGATCGGCTCCATCCTGCTGGTGACCGGTATGGCCGCATCTTTGGCGGTCACAGCAATCGGTTACGGCTCCGCCTTCACCTTCTTTGCTTTCTGCACCTTTGTTGGTCTCGGCAACGGCATGGTACTGCCAAACGCCACTGCAGGCCTGCTGTCCGTCCGTCCGCATCTGGCAGGCACAGCTTCTGGGGTCGGCGGTGCAATCATGATCGGCGGCGGCGCGGCACTGGCCGCCCTCTCCGGATCCTTGTTAGAACACGGCCATGGCAGCTATCCGCTACAATGGGTCATGCTGCTCAGCGCGGCTGCGAGCCTCGTATGCATTCTGCTCGTCCTACGTCGCGAGAAAGCAGTCCGGCACGCTTGAGTACCGGCTTTGCAAAGGCTATGACGCTATATAGCAAAACTGCAAAGGCACGCCGGATATGGCCCCACGGAAACTCTATGCTGGTACCAAGCTGCGGGAACTTCGGACCCGCATGGCACTGACACAAAAGGCTTTTGCTGCCAAGTTGGGCGTGTCGTTACCCTACCTCAACCAGATGGAAAACAACAACCGGCCCGTGTCCACTTCCGTGGTCCTTGCCATGGCCAGCGAGTTTGGCTTCGACGTGACCGAGCTGTCGACCGGCGACGCCGAGCGCATGGTCACCGACATGGCAGAAGCGCTGTCCGATCCGATATTCGCCGAAATCGCGCCGCCTCTTGCGGACCTGCGCCTCGCCGCCTCAAATGCGCCTGCCCTATCGCGCGCGTTTATCGAGTTGCACCGCGCCTACCGTCAAACCCATGAACGCCTCGCCTCTCTCGACGAAGTGTTGGGTCAGGAAGCCACCAATCTACAGCCCAGTCCATGGGAAGAGGTCCGTGACTTCTTTCACTATTGCGACAATTACATCGACGCAGTCGACCGCGCCGCCGAACGCTTTGCAAAAACCGCCGAAGGTGACATTCTACGAGCCGGCAATCTAAAGTTCGACCTTGAGTTCACGGACAGCAAGAGCCTGCGCCGCTATGATCCCGCCAGCAACACCCTGCGCCTTGCAGCAAGCTCTGCGCCCTCGACCCAGCGATTCCAACTACTGCACCAGATTGCACTTCTCGAACAAAACGAGCTTCTAGAGGCCACGCTGGACCTTGCCCGCTTCCAAACCGACGCCGCACGGCATATCGCCAAGATCGGGCTGGCAAACTACTTCGCCGGTGCGGCGCTCATGCCCTACTCCGCCTTCCTTGAGGCGGCTCAGGCGGCTCGTCACGATCTTGAACAACTCGCCGACCAGTTCGGCGCGTCGATCGAACAGGTCGCCCACCGCCTGTCCACGCTGCAACGCCCCGGTGCCAAGGGCATCCCGTTCTTCTTCGTCCGCGTCGATCAGGCGGGCACTATCACCAAACGCCACTCCGCCACCCGGCTGCAATTCGCCCGCTTCGGCGGCCCGTGCCCCCTCTGGAACGTCCACCGCGCGTTTGAAACGCCTGGCAGGTTCCTGCGGCAACTGGCCGAAACTCCTGACGGCGCACGCTACATCTCCATCGCCCGCGACGTCTCCAAGCCCGGCGGCAGCTTCACTGCGCCCACCCGTCGTTACGCAATCGCCCTAGGCTGCGAAATGACCCATGCTGGCGCTTTAGTCTATACTGACGACTTGCTTCCAGCCAGCCCACAAGCCTTTGAACCTATTGGTATATCCTGCCGCATCTGCCCGCGCCGTGACTGCCACCAACGCTCTGTCCCGCCGCTCGAAAGCAAACTCACTGTCGACCACGATCAGCGCGGCACACTGCCCTACACCGTCGAATAATGCGTTACCTGCTGCGCCCAATTCTGCTGCTGGCGCTTTTCTTTGGTGCGTATTTCGGACTGGAGCGGCTCGTCGTATACCCCCTCGACCCTCGCGCCATCGCCCCCTCCGACGCTCGCATCACCGAAAGCAAGCTCGACGGCATGGTCGTTTGGACCGCGCCGCCCAAACGCGGCAAGCCGACAGTCCTCTACCTACACGGCAACGCGGGTCACATCGCCAAGCGCACAGCGCGCTTCCAACGCCTGATGGATCGCGGCTACGGCATCGTCGCCCCGTCCTTGCGCGGCGGGAACGGCAGCAAGGGTTGGCCAACCGAGGCAGGCATCACGTCAGATATTGCCGCACTTTATGCTGCGCTAACCAGCGGGCAGCTCACTGGAAATCCAACAATTCCAATTCTTTATGGCGAGAGTATCGGAGCCGCCATCGCTATCAATCTTGCCACGACCTCCAGTCCCCGTGCAATCGTACTTGAGGCTCCGTTCACGTCACTCAAAGACGTCGCAGCACATATGCACCCGCAATTGCCGCTTGCAACGGGCCTCATGCTCAGTCGCTGGCCCAGCATCGACCGCGCGCCAAAGCTGCAAGCCCCGCTACTTATTTTGCACGGCACCAAAGACGATCTGATCCCGCCCACCATGGGCCGCGCCATCCTCGACGCCGCTGGCTCCAAACAAAAGGAGCTTTACCCAGTACAGGGCGCGGGCCATATCAATATGTGGACCGGCGATGCGCAGCGCCGTCTCTACAAGTTTCTACGCCAGTTTTGAGGGCCGCATCAAATGGATCACCACGCCAAATACCCCGGCTTGTCCGACCTCAAGGCCCGCGCCCGCAAGCGCATCCCCCATTTCGTCTGGGAATATCTCGACAGCGCGACTGGTCATGAGGCTACGCTCAAGCGCAACCGCACCAAGCTGGACGAGGTGCTGTTGCGCCCCTCAATCCTGCATGGCGAGTTCACGCCTGATCTGTCCACCACCTTCCTTGGTCGCGACTACAAGCTGCCCTTCGGCGTCGCCCCCGTCGGCATGTCCGGCCTAATCTGGCCCGGCGCGGAGCGATTGCTGGCACAAGAGGCCGCCCGCCAAGGCATCCCCTATTCCATGTCCACCGTCGCCACCCAAACGCCCGAGGACGTGGCCCCGTATCTGGGCGAGGACGCGTGGTTCCAGATGTATCCCCCCCGCGACCCCGACATTCGTAAAGACATAATGGCCCGCGCCAGGGCCGCTGGCTTCAACACGCTGATCCTGACCGTCGACGTCCCCGTCGCGTCGCGCCGCGAACGCCAGACCCGTGGCGGGCTGACCCAACCGCCGCGCCTGACCGGACGGCTGGCGATGCAGGCGGCCCTGCGCCCCACTTGGCTCAACGGCATCCGCAAGACCGGTATGCCGCGCATGAAGCTGATGGACAGCTACGCCGAGCAGACCACCAGCCTGTCTTCCACGGAACACGTCGGCTACCTGCTCCGCACCTCGCCCGACTGGGACTACGTCAAATACCTGCGAGACGAATGGGACGGGCCGTTGATCATCAAAGGCGTCTGCAACGCCGACGACGCCGCGCGGCTGCAAGACGAAGGCGTTGACGCGCTCTGGGTTTCCAACCACGCAGGCCGCCAGTTCGACGGCGGGCTGTCCACGATCGAGGCCCTGCCCCATGTCCGCGCGGCCACCACCCTGCCGCTGATCTTCGACAGCGGCATCGAGGGCGGTCTGGATATTCTGCGCGCCATAGCGCTTGGCGCAGATTTCGTCATGATGGGCCGCCCGTGGCATTATGCACTTGGCGCATTGGGCGATGCCGGACCCGCCCATTTGGCAGATATATTGGCCAAGGACATGGTCTCCAACATGGGCCAACTGGGCACGAAAACACTAAAAGAACTGCCAGCTAGGTTGCTATGAGCGCAGACAAACAAGGACTTCGACCCTCTGTTAGCGCCAACAAAAATTTGCAACTACCCAGTCGTAGCTAGTTTACGCAACGTCCCTTTGCCCCTATTCATGCTGCAACTGCACAAAGAAGGGTCCCCCTGCCATGGCCGAGTTTCAGAAAATCCTCATCGCCAACCGCGGTGAAATTGCCATCCGCGTCATGCGCGCCGCCAACGAAATGGGCAAGAAAACCGTCGCCGTCTACGCGGAAGAAGACAAACTGGGCCTGCACCGTTTCAAAGCCGACGAGGCGTACAAAATCGGTGAAGGTCTTGGACCCGTGGCCGCCTATCTGAGCATCGAGGAAATCATCCGCGTCGCCAAAATGTCCGGTGCGGACGCGATTCACCCTGGCTATGGTCTACTGTCCGAAAACCCCGATTTTGTCGACGCTTGTGACGCCGCCGGCATCAAGTTCATCGGCCCCAAGGCCGCGACCATGCGCGCGCTTGGCGACAAAGCCTCCGCGCGCCGCGTCGCCGTCGAGGCGGGCGTGCCGGTCATTCCCGCCACGGATGTGCTGGGCGACGACATGGAGGCCATTAAGAAAGAGGCGGCCGACGTTGGCTACCCCCTGATGCTCAAGGCCTCATGGGGAGGCGGCGGGCGGGGCATGCGCGCCATCAATTCAGAAGCCGAACTGGAAGAAAAGGTGCTGGAAGGCCGCCGTGAGGCCGAAGCCGCCTTTGGCAACTCCGCCGGTTTCCTAGAGAAAATGATCGTTCGCGCCCGCCACGTAGAGGTCCAAATCCTCGGAGACAGCCACGGCGAGATATACCACCTGTACGAACGCGACTGCTCGGTCCAACGCCGCAACCAGAAGGTCGTGGAACGCGCGCCCGCCCCCTATCTGTCAGGCACGCAGCGCGAACAAATTTGCCAGCTCGGGAAAAAAGTCTGCGAGCATGTGAACTATGAATGCGCCGGCACCGTCGAATTCCTGATGGATATGGACAGCGGCGAATTCTACTTCATTGAGGTCAACCCCCGCGTCCAAGTAGAGCACACCGTCACCGAGGAAGTCACCGGCATCGACATCGTGCGCGCGCAAATCCTGATCGCCGAGGGCAAGTCGCTGATCGAGGCCACCGGCTGCGCGTCGCAATATGACGTGAAGCTTGACGGCCACGCCCTACAATGCCGCATCACCACGGAAGACCCGCAAAACAACTTCATCCCCGACTATGGCCGCATCACCGCCTACCGCGTGGCCACCGGCATGGGCATCCGGCTCGACGGCGGCACCGCCTATTCCGGCGCGGTGATCACGCGCTTCTACGACAGCTTGCTGGAAAAGGTCACCGCATGGGCCCCCACGCCCGAGACCGCCATTGCCCGCATGGACCGCGCCCTGCGTGAGTTCCGTATTCGTGGTGTGTCGACCAATATCGCCTTCGTGGAAAACCTGCTCAAGAACCCGACTTTCCTGAACTACGAGTACCACACCAAATTCATCGACGAGACGCCCGAGCTGTTCGACTTCAAGCAGCGCCGCGACCGGGCCACCAGAATTCTGACCTATATCGCCGACATTACCGTCAACGGTCACCCCGAGACCGCAGGCCGCCCCGTGCCCGCCGAGGCCCGCATCCCCAAGGCACCACAGCCTGCGGGGGAGCCCGCATATGGCACGCGCAACATTCTGGAGGATCACGGCCCCCAAGCCGTGGCGGACTGGATGCAGGACCAAAAACAACTGCTGATCACCGATACGACAATGCGCGACGGTCACCAGTCGTTGCTGGCGACCCGAATGCGCTCCATCGACATGATCCGCGTGGCCCCGACCTATGCCGCGAACATGCCGCAGCTATTCTCCATGGAATGCTGGGGGGGCGCGACCTTCGATGTGGCCTACCGCTTCTTGCAGGAATGCCCGTGGCAGCGCCTGCGCGACCTGCGCGCGGCCATGCCCAACGTGATGACTCAGATGTTGCTGCGCGCGTCGAATGGCGTCGGCTACACCAACTACCCTGACAACGTCGTGCAGGAGTTCGTGCGCCAAGCGGCGGAAACCGGCGTCGATGTCTTCCGCGTGTTCGACAGCCTGAACTGGGTCGAGAATATGCGCGTGGCGATGGACGCGGTGAACGCGTCCGGTAAGGTCTGCGAAGGGTCGATCTGTTACACCGGCGACATTCTAAACCCAGACCGCGCGAAATATAACCTGAAATACTATGTCGACATGGGCAAACAGCTCAAAGACGCGGGTGCGCATGTGCTGGGATTGAAGGATATGGCGGGGCTGCTGAAGCCTGCCTCCGCCACGATCCTTGTAAAGGCGCTGAAGGAAGAGGTCGGTCTGCCGATCCACTTCCACACCCACGACACTGCCGGCGGGGCGATTGCGTCGATCCTCGCGGCCTCCGCAGCGGGTGTGGACGCCGTCGATTGCGCCATGGACGCACTGTCGGGCAACACCTCGCAGGCGACACTCGGCTCTGTGGTCGAAGCCCTGGCCCATACCGAGCGCGACACCGGCCTCGATATCAAAACCGTGCGCCAGATCAGCGACTATTGGGAGACCGTGCGCGGTCAGTATGCAGCCTTCGAGAGCGGCATGCAGGCTCCCGCTTCCGAGGTCTACCTGCACGAAATGCCCGGCGGGCAATTCACCAACCTCAAAGCGCAGGCCCGCTCCGTCGGCTTGGAAGAACGCTGGCACGAGGTCGCGCAGACCTATGCCGATGTGAACCAGATGTTCGGCGATATCGTGAAGGTCACGCCATCCTCCAAGGTGGTGGGCGATATGGCGTTGATGATGGTGTCCCAAGGCTTGACCCGTGTGGAGGTTGAAGACCCGCAGACCGACGTCGCCTTCCCCGATAGCGTCATCGACATGATGCGCGGCAATCTGGGGCAACCTCCCGGCGGCTGGCCCAAGGCGATCCAGACAAAAATCCTCAAGGGTGAGAAACCGATGACCCACCGCCCCGGCGAAAAGTTGGAGCCGGTCGATCTGGAAGCGGCCCGCGCCGAAATCTCAGCCAAGCTGGACGGGCAAGAGATAGATAACGAGGATCTGAACGGCTACCTGATGTACCCGAAGGTCTTCACCGATTACGCCCAGCGCCACGAGATTTACGGCCCTGTACGCACCCTGCCCACGCGGACCTTCTTTTATGGCATGGAGTCGGGCGAGGAAATCAGCGCCGAGATCGACCCAGGCAAGACGCTGGAAATCCGCATGCAGGCGGTGGGCGAGACGAATGACGCCGGTGAAGCCAAGGTGTTTTTCGAGCTGAACGGTGCGCCCCGCGTGGTTCGCGTCCCCAACCGAAAAGCCGCCTCCGCCACCGCGCGGATGCCGAAAGCCGAGGTTGGCAACCCCAACCATATCGGCGCGCCGATGCCCGGAGTTGTGGCCACCGTCGCGGCCCGTGCCGGGGCCGAGGTCAAAGAGGGCGATCTGCTGCTGACCATCGAAGCCATGAAAATGGAAACCGGCATCCACGCCGAACGCGACGCGATTATCAAGGCCGTACATGTCGTCCCCGGCGGGCAAATCGACGCCAAAGACCTGCTGATCGAGTTCGAAGAGGTCTGACCTAATTGTCGCCCGCTCTGCGGGCGGCATCATATTTTGGGAAACTTGGACTAGCGGCCTGTGAAATGGCCCGCTAGGATTCGTTTGTGGCTCAGTTCGGAGCCTCCGGCGGGAATATTTGAACCAAGATGAAATTAATAGTTTTAACAGACACTCATCTGGTTGAGGCCGATGGGAATATCATAGGGCTCAACCCCTCCGAGCGGCTCGCCGGTGTGTTGGACCATGCAGTGGAGCATCATCCCGATGCCGCACGGATCGTTATCCTTGGGGATCTGACCCATCACGGCCGCCCTGCCCAATATGCGCAGTTGCGAGACGTGCTGGCGCGCGTGGACATTCCGGTCTCGCTTATGCTGGGCAACCATGACGACCGCGCCGCATTTATTGCTGAATTTCCGGAAGCCCCAATGACGGCGTCCGGCCATGTCCAGCATGTGGTCGAGCTTGGCAGCCATCGTCTGATCTGCCTCGACAGTTTCGACGCGGATGCGACCCCCCGTCATTCCGGCATTCTGTGTGAAGCGCGCATGGCATGGCTGCGCAAAACTCTGGAGGCTGCCGACGGCGCGCCGGTCACATTGGCGCTGCACCACCCGCCCTTCCTGACCGGATTAGACGGCATGGACGACATTCGCCTGCGCAACGAGGACGAGTTGCATGCCCTGATTGCGGAGTTTTCCAACGTGGTGCAGCTGCTATGCGGTCACGTGCATCGCACGATCTCCGGCGGCGCGCGCGGCACCCCTTACGCGACCTTCAAGGGCACCTGCCACCAAACACCGATGTATCTGGGTGTCGCTGGTAGCGATCATTCCATTGACGAGGCGGGTGGCTACGGCGTCGTCTTGTTCACCGATGACGGTGTCATCGTCCATAACGATGATCTTGCCCCGCGCGGTGCGCCCACAGTGGACGGTCATTCCGCCTGATCTCCACGAATTGATCACCTTCGCCTTGTTGCCCCTGCCCCCCGCACATAAGTTGCGGGGGAACTCGAACAAAGGACTTCCCATGCGCACCCCATTCCTGCCCGTCCCCAAAACTCCCCTTCGCGATTTGGCCGAGGGCGGCGGCGGTTTGGGCAACCTGCCCGACTGGGATCTGAGTGACCTCTACACCGCCCCTGACGCCAAGGAATTCAAGCGCGACATGGACTGGCTGGAGAACGCTTGCGCCGAGTTCGCCGAAGATTACGAGGGCAATCTGGCCGGTTTGGACGCCAAAGGCCTGCTCGACTGCGTGCTGCGCTACGAGAAGATCGACACTGTCTCCGGCCGCATCATGTCCTATGCGGGGCTGCGCTACTATCAGAACACCACCGACGCCGAACGCGCCCAATTCATGGCCAACGCGCAGGACAAGATCACCGCGTTCTCCACGCCTTTGGTGTTTTTCTCGCTGGAAATCAACCGCATCCCCGACGAGCAACTCGACGCGCTGTTTGCCCAAGACCCCGACCTTGCCCGCTATAAGCCCATCTTTGATCGTCTGCGCGCAATGCGCCCCTACCAGCTGTCCGACGAGTTGGAGAAGTTCCTTCATGACCAGTCCGCGGTTGGTGCGGCGGCATGGAACCGGCTGTTCGACGAAACCATCGCCGGCCTGAAATTCACGGTCGACGGCGAAGAGCTTGGCATCGAAGGCACCCTCAACCTGCTTACCGACCCCGACCGCGCCAAGCGCGAGGCCGGTGCGCGCGAGCTGTCGCGCGTCTTCGCAGACAACGTCAAACTCTTCTCCCGCGTCCACAACACGCTGGCGAAAGAAAAGCAGATCGAGGACCGCTGGCGTGGCATGCCGACGCCCCAAACCGGCCGCCACCTTGCCAACCATGTGGAGCCGGAGGTGGTCGAGGCCCTGCGCAACGCCGTCGTCGCCGCCTACCCCAAGCTGTCGCACCGCTATTACGAGTTGAAGCGCAAATGGCTGGGCCTTGACGTCATGCAGGTCTGGGACCGCAACGCGCCCCTGCCGCATGAAGACCCGCGCTTGGTCAACTGGGACGAGGCCCAGAATACCGTCATGGAGGCCTATCACGACTTCGCCCCCGAGATGGCCGGCATCGCCGAGCCGTTCTTCAAACGCGGCTGGATCGACGCAGGCGTCAAGCCCGGCAAGGCCCCCGGCGCCTTCGCCCACCCCACCGTCGCCGACGTGCATCCTTACGTGATGCTGAACTACCTCGGCAAACCCCGCGACGTGATGACCCTCGCGCACGAACTGGGCCACGGCGTCCATCAGGTCCTCGCTGCCGGTCAGGGGGAACTGCTGTCCTCCACCCCCCTCACGCTGGCCGAAACCGCCTCCGTCTTTGGCGAGATGCTGACTTTCCGCAAAATGCTCTCCAAGGCGAAAACCCAAGCCGAGCGCAAAATCCTGCTCGCGGGCAAGGTAGAGGACATGATCAACACCGTCGTCCGCCAGATCGCTTTCTACGATTTCGAATGCAAACTTCACGAAGCCCGCAGCCATGGCGAGCTGACCCCCGACGATATCGGTGCTTTGTGGATGTCCGTGCAGGCGGAATCCCTAGGCCCCGCGTTCGAATACATGGACGGCTACGAGACCTTCTGGTCCTACGTCCCGCACTTCGTCCACTCGCCGTTTTACGTCTACGCCTACGCCTTCGGCGACGGCTTGGTAAACGCGCTTTATGCCGTTTACGAGGAAGGCGGCGACGACTTCCAGGACAAGTATTTCGACATGCTCAAAGCCGGAGGCTCCAAACACCACAAAGAGCTGCTGGCCCCATTTGGGTTGGACGCGAGTGACCCGAAATTCTGGGACAAGGGCCTGTCGATGATCTCTGGAATGATCGACGAGTTGGAGGCTATGGAGGGGTAGTTTGCCGAAGCAACTCCGCGCTTCTGAGCGGGGCATTTCCTTGTCGAAGCTAAATGGGCCAAGTTAATTTTTGCGACAGGGACTTGCTCCGGTCGAGATTCAGTAGTCATCGCCAGCGTAGCGGTTTGGCTGATTTGACGCCTCTTTGCGCTCAATAAATCTAGCCCAGTCACTTCCTGGTCTCCAGATGCCATCCATGAGAGCAAACGCGTCTGCTTCGGGAATGGTGCATCCGGTCTTGGCGTACCGGTAGAAAAAGGCTGTCACGCGCGCATTGTAGATGCAATGCACGTGGACTTGCCTACCATCAAGACGGCCGATCGCGGCGCGGAATTTGTCAAAATCCTCATCCGTCGGGGCATCAAATTCTACAGGGATATAAATATACTCCATGCCAAGCGCTGTTACGGTGCCCTCCTCATCCGCAAGCGCACCCTTGTTGTGATGCGGTCCAAGATTGATGATATGGGTCACGCCCAAAGCTCGTATCTCGGCAAGCTGGTCTTCCGTTGGCTGGCCGGACAGAGTGATCCGATGATCGAGCCGTCTCCAATTCAGAATTTCGGGTAAATCGCGCATGGGGTTCTCCAACTCTTAGCCGTGCAGGTCAGCGCATTCGGGATGTGCCTTCGTAAACCTGTTGGTGGACGCAGGATGTTTTAGCAGCTGTTTTTCAGTGCGGATTGGCCGTGGCACAAGATTGCCGCCACAGTTGGGGCACGTGTTTTCGAACCGGTTACCCGCACAATCGGCGCAAAACGTACATTCATATGTGCATATCCGTGCATCGGTCGCCGCCGGAGGCAGGTTTTTGTCGCAACACTCGCAATTCGGTTTGAGGGCCAGCATCATCAATTCTCCTATGAAACTGTTTGTAGACTAACAGCAATTTTATTGGCATGAATGCCAGCATGGCCTCATTTACAGCCAAACACAAAGAAACAGTTGATGAACCCAAATTGGTGGTGTTCGTGGTGTACCGAGATATTGTTCTTCTTGATCTCGTCGGGCCTCTTCAGGTTTTCAGCCATGCGATCGACCAAAAAACCAACGCACATGGATATAGCTGCGCAGTCACGTCGCTCAACGGCGGCATGGTGCAGACCAACACCGTGGTTCCGATTCCCAGCGAAGCGATGTCCCGCTACATGAACCGTCAAATCCATACGGTTGTGATTGTCGGCGGCGATGGTGCGTACAGCGCCATGCGCGACGGCGCATTCTTGCAAGAGGTGACGGCGCTTGCGGCTGGGGCACAGCGGGTGTGCTCGGTCTGCTCGGGCGCCTTGATTTTGGCAGCAGCCGGAATTCTGGACGGGCGCAGGGCCGTTACGCACTGGGAAGATTGCAAGGCGCTCGCAACCGAATTTCCAAGCGTTCATGTCGAAATTGACCCTATTTACCTAAAGGACGGCCATGTGTGGACCTCTGCGGGCATAACGGCCGGCATGGATATGTCACTGGCGATTGTAGCAGAAGATCTAGGGCGCACTGCCGCGCTAAAAATTGCGCGCTCGATGGTCACGAATATGGTGCGTTCTGGCGGGCAGTCCCAGTTCAGCCCCATTTTGCAACGCCAGTTGTCAGATGCAACGGGGCGGTTTGACCACCTTCATCATTGGATATCAGACAACCTGCAAAAGACCCTTTCAGTTGAAACCCTCGCCGCGCAGATGAATATGAGCGCGCGTAATTTTTCCAGACTCTATTCAGGTCAAATGGGTTTGACACCAGCAAAGGCGGTCGAGGCGATCCGAGCGGAAGTGGCGCAAGGTCTGCTAGAAACAACTGACCTGAGTATAAAGCAAATTGCGGCCCGATGTGGGTTCAATGACGAAGAACGCATGCGCCGCGCCTTCATGCGCTTGCTGCGCGTATCGCCGTCCGACTACAGGCAGAGTTTTAGAATTGATTAGAAACCAGTCGGGCAAAGGCAGGCTATTGATCCCGAATACATCGTGGATTCCGGTGCAACATTCGCTCGTCAGACGTTGGTACGCGTGACAACTGAGCAGGAGGACATGCGCGCGGACCCCAATTTCCGTTCACGCCACCCAAGCCTCCAAAATAGACGTACGAACCTAGAAAACCCCCGATCCCTCCGGCTTCATGCCTTTGCTGTATTGGCTTATACACCCCTGCACAAATGCGGTTCACCATGACCGGAGAGAAGGCCAAAACGATCCTAATTTGCACGGGTAAGAGCATGGATACAGTCTGTTTCCGCCCTCACTATCCAGCATATAATACATTTAAATCAATTCACTACAGGCTATACGCACCATGGGTGACGCTTCGTCATGCAACAATCAGCGGGAATATGCTGGAACTGCCCCAGCCGAACTGCTAAAAAAAGCATTAATGTTAAGTTTTAATTGGTGCTAGAAATGAAACGTAAGAATATCTTCGCGGCAGCAGCCGCATCAGCGTCGATCCTATCCGGCGCAGCCTATGCCTCCCCCGTCACTCTGACCTACAGTGGTCTTTCGGTTAATCCGGCAGAGACGGTAGATTTGTATTCCCCGAGAAGCTTCAACAATCTGCGCGCCGGTGGTTTCAACATGTCCGACGGCACCAACAGCTTTGTGGCTTGGTGCATTGACCTGTTCGACACAATTGGCTCGGCAGTCTACGATCAAACGCGTCCGGCTCAGGTGTCCGACAGCGAAGAAGCTGACTTGAACCGTCTGTTCTCGAACAACCGCTCGATCGCCACTGACAACGCTGTAAACTCCGCAGCCTTCCAAGTCGCAGTCTGGGAAATCGTGTATGAGACCGGTTCGTCCTACGACGTCGGATCTGGTGATTTCCGCGCCGGTGATAACACCGCAGTCACGTCCCTTGCTCAAAACTGGTTGAGCAATCTTGGCACCGACGCAGGCTCTTACAAGTTGTCGTTCTATGAATCCAGCACATCGCAGGATTTGGTTTCTGGCGCACCGGTACCTGCCGTTCCGCTGCCAGCTGGCCTGCCGTTGCTGCTTGTAGGTGTCGGTGCCCTGGCATTGACACGCAAGCGTCGTAGCTAAAGACCTTCGCTTAGTTTTCTGATCAACGCCCCGCTGATAGCGGGGCGTTTTTCGTTTCTGTCAAGACAACCGAGACAGCTCTGGTCTGTTCGCCCGGTTCACATGCGCTGCAGTCGTGGCGAGCGCAGGGTTGCCCGCTAACACCCCCATTCCTCGCCCGCCTAATTTGGTGCATGGTTCCCGCGACTCATTGGAACGGAAGGGGATGCAGCCATGCATATCGGTCTTATTGGATGCGGGAACATGGGTGGCGGGATGGCAACGCAACTGCTGTCCAACGGCTGCCAACTCACCTGCCACGACCCCAATCCAGACATCCGTGACAAGATGAGCGCCCTTGGCGCAAAAACCGCGCCCACGCCATCTGCGTTGGCGCAAGCTACTGAAATGATAATTCTATCCCTTCCAAAAGCAGAAGTTGTGGACGCAGTCATGCGTGACATGCTGCCCGACATTCAGTCTGGCTCCATCATTCTGGACACCTCCACATCCGAGCCTACGACGTCGCAAGCTATGGCCAAGCTTGGCGAGGCACAGGGCTTTTCCTTCGTCGATGGCCCCGTCAGCGGCGGTCCCGCCGCCGCACACGCCGGAACCATGACCATGCTCTTGGGCGGCATGGATGAGGCCATCGCACGATTGCGTCCTTTGCTCGACATCCTCACCTCCAAAACCGTGATCGTCGGCGGGTCCGGCGCGGGTCACGCCGCCAAAATAGCCAACAACATGCTCTGCGCCGCCAACTTGGTCTTGGTCGGCGAGGCAATCCGCTTGGGCAAGGCCGCGGGTGTGCGCCCCGAGGACTTGCTGGAAGGGATCAACGCGGGTTCGGGCCGTAGCGGCGTGAGCGAGGTTAATTTTCCCAAATGGATACTGAACGATACGTATGATTCAGGCTTCACTATGGGCCTGATGCGCAAAGATGTCGGGCTTTCACTTGATCTGGCAAAGACATCAAACGTGGCGCTGGACGGCTTCGCTGGCATCGCTGATATTTGGCTAAACGCATCCAGCGCCATCTCAGACAGCGCGGATTTTAACGAGATCGTCAAACACGGGCAGAAGGTGGGCAACGATGTCTGATCGCAAGCAAAGACTATTGGAAGCAATGGCCACCCTTGGATTGGGCCAACAGCCACAAAGCATCATTAACGGTGAGCTTGTAGACGGTGCCGGAGCCGCCGTGACCTTGATCGACCCGTTCACGGAAGAAGAGTTGTTCACGTACCCTGACGCAGACACCGCACTGGCGAATAAGGCCTGCGATGCCGCGCAATCCGCCCAACCCGCGTGGGCCAAGGGCATTTCCCCCGCCGCGCGTGGTCAGGTAATGCAAGACATCTCCCGCGCCGTCCTCGCCAATGTCGAGCCGCTTGCCACCATCGAGGCAATCGTCGCAGGCAAACCGATCCGCGACTGCCGCATCGAGGTCGCCAAGGTGGCCGAGATGTTTGCCTACTACGCGGGCTGGGCCGACAAGCTGCATGGCGAGGTCATACCCGTGCCGTCTGGCCACCTCAACTATACCCTACGCGAACCCCTTGGGGTCGTATTCCAGATCACCCCTTGGAATGCCCCAGTCTTCACTGCAGGCTGGCAAATCGCGCCCGCCATCGCCACCGGAAATGGCGTGGTGATCAAACCCAGCGAGTTGACCCCGATCACCACCGTTGCCCTTATAAAATTAGCCGAAGCGGCCGGACTGCCACGTGGCCTCGTGAATGTGCTGTGCGGCCTTGGCCCAACTTCTGGCCAAGCCGCGATTGAACATCCTGCTATCCGTAAGGTGGTCTTTGTCGGCTCGCCCGAGACGGGCCGTCGCGTGGCGATTGCTGCCGCCTCTGCCCTGAAACCGGTAGTGCTAGAGTTGGGCGGAAAGTCAGCCAACATCGTGTTTGATGACGCCAATCTGGAGCATGCCTGCCTTGGCGCGCAGGCGGCGATCTTTTCCGGCGCGGGGCAAAGCTGCGTGGCGGGATCACGTCTGCTGGTCCAAAAATCGGTCTATGAGAAATTCGTCTCACTGCTGTCTACCGGCATGAACAGCATCTCCCTCGGCGATCCGCTGGACGAGCGCAACGAAATCGGCCCGATCAGCAATGCCCGCCAATTCGCCCATGTCACCAGCATGATCTCGCAGGCCGAAGGCGAAGGCGCATCTGTCCTGTCACGCACGGAAAAACACAATAGCGGGTACTTCGTTGCCCCAACCGTCCTGCGCGGTCTCTCGAACACATCAACGCCTGCGCGGGAGGAGATTTTTGGCCCGGTCGTCACCGCCATCCCCTTTGAAGACGAGGCCGACGCCATAGCCCTCGCCAATGACACCTCGTTCGGTTTGGCCGGTGCCGTGTGGACATCCGACGTTGGTCGCGCCCATCGCGTGGCCGAGGCCGTGCGCGCTGGCACGTTCTGGATCAACAGCTACAAGGCGATCCACGTCTCCTCACCCTTCGGCGGCTCATTAAATTCCGGCTTCGGGCGGTCAAGCGGCACCGACGGTCTGATGGAATACACGTCCGCGAAAAGCGTCTGGCTCGACAGCGCCCCCACGCCGCGCATCGCATTCGGCTATGTGTCATGAAGCTCGTTGAAGACGTCCACACTCTGCTCAACGCCTCACCCGAGCTGGCTGCGATCCTTAATCTAGAGCCGTTTACGGATTTTCCCGAACTGGCAGGGTCCTTGCTCGCCAGTCTGACCAACAGCCCCGCCATTGGCCGGACCGTTACCAACGCCTACCGCGACAACGCCCTTGTAGAGATCACGGCTTACGACATTGCCGAAACCGCACGTAGAAACTTCGAGCCAGGAGGGTCTCCCGCGACTTTCTTATTCTCACGCGGGGCGCAGGCGATCATGGGTCACCGTGTCGCCCACAAACTGTGGAGCGACGGCGATCCCGACCTGTCCTTGGCGTTGAAGGCCGCCTTCGGGCGGGCCCTGTCGACCGACATTCACCCGGCAGCACAGATTGGTGCCGGCCTCTGGCTCGATCACGGCTTGGGTTTGGTTGTGGGTGAAACCGCGATCATCGAAGAAGATGTCTCCATCTGGCACAACGTCACCCTTGGCAGCACACTGAACGATAGCGGGCCGCGTAGGCATCCACATGTAGAAACGGGTGCTGTCATCGGCGCGGGGGCCATTCTTTTGGGCGGCATCAATATCGGCGCACATGCCAACATCGCGGCAGGTGCAATTGTCATTCGAGATGTCCCACAAAACGCGCTTGTTGTTGGCGCCAAGGCCACAGAGCGCGGCACCGCTCAAGTCAGCTTTGTGAACAGTGGAAAGCCGTCCCCATGAACGCGTCATTCGGGATCGACCATCCGCTTTTGGCAACTCACGACATCGATGGCTTGCGCGCTAGGCTGATATCGCTCGGTTTCAACATGACCCCCATAGGCAAGCACCCGTGGGGAACAAGCACCAGCCTCGCCATGTTCGACGGCTGCCTGATCGAGATCATGGGCATCTATGACGATACGCGTCTCGATGAAGTTCCTGCAGGTGAGTTCCGCTTCGGGCGTCACGTTCATGATCATCTGCAACAACGCGAAGGCGTCGCCTTATCTGCCCTGCACAGCACCAATTCGCTTGCTGATGCGCAAATGGCAGAGGCCGCAGGTTTCACCGTCGCCGGACACTTGGAATTCGGGCGTGATGTGACCCTTCCCGACGGGACGGCGGGACGCACAAAAACCACGCTGGCGCTGCTGCCGGATGCACAATTTCCACGCCTGTCATTCTTCTTGTGCCAACAACATCGCCCGGACCTGATCTATGTTCCCGAATGGCTGGAACACCCGAACAAGGTCAGTGGTATTTGTGGCGTGAACATACTTGCCCATGAGAGCTTCCACACCGACTTGAAAACGCGCTTGGGTGGACTGTATGGCGGCTACACAGAGCGCGACGGTTGGTTTCAATATCAGACCGCGAACGGCATCCTTCGAGTCCTGTCCCCCGTCGCCTTTGAGCGCCTTATCGGCCCGCTTCCAAATGATCTACGCCACGAAGAACTGCCCTGCATCGCCGGAATGGACCTGACCATGAACAACTCGATCGTGATGGCGACATACCTCAAGGCTGCAGATCTTGAATACCAATCCATTGAACAAGGCTTCGCTCTGCGCGAGGCTGCGTTGACGGCAAATACACTCCTGCGGTTCCTAGCCCCCTAAGGCGCGTCGTCGCGTTTCCATTGGTGTTCCTCTTTGTTCAAACTGTCTAATATTCTTTAGAAGCCGTATAAGTCATACAAACTGATCGAGCCTCAGCCCATGACCCGAGACGAATTCAATGCCTTCTGCGCCTCCCTGCCCGCCACCAATCATGTGGTGCAATGGGGCAATTCCGACGTCTGGAAGGTCGGCCCCAAGCTCTTCGCGGTTGGTGGTTGGGCTGATGGCGTGGACGCGTTCACCTTCAAGGTCTCAGATATTGCCTGGGAAGTTCTTCCCGAAATGCCCGGCTTGCGCCCCGCCCCCTACCTGGCCTCACGCGGCATGAAGTGGATACAACACTACGAAGCCCCCGGTTTGTCCGACGCCGAGCTTGAGGCGCATATCCGCGCCTCCTACGACATGGTTGCAGCCAAGCTTACCAAGAAAAATCGAACAGAATTGGGCATTTAACCCGCGGCGGCATAGACTGCATCAATCGCGGCCTGCGTGCCTTTGGCGTCCTCCAGCGACCACGGGTACGCGGCCCCGTCCCGCGCTGTCGCACAAAACGCTTCGACTTGATTTACGTAGTGATTTGCCGCTGGAAAGCGCTCAAATCGAGTTTCCCCGCCCTGCTGCAACTCAATCTGGGCCATGCCATATACGTTGGGGTTGAACGGCGCACTCAGCCGCATCACTCCTGCGTCGCCATGGAATCTAACCTCCTGAAACGCATGCAATCTTGTCGAAACATAGCCACTATACTCCGCCCCCGAAATCCGTGCCTGAACCCGCGAAAACGTATCGACCCCATGCTCCCATTCAATCTGGGCGGTGACGTCTTCAAACTCCGCCCCGGTCGCAAACCGCGCACATCCGAGCGCGTAGACCCCGATATCCGGCAACGTCCCGCCACCCATATCGGACTTGTTGCGGATGTTATTCGGGTCTTGATTGTCAAAGGAAAACGCACAGGACACGTGCCGCAACGTCCCCACCGCGCCTTCCGCCAGAAGCGCTTTTGCCCTTTGCCACTGCGGGTGGTGAACGATCATATACGCCTCGGTCGCCATCAGTCCGGTGAGATCCCGCGCTTCGATCAAGGCATTGATCTCGCTCGCCTTCATCGCCACCGGCTTCTCGATCAGCACATGTTTCCCCGCCGCCAGCGCCTTCAGCCCCCATTCGACATGCAAGCTGTTGGGCAGTGGGATATAGACCGCATCGATGCCGCCATCTGCCAAAAGCGCATCATAGCTGGCATGATGGCGTAGATCGCCAAACTTGTCAGAAAACGCAGCGAACTTATCGTCCGACCCTCTCGCCAAAGCCACCAACCGCGCCCCTCGGGCTGCGTGAATGGCAGGCCCCATATGCTCATAGGCGAATTTGGCAGCCCCGAGGATGCCCCAGTTTAGCGGTTTGGTCATGGTCGTCTCCTTGGCGGGTTCGCCAAAGACTAGGACGTTAATTGCCGCGCGCCAAGCGCCCGTCCACGGCCGCGCGGATCATGTCACGCGCTCGCGCGTAGTCGGCGGCGTATGCTCGGTCACTCTCTTCGGCGGCGCTTGTGCTAAGGCGGTCTTGCAAGTCACGCTCGGACGCCGCAGCTCCCTCGCTGACAACATCAAGTATCCTGCGCCCTCTCAAATCCGTTGCGGTCGGATCAGCCCCTGCCCCCAACAATGCCTGAACCATCCCGACATTCCCGCCAGCAATCATCAATGGTGGTTGCCCCGGCAAGAAATCCAACGGCACATGTGACGGTGGCGGCATGTTTGGGTCTGCCCCGTGGGCAAGCAACCCGTCGACCTGTGCCGATTGCGAATTGATCAAGGCCAGATGTAGAGGCGTCAGCCCCATGCGATTGGGCAAAGAGACCAGTTCCGGCGGCACCATATCCAGCACTTCGTCCATATCCTGCTCGCGCCCGTAATAGTTGAACGGTGACGCGGCAGCGTGCAGCAATGTGTAGCCCTGCGAGGTTTGGAAATTGGGGTCGGCACCGTGTTCAAGCAACAGCTTAACCAGTTCCGGCATGAACTCCACATGCCCCATCGCCCAAATCAGCGGCACCGCACCGTAGCGTCCCTGTGGGCTATTCAATTCAAGGTCAGGGTGGCGCGCAAGAAGCGCCTTGGTAGAGGTAACGCTGCCGTCGAACAAAAGCTCGCGCAATTCACCATACGGTGAAGGCAGCATATCGGGCTGCACCAAACTCGTGCTTCCGTTCTGCATGTCTTGGATTTGTAGCTCAATCAGTTCCTCAAAACGGGCAGTGTCGCCCACCTGAAGGGCCAGTTTCATTTCGGTGTAATAGGTATCGAGCGCCTTTAACTGCGCATCGCTCATGCTTCCCGGACGGGTGAGAGGTCGGGCTCCTTCGGTTACGTAAGCCCCTGCCACACTTAGGCAAAACACAGTAAACAGCACCACAGGCGCCGCGCGCGAAAACATCATTTACGCTCCTTCCGTTCCGTCAGGCTTTGGCTCATAGCCCCTCCACGGCGGTCAATAAAAAAGGGCCGCGCGTTGCACGGCCCCTTCTGGCATTTCAGTTTGGCAAAAATTAGGCGCTTTCAAGCAGGCCTTTTTCATCAGCCAGCGCGCGCATGCGCTCTTGCAGTTTCTCGAAGGCGCGAACCTCGATTTGACGGATACGCTCGCGCGAGACGTCATATTGCCCCGAAAGTTCCTCAAGGGTGATCGGCTTGTCTTGCAGCCGGCGCTGCACAAGGATGTCTTTTTCGCGGTCGTTCAGGACTTCCATCGCCTCCGCCAACAATTCACGACGTGTTTCCAACTCGTCCTTGGCCTCATAGTCGCCAGCTTGATCAGCGTCCTCGTCCTCCAGCCAGTCCTGCCATTGCGTAGCACCCTCGCCATCGGCCGAGACCACAGCGTTCAGCGATGCATCCCCGCCCGACATGCGCCGGTTCATCGAGATTACTTCTTTCTCGGTGACGTTCAGGTCGTTGGCGATGCGGGCCACGTTTTCAGGGCGCAAATCGCCCTCTTCCAGCGCGCCGATGCGGTTCTTGGCCTTGCGCAGGTTGAAGAACAGCTTCTTTTGCCCGCTGGTGGTGCCAAGTTTAACCATCGACCACGACCGCAGAACATATTCCTGAATGGATGCGCGAATCCACCACATCGCGTAGGTCGCGAGGCGGAAGCCCTTTTCGGGGTCAAACTTCTTTACGGCTTGCATCAGGCCCACATTGGCCTCGGAAATCACTTCGGCCACTGGCAGTCCATAGCCGCGATAGCCCATGGCGATCTTGGCTGCGAGGCGCAGGTGAGACGTCACCAATTGATGCGCAGCATCGGTGTCTTCGTCTTCGACCCAACGCTTGGCCAGCATGTATTCCTCCTCAGGTTCCAGAAATGGAAACTTGCGGATTTCTTGCATGTAGCGGTTCAGGCCTTGCTCCGGGCTCGGAGCTGGTAAACCAGTATAATTCGCCATTTCTTCGTGCCCCCCTTAAAAGGTTTGCCTATTCGGATATCGAATATACGAGCAGGTTTCGCCCTGCTCAAGCTTTTGGTGCGCACATACGCTGTGCGGGTTACTTATGATTTAATGTAGGAACTCGGGTTTGGTTCCAAAAGGGGTATGTTACGAGTATTCACATAAATGTCAGTGAATCAGCCCAATTCCTTCAAAAGCGCGTGAAAATCGGGCGGCAAAGGCGCTTCAAACCGCAACATTTCGTGCGAAACGGGGTGTGAAAACCCAAGTGTAGCGGCATGAAGCGCCTGACGTGGGAACGCCCGAATGGCCTCTTGCGCCGCTTCCGGCAGGGCATTTTTGGCCAGCTTCCGCCGCCCGCCATAGACCGGATCACCCACAAGTGAATGCCCCACATGGGCCATATGTACCCTGATCTGATGCGTGCGCCCCGTTTCCAGCCAGCATTCCAGCAAGGACACTACCGCAGGCGTGCCGAACCGCTCCAGCACCCGCGCGCGGGTGATCGCATGGCGGCCCGCGTTTTTGACCACAGCCTGACGCTGACGGTCGGTTTTATGGCGCGCAAGGTTGGCAATCACCCGCAGGATGTTCCCCTGCTCGAACGCCACCCCCGGTAGCCCGTTGATCCGCGGGTCAGAGGCTTCGGGCACGCCATACACCAGCGCGTTATAGCGCCGCTCCACCGTGTGCTTCTCGAACTGCTTGGCCAGCCCCTGATGCGCGATATCGGTCTTTGCAACTACCAGCAGGCCGGACGTTTCCTTGTCGATGCGATGCACAATGCCCGGACGCTTCTCCCCACCGATCCCAGACAGGCTGTTGGCGCAGTGATGCAAAAGCGCGTTCACCAGCGTACCATTGGGCGATCCGGGGGCCGGATGCACCACCATCCCCGCCGGCTTGTTCACCACGATCAGCGCGTCATCCTCAAAGATCACATCAAGTGGAATATCTTCGGCCACCGTGTCATAATCCACCGCCTCCCCAATGGTCACCATCCACACCTGACCTTGTTGGGACTTGGTCTTCGGCTCCGTCACCACGGTTCCATCCAAGGACACAGCCCCCTGCTCGATCAGTTTGACCAAGCGCGATCGGCTGAGCTGCGCCTCCACTGGTGCAAACAAGGCCAATGCCTTATCAAGACGCGCAGGCGGGGCGTCAGTGATCTCGACCGCGATAGTTTGAGGCGACATGGACAGTGATCCCGAATTTCCGGCGGAAGAGCCCGCCAACCTGAAGTTTCTGCGACGGCTGGTAACAACCCTGACCGCAACGATGATTGTGGGCCTTGTAGTGATGATTACACTGGTTGTCATCCGCTTGAACGGTGCAACACCACAGCTTGCTTTGCCCGATTATCTCACCCTGCCCGACGGCACCCGCGCGACCGCCTTCACGCAGACCCCGAACTGGTACGCAGTGGTGACTGACGATGATAAAATTCTCATCTTCAACCGCGACAGCGGGGAGCTAACACAGGAAATTTCCGTTAATTCACGCCCGTGAATAAACCGTTCATTGCTCCAAACCCTTGAAAACAAGGCAGATCAAATGATTGCCAGACCGAACTCCGAGGCGCATGCTTGAGGGGCATTTTACGCATTGAATTGAATACTCGGGTTTTGACATGGAAGATATCTGGCAGCTCTCCGCCGCCAGCGATGCCTCCGCGGACCGTACCGCCAACGTAGATCAAACGGGCACGGTTGATGTAATTTCGGACTTGGCACCGCTCGACGCACAGACAGACACAACTCAACGCAAGTCGGTCCCTGACGCACTGCGTGCGCAATTGTTCGGTCCGATAGGTCAGGGCTCACCAGCGACCTTTGCCATTCTGGACGCTGCGAAAATTCCAAACCTGCCGGAGATTTTGGCAAGCACAGAGTTGGAGCATCAGTGCCTTTTTACCGGCGACGCATTAGAAGAGTTGGGTCACGTCGCCCCGTGGATTGTCGCCCTTGAGGACGACGACACCTTTACCCGCAGCCTGTTCACGCTCACCGACCCGCCCAGCCCGTGGACACATTGGGCCAAGGACGCGGGCATTTATCTGCGCTCGACCGCGCCGCTAACAGCCCTGCACGCCCATTTTCGCAAGTTCACCAAGGTGCGTATGGACGGCGTGCCCGAAGGTGACCGTGCCGAATGGCAGTATTTCCGCTTCTACGAGCCTGAGCAGGCCGCGCTCTACTTCAACGCAATCCGTGCTTGGCCCGATCGCATGGTGCAGTTCTACAGGCTGCCTGACGGCATTTTGGTGGACCGGATCATCGCGGTTTCGTCCATTGCGAATACCGCCCATATCTTCGCCCCGGATCCCGCCAACATGCCACAAACGCGGCCACATGCCTTTGTTTTCCAAGCCCGCGACGCACAGATATTCACCTCCGCCCGCCGACCCCGTTTCCGCCAAGAACTGGCCGAATGGCTGCTGCGTATGGATGAGCCGCGGTTCAAACCCTTCTCTGATGAACAGCTTTACGCGCTGGTGGATCACGGGTTGCGTGAGGGCGACGCTTACAAATTCACCTTCAAGGAAGAATACGTCTACCTGATCAACATGATGACCTATTTTGGCGGTTGGTTTCACAAATCCGGCCGTATGCCGGACATCTCCCGCATTCTGGTCGAGGACGCGCAGGGCCGCCAGCCCAACCTGAAAAAGCAGTTTCCAAAGACCTTTACGGCCCTCTACGGCAACGCCCGCCAAACCTATGCCGGATGGGCCGTGCTTTTCGGCCGCATGGAGGCACATCTGCAAAAACGCGGCGGCTGGCAAGGTTTTACCCCCAACGCCGCCCGTCGATTGATCGCATCAGGTACACGCCATTTGGGTGACGAGGATCGCACACGGCTCGACGTTTTCCTGAGCCGCGTCGAGTTAGATTGTGATCAACGCCATATCCTTAGCCCAGCGGCGCGCGGCATCTCGCTGCTCTTGTCCTACATGATGGGCCACGGCTTCTTCTCGGATCCGCTTTTCCCATGGGCCATCGAGATCGCAGCGGAGCATGACACATTGGAGGCCGCGCTCCCCGAGATTGGGGACTACGCCATGAAACGTGGCCGCAAGATGCTCGCTGACTTCCAGAAAGGAGCAGCCTGATGTGTGGATGTAACGCCGACGACCCCGGCGAAGTACCAGGCAGCCCCCCCGGAGGCACAACAGGTGGTACGGGTCTTTGTTGCGCTTGTCCTGCCAGCGATACCATTAGCCAAAACGGCAACGGCACCTACTTCACCACTACGGACTATCCGATGCCGTCGATTGTGAACAAGTGCGAGATTGACATCGTCCGCACAGCTACTGATGGTACGGTGACGCTCACCAAGTCATTTGATCTCTCGACAGCGAATTTGGGGACAGCATTAACCGACACAGCAGCTAAGGCGACTGCGACCAGTGCCATTGCATCGGCTATGTCCAACTGGACAAGCGGCGCTTCCGCATACAAGGTAAAGATCGAGCAACCCGGGTGCGACCCGCAAGAACTGACCATGGTTTTCCGGTCTTCAATCGTGGCCAGCGGTGGCGATGTGGCTGTCACGGTGGATGGAAGTACCCCCCCTCCTCGGCCCACATTTGTATCGGGCGGGGTGCGTATGACGATCTTCCTAAACGGCTCTGGAAGCGTGAGTTGGACAATGACGCATGAAGTGGGACATACCTTTGGTTTACCCGATGAATATGCTGAGATTTTAGGCGTTCCTATCGTCCCCCCACCGACGACGCCGGGTGCGCCAACTATAACTCCTCCAAGCGTTTCTCCTACGACGACCTATATTGGCGCACCACCGCAGGCTAATGTCACGTTCCCGCTGACCCCACGACGCGTTAGCCCACGACGCCCGACAAAATACCTTTTCGACAACCCGTCGGTTATGGGACGAGATGGAAATACGACTTACCCGATGAACTTGTTCTTTTGGGTCGCGATCGAGGTTAAGAAAATATTGGCCGCAGAGGGGGCACCGTCCACTGTCACAATTGTTTAAACCCATCCTGAGCGCATTTGCATTGGCGCTTCTGTCCACGTCCTGCATGCCTGCCGAGGAGGCTCAAATGACTTCACCTTGTGATATCACCCCGACCCAAAACCAAGTGGTCAAGAAAGGCGCTTTGCAGATTGAGCTCTGGATCGCAAAGGAACTTTGTCTTGAGAGCAGTGGCCAGACCACAAACCTGAGCAGTGCCGCTCTGCATGTGCGTATCGTCAATACAGGGGCAAACGCAGTGCAATTGGTCGCCGCTGATCCTGACGCTCTTTTTATTGCGAAGATTTGGGATGCAGACCAGCCGGCCTCCATGATCGAGTTGAGCCCGGGTCCAGAACCCGAGGATATCGCGACAGTTCAGGTTGAAATTGCGCCCGGCGGCGCTTGGGACAGCCGGCCGATTGAAAATTATATGAATGTCTTGGTGGCTGACATGCTGAAGGGCGCGCGGATTGACGGCTCGCCCTTGCCAGATGCGGCCAGGATGCGGCGCGTCTTCGGTGTGGAAGCCCTGTTCGCTGCAACCTTGAACTCGGGAACAGGTTTTGTTGCCTTTGAGCAAAACCTCAAGGGGGTCGTGGAGATGGTTCAGGTACCCGCAGCCCAATAACGCAGCTTGGTCGGTGTGCGGTTATGAAGTGGGAGGATGGTACCGCCTCCCCGGCTTGAACGGGGGACCCCTGGTTCCACAAACCAGTGCTCTAACCAACTGAGCTAAGGCGGCACACTTCGTGGGATTTACCCATAGGGGCGCACGATTGCAAGACCGCTATGGCGATTAATTCCGCTTAAAGTGAAAGTTCGGACTCTTGCTCGACCCTGTCCTGCCCCCTTGCCTCACAGCCGCATCAGGGATACCTCAAGACCCAGCCAAGGCAAAGAGGGTCCAATGGGTATCAACAGCGAAAGCGAAATTGCGGGCAACCTGCAAATCGGTCCGACCACCGACGGCATGGTGCGCATCTATGTCGAGGCGGACGGTATCGAGCTGCCGTTCGACTTTGATCCCGAAGAGGCCGAGGAAATCGCCGAGGAAATCCGCGCGGCCGCTCAGGGCGCCCGCGCGATGACTTCAAAAGGCAAGAAGCGTTAGTTCACGCAAACACCGTTGCGGTAGCTGCCCACCGTGCGCACCACCTTGGACGGGGCGGCCTCGATGCGCTTTCCGGATAGCTCCGAGCGCAGCACGCGGCTCACCAGATCAGACAGCGCGGTGACGCGGTAGCACGACACCGTAGGCTCCATATGGCCGTAGCCGACGCCACTGTCGTCGGTCAGGAACATATACCGCCCGCCGGTCTGCACCGCCGCTTGACGCATCAGATATTCCGCCTCCGGCCCGACCCCACTGGCCCCCAGCCCGAACACCTGCACGCCCTTCGCCGCAGCATTACGGGCCGCTTGCAGATACGCCTTTGCACGGTGGTCATGCTCCGGCGCGTCGGCCACATGGATCATCAACCGCTCGCCCTTGCCACTGCGCCACTGCATGCCAGCAGCCGACGCCAAAGCCCGTGCCGCCGCTTCGGGATAGTCGCCGCCGCCGCCCGCAGACTGCGCGCGCAGCCAGCCCTGCATCTGCGATTGCTTCTTGGTGAACCCGTAATTCTTCACTACATAGGCATCCCCGTCATCGCGGTAGACCACCAATCCATAGCGGATATCCACACCCGGAGCCGCCCGTTTGGCCTGACGCACGAGGCCCTTCAACTCTTTGGTCAGCCACGCCAATTCGTCCGCCATGGACCCGGTCGTGTCGACAACGAATGCCAAATCCAGAAAGTCCGGCGCCCACTCCCCGTTAAACGGAAGTTGCACCTGCGCGCGTTGCCCTGTCCTCAGCTGTTGCACCATCGGCGCGCCCTGCCCGTCAGGGATCGCGCGCAGCTCCACCTCGCGCAGACGCCCCGCCCCAAGGCTCGCCGGAAAGACCGAGATCATCCCGTCCACGCCGGAATAGCCCGAATAAAACGGCTCCGCCGCACCGGGTTTGCGCAAGGTGACCCGCACGCCGGGGGCCGCTTTGCCATCCGCCCCGCGCAGCTGCGCCAATACCGGCGTCGCCAGATTTGCCATCGGCAGCTTCAAGTCCTTGCGGGACTTCGCTTGATAGCGGGCAAAGGCCGCCAGGTTCAGCGCGTCGTCGATGTCGCCCGCCGTGATCACACCCCGCCGCGCAGCACCCTGATGGGACGGCACAGGAACCGGTAGCGGTCGTGGGGCAATCGTTGTGCTAACCTTCGCGCTTGGAGCGGCTTCCACGACGACAATCGGCTCTTCTAAAACATCACCCGAATAACTGCTCGGCGCATCACAGGCGGCTAGAAATGTTGCGGCCAAAAGGGCCGCACGGGGGGCTGAAAATATCTTGGTCATGGGGGTGCTCCATTTAATGTGTATTTTGCACATATTTCAAATCCGCTTGCTCCCGTCAAGAAAAATGTGCATATTGCGCATATGCTGGATGTACTCGATGCCCTCCTCGCCCCCTTCGCCCGCCTGATGGTGGCGCTTGGCGTGCCCTTCCCCGATCTGGCGGAGCGGCTGAAGGCGCATTACGTCGAAGCCGCGCGGAAAACTTGCGACGGCAAACCCACCGACAGCCGCCTGTCTGTAATGACCGGATTGCAGCGCCGCGACGTGGCGCGGCTGCGCGACTTCCACCCGAACGAGCCGCGCCTGACGCACCTGTCGCGCCTCGTCTCGCTGTGGCAGACGGAAGACGACTACGCAGGCAAACCCCTGCCCAAAAGCGGCCCCGCGCCGTCCTTCGAGGCACTGGCATGGGAGGTCCGCCGCGACGTCCACCCGCGCACGATGCTGGATACGTTGCTGGCCGCTGGCACCGTTTTGGTGGAGGGGGAAACGGTCACCTTGCTGGAAACATCCTATCAACCACTGGCCGGATCCGAGGATCAAATGGCCTATCTCGCCCGCAACATGGGCGATCACCTGAGCGCGGCCACCACAAATATCACCTCCGACGCAGCCCCATTCTACGAGCGCGCGGTGCACTATGCGGCGCTGTCACCCGCGCAGATCGCGACCTTGGAACAACAGTTCCGCGAGGGCCAGATGGCATTGCTGGAACAAATCAACAAAGAGGCCGCCGCGATGAAGGCCTTGCCTTCCGACGCACCCACCTCCAAATTGGCCGTCAGGTTCCGCGCAGGCGGATATTTCTACCACGAGGACGTGACATGAGGCGGATTGCAGCGGCGGCTTTGGCACTGGCTTTGGCGGGCTGTGCGATGCCCCAAGACGAGGTCGTCGTTGTTGAGCCGGTGATGGCAGAGCCAATGGCCGCCGAAGCTGGGGCGCCTAAAGCCAAGATCGAAGACTGCGTTCCGGGCGAGGATGACGGCATCGGTGGCACAGGATGCGCGGTCGATTGAGAGCCACGACAGGGTAACCCATGGGTTACCTCCAGCCGTTGCGTGTTAACTCTTTTTGTGAATGAGAACAGACCAAAGCACCGAACGCTTTTACACCTGTTTTCAAAGAGTTAATTTAATTAAATCAAATTACCGCGGATCTTGATTTGATTAGGAAAAGCGCCCCAAATCCGGATCGCGCAACAGGTTCAGCCGCAGCGCTGCGACCCGCCCGAATTTTTGGATGATCACCTTGCGCCGCGCCGCCGCCAGCTTGTCTTCGGGGCTCATGCGGATGATCTCGGCGTCATAGGCATCCGCGATGATCAGGCCGGTGCCGTCGGGCAAAAGCTCGGTCGGGAAGTTCTCGTCGACCGCCCAGAAATATCGGTCGCACCAGTCCAGATACCCCTCCCACTTGCTGTCCGACATGAAATCAGCGCGTGAGGATTTGCACTCCACCACCCACAGCTCGCCTTTGGGGCCAAGCCCCATCACGTCGACCCGCTTGCCGCGTTCCGGCACGAATTCCTCAAGGCAGGCGAATCCATGCGAGGTCAGGTGCCGTGCGACGCCGCGGGCCAGAAGCTGGCCGGGTTGAAGCGGAAGTGTCAGATCATCGGGCATATTTGAAATGTGAACAAAAGGTAAACAAGAATCAAGAGCAAGAAATTCCTTGACGTAATACCAAATGGTTTCATATATAAATGATACCTTTTGGTTTCGCAATTTGGAGACAAACATGAACTACGCCATATTGGGACTTGGCCTGCTAATGACAGCACCCGCCTTTGCCGAGCCCCAGATCACGAACGTTCCAGCATCCCAACTTGACTGGCAAACCACCCCGGAAGGCGTTGCCTTTGCCGCCCTCGACGGGAACCGGTTTGAGACGTCTTACATGGCCATGGTGCGCCTTCCCGCTGGTTTGATCAGCCCGCCGCACGTCAAGACGGCCAACATGTATGGCATCGTTGTGGAAGGCATGATGACGCATGCGCCACATCAAAGCACCGAAACTGCAACGGTGTTGGGAACCGGTGCATTCTACAAAGTTCCCAAAGACTTGGCCCACGTGTCCAGCTGCGTCTCGGAGATTCCCTGCGTGGCATTCCTCTATCAAGACGGTCAGTTCGACTTCTTACCGGTGACCCAACCATGATGGCCGCTCAACAACCCACCTTCAAAGCGCTGGCAGACCCGACGCGGCGCGAAATCCTACGCCAACTTGCCGATGCCGACATGACCATCGCGCAAGTCAGCAACAATTTCGACATGACTCGCGCCGCTGTCAAAAAGCACCTGACCGTACTGAGCGATGGTGGCCTGATCACCGTGCGCACCAAAGGCCGCGAACGCATCAACGCTCTGAACCCCGAGGGCTTCGCCCCCGTCCGCGACTGGCTCGGCTTCTTCGAGCAATTCTGGGACGATCGCCTCACCGATTTGAAAACCGCCATTGAAAAGGACCACTCCAATGACTGACACCATTATTCAGAAATCCATCTACCTACGCGCAGCCAAGGCCAAAGTTTGGGACTACCTGACAGAGCCGGACAAGCTGGCGATCTGGTTTCATAAACCCAAAGTGGCACTGGCCGATGGGCAAGACTACGCGATGTTCGGCACCGAAAGCGGCGACAAACTGATGTGGGGCAAGGTCAACGAAGCCCGCCCGCATGACTATCTTGAATACACCTTCACCATCGCACCAATGGGCGACGCGACCAGCACCGTCAAATGGACGCTCGAAGATGTCGCTGGCGGAACGCGCCTGTCTCTGGAGCATTCCGGCCTGCCGCAAGGTGCCGAAGCGTTCGGCCTGACACTGGCGCTCGACAAGGGCTGGGACGAGCATCTGGCACGGATGCGCACGGACGCCCACGCGGAGTAACCCTAGCGCGCGGCGGTGGTGTAATTGGCCGTCATATAGGCCACGCCGTCGCGTACCATTTCTTCCAGAACGTCCATGTCAATATCGGCCAGCTTGTTGATATTGAGGCAGGATTTGCCGTGTTTGACCTTGCCCAGACGCGTCAGAGGCTCCGACAGGTCGCGGTAGCCCGGCAGGATGTAGACGGAGATATAGCTTTTGCGGGGGCTGAAGCCGGCGATCAAGAAATCGCCCTCCCGCCCGCTGTCATATTTGTAGTGGTAGCGCCCGAAACCGATGATCGACGGCCCCCACATTTGCGCGGGCCAGCCGGTGATGCGGGTAAAGAACGGCAGCAAAACCTCCGCATCCGCACGGCGTTGGGGATGCTCGACAGCTGCAATCATGGCGGCGGGGTCAACAGGCTCCGGTTTGGTCTTGTTTTCCGATTTTGCCACGGGCTTCCCCTTGCTTTGCTGACCAAGCAGGCCTATCTGCAAGGGTGACGGTTCTGCCCTCCTCGTAATATGGAGGCTACATTCCAGCTGCCTTAAGCAATTCCTCGGGAGCTGGCTCTGTCTGGACCCTGGTTCAGTTACCTGGTGCCCACCTGTACATACAGGTCTGCGGGAATAAGCGTCCCACGGTTGTGGTGGTTCCGTCACCTACCCCCGATCATGCACCCGCACAGCAACCAACTCGCCATTTCTAGGCGGGGTGAGGTCGTTATCGTCCTCGGGCTCCGCCATGGCCATGATGGCGCGGCCCATCTGGACCGAGGCGAAGGTGATGACGAAAAACACCGTCATGATGCCCGCCGCCAGCGGTCCGTCGGCGGTTTCCAACACCAGATGACGCAGACCCGCGACGTTCGACCAGATCAGAAGGGCCGAGAACGCGATACCGGCAAAGGCACCGCCAAGGGCGTGACGTAGCAGAAGTTTGATGTGCTTGGGCATGAGCGGTCCTCCGTTGAGTCGCGTTTCGTCACCATTATACACCCGATCAGGGGGCAAGGGCAAAGGCCGAGCCTAACGGATCTAGCTCAACGCTGCAGCCAGATGGTCAAAGACCAGCCGGATACGGCTGCTGGTAATCAACTCGCGGTGACTGACAAGCCATGTGGGAAAGCTCACCGGTGTTTGATCGGGTAGCACGCGCACAACTTCGGGTGACAAGGCCGCAACCCGCTCGGACATGACACCAACCCCAAGACCCTGGCACGCCATTTGCCAACCGACGACACCACTTTGGGAATGATACCGGATATTGGCACGGATCAGCGGCAATCCCATCGCCACGAAATGCGGTAGCATCTCGTCCGGTGCGCCATAGCCGATGAAGTTGGCGTTTTTCAGATTTTGCAGTGTCGCAGGATTTCCCACGCGCGCGAGGTACTCCGGCGTCGCGTATAGATAGGCGTCACTATCGGCCAGTTTTCGGGCGATCAGCTCCGGCTGCTCCGGGCGGACGTGGCGCACAGCGATATCGGCGTCGCGGCGCAAAAGGTCGGATATGGCGTTGGACGAGACGACTTCGATCTCGATCCCGGGCGCGGTGTCACGCAATTGGGCTATGATCGGAGGCAGCTGATAGGTCGACAGCACATCACTGGCGCTGATCCGCACCAGCCCTTCGACACTTTGCGACTGGCCCGATGCGGCGAGCGAGATGCGGCTGGCTGCCTCGCCCATGGCGCGGACGTGATCGACCAGCTGCGCGCCGGACTTGGTCAGAATGAGGGAGCGTCCGGCCCGCTCGAACAGGGTCACGCCAATGGCGTCCTCCAGCGCCGCGACCTGACGGCCCAGCGTGGGCTGCGTCTGCCCCGTGGCGCGGGCGGCAGCGGAGAGCGAGCCTTCCTCGACAGTCGCAAGGAAAGCCCGCACATGATTCCAGTCGAAGGATATGGCTGACCAATTCATACAGATGTGTATAGGTGATCGCCAGATTTAGGCAATTTCTATATGATTGACGTATGGGTATGACATCTCCAACGAAGGAGACATATTATGACACCTGCAACATTCTGGGACGGCGTTTCAGCGAAATACGCCAAAATGGCGATCCGCAACCCCGAGCAATATCACCTGTCGCTGGAGCGCACGCGATCCTACCTGCGCGACAGCGACCGTGTGCTGGAACTGGGCTGCGGCACCGGCTCCACCGCGCTGCTGCTGGCCCCAAGTGTGGCGCTTTACACCGGCTCGGACGTGTCGCCGGAGATGATCGGGATCGCTGATGGCAAGCTGGCGGAGGTCGAACAAAGCAACCTTGATTTCATCGTGGCGGATGCGGATAGCGATGCGCTTGGCACCGGCTATGATGCGGTGCTGGCGCATAACTTGTTGCATCTGGTGGACGACCTGCCCACCACGCTGCGCCATATTCATGACATCACCCGCGACGGTGGCTTGCTGATCAGCAAGACGCCCTGCCTCGGGTCCAAGAAGTGGCTGTTCGGCCCGCTGGTCTGGGTCATGCAGCGGTTTGGCAAAGCGCCGGAGGTGCGGTTTTTCACGCCTGCGAAAATGGAACGGGCAATCGTCGATGCAGGCTTCGAGATCGTAGAGGCCGCCGATTACGGCAGCCGCTATGTCGTGGCGCGGAAGGCTTAAGCGCCGAACGCGTCGGGCTGCGCCTCACGGGCCATGTGGTCCAGAACGGCGTTGACGAATTTGGGTTCTTTGCCGTCCGCGAAGAACGCCTTGGCCACGTCGACGAACTCCACGATCACCACTTTGGGGGGCGTTTTACCCGCGACCAGCTCGGCCCCCGCTGCGCGGAACAGCGCGCGCAGGGTCGGGTCGATGCGGTCGATAGGCCATTTGGCGACCAGCGCACGGTCGGTCATCTGGTCGATTGTCGATTGCTCCGCCACGGCGCCCTCAAGCAACGCGCGGAAGGTGTTGACGTCGCCCTCGACCATTTCGTTGTCGTCGATCACCTCGCCGAAACGGTGGTCCTCGAACTGCGCGCGCACTTTGTCGATGCTGTGGTCGCTATGCTCCATCTGGAACAGGGCCTGCACGGCGTAAAGCCGCGCGGCGGAGCGCATGGCGCGTTTTTGGTTGCCGGAAGTGGTCATGCGATCTGGAAACTCTCATCATCGTCGTTGGAGCGCGGCAAGAATCCCACGCCCGAATTGGAAGCGCCGTATTTGCGCTGCAACGCAATGAGATGCAAGGCCGCAGCCGCGGCTCCGCCACCTTTGTTTTGATTTTTCGGGTCGGCGCGGACTTCCGCTTGGCCGCGGTTCTCCACGGTCAGGATGCCGTTGCCGATATTTGCGCCCTGCAAGCCCAGCAACATCAGCCCGTGAGAGCTGTCATTGCAGACGGTGTCGTAATGCGTGGTCTCGCCGCGAATGATGCAGCCAAGGGCGACGAACCCGTCGAAATTGGACTGGCGGAAGGCGATGCGGATGGCAGGTGGGATTTCCAGCGCACCGGGGACGTTGATGATTTCCACGGTGGCGCCGGCCTTCTCGGCCTCGGCCTTCGCACCGGCGATCAGGTTGTCGGCGATGTCCTTGTAATAGGGCGACACGACGATGGCGAGTTTGACCGGTTTGTCGAACGCGGGCGTATCCATGATGTGATGTTGTTCTACGGTGGCCATAGGTCAGGCTCCTTCGATGGGGCGGGTGCCGGTGATCGACAGCCCGTAGGCGTCGAGACCGACGACCTTGGGGGATGGGGAATTGGTCAGAAGTTCCAGCTTCGACAGACCAAGCGCGGCGAGGATTTGCGCACCTAGGCCGTATTGACGCAGCGTGTTGGGGGACTGGCCGCCTTCGGGGTCAATCTTCATCTGCGTGTCGCGCAGCAGGACCACGACGCCGCGGCCTTCCTTGGCGATGGTGTGCATCGCTTGCGCCATCTCCGACGCGGGGCTGGGGCCAAGACCCAGCACATCCTCGACCGGATTCAGCGCGTGCATGCGAGTCAGAACGGGTGCGTCGGTGGTCAGGTCGCCTTTGGTAAGCGCGATGTGTTCCGCGCCTTGGGTCTCGTCGGTGAACACGCGCATCATCCAGTCGCCGCCGAACTCGGAATTGACGGGCTGCTGTGCGGATTCCTTGACCAGATTGTCATGGCGGCGGCGATAGGCGATGAGGTCAGATATGGTGCCAATTTTGAGGGCATGTTTTTGCGCAAAGCTGATCAGATCGGGCAGACGGGACATGGTGCCATCATCGTTCATGATCTCGCAGATCACACCGGACGGGTTCAGGCCCGCCAGACGCGACACATCCACGGCGGCCTCTGTATGGCCCGCGCGGACCAGAACACCGCCATCGCGGGCGCGCAGCGGGAAAACGTGGCCAGGGGTGGCGATGTCGGCGGCGGTTTTACCTGCGTCGATGGCCACCGCGACGGTGCGGGCGCGGTCATGGGCGGAGATGCCGGTGGTCACCCCCTCGCGGGCCTCGATGGAAATGGTGAACGCCGTTTCGTGGCGGGACGAGTTGTAGGACGCCATGAGCGGCAGGCCAAGCGCGTCGATCCGCTCGGACGTCAGCGTCAGGCAGATCAGGCCCCGCCCGTGGGTCGCCATGAAGTTCACAGCCTCGGGTGTCGCCATTTGGGCCGGGATCACCAGATCACCCTCGTTCTCGCGGTCTTCGTGATCCACGAGAATGAACATCCGCCCGTTGCGCGCGTCCTCGATGATCTCTTCGGTGGGCGAAATTGCTTCGGCGTAATCGTTCATTGGCAGCATCCTTTGATGGCCTGCCAATTAGAGGGTTTGGAGCGGCTTGGGAAGGGTGCAGGGGAAAGTCGTGACGTCGCAGCCCTACTTCTTCGGAACGATCACCAGATTCTTATGCTTCGCCAGCGAACGGCAATACTTCGCCCAATCCTCGAATTCCTCTGTGTACACAACGGATGGGCCCTTCGCGAGCCAATGCGCGGACTTCTCAGAAATCAAAGTGCTGACATCGCGACCAGCCTCGGCGTGGGCCGCGTTAGCCCAGTTTTCTTGCGCCCCTTCAATCCGAGCGCGTCTGGGGGATGGGCTGATCTGCGAAATCAGCGCATCAAATATACCAGCACATTCCGCCATTGAAACGTAGATCGGCTGCCCTGCATGAACGGGGGCTGCGAAGAGGCTTAAAATGACGATCAGGCGCTTCATTCGGGACTACTCCAACTTCATGTTGGAGCGGTTATGACTGCATTATTTGGCAAAGTTTGGGCGATGTCAGGCCGCGAAATAGGCATCTGATGGGAGAAATCCCGCCAAACGGGCCGCGACGGACCAGTCGCGTTCATGGGTGGTGTCGCCGATCACAAGGACGCCGTCGAGGGGCAATCGCATGTCTCGCAGCGGGGCCTGCACGGCCGCGCGAATATCGGACCATCTTTGGGCGAAATGCGGGGCGCGGGCGGTGGTTGTGTCAATGCCTTGTGCAGTTAGAACGGATCGGGTTTGGACAGGTGACATCGGCGCGTGGATCAACGCTGCGAAGTCGGCCCGCACGCAAGACAGTGCCTGAGCACGCGGGCTGGGTTGCCCGTCCCGCATCATCCGCAACGCGTTGTTTGAAAAAAGAAACCCCACCACGTCGCGCCCCGTAGACGCGCGTATAGAGGCATAAGTTTTATACGGCAGGCCAAGCGACTTGGCGCGGTTGACACGGTTGCGCAAGATTTCGATTGGCAACGTCGGCAGCAGGTCAGCGCGGGCCTTGGCCCACGCATGTTTGCGGAAGGCAAAACCTGCCTCCATCGTGGGACCGTTGTTGTGACCGTTCTTGGCGTGTGTCATCCCCGAACTGTATCGAAGACTGCACCTCACCACACTAGGCGTGAACGAAGACGTCGTTCGGGTAGCTCTGATCGCCAATTTTGAAAGCAATTTCGCCCAGTTTGGTGAAATTATGGGCATGATAGAAAGCCCGGGCCGTGCTGTTCTGGCTATTCATCGCCAGCCAGACCGGCCCGTCTTGCGCCGCCAAACCAGCCTCAAGCAATGCCTGCCCCAGCCCCCTGCCCTGATGGCGCGGCTGGATGTAGAGCGAGGTCAGCTCTGTCTGCACCGTGCCGTTCACCGGATCCGGGCTGTTGCGGTCCATCAGCACAAACCCGTCGATGCCGTCGCGGTTTTGCGACACGATGAGGCTGCGATCCGGGTCGTCAATCCACTGCCGGAAACGCTCCGGCGTGAAATGGGACAGAGCGTAGTCGGCAAAATGCGCGTTGATGCCATGGCGGACATAAGTGGCGAACCAGACCTCCAGCGCCAGAGCCGTCAGGCTGGAGGCGTCCGCAACTTCAGCCGCGCGCAGGTTTGGGGCGATCAGTTGCCCCATTCTTGCAACCGCGCGACATAGCGGGCGAGCGTGTCGATTTCCAGATTGATCCGATCACCCACCTTTGTGTCATCCCAATTGGTCGCGAGCTTGGTGTGCGGAATGAAATTGACGCCGAAGCGGGTGCCGTCCACCTCGTTCACCGTCAGGGATGTACCGTTCAAGGCAACCGAGCCCTTGGGGGCGATGAACTTCGCCAGATCTTCCGGCGCATCGAACAGGACGCGGGTGCTGTCGCCTTCATCCGTCATCGCAACCACCGTCGCCACGCCGTCAACATGGCCCGACACGATATGACCGCCAAGTTCGTCACCAAGTTTCAAGGCGCGTTCCAGATTGACACGGGTGCCGTCTGTCCAGTCGCCAATGTTGGTCTTTGATACGCTTTCAGCGGAAATCTGGACATCGAACCACGGTGCCATGTCCTCGCCACGCTCAATCACAGTCAGGCAGCAGCCATTGCAGGCAATGGAAGCACCAATATCGATCCCCTCAGGGTCATAGGCACAGGAAATCCGGGCGCGTAGATCGCCTTCTTGCGTAAGCTTCGCGACCCGGCCTACATCGGTGATAATGCCTGTAAACATTGCGGCGTCCCCTTATCTGTTCTCAGTGGAATTAGCGCGGCGGAGCGATAGCTGCAAGGATTCCCCCTGACAGCAAGATCGCGCCCCGCCACAGTTGCGTCGAAAACGGGCCATACCCCTGCCCCACAGGCTGGGCAAACTGGTGCAAACTTGTATGAGTAACTGGTGAACGACGTAAAGGCCGCACTATGACCCTGTCCGGCAAGGACAAAACATTCCTTTTCCTGCAAGGCCCGCACGGGCCTTTCTTCTACCGTTTGGGCAAAATGCTCACGGCGGCCGGCGCAGATATATGGCGCGTGGGTTTCAACAAGGGCGATGACGCCTTCTGGTTCTCCAACAAGACCTACATTCCTTATCTGGGTAGCCACGATGAGTGGGAAGATCAATTCGCGCAAATGGTGACGGAAAAATCCATTACCGATCTGGTGCTCTATGGCGACACACGCCCCATTCATGCCCAAGCGATTGAGCGCGCGCGGACCATGGGCGTGCGCATCCATGTGTTCGAGGAAGGCTACCTGCGCCCCTACTGGGTAAGCTACGAGCGCGGCGGCTCTAACGGGCATTCGCGGCTGATGGATATGTCCGTGGGCGACATGCGGACAGCATTGGAAGGGCTTGATCTGGACCTGCCGGACGCCCCCGCCCGCTGGGGCGACATGCGCCAGCACGTGTTTTATGGCATGGCCTACCACTACTTTGTGTTCCTCAGAAACGGAAAGTATCGCAATTTCCGTCCACACCGCGCCCAAAGCGTGACAAAGGAATTCCGGCTGTACCTGAAACGGTTGGTGACCATGCCTTTCACCGCAATGGAGCGTGGGTTGGCAACCTTCCGCATCAAACACGGGGGGTTTCCCTATCATTTAGCACTGCTCCAGTTGGAGCATGACGCAAGCTTCCAGATGCACTCGCCGTTCACCACGATGACCGATTTTCTGGAACTGACGATTGAGGGCTTCGCAAAAGGCGCGCCGACCCACCACCATCTGGTATTGAAAGCCCACCCGCTAGAAGATGGCCGCGTACCGCTGCGCCACGAGATCAAGCGGATCGCCAAAAATTCAGGCGTGTCAGACCGTGTACATTACGTTCGCGGCGGTAAATTGGCGGGGCTACTGAACACCGCACGCTCTGCCGTCACAGTCAATTCCACCGCCGCACAGCAGGTGTTGTGGCGTGGCCTTCCGCTCAAGGTATTTGGCGACGCAGTCTACAACAAACCCGAGTTCGTCTCGACCCAGAGTCTGCCGGAATTTTTCACCACCCCGACGCGGCCTGACAGCCGCGCCTATCGCGACTATCGCCATTATTTGCTGGAAACTTCGCAAATACCGGGCGGATTTTATTCGTCACGCGGACGCCGCCAGTTGCTGCGCCAAGTGGTCGACATGATGCTGGCGGCCGACGACCCGTATGATGCCTTGGTTGCTGGCACCGCAACACCACGCCAACAGCTTCACGTGGTGACCTAAGCACCCACCACACCGTTTGATGAGTTGCGCAGGAGGCCGCCACTGCGACGCGGTGGCAACACTTACGCCGCCTAACCATGCCGAGGGCTAGCAATCGGGCTGCCATTCGATAGGGTAAAAAGAAAAACTTGAGGCAGTCTCATAATCGAGGAGGACACCGGTGAAAAACTTGGGTCCCAAAGCTACGAAAATCGTAGCCTTTACGCTTGTGGCCGTGATGGCCGCATCTTGCGGTTTGCCGAAATCCGGCCCCGGCAAGCGCCAAATCTACGCTGGCTCCGTCCAAAAGCAGGGCGACGCCTTTATCGTGGCCGTCAACAGCCGCGTGACGCAGGCCACTTCGGTGCAGCCTGTTTTGGGTTTCAGCGCTGCGTTCATGAACGCGGGCGTTGTTGGCTCTGACATCATCCGCCCCGGCGATACCCTTGGTCTTGCCATCTGGGAAAACGTCGATGACGGACTTTTGGCCCCCGAAGGCGCCAATGCCACCGACCTGAACGAAGTACAGGTGGACGGCGCAGGCTTTATCTTTGTCCCCTATGCAGGCCGCATCAAGGCTTCCGGCAACACGCCAGAAGCCCTGCGCCGCATTATCACCGGCAAGCTGGATACTCAGACCCCCGACCCGCAAGTCATCGTGCGCCGCGTGGCTGGTGACGGCGCGACCGTGTCGCTGGTTGGCGGCGTTGGACAGCAGGGCCTGTTCGCAATCGAGCGCCCTACTCGCACGCTCTCGTCGATGATCGCCCGCGCGGGCGGCATCTCGATCGAGCCGGAAGTGGCGCAGATCACCGTGATCCGTGGAAAACATCGCTCCAAGATCTGGTTTGAAGATCTGTATTCCAATCCGAACTTCGACATCGCACTACGCCCCGGCGATCGCATTCTGGTTGAAGAGGATAGCCGGGCGTTCACAGTTCTGGGGGCCACCGGCACGCAGAACCGCATCGAATTCGTCACCCAGACCTTGTCGGCTATCGAAGCCATCGCGCAAGTGGGCGGCCTGAATTCCAATCTGGCCGATCCCACAGGTGTTTTCGTATTCCGCAACGAGCCCGCGGAGATCGCCAACTCGGTACTGGGACGTACAGACCTGCAAGGCACCCAGCGTTTTGCCTATGTGTTGGACCTGACCCAGCCCACCGGCATGTTCGAGGCCCGCGATTTCGTGGTCCGCGACGACGACACGGTTTACGTGACCGAAGCCCCATTCGTGACCTGGAACAAAACTATTTCGGCGCTGACCGGCTCCCTTGCTTCGGTCGACGCCATTTCGAGCATTGGTGGCAACTAAAACACCAAGCTCAGAAGAAGCCGTGGGCGGCCCCTCCCTCCGCCCGCGGCTTTTCTATTTCAATGGGGGTTTTTTCACCCAGTCGCGTGTCCGCCGCATTCTTGGGCTAGCGGGGTATGACCTAAAGCTAGGAAAACCGGCTGATGATGACCTGATCGCCGTTTGGGGCAAAAGCCCCACAGCCGCCCGCGGTGAAAAGGTAGCCGACTACACCGACGCGCAGTTGGTCCATATTGAAGACGCCTTTTTGCGATCGTTAAAACCGGGACGCGACGGGGAGCCCCCGTTGGGGCTGACCATCGACCACCAACGCCCCTATTTTGACAGCGCAGGTCCGTCCGATCTGGAAGTTCTGCTGGCACGCGAAGCGTTTGACGACGCCCACGAGCTGTCCCGCGCGCGCGACGCCATGGAGCGGATGAGGGCGCTAAACCTCTCAAAATACAACGATTTTGACCCTGCGGCCCCCATTCCCAACCCCGGGTATGTGCTGGTAATCGACCAGACACGCGGTGACGCGTCGATCAAACACGGCGCCGCCAACGCAAACCATTTCCGCGAAATGCTGGCTTATGCGCAAGAAGAGCATCCTAAGGCGCGCATCCTGATCAAGACGCACCCGGAGAGCAGTGCGGGCCACCGGGACGGCCATTTCGGGCTTGGCGACGTGGGCGGCAACATCTCACTCTACGAGCACAAGGCCAGCCCCTACGCGCTGATGGAAGGGGCCGTCGCGGTCTACACCGTCAGTTCCGGCATGGGGTTCGAAGCAATCCTGGCAGGGCACAAACCGGTGGTCTTCGGGCAACCCTTCTACGCTGGATGGGGCCTAAGTGACGACCGCCAACCGATTGACCGACGGCAGCGCGTTTTGACACGGCACCAGCTGTTTGCGGGGGTCATGCTGCGGTATTGCACATGGTACGATCCCTACCGCGACCGGCTGTGCGAGTTGGAACAGGTGATCGACACGCTGGAGGCGCTGACCCGTGCGCAGCGCCAAGACAGGGGTGGCCATGTCGCCCTTGGCATGCGCCTGTGGAAGCGCGGGCCCATACAAGAAATATTCGGCAGTCGCAGGTTCGGAAAAGACGCCCAAGTGGCCTTTGCAGCCGACGCGGAAGTTGCGTTGCGGGACGCCCGGGGCGGCTCGCTTCTGGTTTGGGCCGGACTGGAGCCTGAGGGCTACGCGTTACGCGCCAAGACCCAGAACACGACGTTGCTGCGGGTGGAAGACGGTTTTTTGCGCTCTCGTGGGTTAGGCGCGGACCTGATCGCCCCCCTATCTTTGGTGACCGATGATAGAGGCATCTACTACGACCCGACACGGCCAAGCGCATTGGAGACGTTGATCTCGGCCAGCGGTGCGCTTGGACCTGGCGCGTTGCTCCGGTCCGAGCGGCTACGGGCTGCAATCGTGAAAACGGGATTGAGCAAGTACAACCTCGGTGGCGCCACGTTCGACGTGGCCGCGGGCGATCGAGAAATCGTTTTGGTGCCGGGACAGGTCGAGGATGATGCCTCGATCCAGTTGGGAACCAAAGACATCTGCACGAATGAAGGATTACTCGCCGCGGTGCGCCGAGACTTCCCTAAAGCGTTTGTGATCTACAAACCCCATCCTGACGTCGAGGCTGGCCTGAGGGACGGTAAGATTGCGGCAGATGAGGCAGACCTGATCGCGGAGAATGGTGATGCTATCGAATTGATAACGAAGGCGGATCGGGTGTGCACCATGACGTCGCTTCTGGGCTTCGAGGCCCTTTTGCGCAGCGTAGCAGTGACCTGCTACGGCGCGCCGTTTTATGCAGGGTGGGGGTTGACCGATGATCGTGGCCCAGTCCCCGCGCGACGCGGACCTGATGCCAGTCTAGATGGGTTGGTGCATGCCACGCTGATCGATTATCCACGCTACTACGACCCCGTTACCCGACAACCCTGCCCTGCCGAGGTTGTGGTTGATCGCCTTGCCGAAGGCTCCCTGCCCCAAGCCGGACTGCGCAATCGATTGCTCGCGAAAGCTCAAGGCGCGTTGGCGGGCTACGCACATCTTTGGCGTTAAAAAGCCCCCTCGTGGGGACACGAGGAGGCCTTGGTACTCGGGGAGGAGACCGGTAGGGGATTATTTTACGAAACGCTCTGCAGCGGAGTCGTTACCCAGTGCGAATGTAGCTTGCACGTTGCGGCTAACTTCATTGCCACCCAGAACAATGTTTTGCTCGGCGGCGCTTTCGTTGGCGGAAACGCCGGACCACAAGGCGGCGTTCAAATCGCCAGTGGAAGTTTCGCCGACAATACGCTCGGCGGCAGAGTCATTGCCCAATGCGAAGAAGGCTTGTGCGTCAGATACGTCAGCAAAAGCAGGTGCAGCAGCGGACAGGGCGAGGATTGCGATGATCGTTTTCATTGTGTGTACTCCAAAGTGTTTGTTTATGTGTCGGCGTGTTGCCGTTTGATGAAACCAATATGAGGCTTCTCGGTCTGCGCCTCAACGCTCAAATACCGGATAAATGCCAGACTTCTGTTCACATGTGAACAACTGACCTTCGCGTCAGCCCATAGCGTCACGGGCACGTGAGAAGTCGCTCACAAACTGTGAGATCGATGAAATGTAGGTGAAATTCTCAGTGTCACGCGGTGTTAAAAGACGACTCGCTGCCAAACATGCATGACATCTTCGCCAATACGGCGAGTCTCGGTCAGCGAAAATCTTGGTGCGTCGGCGAGTGCCGGATAGTCCAGCGCACCGAGGTTCGGTAGTCCGCGCGCGCCCAGCATTACGCCCGCAGTGAAGCCGACCACATGATCAACCACATCCACCGCCAGTAAGGACGCGGCCAAGGAGCCTCCGCCCTCGCAAAGCACGCGGGTCAGGCCCGCTTGCCCCAACGCCTGAAACGCGGCTGCCATGTCGAGGCCAGACGGGCCAGCGGCCACTTCAAGCAACGTTGCGCCCCGTGCGGTCCAGAAATTCCGCGCAGATTGCGGGGCGCTGCCGCCGTGGATCAACCAAACCGGCGCGCCGCTGGCGTCCTCGGCCAACGGGCCGTGCATGGGAATGTCCAAGCCAGCGCTGACCGCGATCCGAACCGGCTGGCGACGATCCCCCATACCGCGAAGGGTCAGTGAGGGCAGATCTTCGCGCGCAGTGCTGCCGCCCACCATCACGGCGTCATGGCTGGCACGCAGGGCTTGCACCTGAAGCCGGGCTTGGGGGCCGGTAATCCACTGGCTTTCACCCGTGGCGGTGGCGATACGTCCATCGAACGACGACGCCAGCTTGAGGGTGACCATGGGCCGCCCTTTGGTGACCCGCATCAAGAAGCCTTGCTGGATGCGGCGCGCGTCGCCTTCAAGAACGCCCGTGACGACCTCGATGCCAGCCTCGCGAAGCATGGCAAGCCCCCTGCCCGAGACGCGCGGATCAGGGTCGCCGATGGCGACGACCACACGCGCAAGCCCCGCCTTGATCAATGCAGAGGCGCAGGGGGGTGTTTGGCCAGTATGCGAACACGGCTCAAGTGTGACATAGGCAGTGGCGCCGCACGCGGCACCTTCCGGCAGTTTTGACAGGGCGAGTTGTTCTGCGTGGGGCCTGCCCCCCGCTTGGGTCCATCCTCGTGCAAGCAAGCGGCCATCTTTGACGATCACACAGCCTACCGCGGGGTTGGGCCAAGTCTGGCCCAGCCCCCGCGTGCCCAGCGACAGCGCCAAGGCCATCCACCGCTGGTCTTCGGGCTGTGTCATGATGTCAGTCGTCTTTGCCTACAGGGGGGCGAAGCTCGTGAACGAAGTCCTCGAAATCATCCGCAGCCTGGAAGTTTTTGTAAACCGAGGCAAAGCGCACATAGGCGACCGTGTCGATGCGGGCCAGCGCTTCCATCACGATCTCGCCGATGGCGGTGGACTGGATGTCGGTCTCGCCCATGCTTTCCAAACGGCGCACGATGCCGGAAATCATCTGATCGATGCGCTCCGGATCAACGGGACGCTTCTGCATGGAGATACGAATAGAGCGTTCCAGCTTGTCGCGGTCGAAGTCTTCGCGTTTGCCGGAGGATTTGATAACCACCAGATCGCGCAATTGCACACGTTCATAGGTGGTGAAACGGCCCCCGCAAGCCGGACAGAACCGGCGGCGGCGGATCGCCACGTGATCTTCGGCGGGACGGGAGTCCTTCACCTGGGTGTCTACATTACCGCAAAATGGACAGCGCATCGTTGTTTTCCCTCTATCCTCAGCCTGGGTGTTGTCCCCCAGTTATCCACAGGCACTATAGGCAGTCCGCTACAGTTTGGGTAGTGGGGATTTCACCCCCCAAAGCCTAGTGAGACAGATGCGCCACGACCTGCCTTTGATGCGGATGGTCGCGGTGCTCGAACAGGTAGAGACCCTGCCATGTACCCAAGGCCAGTTGCCCCTGCTGCACCGGAATACCCAGCGACACCGGCATCATCGCGGCCTTGATATGGGCGGGCATGTCGTCGGGGCCTTCATAGATGTGGGTCAGGTAGGACATGGCCGGATCGGTCGTGGGCGGCACCAGACGCGCGAAGAAGTTGCGCAGGTCGGTTTGCACCTCGGGGTCGGCGTTTTCCTGAATAAGCAGCGAGCACGAGGTATGGCGCACAAACAGCGTGAGCAGCCCGTCTTTGGCGGGTTGCTTGGCGAGCCAGCCCTGCACGTCGCGGGTAAACTCGTACAGGCCCTGCCCTTGGGTAGCGATGGTGAATGTGGTCATTGCGGCTCCAAGTGACCTTTGTAGTGCACGATCAACGCACCGGTGGGCAAGCTGAGGCGCACGTCAAAGCGGAAACGGCCTTCGGCATCCACGCTCTCGCGGGTCTCGCTGATCGGGGTGAGGAAGCGCGGGATCGGGATGATCCCGAAGGCGCGTCCTTTGGTGACAGGGAAGAGCAGCTCACCGTCGCTCACGGTCAGATCAAGCCCGAAGGTCAGGGGGCCGAACGTCTCGGTCATACCCGTGAGCGGATCGTAGCGCAGAACGGAGCGGAAGGTTTTGCCCCCCATATCGCGCGTCCATTTTTCGGATTGCCCGTCAGCCACAATCTCGACCTTTGCTGGCACTTGACCGCCCTTGAGCGGGACCCCCCCGCAGATGGCCGCGATCTTGCCAAACAGCGTCGTGGCCGTCTCGATATTCGCCGCACCTTTGAACCGTGCCACATGGGCCGGACTATGCAACGCCTTCACGGGCTGCGGCAGATCGTCGAAATCTACGCCCAGCGCTTGCGCGAAAATCGGGGTCAGGTCGCGGTCACGCCGCTCGAACCTTGCGTAGATGGTCGCCAACTGCGCTTCGGCCTCCGCACGGGTGAATGCGGCCAAGGCGGGGTGCGCACCAGCGGGGGCTTGTCCGGAAAGAAGCTGATCCAGCAGGATCGCGGCGGGTTGCACGGGTGTCTTGGGGCCGTGGCCATCAGGGATGATCATGTCCCAGACGCGTTCTTGACGGATGCCCCCGACACGACCTTGCACGCGCACCCTCATACCACCCGCGTCGGAGCCAAACCCTAGGAACTGGTTGGACAGCGCAAGCAACGGTTTCGAAAGACGGTCCAGCGAGGTGATACCGAGGGTGGGGACGATATAGCGCGCGACGCTCAGGGCGCGGTGGAACAGCGGCAGCTCCAGCCCTGCGCGTGCCGTGACAGTCGCTGCGTTGAAATACTGTGGAAACAAGGCAGCATCCGGCGTGTTCACCAGTGCAGCGAGGCGTGGCTTCAGCTTTGTGTCGCCAACCTGCGGTGCCACGCGGGTGCTGTCTGCCCAGCCATAGGCGGTCTCGATCCGCACGCCACGACTGCGCGGGAACGGTCTGCCCACCTGCCCCAAGATCGCCTGCATGACAGACAGACCCCGCGGGGTTTTATTGCCGGGGACGATGGAGGTCTCAATCAGCTCGATGTCGTCGAGACCGACGCTTAAATCCGCAGCAATGGCGGACGACAAGGCAGGCGTCGTCGACGCGCCCGACCAAGCGCAAAGGCCCTTTTCCTTTGCCAAGGCGTCCAGAGCAATGATCCCCGCCACAAACTCCGCGCCGTCCGCAATATCGAGGTAATGCGCCCCTGAGTTCAGCACGGCCTCGGCAAAGGCATAAGGTGCTGCGCCGTAGCTTTGAAACGGGCCGGAGCAGTCGATGACGGCGAATGGCTTAAGTTGCGTCAGAGCGGTCGTCACCGCTTTCAAATCCGTGCGGTCAAACGCAAGTGGCATGGCCCCCAGTTTTGTAGCCAAGGGGGTGAGCGCACTCAGGGTGCGGCCAGCAACGGTCAGGGCTATATCGTCGCGTGTGCTCAACTGGCGGGCAAGATGGCCCCCGAACAGGCCAGTGGCCCCGAGAAGGAGGACGGGTTCAGGCAAGGAAGCGATCCTGCACATCCGGCTTTGGTACAAGGCATGTATCGGTTTTGCCGAAGATTGTGTAGCGGTTGCGCGCAATGCGGTTGTAAAGCCAGTCAGCAACAGGGCGCGGTAGCACGCGCACCACTTGGGCGACGCGCCATACACCGCCGAGCGCGCCCATGGCGGCGGCAAACGCATCGAGCTTGGTGTAAATGCGACCCTCCACGATGACAACATTCGTATCGTAATCCGCGGATTTCAGACCAAGATGGGCGTAGAGCGCCTCGCCCAGTTCCGATTGGGCAATCACGAATTTGAACCGTCCGGCATGATCATGCCTGAGCATGAATTTCAGGAACCCCGAGCACAGCACACAGACACCATCAAACACGACCACATCCGCGCCTTTGGTCAACGCCGTCACATGGGGGTCAGGATCAAACTGTGCCATATCAATCAGATAGGGTGGCACACGCAGCATTTGCATGTGGGGCGGTGTCGCAGGTCACTTACAGTCGTCCCACGCAAAGGACGCAGGGTCATAGCACAACCCTGCCGCCTCGCGCATAGCATAGAGCGCGTCGATATTGGTCACAACGCTCCCTGCATCGCATTGCACGGAGGCGATATGTTGCCCGTTTTGGAACACCTCTACCCCGCCCCTGACCTGCGCGTTTTCCGGAGTACGATCAACGGCACTTGAGACCTCATAGGTATATGTTCCGTTGTCCAAGGTCACCGCTTCCCAAATCGCCGAGCCCACACCGGGCCAAGGGGTGTAGCCGACCTGCAGGACCCTGCGGACCAGTTCAAGGTCGGGAGACCTGCCCACTTTGCCGAACCTGTAAAGAACGCTCGCGCCATCGGTGCAGAGGTCCAAGGCTTTAGCACCTTTACCGGAGGTGCAGCTCACGAGGGTGGTCATGTTGGGCGCGCAGTCGGCGACCGCGCTGGCCGGAACGCAGAGTGCAAATGCAAAGATCAGGTGACGGCGCATGGTGGATGCTCCAATGGCTGCTTATCAAACATATCAGGCAGCTTGATTTCGGTCAAAGTCGACGCTCTCAGCCGCGCGTAGGCTTGGGTGAAAAGGAGGATACCACTATGACAATGACTTCTGAGTATAAGGCCAAACTCCTCGCGCGTCGCGCTGAATTGGTCGAGCGCAGCGAAGAAGTAGAGGCCGAGCTGGACGCGCATAATTCCAAGGATTGGGAAGAACTGGCAGTAGAGCGCGAAACCGACGAAGTGCTGGAGGGCCTTGGCAACAACGCTGCCGCCGAGATCATCCGCATCGATGCGGCGCTCAAGCGGATCGAAGAAGGCCAGTTCGGCTTTTGCGTCAAATGCGATGACCAGATCAGTGCGGAGCGGTTGGAGCTTTTGCCCTACACCCCGTTTTGTCGCGATTGCGCCAAGTGAGTGGGCCGCAGACTTTCGAGGAAAGTCTGGACACAAATCCTCTTTGAGGATTTGTCGCCACGAACGGAAAAAGCGCCCCGCGGGGCGCTTTTGTTTTACTGGTCCAGAAAGCTGCGCAGTTTGCGCGACCGCGACGGGTGCTTAAGTTTTCGCAGCGCCTTCGCCTCGATCTGGCGAATACGTTCGCGGGTCACAGAGAATTGCTGCCCTACTTCTTCCAAAGTGTGGTCGGTGTTCATGCCAATCCCGAACCGCATCCGCAGAACTCGTTCCTCGCGCGGGGTCAGGGATGACAGCACACGGGTTGTGGTCTCTTTGAGGTTTTCCTGAATGGCGCTGTCCAAAGGCAGCACGGCATTCTTGTCCTCGATGAAATCGCCAAGCTGTGAATCTTCCTCGTCGCCGATTGGCGTCTCAAGGCTGATCGGCTCTTTCGCGATCTTCATCACCTTACGCACTTTTTCGAGCGGCATTTGCAGCTTCTCGGCCAATTCTTCCGGCGTCGGCTCGCGACCGATTTCGTGAAGCATCTGGCGACCGGTGCGAACCAGCTTGTTGATCGTCTCGATCATATGGACCGGAATACGGATGGTGCGGGCTTGGTCGGCGATCGAGCGTGTGATTGCCTGACGGATCCACCATGTCGCATAGGTCGAGAACTTGTAGCCGCGGCGGTATTCGAACTTGTCCACGGCCTTCATCAAGCCGATGTTACCCTCTTGGATGAGGTCAAGGAATTGCAGGCCGCGATTGGTATATTTCTTGGCGATGGAGATCACGAGACGCAGGTTGGCCTCGACCATTTCCTTCTTGGCCTGACGGGCTTCTTTCTCGCCCTTTTGAACCTGCTGCACGATACGGCGGAATTCGGTGATGTCGACGCCGACATATTGACCGACTTGGGCCATCTCGGCGCGCAGGTCTTCCACCTTCTCGCGGGAGCGTTCGATCAGCGCAGTCCAGCCACGGCCGGTTTTCGCAGTGATGCGTTCTACCCAGCCGGGGTCCAGCTCGTAGCCGCGATACTCGTCGATAAACTCGCGACGGTTGATGCGGGCTTGGTCGGCCAGTTTCACCATGCTCGAGTCGATGGACATGATGCGGCGGTTGATGCCGTAGAGCTGGTCGATCAGCGCTTCGATACGGTTGTTGTGCAGGTGAAGCGAGTTCACCATCGTCACGATTTCCGTCCGCAGCGCCTGATACGCGCCCTCTTCCTTTTTGGAGAAGGTGTCGTCGTGGTTAATCGCCGCCGAAATCCGCAGGTCCTGCATATCGGCCAGTTTCAGATAGTCGTTGGCGATTATGTCGAGAGTTTCGAGCACGCGCGGCTTGAGTGCGGCCTCCATCGCGGCAAGCGACATGTTGGCTTGCTCGTCCTCGTCATCATCATCATCGTCTTCTGTGGCGATCGGGTTGCCGTCTGCGTCGAGTTCTTGCGTGGCTTCGCCGGTCTTAGTTTCACCGCTGACCACCGGGGACGCGACTACGGCTTCGGTCTCTTCGCTTTCTTCTTCGAGCGTGTTGCCGAACGTGGTCTCGAGGTCGATCACGTCACGCAGCAAAATGTCCTCGGACAAAAGCTCGTCGCGCCAGATGGTAATAGCTTGAAAGGTCAGCGGGCTTTCACAAAGCCCCGCGATCATGGTGTTGCGGCCAGCTTCGATACGCTTGGCGATGGCGATTTCGCCTTCGCGGGACAAAAGCTCAACCGACCCCATTTCGCGCAAATACATGCGGACAGGGTCGTCGGTGCGATCCAGCACTTCGGTCGTCGACGTGGAGAGAACCACCTCTTTGGCAGCGCTGTCGACTTCGACCAAATCCTTGGTGCCGTCGTCCTCGGCCTCTTCTTCCTCGATAATGTTGATGCCCATTTCGGACAACATCGACATCACGTCTTCGATTTGCTCGGACGCCACCTGATCGGGAGGAAGCACCTGATTGAGTTGTTCGTAGGTGATGTAGCCGCGCACCCGCGCTTCGGCGATCATCTTCTTGACGGCGGCTTGGCTCATATCGAGGCCCGCTGCGGCATCCTCGCGCGCTTGCGTCTGATCGTCGGTGTCTTTGGCCATGAAATGCCTCCAAAAAAGCGCCTAGGGGTGATTCGCGCGAATCTACCCGAATCAATAGCGCGAATCAGAGTGATTCGCACGTCGGTTTATATGCGGGGCTCACTGCCCCTTCTTCACCCAAATCTCGCCATCGATGAGCGACTGCAAGTAGTCAGACATAGAGCCGCGATCCTCGCCGTCCCCCCCGTATGATATACCTTTGCTGCGCAGGGACGCATTGCGGGCTTCGGCGGCTTGTCCAACACGCCATGTCAGCGCCTCATCGGCCACGCCTGCAAGGTCTTCAACAGCATCTTCAATCTCGCGCTGGACCCCACGACGGGCCTCCAGCTTTGCCAGTTCTTCGGCCATCGTCATTCGGGTAAGTTTCAGGTCCGCCCCTGCCCTTACTGCGGGAGCAATTTGCACATGGCTAAGCGACCACAGCTTTTCAAGGGGGGCGTCACCGATCTCGGCGGTGAGAATGTTCTTAAGATGCTCCGCGTCGGTCTCGTCACTATGTCGCAACAACGCGGCCAGCATCTTGCGATGGTCTTCCCCGTGAAAATCCAGCGTCTCCAGATCGGACAGGAAATGGTTAAGCAGATCAGGATGCGCAATCAGAATCGCGAGGATCACCGCTTCGCGCATCCGTTCCTCAACATCGGTGCTTTGCGCCAGAAGCGAGTTCTTGGTCGACTGGACGGCCACCCCCTTGTCGGGGAACTTCCCTTTGCCCTTCCACGGCCCGCGATCACGATTTGGCTTCCACTCGCCTTCGCGGGGTGCAGGGTTCAGGTTGAACAACTCCGCCCGTAAGCGTTTGATCTCATGACCGTAATGGCTGCGCAAATTGCCATCGGAAATCTTGGTCAGCGCCGCCCGCAGCGACTGGTCAAGGGCAGATCGGCGTTCAGGGCTGTCGAAAACCTTGCCTTCGGTCTCGCGTTGCCAAAGCAAATGCACCAGCGGCTTGGAGTTTTCGACCAGCGCCCGCATGGCATCGACCCCTTGCTCCTTGATCAGATCATCGGGGTCCAGTCCTTCCGGCAGGATGCAAAAGCGCAAGGATTGACCGGCAGACAGCATCGGCAAAGCCAGATCAATCAGGCGCATGGCGGCCCTGAGGCCCGCTGTGTCACCATCAAGGGCGATGATCGGCTCGGGCGAGATACGCCACAAAAGCTGCAACTGCGTCTCGGTCACGGCCGTACCCAACGGCGCCACGGTCGACGCTAACCCCGCCGCCGTCAATGCGATCACGTCCATATAGCCCTCGGCCACGATCAGTGGCTCGCCTTTTCCTGCGGCCTCACGGGCGGGGCCGTGGTTGTAGAGGCTGCGGCCTTTGTCGAACAATTCGGTCTCGGGCGAGTTCAGGTATTTGGCGTTGTCATTAGGGTCCATCGCGCGGCCACCAAACGCGATGCAGCGTTTGCGAGGGTCGCGGATTGGGAACATGATGCGGTTGCGGAAGGTGTCATAAGGCTTGCCGCCCTTGGTCGAGGCTTTGGCCAGACCTGCGGCGAGGATCAACTCCTCCGACACGCCTTTGCCGGTCAGATGGTCCCACAGGTTTTGCCAGCCATCGGGGGCGAAACCGATATCGAACTGGTCTTGGGTCTGCTGCGAAAGCCCACGGTTGTTGATGTAATCGCGGGCCGCCGCCCCCGCGCCAGATTTCAGTTGCAACCGGTAGAACTGGACCGCCTGCTCCATCACCTCGGCCAGTTGTGTCCGGCGGTCGGATTTCTTTTGCGCCTGCGGGTCGCGGGCGGGCATGGTCATACCCGCCTCCCGCGCCATGATCTCGACCGCCTCCATGAAGGAGACGTTTTCGGTTTCCTGAATGAACCCGAGCGCGTCGCCTTTGGCTTGGCAGCCGAAGCAATAGTAATAGCCCTTGCGGTCGTCGACGTGAAAGCTGGCGGATTTTTCCTGATGGAACGGGCATGGCGCCCACATGTCGCCCTTGCCCGGATTGGACTTGCGCGTGTCCCACATGACCTTGCGCCCCACCACCTGAGAGATGGAGGTGCGTTCGCGCAATTCGTCAAGGAAACCGGGTGGCAAGCTCATGGACCAGAATATCGGGCCGCGCGGCCCCAAAGTCCAGTGATGCAGTTTATTATTCGTCGCGTCCTTAGTCGGGCAAAGCCGCCTGCGCAGTGACCGACACCATGACCTCACGCAACTCGTGCACCAGCGTTTTGGCGAAGGCGCGGAAGACCAAAATTTCAAAGCCATCTGCTCGTTTAACAATGATCGCTGTCATGTGGCCGACGAGAGAGCGGGCAACGTCGCCCTCGCCCATTCGACCCAAGTCGAGGGGGCAGACCCGCGCCATGACCTGTGGAGCGCTTTCGCCCGACAGCACCACCGCACACCACGCATCGGATTGGTCGGTGATCGCGGCAGACAGTTTGGGCGGAGTTGCACCTATCAAGAAATATTGCCCGCGGGCGGTCCACAGAATTTCAACGCCGCCTTTTGCAGTCCCTCGACCAACATCTGGCAAACCAACACCAGTAGCTTTCTTCAACGCAGCGGAGACTTTCGCCCCCTTGAACGGCGCGATAGAGTGCATCTCGCGCAGTGGCAGTTCGGTCAATGTCATTGAGCCTATGGTGACCGGAAGCAGCCCATCGGCGGCGGATTTTGCGATAAGATCAATCACGGGCTTTGCTCCCTTCAGGGTCGAGGAACACGGGGTGGCAAATCTCCACCTGCGTGGTGACATGGCGCAGATGGTCGACCAATTTTAGCTGTTCGCCATGTCGTTCGCGCCCGTTCTTGAGGAAGCCCAGACCGATCATCCCCAGCTGTGGCGAGAAGCCCACCGAGGTCGTGTAGCCCTGCTGGTTCTCACGGATGGGGTCGGCGTCAGACGCAAAGAAGAACGCGCCTGCGTTCAGCTCCTTGACCGCACCGACCGGTTTGAGGCCAACGAGTTCCTCGCGGTCCTCCATCAGGCCGGGTCGCATCGCGGCGGTTTTGCCGATGAAATCCTTCTTCTTGGACATCATCATGCCCATGCCGACATCACCCGCCGTCACGCGACCGTGGATTTCGGAATGGGTGAGGAAGCCTTTCTCGATGCGCATTACATTGAGCGCTTCCATCCCGTAAGCCCCACCACCCATCGCTTCAGCTTTGGCTAGCAAGCCTTTGAAAAAACTCTCTCCATAACGGGCAGGAACGGCCAACTCGTAGGCGTGTTCGCCAGAAAACGAGATGCGGAACAGGCGGGCTTTGACACCGCCGATGGCAACATCGCCGCAGCCCATGAAAGGCAAGTCAGGTGCCGCGTCTAGCACCTGCGACAACAGGTCTTTCGACTTGGGACCAGCGACCGCGAACTGCGCCCATGCTTCCGTCACGGAGAGAAACTGTACGTCAAGATCGGGGCGTAAGCATTGAGAAACAAACTCTAAATGCCGCATCACCTGCCCTGCGGCGGCGGTGGTCGTGGTCATCACGTAGTGGTTTTCGGCGATACAGGAGGTGGTGCCGTCGTCCATCACATGGCCGTCCTCGCGCAGCATGATGCCGTAGCGGACCTTGCCGGGTTTGAGGGTGGAAAACGTATTTATATAAAGAAAATCGAGGAATTTTCCTGCATCCGGCCCCTGAATGTCGATTTTTCCCAAGGTGGACACATCGGCAATCCCCACCGCCGAGCGCACCATGTTGACCTCTCGGTCACAGGACTGACGCCAGTGAGTTTCGCCGTCTTTGGGGAAGTAGCTGGGGCGGTACCACAAGCCCGCTTCGATCATCGGGGCGTTGATTTCACGGGATAATTCGTCGCTGGTGGTGAAGCGTTGAGGGGCGAAGCCGTGGCCTTGGCTGTAGGCTCCCATCGCGGCGATTGCGACGGGGGTATAAGGCGGGCGGAAGGTGGTTGTGCCGGTTTCGGGGATGCCACGACCGGTTGCATCAGCAAGTACGGCCAACGCGTTGACGTTGCTGTTTTTTCCCTGATCCGGCGCCATGCCTTGGGTGGTGTAGCGCTTCATATGCTCGACGGATTTGAAGTTCTCCTGCGCCGCGAGTTTCACGTCTTTGACGGTCACGTCATTCTGGAAATCGAGCCATGCGCGGCCCTTTCCGGGGACCGTCCAGAGCGGTCGGATTTGCGTCTGCGAAGCGTCGGCTTTCGGTATGGCAGGTGCGCGGCCTTCCAGCCCCAAAGACTTTAACACTTCCTTAGCGCGGAACACGCCGGATTTCAGGCATCCATGGGTGGAGAAGGTGCCACCAGCCGCCCCTGCCACCTCCATTCCCGGCACCATGTTCGGCACCGGAATGAAGGCGGCGATTTGCTCGTTCCATTGCGGACGCCCATTCATGTGGCAGGGCAAATGCACCGTCGGGTTGTAGCCGCCGGAGACGCCCAGACAATCGGCCATGATGTCGCCTGCGCCGGAGATCGTGACGCCCTCGACCCGCTTGCGGCCTTTGACATTGGTGACATGCGCGCCTTTGTAGATCGGGAAGTCGCCGGTGATGTCGGCATCCGCACGGCTGTCGACATAGGCCACGATATGCACGCCTGCTGCGGCCAGATCTTGCGCGGTGCGGAAGGCGTCGTCGTTATTGCCAAACAATGCCACGCGCTTGCCTGCGGCCACGCCATAGCGGTTCAGATACCCGCGCACGGCGCTCGCCATCATCACGCCGGGGCGGTCGTTGTTCTGGAACGCAATCGGGCGCTCCATCGCCCCTGCCGCGTAGACACAGCCTTTGGCGGCGATGCGCCAGAAAGTCTCCAACGGGGCGTCGCCCGCGTCTTGGACGTGATGGGAGACACGCTCCACCGCGCCGTAAGTGCCGCCGTCATAGGCCCCCGTCACCGTGGTGCGTTTCATCAGGCGGACGTTTTCCATCGCCGCCAGTTTGGCGATTTGGTCCTGCGCCCAGATGTGACCGGGCTTGCCGCCTATCTCGAAAGTCTCCGAGTTTAGGCGACCGCCGAAGATGAAATCCTCCTCGGCCAAAATCACCTGCGCGCCAGCTTTGGCGGCTGTGAGTGCCGCCATAATGCCAGCGGGGCCGGAGCCGATGACCAGCACATCGCAAAACGCGAAGGCTTTGTCGTAGCGGTCGGAGTTGTTCTCCATCGACAGGCGTCCAAGCCCTGCGGCGCGGCGGATGATCGGCTCGTATATCTTTTCCCAGAAGGCTTTGGGCCACATGAAGGTCTTGTAGTAGAAGCCCGCGCTGAGGAAGGGCGACACGAGGTCGTTCAACTCCAGCACGTCCCAGTCGAGACTTCCCCAGTGGTTTTGCGACCGAATATCGAGGCCGTTTACGAGTTCTTGACCTGTCAGCCGTAGGTTCGGGGTGATCTGATTGCCTTGGTGCAGCTCGACCAAGCCGTTCGGATCTTGGGTTCCGTCGGACATGAGGCCACGTGGGCGGTGGTATTTGAAGGAGCGCCCTACAAGGTGGACGTTATTTGCAAGGAGCGTTGACGCGAGCGTGTCGCCTTTGAAACCGGAATAGGTGTTGCCGTCGAAAGTGAAACTGCGCCGCTCTGCACGGTCGATGAGGCCCTTGGTGTCATGTCTCATTTCGTCACCTCACTGGCGAGTGTGACGCTGTGAATTTCATGGGTGGAGGTGTTGCGTTCCACCACCAGCCAGCTGGAGCAGCCCGCCTCGTGGTGCCAGAGGTCTTTCGTCACGCCCGCTGGGTTTTCGCGGATGTGGAGATATGTATGGATCGCGTCCAGATCGCCTTCGGCAGGACGATTGAGGTAATCGGAGGCACCGAGGTAATAGAACTCGCGCCGGTCACGGTCACCGCAGATGGGGCAGTTGATACGCATGTTTCGTCCTCAGTGCAGGTTGTGTTGAGAGCCGGTGCCCTCTTCGTCCATCAGGCCGTGGCCTGTGCGGAAGCGCTCGAATGTGTGTTTCTTGGCGACCTCGTGGGGTTTGTCCTCGGCCATCAGATGCGCCATGCACCAGCCGGACGCAGGGACAGCTTTGAAGCCGCCGTAGCACCAGCCGCAATCCATGTAGAGGCCGTCGACCTTGGTGCGGTCGATGATGAAAGAGCCATCGGGAGTCATGTCCATGATCCCACCCCAAGAGCGCAGCACTTTGGCCTTGCCGAGGGCGGGGACGAGGGCCATTCCGGCCTCCATCACATGCTCCATCATCGGCAGGTTGCCCCGTTGGGCGTAGCTTGCGTAGAAGTCGAGATCGCCGCCGAAGACCAAGCCGCCCTTGTCGGATTGGCTGAGGTAGAAGTGGCCCATGCCAAAGCTGACGACGTGATCGACTGTGGGTTTCAGGCCTTCCGAGACGAAGGCTTGCAGGATGTGGGATTCGATAGGGACGTCGAGGCCCGCCATCGCGGCGACTTGGGAGGAACGGCCTGCGACGACGATGCCGACGCGCTTGGCGCGGATTGCTCCGCGTGAGGTTTGGACGCCTTGGACCACGCCGTCTTTCACGTCGATGCCGGTGACCTCGCATTGCTGGATCAGGTCAACGCCAAGCTGATCGGCCGCGCGGGCGTAGCCCCATGCCACCGCATCGTGACGGGCGGTACCGCCGCGCGGGTGGTAGAGGCCGCCATAGACGGGGAAGCGGTGGTTTTCGAAATCGAGATACGGCAGGTGTTTGCGCACGCCTTCGCGGTCCAGCAGGATCGCGTCGTCGCCCTGGTTGCACATCATGTTGCCGCGCCGCGCGAAGGCGTCGCGCTGACCGTCGGAGTGGAACAGGTTAATCAGCCCCCGCCCCGAATGCATGGTGTTGTAGTTTAGATCCTGCTCCATGTTTTCCCACAGCTTGAGGGAGTGGGAGTAGAACTCGGAATTGCCCGGCATGAAATAGTTGGCGCGCACGATAGTGGTGTTGCGGCCAATGTTGCCGCCGCCGATATAGCCGCGCTCCAGCACCGCGATGTTCTTGATGCCGTGGTTCTTGGCCAGATAGTAAGCGGTCGCCAAGCCATGCCCACCGCCGCCGATGATGATCACGTCGTATTCGGATTTCGGTTCGGGGTCACGCCAGACGGGGCGCCAGCCCTTGTTTCCGGTCAGCCCCTCTTTGAGGATTTGGAAGGCGTTGTAGCCCATGGAAGTCTCCCGTGATCACCACGGGTAGAAAAACAGCAAAACGGGCAGAGCGAAAGGCCCTGCCCGACATTGATTTGTTGTGCAGCGACGAAAACGCCGCTTACGCTTAGCAGCTTGGCACGTTGGTGCCGTCATCCCATGACAGGCAAGATGCGAAGCGCGGTGAGGTTACCACGAAGTTTTCGAACACGCGGTGGCTCCAACCGACGTCGAAGGCGGGGTTATAGTCGGTGAAGGTTTCCACCAAAATCACCGTTTCGCCATCCGCCATCAATGGAACCCGGTCCTTAAACGCGGCTGTTCTGACCTTTGCGTTGGTTTGCGTCGACAATGTCCCTTTGCTTGACCGTGACCACAGCACCTCGTGATCAGTCCCGTCCCAGGTCAGGCTGGTCACACGCAGCGCGGAGCTGCCGGTTGTATAGGCAAGCCGATCGTATAACTGCTGAAGGTTGCCGATGTATCCTGTCGTAACGCCCTCGGTGCGCCGCGACAGAATATCGCCGATGGTATAAGTCGCTTTAAGAGCCATGTTGCGGTTCTTGAAGCCGTCGAAAAACACGAAGCTGCCGACGAACCACGCCAGTAGCAGGGGCATGATCAGAACGGCCTCGACCGTCGCGGATGCCCGTGTATCACGAATGAATCGTGCGAACGGGGCCAGTGAACGAGACATCAAATGTTTCATGATCCGCTCCCGACCCAGTTGTTCGGCTCGACCGAAAAGGCCGACATCGCGATCATGTTCAAGCGGTCAGGCGTTGAGTTGCGCGTCAGGAATGCGCCAAGGCCGGCAGACTCGAAGAACGGCTTGATCGACATACAAGCGCGCACGAATACGACTTCGTTACTTTTCGTCGGGCTATCAAATTGCGTGACCGGAATTACGTCATTTCCATAGTCTCTGCACTGCGCAGTTTCAGGAGGAAACGTCCAGCTCGCGCCAGACAAGTCAGACAGGCGCACCAGCTCGATCGTCACGTCGTTCAGGCAGTGGTTGGCCAAGATAACGGTCTGCGCGCACAACAATTGCTTCACCTGCTGCTTGGTGAAAGCGCGGTTCTCGGACAGACGCATTTCGCGTACCGAAATATCCAAGGCCCGATCAAACATCATGTAGCGCGTCATCAGCATACCCAGTTCGAAGATGACCATGAAGATTAAGAAGAACCCGGGAAAGATGATGGCGAATTCGATGGTGGCGTTGCCGTCTTCACGTCCCATAAGGCGGCGCCATGTCCGGACGAGCCGGGAAGGCTTGCGTTGCGTCATTGGATCAACCTCAACTGGTTAATGGTACGGGCGATGGCACCGAATGCATCACTAATTTCAACACCTTCAACAGCGTAGAAGTGGCTGTCCGAAGTTGCACAATTGCTCATCACGCCCTTGGCATACGGATTGTTGTTAATCTCGAACCCGATGGAGAAGATGACAATACCAGCGGTACGCGACGCCTCACAGATAGCTGCCAAACGGTTATCCGCCGTGCCAGAATTGTGTTTGCGGAAGTAATAGTCGCCGCGGCTGTTCGAGTAGACGTAGTTATAGAGGTAGTACCACAAGGTGTACTTGGCCCAGTGCGCGTATTCCGACGTCGAGTTGTAAGCCCAGTTCTTGATACGATACTGGTTTACATTCATCCCGTCAGTCATCAGCACGATAACCTTGACGGTTTCCTCATCGTCATAATTTGCAGGGCGGCCAGAAAAACTCGCATCGACATCACCGTCTGCAATCATCGACGAGACAACCGGACGCATGTTCGGATCCAGCAGCGCAGCAGCCCATTTCATCGCATAGTGGATGCCTGTCGCGGTCCGCGGCTCATAAGAGGCAATCACAGATTTCAGCGAGTTGTTGTTGTTCTGGAACGCCTTGATCTCTTCGCTGCCTTTGTCCGAACACCAAGGGTTCTGAATTTTGTAGTTATAAGCAGAGCCGTAGTATTTGCTGGAATATTCGTAGTGTTGCGCCTGCTCATATTGCTTGGAGAAGCTGAGCGGCACCGAGGTGAAGTCGCTCGCTTCGAATTCAATACAATAAGAGTAGTCATGCACCTGGTCGACGTTAAGCGCGCTAAACAATTTCTCGCCGGCATTGGTCTGACCCGTGTAAGGGATCATGGAAATCGACACCAAGTCTTCGGTATCTGGCGTGATCAGCGTATCGACGAACTCTTCCGCCGCGCTTTGCATGTTTTCGATCTTGTCATTGTCATCCATTGAGCCCGAAATATCGAGCACCAGTGAAATCTCGACATTGTTGATCCGCTCTTCGGCGGCACCACCGGCAGGCGCATCAATGCTCTCGATGCCCACCATGTTGAGGAACATGCTGTCCACTGTACTGGAGGCATTGGCCGTCACAGTGCGAAAGTTCAAACCCTGCTGAACATCAATCGTCAGGTCGTAATTGGTGAGCCCTGATTTCGCGAAATAGTCTTCGACGACATCCTCTGGGTCGTTGGTTTGGTCCAGATCAGCCGCCGCAAGAACGGCGCGGTCCAAAGTGGCCTGCAATCGCGTTCGCATGTTTTCATGGCGCATGAAGTCGATGGCCATGCCCGTCGCGATCAGCGTCATGAGAAAAATAACCAGTCCAAAAATGAGCATCGTGCCATTTTCTTCACGCGCAAAACCGCGCGTACGGCCGGTGAGCCGTTGCTTTATCTGGCCGAGCAGCCCAGATTTTTGCCCCGCATTCACAGGGGCGTTGTCACTAACTTTACGCATGTCACTCATGACTGCCCTTCCTTGGTGCCAGCACGCACCGATGTCCCCGGACGCAATTCGTCCAACAGCCAATAAGCATGAGTACTATGGCTATAATTTGACGAACTTGGGCGAAATTAGGGCCGTTAACAGGTGTTTTCAGCAACTTTTCAGTGGTTTAGCGGGCATTGTTCCCGCAAGCGAACCAATGGGCAGGGTTATCCACGGAATCAGTTCAACACATCACATAAATATTAATAACCACTTACTTTACTAGGAGACCCTCTCTAGGCTGATTTTTTATATCGCCTATTTCTTAAGCGATTTATTAACACCTGCCGTGACAGGAGAGATGCCATGAGCACACCAAACGAACCCTCCTTCCGTGAATCCGTCGAATTGATGTTCAATCGGGCTGTCGCCCTGATGGACCTGAAGCCGGGGTTGGAAAACAAAATTAGAGTCTGCAACGCGACCTACACCGTCCGCTTCGGCGTCCGGTTGCGGGGGCAGATACACACATTCACCGGCTACCGCGCGGTGCATTCCGAGCATATGGAGCCGGTTAAAGGCGGCATCCGATTTGCCCCCAACGTCCACCAGGATGAGGTCGAAGCGCTTGCGGCGTTGATGACTTTCAAATGCGCGCTGGTCGAAACACCGTTCGGCGGGTCCAAAGGCGGGCTTTGTATTGATCCCCGCGAATGGGACGAGCATGAACTGGAACAGATCACCCGCCGCTTTGCCTATGAATTGGCAAAGCGCGACCTGATCCACCCCAGCCAAAACGTGCCCGCCCCCGACATGGGCACCGGCGAGCGCGAAATGGCGTGGATCGCCGACCAATACGCGCGGATGAACACCACTGACATCAACGCCCGCGCCTGTGTGACGGGCAAACCGCTGAATGCCGGTGGTATCGCGGGGCGCGTGGAAGCCACAGGTCGTGGCGTTCAATATGCGTTGCAGGAGTTCTTCCGCTATCCCGAGGATATCGCCATGGCGGGCCTCTCCGGGTCACTTGAGGGCAAGAGGATCATCGTTCAGGGCCTCGGAAATGTGGGGTACCACGCCGCGAAGTTCCTGTCTGAGGAAGACGGCTCCATCATCGTTGGCATCATTGAACGCGACGGCGCCCTGACCAACGAGAGTGGCCTGAATGTTGAAGCCGTGCGCGCGTGGATCGCCGAACATGGCGGCGTCAAAGATTGCCCTGAGGGTACTTATGTCGAGGATGGCGCAAGCATTCTTGAAGCGCCTTGCGACATCATGATCCCGGCGGCACTTGAAGGGGTTATCAACCTGTCTAACGCCTCCCGCGTGCAGGCCCCGTTGATCATCGAGGCCGCCAATGGCCCGATCACCTCTGGCGCCGACGAAGTTTTGCGTAAGAAAGGCTGCGTCATCATCCCCGACCTCTATGCAAACGCAGGCGGTGTGACGGTGTCCTATTTCGAATGGGTCAAGAACCTGAGCCACATCCGCTTTGGCCGGATGGGCAAACGTCAAGAAGAGGCGCAACACCTGCTGCTGATCAACGAATTGGAGCGCCTGTCTGCGGATAAGGAACTTGGCTGGGAGCTAAGCCCCGACTTCAAAACCCGCTTCCTGCGCGGCGCGGGGGAGATCGAGCTGGTGCGCTCCGGCCTAGATGACACGATGCGCACTGCCTATCAGGCGATGCGCGCCGTGTGGCACGGGCGTGATGATGTCGAAGACCTGCGGATCGCGGCCTATCTTGTGGCGATAGATCGCATCGCAAGCAGCTATCGCGCCAAAGGTCTGTAAATCAATCCGGGCGGGGTGCGACAGCGCCCTGCCCGACCCTACCTAATGCCGTCCAGATCAACCAACCCGTCTCGGGTCGCGATCATCGCCGCCATCGTGTCGGCCATCAACTTGCCTTCTGCACCAGACGTTAACCCGCCGACACCGACGCGCTTGCCAAAACGCCACCACAAACCCGGTGCCCATGTGTTCGGATAAGCGACCTTCAACGTGACCAGAAACCCGTTTGACGGCTTGAACGCGAAGAAACTGCGGTCCACCTTCAGCACATCCTCCATGCGGAAAATCACCCTGCCGTCAGATAAACGCAATTCTTCCTCGGTCAGCTCAATCATGTGGCCCGTGACGTCCCACATTTTGTAGCCACCGTAGATCGAAGCGGCGCCAATCGCGACCAGCAGAAAGACCAAGTGAAGCCCCTCCGGCGGCTGCGCGATCACGAGATAAAACAGCAGCGCACCCAACGCATATAGAACCACCGTGCCAAACATGCGGCGCGGCGCCGACGGGATTAATCCGGCAATAACCTCGGAGGGGGTGTCGGTCTTAGGGTCAGACATGAGTTCACTTCCTGTTGCGCCCGTCCCGCTTAGCGCGCGGCACCGCTAGATGCCAGCCCTTCAACCGCGGTTCGGGACCACCTCGTAGCCCTCCTCCTCCGGCTCATCATCCACCATTTCCGCCGGAAAGCCGGGCGTTGTGACGTCGAGGCCCGTCACGTCCTCGAGCCGCTTGATGATATTCGGCGACAACTCGCGCGGGCCATAGCGCTCGATCCCGTCTTTAAGGATCTGGATCATCAGCGGGTTCATTTCCAATGGCACACCAGCGCGGTCCGCAACATTCTGAAACAGCCCGATATCCTTCAAGACAAGGTCCATGGTGAAAGATATATCGCGCGAACCATTGAGAATAACCTGACTTTCAGTCTCATGGACGAAGGACGTTCCAGAGGAGATCTTCATCGCCTCGTAGGCCACGTTCAGATCCATTCCCGCGCCTCTGGCGACAGTCAATGCCTCTGCGCAGGTGATCAGGTTGGCGGTCGCCAGATAGTTGGTCAGAACTTTCAAGACCGAAGCAGATCCCAAATCCCCGGTATGCAAAACTCGGCGACCCATTGTGGTCAACAAGGGCAATATCCGCTCGAACGTGGCGCGGTCGCAGCCAGCGAAGATCGAAATATTGCCAGTATCGGCACGGTGACAGCCCCCCGAGACAGGGCAATCCACCGCCGCCGCACCGGTGACCATGACTTTGGCCCCCAAGCGTTTCACCTCTGCTTCATCAGTCGTGGACATCTCGAGCCAGATTTTGCCGGGACCGGTGGCTTCCAACAATCCGCCTTCACCTTCAACCACTTCGGCCGAAATTGTCGGGTGTGGCAAACAGGTTACCACCACGTCGCAGGCTTCCATAAGCGCGCGCGGGCTGTCCGCGGACTTCGCGCCCTTGGCTACGGCGGCTGCCACCAACCCCTCGTCCAGATCGCGCACGGTGACGTCATGCCCGTTGCGAAGAAGCGAGCCCGACAGCTTGCCCCCGACATTACCCAACCCGATAAACCCTATTCGCATAATCCGCCTCCTTGATTTCCAACGCGAAAATGAAAGACGACCAGCGACCGGTCTATCCCAAAGCCGACACTATGCGCTCGCGATCGGGTCGTGCGTAGCGACACGTTCATTAAACCGGCGCGTTAGATGTAGCCGCGCCAGCGCAGCACCGCGAGGGCGACGGCTGCGATCAAGATGACCTGCACGATCACGCTGGCAGCGAACCCGAAGAGGGCCTTGGTTTTCAGGGCCCTCTCGTCGATGTTTTCCAAATACATCAAGCAGGTATCATAGGCGGCGCTGACCTGCTGCGGATCAAGGCGTAGCAGCATCTTTGGCTCTTGGGCCATGCTTTCCGCGTTCACCAGCTCTTTCGCTGCCCGCCTCACGCGGCGTGGCAAAGCACGACCAGCACGCCGCACACGCGCCTCAAGCGACGCGCCACGCATCCCGAGTTTCTCGTGCAACAGCGCCGAAATCCGCGCTACCAATTGATCAACGACTACCTTTTCCATATCTCCTCTTAGCCCACTTCCACGGGCGGCGGGAAGCTGCTAGTGCTTTGTTTATGCTTAATTACACCACATATGGCGCAACGGGCGCTGCGCGGCCCCTGCTTATTGCCCACGGATTGTTCGGCTCTGGCCGCAATTGGGGGGTAATTGCGAAGCGCTTGTCCGACCGTGGAGAGGTAAACACCGTCGACATGCGCAACCATGCGCATAGCTTTTGGGACGACAGCCACAGCTACGAGGCCCTTGCCGCCGATCTGGCGCAAGTCGTTGAAAAGACAGGCGCTCCGGCAGATGTGCTGGGCCATTCCATGGGCGGCAAGGCGGCGATGGTGCTGGCGGTGATGCGGCCTGAGCTGGTGAACAAGCTGGTCGTCGCGGATATTGCGCCGGTGACCTACGCGCATACCCAGATGGGTCCGATCGAGGCGATGCGGCAGGTGGACTTTGCGTCGGTCGAGCGGCGCTCGGACGTGTTGGAGCAGATGACGCAACTGGAGGTTGGTCTGCCTGAATTTCTGGCGCAATCCGTTGACGTTGCCGAGAAGAAATGGCGACTGAACCTTGATGTCCTGACCGCCGAGATGGGCAAGATCATCGGCTTCCCCGATATAGCAGGCAGCTTTGACGGCGACACGCTGTTCCTGTCCGGCGGCGCATCCGACTATGTCACGCGGGACCACCGCGCGATCATCAAGCCCCTGTTCCCGAACGCCAAATTCGCCAAAATCCCCGGCGCGGGGCATTGGCTGCACGCGCAAAAGCCGCGTGAGTTCGAGGCGAATGTCAGGGCGTTTCTGGACCGGGCCTAGACGATCTTGGCGGTGATTTGCTTGACCAGCCACCACGTCGCGGGGATGGAAATCACGAAGCCCACGGCGGCGGCAATTACGATCGGCATCCACGTGTCGTAGCCCATGGACAACACCGCGATGACGCCAATCCCCGCAAGGGTGGTGGAGGTCATCGAAAAGAGAATTGCGGCGAGACGGAACATGGGGCTTACTCCTTGGTCGTGGTTTACGCGGCAGTCTATAGCGCGCCGCGTGTCGTGAAACTTTGATCTGGGTCATGCGGGGGACACACGGTGGCGAGGTCATACCGAGCAGCGCGTGACGCCGCTGGAATTCACGCGCGGAGCTTGGTAAACTTGGCCGAGGAAGAAGCAGAAAGGATCACCCAGATGATCACGCGATTGAGTTTGATAGGCCTAGCTTTAGTGTTCGCGCTGGCAGGCTGCGAGACGGTTGACGGCATCGGCCAAGACGTCAGCGGAGCGGCGCGGGCGGTGAAGCGGGCGTTGTAGTCGGGGGAGTGCTGGGAAGTTTGCCATCCCATGAATGCGTCACCTCGACGTGGAATACCCATCAGGTAAATTGGTTAAGTTGAACAGAAGGGTTTATCTGCTTCTTTCGACCATCATATGAGATGGCGCGAACTGTTCATTGAACTCACAATACAAATCTCCTAAGCTCATTTAGTTCTTACTTTCGTAATTTCGGACATCTATTTATAAATACGCCTAGACCATCAAGAATGGTAAAGAAGTATGACACCAACGAAACAGACCCACTGGACGCTCGAGCTCTTTTGCTTACCAATATTGATAGGCTTAGCTGTCACAATCGGACTATTTTTGTCTGAAACGATATCCCAATTTATTCTCGCTGCATCGGCACCGATATTGTTAGGTTACTTCTGGCTAATAAAAATTCGCTTTCTTCCTTTCTGGCTCAAGCGTGTCGCGTTCCTAATGCCCGTGTTGCCAGTAGTTGGGTCATTTCTACTAGATACATATGGCACTAAGTCAGAAGATTATGCCCTTATGATGCTAGTGGCGGCCTTAGTATTGATGCTAGGCTTTTTGTCCATTCGAACGGTCAGTTCGCTATCGGTCTCTCAAGGTAATTTTGTTGCTGACTACGGATGGATAAGCCGCTCAACTGATAACGCTACAGTCGAAAATGCCGCTCGCCAATTACTGTATGAGTCAAACGCAACAAAGAAGACATCTTTTTGGGCGCTGTTTGGTGTGGGGTGCATAATTTTTTTAGCCGTAAACGTAATTTTGTTCGCAGGAATTATCACCAACATTGATCTACGAAGCGCTGATCGAGAAAGTAATGCAGCTTCTTATCTTCGCGATATCCAAGTGGAAAACTCCAACAGAAAACAAGCGCTGAAAGATATAGATCTGCAGATTGCTCGCCTCCAAGTCCAGTTTAATTTCGGAAGAGACAGGCAACAAGAAACGTTTGAATTCAAGGAAATTGAAAGACAGATTTCAGGACTTACGCTGGAGAAAGAAGAACTCATCGAGCGATCAAATGTCTCTAAAAGGCGACTTACGGATGCAGAGGATTTGTTGGATCAGATTAAGCGAGATCAACTACTTTTGTTAGGAAGTACAACTTCGAGTACCGAAGCGAGAGAAGCGTTAATTGCATCAGCAGTAACACGATTTGGGGTTATCGCCGTGCTCCTATTTTTCGCTCAGGCACTAATTACTCTTTATCGTTATAGCCTGAGACTGTCGAATTCTTATCAATCGAAGGCCATATCGCTAGTCCTCGCCGATGCTAAAGTCGGTGAAATTGAGCAATTGGTCAAAATATTTTCTTCCGACACAGTGATGTTCGGAAAAGAAACAGGTCTACAATTAGATCAGCTCGAAAAGATCACAGACCTGATCGCAAAGTTGAAACCTTAGCTATCCATCTTCAGCGCCGAAATAAACGCTTCTTGCGGGATATCCACTTTCCCGAACTGGCGCATCCGTTTTTTACCGGCCTTCTGCTTCTCCAGCAGCTTTTTCTTGCGCGACGCGTCGCCGCCGTAGCATTTGGCGGTCACGTCCTTGCGCATGGCGGCCAGCGTTTCGCGGGCGATGATGCGGCCCCCGATGGCGGCCTGGATCGGGATTTTGAACATGTGGCGCGGGATCAGGTCTTTCAGCTTCTCGACCATGGCGCGGCCACGGGTCTCGGCGCGGTCGTGGTGGACCATGATGGACAGCGCGTCGACCGGCTCGTCGTTTACCAGGATCTGCATCTTGACCAAGCGGTCCTCGCGGTAGCCGGTCATCTGGTAATCGAAGCTGGCGTAACCCTTTGTTACCGATTTCAGGCGATCATAGAAGTCGAACACAACTTCATTGAGCGGGAGATCATAGACAACCATCGCGCGGGTGCCGGCATAGGTCAGGTCCAACTGGATGCCGCGGCGGTCTTGGCACAGTTTCAGCACGTCGCCCAAGTATTCGTCCGGCACAAGGATCGTCGCCTTGATGCGCGGCTCCTCCAAGTGATCCACATGGGTCAGGTCGGGCATGTCGGCGGGGTTGTGCAGGTCGATCTTCTCGCCCACTTCACCGGGTCCTGCGCGCATGTAGACGTGGTAAATAACCGAAGGTGCTGTGGTGATCAGGTCGATGTCATACTCGCGCTCGATCCGGTCGCGAATGACTTCGAGGTGCAGCAGGCCAAGGAAGCCGCAGCGGAAGCCGAAGCCAAGCGCGGCGGAGGTTTCCATTTCGTAGGAGAAGGACGCGTCGTTCAGGGCCAGTTTTTCGATGGCGTCGCGCAGGTCCTCGAACTCGGAACTGTCCACGGGGAACAGGCCGCAGAACACCACGGGCTGGGACGGCTTGAAACCGGGGAGCGCGTTTTCGGTGCCCTTCTTCTCGTGGGTGATGGTGTCACCCACGCGGGTGTCCCGCACCTGCTTGATGGACGCGGTGAGGAAGCCGATTTCGCCGGGGCCAAGCTCGGGGATTTCCGTGAGCGCGGGTTTGAACACACCGATGCGGTCGACATGGTGGGTCGAGTTGTTGGAGAGCATCTTGATCCGCTCGCCCTTTTTCAGCACGCCGTCAATGATGCGCACAAGGACGATGACGCCGAGATAGCTGTCGTACCATGAGTCCACCAGCATCGCTTTCAGCGGCGCGTCGCGGGTGCCCTTGGGCGCGGGCAGACGGGTGACGATGGCCTCCAGCGTTTCGTGGATGCCCTGCCCCGTTTTGGCGGAGACCTGAATAGCGCCGGAGGCGTCGATGCCGATGACGTCCTCAATCTGTTCGGCCACGCGGTCGCAGTCGGAGGCAGGCAGGTCGATCTTGTTCAGGACCGGCACGATGTCATGGTCGGCGTCGATGGCGTGGTAAACATTGGCGAGCGTCTGCGCCTCGACCCCTTGGGAGGAGTCCACCACGAGCAGCGAGCCTTCGACGGCGCGCATGGAGCGGGAAACCTCGTAAGCGAAGTCGACGTGACCGGGGGTGTCGATCAGGTTGAGGACGTAAGCCTCGCCATCATCGGCCACATAGTCGATCCGCACGGTCTGGGCCTTGATAGTGATGCCCCGCTCGCGCTCGATATCCATGCTGTCGAGCATCTGCTCCTTCATGTCGCGCGCGGCAACCGTGTTCGTCTCTTGGATGAGGCGATCAGCAAGGGTCGATTTACCGTGGTCGATATGCGCCACGATGGAGAAATTGCGGATTTTTGAAAGCTCGGTCATGGTGCAGGATATGATTTGGTTTGCAGGGTTGGTCAATGGGCTGGCAGCATCCAAAGAACAGATACTTTTCGGGACCCGCCATGACTACGAACTTCAAAGCTGACTTTATCCAAGCTTGTAGCGAACTTTCAAAATCGGAAATGCTCGAGATTGCGAGCAGATCCGCACTAAGAGTATTTCCCGCGATCTTAGCCGGTGTCAGCACCGGCAATCATCCTCAAATACTGTTGGCGGCGCTGAGAACTCTGGTAACCGTAACGACAACCAATGACGGCGACGAAAATGATAACGGACAGAAAATATCGAACTGCCTCAGAGATTGCGCCCAAGCGGCATCTTATTTTGGAGCAAACACAGCCGCTAGGCTATCGATGCTTTCTTGTATCGACAGCCTAGAATTACTGCAGCTTCCAGACGCAAATCGGGAAAAGCAAATTGAAGGCACGTGCTTCGCTGTGGATCATGCCGCTAGATCGGCTGCGCGTCTATCTAACGCTCCCACTCGGCATCAAGAGTTGCGCAGCATTCTTCGAGGCGAGGCCCTTTCCGATATGGAAAGGGTCATGGCCTCTGGGGGCAGTAGTCTGAAAACAGTGCACCTTTGGTGTGAAAGCCCATTTCCTCCCGAGCTAAAGTCCTGCTGGCGGAAATTCTCAGGAAGTAGCTATTCGCACGACGGTACGTGGGGATTTTGGCGGTCTTGGTATCTCGGTCATCTAGACGGACATCCTTTTGCTCGAAACATCCTAACACGAATTGTTCAAGTCGATGATGTCAGCTGGCGTAAGGGGCCGGACGAGATCGCACTGCAAATTCGAGAACTCGAAGCCCGAATTCAGCTCACCAATGAGCTGCACACCTGGGATGAAACTAGCGCGGAGTTCAACCTCGCCAAGCCAGGCCATAACCTTCCGCCTGAAACGCTAGACGATCTCTCGAAATTCGAAGACCTAACGCAGGACGTCGAGCAAGAGCTTAATGAAGAACGTGCCCGTATCGGATTGCTAAACGCTATCCTAGTGAATTTAAAGAAAGTGCAGAGAGAGCTTGGCGATTTACTTGAGGAAAGTGGGAAACAGCTAGCCGTTGATGGCCTCAAAGCAGGCGCAACTGCAGGGCTTGTTGTTGTAGTTTCACAGGCTGGAAAAATTATTGAAGCGTTGGAAAGTTGGCTTCAAGCCCTGAGTGGACTGCCTATTTGATGTCGCTCTAAATCTTCAAGTTCCTCAGAATCACCACCCCAACAAATCATGGCAACAATGTGGCGAGCGTTGCTTCAGCGGAAACAATGATGCCTCCTCTAGCGGTTTGGTTCATGCATCACACCATATATAGCCTCTAACATATTGAATAATGGCAACAACTTGACGAAATCATGGCATTAATGGACAGTTAACTTCTCTGTTCTGCTGCCCCTCCAAAGGATGTTGTTAAATGTTTCGCTTAGTACTCGCTTGCCTCTGCTTGACCGTCACCGCCCCTGCGTTCGCGGGCGATCAGTCGCTTTATCCGCATGTTCACACCAACACGCCAGTCATTGCCAGCTACACCAATCCGATCAACTACCGCCCCCACAACGCCGCCGGCGACAACTACGGGCGCGGGTTTGTGGAGGCCGAGATTGTGCGCTCAACTGGCTATTCCGAAGCGAACACCAAATACGTGTCGCGCACGGTTTCCGGCGCGGGTTCGATCGAATCCGACGGACCTGTGACCGAGATATTCGTTGAGAACCTGCCAGCACTAAACTGAACCCGCCTTTTGCTTTTGGTTCCGCAGGGAAATCCACGCCCCCAGCGTTCGGGTACCCGTCAGCTTTGAAAACGTGAACGCCGTGGCGATTGAATTCGTCACGGCGTTTGCCCTATGATCGACCAACGACCGAGCGCGGGATACATCGCGCCGCAGATCATGGAGCGGGAATATGGGTTTCAAACTGGCAGTGACTACAATTGTATTGGGGCTTTGCACCAGTGCGGCCCTCGCCGGACCAATTGAGCGGGCCTGCCTGAAAGCAGATCGCAAGGCGGCGTCTCGTCCGTTGTGCAATTGCGTCCAACAGGTCGCGGACCTGACTTTGAGCTCTGGCGACCAGCGCTTGGCGGCCACCTTCTTTTCCGACCCGCACCGTGCGCAAGTTATCCGCCAGTCCGACAATAGCGGCCACGAGAAGTTCTGGAAGCGTTACAAGCAGTTTGGCGCAAACGCCGAGAGCTACTGCCGCGCCGTGAGGAGCTGAGCCACCAGCGCGTCGGCGCAGGTCTCCAGCATCGCGATAACCGGCTCGAACTTGCCTGTGTAATACGGGTCTGGCACCTCGACAGGCACATCACCTGACGCAAAAGACGACATCAAGACAACCGGCACGACCGAACCCGACGGGCGCAGGGCTTCAATGTCCTGACGGTTGGTCTCGTCCATCGCGACTATCAGATCGAAGGCATCGAAATCGATGGGGCCAATCCGGCGTGATATCTGGTTTTCGATGTCGTAGCCCTTGAGGCGTGCGGCCACGATAGCACGCCCATCAGGCGGATCACCGATATGCCAACCGCCTGTACCGGCGCTATCAATTTCCAGTTCAAGCCCGGCGCTTTGCGCCTTAGCCCGCACAATGCCTTCCGCCAATGGCGAACGACATATGTTGCCCAAACAGGCAAACAAAAGTCTATTACTCACTATAGTAGCTCCCCAGCTATACGCCTTTGTGCGTCAATTGTGGGTATGGATCAAGACTTTTGCCCTGAATGTACTAGAGTGCCGTAACGTCCCCTTTCGACCACGCGCAAAAAAGGCGGCCCAAAAAGGCCGCCTTAACTATGAGTGATATCGTGCTGTTAGCTGTCGTTAGACGCCCCGTGCTTCATCATGCCGTGACCTTTCATGGGCTTACGCTCCAGATCAACCGGCACCATCACCTCCATATCGCCAGCCTTCTCGAAGGTCAGCGTCACAGGAACCATTGCGCCCTGCTCCAACGACCCGTTCAGGCCCATCATCATCACGTGTTTGCCGCCGCGCTGCATCTCGATCATCTCGCCAGCCTCGACGGGGAAGCCTTCCTCGACATGGACCATCTTCATGACACCGTCATTTTCAAGGTGGGTGTGCAACTCGACGCGCTTGGCCGCAGGGGAAGTCGCACCGATAAGGCGGTCATCAGTGTCGGACATGTTCATTAAGGTGATAAACGCCGCGCCGGTCTTGGCGTTCGCGCTGGCGCTGCGTGCGTAGGAATCGGTGACCTTGAAGGCCATGTCGCCTGCAAAGGCAGTGGTAGAGAGGGTGGCGGCAAGCAAGGCCGCAGAGATAAATTTCAAAGACATAACTATGCCCTTTCATCTGATTGGTTGTCTGTAGATGTGAACGTTTGGGTTAGATCAACCAACAGGCGGGGCGCGGGCGTTCAGGGCGCCCTTGCTCGTCTGGACGTAAGATTGGCTGGCCTGCGCCAGCACGAGGTCCATCTTTTGCGCATCGCCGCGCAACACCATGACCGGCGGCGGGCCATCGGCCAGCATCACCATAGTGCAATCGGGGCAGATTGGTGCGGGATCGACGGGATCGCCATGCGCGTTGAGTAAAATGGTTTGCAACCCGGATCCGTTGCAGATCACCATCGCCGGCGTGCCAGCATCGCGGTCGCGCATCACCGCCATTGAGCCAGTGGTGGCAACCATGGTGAGCACGAGGAATGCAGCAAAGAGGCGGCGGATGTGGATCATGGATCTATCCATACGGTGCGTTGGCAACAGAGCCAATATGCCAAATCGCACCTCACGTGACGTTGTTCCAGATCAAACGAAAACGGCCCCGCCCATTTAAAGGACGAGGCCGCTTCTAAAGCGATACGCGGTAAGGCTTAGGCCTCGGCTTGCGCCTTCGCGATGTCTTTTTTGACTTTGAGCGCCTTAGTAGACAGCTCGATGTCTTTGGCTTTTGCCATGAAGCCGTCAAGGCCACCACGGTGATCAACTGTGCGCAGGGCAGCAGCAGAAATGCGGAACTTGAAGCCGCGACCCAAGGTCTCGGACATCAAGGTGACGTCGTTCAGGTTCGGCAGAAAGCGGCGCTTGGTCCGGTTTTTAGCATGGCTGACATTGTTGCCAGACATCGGGCCTTTGGCGGTGAGTTCACAGACGCGCGACATGTGCGTTTCCTTCCGGGTCTCAAAACAGATGAAGGCACCGCGCGTGCGATGCCCTGAATTCGGTTTGCGTGGAATAGGCGGAGATTCTTGGAGGGTCAAGAGGGGAAAGGGTGTTTTGACGTGGGAAACGCCTTGTTTCTGGCCGATATACACTCTTGGGCACGAGTCAGCTTCGATTCACACCCACACCGCCTGTAAAAACCCCAATTATCATAAGCTATCCAACATTCTGGCCGCAGCGCGATCGGGGGATAATGCCCCCTCCGAGACCTGTTGCGCGAGAGTTCTCATGGACGCTGATGCCGTCTTGTCCGAACTGATCCGCGCCAAAAGCCCTGCGCGCACCGCTTCCTCGAACCAATGTACCCCTTGCGCCTTACGGCGGGTATCCCAATGACCATGCTCCTTACGCCAGTCGCTGAGCGTCCGCATGTCCTGCCACGCCTCCTCCAGCCCCAAACCGGTCAACGCCGACACGATCCGCGCCTTGGGGAACCCTTCAGGGTCTTGGGCGCGTTTGCGCAACAAGCGCAGCGCGCCGGTATAGTCGGCCTGCGTGCGCACCGCGGCGGGCTTCAGGTCGCCATCGGCCTTGTTCACCAAGATCAGATCGGCGATTTCCATAATGCCACGTTTGACGCCCTGCAACTCGTCCCCGCCAGCGGGGGCCAGCAGCAGGATGAAGATGTCCGACATCTCGGCCACCATGGTCTCGGACTGGCCGACACCAACAGTTTCGATCAGCACCACATCAAAGCCAGCCGCCTCGCACAAGGTCACCGCCTCACGGGTGCGGCGGGCCACCCCGCCCAAATGCGACTGCGATGGCGAGGGCCGGATAAACGCGTTCGGATCACGCGACAGCAGGTCCATACGGGTCTTGTCACCAAGAATTGATCCCCCCGAACGTGTCGAGCTTGGGTCCACCGCCAGCACCGCCACCCGCAGCCCCTGCCCCGTCAGATGCAGCCCGAACCCTTCGATAAAGGTGGATTTGCCGACGCCCGGCGTACCGGACAACCCGATGCGCAAGGCTTGCGGTGCATCCACGCGCAAGGTGTCAATTAGGGCCAAAGCCTCCGCCCGATGATCGGCGCGGCCACTTTCCACAAGGGTGATTGCACGGGCCAAGGCCCGCCTGTCGCCGCCCCGTATCTTTGCCGCCATGTCTTCAATATGTTTCAAGGATGGGCGATCTTTCGCTTGTTTTCCCCGTAACTTGGGGTGTTATCCGGTGGTTTGAGGACCAATATGCCCTGAGAGGCATAAGTGATGCAACGAGGCTAAAATATGAAGCGATTTTTGACAATTCTGGGCCTCTGCGCTCTGCCGCTAACACTCACCGCGCCCCAAATGGCTGCGGCTGATGGGGCCACGGATGCTGTGTTTTCCGTCGCCATTCGCGGGATCACCGCAGGCACTCTGACGGTCAAAGGCTCCGAGAGTGGTGGCTCCTACAAGGCGTCCGGCGTCTTGCAAAGCGGCGGGCTCGTCGGGTTGGTGGCCAAAGTGAAATACACCGCCAGCGCCAGCGGACGGGTCAAAGGCAACACGTTCAGCCCTTCGCGCTATGACGAGAAGGCGGATACCGGCAAGCGCAAATCCTCCGCCTCGATGACCTATAAGGGCGGTGTGCCCTCCGTGTCGGACTATGTGGCAGGGCCGAATGTGGTGAAACCATCGACCCAGAAAGGCACCGTGGACCCGATGACCGCGCTCTATGCTGCGTTCCGCGACGTTAACAAGGACGAGGTCTGCAAGCTGGACGTCAAAATGTATGACGGAAAGCGCCGCTCGCAAGTGAAGCTGGCCACCCCACGCGCCGACGGCGACATGATCAAATGCGACGGCGAGTACCGCCGATTGGCCGGATTTTCATCGGAAGACATGGCAGAGAAATCGCGTTTTCCCTTTAACCTATACTACGCCAAGACCGCCGATGGCCGCTATCGCGTGGAAAAGGTTGTGACCCACACGCTCTACGGCAACGCAGTGATGAAGCGGAAATAGACCTTCGCGCCAAGGCGCGCTATGCGGGGGCATGAGCCTTCCGATTGAAGATGTAGTAGACGCCCTTGTCGGTCACATGACCGATAGGGGCGTTTGCGTTTTGCAGGCCCCGCCCGGCGCGGGCAAAACCACGCGGGTGCCGCTGGCGCTGCTGGAGGCGGGTGCCTTTGACGGGCGGCTGATCATGCTGGAGCCGCGACGGCTTGCGACCCGCGCCGCCGCCGAGCGGATGGCGCAGAGTTTGGGCGAACCTGTTGGCGCGACCGTCGGCTACCGGATGCGCGGCGAGGCGAAGGTATCGAAAACAACGCGGATCGAGGTGGTGACCGAAGGCATCCTGACCCGCATGATCCAGAGCGATCCTGAACTTGCGGGCGTGGGCTGCGTGGTGTTCGACGAATTCCACGAGCGGTCCCTGAATGGCGACTTGGGGTTGGCCTTGACGTGGGAAGCGCGCGGGGCGTTACGGCCCGACCTGAAACTGATGGTGATGTCGGCCACCTTGGACGCGGAACCCGTGGCGAAATTGTTGGGCAACGCACCAGTCGTGACCTCCGACGGGCGCGCGCATCCGGTCGAGACCCGCTGGCTGAACCGCCCGTTGCACAAGGACATCCGCTTCGAGACGGCAACCGCCGATCTGGTGAACCACGCGGTAAGTGAGACCACAGGCGGCGTCTTGGTGTTCCTGCCCGGCGAAGGCGAAATCCGGCGCGTGATGGGCATGCTCCATGTGCCGAAAGATGCCGTTGTGCGCCCGCTGTTCGGCGCGCTGCCGTTCAAAGAGCAACGCGCGGCGATTGCGCCAGAGGACGGCGTGCGCAAGATCGTGCTGGCAACCTCGATTGCCGAAACCTCCCTAACCATCGAGGACGTCTGCGTCGTAGTGGACGCAGGACGCGCGCGGCGGGCGCGGTTCGACCCCGGCTCCGGCATGTCGCGGCTGGTCACCGAGAAAGTATCGCGCGCCGAGGCCACCCAGCGCCAAGGCCGCGCGGGACGGGTTCAGGCAGGCGTGTGCTACCGGATGTGGACGAAGGCCGAGGAAGGCGCGTTGCCTGCCTTCCCGCCTGCCGAGATCGAAGCGGCGGACTTGACGGGGCTGGCGCTGGAGCTGGCGAACTGGGGCGCGGCACCGGAGGAGTTGGCATTCCTGACACCTCCGCCGGAGGGTGCGTTCAACGAAGCGAAAGCCCTTTTGCGGATGCTGGGGGCGTTGGACAGCGACCGGATCACCGACCACGGGCGCAGCTTGGCCGCGATGCCGCTGCATCCGCGCTTGGGGCATATGCTGGCGATGTCCGGTGGGCGTGGGCCTGCGCTGGCGGCTCTGTTGGCGGAACGCGACCCGCTGGGGCGCAGCGCGGGGACGGACATCGCAGCACGCATGAAGCTACTCAGCGGCACGGTGCCACCCCACGCCAATCGCGGCGTGCTGGAACGGGTACGAGCAGAGGCCAAACGCCTCAAGCGCTTCGCTGGCAGCTCCGAGCGCAGCTTGGGCGAGATGGCCGCCCTCGCCTACCCCGACCGCATCGGATTGCGGCGTGCGGGTAAGGACGCGCGCTATGTTTTGTCAGGTGGCAAAGGCGCGATGATCGACAACGGCGACGCACTGGCGGGGCAACGGTTGATCGTGGCGCTTGATCTGGACGGCGATGCGCGGGAAGCCAAGGTGCGGCTGGCCTGCGCTTTAAGCGAGGCAGAGTTACGCGGCCTCTATGCGGACCAGATCGAGTGGGTCGAGCTGTGCGAATGGTCGAAACGCGACCGCAAGGTGCTGGCCCGCAGGCAGGAACGCTTCGGGGCGTTGGTGCTGGACGACCGCACGTGGAAAGACGCGGACCCCAACCATATGGCGCAAGCGATGCTGGAAGGGATACGCCAATTGGGCCTCACATCGCTCAACTGGTCGAAACCCGCGCGCTACCTACGGGCGCGGGTTCTCTATATGCGCGACGGCATGCCGGACTGGTCGGACGAAGGGCTGTTGAACAGCCTAGAAGACTGGCTGCTGCCCTATCTGTCAGGCGTCCGCTCGGCGGAGGATTTGAAAGGCGTCAACGTCGCAGAAGCCCTGCGCGCCGCGCTCAACTGGGACCAGATGCAGGCATTGGACGCAGGTGCGCCCGCGAAATTCACCACGCCCTTGGGGCGTGATCTGGCGCTGGATTACGCACACGGGACCCCTGCCCTTGAGGTGCGCCTGCAAGAGATGTTCGGCGTCACACAGCACCCGCGCACGGGGCCGGACCGGCTACCGTTGAAAATCACACTCCTGTCGCCCGCGTCAAAACCCGTGCAGGTCACCACCGATTTGCCGGGGTTCTGGGCTGGCTCCTACGCCGACGTGCGCAAGGACATGCGCGCGCGGTATCCGCGCCACCCATGGCCCGAGGACCCCACCGTCGCCGACCCCACCTTGCGCGCCAAGCCGCGCGGGACGTAAGCGGGCTGGACAGTGCGGCACCGACCGTTAGTGTTTGAGGCGACCCAAATTCGGAGGCCCGCGTCATGACACTCGCCAACAGCAAATTCGGCACCGCTCAACCTGTGAAACGCCTTGAGGATTCACGCTTCCTGACCGGCCATGGCCGCTATCTTGACGACACGGTGCCCAGCGGGGCGCTGTTCGGCTTCGTGTTCCGCTCCTCCGTTGCTCATGCCGAAATCACCGATCTAGATACCACCGAAGCGGAGGCCGCAGAGGGCGTGCATCTGGTCCTGACAGCCGACAGCTTCGAGGCCGCAGGTGGCACCAACAAAATGGGCGCGTCGATCATTTCCAACCGTGACGGCACCCAAGGCGCCGCCCCCGTGCGGCCCATTCTGGCGACGGGGCGCGTGCGTTTTGTGGGCGAGGCGATTGCGATGGTCGTGGCGGACAGTCTGGAGCAAGCAAAGGACGCCGCCGAGTTGATCGGGTTCGACTATGACGATTTGGACGTTCATATGGACGTCTCCGAAGGCGGCGCGGCGATCCACCCGGAGGCCCCGAACAACGTCGCTTATGACTGGGGGATCGGCGATGCGGAAAAAACCGACGCCGCATTCAAGGCCGCAGCCTTCACCACCAAGGTCGAAATCGGCGACAACCGGATCATCGCCAACTCCATGGAGCCGCGGGGCTGTTGGGCCGCGATCGAGGAGGACCGCTTGCGCATGGAATATTCCGGCCAAGGCGTCTGGGGCCTGAAAGGCTCGCTCGCCTCTACGCTGGGGATCGACAAAACGGACGTGCATGTGACCACCCCCGACGTGGGTGGCGGCTTCGGGATGAAGGCGTTTGACTACCCCGAATATTTCATGGTGGCCCAAGCAGCCCGCACCCTTGGCCGCCCCGTGCGCTGGCAAGCCGACCGCACGGAATCGATGCTAACCGACAACGCGGGCCGCGATCTGGTGTCCACAGCAGAGCTGGCATTCGACGCAAACCACAAAATCACCGCCTACCGCGTCAACGCGGTTAGCAACATGGGCGCGTATAATTCAACCTTCGCGCAGTTCATCCAAAGCGATCTGGCCTCCAAGGTTTTGATGGGCGGCTATGACGTGCAGGCCGCGTATTTCTCGAACCAAGGCATCTATACCAACACCACCCAAGTCGACGCCTATCGCGGCGCAGGCCGCCCCGAGGCGATCTATGTGCTGGAACGCGCCATCGACTACGCAGCCCGCGAATTGGGCGTGGACGCGATGGAGCTGCGGCGCAAGAACTTCATTCCGGCGGACAAGTTCCCCTACACCTCGGTCACCGGTGAACTCTATGACGTGGGCGACTTCCACAAGGTCTTGAACCGCACCGAGCAAGAGGCCGACATGGCAGGCTTCACCGCACGCAAAGCCACCTCAGCCAGGGCGGGAAAACTGCGCGGGCTTGGCGTGTGCTACTACATCGAAAGCATCCTCGGCAGTCCCGACGAAACCGCGCATGTGGAGTTCGCAGACACAGGCCGCGTTAACCTTTACGTAGGCACCCAAAGCAACGGCCAAGGCCACGAGACCGTCTATGCCCAGATGCTGCACGAATACACCGGCATCGACATTGACCTGATCGACATCATCCAAGGTGACAGCGACCGGATCGCCAACGGCGGCGGCACGGGCGGCTCCCGCTCGGTCACCACGCAAGGCACCGCAAACAAGGCGGTGGCGGAGAAGACCATCGACACGTTCCGACCTTTTGTAGCCGAGCAGTTGGGCGCACATGAAGTCGCCTTCGAGGACGGCGCGTTCCGCACCGAAAGCTCCAACACGGTAATGACCCTGATCGAGGCCGCAGACGCCGCCCGCAACGAGGGCCGCGACGACTTGCTGAATATCTCCGCCAGCACCACCCTGCCCGGCCGCTCTTACCCCAATGGCTGCCACGTGGCGGAGGTCGAGATCGACCCCGACACCGGCGTGACCGAGGTGGTCAAATACACCGTGGTGGATGATTTCGGCGTGTTAATGAACCCGATGATGGCCGAAGGCCAGGTCCATGGCGGCGTGGTGCAAGGCATCGGGCAGGCGATCAGCGAGCATGTGGTCTACGACGAAGATGGCCAGCTTTTGACCGCGACGTTCATGGATTACGGCATGCCCCGCGCGGCGGACATGCCGATGATCGCGTTCCACTCGGAGCCGGTTCCATCCACCGCCAACGTGCTTGGTATGAAAGGCTGCGGCGAGGCGGGAACCGTGGGGGCCTTGGCCGCCGTAGCCAACGGTGCGCTGGACGCCATGTGGGAACGCGGCGTGCGTCACGCAGATATGCCGTTCACCCCGCAACGGGTGTGGCAGATGCTGGGCAGCACATAGATGTGCGACGCGTCAGGCACTGCAATCGGCACCGTCCAGATCGAAAACGCCCGCACCCGCGTGACCGAATGGCGCTTCAAGACACGCGGCGACAACACGGGCTGGCACAGGCACGACTATGATTATGTGGTGGTGCCATTGTTCGACGGCGCTTTGGAAATCAGGCTGCCGGATGGCGAGGTGATCACCGCGCCCATGCAAAACGGCGTGCCATATTTTCGCGAGTTGGGCGTCGAGCACGATGTGCTCAGCGCCAATGACTTCGAATGCGCGTTCATCGAGATCGAGTTTCTGGAAGCCCCAAGCAATGGCGCGTGACCCAAAAGACAAACCAAATCTAGACGCTGCCTACGCGCTGGAAACGCCAGAGGACAACCGGCAGCTCTATGGCGATTGGGCCGAGACCTACGACCAGAGCTTTGCGCAAAACATGGACTACCAACTGCCCGCCCATGTGGCGCGGGTGTTTACGGAGCTTGGCGGGATCGGTCCCGTACTGGATGTCGGCGCAGGCACAGGGCTGCTGGCCAAGGCTCTAAGCACATGCAGTGACGTCGTGATCGACGCGCTGGATCTATCCGCGGACATGTTGGCGATGGCTGGCCAGAAGGGAATTTACCGCACGCTGATCCAAGCCGACCTGACCAAGACCCTGCCGATTGAGCCCGCGCAATATGGCGGCATCGTCAGCTCCGGCACCTTTACCCACGGGCATGTCGGGCCGGATGCGTTGGACAAGCTGATCGCGCTCGCGCGTCCTGATGCGGTGTTCGTTCTGTCGGTCAACGCGGAACATTTCGAGGCGCGGGGGTTCGCGGCGAAGTTCGAAGCGCTCGCACCCAAGATCACCGACTACCATCTGCGCACGGTGTCGATCTACGGAGCGAACGGTGACCGCGCCCACACACATGACAAAGGCCATCTGGCTGTGTTCCGTCGGGCGTAACATCCATGAATAATATGTGAAGCACCTTGACTGGAAGCCGTTCTCGGTTCCTCCTAGGATTAGTAAAAGGTTCGAATTGGAGTGAGTAACGTGCGCTGGTATAAGGGAATGGAAAGGCTTGGCGGATATGTCCGCCCCATGTCTGACCGTCTCAAATCCCTGGTGGGCTTCGGCCCGGAACCGCGTTCGGTTCACCCGAAAGGCACCCGCGGGCCAGTCACCCACGTGATCATCCTCGACGGAACCATGTCCACCTTGGAAAGCGGCTTTGAAACCCACGCCGGAATGACCTTCCGGCTGTTGTCGGAGATGGCCCCGAACAAAGCGCTGTCGCTGAAATACGAAGCCGGCCTCCAGTGGCAAGGCTTACGCCGCGCAATAGACATTATGGCGGGCGTCGGCATCAACCGCCAGATCCGCAACGCCTATGGCTTCATCGCCTCGCGCTACCGCCCCGGTGACCGCATTTTCCTGTTCGGCTATTCACGCGGGGCCTATGCCGTGCGCAGCCTTGCGGGCGTCATCGATCAGGTCGGCCTGCTGCGCGCCGACTGCGCCACCGAACGCAACGTGCGCCAAGCCTATCGCCACTACCGCAGAAGCCCGACATCGAAGGCCTGCAAGGCATTTCACGAACAGCATTGTCACAAGGAAGCCAATATCGAGATGATCGGCATCTGGGACACCGTTCGCGCCTTGGGCTTCCGCGCGCCGTTCCTGTGGCGGTTCTCACCGGTGGAGCATGAATTCCACAACCACTCGCTTGGCTGTGCGGTCAAGAACGGCTTCCACGCGCTGGCGCTCAACGAGACCCGCCGCGTGTTCGAGCCGGTGATGTGGGAAAGCCGCGAAGGCTTTGAAGGCGTGTTGGAGCAGGTCTGGTTCAAAGGCGCGCATGGCGATGTGGGCGGCCATTTGATGGGCTATGACAAAGCACGACCCCTCGCCAATATCTCGCTCGTCTGGATGCTGGAGAAAGCCGAAACCTGCGGCCTGCCCCTGCCCGATGACTGGCGCGCACGATTCCCGCGCGACGTCGAAGCCCCGTCTGTGGGCACGTGGCGGCACTGGGGCAAACTGTTCTGGCAAAGACGCGCCCGCGTGGTCGGCCGCGACCCGTCGGAGCGGTTGCACCCAAGCGTCGTCAACAGCCCGCAAGGCTTCGTGCCCGCCAGCAAGGCGCAGCTCAAAGCCGCCTCGCGCGGCTAAAGCTCCGTGCGCACGCGCCACAACTCCGGAAACAGCTCCACCTCCAGCATACGTTTCAGGTAGCTGACGCCCCCCGTCCCGCCTGTCCCACGTTTGAAACCGATCACTCGCTCCACCGTGGTGACATGGTTGAACCGCCAACGGCGGAAGTAGTCCTCGAAATCCACCAGCTTTTCGGCTAGCTCATACAGCGCCCAATGCGCCTGCGGGTCGCGGTAAACCTCCGCCCACGCCGCCATCACCCCGTCGCTAAAAACATGAGTGCCAGACACGTCACGCTCCAAAACCTCCCGCGGCACATCAAGCCCTGCCCGCGCCAAAGCCCGCACCGCCTCATCATACAGCGACGGCTGCGCCAGTTCCGCGTCAATTTTCTCCATAATATCCGCGCGATGCGCATGCGGCTTGATCATCGCGGGGTTGCGGTTCCCCACCGCAAATTCAATCAGCCGATACTGCCAAGACTGAAACCCCGAGGACTGCCCCAGATCATCACGAAACGCCGTGTATTCGCTGGGCGTCATGGTCCGCAGCACGTCCCAAGCATTGTTCAACTGCTCGAATATCTTCGCCACGCGGCTCAGCATCTTGAACGCCGGTTGCAGCTGATCTGCGCGAATGGCGTCCCGCGCAGCACCAATTTCATGCAAGGCCAGTCGCATCCACAATTCAGACGTCTGGTGCTGGATGATAAACAGCATCTCGTCATGGGTGTCGGTCAGGCACTCCTGCGCCCCCAACACCATGTCCAGCCGAAGGTAGTCGTTATACGACATCCGCCCGTCAAAACGCATCTGCGCGCCTTCCTCGGCGGGGTCATACGGGGTGTCCGTGGTCATGGCGGCGTGCTCCTGAATGTGACGATCACCGCATGGTATCGCCCCCCGCGCCGGACGCAACCAAAGCCGCCCCCACCAAAACACCCGATCAGCCCTTTTCCACCCCGCCCCGTCGCGGTATGACCTCGGTAACTCCAAAAGGGGACCGATATCATGGCCATGGAAAAGACATTCAACGCAGCCGAAGCCGAAAGCCGGCTCTATGACGCTTGGGACAAGGCGGGCTGCTTCACCGCCGGTGCCAACGCCAAGCGCGCCGAAACCTTCAGCATCATGATCCCGCCCCCCAACGTCACCGGCGTCTTGCATATGGGTCACGCCTTCAACAACACGTTGCAGGACATCCTGATCCGTTGGAAACGCATGCAAGGCTACGACACGCTCTGGCAGGCAGGCACCGACCACGCAGGTATAGCGACCCAGATGGTAGTGGAGCGTGAACTGGCCAAAGACGGCAAGAAGCGCACCGACATGACCCGCCCCGAGTTTCTGGAGCATGTCTGGGCGTGGAAAGAACAATCCGGCGGCACCATCCGAGATCAGCTCAAACGCCTCGGCGCGTCGTGTGATTGGTCGCGCGAAGCCTTTACCATGTCCGGCAACTTCCCCGACGCGGTGATCAAAGTCTTCGTCGAGATGTATAACAAAGGCCTGATCTATCGCGGCAAACGCCTCGTCAATTGGGACCCGCATTTCGAGACCGCGATCTCCGATCTGGAGGTCGAGAATATCGAAACCTCCGGCCATATGTGGCACTTCAAATACCCGCTGGCGGGCGGCGAAACCTACGAATATGTCGAGAAGGACGAGGACGGAAACGTCACCCTGCGCGAGACCCGCGACTACATCTCCATCGCCACCACGCGGCCCGAAACCATGCTGGGCGACGGCGCGGTTGCGGTTCATCCAACAGATGAGCGTTATGCGCCAATCGTTGGAAAACTATGCGAAATTCCCGTTGGACCGAAAGAGCATCGCCGCCTGATCCCGATCATCACCGACGAATACCCCGACAAGAATTTCGGCTCCGGCGCGGTGAAAATCACCGGCGCGCATGACTTCAACGACTACCAGGTCGCCAAGCGCGGCGGCATCCCGATGTATAACCTGATGGACACGAAAGGCGCGATGCGATCTGACGGCAAGCCCTACGCTGAGGAAGCCGCCGTGGCGCAAGAGATCGCCAATGGCGAGCGCGAGTTCGGCGAGCGTATGGTCGCCGCAATGAACCTCGTCCCGGACGCCTATCGCGGCATGGACCGGTTCGAGGCCCGCAAAGCCGTGGTCGAGGATATCACCAACGAAGGGCTGGCCGTCATGGTCTCCGTCCCCGTGATCGACGAGGAGGACGGGCAGGAAAGCTCCAAGCTGGTGCCTTACGTCGAAAACAAGCCGATCATGCAACCCTTCGGCGACCGCTCGAAGGTGGTGATCGAGCCGATGCTGACCGACCAATGGTTCGTGGAGACCGACAAGATCGTCGGCCCTGCTTTGGATGCGGTGCGCAATGGCGACGTGAAGATCATGCCCGACAGCGGCGAGAAGGTGTATTTCCACTGGCTGGAAAACATCGAGCCTTGGTGCATTTCACGCCAGCTCTGGTGGGGCCATCAAATCCCCGTCTGGTACGGCTTCGACCTGAATGCCGCAGGCTTCAAGGACGATGAAGGCGACGGCGATCTGGATTCGGTAGAGATTGGCCGTTTGCTAACCAACGACGCCATCGCCGCCAACCCCGATGTGCATCACTGCGCGACAGAATTTGACGGCGTCACCGGACAGTTCGAAAACATTCTGGCAAAGCTGCCGATGCCCCTGAACCACGCGCGCCCGGTCGAGGTCGCCGACCGCGCCGAGGCGCTGCACCAGTTCGCGACAGGTCTGGCGGAATATAACGTCACCCAAGACCCGACGAAGCTGGTCTACCCGATCTGGCGCGACGCAGACGTGCTGGACACGTGGTTCTCTTCTGGCCTCTGGCCCATCGGAACGCTCGGCTGGCCCGAACAGACGCCGGAACTCGCGAAATATTTCCCGACCTCCACCTTGGTCACGGGGCAGGACATCCTGTTCTTCTGGGTCGCTCGCATGATGATGATGCAACTTGCGGTTGTGGACCAAATCCCGTTCGACACAGTCTACCTGCATGGCCTCGTGCGCGACGCCAAAGGCAAGAAGATGTCGAAATCCACCGGCAATGTGGTCGACCCGCTGGAGATCATCGACGAATACGGCGCCGACGCCCTGCGCTTCACCAACGCGGCCATGGCGTCGCTCGGCGGCGTGCTGAAAATGGATATGCAACGCATCGCCGGTTACCGCAATTTCGGCACCAAACTGTGGAACGCCGTGCGCTTCGCCGAAATGAACGAGGCCTACGGCTTGCCCGACACAAAGCCGACGCAAAGCCGACGCCCCGCAGACCTCGAATTTACGGTCAATAAATGGATCGTGGGAGAGACCGCCAAGGTCCGGATGGAGGTCGATCAGGCGCTTGAAAGCTACCGCTTTAACGACGCCGCGGACGCCCTTTACAAGTTCGTCTGGGGCAAGGTCTGCGACTGGTATGTGGAGTTCTCAAAGCCGCTTCTGCTCGATGGAACCGACGCCGAAAAGCTTGAGACCCGCGCGACCATGGCATGGGTGCTGGACCAGTGCATGATCCTTCTGCACCCGATCATGCCCTTCATCACCGAAGAGCTTTGGGGCGAGACCGCCAAGCGCGACAATATGCTTGTCCATCAGGATTGGCCCACTTATGGCGCTGAATTAGTTGATAAAAATGCCGACGCGGAAATGAACTGGGTGATCTCACTCATCGACACAGTTCGCTCTGCACGCGGTGAAATGCACGTCCCCGCTGGCCTCAAGGTGCCGCTGGTTCAGGTCGATCTCGACCCCGCAGGCCGCACCGCTTTCGCTAATAACGACGCCTTGATCCTCAAGCTCGCCCGCATCGAAGGCGTCACCGAAGGCCCCGCGCCAAAAGGCTCCGTCACGATCCCCGTGGCGGGCGGCAGCTTCGCGCTGCCCCTGGCGGGCATCATCGACGTGGATGAAGAAAAAGCGCGGCTGGAGAAAACTTTAGGTAAACTGGCCAAGGAGTTAGGCGGTTTGCGAGGCCGCCTCAACAACCCCAAATTCGCCGAAATCGCCCCCGCCGACGTGGTCGAAGAGGCTCGCGAAAACCTTGCTGCGCGCGAGGAAGAAGAGGGCAAATTGAAAACCGCACTCGCAAGGCTGGCTGAATTGGGATGACGCCCTGTCTCCATTTGGTCTCAAATACTCAAACTCCATCGCCTGCAAAAAGCGTCGCGATTTGAGTATTTTTAACCAAATGGAAACAGGAATCGTGCTTCACCTAAGGTCCGGTACAGGCTGGAGAGCCGATGGCCGGACCGGATGGAGACCGCCAAGCGCGATCTTCGGAGTGCGGCTGGGGGATACCTCAGCCGCCTTTTCCTAAGATTTCTTGGACATGCCTCGCATGACAGCGGCCATTTGATCCGGTTTACCGATCAGGGCAGCCTGTTCTACGGATTCAGCCATCAGAATGCTGGATGTCGTGCCCGTTTGCGCCCCCGCGATCAGCCGCTTTGCGGCGCGAACGGCGCTTGGGCTTTGCGCGGCGATTTGCTTTGCCAGCTCCATCGCACGGGCCAGCGGATCCTCGGAGACCTCTGTGACCAGCCCGAAGGCAAGCGCCTGCTCGGCCTCCACAATCTCCGCCGTGTAAGTGAGCCTGCGCAACACATCATCGCGCAGCACCTGTGGGAACAGCGTCATGCCGCCCATGTCAGGCACCAGCCCCCATTTCATTTCCATGATCGACAGTTTGGTTTCGGGCCCGGCCACACGAATATCGGCGCCGATGGCCAACTGCATCCCAGCACCAAAACAAACCCCGTGAAGTGCCGCGATGACAGGCACCCCCAGCTTGCGCCACGCGAGAGAAAATTCCTGAAACCGGTTGGCATCCCCATGGGTGCGGCGGATGATGACCTCGTCCATGTCCTGACCCAAAAGGCTGGAGAGAGACGTGATGTCGATCCCCGCACAAAACGCGCGCCCCTCTCCCGACAGCACTACGCAATTCACATCCGCACCGCGCAAGTCCTCGGCGGCGGCAAGAACCTCATCCAGCATATCCAGAGAAATGGCATTCATCTTCTCAGGGCGGTTTAACGTCACCCTTGCAATGCCGTCGGCAATATCGGTTGTAACCAAGCTCATGGCGCAAAGCGTAGCGGCAAGGTTTAGCGCAGGCCAGTGTTACCTAACGATACGCTCCACCGCACGCATCATGCCGAGCGCCTTGTCATAGACCAACTCCAGAATGACCCGCGGTTTGCGGGCTTTGATAGCGATCGGAACCGCGCGGCTGGCACTTGTGGCCAGAGTTGCGGCCATGAAGCCGCGGCGTGTGAGGTGTGGCATGGATAAACCCTCCGTCCTTTCTAGATGGGGGTCCGCGCGCCCACTTGCAAGCAACGCCAAAACGCGGTCAAACTCTGACGCATGAATAGACCGCCCCTTACCCCGCTTGCCGAAAGCCTTCCTGCCTCCGTTCCATTCGTGGGGCCTGAGGCCATAGAGCGGGCGAACGGGACGCATTTCAAAGCCCGCCTTGGTGCGAATGAAAGCGTTTTTGGCCCGTCACCCAAGGCGATTGCCGCAATGAAGATCGCCGCCTCCGAGGTGTGGCAATATGGCGACCCCGAGAGCTATGACTTGCGCCATGCGCTGGCGGCGCGTCACAGCGTCGGCCCTGAAAATGTCATGGTCGGCGAAGGCATCGACGCATTGCTGGGCTATCTGGTGCGGCTTTACGTGGGACAAGGAACGGCTGTCGTGACCTCAGCAGGGGCATACCCGACCTTCAACTACCATGTGGCGGGGTTCGGCGGCGATCTGCATATGGTCCCATACCGCGACGACCACGAAGACCCTGACGCATTGCTGGCGAAAGCCCGCGAGACCGGTGCGCGGCTGATCTATTTCGCCAACCCCGACAACCCGATGGGCAGCTGGCATGACGCTGTCGCGGTGCAACGGATGATCGACGCGGTGCCGGACGACTGCCTGCTGATATTGGACGAAGCCTATATTGAGTTGGCCCCCGAAGGCACTGCGCCAGCGCTCGACATGTCCAACCCCAACGTGATCCGCATGCGCACCTTCTCCAAGGGGCACGGCATGGCGGGTTCGCGGGTGGGCTATCCGTTGGGCGAGGCGGAAAACATCAGCACCTTCAACAAGATACGCAACCATTTCGGTATGTGCCGGATCAGCCAAGCAGGCGCTTTGGCCGCCTTGCGCGATCAGGGCTACCTGTCCGAAATCTGTGCCAAGGTGGCCGCGTCCCGTGACCGGATTGCGAAAATCGCGCGTGACAACGGGCTGACGCCCCTGCCCTCGGCCACCAATTTCGTCGCAATTGATTGCGGCAAGGACGGCGACTACGCCCGCAAGGTGCTCGCCGGATTGCTGGTTCAGGGCCTGTTCGCCAGGATGCCTTTCGTCGCCCCGCAAGACCGCGCCATCCGCATCAGTTGCGGCACCGAGCAGGACATGAAACTGCTGGCAGATGCCTTGCCGAAAGCGCTGACCGCCGCCGGATAACGCAAACGCGACTGTTCTTTGCCAAAAGCCGCGCTAGGCTAAGGAAGGAGAAAGGACGCGTCCATGTCACAGCCACCCGGTCGGGTCGAGGATTTCACCAAGCCGTTTCTGGTCATGGCCTATGTGGTGCTTTTCACAGGGCTGTTCATCTTATGGGCCGCGTTCGGCTACGCGATATCGCTGCTTACCAGCCTGTTTTTGCATGTCCTATTGCAGAAAGTCCCAAGGCGCGAATAGCTACTTCCCTGCGCAAATTCGTGCCGCCGCCGCCAAAGCCCCATCCCCGTGAGGGATGTTCAGCGCCTTCAACCCCGCATCAATCGAGCCGAGCGTGCCCATCAGCATATGCATGTTCACATGACCCATATGGCCGATGCGGAAGAAACCATCGGACATCGGGTCATCTTCGGTCGCCATGCCAAGGCCGATGCCCAGCGTGAGGCCAGCCTGTTCAATCAGCCAGTTGCGCAAATCGGTGCCATGTGGCGCACCTATTCGCAGTGACGTCACCGCGTTGCTGCGCGCTGCAGGGTCGGTGATATTCAGTTCCAGCGGGCCGCCTTCACCCCAAACGTCACATGCCGCCCACAAGGCGCGGGCTAGTGTAGCGTGGCGGGCCAGCACATTCTCCAGCCCCTCCTCATGCAAGATCATATCAAGTGCGACGCGCAAGCCGTAAAGGTGGTGGGTCGGTGCGGTGCCGCAGGACATCTGATAATAGCCTTCGGGATTGGCGCGCGGGTGCCAGTCCCAATAGTCCGAAACCCGCTCCATCTTTTGGCGGACAGCGGCGGCCTTGTCGTTGAAGAACACGAAGCACATACCGGGCGGCACCATCAGACCCTTTTGGCTTCCGGTCACCACAACATCAATTCCCCACGCACCCATCTGCATGTCGTCGCAGCCCAGGCAGGCGATGCTATCAACGATCAGCAGCGCCGGATGGCCTACGGCATCCATGGCCACTCGAATAGCTGCAAGGTCGGACTTGGCAGAGCTGGCGGTGTCGGTTTGCACCACCAGAACAGCCTTGATCTCGTGGCTAGCATCCGCGCGCAACGCGTCTTCCACCGCTTGCGGGTCAATCGGTGCGCGGCGACCGAAATCTAACTGCTCCACCACCAGCCCACGCTTGCGCGCCGTCTCGGCCCAGCCGTTGGAAAACTGCGCCGCCCCCGGCACCAGAACCTTGTCACCAACCGCCAGCACATTGGCCAGCGACGCCTCCCACGCGGCATGGCCATTGCCGATATACATGGCAACGTGACCATCAGTCTTCGCCACGGCTTTCAGGTCGGGAACCAGTGAATAGGTCATGTCGATCAACTCGCCCGTATAGATGTTCGGCGCGGGGCGATGCATGGCTTGCAACACACGCTCCGGCATCACGGAAGGGCCGGGAATGGCCAGCGTATGACGGCCATGGGACAGGTTGGGGAAATTGGACATGAAACGGGCCTTTTGGAAACCAGAGCAACGACTTGAGCCCAAGAGGTAGAGCCGTCCGAAGGGGCCGTCAATTCGCTATCAGTTATGCGGCGGATCAGCCTTTGTGATAGCGCTTGGACAACTTTTCAGGATCAGCCCCGAAGCTGTAGCGTGTCAGCGTGTCAAAATTGCGCAGGCTTTGGCGCAGCCAGCCGTTTTTCTCGTACCGATCGGCGCCTGTTGCGGCATGTGTATCCAGCAACCGTATGCGCCCTTTCAGCGCCCGCGCCATAGCCACGTCTTCCATCAAGGGCTGGTCAGGGTAGCCGCCGGAATAGTCGTATAACTCACGCGACATCAGCAAGCCTTGGTCGCCGTAAGGCAGGTTCAGCGCAGCACTGCGAAGGTTGGCCCATGACGCCACAACGCGAGGGGCCAACCCCTTGGCGCGGAACCGCAACCGGAATGCAGCAGCAAGGTTTGGATGCTCTGCGCGGTGAACGGCGGCAGCCCCGACCCAATCGCGCGCCAGATGTGTGTCGGCATGTAGGAACAACAACCACTCGCCCTTCGCGGCTTCGGCCCCGCGGCGCAGTTGCCCGCCACGCCCCTTTGCGCCTTTGACGATCTCTGCCCCAGCTTGCTCGGCGATGCGGATCGTCGCGTCGGTGCTGCCTCCGTCCGACACGATCAAGTCTCGGATCATACCCCTCTCCAACCCCGGCATCAGGGCGTTCAGGGTCTCCGGCAGTTGGGCCGCCGCATTCAGGGTCGGGATCACGATGGAAAACGGTGCAGACATATCAGGGCTGTTATACCCACCCCAGCCTCCTATATGACAGAGCAAAGAGAACACGGAGAACCAAATGCCAGACAGCACACGCATGTTGATCGAAGTAAGCGGCAGCGACCGCGAGGATTTCCTGCAAGGACTGGTCACCAATGATCTGGCCAAGTTGTCGGATGGTATCGTCTATGCGGCATTGCTGACCCCGCAAGGCAAGTTTCAGGTCGATTTCTTTCTGGTACCGTGGAAGGACGCGATCCTGATCGACGTCGCTGCCGCCTACGGCGAGGCGCTGATGCGGCGGCTGACCTTCTACAAGCTGCGCGCCGATGTGAAGCTGCAGGAGTTGAAGGTTGATGTGACACGCGGTGTGGGCAACATGCCGGACGGGGCCTATCCCGATCCGCGCCACGACGCGCTCGGTTGGCGCGCTTACGGGCCGGGCTTTGCGTTTGTCGATCAAACGGATGTGGATTGGGACGCGATCCGTGTAGCCCATTGCATCCCCGAGATGGGCATAGAACTGGTCGCCGACGACAGCTTCATTCTGGAAATGGGCTTCGACCGGCTCAACGGCGTCGACTTCCGCAAAGGCTGCTACGTCGGCCAGGAGGTCACCGCCCGCATGAAGCACAAGACCGCGCTGCGCAAAGGTCTGGCTTTAGTAAATATCGACGGCGAAGCCCCTGTGCGCAGCCCCATCGACGCGAACAACAAAGCGGTCGGCACGCTCTACACCCAGTCGGGCGGGCGGGCGATTGCCTACCTCCGCTTCGACCGCGCGACCGAAGGGATGACGGCGGGCGACGCTCGGGTGGATTACATACGGGAGTGATCTGGCAGACCGCTTGTCACGTGAGTTCACTCCAGGTCGAACTTTTGGAAAAGACCGCTCCTACACGGCCCGCCGTTGACGCCGCAGCCACATGGGCTTGAGTAGCGTCCAAATCAGCATTTCTCCGACGGCAAGGTTGAGCCCCCATGCGGATATCATGATGAAATCCCGCATTGGCCCGGTGGCTTCCGCACCCGTGATGATGATCCAGAAAATGCCCAAGATGGCCTGTGTCGATGCGCCCTGACCGATCACATAGGCGCGCAGCATAAAACTGCTGTGCAGGAAGACGTTACGCGACCTGATTGCGACCACGGCGAAAATGATCAGCGCGATCATCGTGGGGCCTAACACCATTCGAACCCAATAAAGCAGGTTCCCTTGGAGGTCTTCCGGGAACAGGTAGAAATGCGTCATCCACACCCCCGTCATCGCGGAGAGAAGGCCGGAAACGGCAATGTAGCGGCCCATCACACGATGCGCTTTGGGGTGGCGACGTCTGAACTCCGGTAAGAACTGGAGCGCACCACCGATGCAAAACAGAGCGCTGCTAAGAATGTGAACCGAAATGGGTATTGGGTTGGACAAGGCCCGCAGATTTTCCGGTGCAATTGCGGGGCCGCCCGAGAGCTCAAGAAGACGTATCAACCCACCAATCACCGGAATGAACGAATATACGCAGATCAGGGCGAAGAGGCCCGCCTCACGTCTTGTTTGCGTGTTCATAGGATACCTTTTCGGTAAAGAGCCGGACCGATGGCCCGATTGTTCGCGCCATCGTTGCGGGTCAACGCGTCAGTAGATGACGTCGTCCCGCGTACAAGTTTGATTCCGTTTGGTATAAGTGGCGTGGACCGAATGCGAAATTGCGCATTTATTAAGATCGGATATGCATAAATGATCGAGTGAACAAAGACAGCGTTCACATCAAAGGAGCGCTATCCGTCCGCCGGTTCGCGCTCGAATGACACTACAAAGCAAGTTCGTGTGGCACTGCAACAAAGTCGGCCATTGGGCCGGGCGCTATGCACCCGCCCGATGGTCATGCTCAGTTCGCTAAACGGGACTTAGCCCCGTTCGCGGATTGTCTTGGCAAACGCCGGAAAAATGTCAGGGTTGGCCGCGATCATCTGGCCACCTTCCAGCAGGCTTTGGCCTTCGCGGATCGGCTCGATAAAGCCGCCGGATTCTTGGACCAACAGCACACCACCCGCGATATCCCAGATGTTCAGGCCCCGCTCCCAGTAGCCGTCGTAACGGCCAGCAGCGACGTAAGCCAGATCCAAGGCAGCAGCACCCCAACGGCGTATGCCGGAACATTGCGGAGCCAGACGCGCAAGGTCTTGCAACGCGGCTGGCAGGTATTTGCTGCCACCGAACGGGATACCCGTCGCAAACACGCTTTCGATCATCTTGTGACGCCCCGACACGCGCAGGCGCTGCTCGTTCATAAACGCGCCCTCGCCTTTTTCAGCGACGAACATTTCGTCCTTGGCGGGGTCATACACAACGGCGGAAACGATCTCGCCCTTATGCTCCAACGCAATCGACACCGCAAAATGCGGCATGCCGTGCAGAAAGTTGGTCGTGCCGTCCAGCGGATCGACGATCCAGCGCCGCGTCGGATCCGTACCCTCGATCGGGTCGCTTTCCTCGCCAACCCAACCATAGGTCGGGCGCGCATCCATCAGTTGTTCCTTGATGATGGCCTCCGCAGCGGTGTCCGCACGGGACACGAAATCCCCCGCCCCCTTCATCGAGACCTGAAGGTTCTCGACTTCGCGAAAGTCTTTTACCAGCGACCGGCCAGCCACGCGTGCGGCTTTGATCATTACGTTAAGGTTTGCGCTGCCTTGCATGGGTCATCATCCTGTGGAGAGGTTTGGAGGCGCGTATAGACCCATCCACCGCATAGGGAAAGCCCTTGCAGATGCGACGCATTTGAACGAGCGTCGCGTCATGTCCGCTGACCGTCCCCTTCTTGGCATCATGCTCATGATCGGCTTTTGCATCCTCGCCCCCATGGGCGATGCGCTGGCGAAGCTGTTGGGCGAAAGTATTCCACTGGGCCAGCTGCTTCTGACCCGCTTCGGGGTACAAACGGCGGTGCTAATCCCGCTAGCGCTGCTCACAGGCCGCACATTGCTGATGTCAGGCCGCGTGTTGCGGCTCACCGTGCTGCGCTCGGTGCTCCATATCATCGGCATCGGGGCGATGTTCTCTAGCTTGCGCTTCCTGCCCTTGGCCGACGCGGTCGCTATCGCCTTCGTCATGCCCTTCATCATGCTGCTGCTGGGCAAATACGTGCTGGACGAAGAAGTCGGCGTGCGCCGTCTTTTGGCATGTGTCGTGGGTTTCATCGGCACGTTGTTCGTGATCCAGCCCAGCTTCGCCGCCGTCGGCGCCCCTGCCTTGCTCCCTCTGGTGGTCGCCGTAGTTTTCGCCCTGTTCATGCTGGTCACGCGGCAGGTCGCCAAACATGCCGACCCGATCAGCCTCCAAGCCGTCAGCGGCATCGTCGCCACCATCATTCTTGCCGCCATGTACTTCATCCCCGGCACGGATACGATTGAGCAATTCCAGCTTGTCATGCCCGAAGGGACCAATGTCTGGTCCATGCTCTTGGCCATCGGCCTGCTTGGCACCTTCGCGCATCTGGTCATGACGTGGAGCCTGCGCTTCGTACCCTCCGCCACCGTCGCTCCGATCCAGTATCTGGAAATCCCCATCGCCACGATGGTCGGCTTCGCGGTCTTCGGCGACTGGCCCAACGGTCTCGCGATGCTCGGCATCTGCATCACCATGGCCGCAGGCCTCTACATCCTGATGCGGGAGCGTAACTTGGCCAAACTGGTGCCGCCCGCGGCTTAGGCCTTTTCGGGCTGGCGTTGCAGCTTCAAAGGCTCGGTGCGTGCCAGCCGGATCACATTCGCCATAAACGGCTTCGACGTATCCTCGGTCCGCGTCGCCGCATAAAGCCGCTTGGTGCGCCCGCCCTTGGTCAAAGGCCGCGTGACGTAATCAGAATTATAGCGCACCTCCCGCACCACCCAATCGGGCAGCACCGCAACGCCACGGTTGGACGCGACCAGCAGCAAGATCACCGCCGTCAGTTCCACTTGCCGCATAGCTTTCGGCTCCACCCCCGCTGGGGCGAGCAACTCGGTGAACACGTCCAGCCGCGTGCGGTCCACGGGATAAGTGATCAGTAACTGGTCGCGAAAGTCCTCTGCCTCGATATACTCTTTCTGCGCCAACGGGTTCTGCGAGGACGCGACGAACACCGGCTCGTAGTCAAACAACGGGGTGAAATCCACGCCCGGCAGGTCTTCCGGGTCCGAGGATACAACCAAGTCGACCTCTTCCCGCATCAATGCCGGCAACCCGTCAAAAGACAGACCGGGGCGGATATCCACATCCACGTCGGGCCAGTTCTTGCGGAAGCCCTCCAGCACCGGAAACAGCCATTCAAAACAGGCATGGCACTCAATCGCGATGTGCAGCCGCCCCGTCTTGCCAACCCGAAGCCCTTCGAAATCCGCCTGCATCGCCTCGACCTCCGGCAAGATGCGTTCCGCCAAGCGCAGCAGCTTCATCCCCGCCGAGGTCAGCTTCATCGGTTTGGCACGGCGGATAAACAGCTCCACCCCCGCCTGATCCTCAAGTCCTTTGATCTGATGGCTCAGCGCACTTTGGGTGATATTCAGCCGGTCGGCGGCCTTGGCCAGACCGCCCGCCTCGTGAATGGCACGCACGGTACGGAGGTGGCGAAACTCGATATGCATACGATCCTCATAATGATGGTGAAAGTTATGAATTTGTCTCACATGGCACGGCATGGCACAAGGCATCAACCCCAATAGGATACCCGCCATGACCCGCCCCAACGTCTCGTTCGAATTCTTCCCGCCTAAATCCGTCGAAGCCAGCTTCCGCCTCTGGGACACCATCCAGACGCTTGCCCCGCTGGACCCGACCTTCGTCTCTGTCACCTACGGCGCAAGCGGCACAACGCGCGAGTTGACGCACGAGGCCGTCACCGCCCTGCACAAAGCCACCGACCTGCGCGTCGCGGCTCACCTGACCTGCGTTGACGCCACCCGCGAGGAAACCCTCGCCATCGCCCGCGATTACATCAAGTCGGGCGTGACCGACATCGTCGCACTGCGTGGTGATGCGCCCAAAGGTCAGGACTTTACGGCCACCGATAACGGCTTCGCCTCCTCCATCGAGTTGATCGAGGCGCTGAAAACCGAGACCGACGCCACGATCCGCGTCGGTGCCTACCCTGACAGCCACCCCGAGGCGGGCTCCATGGACGCCAACATCGCCTACCTGAAGCGCAAATTCGATGCGGGCGCAGATGCGGCGATCACCCAGTTCTTCTTCGAGGCGGACACCTTCTTCCGCTTCCGCGATGCCTGCGTAAAAGCAGGCATCGACAAGCCGATCCTGCCGGGCATCTTCCCGATCGAGGACTGGACCCGCGCCAGCAACTTCGCCAAACGCTGCGGCACGCATGTGCCCGCATGGCTGGAGGAAGCCTTCGCCACCGCCATCCGCGACGACCGCCACGACCTGCTGGCGCAATCCGTGGTGACCGAGTTGTGCTCCGACCTTGTCGATGGCGGCGTGGACCACCTGCACTTCTACACCCTGAACCGCCCCGAGCTGACCCGCGACATCTGCGCGGCCCTTGGCGTGACCCAGAAAGTGGCTTTGGCGCAAGTGGCATAACCCTGCCGGTTGCACCGCGCGGGCCTGTCTCTTACCGTCTCCCCGACACTCCCAAGAAGACAGGCCCGCCCAGATGCCCGAACAATTCTTTCCAAAAAGCCCGGACCAGCTCCCGACCCGCGAGACGATCTTGTCCATGTCCGGCTTGGATTTCATGGAAAGGGTACTGAATGGCGAGCTGCCAATGGCACCAATCGCCACGGGGCTAAACTACCGATTGCACAGTGTGAAACTCGACGAGGTCGTCTTTCGCGGCGCTCCCAAGTTTGACCACATGAACCCCAGTGGAACTGTCCACGGCGGCTGGTACGGCACCCTGCTCGACAGCGCGATGGCCTGCGCGGTGATGACCCGCGTCGCAAAGGGGTCAGTCTATACGACGTTGGAATATAAGGTAAATATCATCCGCCCGATCCCGTCCGGCATGATGGTGGATTGCATCGGCACGGTCGAGCACGCAGGCCGGTCCACAGGCGTCGCCATAGGTAAAATCATCGGCGTGGACGACGGCAAACTCTACGCCACAGGCTCCACGACTTGCATCATCATGACGCCAAAATAGAACAGAAAGCGTCGCAAATACCCCGCCAAAGACGCTGCTTTGGCGGGGTACGATCTTAGCAAAAATTAGTGGCAAGCCGGACGTTTGCCCGGCAACAACACCTTATCAATCACATGGATCACACCATTATCGGCCTTGATGTTGGCAATCACCACATTCGCCGTGTCTCCCGTGCCATCCGCGATGGACACACCACCGGAACCTTTGGTGATACACAAACGCTGGGACGCCAGAATGGGTTTGAAGTAGTTGGAGCCGTTTGGAATTTTCTCGGCCGTCAAGTTGCGGTCATCCACATGGTAAAGCAGCACGTCGGTCAACTGGGCTTTGTTTTCGGGCTTGAGCAGCGTCTCGACAGTACCTGCGGGCAGCGCGGCGAATGCATCATTCACCGGGGCAAAGACGGTAAATGGACCGGGGCCTGACAGTGTTTCAGCCAACCCGGCGGCACCGACAGCAGCCACCAAGGTCGAGAACCGCTCGTCGCCCGAAGCGATCTCCACAATGTTTTCGGCGGACGCGCTCCCTGCGGCCATGGTCGTCACGATGGTCAAAGTCTTGAGGATATTTTTCATTGATCTTGTTTCCCTTTTTGCAATCACGCTTTTGGCATGTGTAAGGGAATACGCTTGGCCGTTGATTGGGATCACCAGATCACGGCCCTGTTATATGTCGTGACCAAGATGTTAGGCAGATTTGCGCATCACGTGTTCGTCAATACGCCTGTTAATTTACGAAGCACCACGTATCTGTAAGGCGTACTCCACTGCACAGCAGGGAGGCAGACAGGGCCGCGCGCGGCTTGCCAAATGTGGCCCTGTCCGCAACCTTCTACATCACTTCGGTTTTGTCGCTATCGAGAAGGGCGGCTATCGGGTCGGGCAAAACCAACCCCTTCCGAACCTCGGCATCAAGCTCCAGTTCCATATCCTGTATCGCCCCCAAGCGCGCGGCGACGTCGTCGATCTTGGCAAAGGGAACAACCACGACGCCGTCACGGTCCGCCACGATCATGTCTCCGGTCTCGACCGGCTGTCCGCCCACCATGACCCGCGTACCAACCTGCCCCGGCCCCGTGCCAAAAGGCGAACCCGGATTGAGCCCGGTACACCAGCACGGCAGTCCCACCTCCAAAATCCCGTCATAGTCGCGCATCGGCCCATCGGTCACGAAGGCCACAGCCCCCGCGTTCTTCGCCATGCCCGCAACGCGGTCCCCCGCAGCGGCACAGCCCTGCCAGCCTTGCGCGGAGCCGATCAGCACGTCGCCGGCCTTGAGGTATCGCAGGCATCCCAAGGTCGCCAATATATCCGACGGCCTGTTCTCCGCCGTCAACGCCGGGCCGGCCACTTGGACATTACTGGTGTCCAGCGGCGAAATATCAACGCACATCGCGCCCACCCCGAACATCGCATCCACCACGAACCCGGTAGGCACGCCTTGAAACGCAGCGACTTGTTCAACCGATGGCCTGCGCCCCACATCCGGCCCGATCCGTAGAGATTTGGGTTCTTCGATCATGGTGCACTCCTCTCAAAGGCGTAACTTTGACGCATCGGCTCCGATCAGCTTTCCAGACACCACCGCATCACGGCCTTTTGCGCGTGCAGGCGGTTTTCAGCCTCGTCAAAGATCACCGAGTTTGGTCCGTCCATAACTTCGGACGTTGCTTCATCATCGCGGTGCGCTGGCAGGCAATGCATGAACAAGGCGTCTGGCTTGGCGTGGTCCATCAACTCCTTGTTGACCTGATAGCCGCGCAGCTGGTTGTGCCGCCGCTCCCGCGCCGATTGCGGATCATGCATGGAAACCCACGTATCGGTGACCACCAAATCCGCCCCCTCAACAGCCGTCTGCGGGTTGCGTTCGATGGAATACAAGCCATCCAGCGACGCCTCCGGGTCCAACGGCGGTGGGCCGGAGAACACCAGATCGAACTCGAACTGCTTGGCCGCATGGGCGAAGCTGGCGAACACATTGTTCCCGTCACCGGCCCACACGACCTTCTTGCCTTTGATCGGCCCGTTAAGCTCCTCAAATGTCAGGATATCGGCCATGATCTGGCACGGATGCGTGCGGTCCGTCAGCCCGTTGATCACCGGCACGGTGGCGTATTCGGCCATCTCCAGCAGCGTGTCTTCCTCAAAGGTCCGCATCATGATCAGATCGACATAGCGCGACAGCACGCGGGCGGTGTCGGCAATCGTCTCGCCATGGCCCAACTGCATATCGGAGCCGGACAGCACCATCGTCTGCCCCCCCATCTGCCGCACGCCCACGTCGAACGACACCCGCGTCCGCGTCGACGGTTTCTCGAAGATCAGCGCGACCATGTGGTCTTTCAGCGGCAGCTCGTCATCCAAAGCCCCCTTGGGGCGGCCCGCGCGGGATTTCTTCACCGAAAGCGCGGTGTCGATGATCTGCCGCAGGTCGGCAGGGTCGGTTTTGTGGATGTCCAGAAAATGCTTCATGCCGCGCCCTCCAAGGCTGTCGCCGCCCTATCCAACCGCGCCACGGCCTCCTTGATTTCGTCGTCAGAGATGGTCATCGCGGGCAACAACCGGATCACATTGTCGCCGCCCGGAACAGTCAGCAGGTGCTCAGCATAACCAGCCTGCACCACATCCGTGTTCGCCACCACGCACTTGACCCCGATCATCAGACCAGCCCCACGCACCAGCTCGAAAATCGTCGGGTGAGACGCCACCAGCCCCTCAAGGCTCTGACGCAACAGGCCAGATTTGCGCGATACGTCCTCCAAGAACGCGTGATCCGCGACAATATCCATCACCGCACAGCCCACAGCACAGGCCAATGGGTTCCCCCCATAGGTCGAGCCATGGGTGCCAGCCGTCATCCCGCTCGCAGCATCTTCAGTGGCCAGACACGCGCCCAGCGGGAAGCCGTTGCCGATGCCCTTGGCCACCGCCATGATATCGGGCGTGATACCAGACCACTCATGCGCGAACAGCTTGCCCGTCCGGCCCATACCACATTGAATTTCATCGAAAATCAGCAGCGCGCCCGTGCTGTCGCACATATCGCGCAGACCTTTCAGGCAGGCATCCGGCAGCGGAATAATCCCGCCCTCGCCCTGCACCGGCTCCACGATCACCGCTGCAATCGTGTCGTCCAACGCCTCTTGCAACGCATCGTGGTCGCCCGCGGTCAGGTTGATGAACCCCGGCAACAAAGGGCCAAACCCCTTGGTCAGCTTCTCAGATCCCGCCGCCGAGATCGTCGCCAAGGTCCGCCCGTGGAAGGAGCCCGTAAAGGTGATGATATTCACCCGCTCCGGCTGGCCTTTGTCATACCAGTATTTCCGCGCCATCTTGATCGCGCACTCCATCGCCTCCGCACCGGAGTTGGTGAAGAACATGGTATCCGCAAACGTCGCCTCGCGCAGCTTATCTGCCAACTCCTCTTGATGCGGGATGTGATACAGGTTCGACGTATGCCACAGCTTCGCCGCCTGATCTTGCACCACCTTCACCAAGGTCGGGTGCGCATGGCCCAAGCCCGTCACCGCGATGCCGCCGGCCATGTCCAGATATCGGGTGCCATCGCGATCTATAAGCCAGCTTCCTTCGCCAGTCTCAAAGCTCATTTTCGCCCGTGAATAGGTCGGCAGTACGGCAGGTATCATCGCGTGGGTATCCTTTACGCAGAGGAAATCCAGATATTGAGGATGTTCCGGAGCAAGTCAATTTGAATGAGGGTAGAGAGGTGCGCCATGCGCACGGATGATCGGACGCTAGATTAGCGTCGGCGTCGCAGCGAAATGATATGTGCGGTCTTGATCATGGGACCGCACCTAAGCCCCGCCGCGCACGCTGTCCAGATTTTTCTCATGCCCCGCCAAATACCACTCCGCCGGATTCTCGACACACAGCATGTAGAGGTCAGCTATGCGGACATTGCTGCCGTCCAAGACAGAAGGTTTCTGCATTGTTGGCCCGTAGATAGACGAGTACGTTACTTGCAACGCATCTTATAATTTGGAGAGATTGATGGCGGTACTGAAAGTTGACTCGAACACAAGGCTTAAACGTAAATCGGGTGAGCCAATCAGCTATCAGATTCATGACTACTTTGAAGATTACTTCCCTAGACCAATCGAACAGCATGTCCGTGAGTTGAATCAGACTTTTCCATTGGCGACCCTTAGATCGCAAGTCGCTGCTGGAAACATGACGGAGGGTCAATGGCTTCTATATACAACCGTTTGTTTCAGTGGACAGGTTTTGAATGGTGGCGCAGAACAGTTTTTCTCCAATTGTCCGGGCCTTATACGTGATGCTGAGACCGTGCTTAAGGATTGGGCTCCAGCAGAGTTCTTGGCCTCTTACAAGACCGCGGCATCACCATTGCTCGACGTGATAGAGACACATGCCGAATTGTCTCCCATCGCTCAAGGGGGCGATCTAGGCGATTTCTGGAAAGCGTTAGAGACAGCAGATGAGTTGATTGACTCCGTTGCTGTTGAAGAGATCGACACTTCTGCTTACGCTAAAAACAGGAATGAGGATGCGAATAACTGGTTCACTGAGCTAGAAACAAAAGTGTTAGATTTTGTGGAGAAAAATCCTGAGCAATTCAAGCATTTAAGCAACTAAAGATCCGCAACCCAAATATATCTGCTCTGGGCTCAAACCGTCATTCCCCGCACGAAACTCGAAGACCTTTGTTGGTTCATTTGTCAGCCTGAAGGCCCAACTATCTGACTCCCTCAACATCCCTCCAGCCCGCATCGCGCCCCTTTCGCACCGCCCCCGCAAGACGCGGACTGATCCAAACTTGTATCCCGACGCATTGGCCTCTAAATTAGGGGCAACTGGAAAAGAACACACCGCCCCCGCAATTCTGTAGGGCGGTTTGTCGTTTGAAGAGGCTACACCGCATGTCATGGACCGATGATCGCGTCGAAGTGTTGAAAAAGATGTGGGGCGAGGGAAAATCCGCCTCGCAGATCGCCAAGGAATTGGGCGGCGTGACCCGCAATGCGGTGATCGGCAAGGTGCACCGTTTGGGCCTGTCCAACCGCTCCGGCGGCGCAAGCCCGGCCAAAGCTGCCTCCACACCCAAGGCAAAGCCCGCAGCCAAGCCCAAGCCCAAGCCGGCCGAGAAACCCAAGGCAGCAGCCGAAACCGAGGCAAAACCGGCCGCTCCGGTCAATCGCCCTCTTGGCCGCCCCAAGCTGATCGTGACCGCGGGCCAGCCCCTACCGCCACAGCCTTCCGCCAACGAAATCAGCCCCGAGGCGCTGGCCTCCGTGCGCGAAGTCGAAAAAAAGGCCAAGAAACTGTCCGTCATGGAGTTGACCGAGCGGACCTGCAAATGGCCCGTAGGCGACCCCGCGACCGAGGATTTCTGGTTCTGCGGCCTGCCAGCCCAACAAGGCAAACCCTATTGCGAGGCCCATGTCGGCGTCGCGTTCCAGCCCATGTCCGCCCGCCGCGACCGTCGCCGGTAGCGTCACGCAAGCTTGTCAAATGAAACAAAGCGCCATACCCTTTCGGGTGTGGCGTTTTTTTTCTGCCTAATTGATTAAAAAATTTATAGGTGCTCCATGGGCAACGAACGGGTTTCCATACTGTGGAAAGAAGTAGGTGGCATTCGCTACTCGATGCTGCAAAGCCCTACATCATCGGCCTATGTTCCGGGTGAGGACATCAAGTTTTTTGGCGAACACAACTACAACCCCAAAGGCCCCACAGGCGCGGATTCCACTAAAAAGTTCGGAAAACTGCCACGCGGCAAACGCGTATCTGGAAAAATCGCTCCGATGAGGAATCCATTCGCCAAACCCGCAGTGCCACATACAAGCGCCCAGCGTCGGGTTGGCGTTGGCCAAGGCGCAACGTCTGCCGCAGCCGAGGTCGGCTTAATGGCGATATCGCGCCATCATTTGAACTCCATAAACGACAAGCTTTGGAGAACCCTGCAGAATATGTCGGACGAGATCGTTGCTGGCATCAAAATGCACGGTGGCGTGCTGATCGTCGGGCGCGTCTCGATGATGCCAACACCAAATCCAGAAACCAACATGCGCCAAACATTCTTCTATGATGCCTATATAAAGGATGGTGCCAAAACGATTGACGAGCTCTACACCCCCGAGGTCCAGTCCAACGCCGCCCCCAGCTTTGTGGGGCCGCAACCTTGGGACGGGTTGCTGAAGTCGAAAAGCGCGTCAGCGAGTGCCCGCGAATACAAGTACCCGTCCCCAAAGCCTTGGGTCGCCCCCGCGGGCTACATGGTGCTCGGAGAATACCTTGTCTTTGCCACATCGGTCACCAATAAGTGGCGCAGGAAGTAGCGGGCGCTAGTTCCCCCCCAGCAATCCCCGCAACGCGTCTTTCGCCTTGTTCTCAAGCCCTTGCTTCAACGCATCCTCGACGCTTTGGCCCTCGGTGCGCTCCACTCCCAGCTCGTCCTGTAGCTTGGCGGCAGCCTTGGCCTTCAGCTCTTCTTCTTTGACTTTCGCCTTGGCCCGAAGCTCTTCTTCCTTTGCCTTGGCTTGCGCTTTCAATTTCTCTTTCTGCGCTTCAAGTTCGGTATCAATCAGCGCTTTCAGGTCAGGGCGGAAGCGGATGTCACTCCAAGGCCCCTCGATGATCACCGGCACGCGGATGCCGTCTTTCAAACGTCCCGCCAAAGCCACCGGGACAAGCCGGTACTCAATCGTCTGCCCCCCCAGATCGACCACCCCGTTGCCCGTCGCCGTCAACAGCTCCGCCGCGAAATTCAGGTCCGAGTTGCTCAGCACCCCGCCCTCGATCGTGAAGCTGGCGGTAATATCATCAAACACCGTCTTGGAGCCTTCGCCCCGATAGGACGCATCAAGGTTCTTGATCATCCCCGCAATATCCAGCCCCAGCAACTCCCCGCTGCCAACATCCATGCGGCCAGAGCCTTTCAGCCCATTCATGATCTCGTTCATCGTGTCACCGACGCCCAGAAATTTCAGCGACATGGAGGCGTCCCCTACCAGCCGGTCAAAGCCCGCGAAATCCGTCAGCAGCTTTTGCATCGCCACGCTGGACGCTTTCAGGTCGCCCCCAACCGACAAGCCGCCACGCCCGTTTACCACGAACTGGCCCGCTACCGCCCCGTCGAACACGCCCACATTGGTCAAATCAAGTACCAGCCGCGACTGGTTCAGCGTGCCTTTCATGTCCGTCCCCGCCAGTTGCAGCGACCCCAGATCAATCGCGTCCGCCTTCAGCGAGAACTCCCCGTTCACGCCCGACAGGCCCGACACATCAAGCCGCGCGTCGGACCAGCCGCCCGCACCGGCGTTGGCAGCGCCATCGCCCTCGGACGTATCCGTACTCATCGCCGAGAAATCCAAACTCCCCGCCACCAGCCGCGCGGTCACATAGGGCGTGTCTTTCAGCGCCACATCCAGCGCGCCGGTCAGTTGGTTCTGGTCAAGATCAATCGTCGCGCCGCGCAAAAACACCTGATTGTCCGCCGTCAGCGTCAGGTCACCCGTCACTTTGACTTTTTGCCCCAACCCCTCGGGAATACGCGGTGCCACTTGATCCATCAGCGCAAACAGCGCCACCTGATCGCCCACCGCCCCCGTCACAGCGCCCTTGGCCTGCATAGGGTCCAGTCCGGCATTGCCCTTGAACGTCACCGTGTTCCCGCCTGCGCTTGCGGTCAGGTCCACGCCCTGCACGCCGCCGTCCAGTAACTGTTGCACGCCATTAACCACGCCCGCGAGCTTCACCGGTTGGCCTTTATACAGCGCCGACAACTCCACACGTCCGGCCCCCTTCAGGTCCACCAATTTCACCGTCGCATCCAGTGCGGTCAGCGCGTAAGACTGCCCCGCCTGCGCGTCGACAAACTCGACCGAGCCATTGGTGATCTGCGCCAAAGGCAGCGACACATCCGCCGAGCCGCCTCCATCCTCGCCGCCGCCCAACTCGCTCACGAAATCCCAATTGGCTTTGCCGTCTTTAGACTTCTCCAACCGGATCACCGGCGACTGGATGTCGAACGCCTCAACGACGATATCGCCGCCCAGCAACGCCGAGAACCCCACACCCATCTCCATCGACGCCGCTTCCAGCATCGGCCCCTTGCCCGACCACTCCGCGTTGGAGATCGCCACGTCCTCCAGCTTCACCCCCAAGCGCGGGAATATCTGCGGCGACACATCCCCCGCAATGCTGAGCGCGCGGCCCGTGTTCTTCTCGAACTGCCCTTCCGCAAACCGCGCGATCTTGGCCGTGGGGATCAAAAACAACCCCGCCACGGCGAGCACCACAAGGGTGATCAACGTAATCGCAATCCGGATAATCCAACGCATGGGGCCTGCTCCTCTTATGGGCTTTCCCCCAAGGTAAGACGTCCCCCGCCAAGCTACAACGGTTTAGCGCAGCCCCGCCTGACGCGATTTCCGCAAAGCCTGTATGTCGACGGCCACCGTCTCCTGAGGAGGCGATACCTCACGCGGCTGCGGAGAGCTTTCGTCGTTCTTTACTAGCGCCACTGCCGAAGCCGTCCAGACCCAAGAATGAAGCCATAACAAACCAGCACTCGCTGCTATTCCTCTCAAAATAGTATCGAGATCAATGTTAGGAACGGTTTGAAATAAGACAATTGATATGACCGAAAGAAAGAGAGGCACAATCGCAAGGAAAAACGTGAACATGTTGAAGAAAAACTGAAGGAAAAACACCACGGCGAAGATGCAAAACAGCGGGACAAAACTGCGTCCAAACCCGCTGAAAAAGCCGACACTCGTTGCTCCTTGACCCGCAGCACGTGCAGCATTGGCGAGCGGTACGGCCATGACCACATAGACAATCGTATACATCACCAAAGACACAATCGCTTTCGCGCTAAAAGCCTGAAACGCAAATAAAAACTGAAGCGACTCTTCCGCGCTCTTAAAACTGCGAAGCGATATGGCGTCGCCAAGCGACCAATCCGCGTAGACCACAGCGACAATGTTAGACAGCAAAAGCACTCCACCTTTGGCGACAAGGATGAATACGCCGTACAAAACAGAGTATAGAGCCAGAATGTCATATCCCGTGCGGCGGTGATCACCCATGAGAGAAAGGGCCGTGCGAATGCCAAACAGGCTGATGAAGGTCGCCGTGATTGGTCCGCTCAAGTAATCTGCATATCCAGCTGTGGCGAAGCTTAGCAAGCCCCACACAATGGACGACGCGATCACGATGGCAAAGAGTGGAAGGATCATGCGCCCTAAGACGCCAAACGAAAGAGTGAATGATTTAATAATAAGTCCCATAACACGCGGCCTAGGGCCGCTGAAGCCTCCTTTTCAAGCAGAATGAAGATTGGGTAAGTAGTACTGACTAATTATGCTGAAATTATGACAGCGGATCATGAAAAATTTAAAATTGCTGAAAATATGCCCGCCTTCAATTTCAGAGGTTCATGACCTTTGCATAATATATGCGATAGCTAAGTGCTGAACAAACTAGAGTAACCAAGAAAAGGCATTTCACTTTTCATCGAGGCGCCTGTCTCTTAGTCAGCCTCCGTTTGGTTTATTGTCTTTTGTATGAATAGTTGCTTTTGTTTCGCCACAATAAAATTTTAAATGATATCCATGGTTACTCTCATCATTGCCGCCATAATCCTGCTCCCATTTTATGCTGGGTTAAGCGCAGCTCTCATATCTACTGTTAGATCTCGTTTCATCTACGGTATCGCCATCATGATGGTATCCGGCGCTATTGCCACACCACTTTGGCTATTTGCGCAGAGCGTTACCAGCTCCGGCGGATTCATTCTTGTTTTCCCCCTCCTCTTCCTCGCTTTGGTTTTTCTCATAGGACTGGGCCAGTTTGTCGGGAATCTGGCAAAACTACTGCCCGCAGATAGCTTAGGGCACCGCATATTTGTTGCAGCGGCATTTGTTTTACCCGCTGCGTTGATAAGTTGGGGTATTTACGTTTCTAATACCGCATAACGATTAAGACTAACGCAATTCGATAGAAATCCTCCCACTTCCCCCCACCTCCAGTCCGTCGTATACGCCCCCTCATGGCCCAGAACCCCCCAAACCTCCGCCCCGACCTTGCGCCGAAGCTCCAGCTGCGCGAACCCACCCGCGACGACCAGCCGAAAATCGGCATGGTCTCCCTCGGCTGCCCCAAGGCGCTGGTGGATAGTGAGCGCATCCTCACAAGACTCCGCGCCGAAGGCTACGCCATCTCCCCCGACTACGCGGGCGCGGAGGCGGTGATCGTCAACACCTGCGGCTTCCTCGACAGCGCCAAGGCGGAATCCCTCGACGCCATCGGCGAGGCCCTGCAGGAAAACGGCAAGGTCATCGTCACCGGCTGCCTAGGTGCCGAGCCCGACTATATCCGCGAGCACCACCCCGCCATCCTCGCCGTCACCGGCCCGCACCAGTACGAGCAGGTCCTCGACGCCGTCCACACCGCCGTGCCGCCCTCCCCCGATCCCTTCATCGACCTGCTGCCCGCCACCGGCGTCACCCTCACGCCGCGCCACTACAGCTACCTCAAAATCTCCGAGGGCTGTAACCACAAGTGCAAGTTCTGCATCATCCCCGACATGCGCGGCCGCCTCGCCTCCCGCCCGCAAAAGGCGGTGATCCGCGAGGCCGAAAAGCTGGTGGAGGCCGGCGTCAAGGAACTGCTCGTCATCTCCCAGGACACCTCCGCCTATGGCACCGACTGGGCCGACCGCCCGTCCAAGGCCCCGATCCTCGACCTTGCCCGCGAGCTGGGCCAACTAGGCGCGCAAAAGGACCTGTGGGTCCGGCTGCACTACGTCTACCCCTACCCCCATGTGCGCGAGCTGATCCCGCTGATGGCCGATCCCGCGAACGCGATCCTCCCCTATCTCGACATCCCGTTCCAGCACGCCCATCCCGACACGCTCAAACGCATGGCCCGCCCCGCCGCCGCGTCCCGCACGCTGGACGAGATCCGCGCATGGCGCACCGACTGCCCCGACATCACGCTGCGCTCCACCTTCATCGTCGGCTACCCCGGCGAGACGGAGGCCGAGTTCCAGCACCTCCTCGACTGGCTGGACGAGGCGCAACTGGACCGCGTCGGCTGCTTCCAATACGAAAACGTCGACGGCGCCCGCTCCAACGCTCTGCCCGACCATGTGGCGGCCGAGGTCAAACAAGACCGCTGGGACCGCTTCATGGAAAAGGCCCAAGCCATATCCGAGGCCAAACTCGCCGCAAAAGTCGGCACCACTATTCAGGTGATCGTGGACGAGGTGGAGGACGACGGAGCCACATGCCGCACCACGTCAGATGCGCCCGAGATCGACGGGAACCTGTTCATCGACGAAGGGTTCGAGGGGTTGAAGGCTGGAGATATGGTTGACGTTCTGGTGGATGAGGCTGGGGAGTATGATTTGTGGGGGACGTTGGCTTGAGCGAGTCAGATCAAAACAGTATTTCTAAAAGTACCTTTTCTAAGAATGACGTATTGGGACGCTCCGAATTCGCTAAGCGCCTAACCGATCTAGTAGATAATGCAGAGCAACCTTTGGTACTTGCCCTTGACGGCAATTGGGGAAGTGGCAAAACCACCTTCCTACACATGTGGAAAAACGCACACGAAACCGATTTTGAGGGGGTTTCAAAACTAGTTTTTTTTGATGCATTCGAACACGACTTTCTGGATGATCCACTAACCAGTTTGGTCTACCGCATAATTGACCAACGGAAAGGTTACGGAAAAAGTTCGTCTCTTACGAAATTGAAGACTGCAACCAAGGCCATAGTGAAGCCTGTCGCTAGGATTGGCTTAGCTATCGCTAGTTATGGCGCAACTGAGCTTGCAGGTGCCGCAGTCGACGAGGCCATCAAGGCTACCGCTAAAGAAGTGGATAATAAAATTGGCTCGCTATGGGAAGGTAACGAAACAAAAATAAAAGCGATGGAGACATTCAAAGAAGCTCTAAGCGAACTTGTATCAGGAAAAGATGGCGAAGAACCCAAATTAACGATAATTATTGACGAACTTGATCGATGTAGACCTGATTATGCTCTGTTATTGCTTGAACATATCAAGCACTTTTTCGATCAACCACGGATACACTTCATTCTTGGCGTCAATCTTTCAATGCTTGAGAATGCTGTTACTGCACGATACGGCGCAGGCATTGACGCTACTCAGTACTTAAAGAAATTTATCAATGTCACTAGCAACATTGAGTCAAGTAACTATCAGCGGCATGAGAAAAACTCCAATCCCAAAAAATACCTTGAGAAATGCTGTGAGAAATACGATATCCCCTCTGATATCAAAGAGCTGACCTCAAGACGTATAGGCGAGCTAACTCGAGAAAAGTACGTAAGCTTGCGCGATATCGATCAGCTCTGTTTTGCACTTAGCTTACTACCATCAAATATCTCGGACATGTACCATGGGTATCAAGAAATTTCCGTAACAAGTATAATTGCGAGACAGTTCGCTCCGCCAATCTATAAGAAAATACTGGCTGGTACCGTGACAGTAACCGACATAGGGGTTTTGTATGGATACTGCGATCAAAACACCGAATTCAATCGCCCAACAGTGGACAGCGCATCCCCGAAATACAACCACCAAAAAATGTTGATCTGGTCGCTATGGACGCGATTAACGCAGTTCCCATGTGATGAAAAAACGTTAGATCAAACACGGAATGCTTTTGGAGGTTTCACTTCAGATGTCTACGAAGATACTTTGAGAAACTTTGCACAAGACTCAGTAGAAACTTGGCATTTAGTTTAGTTGTCGTATTGAAGGGTTCTTCGCCAAACATTTCATCTCAATGTCTTGCATTACTCACCACGCTTCCATTCCGCTCCCAACGCCGTAAGCTGACTTCACCCCACAAAGGAGCACCCCAACATGCCACCCCCAACCATCACCCAAAAAGCCCCCTTCCCCGTCGAGGTCGAGGCTGGCAAATCCTATTTCTGGTGCGCCTGCGGCCAGTCCGCCAAGCAGCCGTTTTGTGACGGCTCGCACAAAGGCTCCGAGTTCACTCCGGTGAAATTCGAAGCCACGGAAACCAAAAAAGTCTTCTTCTGCGGCTGCAAACACTCCGCCACCCCCGTCACCTGCGACGGCACCCACAACAAGCTGTAGGGCGGGGTTCACCCCGCCACCCCCGCCGAACTCACACACCGAACTCCAATTTCGTGCTACACTCCCCCGTGTCCCGCGCCTTCATGCTCGCGGGGCATACGTCTCTAATGTTCATTTGCATGACAAAGGAAGACACCATGTATGCACGTATTACCCCGTACAAAATGAAGCCCGGCTCGCAGGCCGCCGCGACCAAGGTCATGAATGCCCTCAAGGACAAGATCATGGCGCTGGAAGGCCAGCACAGTTTTCTGAATGTGTCCAATGACACCGACGGCACCGGCTATGTGATCTCCACCACCGACAACGCGGAAAGCAGCCCCGAGACGCTCGAGAAGATCAAAGCTCTCTGGGGCGCGTTCTCGGAGTATCTGGTGGAGCAGCCCACGACCCACACCTATGACGTCGTGGCCGACTGGCGCGTATAACATTTAGGGCGGGGGTCACCCCCGCCACACCCTCAAACCTTAACGCCGCCGAACACTCCGAAATCCTGCCCGACGCATAGCCGACACTGTGCAGACGCTTTGCCGACCCCTCGCGCGGTGCGTTAACCCTTCCGCGCGTCCAAATACATCCGCACGCAATCCTGCACCCGACGGAACCGGTCCCCGCCCAATTTGACCCCGCCAAACCAGCGCGTAACCACGACGACCTCGCCCGTGACCTCTTCGCGCTCCAGCATCCGCAGGATCACCATCCCCGCCCCCGCCTCGCCATCATCGTTCTTCACCGGCGTGCCGTCAGGCAGGATCACCGCCCACGTATTATGCGTGGCCTTGGCGTATTTCTTGTTGCGCTTCAGCGTCTTAACAAACCCCGCCGCGTCTTCTCGCGTGGTCACAGGGCCACCCGACACAGCGTATTTGGACCCACGATCTGTCAGGATATTTTCAAGCTGGATCACAGCAACCCATAGATCAGGATTACCCAAGCCAGTCCCGCCGCAATCGCGGCGAATGCCACCCCCGCGCTGGCTGCATCCTTGGCGTATTTCCCCAAAGCGTCATGCGCCATGCCAGAGCGGTCTACCGCCGCCTCCACGCCAGTGTTCAGCGCCTCCGCAGCCAGTAAAACAAGGCCAAGCGCCACAATCAGCGCCCGCCCCTCGACACTCAACGGCAACCAGAATGCCAGCCCTACGGAGCAAATGTTGACGGTAAACCAGAACCGAAAACTCGGCTCCTCCCGCCAGATTGCAACGACGCCCTCCCACGACCAGAGGCAGCGGTTCAGCAAGCGCCGCCACTCGCGCGGGACAAAGCTGCTCAAAGCTGGGAATTCACCTTGCGCACCGTCTCGATGCGGCTCGCGTTGGGCGGATGCGTCCCAAGGAACCGGTCGCCCGGATCAGGGATGCGGGTAAAGAATTCGGCCCCACGCACAGGGTTGTACCCTGCCCGCTTGGCGATCACCGTGCCCAAGGCGTCAGCCTCCAGCTCGTTGTTTTTAGAGTAGGCCCGCGCGCCCACAGTGCCACCCAGTTGCTGGCCCGCGTTCACATCAAGGCCGACGGACGCCGCGATAATGCCACCAATAATAGCCCCGCCAATGGCGGTCTGCTGCTGCTTGGCAAGGTGCTTGGAAATGTGGTGCGCCGCTTCATGGCCCATAACAAAGGCGATTTCGTCACGGTTGCGCGCATCCGCGATCAGCGCGATGGTAAAGCCCAAAATAGGGCGGCCGGATTTGTCGAGCGTTTGGAAAGCGTTGGGAGGTTGATTGGTCCGCTCGTCCACCACGATCTTGAAATCGCAGTTCAAGTCAGGAGCACGCGCCCGACACTGGCTCTCCGCGACGGGCTCAACCTGACGGACCACCGCTTTGAAGTTTGCAACCGCCGTGCGCGATGACACTTTCGGGGGTGACGCCTTTTTAGCAGTGGCCGTTGGCGCGGGTGCTGGCTGGGACGCAGGCGTGTCAGCAGTCTCGACCGTACACGCCCCCAAAGCGGTGGCGGCAATAAATGATAGCATTAAGCGCATCGATAACCCTCTTCACGTTTTTCCTGAATGTACCCCCCCAGCTCTGCCGCGCCAAGCCCAGAGATCAGCATTTGCAATTTTGCGCCGTCCCACCCTACGGTGAGCTCAGACCAAACCTTGCCGGAGGCCCAATGTTCACCATCGAGCACGAGTTCGACGCCACCCTGATCACGCTCATAGATGAAGGCGAGCATCACTTGCAGGGAGACGTATCGATCAACGCCTTTGACGATTGCATAACAGTGGAGCAACTCGACCCGCACACGGACCGCATTCAGAAACTGACGTTTTCGCTGCAACAGCTCCGCGATCTGGCTGCGGCCTTGGATTTACCGGAAGGAAGTTATCGCTTGGAGGGTAAGCCATGACCAAAACCGGCTTTTTCTGGGACGAGAAATGCTTCTGGCACGCGGGCGGCGACTTTGCGTTCACCGTGCCAATTGGCGGATTGGTTCAACCCTTGGCGGCAGGTGGATTGCCTGAAAACCCTGAAACCAAGCGACGGTTGAAAAACCTGCTCGACGTCACGGGGCTTACCCAAGAGCTTCACTCCCGCTCCGTCGCGAACGCGTCTTGGGACGACTTGCTGCGTGTTCATCCAGAAACATTCCTGCGCAAGTTCAAAGAAAAGTCCGACGCAGGTGGTGGCAGCATGGGGTTGCGCACACCATTTGCCCAAGGCGGGTTCGAGATTGCAACGCTGTCGGCGGGCCTCGCCAAAGGCGCGTTATTCTCGGTCCTGCAAGGCGACATGACCAACTCTTACGCCCTGTCCCGTCCACCGGGCCACCACTGCCTGCCGGACTTCCCCAACGGCTTTTGCCTGCTGGCCAATATCGCCATCGCCGTCGAGGCCGCCTTAGAGCACCGTTTGACGGACCGCGTCGCGGTCATCGACTGGGATGTGCATCACGGCAACGGGACCGAGGCGATTTTCTATGACCGCGACGACGTGTTGACGATCTCGCTGCATCAGGAACGCAACTACCCCATGGACACGGGCGATGCGGAAGATCGCGGCGTGGGTGCAGGTGACGGCTACAACATGAACATACCTCTGCCCCCTGGCGGCGGACACGCGCTATATCTGGAGGCCATGGAACGCCTTGTGCTACCTGCGCTCACCGATTTTCGACCCGACGTAATTATTGTCGCCTGCGGCTATGACGCTGCGGCCATCGACCCGTTGTCACGCATGATGGCCACCGCCGAGACCTTCCGCACCCTAACCGAAATGACGATGGAAGCCGCATCAGACCTGTGCGACGACAGGCTCGTGCTCGTCCATGAGGGCGGATATTCCGAAGTCTACGTCCCGTTCTGTGGCCACAACGTGCTGCAACAATTGTCAGGCAGCTCGATCACCGCCGAAGATCCGCTTGGCGAGACCTTCGCGCTGCGCCAACCGTCCGAGCGGCTTGTCCGTATGCACAGCGAATTCATCACCGAACTGGAAAGTTTTTTCTCCTAAAACCTCACTTTGACGCTCTGGTTCAAATCGTTGCGGCTGCCGTTCAAGGCAAACGTCGCCGCGATCGCTATCTTCAAATCATCAACAGCGGGCCGAACATTCCCCACCGCGATGTAAACCGAAGAAAAGGACCCTAGACATGAAACTGATCACCCTCACAGCCGCTCTCGCCCTCGCCGCTGCACCTGTTCTTGCAGAAACGCCTGCCGAAAAATTTGGCGCACAGCGCGCGGGCCAAAACGCATCTGAAGCGGCTCAAACAATCGCCGTTAAGAAACTGTCCGGCGACGATATCGACAACCAGATCGTGATCGCAGCCCCTGCACAAACGACCCGCAACTCGCAAGGTCACTTGCAGCTTGCCAAGAACATGGGCGTATCCCCTGACGCCTACACAAACGCTGAACTGGCTAAGATGTTCATCGGCGCATACGACTGATCACCTTCCCCAGCACTACGCGAGTAGTACACGGTCAGTCGAAAAAACCCCGGTTGGTTCACATCAACCGGGGTTTATTTATGCGTGCACTTGATCGGCGCGAAACTGGCTGGGGGAGACACCCAGATGCTGTTTGAAACTGCGCGACAGATGCGCCTGATCGGCAAAGCCGCACTGCGCCGCGATTTGGGCCAGCGACTGCACACCTTCCCCCAACAAGCGGCTCGCGACCTCAAGGCGGACTTGCGTCACAAAGCGCATCGGAGTCTCACCGACCGTCGCTTTGAATTTACGCGAGAACGCAGCCTCGCTCATTCCCAGTTCCGAGGCCAGTTGCGCCGGATTTATCTTCTCCGCCAGATGGTCCTCAACAAAGGTGACCACCTGCGCGTATTGCTCCGGACCAAAGCGCTGGTCAAATGCCGCGTCGGTGTGGTCTTTTTTGCAGTAGCGTTTGACCATCAGCACAAGAAACATCCGCGCCAAGGCGTCGAACACAACGCTGGAACCCAGCTCGTCAGCCTCCAAAGTATCCTTCATGCGCTCGGCGGCATGTCTGACGTCAGCGTCATGGAAAAAGATCGTATTTTCAAAACGATGCCCGTTCGGAACAACTTTCAGCTCGGTTTGCACAAACCGCCGCATCACGGTCGGGTTCACATGGATTATGATCACCTTCGCAGGGTCAAGCCATTGCCAGGCGGTCAACGATCCAGCCAGTGCCACAGCAATATGACCCGCCTCCATGGTGAAGCGTTCAGTACGCCCGTCACGGTCCGCGATGACCCGAATGGGCGTGTCCTGCACGGAAATGATCAGACTGTTATGCGCATGCACCTGCGGGGGCAGCGAGCCCGGTTCGTCTTCGCGATATTCAAAGCGCAGGAGCCCATCAAGACTGGAATGCGCAAGCAGTGCTGGCGTCTTTGTTTCCAGCTCGGGATTTAGCCAAAATCGCTCGGTTTGCTTGCCCATCTAAAGTCCCTCGGTTCAAAATTGAACTATTCGGTTTAGATATGGATGGCCAACCTCAGGGTCAAGAGAGGGAGTTTCAAAAACAAGTGAACGCCGGAAATTGACCCCCTGTACGTTACGTGTCGCGCTGGACCGGCCCGCCCTGCGCTTCCCATGTGGAAAACCCCTCGCGCAGATGCGCCGCCTCGAACCCCATGTCGTTCAGTGTCGCCACCGTCAGCGCAGACCGCCAGCCGGATGCACAGTGGAACACGAATTTCTTGTCCTGCGCGAAGACCTCTTTGAAATAAGGGCTGTCAGGGTCCACCCAAAACTCCGCCATGCCGCGCGGGCAGTGAAAGCTGCCCGGCACGTAGCCGCTGCGTTGCCGCTCCCGCACGTCGCGCAAATCCACGATCACCACGTTAGGGTCGTCCACCATGGCAATCGCGTCCACGGTCTCGACTTCTTCGATCCGCGCCCGTGCGCGCTCCACCATCTGCGCTGCCGTTACCTTCAAAGCCATGTCCCGTCCTCCGCTATAGTGCCGCAACCAGCACCAGAATGCTGACCACGATCAACGCAATCCCCGCCAGCTCCTTGGGCGTGCTGCGCTCCTTGAAGATGAAGTAGGACGCCAGAAAGGTGAACACCAATTCCACCTGCCCCACTGCTTTCACATAGGCTGCGTTTTGCAACGCAAACGCCACGAACCACCCGAAAGAGCCACACATCGACGTCACACCGACCAGCGACGACACCCGCCACGAGGCAACGACGCGTCCGATTTCGCCCTTGTCGCGCCAGGCCAGCCACGCGGCCATAATCAACGTCTGGAACGCCGTGGCCACGGCCAGACTAACGCCTGCCCGCACAATCACATCGGGGCTGTCGATCTGCAACGCGGCCCCGCGATAGCCCACGGCAGAGACCCCGAACAACAGCCCCGAGCCCAGTCCGAACCCTGCCGCCTTGTTGAAAAACCGCGCGCCGCCCTTTGGCGGGTCGGATAGCAACACAACGCCCGCGAACCCGATGGCGATGGCGACCACGCCAAGGGGCGACACGCCCTCGCCCAGCACCACCAGCCCCAACAGCGCGGTCAGCACGACTTCGGTTTTCTTGAACACGATGCCCACGGCAAAGTTGCGCTCTGCAAACAGCGCCACGACGCAGGCGGTCGCAAGAATTTGCCCGATCCCGCCGGACAACGCATAGGCCCAGAACTTCCCGCTCAAACCCGGAAACGGTGCATCCGTCACGCTCATATACGCCCAGATGCCAAGCGCCACCAACGGGCTGGAATACAGAAACCTAGAGAACGTCGCACCACCAGTCGACAGCTTCGTCGCCTTAAGGTGCTTTTGCAGCATGAACCGCAGGTTTTGCATGAAGGCCGCAAACACCGAGACGTATATCCACAGGGCCATAAGTCTCTCCAGTTGCGACGTATGGCGTGTCTACGCGGGCGGCGTGCGGTCGTCCAGCGCGCGATGCATCAAAGGGTGCTCGACAGGGTCCTTGGCCCGCACCAGATGCCGCGCGAAGATCGTGCCGTAGGAGGGATAGATATAGCTGTCATTGCACGCCAGAAACCGATCCTTCCCACTACGGTACAGCGCGGGCAAATCATACCACGGTACCTGCGGATGCATATGGTGAACCGCGTGCAGGTTATTGTTCAGGAATAAAAACGCCAATGGTCCGCGATCCTCGACAATCACCGTGCGCGCGCGGCTCTGCTCATGCGCGCGGTGCTCCAGAAAGGTGCGGATTTTCAGCAGCGACACGCCCAGATAAGCCGCAATCAAATACGCCCACGGCGGTATCGGCGACTGAAGCACCAGCCAGATCACCGGCACCGCAGTGACCACATGCGCCAGCCAGCTCATCGCGATCCGACGGCTCGGCGTCTTCATGTCAGCGCGCATAAACGCCCATTGTCCGACCGCAGGCCCGATCAGCATGCGTCCTGCCAATGTGTTGTTGGCGCGGTAAAGCAATTTTGCCCACTCAGGCAACGCTGCCCAGTCCCGACCGGCCAGAAAGTTGCTTTCGGGGTCGTCGTAAGGGTCTGTTAGATTGGCATCGCGGTGATGCGCCAGATGGGTATCGCGAAAGCGACCATAGGGGATCAACAGGTTCAAAGACGGCCTTACCATCAGTTCATTCAGCCACTGCCAACGCAGCGGGTGACCGTGCAAAACCTCGTGCTGCAACGACGACTGCTGCGCGATCGCCAGCGCCGTGAAGATCACAGCCAGCGGCATCGACCAAGCTGACATCCAGAACACCGCCCCGCCCCAAACGGCATAGGTTACCGCCATCACAGCAAGTGTCCGCCATTCGACGGTATTATTGCGGTCAGACATCTTGGTGATTTACCCTGAGCACACCCCATGAGACGCGTGCCCAAACCCGCTCGTAAATCATATAGTTGACCAGCCCCAGAATCGAGTTCGCCAACGCCATTCCACTGCCCAATGCCATTGATCCGGTCGAGACATACCCGACCACAATCATCATCAGGAATCCCATGAGTGTCCAAAGCACGGCTTTCACCAAACTGCGCGTCTTACTTTCCATAAAGCACCTTCTCCTTACACCGGAGGTAACGCGGTAAGGGGCCGGTAGACCATTCTGTGGATAGTTCACATTTTCCAGCAATGGTGATACAAATCATCAAATGATAGATATTATGGACAAACGTGACCGTGCAGAGCTGTTTCGCGCGCGAGTTGCCAGTGCGATGGACACCAGTCACATCACCCAAAGTGCACTCGCACGGGCCATCGGTGTGGACCGCTCAACCGTATCTCAACTGCTCAAGGCCGAAACCGCCCGCCTGCCAAACGCCCAAGTCGTTGGTGAGTGCGCACGCGTTTTGGGGGTCTCTGCGGACTGGTTACTGGGACTGACCGATCGGCCCGAACTGGCCGCTGATCTCATGGCCTCGGCGCTCACCTTCACCGAAGCGCCCCGCGCCTTGGTCGACGAACAGATCTTCAATTGGCACCGCGAGGCGGAAGGATACAAAATCCGGCACGTCCCCGCAGGTCTGCCTGACATGCTCAAGACCCGCGAGTTGCTGGAATGGGAATATTCGCCGCATCTGGGTCGGACCACCGAACAAGCCATCGGCGCATCCGAAGATCGGTTGGAATGGATGCGCAGCGCAGGATCGGACTACGAGATCGCCGTGCCGCTGCACGAGCTTCACGCCATGGCCAAAGGGCATGGATATTACGAAGGTCTGCCGTCTCAAATCCGCCACGCTCAACTCACCCGTTTGCTGGAACTCCACGACCAGCTTTATCCGACCCTCCGGCTGCATGCCTTCGACGCGCGCAAGCTCTATTCTGCTCCGGTGACAATTTTCGGGCCGAAGCTGGCGGTGATCTATCTGGGGCGCAACTACCTTGCGTTTCGCGACCGCGAGCGGGTGCAGGCCATCACCTTGCACTTCGACGGGCTGGTGCGCGAAGCAGAGCTGTCGTCGCGGGATATGCCGGAGTTGTTGGAAAAATTCGTTAACTCAATAGATAAAAAATAATCTATAATAGATTGAAATAAATCAATTATTTCAATTATAAAATCTTAAAAAATCCTAACAAACTCTGAACGGTTCCCCGAGGGGAACCTCCGCACCTACAGCTTCGGGTCCGGATTTTCCGTGTGTCCATCCACCGCAATGACCTGCCCCGACACAAGCCGCGCGGCGTCGGAGCCGAGGAATACCGCCATGTTCGCCACGTCCCGCGCCTCGACAAAGGACCGCATGGAGGTGCCCTTGGCGTAGCCTTCATAAACCTCGTCGCGGGTCATGCCTTTGGCCGCCGCTTCGCGCCCCAAAACACCCTCCATCCGTGGCCCTTCGACCGCCCCCGGACAGATCGCGTTGGCGCGGATACCGTGCGGGCCCAACTCCATCGCCAAGGTTTTCATCAACCCGATGATCCCCCACTTCGCCGCCGAATACGGCGCGCGATTGGGATAGCCGTAAATGCCTGCGGTGGAGGAGGTCAGCACCATCGCGCCAGAGCCTTGCCGCTTCATCATTGGCGCCGCAAATTTCGCCGCCAGAAACGCGCCTTCGAGGTTCACCGAAACGCAAGCTTTCCACTCCTCCAGCGCCACGTCTTCAACTGCCGCCGTCGGCCCCGCGATACCCGCGTTGGCACAGAGCACATCGACCCCGCCCCAAGTGGTTTCGACCTCTTGGAATAGGGCCGCCATGGCGTTCTCACTGCTGGCGTCCACGGTACTGGAGCGCCAATTATCAGGCACCGCGCTGACGTCCAGATCCGTCACCCAGACCTCTGCCCCGGCTGAGGCAAACGCCTGCCCCATAGCAAATCCGATGCCCGAGCCGCCTGCGGTGATCAGAACCCTCACCGTTTACCGACCCCAGCGCCCGCACCCTCTGGCTCGGGCAGGGACGCATGGGCCGCCGCGATCTCGCCCAGCTTTGCGGCGATGGTGGCGGACGGCTCGGATGCACGGCGGGTCTCTAGCGAGACGTGGATCAGCATATGCTCCCCCGTCGCCAGCAGCCGGCCGCCTTCATACATGCGGTGGAACAAATGCATCTTCTTGCCCTGCCCCAGTAGCACCTGCGTCTCGACGCGGATAACGGCACCAGCATGGACCTCGTCCAAGTGGCGTATATGGGTCTCGGCGGTGAAATAACTGCCGCCCGACGCGATGTACTCCGCGTCGCAGCCGACCATTTCCATGAAGCGGTCGGTGGCATCGCCGAAGGCTTGCAAATACCGCGCCTCGTTCATGTGGCCGTTGTAATCGGTCCAATCCAACGGCACCGCGCGTTGCACGGTGACGATGGGCAGCGCGCTGTCCTCAAGTTGCGGTTTGGCGGCCTGCGCACGGTTCAGCACTGCGCCTGCGCCATAGTCCTGCGCCTTCAGCGCACGCAGCATCGCCACAAGGTTGGTGTCGCGGATACGCTCCAACTCGCGGATCGAGTGCATGCCGGATTGCGCATCCGACTGGCTGGCGATCTGGTCGACCAGCTCGTCCGTCAGCTCCGGCACATCCATCAGCTTGGTCCATGGCCACGAGAGGCAGGGGCCGAACTGCTCGATAAAGTGCTTCATTCCCGCCTCGCCGCCCGCGATGCGGTAGGTTTCGAACAGGCCCATCTGCGCCCAGCGCAGGCCAAAGCCCATGCGGATGGCCTCGTCGATTTCCTCGGTGGTGGCGATGCCATCTTTGATGAGCCACAACGCCTCGCGCCAGACGGCTTCAAGAAAGCGGTCGGCGATATGGGCGTCGATTTCTTTGCGGACATGCAGCGGGAAGCACCCGATAGAGGTCAAAATGTCCTTGGCCTTTTGCACCATAGCGGCATCGTTCGCAGGGCTTGGCACCAGCTCGATCAGCGGCAACAGGTAGACGGGGTTGAACGGGTGCGTCACCACGATCTGCGCAGGGCGCGCAGCACCTTCCTGCAACTCGGACGGCTTGAAGCCGGAGGTCGACGAGCCGATGATCGCCTCCTCGCGGCACGCGGCCTGCACTTGGGCGAAGACTTTGTGCTTGATCTCCAACCGCTCCGGCACGCTTTCCTGTATCCAGTCGGCGGGGCCGACGGCCTCGGCCAGATCGGCGTGGAAGCTCAGAGCGCCCTCGACGGGCATGGCGGTGTCCGACAGACCGGGCAGCGAGCGCCGCGCGTTGCCCAGCACTTCGTTAATCTTGCGTTCAGATTCTGGATCGGGGTCGAACACCCGCACGTCCCAGCCCATGAGCAGGAACCGCGCGGCCCAGCCGCCACCGATGACACCTCCGCCAAGAATTGCTGCTGTTTGGGTCATGGGGACACCTTTCTGAGTTTGGTGACGTCATAGCCGTTGAAGGCCAGAATTTCGCGGGCCGCCTTCAGGCGGTCGGAGCGTAGATTCGCGGTGCGGTTAATGATCATCCCGAAGCGCCCCGACGGCGTGCCGAGCACCGCCGTTCGATGGTCCTCGTCCACCCAGATCACCCAGATCGGATCGACAGCATCATAGGGGGTGGCGTAGGTGAGCCGCCCAAATGCGCCGATCTTGAGGGTCGGCCAAGGCGATAGCTCTACGGTCGCATCCAGTGGTGACGGGTTGGCGCGGGCTACGTAGACATAGCCGGCCGGTGCGGGTTGGAACGACAGACGGCTGGTAGTTACCTCGCGCGGAGTCTGCTCGAAGCTCTCGATCACCCGCCAGTCACCGGCGAAGCGCTCGGCGTCAAACCGCGTGGACGAGGTGATGGCGACGCGCTGGTCGCGGTAGCCGTCTGGCACAAATTGAGGCTTCGGGGTGCAAGCGGCAAGCGCCATTAACCCCGCGCAGGCGAGCGCACGTATCACGCAGGCGCCCGCTTCACCAACCCCAGCTTTTCGCGCACAGCTTCCGGTCCGATCACCTTCGCACCCAAGCGTTCGGTGATCTCTACCGCGCGGGCGACCAGTGCTTCGTTGGTGGCCAGCACGCCGCGATCCAGCATCAGGTTGTCCTCCAACCCAACACGCACGTTGCCACCTGCAAGGATGCTTGCGGCAGCCAGCGGCATCTGGTTGCGCCCCAACCCGAAGGCCGAAAACGTCCAATCGTCCGGCACGTTGTTGACCATCGCCATGAAGGTGTTCAGATCATCCGGCGCGCCCCACGGGACGCCCATGCACAGCTGCACCAAAGCCGGTGAGTCCAGCACGCCATCCTTCACCAACTGCTTGGCATACCACAAATGGCCTGTATCAAACGCCTCAATCTCGGGCTTCACACCAAGCTCCGTCATCATCCGACCCATGGCGGTCAGCATGCCGGGGGTGTTGGTCATGACGTAGTCGGCCTCGGCGAAGTTCATTGTGCCACAGTCGAGCGTGCAAATCTCCGGCAAGCACTCGGCCACATGGGCCACGCGTTCCTCGGCGCTGACCATGTCAGTGCCGGCTTGCGTCGGCAGCGGGCTTGGGGAACCAAAGACGATATCGCCCCCCATCCCTGCGGTCAGGTTCAGCACTACATCCACCTCGGCATCTCGGATGCGGTCGGTCACCTCGCGGTAGAGCTTCAGATCGCGCGACGGCGCGCCCGTCTCAGGGTCGCGCACATGGCAATGCACCACCGCCGCCCCCGCCTTGGCCGCCGCAATCGCACTATCGGCGATCTGCTGGGGCGAACGCGGCACATGCGGGCTTTTGTCCTGCGTCGCGCCGGAGCCCGTCACAGCACAGGTGATAAACACCTCACGGTTCATTTCTAGCGGCATGGTGTTCTCCCTTTTGGTGCAGCGGACGTTATGTTGGTGGCGTTTGGCAACCCTGTTTACGCGCGGATATAGCCTGAATACGTCATAGTTTCATCTTGGTAAAAATATTCCCGCCGGAGGCACCCTGCACTCGCCTAATACGGCATCGGGTTGGATTTGTGCGCCGCATCTATCTCAGCCATGACCTGCTCGCCCAGAATCAGATCCTTGCCCGCCAGCACATGCTCAAGCTGATCCATCGTCGTCGCGCCAAAAATCGGGATCACGGGAAACGGGCGCTGGCAACACCACGCCAGTGACATGTGAACCGGATCCAACCCGTGCTTTGCCGCGATTTCCAGATACACCTGCGCCACGTCCAACACGCGGTCCGATGCACGCCCGCCCATCTTGTCGTTGATCGACATGCGCGATCCTTCGGGGATTTTACCGCCTTGGTATTTGCCCGTCAGGAACCCTGCCGCCAAGGGCGAGAATGCCAGCAGCGAGATGTCCTCGTTATGACCCAGTTCGGCCAGATCGGTGTCATAGAGACGGCACAGCGGCGAGTATTCGTTCTGGATGCTTTCCACCCTTGGCGCACCCATGCGCTCGGCGATTTGCAGCCACATCATCGTGCCCCACGCGCTTTCATTGCTCAGGCCGAAATGGCGAATTTTGCCTTCAGCGACCAGTGCTTGAAGCGCGCCAAGCACATCCTCCATATGGGCCACCGTGGCGGCACGATCCTGACCCGACGGGTCGTAGGACCAGTTCTGGCGAAACATGTAGCTGCCGCGATTGGGCCAATGCAGCTGGTAGAGGTCGATCACATCGGTTTGCAAGCGCTTCAGCGAGCCTTCAACAGCCTCGCGAATGCTCTTGGAGGAAATCTCCTCCCCGTCGCGAATATAATTCCCCGCACCCGCCACCTTGGTCGCCAAAAACACATCATTGCGACGCCCTGACTTGGCAAACCAATTGCCGATAATCTCCTCGGTGCGGCCTGCGCCCTCCTTGGTCATCGGGTTCACCGGATAGGCCTCGGCGGTGTCGATGAAGTTGATGCCAGCTTCAAGGCTGGCATCAATCTGCGCATGTGCGTCGACCTCCGACGTCTGGGTGCCCCATGTCATGGAGCCAAGGCAAAGCTGCGACACCATCAGGTCGGTGCGGCCAAGGCGAACTGTTTTCATTGCGGAAATCTCTCGGTTTTGCTGCGCGAGAGACTAACGGCATGGCTGATAAGGGCAACCGGAAAACCCGAAGCGACGCTCAGGCGAGACTATAACAGGCAAGGTTCACAAAACGCCCTGTTGACGCCTAGTGATCGATGCATTTCCAAATTTCCTACGCAAACCCGGCCATTTTTCCCGCAAGCGACACGGATATGACGCGAAACCACTTGCAGCCCCCAAGCAAGGAGGCGAGCGTGGGGCAATCCAAAAGGCTACCCCATGCGCCTCATGATATCTTTCGCGGCCCTTTTCCTGTCGGTCGTGCTATTGCAACTTTCCTCCGGCGGGGTCGGTCCGCTGGACGCGCTATCGGGGCTGACGCTGGATTTCACCAAATCCGAGGTCGGCCTGCTCGGCTCGGCGCATTTCTTTGGCTTCTTCATTGGCTGCTGGTGGGCGCCACGAGCCATGGGATCCGTCGGACACTCCCGCGCGTTCGCCGCCTTTACCGCAACAGGGGCCATCGGCTTGCTGGCGCATATGCTGATCGTCAATCCCTACGCATGGGCGCTGATGCGGATTGCATCGGGGCTGTGTGTGGCAGGCTGCTACACGGTGATCGAGGCGTGGCTGCAATCCAAAGTCACCAACGAAACCCGTGGCCGAGCGATGGGCACCTACCGCTCGGTAGATATGGGGGCGTCCTTGGTCGCGCAGCTGATGATCGGCGTGTTGGAACCCGCTTCCTACGTCTCCTACAACCTGCTGGCGTTGTTGTGTTGCGCATCCATTTTGCCGCTGACCCTGACGACAGCCCGTCCCCCCGAAACCCCGTCGGCTCCGCGCCTGCGCCCGATGCTGGCCATTGCACGATCCCCCCTTGCCGTCGCGGGCGTTATGGTTGCGGGCCTCAACAGTGCGGCGTTTCGAATGGTCGGACCTGTATATGGTCAAGAAGTCGGCCTGCGCCCGGACCAGATCGGTATCTTTCTGGCTGCTTTCGTCGCGGGTGGTGCCTTGGCGCAAATTCCATCTGGCTGGGTTGCCGACAAATATGATCGCCGCTGGGTCCTGATTTCGCTGTCGGTCGCGGCCATCATCTCGAGCGCTTTCACGGTCTTCTCCGCAACAGGCGGTACGACAATGGTCCTGCTGGGCGCGGCAGTATTCGGTTTCACCACTTTCCCGATCTATTCCGTCGCCGCCGCTCACGCCCATGACTTCGCCTCGTCAGAAGAGCGGGTGGAGCTGTCGGCAGCCTTGATGTTCTTCTACGCGGTCGGCGCAATCGCCTCACCGCTGGGGGCATCAAAACTGATGGAGGCGTTCGGCCCCACCGCCCTTTTTATCCTGATGGCTGTTGGACATGCGGTCCTTGTCATCTTTGGCCTAAGCCGGATGCGCATCCGCGCCACGCCGACCAAACGCACCTCTTATGTCAACGCGCCGCGTACCTCCTTCACCATCGGGCGGCTCCTGAAACGACACAGGGACCGCAAATAGACTTTCATCTTGGCAAAAATATTCAAAATCCGTCACTGGCAGGCAGCACAGGCTTAGGCTAAACCAACCCAACACCGGCCAAGGACGACCAAATGACCCGTATCCTCATCACCTCTGCCATTCCGTATATCAACGGGATCAAGCATCTCGGGAACCTTGTGGGCTCGCAACTGCCTGCCGACCTCTACGCCCGCTACAATCGCGCACGCGGGGCCGAGGTCATGTTCATTTGCGCAACCGACGAGCACGGCACTCCGGCCGAGCTGGCCGCCGCGAAAGCAGGCAAACCCGTCGCGGAGTTCTGCGCCGAAATGTATGAGGTTCAGGCGGACATCGCCAATCGTTTCGGGTTGTCCTTTGACCACTTTGGCCGCTCCTCCAGCCCCCAGAACCGCAAGCTGACACAGCACTTTGCGGGGCGCCTGAAAGCCGAAGGCTATATCGAGGAAGTGTCTGAGAAGCAGGTCTATTCTAACGCCGATGGCCGCTTTCTTCCCGACCGCTATATCGAGGGCACCTGCCCCAATTGCGGCTATGACAGCGCCCGCGGCGACCAATGCGAAAACTGCACCAAGCAGCTGGACCCGACCGATCTGATCGAGCCGCGTTCTGCCATTTCTGGCTCCACCGATCTGGAAGTGCGCGAGACCAAGCATCTTTATTTGCGCCAGTCAAAGCTGAAGGATCAGCTGGACGCCTGGATCAATTCCAAAACCGATTGGCCCGTGCTGACCACATCCATCGCCAAGAAATGGCTGCATGACGGCGACGGGCTGCGCGATCGCGGGATCACCCGCGATTTGAATTGGGGCGTGCCAGTTAAGGATGGCGAGAAAGACTGGCCCGGCATGGAAGGCAAGGTCTTCTATGTCTGGTTCGACGCACCCATTGAATACATCGCCGCGACCAAGGAATGGGCTGACGCGCGTGGTTTAGACGACGGCGCGTGGGAAAGCTGGTGGCGCACCGACAAGGGCGCAGATGACGTGCGCTATGTGCAATTCATGGGCAAGGACAACGTACCGTTCCACACGCTGAGCTTCCCCGCCACGATCATGGGCTCCGGCGAGCCATGGAAGCTGGTCGATTACATCAAATCGTTCAACTATCTGAACTATGACGGCGGCCAGTTCTCGACCTCGAAGGGGCGCGGCGTGTTCATGGATCAGGCCCTGGACATCCTACCCGCCGATTACTGGCGCTGGTGGTTGCTGTCCCATGCGCCGGAGACGTCAGACTCTGAATTTACATGGGAGAACTTCCAAGCGTCGGTCAACAAAGACCTCGCCGATGTGCTGGGCAATTTCGTGTCCCGCGTTACCAAGTTCTGCAACTCCAAATTCAGTCCTGCGGTGCCGGAAGGTGGCGCATACGGCGAACGTGAACAAGCTTTGATCGCCGACCTCACCACCAAAATCCGTGCCTACGAAGGCCACATGGCTGCGATGGATGTGCGCAAATCAGCGGCAGAGCTGCGCTCCATCTGGGTGGCGGGCAACGAGTACCTGCAAGAGGTCGCCCCTTGGTCGACCTTCAAAGAGAACCCCGAACAAGCAGCCGCGCAAATCCGGCTGGCGCTGAACCTGATCCGCGTCTACGCGGTGTTGTCCGCGCCGTTTATCCCGACCGCCTCGGCGCAAATACTATCGGGCATGAACACGCTGGACATGAGTTGGCCCGATGACATCGAAGCGGCCCTTGGCGCGTTGCCTGTAGGCCATGAGTTCACCGTGCCGGAGGTCCTGTTTGCCAAGATCACCGACGATCAACGCGAAGAATGGGCAGAGAAATTTTCAGGTGTGCGCGACTAGACCCAAGCGAGCGTTACCATGGCCAACACAAGGTAGCGCCCGAGTTTTGCGACTGTGACTAGAAATAGAAACGGGCCAATAGGCTCGCGCAAGACGCCTGCAACAACAGTCAGCGGATCCCCGATGATGGGCAGCCAGCTTCCCAGCAAGGACCAGCGACCATAGCGGCGATACCACCCCTCGGCCCGCACAAGCTGCTGCTCCGACACGGGGAACCAGCGCCTGTCGCGGAACCGGAGCAGGTAGCGGCCAAGCGCCCAGTTGATGACGGCGCCCAACACATTGCCGACGGTTGCCACCAGCAGGAGGGCGACCACGGGATATTGTTGGGTCGTGAGCAGCCCCACCAACACGGCCTCGGATTGCATGGGCAGGATTGTTGCCGCGATCAGTGCTGACGCGAACAGACCGAAGTAGGCGATCACCTGTTGTCCCCTGCCCGTGCCGCCAAAATCGGGATAAGCACGCTGAGGACCAGCAACCGGCCCACATGGCAGGCCGCCACGAAGCCCGGATTGGCCCCCAGAACCGCACCCATAACGATCATCGTCTCAAGCCCCCCAGGCGCGAAGGCGACCAGAACATGGGGCAGCGGCATGTCCAAAAGCATCGACACAGGCACCGCGAAGCCAAGTGCAAGCACGGTGGTCAGCGCGGTAATCGCCACCCCGCCGCCCGCATATCGAAACAACGTCGCGGGGCTGGTGCCGCCAAAGCGTGAGCCGATAAGAGTGCCCATCAGAACAAGGCAGGCCATGGTAATCTTCGGCTCCAGAATTCCGGGCGACAGGTCGGACAGATGCCCCGCTGACGACACCAGCATCGCACCAATCAGCAGCGGTGCAGGCACGCGCAGCCGCTCCAGCACCCATCCGGTAATGAGCGACAGGACCACCAATATTGCGACATAGGCAACGCCCAAAACCTCGCCATTCGGGATAAGGCCTTGCGACATATCCAGCCCCATAAGTGCCGCGAGTGCCGGAACGGTCAGCGTCAGCAGCAACACCCGCACGGATTGCGCGACGGTTACGCGTGTTAGATTGACGCCATAAGTTTCGCCCAAGGCAATCACGAAGCTGAGGTGACCGGGGGCTGAGGCCAGAACCGCGCTGCGTTGATCGAAACCGAACCCCTTCACCAACAAGGCCCGACACAGGACCATGGCCAACACGAGCATGATCGCCAGTGCCACGAAAGCGAGTGGCCAGCGCAGCATCGCGGCGGCGGCCTCTGCGTTCACACCAGCGCCAATTCCGATGCCAATGAACAAGAACGCAATGTCGCGCAGCATGGGTGCGACCTCCAAACGAAGCCCGAACAACGACAACACCGAGACCAGCACCGCAGGCCCTGTCAGCATATAAAGCGGAAGACTCACCCAATAGCCCAGCAGGGCACCAGCCGCGCCAACTGCGAGCGAAAGGAGCGACAGCCCAAGGGCGGGGAATGTTGGCGGCGTTAGCATGGGCTACGGCTATCACCCCGCCGCGCGGATGTGGAGAGGTGCCAGCCTGCTGGAACGCAGCTTTTGCACGGCGTGTTAACGAAAACCTTACCACCTGCCCCTTGACCTGAGCCGCAGCAGGCGCACCATTCACGCATGCGTATTTTATGTCTTCTGCCGCTTATTTTGCCGCTGACCGCCTTCGCGGACTGCCCGCCGTCGCCTGAGCGCAGTGTGCGCCACGCCGAGCTAATGGAATTGGTCGCGGAAGCGCCAAACGAGATGGTCGCGCGCGGCTATACAAATGAACTGTGGGGAATTTGGGCCACCGCGCCTGATGAAACCGCGCAAGAGATACTTGATCGCGGCATGAACCAGCGGGCGTCGTACAACTTTGCCGGCGCGTTGAAGGATTTCGACACCTTGATTGCCTACTGTCCAGATTACGCGGAGGGCTATAACCAACGGGCTTTCGTGAATTTCATCCGTCAGGACTATAAAACTGCGTTGGCAGACCTGAATCGCGCCGTTGAACTAACGCCAGACCACATTGGCGCGATCGTCGGGCGGGCGTTAGCGCTCATTGAACTCGGGCAGGTGCGTGAAGGGCAAATCGCGTTGCGGAGGGCATTGCTGTTGAATCCTTGGTTGCCCGAACGAAACCGTGTCACGCCGCTGCCGGAAACAGAAGAAAACGACGTTGAGACTGACCTTTGATCTTTAAGCCCTCGCGGCACGCCGTTATGGTCTCGCCACCCCCCGTGCCCGCGTGGTGGAATGGTAGACACATGAGACTTAAAATCTTTGGGCCGCAAGGCCGTGCCGGTTCGAGTCCGGCCGCGGGTACCACCCAATCCCAGATGCAAAATGCGCACGAAAAAAACGCGCCCCTGATGGGACGCGCTTCAAAATTTGGTTCGGATCAAACTTTATGCAGCTTCGGCTTGGCTCCGGCGTTCGCTCTCTTCGCGAGACAGGGCAACGGATGTCCGCACACCATTGCCAACAAAAGCCATTAGCCCGGACACAACCCGCTCGTTGGGGTCGATGCCTGCGCAGCTCAGAACTTCGCGGCCATCACGAGAGCGCGCCCAGCGGGCGATCTGCTCGGGGCCATTCCCGTATTTTTTGTCATCTGCAATCGCATCGTCGAGTGCAGCCAAGACCACGGCGGCAAAAAGTTTGCGTGCGCGTTGACCTTGTTCAAAGTTGAAAGCGTTGCCATCAACGAAATCAGCAGCCATTTCGTTTCCTTTGTTTTTGCTCTTGTATCTTCGGGCGTGAAGACGGTTGTGACAGAAACTATCCGATTCGTCATTGCGTTCTGGGAATACCACCCATGCGCCTGACGCATAACTCGACGTCATGCTTAACCGTATTTAGTCTCCTTGCCTCTGTATAACTCCCCAGATATAGGTTTGTTCCGACATCTATCAACCTTTTGCCAAGGAATTGACACAATGCCCAAAATTAACGGAAATGAAATCCGCGGTGGCAATGTATTGGAGCACAATGGTGGCCTTTGGGTCGCGGTGAAAGTGGACCATGTAAAGCCCGGCAAAGGCGGTGCTTTTGCCCAAGTCGAGATGAAAAACTTGCGTAACGGGTCAAAATTGAACGAACGATTCCGCAGCGCCGACAAAGTTGAGCGCGTTCGTCTTGAGCAAAAAGACCAGCAGTTTTTGTATGAAACCGACGGCATGCTGACCTTCATGGACACTGAAACTTACGAGCAAATCGAGTTGCCAGCTGACCTGCTGGGCGACCGCCGTCCCTTCCTGCAGGACGGTATGATTGCGGTGGTCGAGTTCCATGAAGCCGAAGCTTTGAACGCATCTCTGCCCCAGAAAGTCACCTGCAAAGTCGTCGAGACCGAGCCGGCAATCAAAGGTCAAACCGCCTCCAAAAGCTTCAAACCAGCTGTTCTGGATAATGGCGTGCGCCTGATGATCCCGCCGTTTGTAGGCGTTGACGAAGACATCATCGTCGACACAGAGTCGATGGAATATTCCGAACGCGCTTAAGGGCTTAGACGGCGATCCAGCGATCCGACAACACATCCGGATTGGCCAACTTAGGATCGTTAAACCATTTCGCAGGCCCGACCACACGCGCGTCCGGCCTGCGATCCAGCCAACCGCCCCACCACGAGAAGGTGGAGTTGGCGATAACGTGATCCGAGCAGCATGACATAAGCCGCAAGTCCTCGTAGTGCTTGTTAGGGCCGTTATGGCCGACGGCGGTCATGTCATAGGGCAGTTTCAAGTTGTCACGCACCCAATCCGGATCATCGGAAAATACAAAAACCTTGAGGTCATCTTGTCCCTCGGACAGCCGCTCCAGCGCGCGCAGGTAGTAGGCCTCGTCACATGTGGCATAGGTAGAGTTGGATTTTGGCGACCCCAGATAATCCCCACGACGCATGTGCAGCGAAACGGTGTGGCCCGCGCTGGCAATGCGATCGGCGTATTCAGCGTTTTGGGTATCGGGGGGGGTGATGATCCGCAATTCGTCCTCCAGCTGATCAAGCACGTCCGCGAAATAGCGTTCGGACTGGAAGTACCCGTGCAGATAGGTGCCATCAGGGGCGTACGCGATGCGGTCCTGATATCTTAGGCCCTTTTCACGCATGAATTTCGGACTGTTCCCGAAAGCCCGCCATATGGCGTAGTTGAAGGGGCTGTCCTTGGCAGGCGGCAGCTCAGACGGCTCCGCAATGCGGGCACTGATGTTGAAATGATCTAACGCAAACGCCCAATGCGACCCCGGAGGAGCGAGCCTAGCGTCAAGCAAAAGCTCGGTCCCCTGCCGCAGAGATACCGCTCGAGCGGCGGCATATTGGAACAGCTGGTTACCCAAGCCTCCGAAAATTCTGCTGTAGATCATATCCCGCCCTCTTTTTCTGCAAGGCTTGCCCTGCCCGACTGCGTTTGTCATAGCTATGCGACCCATTAGCCCAAATGCGAACGGACCTGAAATGCGAATTTCCCTCAAGCACTGGCTTCGCCTGCGCCGCGACCCCTGGCGCAAAGTGTTCTATGATGCCTACCGTCAATGGAAACGCGACAAGATGGAAGCCAAACGCTACATATTCGAGGGCTTGAACGGCGACAGTGTCGTGTTCGACGTTGGTGGGTTCGAAGGAAACTGGGCGCAGGACATCCACGACCGTTACGGATCGACGGTCCATGTGTTCGAGCCGCATCCGACATTCGCGGCAGCACTTGTTAAGCGGTTTGAAGGCAATCCCAAGTTTATTGTCCACGCCTTCGCGTTGGGCAGTGAAGCCGGACAGTTGCATTTGTCCGACGACGGGGATGCGTCCTCGGCGGTGAATGATGTTGCTGGCGCCGTGTCAGGCGAAGTTCGTGCGGTGGCGGAGTTTATGAAGACGTTCGAGCCCGACCAGATTGATTTAATGAAGATCAACATCGAAGGCGGCGAGTATGATTTGCTACCCGCGCTAGCGGCCTCTGGCGACCTTGGTCGTTTCGGTATCGTTCAAGTGCAGTTCCATCAGTTCCGCGAAAGCGACGGCGCACTTCGTGATAGCGTCCGCGCTGACTTGGCAAAAACTCATGCAGAGGCGTGGTGCTATCCTTTTGTGTGGGAAGAGTGGCACCGCACTTAATTGTAATGACAGGGCTGGCCGCTTTGGACTGTTAACGCGGCACGGTGCAGGTAGTCGGCATAGAATTTTGCGCGCTCGGCGTTCTCCTTGATTGCGGCGCTTCTAGCGGCATAGTCTTCGTCGCTAACACGACTTAAGGCGTCGCGGATTTCGAGCTCGGAATTACAGATTACCATGCCCTTGGGGTTGAAATAAGCGTCGATGTTGGGACAGCCCCAATAGATCGGCACAGTTTCACACAAGGCCGCATCGACCATTTTCTCGGTGAAATAATCCGCCTCGCGAATGTTTTCGATGACAACGGAGTATCGGTAAGGGGCGAGGCCGTCTTGCTTGCGCTCGAACGGCTTATACCCGCGCCCCATAACATCGACATTCAATCCCTCTTCGCGCACATGATCTACGATCTGGTGGCGGAGCTTGTGACTGTCAAGATTACGTTTGGCCGACGCGATCAGCGAGGTCATTTGGGTCTTGTCGACCACGATGCCGTCGATATCCTCGATGAAGGTGAAGCCGAACACATAGTGCAGAGCATTCGGGGCCGCCGACAAGAGGTCTTCGTTTTTGGTCAGGATATGCTGAAACCGCCAACGCATCCGGCGCGCATTCTTCAGGTGGTGATCATGTACGATATCGGGTTCCACGATCATAACCGACACCCTCGCCCTCACGCCAACCCACGGAAGATAGAACATCGGTTTGCGCGGAAACGTGATCAGATGATCATCCGGCCCCAGATCAGCAACCGTACCCTGCAATAAGCGATCGGGGCGTCCAAGCGGCCAGGCCAGATTGTCCAAGGACATTTTGGCGATGCCCCAAGTCGGCCAGCGGCCATAGGGAACCACAGCGTATGCAGAACTGGTCATTTGCGTCGCTTCACAACTGGAATACTGGAGCTATATGTGGCCTCCGGATGTGGCGGATGACCATCGGTTTCCTGCCAATACCCAGCCCCACCGCGCTTCAACCAGAGCGGCAGGCACAACAGCAACCCAATCAGGAAGCCACCCGCGTGCGCCCAGTAGGCGACACCCACGCCGTCGCCGCCCAAATTTACGACACCGTTAAAAAGCTGTAAAGCAAACCAAACGCCGAGCATGACCCAAGCGGGCACGGTAAATATCTTGAAGAAGATCACGAAGATCACAACAATATCGACGCGCGCGCGCGGAAACAGGAGAAGATAGCCGCCCATGATCCCAGCGATGGCCCCTGACGCGCCTACGACAGGAACCTGGCTGCTCGGGTCCGCCAACAGCTGCCCGATATCAGCACCGATACCCGCAGCAAGGTAGAAAATCGCAAAGCCGATATGGCCCATCTGATCTTCTAGGTTGTCCCCGAAAATCCACAAGAACAGCATGTTACCCGCAAGGTGCATCAGCCCGCCATGCAAAAACATGGACGTCACCAACGTATAGGTTTTCGCACCCGAGCTAACCTCAATCGGTTGCATCCCCCATGTCTGAAAGAAGGAACCCAAGACAGGCTCATCGCTAAACAAGGGCCAATAGCTCGCGAAAATCACCACGTTTAACGCGATCAGCGTATAGGTCACATAAGGCGTGCGCTCAGACGGGTTATGGTCACGAATTGGAAACATGCCGCGACGCTGACGGATTGGGCGATGAGGGTCAAGCGCCCACCTCCGCCAACAACGCCGCGTTACCGCCTGACGCCGTCGTGTCGATACACACATGCCGCTCAGCGAGCGTATCGCAGGGGCGTGGGGCCTCGGTGATCAGCTGCAATATCGGGCCGTCTCGGCTTGCCAAATCCCGCCGGATACGGCGGGCTGTATCAGCATCGCCGAACCAGAGCACACCGGAGATGTCGGGGGTAGTTGCGACCTCCTCGATCATGCCCTGCCGCGCTGTGCCACCTGCCGCTTGCACCGCTTTGATCTGGGCGGAGTGGTCGGGGCCAAGGCACAGGAATGGCGCACGGGGTTGCGTAGACAGGCGGTTGGTCTCACCGGTTGGTCCGGGCATCTCCTGAACATCAGCGGGCACAGGCGCGCCACTGCTTTGGGTGAATTTGGTCAGATAAAGCGGACCGCCTGCCTTGGGGCCTGTACCAGACAAGCCTTCGCCGCCAAACGGTTGCGAGCCTACAACCGCACCGATCTGGTTTCGGTTCACGTAGACGTTGCCCGCATGAACGCGGTCGACCACTGACTGCACGCGGTCATCAATGCGCGAGTGAAGACCAAAGGTCAGCCCGTACCCCGTCGCGTTGATCTGGTCGATTACGTCGTCCAACTGATGCGACTTGAAGGTCGCCACATGCAGTACCGGACCGAAGATTTCCTCCTCCATCTGCGCGATGCCATCGACCCGTAGCAAAGTGGGTGCGATGAACGTTCCTTCGGATGGGGCCTGCACTTCGTGCAACACCCTGCCCTCAGCGCGCGCGGTATCTATATAGGCGGCGATTTTGCCGCGCGCGGCGGCGTCGATGATTGGTCCGACATCGGTGCTGACATCCCAAGGATCACCTACTCTCAGCGCGTCCATTGCACCCCGCAGCATCTCGACCAGCCCATCCGCCACGTCTTCTTGAATATAAACGCAGCGCAAGGCGGAACAACGCTGCCCCGCCGATTGAAACGCCGACGCAATAACGTCGCGCGTGACCTGCTCCGGCAGTGCGGTGCTGTCGACAATCATGGCGTTCAGCCCACCCGTCTCGGCAATAAGCGGTGCGGTCGCATTGCCGCTCTCTGCAAGACTTTGATGGATGCGCATGGCTGTCGCAGTAGACCCTGTAAAGCAAACCCCATCGACCAATGGCTGCGCGGTCAAAGCCGCACCTACTTCACCACCTCCCGGAAGAAGTTGCAGTGCCGCTTTCGGCACGCCGGCTTCATGCAGCAACGACGTCGCAAAATGCGCGATCAAGGGCGTCTGCTCAGCTGGCTTTGCCAATACGGCGTTGCCCGCGGCCAGCGCAGCCGCAATCTGCCCCGTGAAAATAGCCAATGGGAAATTCCACGGCGAGATACACACGAACCGGCCTCGCGCGTCACCTTTCAGCGCTGCGGCTTCGCCTGCGTAGAAGCGTAAGAAGTCCACGGCTTCACGCATTTCACCGATACAATCGGGCATGGTTTTGCCTGCTTCACGCGCCAAAAGCGCAAAGATGCGACCCATATTTGCCTCGTAAAGGTCTGCGGCTTTGAGCAACACTTGGGCACGCGTGGACGCCGAAGCGCCCCATGGCTTAGCCGCGATCACGGCCTCCGCGGCGTCATCGCCCGACGCCAACTGAACGGTGCCTACGCAATCTTGGGGGGCAAAAGGCGATATCACGCTAGTCTGCCCTGCCCCCGACCTCGCACCAACGGTGAGTGGCCCGGCGTCGGATTGCGCCAACTTGAAGTCGTTGCGCGCACCGTCAATCGCGTCCATGTCGCGCGGGTCAGTCCAGTCCCAGCCTTGGGAATTCGTCCGGCCCGGGAAAATGTCCACCGGCAACGTCACGGCAGGGAAGCTCAAGCCTTCAAGTTCCGAAAACGGATCAGAGGCGACATCTGAGGCGGGGACGGCTTCGTCTACGATCTGGTTCACGAATGAACTATTCGCGCCATTCTCTAACAACCTGCGCACCAGATAGGCCAGCAAATCGCGATGCGCTCCGACAGGGGCGTAAATCCGGCAACGGGTTTTTTCATTACGCAAAACGATGTCGTGTAGCCGCTCCCCCATGCCATGAAGGCGCTGGAACTCGAACGCGTCGCGGTCGTCGGCCATATCGAGGATAGCAGCCACTGTGTGAGCATTGTGGGTGGCGAATTGCGGATAAATTCGATCCGTGAGGCTCAGAAGTTTGCGGGCGTTAGCGATGTAGGAAACGTCGGTGGCCTGTTTATGGGTGAAAACTGGAAACCCATTCAAGCCCATGACCTGCGCGCGTTTGATTTCCGTGTCCCAGTATGCACCTTTCACAAGGCGCACCATGATGCGCCGGTCCAACCGCGTAGCGAGTGCATAGAGCCAATCGATCACATAGCTAGCGCGTGGGCCGTAAGCCTGGACCACAATCCCAAAGCCGTCCCATCCAGCCAGCGCCTCATCCGACAACGCGGCCTCGATCACATCCAATGACAGATCCAGACGATCAGCTTCCTCGGCGTCAATATTCAGGCCAACACCACCCTTTGCCGCCAGCCGGCACAGCGTTGTCAGACGCGGCAACAGCACGCCCATCACCCCGTCTTTTTGCGGCGCCTCGTAGCGCGGATAGAGCGCCGACAACTTTACGGAAATACCGGGGTTGGAGCGGATGTCGCCCTGCGTGGCCGCCTTAGCAATGGCCTCGATAGCGTTGTGATAGGCGTCAAAGTAGCCCAGAGCATCCCCGTCGGTCCGCGCCGCCTCACCAAGCATGTCGTAGGAGTAAGTATAGCCAACAGCCTGCTGCGCTTCGGCACGGGTCATGGCTTTCGCAATGGTTTCCCCCAGCACAAACTGACGGCCCATTTCCTTCATAGCACGTGCAACGGCGGTACGGATAACAGGCTCGCCCAACCGCTTGACCATGCCGTGGATTTGCCCAGCAATGCCGCGGGACTCGTCTTCAAGAACCTTGCCGGTCAGCATCAGCGCCCATGTCGAAGCGTTCACCAATGATGACGCGGAATGGCCCAAGTGACGGCCCCAGTCCGACGGCGCGATCTTGTCTTCGATCAGCGCGTCCATGGTGTCGGCATCGGGCACCCGCAGTAACGCTTCGGCAAGACACATGAGAGCCACGCCCTCATCGGTCGACAGGCCGTATTCCGCGAGAAACACCTCCATCAAGCCCGGCTTGGCAGAACTGCGAATTTGCTCGACCAGCTTGGTTCCTGCAGCGGCGATGCGATCGCGGTCGGCACCAGAGAGATTGGCCGTTGCGATCAATTGATCCAGTACGTCACGCTCATTAGGAAGCATATGTGCACGCATCTCGCGGCGCAGGTCTGTGGCAGTTGCATGGGTCATAGCGGAGTCCTCTCAGCGGGATATTTAGCCAGCTTACACCCACTATTGCAAAGATGAGTCCCGTCGTTCAAATTTAACGAAGATTCTTTCCCGTAGATTCGAGAAAACGCAGGCATAATGACCGATGAACTAGACACCTACGACACAGCTATATTGAAAGCCGTCTCTGCCAATGGACGGATCACTGTGACGGACCTTGCGGAGCGGATAAACCTGTCCAAGTCTCCGACCCAGACCCGGCTGCGCAGGTTGGAGAAAGCTGGATACATTCGCGGCTACACCGCTCAATTGAATCCGGTCAAACTTGGATTGGCCCATATCGCTTTTGTCGAAGTCAAACTTGACGACACCCGTGAAAATGCGTTGAAAAGCTTTAACGAGGCCGTGCTATTGGTGCCAGAGATCGAACAGTGCCATATGATCGCGGGCAAGTTCGACTATCTTCTCAAGGTGCGCACCTCGGATATGCAGACCTACCGGAAAATTCTGGGCGAGCGTGTAAGCGCGCTGCCCCACGTCGCCCACACGTCAACCCACGTGGTTATGGAAGCGGTGAAGGAAGAGGCAATCTAAGCGCCCTTTACTTCCCCGCCCTTTCGCGGCACCTCGGTTAAGCGGGTGAACGGAGAAATCATGTGACCAAGGCAATCATGATACAGGGTGCTGGCTCAAATGTGGGCAAGTCCATGATCGTGGCCGGGCTTTGCCGCGTTTTCGCGCGGCGCGGCCTGACGGTCCGTCCCTTTAAGCCTCAAAATATGTCCAACAATGCCGCAGTAACGTCAGATGGTGGTGAAATCGGGCGCGCGCAAGCCTTGCAGGCCCTTGCCTGCGGTACCGCCGCGCATACCGATATGAATCCCGTCCTGTTGAAACCAGAAAGCGATGTTGGCGCACAGGTGATCGTCCAGGGCAAACGGTTCGCCACGCTAAAAGCGCGCGACTATGCCAAGGCGAAACCCGAACTGCTCTCGAAAACCCTAGAGAGTTTTCATCGCCTTGCCAAAACCGCCGAGCTGATTGTCATCGAAGGGGCCGGGAGCCCCGCCGAAATAAATCTGCGCAGCGGCGACATTGCCAATATGGGATTTGCCGAGGCCGCCGCCATCCCCGTAATCTTGGTGGGCGACATCGACCGGGGCGGTGTTATCGCACAGATCGTTGGCACTCATTGCGTGTTGCCTGACTGTGACCGAGATCGCATTAAAGCTTTCATGATCAACAAGTTCAGAGGCGATGTCAGCTTGTTTGACGACGGCATGACCGAGATAACCGATCGCACTGACTGGACACCACTTGGTGTCCTGCCATGGTTTGCTGATGCATGGCAACTTCCGGCGGAGGACGTGATGGACATCACATCAACCAGCCGCAGCGGTGACGTCTTGAAGGTTGTCGTACCCAAGCTGTCCCGCATCGCAAATTTCGACGATCTTGACCCGCTGGCAATAGAGCCCGGTGTTTCAGTCGAGATAATAGAACCCGGTCGCCCCCTGCCCTCTGATGCAGATTTGGTTCTGATCCCCGGATCGAAATCCACCATCGGTGATTTAGCATTTTTTCGCGCTCAAGGTTGGGACGTCGACTTATATGGCCATGTCCGGCGTGGCGGGCATGTTTTGGGGATTTGTGGCGGCTATCAAATGCTTGGCCACACAATTTCTGATCCTGATGGCATCGAGGGTGCGAAAGGCTCCGTGCAGGGGCTGGGATTACTGAACGTCGAAACCACCATGGCGCCAAAGAAACATCTGGCCGATGTGAAAGGTGTACATCTGAAATCCGGCGCGGCTGTTACCGGTTACGAAATCCACATCGGCACCACCGATGGCCCCGATACGGAAAGTGCTTGGTTGCAGATCGACGGAAAGGTAGCCGGGGCCGCGTCCAACAATGGGAAGATTCAGGGTTGCTACATTCATGGATTGTTTACGTCCGACGACTTCAGGCGGACCTACTTGGAACAGCTGGGCGGCACATCACAAATCAGCGACTACGGCGCATCTGTTGATGCGGCATTGGACGCTTTGGCCGACCATTTGGAAGTACATTTGGATATAGAAAAGATCTTCGACTTAGCCGAAGACGTCAAAAACAGCTAAACGCTATTCAAATTCGCGGGTTAGCAAAGCACGATGAATTTCGCGGCGGACCAGTTTGCGGACGTTGCGGGTAATCCGCTCTCCCAATTCACCTGTAAGTTCCTGACGCACAATCTCGGCGACGAGGTCACGTAATACGGCCTCATCAATCACGCTATCATCGAAATCAGCGAGACTGGCGTTCGGCGTGTCATGATCACCGTCGCCGTCAATGACCGACGCGGCAGCTGCAGAAGCAAAAACAGATTCGTCTATCAAAGACGCATCATCTGTCGGGTCAGCGTCATTCGTAACGCGCCACTCATCGCTTGCCTCGTCTGCGTCGGTCTCACGAGATTTCTGTTCAGAGCCAGCAATATCCGTAGTTTCAGCTTTTACAGTCTCAGCAACGGTGCCTTCGCTCGCGCGCTCGTCAGATGACATCTCAGAAGTCTTAGCCGCATCTTCAATCAACTTATCAACAGGGTTGCCTTGCTCCGGCTCAACCTCATCAACGAGTTCCGGCTCCCAGGTGTTGTTGGCATCCGAAAACCCGGCGGCAGCGGGTTCTGTTCGGCGGCTGTGTCGGATGAAATCAATTACTGGCGTAGGCTCAGGCTGAACGTCATCTTCGTAATAGTCGTCATTCGCCAACGAAGACCAGTCCGCATGATGCGCAGCGGGTTCCTTAGAGCCGTCCCTCTCAGACTGGGTATCGTCTGTCAGGGTTTGACGGAAATTCGTCATGTCAGCATGACGGAACTCGGGCACCGAATCCTCAGAAAGGGTTTTCACCCGAAGGGCAGATGTAAGAATCAGCGCATCTACTGGTTTCGCAGCTTCCTGCTCCACGTCGGAAGGTACCTCTGATGACACCTCAGGCGCTTTAGTTTCTTGGCGATCGTCTGGCTTGGTGTCCGACACTAGCCTGCGAATGGACGACAGGACATCTTCCACGTCTACGTTGGTCCCCGGATCAGACATTTGCTCAGCCTCTACACTTTTGACGTAAGATACCCGTCACGTGTCGGCCTGACAACCGATCGTTAGACTCTTCAGTTCTTTTGGTAACGTTTCAAAATGCGGTCCAGCTTCTTGCCTGCCTTGGAACTTGGTACTGGGGCGTTCTTGACCGCATTATAGTACTCGGCAGGATCGTAGCGCTTCACATTAAGCTTGAGGTTGTCCGCAGTTAGCAACCCCATAGAAGCCAACAGGCCGTAAGCCGCTGAATAAACCTGTGTTTCCGACACGACACGCGTCGTGCGTGCATCAAACAAGGCCTGCTCGGCGTCCAGAACGTCCAATGTCGTCCTAGCTCCGAGTTTTGCCTCTTCGCGCACACCGTCAAACGCAATCTGTGCTGCACGAATCTGGCGATCAGCCGACGTTACTTGAGCGTTCGCCACCGCAAGCCGTGACCACGCGTTGGCAACATTTTGATCCAGTACAATAGCTGTCTGGTTCAATGCTGCTTTCGAACCATGTACTGCCGCCAAGGATTTTCGCACCAACGCGGACAGTTGCCCGCCTTGGTAGATTGGCACGTTCATCTCCAAGCCGATGCTGGAGGTATTGTTATTCACCGACGAATGCGAAAGCCCACTGTTAAACGTAATCCGAGGGCGCGTCCCTGCCTTGGCCGCCGCATAGTTCAGTTCATTCGCCTTGATCAGGTGTTGCACTTGTTCGATCAACGGACTGACCTGCTTGGCCGTCGCTTTCGCGGCGTTCAAGGACTTAGGCAGTTTCGGCAGTCTCGAGATGCCCTTCAGGCCAGAGGGCGCGCGCCCAACTGAGACTGTATACAATTCCTGCGTGATCTGGAGATTGCCTTGCGATTCGACCAATGCACCCCGTGCCTGCGCTAGCCTTGCTTCAGCCTGCGCCACATCCGTGCGGGTTACCTCCCCGACTTCGAACCTATCACGGGCCGCGCGCAATTCTTGAGTGATCAAGCGAAGGTTGCTTTCACGCAGCTGAACCACGCGCTGGTCCCGCAGAACTTGCACGTAGGCATTCACAGCATCCAGCAACACCACCTGCTCTTGCTGACTAAGCTCGGCACGAACCGCTAGGACCGTTTCCTTGGCAGACTCGACCGCAAGCTGGGTACGCCCAGCGTCCCAGAGCAGCAGCTCCAGCGTCAGCGCGATCGTCGAGGATAGATTGTCCCTCGCGGCGGTGGGATTGCTTAAAGTGATTGTCGAGCGGGCGTTGATATTTGGCAGCAATCCCGACAAGGCAATTGCAACGTCCTCATCTTCGGCACGCAACGTGGCGCGGCTCTGTTCCAGCAAGTTCGAATTATCGTATGCCGCCGTCAACGCGCCCGCGAGCGTTTCCGCCGAGGCCTGAACAGGAGACAAACTCAAAGTTATCCCAAAGAATACACTGCTCAGAAAACGTTGTTTCATGCGAACCTACCTGTATGCCCAAAACCCGCGAGTTTGACCTCACGGAGACGGGCCATGCAGACCCTTAAGTCGTCTATTAAAGCGCGAACACGGCCTCGGAGGTAAAGCCCGGAAGGACCGGTGCACCCGCGTTAAACGAAAGAGTCCAGCTCACTTTATCGCCAATCTTACGGCCCAAGCGCGCCTCGCCGAGTTTACTCTGGCCGAAGATCGCAAGAATGCGTCCCCCTTCCTTGAGCTGCCCCAGCACCTCGTCTGGGATTTGGGATACGGCTCCCTCAATGCAAATGGCATCATAAGGACCATGTTTAGCAGCTCCCTTGGCCAGTGGCGCGGAAATCACAACCGCATTGTCGATCCCTTGCTCTGCCAAGGCCGCTTCTGCGTCGCGCGCCAAATCTTCGTCCTCTTCGACCGCGACAACCGCATCCGCCATATGCGCTAAAACGGCTGATGAATACCCAAGCCCACAGCCGATATCGAGCACGACATCGCTGCGTTGAATATCTAGAGCATCAAGCATTTTCGCAAATGTGCGTGGTTCAAGAACAACGCGTCCACCACCGAGGTCGATATTTCCCCCGGCATATGCGACGTTCCGCTTGCTTTCGGGCACAAACGCCTCTCGGCGTACCGTTAGCATGGCGTCGATAATCGGGAACTTGGTGACATCAGAGGGCCGCACTTGCGTGTCGACCATCATTGTTCGGTTTGTAGCGTTGTCGAGCATACTAAACTCATTAGTCTAGTTTCAGTTAAAGCTGGTTTGACACAGATCGACGGATGCGGCAACGCCGAAGTAATCCAAGCAGCGGTTGGTACCGGAAATTTGAGCATTTTCCTCATGGAAGCGGCAGACGCACAGCCCATTTTCGTTCTTTCACCATCCACGATATCGGTAGTGCGCAAAAGGACAGCGGCTCAACTGTAGGCTCTTGCGCGACCCATAAGCTTGGTCTAGAGAGCCGGAACACCAGTAAGGCGAGTTGGCGGAGTGGTTACGCAGCGGATTGCAAATCCGTGTACAGGAGTTCGATTCTCCTACTCGCCTCCAAGTGTTTTCACCGGTAGCCGCTCGGGAAAACTGTCGTAAGTTCGCCACCCCCGTGCTTCGTTAGGTGGGGTCGTGAATATCGCCTTAAGTCCAGTACGGCACATCGCCACCGGGAAGCAGTTGACGCGCGATCATCGGTTGGCGGTAGTCTAGAGAATTGGCGTCACAAAACTCCGAAACCCAACTGTCGTCCATAAGCATAAAGTCCAAAACGGACCCCAAGAATGCCGGATCAGATGCTTGCGCACGCACTATCTCCAATGACGACCCGGTCGCGCCCAGAAACACGCCCATAAGGTCGTCCGAAGCCGCAATCCAGCCCAGCGCAGATAGGGCGATCTCTTCGGCATTCTGCGGGGTCATCTCAGCGCTCCAACATAGTAAATATTTCTTAACTCTTGGCAGAACACACTAATGGCGATCAAGAGGCGATTCCCGCTTTCAGGAGAAGACCCAAAGATGGCTGGCCGCATACTCATAGTCGACCCGGTTCCAACAAATCGTATGGTCTTGAAAGTCAAACTGTCATTGGCTCACTACGATGTCAGCCTCGCTGATGGCGTTCAGCAGGCGCGTGCGATGGCTAACGCGCGTGTGTTCGATGTCGTATTGGCATCGTCTGTGCTAGTAGATCGCTCCGCCGATTGCGTGCTTAAATGGATGCGCACGGCACGCACCACCAAAGGAATGGCGACTACATTTATCGTCATGCGAGACCAACCCAACTCCACGGCAGCCTGTAAACTTTTAAGGAAATGCCTGCTGGCTGGCGCAGATGACGTTTTGAACCGGCCATTCGCTGAAGATGTTTTGCTCGCGCGCATACAAAATCTGATGAGAGACAACGCCGCTAATCAGGAACTGCACTCGCCCGCTATCCAGCACGGGTTATCAATAGATGAACTGAAGGCGCCGCCGCCGCCCGCCAATGTTGCGATCGCACTTGTCGGTACTGGCACCCCTTCGCAACCTGTAACCGAGTTTATCACGAATTTTCATAAACCCGCGCGAGGCAAGCCAGGTGCCTTGAACGTCGAACACGTCCCTTTATCCTTGCTCACGCAACCAGACGCCGCGCCCAATGAGCCAAATGTTGTTTTGCTTGTCGCTGAAACCGGTGCGGCTGAGCGTGCGCTCTCCATCATGTCGCAAATGCGTTCACATGCGCGCACCAAGGACGTCCGCGTGATCGTGATCCAAAAGAACCCCGGAACCTCACAGCTTGCGCGCGCGTTCGAGCTTGGCGCACATGATGCGGTCCCATTGGATATACCGCCGCTTGATTTAGTCGCCCGTATCAACAGTCAGGCACAAATTCACCGAAGCATTTGCAAAAGAAAGCGCGTTGTTCGTGATAGTCTACTACAAGCGATCACTGACCCGTTAACGGGGCTCTACAACCGTCGATACGCAGCCAGTCGCCTGATCGAAATGCAGCGGGACTGCCTTGCCACAGGTAAAAATTTCGCGATCCTCGCCTTTGACGTTGATCACTTTAAGGGCGTGAATGATCGCTACGGTCACGCGATGGGTGATGCGGTTCTCACGACGCTTGCCCAGACGCTGCGCAAGAACCTGCGCGACGGTGATCTAATTTGTCGGACAGGAGGGGAGGAATTTTTGGTCGCATTGCCGCACACCAACGAAGCTCGCGCTAGGACCACTGCAAACCGGTTGCGCAGGGCAGTCGGCGCCTTGGACATTGCTGTGAAAAACAGCCCTACCCCCTTGCGGGTCACTGTGAGCGTTGGGCTATCCATTCAGAACGGGCACGTGCCAATTCAGGAAATGATGGAACAAGCGGACCGTGCACTTTACCGAGCCAAAGCCTGCGGCCGAAATCTGGTTGCGATTGCCGCCGCCGCCTAGCTCAAGCGCAAAGCCACAATCCCGTTAATCGCGATCATGCTTGCGCCGCCGCCCCCCATGATCGAGCAACTCCTGCAACCGATTGGCGTATTCAATGCGCTGTTCAGTGGTCATCGACGCGATTTGCTCGACCAACGCGTTTTGCATCATGTCCGAGCGCCCCTTTATCAAACCTTGCTGGCGCTGCAACACCCCTGCGAACGCGTCCTTGTCGAAAGGCGTTTGCTTCAGAAACTCTGACGCTTCGAGTGCAAACTCGCCCAATTCAGCCCGAATTTCCCGCCCCTGATCATTGCGTCCTTCGCGCAAACGTTGACTGATTGCGCGACGGTCAGGTCTGTCCAGCGCGCGACCATAAATACCAATCGCAGCAATATCCCCGCCTCGGTTGCCAAAGCTTTTCCGATCTCGGTCGCCATGCATCCCTGCACCGACTACGGCCCCGAGGACCAACAGGTTAATCGCAACAGAGATCGCCAAGGCGACCTTCACCCTTCGCGGAGCGCGCGGAATTGTTTTGTCCATATCCATCACCCTTCCTCAATCCAATAGAGATCACCAAGTAGCGCGTGGCTCATGACGCCTTCGGCCTCGACGGTTATTTCAGTGTCAGTGCTGCCCCAACTGGTTGCGAAGTCCGGATTCACGAATCCCAAATAGATGCCCGTGCAGGCAGATGCGACCAACCCGCCCATCGCGGGAAGGCCGCCGATATCGTCGAAGAATTGCGCCCACCATGAAATGCGCGGAGTCCGAGCTATGCCAGCTTTGCGCCCGAAACCCTCCTGCGTCTGCTTCGCATCCTCTGCCACCCGCGCGAGCAAACTGGCCGAAGGCATCGGAGCCTCGTCACGCGCTTGCGCAAAGAGGGCATCCAGTTCCGCACCCGTATCAGGGGTCATGTTCAGTTTATCGGTCATGACGACAACTCTTCCTTTTGAGAGGCCAGCAGCTTTGCCAGCATCCTTTTCCCGCGGGCCGTCAAACTTTCGACGGCCTCGACGCTTATGTCCATTATCCGTGCTATGTCGGGATTCGACTGCCCCTCTATGTGTCTCAGAATCACAGCTTGCCGCTGTCGATCCGGCAACTCGGCGAGTGCAGCATCAAGTGCCGCCATCCGGTCCGTTTGGATCAACCGCGTTTCGGCCGAAGGTGCGGGGTCCGCAGGCTCGGCCATATCTTCCAATCCGACACTGACCCGCTGACGTTTGCGCAATCGATCAATGCATAGATTGTTCACCACGCGATATAGCCAAGTCGCGGGCTTTGCCTCACCGGGTCTCCAGTCTGGGGCCACACGCCACAGGCGTAGCATCGCTTCTTGAACAACGTCCTCGGCCTCCGCCAGATCTCCCAACATGCGACGCGCAAAGCTAAGTGCGTGTGGGGAAAGACGCAGGGTCAACGTCTCGGCTGCCGTGCGGTCGCCATTGGCAAACAGTACGATCAATGCGTCATCGTCGAGGTGATCCGATTGGTCCAGAGCCATACCCATCCTGCGTGTTCATACCCCAATTCGGGTAACGGGGCGACCTTCTCAGGCCGCCCACGCCCGCGTCAGTCCTGATGCTTGCGATCACCGTGGCGTTTGCCGTGGTGTTTTTTGCCCATCTCTTCGAACTCTGCCTTGGAAACAGCCCCGTCGCCGTCTTTATCCATGCGCGAGAAACCGTGGCCTTTGCGCTTGCCGCCCGCATCGGCCAGCTCTTCCTGGCTCAGGACACCATTATCATCGGCATCCAGATGATCCATCATCCGGTCCAAACGACGCTCCATGCGGCTTTCCTTGCCTGATTTCATTTGCGCTTCAAGCTCAGAGCGTGACAGCGAGCCATCACCGTCGGCGTCAGCCATAGCGAAATGAGCGGCTCGGTGTGCCCGCATTTCCGCTTCCGTGACGCTGCCGTTGCCGTCGGCGTCCAGTTCCTCAAACGTGACCCGCGGACCGTGCCCACCTTTGGCGTGCGCGATCATTGGGGTCAGCGCCAACGCAAGGCCAACGCTGGCCAGAGCCAGTTTCGTTTTCAGATTACCTGCCAATATTGCCATTCTAAATCTCCGTTTATGGTTCATTCACCGACCCAACTTGGCCGCCGATATGCACCTTTAACGAACCAAGATGCCCACTCCGTCGCTCGTTGCTAAAAAAAAATCGCAATATCGCCCCCCGAGACATCCTGTCACCCTGCATTCACACCTGACCGCGAATAGAGTATCCCTTTACGATAACGGTACTTGATAATGGCGAGTGATACTTTGGCTGAAGAAATCGAACGTGAGTTGAAACCTGCATTGCTGCGTGGATGGCGTCGCCGGTGCCCCTCCTGTGGTCAGGGGCCCCTGTTTTCAAGCTATCTAAAGGTGCGTGACGAATGCGCGGTTTGCCATGAACACATGAGCCACCACCGTGCCGATGATGGTCCAGCTTATCTTACGATCCTGATCGTAGGACACGTGATGGCGCCGCTGTTGTTGTGGACCTTTTTCGAGTTCGAGCCGGATCCATTGGTTGTAGCGACCATATTTACAATTGGCTGCGTGGCCTTATCGCTATATTTGCTGCCCCGCCTGAAAGGCGCAGTTGTGGCCTTGCAATGGGCCAAACGGATGCACGGATTTGGCGGGCGAACAGCATAATCCTTACAAGCGAATAGAGTTGAAGCCACCCGGCACTCGGGCCAGAGTGCAATCATGACAGATGTTCCAATAAGAGACGCCGCAAGCGTCGTGCTTTTGCGCGACGCCGACAGCGCGCCGAAAGTGCTTATGGGGCAGCGTGGCAAGAACGCTGCCTTCATGCCCAACAAATACGTGTTTCCGGGTGGTGCAGTCGATCCGGAGGATGCCCAAGCCGTTTTACCCGGCACGCCTTCGGTAAAATGCCTGTCGCGCCTCGGTGATATCGGCCCTGCATTGCTGGCAGCGGCTTTGCGCGAAACCTGGGAAGAAACTGGTCTTACCTTGCGCAAATGCGAGGGCCTACTCTATTTTTTCCGCGCAATTACCCCACCCGGTCGCCCGCGCCGGTTTGACGCCAGATTTTTTCTGGCAGATGCAAACACCATGTCCGACACTGATCTCGACGACTTTTCAAAGGCCAGCGACGAATTGCGCCATCTTCATTGGGTTCCGCTTCCCGAGGCGCGCGCGCTGAACTTGCCTTTCATTACCGAAGTGGTCCTTGCCGAGGTCGAGGCGTTGTCGAAGACCAAAGCGCCACCAGACAGCGTCCCATTTTTTGATAACAGTTCTGGCACCTCCCGCTTCTTAAGAATTCAGTAGCGTGAACGTCATTGGTATTTTTCATTTAGAAACAGTTTCATAATGCTGCCCTATTCTGTTGCTAGCGCACGGGGGACATGACTTTGGTTGACAGCATTCCAACTCCCCCCGCCGCCGTATCGGGGACACACCGGCGCGCGTGGCGTGACCGGGCGCTGTTTTGGGGGTTCATTGCACTCTTTCTTTTTGGCCTCTTTGGCCTTGTCACTGCAACGGGTTGGCAAGAAACTTGGGGGGAGCTTAGGAAGCTTGCGATTTGGCAGATTGGCGTATTGCTGGCATTGTCGATGATCAATTACCTGATCCGCGGAGTGCGCTGGCATTTTTTGGCGCGCCGTCTCGGACTAGATCTGCCCCTGCGCTATTCGCTTTTGCATTTCATCGGCGGGTTTGCGATGACAATTACACCTGCTCGGATTGGTGAATTTGTCAGGCTGCGCTGGATTACACGAATGACCGGATGGACTGTGGAACGCGTTACCCCCCTTCCCCTTGCTGACCGCGCTTTTGATATGGCCGCGATGGGGTTGGTTCTGGGCGTGGCCGTTTTTCTTTCTGGAAAGGGCAGCATGGGCGCGACACCCATTGCACTCACCGCAATCGCCGGCGCGATCATCATAACGCGCCCGAAACTGCTCATCAAACTCGTCGAGGTACTGTTTGGTGCTCTGCATCGCTGGCCCCGCCCGTTCGCGCGACTGCGCCAAGCTGCGCGCTCTATGGGTCGGTTCAGCGACACTCGCGTAACCGGCCCCGCTTTGATCCTGAGCACCGTCGGTTGGATGGCGGAAGGGTTCGCACTTTATCTGCTGCTGCACTGGATGGGGGCCGAGGTCAGTCTTGCAACAGCGACCGTCATCTTTTTGTTCTCCACACTCGCAGGCGGCTTAACAGGCGCGCCCGGCGGACTGGGCGGTGCCGAAGCTACCATGATGGTCTTGCTGGCGATGAACGGCGCGCCGCTTCACGTGGCCCTCGCCGCAACCACTGTTATCCGCATTACCACGCTTTGGTTTGCTATCGCCGTAGGCGCACTGGCTTTCCCTTTTGCTGAAGCCCTTTCAAATAAATCGAAAATACTATGATCTGGAATACGCTTACCTACACCGGCTGGGGCCGGGTCCACCGCGCCACGGCACAAGTGGCCCGCCCCGAACGGATATCATCCCTCGCTGCCATTCAAGCTGACACCGGCGCGCCCGCGATAGGCATGTGCAGGTCATATGGTGACTCGTGTCTGAATGACGGCGGTCACGCGATAGACATGACCCGCGTGGATCGATTGCTTGGGTTTGATACCGAGAATGGAGTTTTGGAAGTCGAGGCCGGCGCACGTATCGGGGATATCGCACGCCGCTTTGCACCCGATGGCTGGCTTCCCAGCGTTATGCCGGGAACGGGCTTTGCAACTGTTGGCGGCTGCATTGCGCATGATGTGCATGGCAAAAACCATCACGGTGCCGGATCGTTCGGCCAACATGTGGTCGAGATCAGCCTGATGAGCGGCGGCAAACTGCAAAAGATAAGCCCATCGAAGAATGTGAAGCTGTTCCGTGCCACCATTGGCGGTATGGGGCAAACCGGCGCTATCGTTGCCGCCAAGCTTCAACTGCTTCCATGCAAGGGCGATATAATGACGGTCACAGAGCGCAGGATCGAAAATCTGGACCATTTCCTAGAAGCATTGGATAATTCCAAATCCACCTACACGGTCGGTTGGGTCGACGCGACGGCGAAGGGGGAAGCGCTTGGTCGCGGCATCTTAGAAGAGGCCGAAACGGGCTACGGGTTGGTCCCGGACGCAAAGCGTTCCCGCGCCGTGCCTTTCAATGCGCCGGGCTGGGCGTTGTCCAACCCAATGGTACGCCTGTTTAATGCCGCATATCTGCGGCGCGTCCCCGAGCGTGGCAGGACCAGCGTTAAACCAATCACCGAATTTTTCTTTCCACTCGACAAGCTTCTTGAGTGGAACCGCCTCTACGGCAAACGCGGCTTTCACCAATTTCAATGTGTGGTTCCGGTGTCGGAAGCAGCCGTCCTGCGTGTAATGCTTGATCAAATCGGCAATGCAGGCCTCGCCTCGCCCCTGGCTGTGCTCAAACGTATGGGCGCAGGTCGCGCCGGACTGATGTCCTTCCCGATGGAAGGTTACACACTTGCCATCGACTTCCCGAACCGCGCGGGAGTCGAGCCGCTGATCGCCGAATTGGAGGAGATCACCAAAAACGCTGGCGGGCGTGTCTATTTGGCCAAAGACGCTACACTTGATCCCTCGCATCTGATGAAAATGTACCCGGACCTCCACAAGTTTGCGAAACTTATCAGCGAAATTGATCCGGACGGAATGTACGAAACTGATCAAACTCGCCGCCTGAACATTCGGAGCCACGCATGACCGATACATGGATCATCCTCGGGGGCACCTCCTCCATGGCCCGCGCGTTTGCCCGCGCCGTGTCCCGAAATGGCGCACAGGTTCTGCTTGCGGGCCGTGACATGAAAGACCTTGAGGCCAGCGCATCCGATTGCTCCCTACAGGGTGCTATCGCCGCCGAAGCCATCCGTTTTGACGCGCGGGATGCAAACACCTTTGCCCCCATCATAGATAACGCCTCAAAGCTAGAAGGCATGATAAACGTGGCAGTCTTCGTTGGTTCAATGCCGTCTCAGGACCAGATCGACGCCGACCCATCCCTTATCGCAGGCACGGTGACAGACAATTATGCAGGCCCTGCAACCTTTCTTCAGATGATTGCACCTGCCATGGAAGAACGTGGCGGCGGGACTGTCGTTGGCGTGGGGTCAGTGGCAGGTGATCGTGGACGCATCGGCAACTATGTCTACGGCTCCGCGAAAGCAGGGTTCCACACCTATCTTAGCGGCCTGCGCAATCGTCTTACGCGATCCGGCGGGCATGTAGTTACGGTCAAGCCCGGTTTTGTCGATACGGCGATGACATGGGGAATTGAAGGCATGTTCCTCGTTGCAACCCCCGACAAGATTGCAGATGACATCCTGAAGGCCGTGGAAAAACGCAAGGACGTGATCTACACGCCGGGGTTCTGGCGGTTGATCATGGGGATCATCACAGCCATCCCCGAACGTGTGTTCAAAAAGCTCAGCGTTTAGAAGCCGAACGCGTTCTGAAACAACCCTGCCGCGTAGAACATTAGTGTCAGGGTGAATAGGATCAACGAAATCCCGTGCCGGTCGCGCATTGCGAAAACGATCGGATCGTAGTCCTGCTTGCCCTTGTACCCAAGCGACACCATTCGAAACAGCCACCCCCCTATGGGTAGCATTGCGACCCAAAGCAGCCATTGCGTTGGATACAGCGAGCGCGCCTGGTCGGTGAATGTATATAAGAAAAACACCAGCAATGCGCCAAACATGCCAAGCCCCGCGACGTTAAGCAGGTCCGAGCGGTCAGGTCGCCCGTAACCACGACCGGGCAAACGCTCATCGGACGTGGCCAGGGTCAGTTCGGTTAAGCGCTTCACGCATCCCAAGGTCACAAACACCGGGAAGATGAATACTAGCATGTAGCCAGTGACGTACACCTCCGCTGCGGCGGCCCCCGCTACAACACGCAAAGTATATAGAGACGCCAAGGTCGCGATATCGACCCAGCGCATCCGCTTTAGCTTCAGCGAATAGGCGAGCGACAGTATCATGTAGACAGAAACCACCGCCAAGAATGCCATATTCAGACTGGCGGCGACGCCAAGGGCAATTACCGCAAGCGCGAACATCGCGGCCATTCCAACCTTTATGGGCAACGCCCCGCTGGCAAATGGGCGACGACACTTGGTCGGATGCATTCGGTCTGCATCAATGTCGAGCAAATCGTTCACCAGATAGATACATGAGGCGGCCGCCGAAAATGACACCATCGCCAGCAGCACCGGAAGAAGCGCCGACAGGCCAAAATTATGCGCGGCGATAATCGGTAACAGCAGCAGCACGTTTTTCACGTATTGATGCGGGCGCATCGCCTTCAACAGGCTGGCCCAAGACCAGCCACCGGGTAGCACGGTGACCGCATGCCCGTCGGCAGCCAGGTTGGCTCGCTCGGCAGGGTGGTCTTGTACCATGATGACGTCGTCGGCGTCCTTCCAAACGGCCATATCAACCGCTTCGTTGCCTGCGTAATGGAACCCGCGTGTGCCGAAAGCGGCAACCAACGCCTCGGCCTTGGCCTCACCCTTAAGATTTTTCATCCCGTCAGACGCGAAAATCCGGTCCGACAATCCATGATGCCTCGCTAACGCACTCACCAGAGACGTATCCGAAGCGGATGCAAGAATAACCTCATGTCCTTGTGCGGCAGCCTGAGCAGCAAGCTCGGCTACGTTCTTATCTACCGGCATCAAATCAACGCGGCAATCAGCCAGCTCGGCAAGTTTTGATTTCAGCTGCGCCCTATCAGTGAAATGCGTGACGACCAGCTTCAAGGCCTGGATTGGCGCGCACCCCATGGCCGACCAAAAGGTCTCAAGTAGCATGTCGGTGCGCAAAAAGGTGCCATCGACATCCAATATCAGGGGTTTGCTGGTCATGGCCTAGCCTTTCGTACGGAAAACACAGCCATCAGATACAAGCTGGGGTGGCGACATACACATCCCCTTGGCGACTTTCCACGCGGCAAGCACTTTGGGTACATAATTGCGTGTTTCGGCATAGGGCGGCACGCCTCCGTGCTTCTTCACCGCGTTCTCGCCTGCATTGTATCCGGCAAGCGCCATGATCGGGTCGCCTTCAAATTCGTTCATCAACCATTCCAGATAAGCCACCCCACCCTTAATGTTCTGCGCCGGATCAGTGCTATCGGTCACGCCGAAGCGAGCGGCGGTATCTGGGATCAACTGCATCAATCCTTGCGCGCCTTTGTTGCTTTCGACCGAAACACGTCCGCCAGACTCAACCGAGATCAGTGCCAGCACGAAGGCCGGCGATATTTTCTTGTTCAGAGTCTCTAATAGAATAGTCGTCCCATGTTGCGACGCGATCGATTGCATCGTCTCCAGACGTGGCGCACGAACCGCCTGCCCTTTCGGTGCCTTACTGAGGCCTGCGACCGCACTCGTGAAGCGGCCCGGGCCTGAGGCGTCTATAGAAGGGGACACGGCTTGCCAGTACCATTCCAGCTGAGATGGAGATGCAGCGGAAGCCCCCGCTTTAGGCGCGACGGGTGCCTTAACCGCTGCGGGCTTCGGTTCGATCTGAATTGTTATCAACTTCTTGGCACCATGTTTCGGTGGCGCAATTTTTTTGAACGTAAAATTCCCGCCGAAAGCGGGTTTTAGCTCTGCCGCCTCGGCAGAGAACCCAATGCTCAAGCACATCAGGAGAAGAATCTCGCGAATTGATATCGACATGAGCCTGCCCGACTTGCCGTTGGTGTTATTCTTTTTTTAGACTCTTCCAGAAAATGCAGGTCAATTCCACCAGTCCTGAGAAACAATCAAAAACCTGTGCCAGCATTGACGCAGGTCATGCGACAGTTTTCACGGAAAAAACACTCATCTTTAAATATTTATTGTTTATAATCAATAAATTATAAGATTTTAGATAGATTTTTTACCATGCTGTGAAAAGGAACCATTCGCGCCCAATTCTCGCCCCGATTGAGGGCGATACATGCTGCATACCAAGACGGCGACACGGTCTAGAACAGAGGCTGGCCAGGTCGAACAAACGTTACGGTTAACTTGGAAACTAAACTTATATCCTTGGAGGGATACACAATGACACTGAACGCAATGATCAAAAATTTCGCAGCTGACGAATCTGGCGCAGTAACCGTTGACTGGGTTGTTCTGACCGCAGCCATCGTTGGCCTGGGCATCGCAGTTATGGCTTCTGTTTCCGACGGTCTGGAAGACCTGTCCGGCGACATCGAAGACCAGCTGACTGGCCAAGGTATCTCGACTGTTTTCTAAGCTGATCGTCGCCACCCGGCGACTTCAAGTTAAGGCCGCGTTCATCATGAACGCGGCCTTTTCGCGTTTAGAGGCCTATTCCTTCGCTCAAGCAGCGCACCAACAAAGAACCATTCATGTCAAATTCTCGCCCCGATTGCGTGCGACACTTCGTGCTTATCACTACAGCGGCACAACTCGGACTCGACGTTGGCCAGGGCCGCAAGCAACGCTGACTTAATTCAATAGACTAAGACGACGCAAAATCGTTGGAGGGACAGACTATGACATTGAACACTCTCATAAAAAACTTCGCTGCGGACGAAACAGCTGCCGTGACCCAAGAGATGATGGTGATCGCAGCTGCAGGTGGGTTCTTGAGCATCGCCGCCATGGTCTATGTTCTCGGCGGCGTGGAGCAGCTGGAGGACGACACTGGCTATCAGCTGAAGGTTCAAGAAAAAGTTACGACATTCTAAGCTGTTCGTTCCCGCATAGCAGTATCGACGAGGGACCGCGTTCAATGAACGCGGTCCCTCTTCTCATTACTTGCATCTCAGATTCGTTAAGGTAGGAGGCGGAAACGGTAAGTTTCTGACTTCGTAGCTAAATGTGGCAGAATTGCCTTATTTCTTCTAAATTTCGCCTAAATTCATTGCGATAAAAAACACGTTGTAATCAAGGCCCCGCGCCTGTTCCGCCGGAGAGTAAAATGAATTATTTAGTATCCCGTTTTTGGGCAGAAGACTCCGGTGCAGTGACCGTTGACTGGGTTATCTTGGCCGCAGGTGTTATTGGCTTGGCTTTGGCGTCGATGGGCGTCGTCATTGACGGCACGGAAGATCTAACCGGCGATGTCGAAGCAACTCTCAGCAGCCCGATGATCAGTACGGCGTTCTAATTTCAACGCTGCGCGCGAACCGCCGCCGTAAATCCACGCCATCTCCCACTTTCTGCCGTATTCACCCTGCATGACAGGGCCATACGAGTGAGCCTGTCCGATTAAAGCGGCAGGACATTACAAATTTGAAAAGGGGCAAACATGCGATTGGTATTCGGGTTAGTGCTGGTACTTGGCGTCGCCTTAGCGGGCTTCGCGGCATATATGGCAAAAAACAGGTTCGACCAATATCAGGCCAAAGTGACAGCTCAAGAGAAATTGCTGAAAAGCAACGTTCCATTAGAAGCTGTGTTCACCGTCAAGCGTCAGCTCGCATATGGTGAAACGCTGACCAAAGAAGATGTTCAAATCATCGCTTGGCCAAACAACGCTATACCTGAAGGTGCGTTTCAGAAAGGTGAGGATTTGTTTCCTGTCAATGGCGCACTTCGTACGGTTCTGCGTGTGATGGAAAAAGACGAAGCCGTTATGGCGTCAAAAGTGACCGCGCCCGGCGAAGATGCAGGCGTCTCCTCTCGATTGGCCAAAGGGATGCGCGCTTTCGCGTTACGCGTTGACGTGTCCTCCGGCGTGTCCGGCTTCCTGCGCCCGGGCGACCACGTAGACGTATATTGGACTGGCGACAGCCAAGGTCGCGAAGTTACGAAGCTGATCGACACCCGCCTACAACTTCTTGCAGTTGACCAGATCGCTGACGGCGACCGCTCCGCGCCAACCATCGCGCGGACTGTAACTGTTGCGGCCTCACCTGCTGAAGTCGGTGCCTTGGCCCAAGCCCAGTCCTCCGGTCGACTGTCCTTGTCCCTTGTCGGGGCAGGAGACGACACAGAAGTGGCCGCTGTAGAGATCGACCAAAACCAGCTTTTGGGCATTCTCGAAGAAAAGGCTGTCGAAGCCCAAGCAGCGCGGGTTTGCACGATCAAAACCCGCAAAGGTGCAGAGGTTGTGGAAATCCCAATTCCCTGCGCCGACTAAAAAACATCAATGTAAGAATGACCTTGCGGCACCCTATATTGGGTGCCGCTTCATATTTAGCTACCACAATTTGCGTTGTGTTGCGACAGGCCCACATAAACGACGCGTGGTAAACACCTGATTCTTGCAATAAAAACGGAATTCGCGCATGGTTCCGGTGAAAATGGGCAAAAGACCCGTTCCACTTAGTGATCAGAGAGGCAGGATCACATGAAAATGAAGCAGTTTTTCTGCGCAGGCTTATTCGGCCTCGCACTTACTACAATTGTACCTGAGACAGGGTTCGCGCAGAACCTGAAGGTGACCAACCAGTCAACGGCACGCAAACTTAATGTTGCAATCAACAGCGCGGTGGTCGTCGAAAGCGACGTCCCCTTTGCCGAGCTTTCCGTTGCAAATCCGGCTATCGCGGACATCGCGACATTGTCGGATCGTACAATATACGTTTTGGGCAAATCGCCCGGGCGTACAACTTTGACGCTTCTTGGACCGGATGGTCGCTTGATCACTAACGTGTCCGTGCGGGTATCGCCGGATTTGTCGGAATTCAAAGAGCGCCTGCGCGAAATCCTCCCAGGTGAGAAAATCGAAGTACGCACCGCAAATGACGGTCTCGTCCTGTCTGGCACGGTCTCAAGCATCGCCAAGCTTGATCGCGCTCTTGATTTGGCGGAGCGCTACGCGCCGTCCGCTGTATCAAACCTCATGAGCGTTGGTGGAACTCAGCAAGTCATGCTGAAAGTCCGTTTTGCTGAGATGCGCCGGTCTGTGTCCAAGGATCTGTCTGCCAGCTTAGGCTTTCAGACTGGTGGTGGCAGGTTTGGCGCCAACGGCTTTACCAACACACTCCAAGCCGGCAACAATCCAGTCACAACCTTCCCCGTCGGTGGCGGCGCGGGTTCATCTATATCGACACGTGAACGAAACGGTGTGTTCTCTTTCGGCTTCGGCAGTGGCAGCCTTCGCGCTCTTGTTGTTCTGGAAGCCCTTGAAAACAAGGGTCTCGTGCGCACATTGGCCGAGCCAAACCTGACCGCCCTCTCCGGTCAGGAAGCAACCTTCCTTGCTGGCGGTGAATATCCGATTCCAGTCGTGGACGATGGCACAGTCAGCATTAGCTACAAGCCGTTTGGTGTTGAGCTGAAGTTTACGCCAACCGTGTTGGATGAAGACATCATCAATCTTAAACTTGATACGGCAGTTTCTGGTATTGACCCAACGGTCGTTGTCCAAAACCAAGGTTTCTCGGTTAACGCTTTCTCCAAACGCGCATCCTCGACGGTTGTCGAAATGCGGGATGGTGAGAGCTTCGCGATCGCTGGCCTTCTCGAGGACGATTTCAAGGATCTTGCCGGACAGGTTCCATGGCTTGGGGATATCCCGGTTCTGGGTGCTTTGTTCCGCAGCGCAAACTTCGAGCGCCGTCAATCCGAGCTGGTCGTTATCGTGACCGCTCACCTTGTGTCACCAACACGCGGCAACAGCCTCGTGGTGTCGACCGACCGCATTCGCCCCCCTACCGAGCGTGAGTTCTTCCTGAACGGGAAAGTCGCACGCGAAGTTCGGACACGCCGCACATCGACAGGTGAAGTGGCCCGCCAGGACTTTTCTGGCTCCTATGGCTATGTTTTGGAGTAATATCAGATGCTTAAAACTTCTTCTTCCATCGCTCTGATCGCCGCTCTGACGGTTGGTCTCTCCGCATGTTCCAACTCTCGCTCAGTTTTTGAGCGTGAGGCTGGCGGTGAACTTGATGAAGGTGGCTTCGGCAATCCCACAATGACCAACACGTTGATTGCCAATGGCTCGATCTCGGTCGCCGAAACGCTTGGCCATCGCTTTGCCAGCGACGTCAATACGCAGGTGAATTTCGAATTCAACTCGTCCGAGCTGGATGCAAACGCACGCGCGGCATTGCTTGAGCAAGCAAATTGGATCAGCCAGTTCCCGGAAGTTCGCTTCCGCGTCTATGGTCATACCGATCTCGTTGGTTCAAATGCCTCGAACAAATCTCTTGGATTGCGCCGGGCAAATGCGGTCGTTCGCTTTCTGACGTCACAGGGTATCAGCCGCTCCCGTCTCGAGGCCGTCGCTTCGTTTGGCGAAACCAAGCCAATCATCGCGACAGAAAACCGGGAACGCCGCAATCGTCGCACTGTGACCGAGGTAAGTGGGTTCGTGCCTAACAATCCGATGTTGCTGAACGGCAAGTACGGTATCATTGTCCAACGCGAGTATGTTCAGACCGCAAAGAGCGCAGAAACGCTCGCACGGGAACGAATAGTGCAATAACGGAAATAATACCTCAGTTTTTCGCTAATTTAGCCCCATTCTCGCCCCTTTTCCTAAGCATTCCTTGTCATGAGTTAAGCCACAATCCGCGTTAAAACGGCGTGTTGGTTTAAATACCGCAAACAGTTGGCGGGGGCGCTAACCCTTAACAAAGGTGCCCTCGTTAACACGAACCCGGCCCTGTTTTGGCCAAATGGGATTCTTAGGCATGACGAGCAGTGTAGCTTTACAAACCGAACCGGCACCGATTTCCGCCTGTACCGTCGCTCGCGACGTACAGAACTTCGATCTACTGATTGAGGACATGGAAACAGAACTTGGCGAAGCATGGGGGGACCTGAGCTTCGAAGACGCCAACGCTTACCTGTCTCAGCCTGACGCTTCGGATTTGCAGTTTATCGCCGTCGCCGTTGATAACTCAGACGAAAGCAACCTGACACTTGTGGGCGACGTAATAGGTCGCGCCAAAGACGCCGGTGTTAAGGTCATCCTGATTGCCGAAGACGTATCGCCTATAGCGCTTCACCAATTGCTGAAGTTGGGCGCGGATGACTTTGTCCCCTACCCTCTTCCAGAAGGTGCGTTGCACGATTCTATCGAGCGCATTAATAAGCCAGCCGAAATCGCCGAAGCAGTCCAACTGCCAGAAACAGTCGAAGCACCGATCGTAACTGCAGGCCCCATTGGCACGAATGATGGTGTTGTTCTACCTGTTCACGGCCTTGCTGGCGGCGCAGGTGCCTCCACGTTCGCGGTAAATCTGGCTTGGGAATTGGCGACAGTTGAAAAAAAATCAGAGGTAACTGTGTGCTTGCTAGATCTGGACTTCCAGTTCGGCTCAAGCTCCACCTATCTGGATCTGCCACGACGTGACGCGGTTCTGGAAATGCTGTCCGACATCGAAAGCATGGACGATGCTGTATTCCGCTCAACGCTATTGACGTTCAACGACAAGCTTCAGGTCCTAACGGCGCCCGCTGACATGATCCCGTTGGACATGATCGGACCGGAAGAAATCGAAAAGCTGGTCAATACCGCCCGTCGCAACTTCGACTACGTCATCATCGACATGCCGTCGACGCTTGTTCAATGGACCGAAACGGTTCTGGGCATGTCTGATGTGTATTTCGGTTTGCTGGAGCTTGATTTGCGCTCCGCCCAAAACACGCTGCGTATGATCCGCGCTCTCAAATCCGAAGACCTGCCATACGAGAAAATCCGCTACGTGCTCAACCGAGCGCCCAAGTTCACCGATTTGTCCGGCAAAAGCCGCGCTAAACGCATGGCGGAAAGTCTTGATATCTCTATCGAGCTGCACATGCCTGATGGTGGCAAGCAGGTCGCACAAAGCTGCGATCATGGCCTGCCCCTTGTGGACACCGCCGCCAAAAATCCATTGCGCAAGGAGATCGCCAAGCTGGCGCAATCTCTGCACGAAACAAACTTGGCGGAAGCCACAGGATAACAAGAGGTTACCACCATGTTTTCGCGCTACAAAAAACCAGGTGCCGATCCTAAGGCGCAAGCCGACCCAGCCGCCCTACAGCAAGCTGCGGCCCCAAAGATCAAAGCGCCCAAATCTATGCGCAAGGCCGAGATCAAAGCGCCTGTCGCCCCCGCTGAGGCCATTGCACAAGACAAAGAGCTTAAGCGCCGCCAGCGTTTAGAAGAGGTCCGCTCGTTACTGCACCATCGCTTGCTCGACAACTTGAACCTTGCCGCGTTGGAAAACGCGCCTGAAGCAGATCTCAAAGCGGAGATTGTTTCCATCTGCGCCGAGGGACTTGAAGAACAAGCCATCATCCTGACCAAGGAAGAGCGTCAGACACTTCATTCGGAGCTTTTCGACGAAGTTACGGGCCTTGGTCCGCTTGAGCCGCTTCTCAAAGATGATTCCGTCAACGACATTCTGGTCAATGGCCCAAATCGCGTATTCGTGGAAGTCGACGGCAAGCTGTCGCTGACCAACACCCGCTTCAAAGACGAAAAACACCTGCTAAGGATCATCGACAAGATCGTGTCCGCCGTTGGTCGTCGCGTTGATGAATCGAACCCTTACGTGGATGCGCGCCTGAAAGATGGCTCGCGTTTCAACGCTATGGTGCCACCGATTGCCGTAGATGGCTCGCTCGTCTCGATCCGGAAATTCAAAAAAGAGAAGCTGGCGATCGACGATCTCGTCAAGTTTGGCGCTTTTTCCGAAGAAATGGCCGCCTATCTACAAGCCGCAGTTGCATGTCGGTTAAACGTCATCGTCTCAGGCGGTACGGGGTCGGGTAAAACGACCACGCTGAACGCATTGTCATCCTTTATCGACAATTCAGAACGCATCCTGACGATCGAGGATACGGCGGAACTTCAACTTCAGCAGGTTCATGTCGGCCGGATGGAAAGCCGCCCTGCCAACGTCGAAGGCAAGGGTGCTGTATCCCAGCGCGATTGTCTTAAAAACGCCCTTCGTATGCGCCCTGACCGCATCATCGTGGGTGAGACGCGTGGCGAAGAAGTTATCGACATGTTGCAAGCCATGAACACGGGTCACGACGGCTCAATGACGACAATTCACGCCAACTCGGCGCGTGACGGGGTGTCCCGTCTAGAAAATATGATCGCCATGGCTGGTATCGAGATGCCGATCAAGGCCGTCCGCGCGCAAATCTCTTCGGCTGTGAACCTCATTGTGCAGGCGTCGCGCCTGCAAGACGGTTCGCGTCGCATGGTGTCGATCACAGAGATTACTGGCATGGAAGGCGATGTTATCTCCATGCAGGAGGTCTTTCGCTATCAGCGCTTGGGTCTCCAACCTGATGGGAAGATCATCGGCCAGTTTACGCCAACGGGCGTGCGCTCGCACTATTCCGACCGGTTCAAGCAGTGGGGTTACGACCTGCCTGCGTCGATTTACGAACCAGTCGCAGCGGAGTAACCAGTTATGGAAATCAGTTTTGAGCCACTCCTGTACGGCATAATCTTTGTTGCCGTTCTGATGTTGATCGAGGGGATTTACCTTGTCGTATTCGGCAAATCGATCAGCCTTAACAGCAAGGTCAACCGCCGACTCGATATGATCTCGAAGGGCGGGTCGCGCGAAAAGGTTCTTGAGCAGCTCCGCAAAGAGATGAACCAGCACATGAATTCGGGCGGTATTCCGCTCTATTCCATGCTGGCCGACAAGGCGTTGCGCGCCAATATCGCCTTCACACCCATGGCGTTGATCGGAATGATGTTCGTCCTCGCAGGCGTCATTTTTGCGATTTTGAGCCAAATGACCGAAGCCGCTGCCCCGGTGCGTGGCCTCATAGCGCTTGCGATGGGGATTGGTGCAGTTTTTGTCTGGGTGAACAACAAATGCAAAAAACGCCTCGCCCTGATGGAAGAGCAATTGCCTGATGCTATTGAGTTGATGGTACGGTCCCTTCGTGTTGGACACCCGTTTGCCTCCGCCATCAATATCGTTGCGAAAGAAGTCGCTGATCCGCTGGGTACAGAATTTGGCGTTATTGCAGACGAATCCGCTTATGGCCGTGACGTCTCCGAGAGCCTCAAGCATTTGGCAGAACGCATGGATATGCAGGATTTGCGTTTCCTCGCGGTGGCGGTGACCATTCAACAAACCTCCGGTGGTAACTTGGCAGAGATCTTGCACGGACTGTCTCAGGTGATCCGCGCACGCTTCAAACTGTTCCGTCGCGTGAAGGCCATCACGGCAGAAGCCAAGTGGTCAGGCATGTTCCTGTCGGTCTTCCCCCTTCTGGCACTGGTCGGCATCAACATCATGGAGCCGGACTACTACACCGAGGTCAAAGAAACCGAATTCTTCATTCCCGCGTGTATCGTGGTGGGCGTGTTCCTTGTGGTGAACATGGTTTTCATGCGCATCATGGTCAACATCAAGGTGTAATGAGATGCAGTTTATTGAAACAATCAACGCCTTGCTGGTCGACAACTTTGGAGAGTTAGGCCCCCTGCTTGCAGTCGGCATGCTGGGCTTCATCATGGTGTTGGTCACATTGCCCACCATGCTCAAGAAACAAAAAGACCCCCTGGACCGCATCCGCGAAGAAAAGGAACGCGCCAGTAACCGGTCGTCAAAAAACGGCGAAGGTGCCCTTCGGACGGCAAACGGCACCGACAAGCTGGACAAGTTCGCCAACTTCCTCGAGCCGCAGGACGATGAAGAACTGGCAGGCATGAAGCTCAAATTGCTTCAAGCGGGCTACAAACAGAAAACTGCGGTACGCACGTTCCACTTTGCGCAATTTGCGCTTGGCCTACTCTTCCTGACTCTTGGCTTGCTCTATGTGCTGATCCTTGCGGCCGACGATATGTCGACCCGCGATCTGATCCTTGCAATCGTGATCCCTGGTGGCGCTGGTTACTATCTGCCCAAATACTGGATCGAGCGCCGCCGTCAGGAACGCCAAGACGAAATCGAAAGCGGCTTTCCCGACAGTCTCGACCTTATGCTGGTATGCGTTGAAGCCGGCCAAGCATTGGACCAGTCGATCATCCGCGTGGCCGCAGAAATTCGCGCGGGCTATCCGGCGCTGGCGGACGAGTTTCAAATGGTCGCCAACGAAATGAAAGCCGGTAAAGACAGGATCACGGTTCTGCGCGACATGGCTGAGCGGGCGGGCGTGCCCGACGTGTCCAGCTTCGTAACCGTGCTGATCCAGTCGACAAGCTTCGGTACATCCATCGCTGACGCCCTACGGGTTTACGCCTCCGAAATGCGCGACAAACGTGTGATGCGTGCGGAAGAGAAGGCAAACGTGTTGCCGACCAAACTCACCCTTGGCACCATGTTGTTCTGTTTGCCCCCGCTTTTGATTATTTTGATCGGCCCTTCGATCTATGACATCTATAAGAACCTAAACGGTGGCGGCGGATAAACATGCGAATTTGGGTGGGCGCAATAGCAATTGGACTTACCCTCGCGGGATGCGAGGAAAAGGCCCCCCCGTTTGACGAGGGGGCTGGTCCTTTTCCACCCACCGGTGATGTCTCCCGCCTGCAATCTGTCGACGGACTAAGCGTCGGACACCGCCTGATGGCTGAAGGCCAGTTTGAACTAGCTCTAAAAGCCTACCTGCGCGCTGCTGGAGAACAGGGAACCACCGTGGACGTCCTTAGTGCATTGGGGTCCGCGAATTTGCGCCTTGGCCGTCTTGGTCAATCCGAAAAGCAGCTGCGCCGCGCAATTAAGGTCGACCAGACCTTTGTCCCAGCATGGAATAATCTTGGCGTCGTGCTGATGGAAACGGGGCGCGTGGGAGAAGCAAGCCGTATTTTCAAAACCGCCTTCGCGCTCGATAGTGGCAAATCTGACGAAATCAGGGAAAACCTGCGCCGCGCGCTCGCAAAAATTGAAAACCCTGCCTATAGTTTAGAAAAAGACGAAAGAGCTTTTGACTTGGTGAGACGCGGTAACGGCCGCTACCTGATCCTTCAGGCGCCCTGATCAACGGCCATTGAGAGCAGAGTAGAGGACGCCCCATGCGCCATATCAAGACAGGAATGCTGTGTTTTATCAGCGTTGTAGCCCTAACCGCGTGCGATAAAGGCGGCAAGGGTGAATACAGTAGAACCCTCAAAAACGTCAATGTAATCGATGAGAGCAATCTCAACGACATCATGTTGACGGTCGCAGACCCGAACGAAGCGGTAACCTACTTCCAAAAGGCAAGTCTCGAGGATCCTGAGAGGCTTGACCTGCAACGCGGCCTTGGCCAATCGCTTCTGCGCGCGAAACGCGCGACCGAAGCAAGCGTGATCTGGGCAAAGATCGTCAAGCACCCGGAAGCAAACAACGACGATAAAGTCTTCTACGCCAACTCTTTGGTTCGCCAGGGCGAATGGAAGAAGGCCGAAAAAGCGCTCGATGAGGTTCCACCGACTTATGAGACGTTTGAGCGCTATCGGCTCGAAGCAATCATCGCCGACACCAACAAAGAGTGGAAAAAAGCCGATAGTTTCTACCAAACTGCGGTTGGATTGACCACCACTCCCGGCTCCGTTCTAAACAATTGGGGCTTCTCGAAACTGACCCGCGGTGACTATGACGAAGCAGAGCGGCTGTTCGGCGAAGCAATCACCTATGATCCAAGCCTGTTTACCGCGAAGAACAATCTGGTACTTGCCCGTGGCGCGCGCAAAAACTACACGCTGCCGATCATTCAAATCACGCAGGTCGAACGCGCACAACTACTGCACACAATGGCCCTGACGGCCATCAAGCAGGGCGATACTCAAACCGGTAAAACCTTGCTGGAAGAAGCGATCGAAACGCACCCTCAGCACTTCGAAGCGGCCATCCGTTCCTTGCGCACGCTCGAAAGCTAAGATTGTGACGACTTTTGCGTTATGGTCCCTGCCCTTGGCGACTATCATTGCGATGTGGGTCGCTTGGAGCGACCTCGCCCGCATGAAAATCCCTAACAAGGCCGTCTTGGCCTTGCTCGCGGTATTCGCCGTTGTCGGGGTCCTAACCCTTCCGCTAGAAGTCTATGCGTGGCGTTACGCCCATTTTGCGATTGTTCTTGCCGTGGGATTCCTCATGACGATCACGGGCGTGGTCGGTGCGGGCGACGCCAAGTTCGCCGCGGCGATGGCCCCGTTTGTTGCTGCAATTGATAGCACGGCAGTCGCGGCTATCTTCGCCGTAACGACCATTTTGGCATTCATCCTGCACCGATTGGCACGCGTCTCCCCGTTGCGCAAACTTGCGCCAAACTGGGAAAGCTGGGAGCGGACACGAGACTTTCCGATGGGACTGCCACTGGCAGTAACCCTGATCATCTATCTGGCCCGCGCCGCCTTCATCTAGGGCCGCGCAAACAGAATATAGAGTTCGGTACGCCGCACTTCCTTAAGCACCTCGCCCCGCGCCTGAACGTCCTCTAGGATTGAACGATACGCATGGGGTGTCGTCGGACAAGTCGGAATCAAGAGGTAATCCGCATTGTCGTAACCGGTCAGCCGCCCATAATACCAAGGGGCCGCGCCCCGAGTGGGCTCTAGATCGCCAAACATCCACAGATTTCCGAACGTGTCCGCAACAAACACGGATTTGCCCGCTGACATCCCCGCCTGATCCAGATCGCGCGCCATCGCACGCGACACTCCGATCAATCCCAGCTGTTGTCCACAAGACGGCAGAATCTCACCTTGAAATTCCGCTGGAGGTAGATGCCCCGCGAGCGCGTTCATATAGGCGAGTTCTTCGCTCTCAAACAGCATTGGCTTGCGCATTAGGATACGGTTCACTCTCTCCGCTTTGGTGTAGAAATCTCCGTGGGCGTCAGCATAGGGCGTGCCCGCGAATAGCGCGCTATATGTGCCCTCTTTGGCCACAAAGTGCCGCGCCGGGCTGGTGGCCATGTTAAAGAAGGACGGGGCTATCAATGTGCAAGACACCACAGCCAAGGCGATAATCTGCGGGGCTCGCGACACGCCTAAAATCATCACCGCTAGCAATGCCAACCATTTGGGATCATTTCCGTAATTCTGATATGTGACGTAAATCATCCCTGGGCCAAGAAGCATCAGCACCAGCCCCAAGCGCGGATCAATTCCGCGCCGCAGGACCACCACCGACAGCACCAAAACTGCATTCCCAAGCACATATTGCGGCGCAGTAAGCAGCGTGCCCAAATCGACGCCTGCTCGTGGGCGGATGTCTGTGCTTGCCACCAATGCAAGGTCGCCAAGATAGGCAGGCCATAGTGCTGGCCCTGCCATGACGGTAAGAGCCGCGGCAAACAAGGCCACAACCACCAGCGTCACCGCAATCACCCGCCACTGGCCACGAAGAACAAGGGCCAGCGCAACCCCGGGAGCAAAGGCCACGCCATAGGTGATTTTTCCGAACATAAAGAAGCTGAACGCCACGCCCAAAATGATACCGTCCACCAATTGGTTCGCACCTTGCTTCGGCTCCAACACTGCAATCAGAATTGCCACGAACGCGAAGGCCCACGCCCAGCGGTTGTAGTGCATCGAAAGCGATAGCGACGCAGATGCCTCGCCGTGGATCATGGCCAATGCCAGTACCATCACCAAAGCACCGACGCCGTAAGCCATGCCGCGGGTCAGGCGACTCCGTCCAAGCCACCAGACCATCGGAACAAGCATCAGTGCCACGGTGATTTGCGCCAGTAGTATCGCTGTTCCGATACCGAAACCCATCCAAATAAAGGCAACAATCGGAATAAAACAGAGGACGCCAAGCGGTGTAACGAAGTCCAGATGGGGCCATTGCCCCTCGGCCATCCGCAGCACAATTTCAATCAAATGAAGGGTATCGCCCTCATGGCGGTCCACATAAAGACCGCCCTTTGCCAAGGCCAGACCGCCCATAAGTGCGACCAAGCCTAGCAGATAAACAAGAAAAAGCCTTGCTCCGGCCTTATCCATACCGTCGTCCATGCCCATTGTCCCCATGTCCCGCCCTAATTGGCGGTGTTCATTATTTGGGAAGGCTAGCGCAGCTGGCCTGCTTTTTGAAGCAAGATCGGTCTTGTTGTCCGGACGCGGCAAAGCCGATCAATCAGGTGGAAGGATGCCGAAAAATCGGCACGCAAGGCAGAGCACATGAATATGCACACAACCACGGGCGTTCAAGCGCCTGCGCCCCCTAAAACATTGAAAGAAACGGGCCTTAGCATCGTGCTGATGCGGGATATCCTGTTGAAAACCGTTTTTCGCAAAAACCTGGAACACGTGTCGGACATGTCTCAGGCCATTTGCTTGTCTTTGCCGTTGACCCAACAATTGGTTGAGATCGCGCGGGAACAAAAGCTGATCGAAGCACAAGGTACGCTTCATGCAGGTTCCGGTTCAGAAATGGCATTCCAGCTGTCGGACGCAGGTAAAGCGCGCGCGCTCGATGCTTTGGCACAATCCGAATACTATGGCGCATTGCCCGTTCCTTTGGAGTTGTACAAACAACAAGTGAAGAAGCAATCCGTTCGCAACATCCAGATCACCCGCGAAAAGCTGCTGGGCAACATGGGTCACCTGATCCTGCCGGACAACTTGCTCAACGACCTCGGCCCCGCCGTCAGTTCAGGCCGCTCCATTCTGCTTTATGGCCCTCCCGGCAACGGGAAATCGGCAATCTCCAACGGCATCCGCGACGCGCTTGGTGATATGATCTATATCCCACAATGCATTGAATATGCAGGGCAAGTTGTGACTTTGTTTGATCCGATCGTGCACACTCCCATCGAAGAAGTTGCCGAGCAAACGTCCTCGCTGCGCCGCACCGACAACAAATATGACAAACGTTACCTGATGTGCGAACGGCCTACGGTTATGACGGGTGGTGAGCTTATGTTGAACATGCTCGACCTGAATTACAACGCGACCTCGCGCACCTATCAAGCCTCGCTTCAGCTAAAGTCGACTGGCGGCGTGTTCATCGTGGATGACCTTGGTCGTCAGGAAGAACCACCGCAGGCACTGATCAACCGTTGGATTGTTCCAATGGAAGCCGAGTACGATATCTTGAACCTGCAATCGGGCGAGAAGTTCGAAGTGCCATTTGACACGCTCGTCATCTTCTCGACCAACTTCCACCCCAACGAGATGTTCGACGGCGCGGCCTTGCGTCGTATCTTCTTCAAGATCAAAATTGACGGCCCCACTCAGGAAGATTTCCTGAAAGTGTTCGCCATGGTCGCCAAGAAGAAGAAAATGCCGCTGAATGAGGCCGCATTGATCCACTTGTTGAAGGTCAGATATCCGACCATCGACAACGTCTACGCCAACTACCATGCGAACTTCCTGATCGACCAGATGATCGCCGTATGTGAATACGAGGGCATCCCCAACCAAATGACGCCAGAGCTGGTCGATCGCGCATGGGCGAACATGTATGTGAAAGACGAAGAGATTAAGCACTGACCAAGACCACCGGTCGGGCTATATCTGGTGCATGACTCAACTGCCCCAGCCCCTGCACGATTGGTTCGCCGCCAGAGGCTGGGAGATTCACCCGCATCAGCAAGCGATGCTCGATGCCGCACACGCGCCGTCAACCTTGCTTATCGCCCCCACGGGGGGCGGCAAAACCATGGCGGGTTTCCTGCCCACGCTCGCCGACTTGCATATGTCGCCCCGCGCAGGGCTTCATACGCTCTACATCTCGCCACTCAAAGCCTTAGCCGCTGATATCAAACGGAATCTCCGCACGCCCGTGGAGGAGATCGGCATGGACATCCGCATCGAGGATCGCAGCGGCGACACCACCTATACCCAGAAGCGAAAGCAACGCGCGGACCCGCCGCACATCCTGCTCACCACCCCTGAAAGTCTGGCATTGCTCCTCAGCTACGAAGATGCGCCGCGCATCTTCAACGGGTTGCAGCGTGTGGTGGTCGACGAAATCCACGCCCTTGCCGAAAGCAAACGCGGCGACCAGCTCATGCTTGGTCTCAGCCGCCTGCAAGCCCTTGCACCGGACCTGCGCCGCGTCGGACTTAGCGCCACCGTCGAGGACCCCGAAGCTATCGCCAGATTCCTCGCGTATCATCCGCAACCCACCAAGATCATCCACGCGGACCCCGGTCCTGCCCCCGACATCTCCATGCTGGAAACAGACGTGGCCCCGCCATGGTCTGGCGGTGGGGGGCGATACGCTATCCCCGCCGTGCTGGAGCAGGTGAAACAGCACAACACGACGCTGATTTTCCACAACACCCGCGCGCAGGCAGAGATTTTCTTCCACCACCTCTGGCTCGCCAATGAAGACCAGTTGCCCATCGGCATCCACCACGGCTCCCTCGCCCGCGAACAGCGCATGAAAGTGGAACAGGCAATGGTCGAAGGCAGCCTCAAGGCCATCGTGTGCACTGGTAGCCTTGATCTGGGCATTGATTGGGGCGACGTCGATCTCGTGATCCAAATTGGTGCTCCGAAAAACGTCAAACGCCTCGTGCAGCGCATCGGTCGCGCCAATCACCGCTACAACGCACCGTCCAAAGCGTTGCTCGTGCCCGCAAACCGCTTCGAAATCGTCGAATGCAAAGCTGCCCTGGATGCGGTGAAGGAACATGACCTAGACGGGGAGGAGCCGCGAAGCAAAGGCCCGCGCGACGTCTTGTGCCAGCACATTCTGGCCAGCGCCGCGTCCGGCCCGTTTGCTGCCGATGATCTTTACGGGGAAGTCATCACCGCAGGCCCTTACGCCAAGCTGACCCGCGACGATTTCGACCGCTGTCTCGATTTCTGCGCAACCGGCGGCTACGCGTTGCGCGCTTATGACCGCTATCAGCGCATCGTGGAACGAGACGGAAAATGGCAACTCCGCGACCCGCGATCCGCGGCTCAAATCCGCATGAATATCGGCACGATCATCGACACTGAAATGCTGAAAGTCCGGCTCAAAGGACGGCGCGGCGGGTCGGCTCTGGGCGAGGTTGAAGAAGCCTTTGCCTCGACATTAAGCCAAGGTGACACGTTCCTGATCGGCGGACAGATCGTGCGCTACGAAGGCCTGAACGAGATGACGGTCGAGGTCACCCGCCGCGCATCCGACAACCCGAAGGTTGCAGTCTTCTCCGGCACCAAATTCGCCAACACCACGCAACTCAGCCAGCGCATCATGCGGCTTTTGCAGCAAGACAGCTGGCCTGACCTGCCCGCCCACACGGCCCAATGGCTGACCCTGCAACGCGAGCGCTCGAAATTGCCCGAGCCTTCACGACTACTCATCGAAAGCTTCCCGCAAGACAGCCGCGAGTATACTGTCATCTACGGCTTCGCTGGTCGCAACGCGATGCAGACACTGGGGCTGCTTCTGACCCAACGGATGGAAGAACAGGGCCTCGGCCCGCTCGGGTTTCTGGCGACCGATTACGCCACCATGATCTGGAGCTTGCAGCCTGTATCCGACGCGACGCCATTGTTTAAAATGGACAACCTGCGGCAGGGCTTGGAGGACTGGTTGGCTGGAAACGCCGTGATGAAGCGAACCTTTCGCGCCTCCGCCATCATCTCCGGCCTCATTGACCGCATGACACGAGGCAAGCGCAAATCCGGCAGGCAGGCGACGTTTTCCTCTGACATCCTGTACGACACGCTGCGTAAATACGATCCCGATCACCTCATGCTCGACATCACGCGGGAAGAGGCGATGAAGGGCCTCATCGACTTTGGCCGCATTGAGGAAATGATCACCAGAACCCGCGGCGCAATTGATCATCTGCAGCTGGATCGCGTCACGCCGCTGGCAGCCCCTCTCTTTCTGGAAATCGGGCGTGTCCCGATCAAAGGCGCGGCGGAAGAGCGGCTTGTGGCCGAAGAAGCGTCGCTATTGATGGCAAAGGCTGGCCTGGAATGAAGCCGTTTTCATTTTGCGGGGCCGACCTTGTGGCCCTGCCCTCTGGCGCGCTTCTCTGGCCCGCGCAAAATCTACTGACCGTCTCCGATCTACACCTTGGCAAATCAGAACGTATCGCGCGCCGAAGCGGCCAAATGCTCCCCCCCTACGAGACGTTAGACACGTTGACGCGTCTACAGACCGATCTGGACGCCCATACGCCCGAACATGTCATCTGCCTTGGTGACAGCTTTGACGATCTGGAAGCCGGCGCGCATATGCCCGAAAATATCACCGACTGGATCACGCGGCTAATGGCTGGCCGAAGCTGGACATGGATCGAAGGCAACCACGATCCGGGGCCATTAAACCTTGGTGGCAGCCACCGTGCGCAACAATCCATCGCACGCCTGACCTTCCGCCATATAGCCCAACCAGCCCCAACATCGGGCGAGGTCTCAGGCCACTACCACCCCAAAGCCAGCTTGCGCACACGCGGGCGCACTGTCACGCGGCCCTGTTTTCTGTATGATCAGACCCGCCTGATCCTGCCCGCTTACGGCACCTACACTGGCGGCTTGCGCACGAATGCGGCCACCCTGCAATCGCTGATGGCACAAGATGCCCGCGCCATTCTCACCGGTGCATCAGCGGTGGAAATCCCGATGCCACGCAGCTAGGCTTTCGAAAAATCCCGGAGCCCCCATGCCGTCATTCCCGCGCAACCCAGATTATGAAACCACGGTGAAGGACAGCTTCGCGCGTCAGGCGATGATGGCCACAGCCGGGGCAACACTCACCGAAGTGTCCGCTGGGCAGTGCATAATCTCCGCCCCGATCCGCGCATCGTTGACGCAGCAACACGGGTTCGGCCACGCAGCTTTAACCTTCGCATTGGGCGACAGTGCGGCGGGTTATGCCGCCCTCACGCTCATGGAAAAGGGGCAAGAAGTTCTGACCTCCGAGATGAAGATAAACCTGCTCGCACCGGCCAAGGGCGAGCACCTCAAAGCGGTCGGGCGGGTCCTGAAGGCGGGGCGTCGGTTGGTTGTGGTGCAGTCGGATGTCTACGCAATCGACGGCGAAGTGGAGACCCACATCGCCGCCCTGCAGGGCACCATGGTGCCGGTTTAAGCGGTCAGGCCTTCCGGCTCCGGCAACCCGTTGGCACGGCAACACGCGGTCAGGGTGTTGGCAAGCAGACAAGCAATCGTCATTGGTCCGACGCCGCCTGGAACCGGTGTGATCGCGCCGGCAACAGCCGCCGCGCTTTCATAATGCACGTCCCCGACAAGGCGGGTCTTACCCTCGCCTTTCTCGGGTGCGTCCAACCGGTTGATGCCCACGTCGATCACCGTCGCGCCCGGTTTGATCCAGTCACCCGGCACCATTTCAGGACGCCCGACAGCGGCCACGACAATGTCGGCACGGCGCACGACATCTGGCAAATCCTTGGTGCGGGAATGCGCAATCGTCACCGTGCAGCTATCGCCCAACAGTAGCTGTGCCATAGGCTTGCCAACGATGTTCGAGCGCCCGACAACCACCGCGTCCAACCCGGAAAGAGACCCGTGGTGGTCACGCAGCATCATCAGACAGCCCAAGGGCGTACAAGGCACCATCGACTTCTGTCCGGTGCCCAAAAGCCCGACATTGGAGATATGAAACCCGTCCACATCCTTGGCCGGATCAATCGAGTTGATCACCAAATCTTCATTCAAATGCTTCGGCAATGGAAGTTGTACCAGAATGCCATGGATCGTTGCGTCTTCATTCAAGGATTTGATGATCGCCAGAAGGTCCGCCTCGGAGGTATCTGCGTCCAGCCGGTGCTCGACCGACTTCATGCCGACTTCAACGGTCATCTTGCCTTTGGAGCGCACGTAAACTTCGCTTGCCGGGTCTTCACCCACCAGAACGACAGCCAACCCCGGCACAAGGTCGTGATCCGTTTTCAACTTGCTCACGCCTTCCGCGACTTGCCCGCGCACCTTGGCCGCAAAGGCCTTTCCGTCAATTACCTGTGCGCTCATGCCCGCAGTCTCCTTATTGATTTCAAAACCCGCAACACGCGCGGGAAGCAGCCAAAGCTGCGACGCGGGCGTGGCGGCCTCGATGGCCGCTACGCCCGCACCATGTCTTAGAACAAGCCTTCGATTTCGCCCGCGTCGTTTAGCATAATCGCTTCTGCGGACGGAACCCGTGGCAGGCCCGGCATGGTCATGATCTCGCCGCAGACGACAACCACGAACCCTGCCCCAGCTGACAGTCGCACTTCGCGCACTGGCAACGAGTGACCAACTGGCGCACCACGCAAATTAGGGTCCGTCGAGAACGAATATTGTGTCTTGGCCATACACACTGGCAGATGGCCGTAGCCCGCTTCTTCCCATTGACGCAGTTGGTCGCGGATTTTCTTATCCGCCAGAACTTCGTCAGCGCGGTAGATTCGCTTGGCGACAGTTTCGATTTTTTCCATCAAGCTCAAATCATCGGCGTAAAGCGGAGCGAATTGCGACGCGCCGCTTTCAGCGATTTCCGCTACGCGTGTCGCCATCTCCTTGATGCCTTCCGAGCCGTGTGCCCAGTGTTTGCACAGAATAGCTTCAGATCCCTGCGCCTCGACATAGTTGATAACCGCGGCAACTTCCGCGTCCGTGTCACCAGAGAAGTGATTGATGCCCACAACAACCGGCACGCCAAATGATTTAACGTTTTCGATATGGCGACCAAGGTTGGAACAACCGGCATTCACCGCATCTACGTTTTCTTCCGCCAGATCGGCTTTCAGCACACCACCGTTCATTTTCATCGCACGGACGGTCGCAACCAGAACCACGCAGTCAGGCGCCAGCCCGGCTTTGCGGCACTTGATGTTCATGAATTTTTCGGCGCCTAAGTCAGCCCCGAAACCCGCTTCGGTGACCACGAAATCGGCCAATTTCAGCGCCGTCGTGGTTGCCACAACCGAGTTACAGCCATGGGCGATATTGGCAAACGGGCCGCCATGTACGAAAGCCGGATTGTTTTCCAGCGTCTGCACAAGGTTTGGCTGCATCGCTTGTTGCAGCAGCACCGTCATCGCACCGTCGGCCTTAATATCACGGCAATAGATTGGAGAGCGGTCACGGCGATACGCCACAATGATGTCGCCAAGGCGTTTTTGCAGATCGTCCAGATCAAGCGCCAGACACAGGATCGCCATAACTTCGGAGGCCACAGTGATGTCGAACCCCGTCTGACGCGGGAAGCCGTTGGCAACCCCGCCCAGAGAAGTCACGCAATCGCGCAACGCACGGTCGTTCATGTCCAGAACCCGCTTCCAAACCACCCGGCGCTCGTCGATTTCCAGCTCGTTGCCCCAATAGATGTGATTGTCGATCATCGCCGACAGCAGGTTATGCGCGGAGGTAATCGCATGGAAGTCGCCCGTGAAATGCAGGTTCATCTCTTCCATCGGCACGACTTGCGCGTATCCGCCACCAGCGGCCCCGCCCTTCATCCCGAAACACGGGCCCAACGACGCTTCGCGAATACAAATCGCAGCTTTCTTGCCAATCGCGTTCAAGCCATCGCCAAGACCAACGGTTGTCGTCGTCTTGCCCTCGCCCGCAGGGGTCGGGTTGATTGCAGTCACAAGGATCAGCTTACCGTCTTTCTTACCGCGCTGTGCGGCGATGAAATCTGCCGACACCTTTGCCTTATCGTGGCCGAAGGGCAGAAGGTCCGCTTCCGGAATGCCCAACTTGGCACCAATCTCTTGGATCGGGCGCTTTTTGGCCTCGCGGGCAATCTCGATATCGGTCTTGAAACTCATGGCTTGTCTCCCCTTGGCCCGCGCACATGCGCATCGGCACGATTGTGTACCATCGCCTATATCGGGGATACGGCTGATCGCATCCTGCGTTTCCGACATTTATGGCCCCGGAATCGGCCTCTATCCCGTTATGAGTTTCAGATGGAGAACAGCCGCCAAAAATGGGACTGCCCACTGCGATTAGCCCGCGATCTCGGACCATGGACGTTGATCGGGGATATGCAGCGTGACCATATCACCAACACGCAACATGCCCTCTCTTTCTACCCATGCGGTCACGCCACGGCGTCCCTTCGCCGCCTCCTTGAAGGCGCGGCCATGCCCTGGCGCATCTTCTTCAATGACGGGGGCTGGCAAATGGCACGGGCGGTTTTCCATATCGACAGTCATCGTGGTGCCGTCTTGGGTCTGCAACCGAGAGGACGGGGGAATATGTGTAAAATCTGGAATGCCTTCAATCACAATACCGGCTCCGCACCATTCGGGGTTAAATTCCTCAACACCAATGGCAGACGCGACTGCCGCCATCTCTTCCATTGAAACGATGCAAATCTGGCGCGTATTTTTAATTGGTGTCCCTCTGGGATATTGAGAAATTACGCGGCTGCAAGACTCGCGCGTCAGCCCACCATGGTCTTCGCACTCGATGCCGTCGAACCTGGCGGCGACCTCGTTCAAAGGAGCCGACCGCAAGGCTGCCGCCCTATTCGCCACCCGTCCCAACCACACGATCGTACCGGTGTATTCTGTCTTCTTCAAAGCGGGCATAGAGTTGGTCTCCAATCATAGTGCTCGGAGACAATGGGCAACAATGCCAACGCCGTCCAATCAAACTCTGTGACATGGCACGTAACATGCAAACGCCCCACCAATTGGCAGGGCGTTTTATATCTTAAACGTCAATCTCACGCCGTTAAGCAGAAGGTTCCGGCTCCATACCGCCATCAGATTTCGGCGTTTTGGGCTTACGTGTCTTCGGGATCGCGGCAACTGACGTCGTGCCACTATCAGGCGTGTCGTCTTCTTCGTCATCACCACGGTTCAGCGGCTGACCCGCAATCACCTTAGCAATTTCCGAGCCGGTCAAGGTCTCGTATTCCAACAGGCCCTGCGCCAGACGTTCCCATTCCTCGTTCTTCTCGGTCAGGACGCGCTTGGCGGTCTCATAGCCGTCATCAATCAGCTCCTTAACCTTCTGATCAATGATTTTCTGAGTTTCCTGCGAATGGCTGGTACCACCACCATAAGCCCCCAGATGGGATTGCTGCTCATTGGCGTAGTCGACATGACCCAACTCTTCGGAGAAACCGAACTGGGTCACCATTGCACGCGCGATCTTGGAGACTTGTTGAATGTCCGAGGTTGCACCCGAGGTTACGTTTTCAGGTCCAAACTTCAGTTCTTCCGCAACCTTGCCGCCCATCGCCATAGCGATTTTGGAGGTGTATTTGGTACGCGACACAGACAACTGATCACGCTCGGGCAAGCTCATCACCAGACCCAAGGCACGGCCACGGGGGATGATTGTCGCTTTGTGAATTGGATCATGCTGCGGAACATTTAGCCCCACAATCGCGTGCCCTGCTTCATGGTAGGCGGTCAGTTTTTTCTCGTCTTCGGTCATTACCATAGAGCGGCGCTCCGCACCCATCATGACCTTGTCCTTGGCGTTCTCGAAATCTTCCATCGTCACGAAGCGACGTCCAACCCGGGCCGCCGTCAACGCGGACTCGTTCACAAGGTTAGCCAAATCCGCACCAGAAAACCCAGGCGAGCCACGCGCGATGATCCGCAGATCTACATCTGGTCCAAGCGGCACCTTGCGCGCATGAACCCGCAGGATTTTTTCACGTCCTTTGATATCTGGGTTTGGCACCTGAACCTGACGGTCGAAACGACCGGGGCGCAGCAGCGCAGGGTCCAGCACATCAGGACGGTTGGTTGCAGCAACGATGATGATGCCCTCGTTGGCTTCAAAACCGTCCATCTCGACCAAAAGCTGGTTCAACGTCTGTTCACGTTCGTCATTGCCTCCGCCATAGCCAGCCCCGCGGGAGCGGCCAACAGCGTCGATCTCGTCAATAAACACGATGCAAGGCGCGTTCTTTTTGGCTTGCTCAAACATATCACGAACGCGTGATGCACCGACACCAACGAACATTTCGACAAAATCGGAGCCGGAAATGGTGAAGAAAGGCACGCCGGCTTCGCCAGCAACAGCGCGTGCCAGAAGCGTTTTACCGGTCCCGGGAGGGCCCACCAGCAATGCACCTTTGGGTATCTTGCCACCAAGGCGCGAGAATTTCTGCGGGTTGCGCAGGAACTCTACGATCTCTTCCAGATCATCCTTCGCCTCGTCGATGCCAGCCACGTCGTCAAAGGTCACACGGCCTTGCTTTTCGGTCAGCAGTTTGGCCTTCGATTTGCCGAAGCCCATAGCCCCGCCTTTGCCGCCGCCCTGCATCCGGTTCATAAAGAAAATCCAGATGCCGATGATCACAAGGAATGGCAGCAACGTCCCGACATAAGCCAAAATTCCGTTTTGTTCCTGACGCTTGGCCTCGATTGCGACCTTATTCTCAAGCAGCACAGGGGTTACATCTACACCCTCCGGCTTAATCGTCGCGAACTGCTCATTGCCGGAACGGATGATGATATTCTCACCATCCAGCGTCACTTGGCTTACATCGCCCGACTCAACCCGCGAAATGAAGTCCGAATAAGGAATCACGCGGGAGTCTGCAGCGGTCTGACCGCCGTTAAACAGATTGAAAAGAGCGAGGATCAATAAAAACAATACGACCCAGAAAGCGATGTTTCTCGCGTTGCCCAAGGGAGTTCTCCTAAATCAGCTCGGCTTTGACGCAGACACTTACGCCACTTACAGCCGTTGGTGTTAAAATAGGGATAAGTGGCGCATGTTCAATGCGATAAAACGAACTCTAGGTACTCACAGTCATGTTGTCGCAGCGTCAGGCTCCAATTATTGGCCCATCCGGCCAATGGGGCCGCCAGCAACCTGTCACCCTCCCACACCGAAGGCGAGGCAAGCACCGAAGCGTGGGGCAATCCGGTATCACGCCAATTGACCGCACATTGGGACAATCCTGCCTCTCCCAAAGCCCGTATTTCAGTGGTTTTGCTATGCGTACCAGCCACGCTCCATCGCTGGTCCCAAACCTCGGTTGACGGCACGCGAAGCTCCGCGACCGCGTTCAATTCCCGCCCGACGCGAAGCTCCGCGTCGTCGGACGTGATCAAGCAACCATGCAGCACGGATTTCTGGCGCAAATCCGCCAGTACCCGCATCATCTTCACGCCACGCGGCGGATAATCCTGCCCCGCGACGAATTGCAAAGCCGAATTGAGCAATCTGCGCTGCGACTCAGCTGACTTTGCCTCCAGCCAGTGAAGGTCAAAGCACAGATCACCCCGATCCAGCCGGACATGGTCTTCCACCTCCGCTGCTAGCTCAGCATTCAAGTCGCGGCGAGTCGCTTGCAGGTTGCTTAGAGACATCAGGATTTGCTCGGCAGAGATACCTGCGGTCTCCAGCGCGCTCATACTCTGGCGCACCTGAATGCGCTGGTAGCCGGGGTCGTCATTGCTCGGATCATCACGCCAAGTGATCCCCGCGCCTTGCAAGATATCGCGCAATTCCGACCGGCGGGCGTGAAGCAAGGGGCGATGGAACGCGATCCCACCACGCGAGAACGAAGCCTGCATTCCGGACAACCCGTCCAAGCCCGCCCCCCGCGACAAGCCCATCAGAAATGTCTCGATATTGTCGTCGGCGGTATGCCCAAGCGCCACGCAGTCCAGTCCGGCCTCGGCGGCCCAATCCGACAGCAACCGGTAGCGCCCTCGCCGCGCCTGATCTTGCAGGTTGCCCGTGCCGTCCCAGTGCCAGTGCAACACATCGTGCGAAACACCATGCGTCACACAAAACGCGGAGACCACCTGCGCTTCTGCTTGGGCTTCATCGCGAAGATTGTGGTTCACGGTGGCGACCCGAACCAGCACTCCGGCTTGCAACAGCATATGCAACAACGCCATGCTGTCGCCGCCGCCAGAGACGGCAACGCCCAGAACGCTGTCCGGCTTCAATGAGGTTAAAAAATCTTCAGGAAGCGCCGAGGCGGTCACTGGCAGCCAAGATTGCGCATCGACGAGTTCGCCGGAAGCACTTGATCCGATCCGGGATAGCGCACGCCAACTTCTTGCAGCATCAGGCAGGCTTCTTCTGCTTGACCCAGCTCATACAACGCCAACCCCAGCCTCAATAGCGCTTCCGGCGCGCGCGGGGCATCAGGTGAGCCGGAAAAGCTTTCCAGATAAGACCGCGCTGCGTTGTTCCAGTCGCCCGATTGCGCCAGCGCCTGGCCGCGCAAGAAATAGGCGTCGGAGGCTAGAGGCCCCCCCGGGTAGGATTCATTAAAGGCCGCAAACTGCTCCGCGGCGCTGCGAAAGTCACCGGCTGCGAGCGCCTCCTGCGCCCGCTCGAAGTCGGCTTTCTCGGAAATGGCCAGTTCTGCCCCGCCCGTATCAGGCGAAGCGGTCGGCGCAACAGCAACGGGCGCGTTACCAGTGTCTCCACCCAAAGTCGGGGTTTCCCCAAGCGACCCAAGATCGCAGCCTTCTTCCAACTCGCACAGGCGGAATTCCAGATCTCCCACGCGGTTGGTGCCGTCGGTCACCACACGGTTGATACGGTTCTCAAGGTCTTCGGCCTTGGAGGTCAGTTTTGCCAAGGATGCCTCGATAATGTCGATGCGTTGCAATGTGTCACCGGTGATCGTCAAACCACCAGTATTGCCGCTCGACACCTCAGAGCGCAGTTGAACCAGAGCAGCATTCAGCTGCCCCAACTCCGCGCGAATATCCGCAAGGCTCGAGTCCTGCGCGGCCAGCGGCCCCACACTCAGAGCGAAACTCAAACACATCAGAACCTTGCGCATAATCTTAGCCTATCAGCTGCCAACACCTGCGGAGATCACTGTCACCGCACGGCGGTTCTTCGCATAACATTCTTCCGTTGAACAGACCGCAAGCGGGCGCTCCTTGCCGAAGGTCACCGTGCGCAGACGGTTGTCGGCGACACCGTTCGCCACAAGGTAGTCACGGGCGGCGGCGGCACGACGCGCGCCCAGTGCAAGGTTATACTCGCGCGTGCCCTGCTCGTCGGCGTGGCCTTCAACGATCGCGCTATAGGTCGTGTTGTTGTTCAACCAGTTGGCTTGTTGGCTCAACGTGGCGCGGGCTGTGTCGTTGATCGTGGATTGGTCCACGGCAAACAGCACTGTGTCCCCAATGGTTTGGTTAAAATAGGCTGGGCTGTTCGCGTCCAGTGCGGAGCTGGAAATTCCGCCGTTATCTAGACTGCCAGCACCTGCACCGGCACCATTGCCGCTGCGGTCAAACGGGCTTTTGGCGCAAGCGGCAAGCGCCAGCGTGGTGGTCAGCACTACAACCTTGGTAAACGTCTTCATGGGGTTTGATCCTTATGGGTCATTATATGTTAGCTCGATTGCGCCGAACTTAGCATGTGCGCGGCGCAAAGGGAATCTCACGGTTTATTTCAGCAACGGTGACCAGCTCGGGTCCGACGCCTGCGCTTGCACGGCCTTCAGGTTCCGCCCTGAAATATCCACCGAATACAGCGTTGACGACCCGCCAGAGCCTGCCGTTTCGCGGGTGAACATGATCACACGGCCATTCGGCGACCATGTCGGGCCTTCATCCAGGAACGAGGCCGTCAGCAGCCGCTCACCCGACCCGTCGGTGCGCATCACGCCGATGTGAAACCGGCCACGGTTTTGCTTGGTGAACGCGATCAGGTCGCCACGCGGTGACCAGACGGGCGTACCATAGCGGCCCTGCCCGAAGGAAATCCGCGTCGCCTCGCCACCCCCCGCGCTCATTACATAAAGCTGCTGGGTGCCGGAGCGGTCGCTCTCGAACACGATCTGAGTGCCGTCTGGTGAATAGCTGGGTGCAGTCTCGATTGCGGGGCTGGAGGTCAGCTGCGTGCGCTGCCCGCTATCCAGATTAAGCTTGTAGATATCCGTGTTTGACCCTGTGGTCAGCGAGAACACGACATCCTGCCCGTTCGGCGCGAAACGCGGCGCAAAGCTCATCGTGCCCGGCTGGTCTTGCAGCACACGACGCCCGACCGAGGCCACGTCCAACACGTAAATCTTCGGGAACCCGCTCTCGTACGAGGTGTAGATCACCCGGTCGCCATTGGGCGAGAAACGCGGTGCCAGCACAATCGCCTGCGCATCGGTCAGGAATTGCTGGTTGGCTCCGTCATAATCCATGATGCCGAGGCGTTTCAGGCGGGCGTTCTTCGGGCCGGTTTCCGACACATACACGACGCGGCTGTCAAAGTATCCGCCCTCTCCGGTGATCCGCGAATACACGGCGTCCGCCACCTTGTGGGCCATGCGGCGCCATCCATTGGTGGAGCCAACAAATTGCAGCCCCTCGCCCAACTGGTCTTCGGAAAACACATCAAACAGGCGGAATTTCACGATGATCTGCCCGTCACCTGTTGTGGAGACAGCGCCGGTAATCAGCGCCTGCGCATTTATCGCCTTCCAATCCGCATATTGGACGGGGCTGTCAAAGCTGGTGATCTGGCTGATGAACGCATCTTGGCTGATCGCGCGAAACAGGCCGGAGCCTTGCAAGTCCGACGACACAACAGCCGCCAGATCGCGGGCATATTGGTCTGCACCCGCAGTTTCCGCGATGAACGCAGGGGCCGCAAATGGCAACGGCTCGATATTGGGGCTGTCCAACTCGATGCGCAAAGGTTCGGCCTGCGCGGCGGAGACCGCCATCACAAACGCAAGACAGGTGAGAAGCATCTTCATCATGGTCTTATCCTTTCACGCAGACGGTACATTGCAAGGCGTTCTCGCCCTGCGTGGCCGCACTTCGGCGTATTTGCGCCATTTTGGTCATCTGATTTCTTTCTTCGTCGCGTTGAAGCTTACTTCCACTTCACGCCATTGGTCATATTTGTCGAGGGGAAGGTTGTACCCGCTTGCCCCGCAACGGATAATCGCGCGGCGTGCCGCCTCGTAGGCCCGCGTCACCGCATCGCCGCTGCCACCTGTAGACGAGATCATCCGAATCGAGCCCACAATCGGCTTGGCATTTTGCTCCATCTGGAAGCCGACAACCACGGAAACCGCCAAGGCATCCGTGCCCAACGCGCCGACATTCCAGCACTTCTGAATACCCAGAATAAAGGTACCCTTTTCGGACCGCGTAATCGGGGAGGACGTGCCGCCACCGGGATTGGCGTTGTCTGCCACTGCGGTCGATGTGTTGGCTTCGGCCACCGCATTCGCAATGCTATCCGCAAGGCTCGGTGCTTCGCTGGGGGTCTCGGTCGGTGTTTCTGCAACCTGCGGCGCAGGGGGCGCGGGCGGCTTTGGCTTGCGGCCGGGCCGCGTCGATTTGGTCGGCGCAGAGGTCGACGGCTCGTCCGCTTCGGTCACGATCTCGGTCGTGGCCTCTTCGCGGGCGGTCTCGTCCTGCGCCTCTTGCACGGGGGTTGGATCAGCCGCAGGCGCAGTCGCCGCTTGATCGGTGTCGCCAACCGCAACCTCCGGGTCAGGCTGCTCGACCACCTCTTCGGCAATCCGCTCCGCAGGGCGCGGAACAGCCACAGCATCGGGCACGATCAAAGTCGCCCCCGGATCGCCATCGACATCGGGTGCTTCTGGTTGCTCCGGCACCACGGGTGCCTCGACAGGCTCCGCTGGTTCGGGGATCACAGGCTCGGGCTCAGGTGCAACCTCTTCCACCGGACGCGGGGTTGGCGGCGGCGCGCTTGGTGTTTCCGGCTCCACGGCGGGGGCGGGTTGGTCCACGTCAGCGGGCACTTCCGGCGCGGGCGGCAATTCCCCTTCACCCGGGGATTGGGCCTGCATGGACGCAAATTCTTCGCCCGAGATAATCGAGACGTTGCTGACCTTCACTTCAAAATCCGTGTCCCGCGCAACAAAAAGCCCCCCTACGATCAGGTAGAGGATGAAGGCCGCGTGGCCTGCGCCGGAAACATAGGTGCCGGTATTTGGGGACATGCGCATGCGCGCCTACCCGCCCTGCCCGTCAAGCGAAGGGCCGCCGATGTCCGTCACCAAACCAATGTTGGAAAAGCCACCCTTGTTGAGCGCTCCCATCACCTGCACGACCCGCTCGTAAGGGATCGAGCCATCGGCGCGCAGGAAAACCTTGTCGTCATTCCGCTCGGCGGCAATGGCACGCAGTCGGCCAATCAACGCATCATCCTCGATCGGTGTATTCTGGATCGACAACTGCCCGTCCGCCTCGACGGTAATGGTCAGCGGTTCCTCCTGCTCGGTCGGCAGGGCAGAGGCTGCGGTCTTCGGCAACTCCACCGGCACACCGACCGTCAACAACGGGGCCGCCACCATGAAGATGATCAGCAACACCAGCATCACATCGACGAAGGGCGTGACGTTGATCTCCGACATCGGCTTGGAGCCGCTCTTACGCCGCTTGCCCCGACGCCCGCCCGAAGACGCGCCTTGTTGAACACTTGCACCCATGGCTCAAGCGTCCAGTTGACGTGACAGGATGGTGGTAAACTCGTCGGCAAACGCCTCGTAGCCCGACATGATGCGGTCCGAGTCAGCGCTCAGCTTGTTGTAGAAAATAACTGCCGGAATAGCCGCGACCAGACCCAGTGCCGTGGCGACCAGCGCCTCCGCAATACCAGGGGCCACAACCGCCAAATTGGTGCTTTGCGAGATCGCGATTTGCTCGAACGCGTGTTTGATACCCCAAACCGTGCCAAACAGCCCGATGAACGGGGCTGTCGCACCTGTCGTTGCCAAGAAACCCAAACCGTAGTTCAGCTTTTCTTCCTGCTTGGAAATAGCCACATCCATCGAGCGGTCAATCCGCGCGGTGGCCCCCGCGATCAGCTGGCCGTCGTCGCGGTGCGACCGTCGCCATTCGCTCATGCCTGCGGCAAAAATTTTCTGCGCCGCCCCGTCCGGATCAGCGCCCACCTTGTCGAACAGCTCGTCCAGCGGTTCGCCCGACCAGAACAGACGGTCGAACTCTTCCGCCTCGCGGCGTGCCGCGCGGTAGTTGATGAACTTCTGAACGATGATCGCCCAGCCCCAGAACGAGGCCCCGATCAGCATCAGCATGACTATTTTAACAGTTGGTGTTGCCCGCCAGAAAAGCGCCGTGACTGAAAAGTCCACGTCGCTGGCTAGGCCGATTGCCTCAGCTTCCATAAAACCTGCTCGCCTTGTTTTTACCGCTTTGTGCGGCTTGATTGGCCATAGAATAGCCGCAACGGAACTGCTTTGCTACATATCACGTCGCAAGGGCATAAAAATTCCCGTTACCGTTGCATCTGTTGGCGAATATCCGCCGGAAGCCGCTGCGGGCGGCCATCCACGCCCAAGCAAACAAGCGTCACCACCGATTTGAACAGCACATCATTGCCGCGACTGACATCTTGCGTGAGCGTGATCCGCGCCGCCGAAATGTCCTGCACGTCCGTTGTCACGCTCAAGACGTCGTCAAACTTCGCGGGCGACAGGTAGTCCGCCTCGACCCGCCGCACGGCAAAAACAATCCCCTGCTCGGCTTTCAGCGCCACTTGATCCACGCCAATCTCGCGCACCCATTCGCTGCGGGCGCGCTCGATGAACTTCAGGTAGTTGGCGTAATAGACGATGCCCGCAAGGTCGGTGTCTTCGTAGTAGACGCGCAGTGAGAAACTATGTGTCATATTACTCCCCCGCCTCAATCATCGCGCGAATTTTCACGGCTTTCTCGAAATGGTCAAGCTTGTGGGTCTCGATCCACCATCTTGCAGCCTCCATTAGCGCGTCGGGTGTGTCGTTCTTGTTGGCGAAGAAGGCGTAGAAAGACAGCCCCACCCCGTCACCCTTCTTGGCAATCTTATCTGTGCAAATCGCAATGGCGTGGCGTCGCAAACTGTCTCTCATCTCGGCCTCAAGATACCAATGCCCCGATCCGCGCTGCCAGACGCAGCGCATGGGACGCATCATCGGCGGCCACCGGCATCACAGGATCGTAGGCAGCACGGATTACATTCGCCACGTCTGGTTTCAAAATCGCCACGTTGTCACCGGTCAACGCCAGCGGAGACGACCCCAAAAACGCCTCATCGGACCAAAGCAGGATGGACTGCACAGCTTGACCCAGACAGATGGTCTCGGCGGGAATATCCGACATGACGTCATCCATGCGCACAAAAACGAAGCACGCCTTGATTCCGCCATCAGGCTCGAACCGGAACAGTCTATACTGGTTGGCGTCCGCCGCTTTCAGCCGTTCGACCAATGGCCCCAGTTCCGGAATCATCCGGTCAAGGTTCGGCGTGTCGATCAGCTCTTGCCACTCGCGCAGGAAAAACACCATGAGGTTGGAGCCCAACTCCGGGTCTGTCTCGGCCACCTCGTGGCCCGCCAATCTGCACACTGCTTCGATAGCGCCCTTGATGATGCCGACCGTGCTATCTTCAACGCCAAATGCCACGGGTGCAATCGGCCTCCCCCAGCGGGCAAATAGGTAGGACCCGTCGGAGCGGGTGAACAGCTTGGTCACCGCTTCGGGCGAAGCGTCGTGCATCATGGCAAACTCCATCTCAATAGCGACGTGATAACGGGGTCAGCAAACTGCTGATCGCCCGCGAAGACGATAGGTCCACCGCGATTATAGAACACCGCAAATGGCGCGCCGTCGCGGATCCGTACCGCCCAAGCCGCTGCCGCTGTGTTGCATTGGTGCGCCTGACAGGCGCGGCCGACAATCCAGCCACCCTCCTGCCGTGTGTCGCCCGGCCCCGACATCCTGCGGCTCAGCTCGTCCATTTGCAGCGGTGTCAGCACACGGGCAAACCGCGCCTGCTCGCTGGGGTCTTGGGTCAGGCGTTGCGGATGCTGGCCCAGCCAGCGCGTGACCGCTTGCCCCGCCCCAGCGGCGGGCGCGGTCGCCTCGGCCACTGCGACTTGGCTCAACTGCGCCCCGTCAAAGCGGAAGGTCTGATGCGCCACTCGTGGCGTAGGGTCGGAAATATCAACCTCCAACGCCTCTGGTGTCACCCGCAAATCAATGGGCCCACCCTGACAAACCCCGAATTCATCCGTACGTGCCGCGGCCCCCGCTGTCAGCATGATCGCGATCTGCGAGGCCCCGCCGCACATATTGCCACCATGGCGCGAGGTCAGAACCGCCCAATCCTGCGTGCCGCCTTGCACAGCCCAGACGCCGTCAATGGAATACGCGTGATTTTCTATTCCCAGATCAGAGCCGTTAAACAACACCCGCTGCTGGCCCAACTGCCCTACCACCTGCAACACCCCGAACCGGGTCTGCGCCTGAGTATAGCCGCCCGCCGTGTAGTCCGCCGACGCGGCGCTGCCCCAAAGTGCGAAGAGTATAACAAGCACACGCCACATGGTCTCAGTCTCCGAACAGGTCCGTGCTACGCTGAGGTGCGTCCAGCCCCAGATGCGTCCACGCTTTTTGCGCCAACATCCGCCCGCGCGGGGTGCGCTGGATCAGGCCTTGTTGCAGCAGATACGGCTCGATTACCTCTTCTACTGCGTCGCGGCTCTCCGACAGGGCGGCAGACATCGTTTCAATCCCCACCGGCCCGCCTTGGTAGTTTTCAGCAATCAACCGAAGATAACGCCGGTCCGCGCCATCGAGGCCAAGATGATCGACACCCAGACGCGTCAAAGCGCTATCCGCCAAGGCTCGCGTAATCTTTCCGCCGCCTTCGACCACGGCAAAGTCCACAACCCGCCGCAGCAAACGACCCGCAATCCGCGGCGTCCCCCGCGCCCGCCGCGCAATCTCTAGCGCGCCATCATCTTCTGTGGGAATACCCAACAGCCGCGCGCCACGGCGCACGATCTCGTGCAGCTCGCTCTCGGTGTAGAATTGCAGTCGTGTCGGAATACCGAAGCGGTCGCGTAAGGGCGTCGTCAACAACCCAAGCCGTGTGGTCGCACCCACCAGCGTGAACGGTTGCAACTCGATACGCACGGTTCGCGCCGCAGGCCCTTCGCCAATCACCAAATCCAGCTCGAAATCTTCCAGCGCGGGATACAGGATTTCTTCAACCACGGGGTTGAGCCGGTGGATTTCGTCGATGAACAACACGTCACGGGCTTCCAGATTGGTCAGGATTGCCGCCAGATCGCCCGCCTTGGCAAGCACCGGACCGGAGGTCATGCGAAAGTTAACACCCAACTCGCGGGCCATAATCTGCGCCAGCGTGGTTTTCCCCAAGCCCGGAGGTCCGTGGAACAGCGTGTGGTCCATCGCCTCGCCACGTGTCTTGGCGCTCTCGATAAACACCCTCAGGTTCGCCCGCGCCTCGGCCTGACCAATAAACTCGTCCAGCCCCTGAGGACGCAACGCGCGGTCCGTATCTTCCGGACGCTTCTCGGGGCGCAATGTTGGATCAGGTTCGTTCATATACATCTCTATGCCGCAGGGCAGGTCGTTCTTCCAGAGGAAGGTTCACACCTTACTCCTTCGGCGCCAACAGTTTCAACGCCGCACGGATCAGTGCAGGAGTTTCCGCTGCACCATCACCTGCGGCCTGCGCCACCGCTCCGGCCGCATCTCCATGGGCGTAACCAAGGTTCACCAACGCCGACAAAGCCTCCGCCTGCGCCGAAGCGGTTGGGGCAGAGATCGGCTCGATCACGGCATCACTATCTGACCCCGTCCCGACCAAGCCTTGCGCCGCGGCTAAACTGCCGCCCATTGCCATGACGTTTGGTGCTTTGTCTTTCAACTCAAGCACAACCTTTTGCGCTGTTTTGGGACCAATACCCTTGGCTGCTTTGATGGTGTTCCAGTCGCCCAAGGTTACTGCACGCGACACGCCATCCGGCCCCAAGGTCGACAAAATAGCCATCGACGCCTTTGCGCCGACGCCCTGCACTGTCATCAAAAGACGATGCCATTCTTTCTCGACAAGTGAAGTGAAGCCGAAAAGCTGCAACAGGTCTTCGCGCACCAAAAGCTCGGTAAACAGCGATACCGCCTCCCCCGGCCCGGGAAGCACCGCCATCGTGCGCTCAGAGCAGTAGACCATATAGCCCACCCCGCCCACGTCGATCAGAACGTGATCCGCAGCGCGGTAATCCAATCGCCCTGTAAGCTTGCCGATCATGCCCCTGCCCTCGCCAATGCTTCGTCTAATCTGTTTCCGGCCCGCGCATGAAACGCGTGACATAGCGCTATCGCCAAAGCGTCCGTCGCGTCCGGTCCCGTCAAAATCACCCCCGGCAGCTGCATCTTCACCATATGCGCCACTTGGGTCTTGTCGGCGTGGCCAACACCCACAACAGTCTTCTTGATCTTGTTCGGGGCATATTCGCCAATGCTCAGCCCTGCTTGCGCGGGCACCAGCATCGCGATCCCACGCGCTTGTCCCAGCTTCAAGGTGCCGGCTCCGTCCTTGTTGACAAAGGTCTGCTCTACCCCGGCTGTATCGGGCGCGAAGCGGGTGAATATCTCGGTAAGTTGCGCATGCAGGCTTAGAAGCCGCGCGCCAAGTTCAGTTCCTGTTGAGGAATGGCACGTGCCGTTGGCAACATGCGAAATCCGCGATCCGTCGGTGTCGATCACCCCCCAACCAAGGTTTCTCAATCCCGGGTCAATCCCTATGACGCGCATGTCCTGCTCATTTTTTGTTGTTCTTTCGCCACAAGTAGCACGAAACAAGAACATTTGCCAAGATGATACGTGCAGGGCCGTTTTGACCAGCTTTCACCCAGTTCCCCCGAAAACGCCGTATCTGGGGTTCAAAATCGCCGCCCCAAGCTCTGTTTGCGACACACCGAAATGCCTTATTTTGCCATATTTTTTAGGGATTTAGGTGACGTTAGGACATATGCAAAAAATGCATAGGGGACATGCAAAAATCATTCTTGTGGGACTCGTGGCCGAACCCTAGATGCGGCTCAGACAGACACTCACTGCTCGAAATTGGGCACTCTCAAAAAAGGACGACTCGCATGGCTGTATATGAAACCTCCCGCTCGCTGAACGAAGGCGTCCGCGCCAATGCTTCTGGCTTTCTCGCCTCTTTCATCGGTGCCGTTGTGGCATGGAATGATCGCCGCGCAACCCGCAACGCTCTTTCCGCTTTGACCGCTCGCGAGCTGGAAGACATCGGCTTGAACCGTGGTGACATCTTCAACGTCTAAGCCCTAAAGCCTTAGGTTGCGAAATGCTAAGCCGCCCTTCGGGGTGGCTTTTTTCGTTTCTCAAGGTGTTTAGTTGTTGCGTAGAACGACGTCGATCCCGCGCGCCATGGTTTGCGTTGCAGGATCCGCATACAAAAGAAAGGCCGCCAAAACCTCGCCACTATGACCTTTTTTAAGCGTATCAATCCGGCGCTCATACTCGGTGCCACCCAATTGCGCAAAAAGAAAGCCCTTGAACATGATGAGGATTAGTCCGGTGGTGAGAATGCTTTTGACTGGCACAAGCTTCTTGCGGCGAGGCTTCACGACCTCAACGACAAGGCCATCTTTGCTAACCTTGCGAACGACCTTTTTATTCGGGTCGCCTTTTTGCTGAATCGCATTCAACCGCTCAATAAAGCGATCTTTGTTAACGTCTGCCAAAACCTGATCCCAGTGCTTATGTATTGCACATTTCCGATCTTCGGTAGCAGGTTCGTGAACAATCTCCTACAAAAATTGCTATTTCTTGCACATTCGCAACGCAGTCCATTCACCAATGTCACGTCTTTGCGACAGTTGGAAACCGTTTTGCACGTAAACTGACTGCACTTCATCGGCCTGATCTGTCAGCAATCCCGACAAAATAACCGTACCGTCATCGGCACAATGCGCGGCCATATCCGGCGCCAAGTCGATCAGCGGCCCCTTCAAAATATTGGCAAAAATCAAGTCAAATGGCACCTTTACGGCAATATCATCATGCCCGAAGCCAATCGCCTCTCGGCAGGTGATCTTGTCGGCCATGCCGTTGGCCTGCGCATTGACCTGCGCGACCTCGACCGCAATCGGATCAATATCAGACGCAATCACCACCTGATCCCAAACTGCAGCCGCAGCCATAGCCAAAACCGCTGTGCCACAGCCCACATCGATTACATTTTCAGCGCGACCGCCTTCGCTCAGGTAGTCTTCCAGCGACAAAAGGCAGCCCTGCGTTGTCCCGTGATGCCCCGTTCCGAACGCCATCGCGGCCTCGATCAACAGCGATACCTTGTCGGAAGGAACTTTGTCGGCATCATGGGCACCGTAGACGAAGAAACGCCCCGCCTCCACGGGAGCAAGTTCGCGGCGCACATGGGCCACCCAGTCCGTTTCAGGTATTTCAGACACGACAAACGGCTTCGCCTCATGCGCCGCGGTCAGCAATGCCAGCTCGATATCGTTCGGTTCGTCCAGAAAATAGCCGCCCACTTCCCAAAGCCCCGAGCCATCCTCAACCTCGAACACACCCACACCGGTCGGTGCGGGCTCCAGTGCCTCCAGCGCCTCACCCAAGGCTTGGGCGGCAGGTTCCCCCATAAGGGTCGTCAGGGCGGTATATGTTGGCATGGGCTGGCTCTCCTTGGGTTCGCCGTTCGATTAGGCCGCTGCCGGCCCCGGCGCAACCCCCGCCGATCACTCTGCCGCTGCGGTTTTGCCTCGGGCGAAGATGGTCTCACGGCCCGGTTCAGGATGGCGCGGGATCAGCATCGACAGCACCAGCGACGTGACCGCCATGCCTGCCGCCGCCACAAACACAGACGCGGGCGAGTTGATCCACATATACCCCAGCACCACCGGCAGGAACACGGCGGCGATATGGTTAATGGTAAACGCCACGGCGGCGGTGGGTGCGATGTCGGCGGGGTCAGCGATCTTCTGGAAATAAGTCTTCAACGCGAACGCCATGGAGAAGAACAGGTGGTTCACCACATAAAGCCCAGCCGCCAGCACCACGCCCCAACCGAAATAGTAAATGCCGCCATAGGCAAGGAACACAATCGTCAGGCCGACATATTCGAAGATCAGCATCCGGCGCTCGCCGTAGACGCCAATCGCCCGCCCGATCAGCGGGGCGAAGATCATGTTGGCGACGTAGTTGATCAAAAACAGCGCCGTCACTTCATGCACTTCGAAGCCAAACCGCTCGACCATCATGAAGGCCGCGAACACCACAAATATCTGACGTCGCGCGCCAGACACGAATTGCAGCGCGTAGTACAGCCAGTAGCGTTTGCGCAAGACCATGGTTTTGTTTTGCGGGTGGGGGGTCTCGAACTGCGGGAAATAGAGCAAGCAAAAGGCCGCAATAAGAACGGTGATGCCGCCAGCCATCAGGTAAACGACTTCATAACTCAGATCGAAGGTTTTCCACGTCAGCACCAGCAAGCCATAAGCGATCAGCGACGCGAAACTGCCCGCCGCAGTCAGCCAGCCCAGCGTTTGCGGGGCTTTGGCCTTGTCGATCCACTGCAATTGCAGCGACTGGTTGACCGTCTCGTAATAATGGAACCCGATGGAAGATAGCAGCGTCAGCATCAAAATGCCGCCGAACTGCGGGAAATAGGACGTCATCGCCGTGGCGGCGCCCAAAAGGATCAGCGAAATCAACCCCAGCACCTGCTCGCGGATGAAGATGATCAGGAAGATCACCCCGATTGCCAAAAACCCCGGAATCTCACGCACCGTATGCAGCCAGCCAATCTCGACGCCAGTAAATCCGGCCACCTCAATCACGAAGTTATTGAGCAATGCGGACCATGTGGCAAACGCAACGGGCATGGCAAAAGCCATAAGGAACAGCAAGAACACGGGCTGACGTAGGAAGGGCAGCGCCTTCGCCTCGTCCAAATCCATACGTCTTATCTTGTCCCCAAACATGGCGAAGGCTTACGCCTGTCCGCCGTGGATGGCGAGCAGAAATCGCGTATTGCGCAACCCAACCCGCCGCGCGGCGTTACTCCACCACTTCAACTTCGTAGGGTACGGTCACGGACGTCCCAGCCGCCTTCGGTCGCGACAAATCGGTCAAAACCAGCTCTACGCGGTATTTTCCAGCTTGCGGCAACGAGAACCCGGCGGTGATGAAGTTGTCAAAGTAGTTGTCTGCAACCGGAATCCGGTGCGTGCTTTGACCTTTGTAGACGTAGGCAGAGGGCAGCCGCTGTTCTCCAGGCTCGTCGAGCCGGGTCACCACCAAATCCATATTAATCTCGAACCGCGCTTTGGATGTGCCCGGATCGAAACGTCCAACATTGAGCAAATTGGCGTGAAACGACATCTTTTCACCAGCCTTGTACACGTTGCTCGCCCTGCGCACGGGTGGGCCATCCGGTTGCCGCGCGGCCTCATCCACTAACGCTTTCGACTTGATCGCCATCGGCGGCAACGCCTTTTGCTGTACAGCGGCGTTTTCGTCGACTTGCTGGTCAAACGGTGTGCGGGGGCCAAACTGCTCAAGGTTGTTCATCATGTAGCGCATCGACATCGCATAGCAGTCCTGCCGCAACTGCGGGCTGTCCATGGTGACAATCGTGTCGGTGTAGATGAACTCACGGCCCGTCAACGGCTTGCGGATCAATCTGCATTCGGGCTGGTCCAACAGTACTTCCAACCCTTCCAGAAGCGGCTGTTGCGCGCTCGAGCTGAGGAAGCTTTTCACGACCTGATCGAATTTGGCCGGGTCGGTCGTCGGCACATTGGTCGCAAGAAAGAAAGCCACCGTGCCACCTTCGGTCTTCGCCGTCTCGATGGTGCGGTCGATGGCATAGAAGTCCGTGTCGATCACCGTGCGGGTGCTTGCCTCCAGCCCCTCTTGGGCCACAGCCGCGTTCCAAGCGGCTTCATCAACAACCCGCCCGTCGTTCTGGTTGATGATCACGAACCAAGCCTCCACGTCTTGGGCTGCGGCAGGGGCGGCCAGAAGGGACAAGGTCAGCGGCAGAAATTTCAACATCAGAGCACCTCGAAATGACTAAACAATGCCCCGAGCGTAGCAAAGGGCGCACCGAGGCGCGCCCTTCATATTTATTGTGACCGCCCTTAGGCGGGATTAGGCTTAGGCCGACACGCGGCTCACGATGGCCCCAAGGTCCGACGCGATGGCGTCAATGTCACCCATGGCATCCACCCGCACCAAAGCGCCCTTGCCGTCATAATAGTCAATCAACGGCGCGGTTTGCGCGTGGTAAGCCTCTAGACGCGAGGCGACCGTTTCCGCATTGTCATCCGCGCGGCGCACCATCTGCGTGCTGCCGCACTTGTCACAGGTGTCGGCCACAACAGGGGCTTTGAAGGTATCGTGATAGCCTTCGCCACACCCCTTGCAGGTGAAGCGGCCCGCAATACGCGTGACCATCTCCGCATCATCCACATCCAGCGAAATAGCCGCGTTGATACGTTGGCTTGACGCCTTCAGCAGATCATCCAACGCCTCCGCCTGCACCGTGGTGCGCGGGAAGCCGTCGAGGATCACGCCCTTGGCGCAGTCAGACTCCGCCAAGCGATCCTTGAGGATCGCCAGCACGATCTCGTCGCTGACCAGCCCACCGGATTCCATCACCGCCTTCGCTTGCTTGCCCGCCTCGGTGCCAGCGGCAACTGCGGCGCGCAGCAAATCACCCGTCGACAGCTGTACAAGGCCGAAGTCCTCTTCCAGTTTACGCGCCTGCGTGCCCTTACCCGCACCCGGAGGTCCAAGCAGGATCAGAACAGGTGCCGCATCGGAAATGTTGGACCCATCCATCACGCGTCCTTCCGGTTCATGCGGTTGGCGATCAAGTCATCGACCACCGCAGGTTCCGCCAGCGTGGAGGTGTCGCCCAAAGCGCCAAAATCATCCTCGGCAATCTTGCGCAGGATACGGCGCATGATCTTGCCGGAGCGCGTTTTCGGCAGGCCCGGCGACCATTGGATAAGGTCCGGTTTGGCAATCGGGCCAATCTCGGTGCGAACCCATTTCTCCAGCTCCTTGCGCAGCTCCTCGGTCGGCTCCACATCGTTCATCAAGGTGACATAGGCGTAGATGCCTTGGCCTTTGATGTCATGCGGGTAGCCCACAACTGCGGCCTCGGCGACTTGGGCATGTGCCACAAGCGCGCTTTCGACTTCGGCCGTCCCCATACGGTGACCGGACACGTTGATCACGTCATCCACGCGCCCCGTAATCCAGTAGTCCCCATCCGCATCGCGCTTGCAGCCGTCACCGGTGAAGTAGTAGCCGGGGTAGTCGCTGAAATAGGTCTTCTCGAACCGCTCATGATCGCCCCAAACGGTACGCATCTGGCCGGGCCACGAGTTGGCGATAACCAGCACGCCGTCCACGTCATTGCCTTCGATCACCTCGGCAGATTGCGGGTCCAGAACCAGCGGCTTGATCCCGAAGAACGGCTGCTGCGCCGATCCCGGCTTCAAATTCGTCGCACCGGGCAGCGGGGTCATCAGGTGGCCGCCGGTTTCAGTCTGCCACCATGTGTCCACGATCGGCACTTTGCCCTTGCCGACGATGTTGTAATACCACGTCCACGCCTCAGGGTTGATCGGCTCGCCCACAGTGCCCAGCACTTTCAGATCGCTCAGATCGCGTCCTTCGACAAAGCTGTCGCCCTGCCCCATCAACGCGCGCAGCGCGGTGGGTGCGGTGTAGAACTGGTTTACCTTGTGCTTTTCGCACACGTCCCAGAACCGGCCTGCGTCGGGGAAGGTCGGCACGCCCTCGAACATGATCGTCGTCGCGCCATTGGCCAGTGGGCCATAGACGATGTAGCTGTGGCCGGTAACCCAGCCCACATCCGCGGTACACCAGAACACGTCGCCATCATGGTAGTCGAAGACGATCTCATGCGTCATGGCCGCATATGCCAGATAGCCGCCGGAAGTGTGGACCACGCCCTTGGGCTGGCCGGTCGAGCCGGAGGTGTAGAGGATGAACAACGGATCTTCGGCGCTCATCTCGGCGGGGTGGCAGCTGTCATCCGCCTCCATCGCCATCTCGTTGTAGTCGTAGTCATGGTCCGTCCATGTGGTCTGCGCGCCCGTGCGCTTAACCACCAGACATTTGACGCTGTCCTTGCAGTGCAGCAATGCTTGGTCGGTGTTTGATTTCAACGGTGTGGAGCGCCCGCCCCGTGGCGCGTGATCCGCCGTGATCACCACCTTGGCGTCACAGCCGTTGATCCGCGCACCCAACGCGTCAGGCGAGAAACCTGCGAACACGATGGAGTGGATCGCCCCGATGCGCGCGCAGGCCAGCATGGCGTAGGCCGCTTCGGGGATCATTGGCAGATAAATGACAACGCGGTCGCCTTTGCGCACGCCAAGGCTTTCCAGCACATTGGCCATTTTGCACACGGATTTGTGCAGCTGCTTATAGGTGATGTGCTTGGCGTCTTCCTTGGTGGGATCATCCGGCTCCCAGATGATCGCGGTCTGGTCACCGCGGGTCGCCAAATGGCGGTCGATGCAGTTGGCGGCGACGTTCAGGGTGCCATCGGCGAACCAGTTGATATGGACATTGCCCAAGGTGAAATCCACGTCCGACACTTGGCTGAACGGCTTGATCCAGTCCAGCCGCTTGCCCTGCTCTGCCCAGAAGGCGTCAGGGTCGGCCATGGAGGCTGCGTACATTTTCTCATAGCCCGCCGCGTCCACATGGGCGGCCTTGGCGAAGGCTGGATCCGGGGCATAGGTCGTGTCTGGATTGGATGGGGTCGTCATAGTGGTCCTCCGCAAAATCTGTGTAAGGAGCATGACGCAAGGGCATCCCAGCCCCGCGCTCTAACATATAGAAAACGCTCCCTCGCCCGAGCTTATAGCACGCAAGTTTGATAATTGCCGCCAAGCATCGGGTATTGAAAGATAATTTTGTAAATTTGTTTGTCTTCCGGGGCATAAATCTAAAATCAAAACTGTAAATTTGGTAAATTTATTGTCAGCCCATCAACTTGCCGCAATGCAGCAACACGTGGCAGCACCCGCAAAACGGGACTAATTCGACTTGCCGTCAGGGCCATACCAGACCTTAGTCGCGCGACAAGTTGGCGCGGAGTGCCGTAACGGAAGGCAGCGTGCCACAACTGGCTTTACCGCGATTCTCGACGTCGCAATCGCAGGCCATCGCACGACCTCCAACGAAAAAGACCGCCCCGAGGGGCGGCCTTTGTAGCTGAGAGGCAAAGAACCTTAGTTCTGCGCGTAATATTCGATCACGAGGTTTGGTTCCATCATGACGGGGTATGGCACATCGCCAAGACCCGGTGTGCGCACGAAGGTCGCAACCATTTTGGAGTGATCAACGTCAAGATAGTCAGGAACGTCACGCTCTGGCAGTTGCGATGCTTCCAGAACCAGCGCCATTTGCTTGGACTTCTGGCGCACTTCAACAACGTCGCCTTCTTTGACACGGTAAGACGGGATGTTAACCCGCTTGCCGTTCACTGTGACATGGCCGTGGTTCACGAACTGGCGTGCAGCAAAGACGGTTGGAACGAACTTGGCGCGGTACACAACGGCGTCCAGACGACGCTCCAGCAGGCCGATCAGGTTTTCACCAGTGTCACCTTTGACACGAGCAGCTTCAACGTAAGTACGCTTGAACTGTTTCTCGGTCAGATCGCCGTAATAGCCTTTCAGCTTCTGCTTGGCGCGCAGCTGCAGACCGAAGTCCGACAGTTTGCCCTTGCGGCGCTGACCGTGCTGACCGGGGCCATATTCACGACGGTTTACTGGGGATTTTGGACGACCCCAGATGTTTTCACCCATCCGGCGGTCAATTTTGTATTTGGCAGAGGTACGTTTAGTCACCGTCTGATCTCCTTCTTGCATTTTCAGAAGGGCGTTGTCCTTCCCCCGGATTTTGCCGGAGTGACAGGGTTCCTCTTGCGAGGGCCACCAACACCAATGAAGCCGCGCTTATAGAGGGCTTCGGGGCAGAGTCAACAGGCCCCGCGCTACCGCGCAGCCTTTGCAATTTCACGACGCAAACGAGCACTCGATTGGCGCACCCGTTTTCCCATTCGTCCGTCCAGATCAGCGCGAACAGTATGGAACGTCACAAGCGCATCGCCAACCAGCACAAACGAGATTTCTTCGACCACTGGAATAGTCGTGACACCGGGCATCACCAGGCCCGTCACCAGCTGCAAAGCCTTCGATCTGGGTCCATTCTCCGTAGCCGTGATCGTACGTACGTTCTTCATGCCGCTGGAATAGCCGAACACCGCCTGAACCCATCTGGCCGACTTTGCCTGCTTGGGAACCGTAAACCTCTGTCCCTTGACATGCGCCTGCGCTTTGCCAAAGAACAGGCGGAACATCTCGTCAAACTCGGCTTCAGTCCCACTGCCCGCCTGCGCGTCTGCACGCGCAACATAGGCGACAATCGTGTCATTGAATTCTCCGGCCCGTTCCAATTCTTCCACAGCACGGGTCTCAAACACGGCGACATCTTCCGGCGCGCCCTTCGCCGCGGACACGTCCTTATATCCACGCGGGGTCGGAACCGTGACAGTAACGCCGTCGTAACTCAGAGTAGCGGCCCATCCTACATTGGCGATGGTCAAGGCAAGGGCGAGCGCAAGAAGTGTTTTCATAACAGAAACCTCTTTAGACAGACGGCGGTGTAGATTTGTCGAACACGATATTGCTCGACGCGCCCAAGCCATACCGAAGGCTAGCGGCAATCGCCAACAAGCTTACTACCAACCAAAGCCCACCCCACAGCACGGTGGCCCCGCCGAACTCGTTGGCCATCATCCACGCGTCAGACTGCAAATGCGACCGCGCGATGGTGTCGGAGAAGATGTCGAACGGCACGTAGATCATCGAGGTCAGCCCTATCACCCTGAGAACAAGATCATTGGCGCTGTGATCCAGCCAACGCGCCACGGCCAATAGCACCACAGCCAACCCGACGCAGAAAGCCAAAGCAAACAGGTCGCGCAGGTACAGCGCCGAGACCAACAGCAACAGCAGTCCCAATCCCGCAACGACCGCGCGGTCAGCGGTGCTGCGCAAGGCCGCGAAAAGCAGCGCCATTCCAAGCAGCAGCGAGCCAAGATAGCCCGCGGTCAAGGTCGCGAAGCGAGACCCTCCACGGGTCAAAGCCTGCCCACCTTGTTCCGGGGAGATGGTGATTTGCTCGATCGAGCCACCTGTCAGCATCGCCGCCAACCCGTGGGACAATTCGTGCAGCAACACGACCACAATTTTCAACGGAACCATAATCGGCGTTGACCAAAGCGCGAAGATCACCGCTACCAGCGCAAGCAACTGCCAATGGCCTTTCACAAAGGCCACGGGCTCACACCATGTCGTGCATCAGGATCGCAGCTTCGGAGCGGTCCAGATTGCGCCGCGCAAAGGGGCCGTAGCTGTGCAGGTCACGTCGCAACTCGGGGAACAGTTCCAGCAACCCGGCGCGCTGTACTGCATCAACAGTCTTCAGCGTGGTATTCGCCGGATGGTAGCTTTCCGTCGCGACCCCGTTGGCCCACAGCACTTGATGGCACGACAGCAGCAGGTGGACGTAGGTCACCTCTTTGATGGAATGATCCACGAATACAGTCGTATCATTGATCAGATCCGACGCCGCGACCAGTACTTCCGACTGATTGAACAGCGCTTGCGCATTCGGGCCAGAGAACAAAATCCGGTGATGAGGGGAAACCAGCAGGTCCTCGTCTGGCACGTCTTGATCCAGTGCGGCAGCGCGCAGACGCACAGGGCGCAGCTCCGGCATCGCATATAGCCGCGCACCCGACATGCGGCGGCGGCCCACCCACAAGATTTCCTGCGGACCATCGTCTTTGGTTTGCACCACATCGCCCACGCTCAGGTGTTCGACATGCTCCTCGCCGTCAGGGGTGCGGATGCGCGTGCCTTCCGTAAAGCAAATCACATCACCCCCAAAATCACTGGAGCGACGTTGTACGGTAGGCGTCTCGGGAACCGAGATCACTCGATAGTCCCGCCCCGCAAGTGGCACACCGTCCGCGCACCACCACAAAACAGTTGCCGTTCGGGAGGGGCGGATCGGCACAAGTGTAAACCGCATCTCGCCATCGGACAGCACATAGCCCTCGGGCCCGGAATGGGTGTTGTCGCCGATGCGCATGTCTTCGCCCTCGGGAAGGTCGAATTTCCGTTGCACAACACGCACGACGCGGCGGCGAAATTCCTCGCGGCCTATCTCATCTGTCAGGAGCAAAGGAGAATCCGCCCCGTCTAGACGCACTGCGTCCCCATGCCATGACCAGACCTGACCGGCCTGCGGCAGCTGCCCAAGGCCACCCGCGGCCCCATCCAGCTGAATTTGGTCTGACGTGAGGACATACGTGCCTGTAAAGCCCGTTTTCATGTCCGTTACCTGCTCAATTTTTATTTTTTTGGTCGTCTTTTGTTGAAGCCCTACCACGAACCGTAACGTCTGGATAGCGTGCGTTAACAACTCGTTAAGACGCGCACCTCACCTGTTGCGCCAAGGACTCGCTTCGCCGGGGGATTTCGAGATCAAAATTGGAAGCTGGCACTCAGCGAGCCGACAACTTGGCCTTCCAGCTGGCCCTCAAATTCCTCGCTCAGATAGGTCGCGCCGTAAAATAGCGCCCCGCGCCGGAACTGCTGATGCAGCCCTGCACGAACCCGCGCTCGCATGTCCTTTTTCACAATACCCGGCGTATCCAGATATCTGCTATCCGCCACATAGGCGACGTCGCCACCCAGCAAAAGCGACAAACCGGTGGAGCGATCTCCCTGAATACCCGTGTAAAGCAGCCCCGTCGTGCTGTCGCGCACCAGCAGCGCCCCTTTCCCGAATCCGCCGAACGTAATGTCGGTCCCGATACGCGCGAGCGTTTCGGCGCCTGCCTGAACCTCTACGAAGGGACGCACCTGCCCCGATGTCCCAAGCTCGAACGCGCGGCCCGCTTCGAATGTCACCGTCGGGTAAACGGCGCTAGCCACTTGAAACCCGTCCACGTTGACACCCGACGATGCAAACACCCCATGCAGTTCGTCCTGAAGCTGGTCCACTTTGGTTTGCGGGCCAACAAATATCAGGTCCAGCCCAAGGCTCATCTCTGTTGCGCCTTTTTGGAAATGCGTATGCGCACCGACGGACAGAGCGCCCACATACCGCCGGTCCGCCACCCTCGGGTTGGCCACGTTCGCTTGTGTAATCATCTCGGTGCGGAACCGGTATTCGATCAACGCGCCCACACGCTCCGGCCTGTGCCCCAACCACTCCGCCCCACGCAGATGCGACACCACCAGCGATGCACTGCGCCAACGGTCTTTGTTGTCGCCAAGAGCATCATTGTTGAACAAGCTTCCCCACCCTAAAGAGTGACTTCCCTCGGCACAGGCCGCACCAGCCAGAGCAAGCGACGTAAGGGTCATGCAAAAGACGCGCGGAATGTTCATATGAAGCCTCATTGACAGAACTCAGGTCGTTATCCGCAAACCGACCTTCTGGCACAAGGCGCACCATATGGGGATTGCCGCAGCACGACTTCTACGCAACAGAACTAGCCCGCCCCGCGTTCGCCCATATCCGATGGCGCGACCGAGACCGATTTGATCACCGCATAGCAGCTCAAGCCCGCCTTCAGCCCCATCGTTCTGGCAGAGCGTCGGGTGATCCGCGCCATCAACGCATCCTCGCCCGAGCGCAACGCAACCGCCACCCCCGGTCCTTGCCCCTCATGCAACTGCGTCACGGTGCAAGGCAGGATGTTTAGCGCCGACAAGCCGTCCGGCTTGTCCTTCGACAAAATCACATCGCTGGCACGAATACGCACCCGCATGGCCCGTCCATCCTCGGCTTGCACCCTTGGCAGAAACAGGCGGCCCGCGCTGGTTGCTAAAACGCTCAACCCGTCGCTGGCGTCGGCCTGCGCCACGGTGACGTTCAAAATGGCCCCCGCCTCGCGCACCCCGATGTCCGAGATTGCCGCCGGATCGGACAAAATTTGTGCCAGCTCACCAGACCGCGCCACCCGCCCGTCCCGCATCACCACCAGATGATCCGCCAATTGCGCCACCTCCGACATGGCGTGGCTGACATAAAACACCGGCACGCTGGTCTTGGCGACAAGCGCTTGCAAATACGGCAGGAACTCCGCCTTTCGCGCATCGTCCAGCGCCGCTAGCGGCTCGTCCATCAACAGCACTTTGGGCTGGCTCGTCAGCGCCCGCCCAATCGCCACACGTTGCGCTTCACCACCTGACAGGTCACGCGGATACCGCTCCAACAGGTGCTCGATACCCAGCACGGCCAATCCCCCATCGCCCCGCGTGGAATACAGCTGGTTTGGACGCCCGTAGCCGATATTTTGTCCGACGCTCATATGCGGGAACAAGCGCGGCTCTTGGAATACATAGCCGATCCGGCGCTTGTGTGGCGGCACGAAAACATCCGTCTCGCTGTCAAACAGCACCTGATCCCCGAGGCGAATATGCCCCGCGTCAGGCTTGCTCAGCCCAGCAATCGCGTTAATGACCGAGGTTTTGCCACAGCCCGACGGCCCGAACAGCGCGGTCACCCCGCCTGCGCTCTCAAACGACGCATCCAGCGCGAAATCCCCAAGGCGCTGCGTGATCTGGACAGAAACGCTCATACCCGCCGCCCCGCCACTTTACGCGCAACCCATTCGGACACAGCGACCGCGCCCAGCGCGATGACCAGCGACACCAACACCAGTTTGCCCGCTTGGCTTTCGCCGCCGGGCACCTGCAAGAACGCGTAAATGGCCGAGGGGATGGTCTGCGTCTGCCCCGGAATGGCAGCGACGAAGGTGATCGTGGCCCCGAACTCCCCCATGGCCTTGGCAAACCCCAAAACTGCGCCAGCGATGACCGACGGCAACGCGGCGGGCAAAGTGATCGTCCGAAACACCCGCCATGGTGACGCGCCCAGCGTCGTGGCCGCTTGTTCCAGTTTCGGGTCGCTCGCCTCGAAGCCAAGCCGGATCGCGCGCACCATCAGCGGAAACGCCATGATCGCCGCCGCCAAGGCCGCCCCCGTCCAGCGGAAGGCGAAGACGATGCCAAGATTGCTGAGGAACCCGCCGACCGCCCCTTGCGTGCCGAAGGTCAAAAGCAGCAGGTAGCCGGTGACCACGGGCGGCAACACCAGCGGCAGCAACACCAGCGCGTTCACCACGCCCTTGCCCACAAACTCACGCCGCGCCAGCAGATGCGCCACCCAGATCGCCAAGGGCAGGATCGCCAGCGTCGCCACAATGGACACCCGCAACGATAGCCAGACCGCCGCCCATTCCTCTGGCCCCAGCCCCAGCATCACGGCAGCCCAAACCCATGCGCCGCGTAATCAGCGCTCGCCGCATCGCTTTGCAGCACCTCCATCACCACGTCCGCCGCAGGCCCCGCGCTGGCTGTCAAAGCCACGGGGTAGCGGATCGGCTGATCGGGCAATTCGGGCAAGACGTGGATCACATGGACCGCAGGCTCCGCAGCCGCATCACTTGCGTAAACCACCGCGAACGGCACCTCGCCACGCGCCGCCAAAGCCAGCGCCGCGCGGGCGCTGTCGGTCTCGACAATGCGCGGCGCCATGGCGTCCCAGTGGCCCGCGCGTTCCAGATAAGCTTTCGCGTAAATCCCCACCGGCACCGAGGCAATCAACCCCGTCGCGACCCGGCCATCGCTTGCGAGCAGGTCTTCGAACGGCACCACCTTATGGCCGACGATCACCAACGCGTTGGACAACAACTCCACGCGGCTCTCGGGCCGGATCGCGCCCGCGTCCTGCGCCGCGTCCATCCACACTTCATTGGCCGAAAAGAAAATATCCGCAGGAGCGCCCAGAATAATCTGCCGCGCCAACAGTCCGCTGCCACCGTAGGAGATGCGCACGGGCAGGCCTTCGGTCACCTCGTCCAACGCCGTCTTCAGGCTGGACGCGGCAAAGATCACCACGTCTTCCGCCACTGCGGGCAACGCGGTAAGGCAAAACGCCAAGGCTATGAAAACACGACGGATCATGGCCGCCGATTGTGGGCAATGCGCGCGCAGGCGCAAGGCCAAATGCTTCTTGCAGCGGCGCATAAGCGCGTTAGGCTGGCCCCTATGATGACATTCACCAAATCCGAGCTTGAGGACGCCTGCGCCCTCGTCTACCGCCACATGCCCGCCACGGCGCAACATAGCTGGCCCATGCTGAACGCCCGCACCGGCACACCCACTTGGGTGAAGCACGAAAACCATGGCCCCACCGGCGCGTTCAAGATGCGCGGGGCGATCACATTTATGAACTGGCTGACCCGCACGCATCCCGACGTGCCGGGCATCTGCACGGCGACCAAGGGCAACCACGGGCAGGGACAGGCGCGGATGGCGACTGCGGCGGGGTTGCGGGCGCTGATCTACGTCCCCCACGGCAACTCGGTCGAGAAGAACGCCGCCATGCGGGCCTTCGGGGCGGAACTGGTCGAATACGGGCAGGATTTCGACGAGGCCAAGACCGAAGCCTTCCGCGTGGCCGAGGAACAAGGCCTGTTCATCGTGCCGCCATTCCACAAGGAACTGGTGCGCGGCGTGGCGACTTACGCCTTCGAGTTGCTGTCCGCTCAACCCGATCTGGACACGATCTATGTCCCCATCGGCTGCGGCTCCGGCATCTGCGGCACCATTCTGGCGCGCGATGCTTTGGGGCTGAAAACCAAGGTGGTGGGCGTGGTGTCAGAGAATGCCCCCACCGCCAAGCTATCGGTCGAGGCGGGCCGCATGGTCGAGACCGACAGCGCCAACACTTTCGCCGACGGCATGGCCGTCCGCCTGCCGGTGCAGGAGGCCTACGACATCTATTCCAAAGGGGCGGAGCGGATCATCACCGTCAGCGATGACGAGGTCGCCGAGGCGATCCGCGCCTACTACACCTGCACCCACAATCTGGCCGAAGGCGCGGGCGCGGCCCCGCTGGCGGGGCTGTTGCAGGAGAAAGAGCGCATGGCCGGCAAGGACTGCGCGGTGATCCTGTGCGGCGGCAATATCGACACGGACTGGTTCTTGCAGGTCATGGCAGGCAAGACGCCGAAGGTTTAGCGGCGGTTAATACGACGCCTTCAACCGCGCGCTCAGCACATCCAGCCGCGTGCGCAGCTCGTCCTGTATCGGGCCTTCATGTGGGGCGTCTGTCAGGGTGGTGAACCAATGTTCCGGCGGATTGCGGCCATGGCGGTTGCCCTCGAAACTTAGCGCCCGCAGGACTGCTTCGGCCTCGGGTGGTAGACGGTCGGGGGCTTCATGCCCCGCCAACTCGCCCCAAACAGAAGTCCACAAGCGCCCGACGCTCCACGGGTTATAGCCACCCCCGCCCAGCACCAGCAGGCGCGGTGCGAGCGGTCGCAACGCCCGCAGCACGCGCAGATGCGCGTTATTCGACAGGCTCAGATGCGATAGCGGGTCTTCCTCCACCGCATCCGCCCCGCATTGCAGCACTACGGCGTCGGGCCGATGCGCGGTCACAACGGGCAGGATCAGGCGGTCGAGGATCAGCGCCATTTCGGTATCGTTCAGCCCCCTCGGCACCGGCAGGTTCAAGGCCGAGCCGCCTGCCGTGTCCTCCACCGCGCCGGTGCGGGGCCAGAGGCCTTCCTCATGCACCGACACCATGACAGTGTCGGGATCGCCTGCGAAACCATGCTCCACCCCGTCGGGGTGATGGGCATCGATATCCACATAGGCGATGCGGCGGACGCCTTGGCGGCGCAGGGACAGCATCGCCAGCACCGGATCGTTGAGGTAGCAAAAGCCCCCCGCACGGTCGGGAAACCCGTGATGCGTGCCACCTGCGGGGCTGTAGACCACGCCGCCATCTGCCAGTAACTCCCCCGCCAACATGGCACCTCCGGCCGAGGTGGCAGGACGGCGGAACATCTCGGGGAAGACCGGATTGTCCAGCGTGCCGATGCGGTGACGGGTACGGGTTTCCGCGCTGACATGCTGCGCCTCCTCCGCCGCCTGCAACGCGGCGATGTAATCGGGGCTGTGCCAGAGTTCCAACGCCTTGGGCTTGGCGCGGGGCGAGGTGATGAACTGCGCGGGCGGCAGCCAGCCCAAAGCGCGGCTGAGGTCCATCACGGTCGAGACGCGCGGCACCCGAAGCGGGTGTTTCTTGCCATAGGAGGAGCCGCGATAAATCTCGGAGCCGATGAAAAGCGGGTGTGTCAACATGGGGCATATACCTAGCGGCTCTGCGCTGAAGGAACAGACGTTTCGGCGCAAGACTCTTTAATTATCCACATTTGCGGGCTAACTTAGGGAAAAGGGCGTGTAATCGCGCCGTCGGAGCAGAGCATGTCGCTGATCAAAATGAAACACCCCGCCCTCCGGATGGAGGGGTCCCAAAAGCGGGACGTGCGCACCCAGTTCGGGGCACTGTGTTTCCGCGTGCAGGGCGATGAGACGCAGGTGCTTTTGGTGACGTCACGCAATTCACGGCGCTGGATCATTCCCAAGGGCTGGCCGATGGAAGACCAGTCCCCCGCCCAGGCCGCCGCCATCGAGGCTTTCGAGGAAGCGGGCGTCGAGGGTAAGGCTTACAACATCTGTCTGGGCCTCTATTCCTACACCAAGGTCATGGACAAGTCCGATGACCTGCCCTGCGCGGTCTCGGTGTTCCCGCTGAAGGTGCAGAAAACCCATAAGGTCTGGCCTGAAAGCAAGGAACGCACCCGCAAGTGGTTCAGCATAAAAAAGGCCGCCGCCCGCGTGCGCGAGCCGGAATTGCGCAAGATTATCAAAAATTTCGACGCGTCCCTGTTGAAGGCCTAACCCGATTGAGGCTTGCCTTCGTCCCGCGCGTGCTTAGATTTATAGGACGCAATAAGGACCACAAACCCCGATGATCCGCTACGCCCTTACCTGTGCCAAAGACCATAGCTTCGACAGCTGGTTTCAGTCGGCAGACGCGTTCGACAAGCTGTTGTCGTCGGGCATGATCACCTGCGCGGTCTGCGGCACGCAGGAGGTCAAGAAATCCATCATGGCACCGCGCGTGCGCACATCGGAAGACAAACCGCTCTCCGCCCCCGCCTCCCCTGCCGAGCAGGCGTTGAAGGAGTTGCGCGCCAAGGTGGAGGCCAACTCCGAACATGTCGGCACCAATTTCGCCAAGGAAGCCCGCGCCATGCATGACGGCACAGCACCGGAGCGCTCGATCTATGGCGAGGCCAAGATCGAAGACGCCAAGGCACTGGTTGAAGACGGGGTTCCCGTGGTGCCATTGCCGTTCGGCCCAAGCCGCAAGAACAACTAAAGGATCGCCACCATGAAAGTTCTGATCACAGGCGCGAACCGGGGCATCGGGCGCGCGCTATTTGACGGCTACGCAGCGCGTGGTGACGATGTTACCGGCACAACCCGTGGGGCCGCATCGAACGGTTGGCTGCAACTGGATGTCACGGACCCCGCGTCGGTCTCTGCGATGGCGGGCCGGCTGAACGGTCAGCCACTTGATCTGCTGGTCTGCAACGCGGGCGTCTACTTGGACAAAGGCCACGAGCTTGGCGCAGGATACGGCGCAGACGTCTGGGCCGACACTTTCGCCGCCAATGTGACCGGCGTGTTCCTGACCATCGAGGCGCTTTTGCCGAACCTGCGCGCGGCGGGCGGCAAAGTTGCGATCATCTCGTCACAGATGGGGTCCAGCAAGCGGGCGGGTGGCAATGCGTTCGTCTACCGCGCCTCCAAGGCGGCGGCGCTGAACCTCGGGCGCAATCTGGCCAAGGAGCTTGCCCCTAACGTGGCCGTGGGCATCTACCACCCCGGCTGGGTACAGACCGATATGGGCGGGAAAACCGCCGCGATCACGGTCGACCAATCCGCCACCGGCCTGATCCAGCGCTTCGACGCGCTTGGGCCGAAAACCACCGGCTGTTTCGAGATGTGGAACGGCGAGGCGATGCCTTACTGACCCCGTCCCCCTTGCCCTTCGTGTCGCTGCGTCATAAGACGCAGCACGATACGACAAAGGGCAAACACCATGCCAAGACTGGTAATGAAATTTGGCGGCACGTCCGTCGCCAATCCGGACCGCATCCGCCGCGCTGCAAAGCGCGTGGGCGTCGAGGTGGCCAAAGGCTACGAAGTGATCGTCATCGTGTCGGCTATGTCCGGCAAGACCAATGAGTTGGTCGGCTGGGTCGAGGATGTCTCGCCGCTGTATGACGCCCGCGAATACGACGCGATTGTCTCGTCCGGCGAGAACGTGACCGCTGGCCTGATGGCGCTGACCTTGCAGCAGATGGACGTGCCTGCGCGCAGCTGGCAGGGCTGGCAGGTGCCGTTGATGACGACGGACGCCCATGGCTCCGCCCGTATCGAGGAAATTCCGACCGCCAATCTGGACGCAAAGTTCGCCGAAGGCATGAAAGTTGCCGTGGTCGCGGGCTTCCAAGGCATCAGCCACGAGGGCCGCATCACCACGCTGGGTCGTGGCGGGTCCGACACAACAGCCGTGGCGTTTGCCGCTGCCTTCGATGCGGAGCGCTGCGATATTTATACCGACGTAGACGGGGTCTACACCACCGACCCGCGCATCGAGGACAAGGCCCGCAAGCTGGACCGCATCGCCTATGAGGAAATGCTGGAGCTGGCGTCGCTGGGCGCCAAAGTGCTGCAAACCCGCTCGGTCGAACTGGCCATGCGCTTTGGCGTGAAGCTGCGGGTTCTATCAAGCTTTGAAGAAATGGACGACAACGCGGGCACGCTTGTGTGTGCCGAGGAGGATATCGTGGAAAGCAACGTAGTCGCAGGCGTGGCCTTCGTGAGAGACGAAGCCAAAATGACCCTTATCTCGGTCGCTGACCGTCCGGGCATCGCGGCCGCCATATTCGGGCCTTTGTCCGAGGCAGGTGTGAATGTGGACATGATCGTGCAGAACATCTCTGAAGAGGGTCGCACCGACATGACCTTCTCGTGCCCCGTCAACGAAGTGCCCCGTGCAGAGCACGCGATGGCGGAAGCCAAAGCATCGGGTTCTATTAACTACCACGATCTGGTGGCCGACACGGATGTGGCCAAAGTCTCGGTGGTGGGCATTGGCATGCGCAGCCATGCGGGCGTGGCCGCCAAGATGTTCGCCGCCCTTCAGGCCGAAGGCGTGAATATCAAGGTTATCACCACCTCGGAGATCAAAATCTCGGTGCTGATCGACCGCAAATACATGGAGCTGGCCGTTCAAGCCCTCCATGACGCCTTTGATCTGGACAAGGCTGCCTAACGACGCAGAAACGCGCCTGAATAGGTCATGATTTGTTACGCCCGCGCCGTGCCGCGGGCGTTTGCTTTTGGCTTGCTGGCTTTGGCGACAATCTGATTGGTTTTTGCACGATTTGGAGCCTGAATGAGACTTATTTACTCAATAAGAGCGCCATCCCAATTGCCAGCTGGACATAGGCGATTTTCCCGCCTCGGCGCAGTTCTCTCCTCTCCACTTCCCCACCAAAACCCCGTATAGCAAATACTGAGACCACCAGGGAGGGCGACGAATTTGCCCGAGAGATATGAAAGTGAAAGCCGCAAGCTGCTAGGCCGCTTGCGCGATACCCTCGCCGAGGAAGGCGCAGGGCAGGAAAGGCTTGACCGGATCACCAGCATCATCGCGGGATCCATGGGCACTGATGTGTGCTCGATCTATCTGTTCCGTGACGCAGACACCCTTGAACTCTGCGCCACGGAAGGTTTGAACAAAGAGGCCGTCCACCAAACGCGGATGCGCATTGGCGAAGGTCTAGTGGGACGCGTTGCCCGCACCAAGACGCCAGTAAATACGCCCGACGCCCCATCCGCCAAAGGGTTCAGGTTTATGCCGGAGACGGGGGAGGAGATTTTTTCATCGTTCCTTGGCCTGCCGATCCAAAGGCTTGGCGAGACGCTGGGCGTTCTGGTTGTTCAATCCAAAGACGCGCGCGGCTACACCGAGGATGAAGTTTACGCGCTGGAAGTCGTGGCGATGGTGCTGGCCGAAATGACCGAACTTGGCGCGTTTCAGGGCGAAGGCGCCGCGATGGGCGCGCGTCACACCCAACAAGCGCTATTCCGCGGTGGCACCGCCCAAGAAGGCGCGGCGGAGGGCCATGTCTATTTGCACGAGCCCCGCGTTGTCGTGACCAATCCGATCGCAGACGACCCCCATGTGGAATTAAAACGGCTCGAAGATGCCATGGAAACCTTGCGCGGCTCGGTAGACGAGATGCTGGGCGCTATGAGCAAGAATACCGATAAAGAGCAGGTCAAAGTTCTTGAAGCCTACCGCATGTTCGCCAATTCCCGTTCCTGGGTGCGGCGGATGCAAGAAAACGTAGGGCTGGGCCTATCCGCCGAAGCCGCCGTCGAGAAAGAGCAATCCTCCACCCGCGCCCGTATGGAAAGCGTGCCCGACGCCTATCTGCGGGACCGGCTGCATGACCTCGACGACCTATCCAACCGCCTGCTACGTTTGTTGACCGGCCAAGGCAGCGACACGGGTGCCGAGATGCCCGAAAACCCCATTCTTGTGGCTAAGAACATCGGACCGGGCGAATTGCTAGACTACGGCAAGAAGCTGAAGGGCATCGTGCTTGAAGAAGGCTCGGTCGGCTCACACGCGGCGATCGTCGCGCGCGCATGGGCTATTCCGTTGGTGATTAACGCCAAGCGCATCCTGACCGAGGCCCTGAACGGCGACCACATCTTGGTGGATGGCGATCAGGGTGTGGTCCATCTGCGCCCTGAAGACACCGTGGCCACCGCATTTCGCGACAAAATTGCTATGCAAACGCAGGCGCAGCAACGCTATGCGTCGATCCGCGAAAAACCCGCCACAACGCTGGATGGCCATACGGTTTCACTGCACATGAATGCGGGTTTGATGGCGGACCTACCGTCGCTGGTCAGCTCTGGTGCAGAAGGCGTTGGCCTGTTCCGAACCGAGCTTCAATTTCTGACCCGTGCACGGGTGCCGCGCCGCTCGGAGCTGGCCTCGATTTACGGCTCTGTTATGGATGCGGCCAAAGGCAAACAGGTGGTCTTCCGCACGCTCGACATCGGGTCCGACAAGGTGCTGCCCTACATGAAACCCACCGAGGAGCCGAACCCGGCGATGGGCTGGCGGGCGATCCGTGTTGGTCTGGACAAGAAGGGCGTGATGCGGATGCAGCTGCAAGCCCTGATCCGCGCGGCTAATGGGCGCCCCTTGTCCGTGATGTTCCCCTTTGTCGCTCAATTCGATGAATTCCGCGAAGCACGGCAACACCTTCTGGATGAGCTGGAGCGCGAAAAAAAGCTGGGCCACGCCTTACCATCGGACGTGAAAATTGGTGCCATGCTGGAGACCCCGTCACTGGCGTTTGCGCCGAAGCAGTTCTTCGAGATGGCTGATTTTATCTCTATTGGCGGCAACGACCTGAAACAATTCTTCTTCGCCGCCGACCGCGAGAACGAGCGCGTGCGCAAACGTTATGACACGCTGAATGTCAGCTTCCTGACCTTTCTGGAACAGATTTCCGAACGCTGCAAAGAGACCAACACCCCAATGAGTTTCTGTGGAGAGGACGCGGGCCGCCCTGTCGAGGCGCTGTGCTTTGCCGCCATCGGCATGCGGTCGCTGTCCATGCGTCCCGCCTCGATCGGGCCGGTCAAAAGCCTGCTGCGTCGCTGTGATCTGGGGGAGGCCAAGCAGGTTATTGATGCGGCGAGGGCGTCTGGCGCACAATCTGTACGCACGGCGGTCATGGATTGGTTGACGGGGCGTAACGGGAAGGCCTGATCTGCGGCGACCTGCCACCCAGAGCTATCCAAGAGGCAGGCCGCAACAGTAGAAGGGAAAACCTACTGGAAGGAAACTGGTTACATACGCGTGCCTTAGGCATTTGTTCTGAACGACTGTCAGCCTGTTGCCAGAGCAGATAACAGCCTTGGCATTACGATATGGTTAACGCGGCACCTCGCCGCCGGAAATTTCTTGCCTGAACAGCTCGACCAAAGCCGCGCGGTCAGATCCGGTTTCCTCTGCCAGCTTACGAAGGCCAAAGCTCACATGCGCCATTTCCTGATAATAGCTGGTGAAGCTGTAGTTGATTGCAGCACCTGTCACCGCACCCAGAACCGGCACCATCTGCGCCGCCAGCTTTTGGCCCAGCACTACGGCCAGTTTGGGGGCTATCTGCTTGATCAGCGTATGAAGTGTCGCGCCAGTGACGCTAACCCTTAACGTCAAAAAACTGAGATCAGTGCTGTCATCCTCGGCCAACGGACCGGCGGAGGCGAAGACCTGCAAACATTCCGCCCGTGTGTCCGGATGAGACGGGTCGAACCCGTGCTCTTCCGAAATGGTCTGGATTGCCCGTAGGATCACCGTGGTTGTGACCGGCAATTCTGCCAACGCAGACGGCAGGCCACCAAAACCGCCCGCCGCGCCCGTCCCCATAGTCAGGGCACGGGTCATCCACTGACCGGAATCCGGTACAGTCGCGCGGGTCTTCGCGGCGGCCTCGAAACTGAACTCAAGCGCCTTGAGTGTGGCACCGTCCAAGCCGTCACGTGCGGGTGCCGGAAGCTTGTCCAGCAACCCGTCCGCCTGCGCGCCAAGCGCGCCCAACACCTTGAGCCCCACCCCTCGTGCATTGCGATAACGAACAGCGAGCGCCTTTATCTGCACCTCCAAAGGGGGAACGGCAGGTTTGGTCGGGGGTAAAATTGACTGGTTCATATGTGTTAAATGCTGCCAGTTGGCTATTTTTTCAAGGAGGTCACCTGCCCCCTGACCCCGCTCCAGTCCCAAAGACCCAGCACGCGGTCAGGGTTGGTAGGCGGCGGCATTTCAATCCCGTTGAGCTTTTGAAAGCCGAATTTCCCATAATATGGCGCGTCGCCCACCAGCAGCACCCGTTTCCAGCCAAGCGCCTCGGCGCGGGCCAGACTGTCGCGCACCAAGGCCCCGCCAAGCCCCTCGCCCTGACGGGTCGGGTGAACGGCGACCGGTCCCAGAAGCAGCGCGTCATGCGCGCCCACACGGATCGGCCAATAGCGGATCGCGCCACCGATGATGCCCGCCTCGTCGCTTGCCACCAAGGACAGGTCCGGCACCGGATCGACCCCGTCACGCAAACGGTAGGACGACAGCGCGGTACGTCCGGGCGCAAACGACAGATCGTAAAGCGCCTCGACTGCCCACCAGTCTTGCGGAGTCTCGACCCTGAGTTCCAATTGCCCTGCCCGTTTTTACCCTTTCGGTGCAGTCTACATGGCGCTACCCCTTGGGCAACCAAGAAGGAGACGCCCCCGATGTTCTACCGCCCCGAAGACGGCCACGGGCTGCCCCATAACCCGTTCAACGCGATTGTGACGCCGCGCCCTATTGGTTGGATTTCCACCCGTGGGTCTGACGGCTCGGAGAACCTTGCGCCCTATTCGTTTTTCAACGCGGTGGCGTATGTGCCGCCTCAGGTCATGTTCGCCTCCACCTCCGCCAAGCCGGACCGCGACGGCACCAAGGACAGCGTCGCCAACATCCGTGACACGGGCGTGTTCTGCGTCAACGTGGTGGAATACGCGGCGCGCGATGTGATGAATGTGACATCCGGCCCTTGGGACAAAGAGGTGGACGAGTTCGCCAAGGCAGGGATCGAGCGGGTCGACTGTGACACCATCGCCTGCTCGCGCGTGGTGAATGCCCCCGCCAATCTGGAATGCAAGCTGACGCAAATCGTGCAGCTTCCGGGCGAGGCGAATTTCGCCGTGTTCGGGGAAGTCATCGGCGTGCATATGCGCGACGATTGCATCGTGGACGGCGTGTTCGACGTGACCACCTTCCAGCCTTTGGCACGACTGGGATACAAGGATTACACCCATGTCAAAGACGTGTTCAGCCTGACCCGCCCTGGCGAATAACGTGGTGAGTAGCCACGCCAAAAGCCCCGAGCCGCCGGAATGCGGCGCGGGGTGGTGAGGCATCTCTATCTGGGAAAAAGCGCCCTCAAATCGGGTCGCTGGATACATAAATGGCGGCGCCGCCTGTCGCGGGGTGAGCCAGACAGGGGCGTTACCCCCTGCATCTTAAACGCATGCGTCATGCAGATTGCCCCATAACAGAGGCCCTGAATTCCACGAGCTATGTTCGACGTCGAGGGGCAGGTTCTAGCCGCCCCCCGTTAATCTTTCGCTACGTCAGCGTGCGTTGCCTAATGCCCGCCCGCCATGACACCGGTTTTGACCGAGTAGTTCACAGCAATCTCGTAATCAGGGTCGTCGTCACTGTCGATCATCAACTGGCCAGCCTTGGTCAGCAACTCGTGGCAGTCGCGGCTGAGGTGGCGCAGGTGCACAGACTTGCCCTCGGTCTCGTATTTGCCAGCAACCGCCTCGATAGCTTGCAACGCAGATTGGTCCGCGACACGGCTGCGTGCGAAGTCGATGATGACTTCGTCGGGGTCATCCTTCGGGGTGAACAGCTCGGAGAAACCCTCGGCAGAGCCGAAGAACAACGGGCCTTCGACCTTATAAACCTTCGTGCCGTCATCCATGATTTCGGTCTCGGCATGGATGCGGCGGGCGTTCTGCCACGCATAGGCCAGCGCCGAGACGATCACGCCCACAACCACCGCGATGGCGAGGTCATACATCACGGTCGTGATGGTCACCAAGACGATCACGAAGGCGTCCAGACGTGGCACCTTGCGCATGATGTTGAACGAGTTCCACGCGAAGGTGCCGATCACGACCATGAACATCACGCCAACCAAGGCGGCCAGCGGGATCTGCTCGATCAGCGGCGAGGCCACCAGAATAAACGCCAGCAGGAACAGCGCCGCCGCGATACCCGCTGCACGGGTGCGACCGCCGGATTTCACGTTGATCATGGATTGCCCGATCATCGCGCAACCGCCCATGCCGCCGAAGAAGCCGGTCACGGTGTTGGCCACGCCTTGAGCCACGCATTCCTGAGATGCACCACCGCGTTTGTTGACGATCTCGCCCACAAGGTTCAGCGTCAGCAGGCTTTCGATCAGACCGATGGCCGCAAGGATCAGGGCGTAAGGGAAGATGATCCACAGGGTCTTCAGGTTGAACGGCGCCAGCATGTCGCCATAGAGGCCCGTGCCACCTTCACCGCCGAAGCTGAACGGGATGTGGAACGGCGGCAAGCCGCCCTTGATGGAGGCCAGATCACCGACCCGAGGGACGTCGATACCGAAGCCGATGACCAGCAACGCCACGATACCAATGCCCGCAAGCGGCGCAGGGATCAGCGAGGTCACCTTGGGCGTCGCCCAGATAATAGCCATGGTCAGCACCGTCAGCCCGAGCATGATAGCCAGAGGCCACCCCGTCATCCATTGGCCGCTTGCAATGCCGTGACCGCCGCTCGTGGCGGTGCCGGGCACCTGAAACTGGCTCATTTGCGCGAGGAAAATAACGATCGCGAGGCCGTTCACGAAGCCCAGCATCACCGGATGCGGCACCAGCCGGATGAACTTGCCCAGCTTGAAGATGCCCGCCGCGATCTGCATCAGGCCCATGAGGATCACCGTGGCAAACAGGTACTCGACCCCGTGCGCTGCCACCAAAGCGACCATGACCACGGCCAAAGCACCCGTCGCACCGGAGATCATCCCCGGACGCCCGCCGATACACGCCGTGATCAGGCCCACGATGAAGGCCGCATAGAGCCCCACCAGCGGGTGAACCCCCGCGACGAAGGCAAAGGCCACGGCTTCCGGCACCAAGGCCAGCGCCACGGTCAGGCCGGACAAAATTTCGATACGCCAGCGCGCAGCCCCCATCGGGCCGGAGGGCGCAAGGCTCAGTTCGTTCAAAATCGGATTGTTGGCGAGGGACGCCATCAGCTTGTTGGTCACGCTGCTGCCTCTTGTTCAGGTCACATATGTCTTTGAGTTGCGGGCCTGTTAGCGCACACAGTCGCGGAATGCACGGATTAGTTGCCCCAACACTTGCGTGAAGTGCGGTCCGGTGCATTTCCATCCGGTTAACCTTCCGCCAATATGCCGCCAAATGATGCATTTCACGAATGAAGGACACCAAAATGGCAGATACGATGATCGGTGTGATCGGCGGCTCCGGCCTCTACGAGATCGACGGGCTTGACGGCGCTGAATGGCAAACCGTGGAAACCCCATGGGGCGCGCCGTCTGACGCGATCCTGACCGGCACCCTGTACGGCGTCAAAATGGCGTTCCTGCCCCGCCACGGGCGCGGCCATGTGCATTCGCCGACCACGGTTCCTTACCGCGCCAATATCGACGCCTTGAAACGTATCGGCGTGACGGATGTGATCTCCGTCTCCGCCTGCGGCTCGTTTCGCGAGGAAATGGCGCCGGGTGATTTCGTCATCGTCGACCAGTTCATCGACCGCACCTTTGCCCGCGAAAAGTCCTTCTTCGGCACGGGCTGCGTCGCCCATGTCTCGGTCGCGCATCCGACCTGCCCGCGCTTGGGCGCGGCCTGTCTGGAGGCAGCCAAAGACACCGGCATCAATGTCCACAACGGCGGCACCTATCTGGCGATGGAAGGCCCGCAATTCTCGACACTGGCCGAAAGCAAAATGTACCGCGATAGCTGGGGCGCGGACGTGATCGGCATGACCAACATGCCCGAGGCCAAACTGGCCCGCGAGGCGGAGCTGTGCTACGCCTCCGTCGCCATGATCACCGATTACGACAGCTGGCACCCCGACCATGGCGAGGTGGACGTCACGCAGATTATCGCCACACTGATGGGCAATGCCGACAAGGCACGGGGCATGGTGGCCAAGCTGCCCGCGCTGCTGGGATCAGAGCGCGCGCCCTGCCCCCATGGCTGCGACCGCGCGCTGGAATATGCGATCCTCACCGCGCCGGACGCCCGAGACGCGAAAATTGCATCCAAGCTCGACGCGGTTGCAGGTCGGGTGCTTTAGGAGATCGAGATCAGGTTCAGAACGTATTTCACCCGTGTCACCCACCGCGCGTCGAAATAGTCCACCGACAGCTCTTCAAAATCGCACTCCACCGCATTGGTGGCGGGATCGCAAAAGGTAAAGGTAATCGGCTTAGGATTGAACGCCACCATCTTGCCCTCGTGCTGACCAGTGGTCTCGTTCTTGGCAAAATAAGCATTCTCGACCATGAGCACCAGAAAGTCGGGGTCGGCCGCCATATCCACCACGTCCTGAATACAATACTCAAGATAGGCGGTTTGGCTGGTGGTGGAGAATTGCTTCTCGAGCGGCATCACCAGCGACACGGCCTTCACCTCAAACCCACCGTCGCCCTTCATGCCGACGCTGCCCATGACGAAGGCCATCGCCTCGGCGAATTGAAGGCCCAGTTTGTTATGCGCCTCTAGAGTCTCAGAAAGCTTGGAGACAGACACCTCGGTTAGCTCCTTCGAACATAACGGCGTGGGGACGAATTGGCGGGTGGGTTTGTAATAGGCATAGGCCTTACCCGGCCAAGGCTGGTTCAACTGGCCCGCGTGGATACGCTTTTTCTGGTAGAGCACATCCTCGAAGGTCACTGTTAGAAATAGGGTGGTTGCGAAAGCCACCAGCACACCGGTCAGGAATAACCCGAGCGGCCAAAGCAAAAGCTTCAGTTTCATGGCGACCCCCTTACTTCGGGCAGCATAGGTCGCCACCGCAGTTGTAGTATCCATCAGGACACTCCTTGGCGGCGGCAGGAAGGGCCAAGCACAGGCCCAGAATGACGGCTAACAATACGCGCATAAGACAAACTCCTTTTTGGCAAAAACGAAAGAAAGTGGCCAAAGTATACCACAACCCACCTGCGCCTCAGCCGTGAGAAAACTGTGACCAAAGGCTTGCGCAGTTAAGTATTTTCTATTTTATTACAATCGCTTACGATTTCACTCACGTGAAAGATTGCCCTGACGTAAACTAGGCTCATTTCAACCATTCTAATATTGGACAGGAGGATTTTCGCATGGACACAGCAGCCATCAAACTTGTGCAGTCCAAGCTCAAGGAAATGGGTCACTACTCGGGTCGCGTTGACGGGGATCGTGGCGCCAAAACCCATGCGGCCGTCAAGAAGGGCATCCCGCAGATCGACGGCACGCCACCTGCGGGATGGAAAACCCTGAGCGGCAAGCGACAAACCCTCATCTTCTTACAACTCTATTGCCACGCCAACGACGTGAATGCCGGCGCGATTGACGGCTTCTGGGGCCCGCAAACCGCATGGGCCGCCGACGCATTGGAGGAAAAGCTGCAGAATGGCTTCATTCATGCGTGGCGCGACGTGGAGCCAATCGACGCCAACCCGCACCAGTTCCCCAAGCAGTCCCAGATGACAAATTTCTACGGACCGCACGGTGTCCCCGGCGGGCGCTCTCCCGATCTGGTGTCGGTCCCCTGCCCCTGGCCGCTCAAAATCGCGTGGAACAAGGCGCAACGCCGCTCCGGCTTCAGGGTCCACCGCAAAGTGGCCGACAGTCTGGGCGAGGTCGTTGAGCGGGTGCACGACCACTATGGCCTCAAGGAAATCGAACGCCTCGGCTTCGATCTGTTCGGCGGCGACTACAACCCGCGTAAAATGCGCGGCGGCAGCAGCTGGTCCACCCATAGCTGGGGCATCGCCATCGACTTCGACCCCGAACGCAATCGCCTGAAATGGGGCCGTGGCCGCGCCAGCTTCGCGCATCCCGACTGCGCCGACTTCTGGGAAATCTGGGAGCGGCAAGGCTGGACCTCGCTTGGTCGCATCAAGAATTTCGACTGGATGCATGTGCAAGCCGCGCGCTTGGGTTAAAGGCTTTTAACCACGGCAGCCCTGCGGTATCCGGAGATGTACGCAATCTCCGGAGCCGGTCATGCCAAACACCAAACAGGTCAAAGACTACATTCGCACCATCCCGAACTTCCCTCATGAGGGGATCATGTTCCGCGATGTCACCACCCTGTTTCTGGACGCCCGCGGCTTTCGCATGGCGGTCGACCAGTTGCTGCACCCCTATGCAGGGCAACGCTTCGACAAAGTGGCAGGTCTTGAGGCGCGCGGCTTCATCATGGGCGGTGCCATCGCGCACCAATTGTCCGTGGGCTTCGTCCCGATCCGCAAGAAGGGCAAACTGCCTGGCAAAACCATCGAGCAAAGCTACAAGCTCGAATATGGCGAGGCGACGATGGAGCTGCATGATGACAGCCTGCAACCCGGTGAGAAGGTCCTGCTGATCGACGACCTTCTGGCCACCGGCGGCACCGCCGAGGCAGGTATCAAACTAATCGAAAAACTCGGGGCAGAGGTCATCGGGTGTAGCTTCATCATCGATCTGCCCGATCTGGGCGGGCGCGCCAAGCTGGAAGCCATGGGGCAAGATGTCCATGTGCTGTGCGAGTTCGAAGGCGACTAACCCACAGCTTCCCCCATCATTGCTTCAAAAATACCTCGGGGTGTGGGGCAGAGCCCCACTGAATTCGCCGCGCGTGGCGCAGAACCCCACTAATCTCCCTACCCTGCAACCACCGCGCCGGGGTTCATAATACCCTTCGGGTCCAGCGCCGCCTTGATCGCCCGCATCGCCGCCAGCTTTGTCGGGTCGCCATACCGGTTCAAGTCATCAACCTTGAGCCGCCCGATCCCGTGCTCTGCCGAAAACGAGCCTCCCATGTCTACCGCCAGATCATGCACGATCCGCTTCACCTCGGCGCGCTGGTGGTCATGGTCCGCCCGCGACTTCCCCTTTTGTGGAAATACGTTGTAATGCAGATTGCCGTCCCCCACATGGCCAAAGCAATTGATCCGGAAATCGTCGACCCGCGCCAGCGCCGCGCCAGCGCGGTCGATGAACTCGGGGATGCGTCCCACCGGAACCGACGTGTCATGCGACGAGACCGAGCCGATCCGGCGGTTCGCCTCCGGAATGCTTTCACGGATGGTCCAGAACGCCTCCCGCTGCGCGCCGGATTGCGCAATCACTCCGTCGCTCACCAACCCCCGTTCCGCTCCGGCTTCAAACAATCGCTCCAGCGCCTGCGACGGCTCCACCCCCGCGACACAGCCGACATCAATCAGAACCATCCACTCCGGTGCCTGCGCGAAAGGTATTCGGACGTCAGGCCCGACCTCTCGCAGGAAATCCAGCCCCATATGGTTGATCAACTCGAAGGCCGAGACCTGATGCCCCAGCAAATCCCCCGCCAAAGACAGCAGGTCGAGGGCGGCCTGCGGGTCCAGCACAACCATCAAAGCGGCCCCTTCACCTGCGGGTTTCGGGAACAGTTTCAGCGATGCTGCGGTGATAATCCCCAGCGTCCCCTCCGCCCCGATCATCAGATGGCGCAGGTCATAGCCGGTATTGTTCTTTTTCAGCCGCGACAGCCCGTTCAGGATCGCGCCGTCCGGCAGCACCGCCTCCAGCCCCACGCATAAATCCCGTGCATTGCCGTAGCGCAGCACATTCACCCCGCCCGCATTGGTCGACAGGTTGCCGCCAATCCGCGCAGACCCTTCGGAGGCCAATGATAACGGAAACACGCGATTAACCGCCTCGGCGGCGTCCTGAACCGACGCGAGGATCGTTCCCGCCTCGGCCACCAGCACATTCTCGTTCGGAAACACGTCGCGGATTTTGGTCATCCGCTCCAGCGACAGGATCACCGGCACCGGGCCGCTCTCCAGCACCTGCCCGCCGACAAGACCAGTGCCACCGCCATAAGGAATGATCCCGACCCCTGCCGCAGCGCAAGCGCGCACCACCAATGCGACATCCTGCGTGCAATCGGGCGCAATCAGGAAGCCGTCGCCCCCGTGATAGCGCCCGCGCGGCTCGTGCAGGTAGGCATCGGTCAGCTCGCGAAACGCGGCTGCGGGAAGTTTCGAGGTCAGCTCTGCCCGAAGGGCGTCAGTCACAGAATTCAGCATGGGGTCTTTATTGCGCGGCTATTCGGCAAGGGAAAGCTCATTCAATCGCGGCTCGCAAATAGGCTGGCCGCAAGGTGATCACGGTGGGCCGCTTCGGCAGCGTGCGCAGCGATACCTCAAGCGAACTGTCGCGGCGCCGGTCAATGGCGAACTCATCCGACATGCCCGCCACGAACCGCCCCAGCGATCCATCCGCCCACCAATGCATCGGGATCACCACCGAGGATTTCAGCCGCTTCAGCACCTTCACCATGGTCGGCAAATCCAGCGTCAGCCCGCCATCCACGGGGGCCATCACGACATCGAGCCGCCCGAGTGCTGCGTATTGCGCCTGATCCGGCTCGTGATGCAAATGCCCCAGATGCCCGATGCACAGCCCCGCCACCTCGAACACGAAGATGGAATTGCCATTCTTCTCCACATCGCCGGAAAACTGCCCACGGATATCCGTCGACACATTGCGCACCAGCATCTCGCCAAGGTCCAGATGATGATCCTGCTGCCAGCCGCGCAGCACATGCTTGATACGCGGATCAGGGCTTGGCGTCCAATGGCTCGAATGGGCGTGGTTCATCGTGACGACATCCGGCACAAAATCCCGCACGCCGAAAAATCCGGTATAGTCGGTGGCCGCCGTCAGCCCGCCTGAGGTCTCCAGAATGAACGTGGCATGGGCAATGTAGCTGAGCCGAACGGTGTAGTCGTCCAGCGCCTCCCCGAACGCTGCGCGCTTTATATATTCGACCCCCGGCGCGTCGGCCAAGGCAATACAATGGCTCGGTCTGCGGTCCTGAGCCAGTGCCGCAAGCGGCATCATCAAAAAGAGAAACACCCAACGCATAGCTCAAAGCTAGGTCATACGGGGCTCAGTGCAAAATCAAATGGTCTTCATCTTGGTAAAAATATTCAAAGAGCCCACGCCAGCGCCGCTAGCCAACATCCGTTTTACCCCGACGGTCGCCGCGCAAATTGGCGAACAACACGTGATTGCGCCAGCGCCCGTTGATTTGCAAATAGCTCTGCGCCACACCCTCGTATTTGAAACCCGATTTCTCCAGCACCCCGCGCGACGCGGTGTTTTCCGGCAGGCACGCCGCCTCGACGCGGCTCAAATCCAGCGTCGTAAACGCATAATGTACCAGCCCGAGGATGGCTTCCTGCATATACCCGTGGCGCGCAAAGTGCTGGCCCATCCAGTAGCCCAACGTCCCCGCCTGCGCAGGGCCACGGCGGATATTGTCCAGGGTAATTGCGCCCAGCAACGCCTTGTCTTCGCGTCTCTCCAGAAACACCGGAATGGCATTGCCATTATTCACGGAGCGCTGCGCCCAGTAGACGCGGTTGGTAAAGCTTTTCCGGGTCAGATGATCGGATGCCCAAGATGGCTCCCAAGGGGTCAGAAATTCGATCGACGACGACCGAAGCGCCGCCCATTCGCGAAAGTCACCGTGCTGGGGCAAGCGCAACGCCATCCGCTCCGTCTCGATACGGACTTTACGTTTGCGCCCAAGCATCACGCGGCAAGCCTACGGGCGACATGGGCCAGATCGCGGGCTTTTTCCACCGGACCATACAGGGCCATCGCCGCCTCGGCTCCGGCCAGTTTCTCCGCGAAACCGCGTACCTGTGCGACATCGACCGCGTCGATCTTGGCAATGGTCTCGGATAAGGGCGGCACGCGGCCCCAGATGCCGACCAGCCGCGCCAGACGTTCCGCCCGCGACGACGGGCTTTCCAGCCCCATCAGCATGCCTGCTTTCATCTGCACACGCGCGCGGTTCACTTCCGCCTCGGACATATCCCCCGCGGCGCGTTTCAACTCGTCCACCGTGATATCGGCCAACCCGGCGATATCGTCGCCGGAGGTGCCAGCATAGACGGTCATCATACCGGTATCGGAATAGCTGCCGATAGAGCTGTAGATCGAGTAGCACAGCCCGCGCTTTTCGCGCACCTCTTGGAACAGGCGCGAGGACATGCCGCCACCGAAAGCAGAAGCAAAAACCTGCGCTGTATAGAAATCATCATCACGATACCCCGGCGCTTCGAGCGCCAAGGTGAAATGCGCCTGCTCCAGCGCTTTTACTTCGCGCCGCTCGCCCGCGGCAAAACTGGCATGTTCCGCGGTCAATGCGGCCCCTGCCGGCATGTCCCCGAACATGTCTTCAGCCATGCGCACGATCTCGTCGTGATCCACCGCGCCTGCCGCCGACAGGATCAGGTTTTGCGGGCCGTAATGCTCCGCCACAAAGGCAGACAGGTCGGCGCGGGAGAAGTTCGAGACCCGCTCCGTCGGCCCCAAAATGGTGCGCCCGATGGGCTGTTCGGGGTAAGCCGCTTCTTGCAGCCAGTCGAAAATCACATCGTCGGGCGTGTCCAGCGACATGCCGATTTCCTGCAAAATCACGCCGCGCTCGACCTCGATCTCGCGCGGGTCGAACACCGGATGGCGCACGATGTCACCGATCACATCCATCGCCAGCGGCACGTCGTCTTTCAGCACGCGGGCATAGTAAGCCGTCACCTCGCGCGAGGTGTAGGCGTTGATGTAGCCGCCCACGTCCTCAATCGCCTCGGCAATCTGCAACGCGCTACGCCGCTTGGTGCCTTTGAACGCCATATGTTCCAGAAAATGCGCGATGCCGTTTTGCTCGATCCGCTCATGGCGTCCGCCTGCATTGACCCAAATCCCCACGCTGGCGCTTTCCAGCGAGGGCATATGTTCGGTGACGATGCGAAACCCGTTGGACAGGGCTGTCAGTTGCTGCGTCATGCGTTGATACGCTCGCGGATCAGCGCTTTGATCTTCTCGATGTCATTTGGCAATTCGGTCATGCGCTCCTCGCGCTCGAACAGGTCCGACATACGGTCGGGCAAGCCTGGATGGTGGCCGGACGCGGCTTCCACGGCGGCCGGGAATTTCGCGGGATGCGCAGTGGCCAGCGTGATCATCGGGGTTGCGCCCAGATGGTCCATCGCCACTTTCACGCCCACGGCGGAGTGCGGGCAAAGCAGCTCGCCCATCGTCGCATTGGCACGGGTGATCATGGCGGAGGTTTCCTGCTCGCTGACACGACCCGACGCATAGGTTTCCTTCAACGCCTCGTAGGCGCCTTGGCTGACCTTGAATTCGCCGCTGGCTTTGAGTTCGTCCATCTGGTCCGACACCGCAGCACCATCTTGGCCATAGGCGTAGAACAGCGCCCGCTCGAAGTTTGACGACACCTGAATGTCCATCGACGGGCTGATCGACGGCTTCACGCCATCGGTCGTATAAGCGCCCGTTTCCAGCGTGCGGTGTAGGATGTCGTTCTGGTTGGTGGCGATCACCAGATCGCCGATAGGCAATCCCATTTGCTTGGCGATATAGCCCGCGAAGATGTCGCCAAAATTGCCTGTCGGCACGGTGAAGTTGATCTCGCGGTCGGGCGCGCCGAGGCTCACGGCAGAGGTGAAGTAATACACCACCTGCGCCAACACCCGCGCCCAGTTGATCGAGTTGACCCCCGCAAGGCGCACCCCGTCGCGGAAATCGAAATCGTTGAACATGTCCTTCACGGCGGCTTGGCAGGTGTCGAAGTCACCTTCGATAGCCAAGGCGTGCACGTTGTCCTCGGACGGCGTCGTCATCTGGCGGCGCTGCACATCCGAGACGCGGCCTTGCGGAAACAGGATGAACACATCGACCGCATCCAGACCACGGAACGCCTCGATCGCGGCGGAGCCCGTGTCACCGGAGGTCGCCCCCACGATGGTTACCCGCTCGCCGGAACGTTTCAATGCGGCCTGAAACATCTGGCCGATCATCTGCATGGCGAAGTCTTTGAACGCCAAGGTCGGGCCGTGGAACAGTTCCAGCAGGTAGTGGTTTGACCCCAACTGCACCAAAGGCGCGCGGGCGTCGTGGCCGAAGCCAGCGTATGCTTTGGCGATGATCTCGCGGAACTCGGTATCGGTGAAGGTGTCGCCAATGAAGGGGCGCATCACGGTGAAGGCCACATCCTCGTAAGAAGCCCCGCGCATGGCGCGGATGGCGTCATGGTCCAGCGTCGGAATGCTCTCCGGCAGGTATAATCCACCGTCGCGGGCAAGGCCGGTGAGCATGGCCTGCTCGAATGTCAGGACAGGAGCTTTGCCGCGGGTCGAGATGTAACGCATGGGGTGTTCCTTCAAACGGTCCGCTGCCTGATACGCCAAAGCAAAAAGACTGTCATCCCAAACCATATCACTGCGAGCGAAAACCATGTGATCGCATAAGACAGGTGGTCATTGGGGATGCCAGCGCGGCTGACGGGGAGCGGGGTGATTTCGGGGGTGGCCGGCGTTGCAGAGCGCAAGATGAGCAAGACAGGCTCAGAGCCCAGCTTGGCGGCCATGCGGGCGACGTCGCGGGCGAACCAAATGTCACGCGCTTCGTCGGGGTCCGGCGTGTAGCTATCGACCTCTTGCGGCCAATGGATATTGCCGGTCACCGTCACCTCGCCCGTCGGGGGCTCTGGCAACATGTCGGCAATCGGGATGACGCCACGATCCACCATGATCGTGCGGCCTTGTGTCGTGAAGGGACTGATGATCCGGTAGCCCGCACCGACCTTCTTCTGGCTGACCAACACGCGGATGCGATCCGCACCGAATGTGCCTGTTGCTTGCACTGGTAGATACAGGTCGTCCTGCTTGCCCAGACTTGCGGGCAAGGCCACGGCCTGCGCCGTGATCCGTGCGTCGATTTCGGACAGCATCGCCTCTTTCCACGCAAGGCGCTTCACTTGCCATGTCCCGAGGCTCACCAGAATAGCGCAACCGATCAGGCCGAACAGCAAAGGCAGGATCATTCGTTTGGTCATGTCACCTCAATGAAGAAGCGCGAGGGTTTCCCCTCGCGCCAAAAAGTTTGTCTGCAAACTTTTGTCAATTTTCTGGGGCAGAAAATTAGCCGCCCCAGATGTAGACCGCTGCGAACAGGAACAGCCAGACCACGTCCACGAAGTGCCAGTACCAAGCGGCAGCCTCGAAGCCGACATGTTGTTCCGGCGTGAAGTGACCTTTGTAAGCACGGATCAGACAGACTAGCAGGAAGATGGTCCCGACCAGAACGTGGAAGCCGTGAAAGCCTGTCGCCATGAAGAAGTTGGCGCCATAGATGTTGCCCGAGAAGCCGAAGGCTGCGTGGCTATACTCATAGGCTTGGAACGCGGTGAACAACGCGCCCAATGCAATCGCGAGGATCAGACCGTTTTTCAGGTCTTTGCGGTTGTTCTCGTGGGCCAGCGCGTGGTGCGCCCAAGTCGCGGCGGCACCGGAGCAGAGCAGGATCAACGTGTTGATCAATGGCAGGTGCCAAGGGTCGAACGTCTCGATGCCTGCGGGTGGCCATTGGCCATCGACCGCAGGGCTTAGGGGGCCCATCGGGTACATGGCGTGTTTGAAGAAGGACCAGAACCAAGCCACGAAGAACATGACCTCGGACATGATGAAGAAGATGAAGCCATACCGCAGGCCGATACGCACCACCGGGGTGTGATCGCCTTGCTGGCCTTCGTCGACCATCTCGGACCACCAGCTGAACATGGTATACAGCACGGTGGCGAAGCCAATCGCGAACAGCCATGGGCCGCCGTCATGCATCCACAGCACAGCGCCGGTGAGCATAACGAACGCCGCGAGTGCACCGAGGAACGGATTAATCGACGGCGGCAGAATGTGGTAATCGTGGTTCTTGGCATGTGCCATTTTGTTGGGCTCCCTCGTGGTGGGCTTAGTTATATTCAGTTGTTTTTGCGGGCTGCTCGGGTGTCAGGGCCGCTTGCGCGCCCCCGTCCGGCAGGTCGATCTCGTAGAAGGTATAGCTGAGGGTTATTTCCTCGACAAACTTTGCGTCAGGATCGTCGACGATTTCCGGATCGACAAAGAAAGTCACGGGCATCTGGATGCGCTCACCGGGTTGTAAAACCTGCTCGGTGAAGCAGAAACACGCGATCTTGTTGAAGTAGCCGCCCGCGGTGAACGGGAAGACGTTGTAGCTGGCCTGACCTGCAATCGGGCGATCAGTCGGATTGTAGGCCTCGTAGAAGGCCAGACCGGTCTCGCCGATGCGCACGGTCATTTCGCGCTGCACCGGTTTGAACTCCCACGCCATGTTGGACGACAGTGACCCGTCGAAGCGCACGTTGATGGTGCGGTCCAGAATGACGTCGGAGTCTGCATCCGCCTGCGCCGTCGTTCCGCCATAGCCTGTGACACGGCAGAACAGATCGTAAAGCGGCACGGAGGCGAAACCGAGCGCGCCCATGGTCAGCACAACACCGACCAGCACCGCCATGGTGCGTTGCTTGGGATCGAGCTTGCGCGCCATCAGTTGCCGCCCTCGTCAGGGATCAGCGCCGGACGGGCCACGTGGTCATAGCCCTCGACGAAGCCGGTGTTTTGCACCTTCACCACGGTCAGCCCGAAGACGATGGCGACAAAGCCAACCAGCAGCAGGCCCACACCAAGGTTGCGGCCGAAGCGGCGCTTGTGCAGCTCATGTTCAACTCTGAGTGCCATGATTTCTACCAAGCCCCCATGCCGGCTTTAACCCAAACCGCTTGCAGCAGCAGGGCGCTGAAGCTGGCGAACAGATAGACGAGCGAGAAGCGGAAATAGGCTTTCTCGGCGGTATAGATATCAGCCTCGGCGTCGGCTTCCTCGCGTTGCCACAACTTCCACGCACCCCACACGAATTTTGCGTTCAAGTAGAGAGCCGCGGTCAAGTAAATCCAGCCACCGATGGAGGTGAAGGCCGCTCCGATGGCCAGCGGGGCCAGAAGCACGGCGTAGATGAAGATTTGCTTGCGGGTTTCGCGCTTGCCGTGGGTCACGGTCAGCATCGGCACGCCCGCATTGGTGTAGTCGTTGTTCATGAACAGCGCCAAGGCCCAGAAATGGGGCGGCGTCCACATGAACACGAGGCAGAACAGCAAGACACTCTCAAGCGAAACGCCGCCCGTAGCCACGGCCCAGCCGATCATCGGCGGGAACGCACCAGCCGCGCCACCGATCACGATATTTTGCGGGGTCCAGCGTTTCAGCCACATGGTGTAAACAACGGCGTAGAAAAAAATCGTAAAAGCCAGCAAGCCAGCGGCGACCCAGTTGGAGGCCAGCCCCAACATGGTGACCGAGATGAACGACAGCCACAGACCCAAGGTCAGCGCCTCGCCCGGGGCCACCTTGCCCGACGGGACGGGACGGTTGGCCGTGCGCTTCATGATGGTGTCGATGTCGTGGTCGTACCACATGTTCAGCGCGCCGGACGCGCCGCCACCCAAGGCGATGAACAGGATCGACACCATGGCGATGAAGGGGTGCACGCTGACGGGGGCCACGAACACACCAACGGCGGCGGTAAACACCACCAACGACATCACGCGCGGCTTGAGCAACGCCCAATAGTCGCCGAACTGGCCTTCGCCAGCAGTCGTCCCGATGTTTTGTGTCGCGTCAGTCATGTGGCGTTACACCCAAGAAAGAGAGGAAGCGGTAGGGCGGGGTTCACCCCGCCACACCTAAATTAGTTAGCGGAAGCAACCTGCACGGACAGGGGTGTCCCTGCAAATTCTTCGATCGCGCCTTCCAGCCATGCATCATACACCTCTTGGCTGACCACTTTCACGGTGATCGGCATGTAGGCGTGGGCTTGGCCGCACAGCTCGGAGCATTGACCGAAATAGATGCCCTCTTTCTCGGCCTTGAACCAAAGCGCTGCCAGACGGCCAGGAACGGCGTCTTGCTTCACACCAAAGGCGGGGATTGTCCAAGAGTGGATCACGTCCGCGCCGGTGACCTGCATCACGATGGTTTTGTTCACTGGAACGACGACGGAAGTGTCGGTGGCCAGCAGGAACTCATCCTTGCTGTAGCCCGCTTCGACCAGCTCGGCCTCGACGTCCGGTGTCAGGCGGTTTTCGCCAGCGCCAATCATGATGCTGTCAAAGCCAAAGCCGTGGTCAACATACTCGTAGCCCCAATACCACTGGTAGCCAGTGGCCTTGATCACGATGTCGCCTTCAGGAATGCGCTGTTGCTTGAACAGGACCGGAACCGAGAACGCGCCGATGATGACCAGAATGATCACGGGAACCATGGTCCAAGCCACCTCTAGGGTGGAATGGTGGGTAAACGTCGCCGCGTTCGGGTTCCGCTTGGCGTTGAAGCGATAGGCGCACCAAAGCAGCAAAGCGGTTACGAACACAGTAATCACGGTAATGATCACGAAGACAAAATGGTCCAGCCAATGCAGGTCGCGAGCCAGCTCGGTGACTGCAGGTTGAAAACTCAATGTCGTCTCGGCGTTCGGCTTGCCGACAATCTCCAAGTTCAAGTTCTCGAGTGCTGCTTGCGCATATGCGCCAGTGGCGGCAAAAAGGCCCGCAAAGCCAGCAAAAAGTTTTGCAATTCTCATCTGTTGTTCCCGTCGTTGTCAGGGCCATGCACTTTCGGCACGGCTCCCCCGCTTGCGTCTGGCCTGTGAGAAACCATATTACCATGCAAGGGGCAAGCGCAGACACGTTGAAAGCGCCACGATGCCGCACACAATTTTGCGCCAAATCAAGGGAATCACCAATGACCTCCGCTAACGCCGCCCCGTTCCGCCCGTTCGAGACCATGTTGGACCAAGACCGCGCCTTAGAGATTCTCCGTGCTGCGACCGCCGGAGCCGACGATGGCGAGCTGTATCTGGAGCGCAAACGCGGCGAGGTTTTCGCTTTTGACGACTGCCGCCTGAAAACCGCCAGCTACGACGCCTCCGAAGGGTTCGGCCTGCGCGCGGTGCGCGGCGAGACCGCCGGATACGCCCACGCCACCGAGATTTCCGAACACGCGATGATCCGCGCCTCTGAGACCGCCCGCCTTGCGGTCGGCGCAGGCGGCGGCACGCTGGCCCCTGCCCCCGCACGCACCAACCGCAAGCTCTATTCCGACATGGACCCGATGGAGGGCATCGCGTTCACCGCCAAGGTCGACACCCTGCGCGAAATCGACGCCTTTGCCCGCGCATTGGACCCGCGCGTGGTGCAAGTGTCCGCCTCGCTGGCCGCGTCCCATCAGGAGGTCGCGATTTTGCGGCCCGACGGCACCTTGGTCACCGATGACCGCCCGATGACCCGCATCAATGTCTCGGTGATCGCAGAAAAAGACGGGCGGCGCGAAAGCGGCACGGCAGGCGGCGGCGGGCGCACCATGCTGGACGGGTTGCTGGAGCCAGCGCATTGGCAGGGCCTGATCCGCGAGGCTTTGCGCATCGCGCTGGTTAACCTCGACGCGGTTCCAGCTCCTGCGGGTGTCATGGACGTAGTGCTTGGCCCCGGCTGGCCCGGAATTTTGCTGCACGAGGCCATTGGGCATGGGTTGGAGGGTGACTTCAACCGCAAGAAAACCTCCGCCTTTGCGGGGTTGATGGGGCAACAGATTGCCGCCAAGGGCGTCACCGTGCTGGATGACGGCACGATCCCCGACCGCCGTGGCTCGATCACCGTGGATGACGAAGGCACGCCTTCGGCCAAGAACACTTTGATCGAGGACGGGGTGCTTGTCGGCTACATGCAGGACCGCCAGAATGCCCGCCTGATGGGGGTGGAGCCAACGGGCAATGGACGCCGCGAAAGCTATGCCCACACACCGATGCCGCGCATGACCAACACCTATATGCTCGGCGGCGATGCGGAACCGGAGGCGATTGTGCGTGACCTGAAAGACGGGATTTACGCCGTGGGCTTTGGCGGCGGGCAGGTGGATATCACCAACGGCAAGTTCGTGTTCAGTTGCACAGAGGCCTACCGCGTCAGAAATGGCGTTGTGGGCGAGCCGGTGAACGGTGCGACGCTGATCGGTGACGGGGCGACTGCGCTGAAGCACATCCAAGCCATAGGCGACGACATGGCGCTGGACCCAGGCATGGGCAATTGCGGCAAGGCGGGCCAGTGGGTGCCGGTGGGTGTGGGCCAACCCACGCTGAAAATCGGCGGGCTGACAGTGGGTGGCTCGGCCACCTAAGCGAGTCGGCTTGAGGCAGGGATTTGCAATCCCTGCAACCTGTCCGATACGGCTTCTCTAGAATTTTAAATTAACTGTACTCAACAGCTTATCAGAAATATCTCATCTTATTGCCCGCATTCATTTTCCTTTAACTCCGTCGCGTCAAAGTGAGGCCACTGATTAGACGGAGCGAAGTATGGCCAGCGACCTGCTGTCTACCCCACCCCCCCTCGCACCCCCAAGACTACAGGGCGATGTGTCCGCTTGGCTCCGTCTGATCAGGTCTCACCGCGTTGGCGTGAGCACTTTTTTCCGGCTTCTGGATGAACACGGCACCGCCGAAGCAGCACTTGAGGCTTTGCCCGACATCGCCTCCGCCGCAGGTGTGGCGCGCTACACCCCCTGCTTGCCCGAGGTCGCCCAACGTGAGTTGGATCAGGGGGCAAAGCTTGGCGCGAAGCTTTTGCTGCACGGTGCGCCGGACTACCCGCAGGCTTTGATGGATTTGGATGACGCCCCGCCCCTGCTTTGGGCGTTGGGGAATGTGTCACTGCCAAACCGCGCCTGCATCGCGATGGTCGGCGCGCGCAACGCGTCCTCGCTCGGGACACGCATGGCGCAAGGCTTGGCCAACGATCTGGGCAATGCGGGCTACGCCATCAGTTCAGGTCTGGCACGCGGCATCGACACCGCCGCACATGTCGCCGCCCTGCCCCACGGAACCATCGCCGTCGTCGCGGGGGGACTCGACGTGGTGTATCCGCGCGAAAATGCCAAACTGCATGACGACATTGCCAAACAGGGCCTGATCCTGTCGGAGCGCCCGTTGGGACTGCAACCACAAGCGCGGGACTTTCCGCGCCGCAACCGGATCATCTCAGGCCTCGCGCGTGCCGTCGTCGTGGTGGAAGCCGCTGCCAAGTCCGGCAGCCTGATCACCGCGCGCAACGCGCTGGACCAAGGGCGCGACGTCATGGCGGTGCCGGGCCACCCGCTGGATGCCCGCGCCGCGGGGTGCAACATGTTGATCCGCGATGGGGCCAGTTTGGTACGCTCACCGCAGGATGTGCTGGCGGGGGTCGGCGCGCCGCACATGCGCGAAGCCCCTCGGGCTGCCGAACAGTTGGCCAATACACCCGTCCACCCTCATGGGCCGGCCCATGCCCAAATTCTCGGGCTGCTCGGGCCGGCACCTGTGGCGGAAGACCAATTGCTTCGCGATCTGAACGTCGATGCAGGCGCGCTTGCCCCACAGCTGACTTTGCTGGAGCTGGAAGGCAAGATCGAGCGTCAACCGGGCGGATTGCTGGCGCGGCTGAATTAGCGGGGTCTGCGTAACGCCATGGTGACCCCGCCAAGCACCAACACGCTGGCGAGGGCAAAGCGCAGTGTAAGCGCCTCTTCCAGAAACGCCATGCCACCTGCCAAAGCAATAACAGGCACCGTCAGTTGCGCTGTCGCCGCCGTGGTGGTCGGCAACAGTGGCAACACGCGATACCACAATGCATACCCCAGCGCCGAAGTGATAGCACCAGACGCCACCGCCGCGACATACCCCAAGGGTGCCCCGGTTGGCGGACCGAGCACCACCGCGACGGCGAGCATGAACAGCGCCGCGTATCGAAAGTTACGTTCAGTTCGCAACAACGGAGCAACCGCACCGCGCCCCAGCAATGTATAGACACCCCAGCCCACACCGGCAGCTGCCATCAGTAAAGCTCCCCAGATGTCGGGCACAGCCCCTCCAACCGGCCAAAGCAACGCGACAAGGCCCGCAAACGCGACACCGCAGCCTAGATAGCGCAGGAACGGAATCCGCTCCCCCGCGATCGCGGCGGCCGCGAACATGGTAATCTGGACGACTCCGAACAGGATCAATGCGCCGACACCAGCCTCCAACGTCGCATAGGCTAGTGAGAAGCCGAGCATATAAACGAGCAGCGATGCAGCGCCGATCATGCTGCCGGTCTCAGGAACAGGATTATGTCGGACCCACACCAATAGCATCAACATGAATGCACCACTCCAAAGGCGGAGCATGGCAAAACCCAACGGCTCCATTCCGCCCTGAGAGACACCTAGCTTGTTCAAGACTGAATTGGCGGCGAACGCCACCATGGTGAGGGCAGTCAAAAGGAAAAGACGCATGAGGGATGCTTAGGCCGAATTGGGAGCAATGGGAAATCAAGAAAACAAAAAAGGGCCGCCCGGCTGGGCGGCCCTGATTATGTCAGGCGGTTCGGCTTTCGGCAGCTTTTCTAACAGAAATGCGCCTGTTGCCGGATCGGCAGATTTTGCAGAAGCAAAATCAGCTTACATCATGCCGCCCATGCCGCCCATGTCAGGCATGCCGCCGCCAGCACCGCCGCCGTCTTTCGACGGTTTGTCAGCGACCATAGCTTCGGTGGTGATCAACAGGCCAGCGATGGAGGCCGCGTCTTGCAACGCAGTGCGTACCACTTTGGCAGGGTCGATCACGCCGAACTTGAACATGTCGCCATATTCTTCGGTCTGTGCGTTGAAGCCGAAAGTCGCATCGTCGGACTCGCGGATTTTGCCAGCTACGACCGAGCCATCAACACCGGAGTTCTCGGCGATTTGACGCAGCGGAGCTTCAAGAGCCTTGCGCACGATATTGATGCCAACCGTCTGGTCGTTATTCGCACCAGCCAACTCAGCCAGCTTTTTAGCAGCCTGAACCAGAGCAACGCCACCACCGACAACGATACCTTCTTGCACGGCCGCACGGGTCGCGTTCAAAGCATCGTCAACGCGGTCTTTACGCTCTTTGACTTCCACTTCGGTCATGCCACCAACGCGGATCACAGCAACGCCGCCTGCCAGTTTGGCAACACGTTCTTGCAGCTTTTCACGGTCATAGTCAGACGTGGTTTCTTCGATCTGCTGACGGATCTGGGACACGCGTGCCTCGATTTCAGCTTTCTCGCCAGCGCCATCAATGATGGTGGTCTCGTCCTTGGTGATCTGAACCTTCTTGGCAGTACCAAGCATGTCGATTGTCACGGACTCAAGCTTCATGCCCAGATCTTCGGCGATGACTTGGCCACCGGTCAGGATCGCGATGTCTTGCAGCATGGATTTGCGGCGATCACCGAAACCAGGTGCTTTAACAGCTGCGATTTTCAGACCGCCACGCAGTTTGTTCACAACCAGAGTTGCAAGGGCTTCGCCCTCAACATCTTCAGCGATAATCAGCAGTGGTTTGCCGGATTGAATGACAGTTTCCAACAGCGGAACCATTGGCTGCAGGGAAGAAAGCTTCTTCTCGTGCAGCAGGATCAGGCAGTCTTCCAGCTCGGTGGTCATCTTCTCTGGGTTGGTCACGAAGTAAGGCGACAGGTAGCCGCGATCGAACTGCATGCCTTCGACAACATCGGTCTCTGTTTCCAGGCCTTTGTTTTCTTCGACGGTGATAACACCCTCGTTGCCGACTTTTTGCATCGCGTCAGCAATTTGCTGGCCGATTTCTGCTTCGCCGTTGGCGGAGATGGTGCCAACTTGCGCAACTTCGTCGCTGTCGTTGACTGGACGAGCAGCCGCTTTGATCGCTTCAACGACAGTGGTTGTCGCCATGTCGATACCACGTTTCAGATCCATCGGGTTCATGCCAGCAGCAACCGACTTCAGACCTTCGCGAACAATCGCTTGGGCCAGAACGGTGGCAGTGGTGGTGCCGTCGCCGGCTTCGTCATTGGTACGGGAAGCAACTTCCTTTACCATCTGGGCGCCCATGTTCTCGAACTTGTCTTCCAGTTCGATTTCCTTGGCCACGGATACACCGTCTTTGGTGATGCGCGGTGCGCCGAAGGATTTATCGAGTACCACATTGCGGCCTTTAGGGCCGAGGGTAACTTTTACGGCGTCAGCGAGAATGTTGACACCTTTAAGCATCTTGTTCCGGGCTTCGGTGCCGAAATTGACGTCTTTAGCAGCCATTTGCATGTGCTCCTTTGAATTTCGTTACGTGTGCGAGATATTCTTAGGACAGGTTTGACCCCGCCATTTCCTTTAGGAAATGATGCCCAGAACGTCGCTTTCTTTCATCATCAGCAGCTCTTTGCCGTCGACAGTGACTTCTGTGCCGGACCATTTTCCGAACAGGATTTTGTCGCCCTTTTTGACGGCCATCGGGATCAGTTCGCCCGAGTCTTTGCGCGCGCCTTCACCAACGGCAACGATTATGCCTTCTGCTGGTTTTTCCTTTGCGCTCTCAGGGATGATCAAACCACCTGAGGTTTTCTCTTCTCCTTCAACACGTTCTACAAGAACGCGGTCGTGAAGCGGTGTTAATGCCATCTTTTGGTGCTCCTTAGCTCCAATGTTACTCCCAAGGCCCCGTTTGACCGGAGCCGTTAGCACTCATCCAATGCGAGTGCCAACGACGGTTAGCTAAGGATGCGCCTCAGGTGAGTCAACCGCTGCTTGCAAGAAATTTGCATGATTTCAGACTGACAGATCGCCATAGTCGGTTAGGCCTTTATGGCCCTGTGCGGATAAGGCGTAGATCCCCTTCTCCACCTTATCAAACCAGCCGTAATGGTTATCGCGCATTAACCGCGTCGCAGTGGGCACCTCGGCCCATGCCGCGACCTTTGCCCCCTTAGAGGCCCCATGCACCGCCAGAAATCGCGCGCAGCGGATGGCGTCTTGCCGGTAGGCCGTAATAAGCCCGTGCCGAGTGGCTCCGCCTTCATTGGGGTCACCGACCCGTCGCGCAAATTCTTTCAATAACCGACCCTTGCGCTTTTTCGATTTGCGCGGGGCGTAGGGCCCTGGGTCAGTGTGCACTTCCACCAGCTTGTCAGACAGGCGCACCGTGATCAGTCCAAGCCCCAGCCTGCGACAGAGTGCAGTGTTTTCCTTCAGTGCTTTTTGAAAAAGCTTTCCCGACTTGCGCGGCACCGCGAGATACACATCATCCGCTACGGACAGGCGTGCAACACCTTGATGAAACAGGCTTAGGGAGAACGCGGTTTTCAGCTCAACAATGACCGGATCATCACCCGTGCGCACGCCAACGACGTCGCATGCACCGATCTCGCCTTTCACCTCGTAACCCTGCCCCTCTAGAAAGGATTTTACAGGACCGTATAGCTCTGTCTCTTTGGTCATAACGTAGACGCTACACGGGCTACGTCACATGCAACAAGGTTTTGCCAAGTGCCAGAACCTTGGTGTATCATCAACGTAACAAAAGCGCCTCTAGAAGATCCATCCATCGTCGCCCAATTCGCCGCATCCGTGCTGACGTGACAACCCGCGTGACGGCTCCTATAAGGCGCGCAAAGATCGCACATATCACGAGGACACATCCGCAATGACCACTTTTGTTTTTGGCCACAAATCCCCCGACACTGACAGCACCGGATCGCCGTTGATCTGGGAATGGTTTATCAACCACACCGGCGGCCGTGCATCCGCCAAGCTGCTGGGCGAGCCGAACACCGAAGCCGCCTTCATGCTGGAACGCTGGAGCCTGCCCAAGCCGGAGATTATCGACAACATCGCCGACGGCCAACCTTGCGTGATCGTCGATACCAACAACCCTGCCGAGTTGCCTGAAAACATCAACGGCGCGGACGTCCAAGCCATCATCGACCACCACAAGCTGGTCGGCGGCTTGGAAACGGCTGGCCCGATCGACATCACCATTCGTCCGCTGGCCTGCACTGCCACCATCATGCACGACCTGATGGGTGAGCACGCCGCCGACATGCCCGAAGCCATCAAAGGTGCCATGCTGTCTTGCATCTTGTCGGACACGCTTGAATTCCGTTCCCCGACCACCACTGACACCGACCGTGCCTTGGCCGAAAAGCTGGCGGGCGAACTGGGCATCAACATCCCTGAATATGCGTCCGAAATGTTCGCGGCCAAATCTGACGTCTCCGCGTTCTCTGCCGCCGAGTTGCTACGCATGGACAGCAAGGAATACGAGGTCGAAGGCGTGAAGTTCCGCGTCTCGGTGCTGGAGACCACCAGCCCCAAGATGGTTCTGGACCGCACGGCTGAAATCATGGAAGCGATGCCAGCCGTCGCCGGTGAGGACAAGGTGAACGAGGTCCTGCTCTTCGTCGTGGATATCCTGAACGAAGAAGCAACGATGTTGATCCCCAACGACCTGTCCAAGCGCGTGGCGGAAAAGTCATTCGGCGCGAATGTCACTGGCAACACGGTTGTGCTGCCCGGTATCATGAGCCGAAAGAAGCAGATCATTCCTTCCCTGAAGGTCTGATCCCGCCTCCACACACCCACCCTCGGGCGCTGCAATTTCCGACCTGCGGCGCCCGACGGAATGCAGACGGAAAGCCGACAAGTATCCGACACCCAATTTCGAGGCCAAAATGTCCCAGATCATCACCCAACTGTCCGAAATATCCGACCGCTACGACGCGCTGTTCGTGGACCTTTGGGGGTGCATCCATAACGGGCTGGAGCCCTTTGCCGAGGCCGTCACGGCCATGCAAAGCTACCGCGCCAAAGGCGGCAAGGTAATCTTCGTGACCAACGCCCCGCGCCACCGTGGCTCCGTCGCTTTGCAGCTTGGCAAAATCGGCGTAGCCGAGGACAGCTGGGACGCCATCGCCACCTCTGGCGACAGCGCCCGCTTTGCGATGTTCAACGGTGCGGTCGGCTCTAAGGTCTATTTCATTGGCCAACCGCATGATCAGACCTTCTTTGATCCGTTGGAAATCGTCGAGAACCCTGTCGCGATTGAACAGGTGCCACTGGAAGAGGCCGAAGGCATCATTTGTTGCGGCCCTTTCGATCCGCTGGCCGATCCTGACGTCATGCGACCGGAATTTCTTTACGCCAAACAGAAAGGCATGAAGCTGCTTTGCGCGAACCCCGATATCGTGGTGGATCGCGGCGAGACCCGCGAATGGTGCGCTGGCGCTTTGGCCAAGCTTTACACCGAGATGGGCGGCGAAAGCCTGTATTTTGGCAAGCCGCATCCACCGATCTATGACCTTGCTCGCCGCAGGCTCGCGGCATTGGGCCTAGCCGTTCCGGATGACCGGATTTTATGCATCGGCGACGGTGTGTTGACGGATATCCGTGGCGCGATGGGGGAGGATATTGATTCCCTGTTCATCTCGGGCGGCCTTGCCGCAGCCGAGACGAAAACCACGCACCAGCCTGATCCGGAGGCTCTAAAAGCCTATTTGGAAACGGAAATGTCGTCGCCAACCTATACTATTGGCTACCTGCGCTAGGGCAGAAAAAGCTGGACTTTGCTGCAAGTGCAAAGTAATTATCTTTCAAACCTGTCCATTTACTTGTTTGAAAGTTACGCGCCATGCTCGACGTTCATCGCACAGACAACCTTCCCCGCGGCACCATCTGCATCGAGGATATCGAAATCGGCATGAAACGGCATCTGCGCAAACAGGTGACCGACCGCGACATCGAATTGTTTGCTGAGGTCTCGACCGACCACAACCCTGTGCATCTGGACGATGACTACGCCCAAGACACTATCTTTGAAGGCCGCATCGCGCACGGGATGCTGACGGCGGGCCTGATCTCTGCCGTGATTGGCGAACAATTGCCCGGCCACGGCACGGTCTATCTGGGCCAGTCACTGAAGTTCCTTGCCCCTGTGCGCCCCGGTGACATGGTCATGGCCGAGGTCGAAGTGATCGAGATCGACCACGCCAAACGTCGCGTGACTATGCACACCCGCTGCGAAGTGGATGGCAAGAACGTGCTGAAAGGCGAGGCCGTGGTTTTGGCCCCCTCGCGCAAGTTCGACTAGCCCTTGCACCCCTGCCGCACGGCGTTTACCCAAACGCCATGAGGATTATCCGAGACTACCAGTTTGTGCGACCAGAGGACCGCGGGGCGACCGCGGCCATTGGCAATTTCGACGGGGTTCATATTGGCCATCGCGCGGTGATCGACATTGCGCGCCAAGCGGCCCCCGATGCACCATTGGGCATCGTGACCTTCGAGCCGCATCCACGCGAGTTTTTCGCCAAGGATGCACCGCCCTTCCGCCTGATGAACGCCGAGGCCAAGGCCAACCGCCTTGAAAAACTGGGTGTCGAACGACTGTACCAGTTGAACTTCAACACCACTCTGTCGAGCCTGACCGCCGAGGAATTCGCCCGTGACGTGATCGCCAAAGGCCTTGGCCTGAAACATGTCGTCGTTGGCGCCGATTTCTGCTTTGGCAAAGGGCGCGCGGGCAATGTGGAGATGCTCAAGGCATTTGGCGAGACATACGGGTTTGGCGTGACCATTGCCGAGTTGGTAACCCAGGACACGGCGCAGGTGTCTTCGACCAATATCCGCACAGCGCTGTCCGAAGGTCGCCCCCGTGACGCCGCCGAAATGCTCAGCCATTGGCACCGCATCGAGGGCGAAGTGATCCAGGGCGATCAACGGGGCCGCGAGCTGGGCTACCCTACCGCGAACATGTCGATTGACCGCCTGCACCCGCCAAAGTTCGGCGTTTATGCCGTTCTGGTGGACGTGCTGACGGGACCGCACAAGGGCAACTATCACGGCGCGGCTTCCATCGGGGTACGCCCCATGTTTGGCGTGAACAGGCCCAATTGCGAAAGTTTCCTGTTCGACTTCAAAGGCGATCTCTATGGCGAAACGCTGTCGGTGGCCTTGGTCGACTACCTGCGCGGTGAGGAGAAGTTCGACAGCCTCGACGCGCTGATCACCCAAATGGATGCGGATTGCACCCGCGCGCGCGCCATTCTGGCCGCACTATGAAAGACCCGATCGAGCGCGACGGATTGCGCCACAAGTTCTGGGAAAAAGTCCCGCTAAAGAACATGGCCCCAAAGGAATGGGAGGCGCTGTGCGACGGCTGCGGGCGCTGCTGCCTGAACAAGCTTGAAGACGAAGACACGTTCGAGATTGCCTTCACCCGCGTTGCCTGCCGACTGTTGGACGGCGACACCTGCCGCTGCGCGCAATATGACATCCGCAAGCAGTTCGTGCCCGATTGCGTGATGCTGACGCCAAAGAACATCGACGAAATCGGCTACTGGATGCCCCCCACCTGTGCCTATCGGCTGCTCAACGAGGGCAAAGCATTGTACGACTGGCACCCGCTGATTTCCGGCACCGCCCAAACCGTCCATGACGCAGGTATTTCCGTGCAGGGCTGGAGCGTGCCGGAATTCGAAGTGTCAGAGGACGAGTGGGAAAACTATATAATCGAGGACCAGTGACATGAATTTTGCCTCTGACAATGCCGGCCCGATGCACCCAAGCGTGCTGGACGCCATCGTAAAAGCCAATACCGGCTACGAGATGCCCTATGGCAACGACACGATCATGGCCCGCGTCCGCGACAAGATCCGCGCCACTTTCGAAGCACCCGAGGCCACCGTCTACCTCGTGGCCACTGGCACAGCGGCCAATGCGCTTGCCCTCGCCACCTACACCAACCCGTGGGACACGATCTTTGCCCACCGCGTGGCCCACGTGGAAGAAGACGAATGCGGCGCGCCGGAATTCTACGCGGGCGGTGCAAAGCTGACTTTGGTCGAGGGCGCAGGTGCCAAAATGGACCCCTATGCGCTACGCCAAGCGATAGCAGGCACAGGCCAGAAAGATGTGCATTGCGTTCAGCGCGGGCCTGTGACGATCACGCAAGCCACCGAAGTTGGCACGCTCTACAGCTTGGAAGAGATCGCGCAAATCACCTCCATCGCCAAGGAATACGGGTTGAAGACCCACCTTGACGGTGCACGCTTTGCCAATGCGTGCGCAGCGCTCGGCTGCACTGCGGCAGAAATGACGTGGAAAGCGGGCATCGACATGGTGTCCTTCGGCGGCACCAAGAACGGATGCGCAGGCGTTGAGGCGGTGATCTTCTTTGATCCCGAAAAGGCGTGGGAATTCGAGTTGCGCCGCAAACGCGGCGCGCATCTGTTTTCCAAGCACCGCTATCTGTCGGCGCAGATGGAGGCCTATCTGACCGATGACCTGTGGCTGGAACTTGGCGCCAAGGCCAACGCCAATTGCGCACGCCTCGTTCGTGGGTTGGAAACCATCGTAGGCGCTGAAATCCCCGATATGCCCGAGGCCAACATGGTCTTCGCCCATCTGCCTCGCGCGGCTCACCGCCGCGCCATAGGCGCCGGTGCGCAGTATTACCTGTTTCCCTCCGACGCCCCATTGGATGGCCCCGATGACGAGCTGATCCGCTGCCGCATGGTGTGCGACTGGAATAAAACCGACGCGGAGATCGACCAGCTGGTTGACCTCCTACGCGGCTAAAGAAACGGGGCCTTTGGCGCTTACAGCTTGCCGGACAAGAACAGGTCCAAGTCCTCGATCTTGTCTTGCCCCCAGAACCGCTCGTCCGTGTCGGTGACAAAGGTTGGCGCGCCAAAAACACCCGAGTTCACAGCATCCTCTAGATTGCGGCCATATTGCTCTGCTCCTGCCAAAAGCCCCTTATCTGCCAGCGCAGGATCAAAGCCGCATTTCTCCAGCACGTCACGCACAACTGCGTCATCGGCGATGTCGCGATCCTCGGCCCAGCAGGCACGGGTGAAGGCGTGAACCAAGCCGCCGATATCGCCACCGGCTTCCTGCGCTGCGATAATCGCGTAGGATGAGGGCGCAGGATTGGTCGGCCAATGGGCGGGTTTCAGATTGATCGGCATGTCCAACTTCTTGGCCGAGCGGCGCAGTTCTTGCAGCCGCCATTCTTGCCGGTTCGGGTGCCGTTGCGGCGGCGGCGTGCCGCCGGTACGCGCAAACAGCGCCATAATATCCATCGGCTTATAGGTGACCGTGGCATCGTGTTTGGCCAGCACGGCCTCTAGCCGCGACCCCACCATGTAGGTGTAGGGGGACAAAGTCGCGAAATAATAGTCTACATGTGGCATTTGGACGTCCTTTGGGGGTTAAGTCTTTGCGCGAATCCTAGTCGGGTGTTACGGGGATCGCAACGCGGTCCGGTTGGGGAACACCGAGCCGTGATAGCTGCCAAACGGGGACACCACATGCCAGTCAACACCGATCCAAAACTCATTGCCGGTAATTCGAACAAGCCGCTGGCCAACGCCATCGCCAAGCGCATGTCGATGCATCGCGGGCAGGCGGTCAAACCCATCGACACGCGGGTGGAGCGGTTCAATGACGGCGAGATTTTCGTAGAGGTGTTCGAGAATGTCCGTGGCGAGGACATGTTCATCATCCAGAGCACGTCGAACCCCGCCAATGACAACCTGATGGAGCTTTTGATCATGACCGACGCGCTGCGTCGCTCATCTGCGCAACGTATTACTGCTGTGATCCCGTACTTTGGCTACGCCCGCCAGGATCGCCGCACCAAGGCCCGCACGCCGATCTCTGCCAAGCTGGTGGCTAACCTGATCGCCGAAGCTGGAGTGGAGCGGGTTTTGACCATGGACCTGCACGCGGCCCAAATCCAAGGCTTCTTCGACCTGCCGGTGGACAACCTCTACGCTTCGCCAATATTTGCGCTCGATATCTTGCACTATTTCAAAGACATGGAAGACGTCATGGTCGTCTCCCCCGACGTCGGCGGTGTGGCGCGTGCACGTGAATTGGCACAACGGATCAAGGCGCCGCTGTCGATTGTGGACAAACGCCGCGAAAAAGCGGGCGAAATAGCCGAGATGACCGTTATCGGGGACGTCAAAGGCAAGCGCTGCATTATCGTGGACGACATCTGCGACACGGCTGGCACCTTATGCAAAGCCGCCGAAGTTTTGATGGATGCGGGCGCGACCGAGGTGCATAGCTATATTACGCACGGCGTTCTGTCTGGCCCCGCAGTGGAACGTATCACCAATTCTGTGATGAAAAGCCTCGTGATCACGGACAGCATCGAACCGACGGACGCCGTGAAAGGGTGCAAAAACATCCGCATCGTGCCAACTGCGCCAATGTTCGCGCAAGCGATCTTGAATATTTCAGGGGGAATGTCGGTGTCGTCCCTGTTCGACAACACGACGTTGGAGCCAATTTACGAAAGCCTTTACCCGAGCGCCTAAAATTCTTCGGGCCGGGGGCGGTTGTCGCTGGTCACTTCTCGCCTAGTAAAGTTCCCAATCATCTTGATTTGGCAACGGTCCGATTACCATCCAATTGGCGCGCACACGCGCTACGCGGCTGTCAGCCCAAGTGCGATAGACCAAATCAAAACCGGTCTCTGTGATGTTCTCGGCAGAGATATCCATACGCTGGTTGGTCTTCGTGTCGCTATCCCACATGGCAATCGACACCATAACATTCGGGACAGCAGCGTAGGTCTCGGCGAATTCCACACTAAAACGGTGCTCTCGCGGGCCGGTGCCAGTCCACATAGGACCGCCGTCGATGTAGTCGGAAAACAAGACACGCGAGCCCTGCGTAATTCCAATATTGTTGCTGGTTAAACGTTGCATAAACTACCCTTACGCGGCGGTGATACTCATTAATTTCGGCGACACTATGACGATATTCCTTAGGGTAAGCTCTACGTGCCGGCAAATCCAAAAAAAAGCCCCGACAAAGCGGGGCTTTCTTCAAACTCGTTGCGCAAACGGCGCTAGACCACAAGATTAACCTGCAATCTGGGTGCTTGCTGCGACCAGATCATCGGCATATTTCGCCGCCATATCCGTATTGCTTGCATCACGCTGCAGGTTCGCCTCTTTGATAAGGTCCTCCAGCAGCTCGGGTGTGACATCCGCTTTGGCAAAAGCACGTTCCGCCAACACAGATGTGCCGGCAGCGCCCACTTCGGCGAAACCGCCGGTCACCAGATATTCCTCGGTGCCAGACGTCGTCACAACCTTCAGGACGCCGGGGCGCAGGGTAGTGATCACCGGCGCATGTTGCGCCATAGCGGTGAAGTCACCCTCGGCCCCGGGGATTTGCACCTCGGAGGCCTGCACAGAGGTCAGCCGCCGCTCGGGCGAGACCAGGTCGAATTGCATCATCTCAGCCATGTGATGGCCTCCTTGAACTTAGGCTGCGTCAGCAGCCATTTTCTCGGCTTTGGCGATCACTTCGTCGATGCCGCCAACCATGTAGAAGGCGCCTTCCGGAAGGTGATCATACTCGCCAGCGACAACTGCCTTGAACGACGCGATCGTGTCTTCCAAGGAAACCTGCTTACCGTCGGACCCGGTGAACACTTTCGCAACGTCGAATGGCTGCGACAGGAAGCGCTCGATCTTACGGGCACGCGCCACGGCCAGCTTGTCGTCCTCGGACAATTCGTCCATGCCAAGGATGGCGATGATGTCTTGCAGCGACTTGTAGCGCTGCAGGATGCCTTGAACGCTACGAGCTACACCGTAGTGCTCCTCGCCAACAACGGCAGGGTCCATCAGGCGCGACGTGGAGTCGAGCGGGTCAACCGCAGGGTAGATGCCTTTTTCCGAGATCGCACGGTCAAGAACCGTTGTAGCGTCAAGGTGGGCAAAGGACGTAGCAGGGGCCGGGTCGGTAAGGTCATCCGCAGGCACGTACACGGCTTGCACCGATGTAATGGAGCCAGCTTTGGTCGACGCGATCCGTTCCTGCATTGCACCCATGTCGGTGGCCAGCGTTGGCTGGTAGCCCACAGCAGACGGGATACGACCCAGAAGCGCTGACACTTCGGAGCCCGCTTGTGTAAAGCGGAAGATGTTGTCCACGAAGAACAGAACGTCGGAGCCGGTGTCATCGCGGAACTGCTCTGCCAAGGACAGACCGGTCAAAGCGATCCGCATACGCGCACCTGGAGGCTCGTTCATCTGGCCGTAGACCAGCGCGATTTTCGACTCTTCGAGGTTGTCTGGAACGATAACGCCGGACTCGATCATCTCGTGGTAAAGGTCGTTGCCTTCACGGGTCCGCTCGCCAACCCCCGCGAACACGGACACACCGGAGTGCACCTTCGCGATGTTGTTGATCAGCTCCATGATCAAAACTGTTTTACCAACACCCGCACCACCGAAGAGGCCAATTTTGCCGCCTTTGGTGTAAGGGGCCAGCAGGTCGATAACCTTGATGCCTGTTACCAGAATTTCAGTTGCAGTGGACTGGTCTTCGAACGCAGGCGCGTCGCCATGGATCGGGCGGCGGCTGGTTGCTTTAACCGGACCCTGCTCGTCCACCGGATCGCCAGTCACGTTCAGGATGCGACCCAGCGTGCCGGGGCCCACTGGAACGGTGATCTGACCTTCGGTGTTGATCACTTCTTGACCGCGCACCAAACCTTCGGTGGCGTCCATAGCAATCGCACGAACGGTGTTTTCGCCAAGGTGCTGCGCAACTTCCAACACCAGCGTCTTGCCGTTGTTGTCTGTTGTCAGCGCGTTGAGGATCGCAGGCAGGTCATCGTCGAAATGGACGTCGACGACCGCGCCGATAACCTGTGTAATTTTGCCTTTAACATTGGCCATGTTGAGGTTCTCCGGGGTCTAGAGCGCTTCCGCGCCCGAAATGATTTCGATAAGCTCGTTGGTGATGACAGCCTGACGCGACCGGTTGTACTGGATGGTCAGTTTGTCGATCATATCGCCTGCGTTGCGGGTCGCGTTGTCCATTGCGGACATCCGAGCACCCTGCTCCGAGGCACCATTTTCCAAAAGGGCCGAGAAGATTTGCGTGGCAACTGCGCGCGGCAGCAAGTCGGCCAAGATGGCTTCCTCGCCGGGCTCGTAGTCATAGACCGTGCTTTGCTCGCCTACTTCAACGTGGCTGAAGTCGGCGGGGATGATCTGCTGCTCGGTCGGGGTCTGGCTGATGACGGACTGGAAGGTCGAGTAGAAGATCTTCGCCACGTCAAATTCGCCAGCATCAAAGCGTGTCAGCAAATCCTGAGCAATCGTCGCCGCGTTGTCATAGCCAAGCTTTTTGACTTCCGACAAATCGACATGGCCAATGAAATGGGACCCAAGCTCGCGTTTCAGCGCCTCGCGACCTTTCTTGCCAACGGTGAGAATTTTCACCGTCTTGCCTTCAGCCAGCAGTTTGTTTGCAGCAACACGGGCCAGCTTGGCGATGTTGCCGTTAAAGCCGCCGCACAAGCCGCGTTCTGCAGTCATGACAACCAGCAGATGCGTTTGATTGGAGCCGTTGCCGACCAGCAGCTTGGGGCCACTGTCGCCAGACACGCCACCGGCCAACTGCGCCATAACGGCGTTAAACCGTTCAGCGTAGGGGCGGCCAGCCTCCGCCGCTTCCTGCGCACGGCGCAGTTTCGCGGCGGCGACCATTTGCATCGCCTTCGTGATCTTGCGGGTCGATTTGACCGACGCGATCCGATTTTTTAGAACCTTGAGGTTTGGCATCTGCCTAAGCCCCCCTTATGCGAAGTCAGCTGCGAACGCGTCGATCTCGGCCTTAACGGCGGCCTCGGCATCACCCTTAATTTTCGGGTCATCCTTGGTGATCATGTCCAGAACCGCTTTGCCCTTGCCACGCAGGTGCGACAGCAAACCAGCCTCGAAGCGACCAACGTCAGAGACGGCGATCTTGTCGAGGTAGCCTTTTGTGCCTGCATAGATGACGCAAACGATTTCAGCATTGGTCAGCGGCGAGTATTGTGGCTGTTTCATCAACTCGGTCAGGCGCGCACCACGGTTCAGCAACTGCTGGGTCGCGGCGTCCAGATCGGAGCCGAACTGAGCAAACGCTGCCATCTCGCGATACTGAGCAAGCTCGAGCTTAACCGGACCAGCAACAGACTTCATCGAGTTTGTCTGAGCGGACGAGCCAACACGAGACACCGACAGACCGGTGTTCACCGCAGGGCGGATGCCCTGGTAGAACAATTCGGTTTCAAGGAAGATCTGACCGTCGGTGATCGAAATCACGTTGGTCGGAATAAACGCAGACACGTCGCCGCCTTGGGTCTCGATGATCGGCAGAGCCGTCAGCGAGCCGGAGCCATTGTCTTCGTTCAGTTTGCAAGAACGCTCTAGCAGGCGGGAGTGGAGATAGAAAACGTCACCCGGATAGGCTTCACGCCCTGGTGGGCGACGCAGCAACAGCGACATCTGACGGTAAGACACGGCCTGTTTGGTCAAGTCATCATAGATGATCAGGGCGTGGCGGCCATTGTCGCGGAAGTGCTCGGCCATTGTTGTCGCGGCGTAGGGTGCCAAGAACTGCATAGGAGCAGGATCGGAAGCCGTCGCAGCCACAACGATCGAATATTCGATCGCGCCGGACTCTTCGAGTTTCTTAACCAGCTGCGCCACTGTGGAGCGCTTCTGGCCGATAGCTACGTAAACGCAATAGAGCTTCTTGCCCTCGTCGTCGCCTGCGGCGTCGTTGTAGGATTTCTGGTTCAGGATGGTATCCAGCGCGATGGCTGTTTTACCGATCTGACGGTCACCAATGATCAGCTCGCGCTGGCCACGGCCAACGGGGATCATCGCATCCACAGACTTCAGGCCGGTGGCCATTGGCTCGTGAACCGATTTACGCGGGATGATGCCCGGAGCTTTTTGCTCGGCAACTGCGCGCTTCTTGGTTTTGATCGGACCCTTGCCGTCGATCGGGTTACCCAGACCGTCAACAACGCGACCCAGCAGCTCGTCACCGACAGGAACGTCCACGATGGAGTTCGTCCGTTTTACAACGTCGCCCTCTTTGATTTCGCTGTCCGACCCGAAGATAACAACACCGACGTTGTCGCTCTCGAGGTTCAGGGCCATGCCTTGAATGCCACCGGGGAATTCGACCATTTCGCCAGCTTGGCAATTGTCGAGACCGTAAACGCGGGCGATACCGTCACCAACGCTCAATACGCGACCGACTTCAGCAACTTCGATTTCTTTGCCGAAGTTCTTGATCTGGTCTTTCAGGATCGCAGAGATTTCTGCAGCTTGGATCGCCATTTTATCCGACCTCTTTCATGGAATTCTGGAGGGAAGCGAGTTTCGAGCGGATCGAGGTGTCGATCATCTTGGAACCCACTTTTACGACAAGACCGCCAATGAGGCTTTCATCGACGGCCATATTGATTTTCACATCTTTGCCCACAGTCGCAGTCAGCGTCTTGGCAAGTTTGTCCTGTTGCGCCTTGGTCAGCGCCTTGGCGGCGGTGACATCAGCGGTAATTTCGCCCTTTTCGTCGGCGATCAGCCCGCGCAGCGCAGTGGCCAGTTGGGGCAGAACGAAGAGGCGGCGCTTGCCGGCCATCACGCTCAGCGTGTTGGTCATTGTTGGCGACAGCTTCATTTTCTTGGCAATTGCCGCCACCGCATTCGCCTGCTGCTCACGAGAGTAAAGCGGCGATGCGATCAAATCGCGGAAATCAGCACTTTCGGCCAATGCGGCATCCAGCATGTCGACGTCGGTTTCCAACGCCTTCAGCTTCTTGCCTTCCTTGGCCAGTTCAAACACGGCGGTCGCATAGCGACCGGCAATGCCTGTGGAGATCGAGACTGGTTCGGACACGTCCACCCTTCCGTAACGAGGCCGGCAAACTTTTCGCGAAGTCTGTCACGGCCGTTGCAAGAAAGGCCGCGCAACCCGCAGCCTTCAAAATCAAAGTTGATCTAGCAAAGCGGTGTGCTTACCGCAACAGGGAAGGCTAATATAATAGTGCGCCGTCATACTGTCGTATTCCCTTCTTTTATTGGGGAACAGGCCGTTGTACCCGAAGGTGCGACCGAATGAAGCCACAATAATTGAGCACATGCGTTAGATTTCGAGCGATTTTCGACGCCGATTCACGTTGCCGTTCATTCAGTTGGGGCAGTTCAACTCGCGTCCTGCAACAGGATTCGCGGCACCGTCCAAAATGCGCAAAGGTGCCCGAACGTCTACCTTTAGTCCCTGCTTCTTTGGCGCGTAAACCTGTTTGCTTGCTTCGACGATCAACACCCCACCTGCGTAATAGCTCGACATTTTGCGCCCATATCGCTCGAAGGTGCTGGCCCATTTCAGCCAGAACTTTCGCTGGCTCGGCGGTGCAAACAATGCCGCACGGTGACTTTCTGGGGTGAATGAGTGGCGTTTCAGCTGCGTCTCCAGTTGCGTCAGAGAGTATGGCCGTCCAAATCCGAACGGCGTCGCATCCCGACTAGACCAAAGCCCTGCGCGGTTTGGAACCACAAAGATTGCCCGCCCGCCTGGCCCTAGAACCCTGTAACACTCGTCGAGCAACGCCGTCGGATTCTCGGTAGTCTCCAACCCGTGCATAATTACCAACCGGTCCGCCTGCCCTGTTTGCAGTGGCCAAAGCGCTTCCTCGCACAACACCGACACATTGTCCTGCCCTGCGGGCCAATGCATGACCCCCTGCGGCCCCGGCATCAAGGCGACGACGCGGCGTGCCTCACCGACAAACGGGCGCAGCAAAGGCGCCGCAAACCCATACCCCACAACAGTTTGCCCCTTCGTGTCAGGCCACAGGGCGCGCACTTGATCACGCACCGCGCGTTGCGCAACGCGGCCTAGCCCCGTCCGGTAGTAGAACTTCTTCAAATCCTGAACATCGAGATGCATCAACAGCCCCTTTGCGCGTCGAGCACACTCTGCATCTCTTTTAGACACTTGCAAAGGTGTCAGGGCGTCTTACCTGAACATCACCCGTCGGAGCCCCGTCCGGCGCAATCCCCTCTTTCTTTTCGGGCCAATCACGCTCATTGTGAAAAGAAAAGACTTGAAGATCGGCAATATAAACCGAAGTGTAAGGTCTAAGAGGCAATGGTAGCGACCGGGTCCTCGACCCGAAATCTGCCCTCGATAATAAAGGAGCATAGGGTGCCGTCATTCTCAGACACTCTCGAAAAGGCAATTCATTCGGCGCTGGCGCAGGCCAATACCCACCGCCACGAGCTTGCGACGTTGGAACATTTGCTGCTTGCGCTCATCGACGAGCCAGATGCTGCCAAGGTGATGAATGCTTGTGGTGTTGATCTCGATATATTGCGGGCAACCCTCGTCGAATTCATCGAAGACGAACTTTCCACGTTGGTCACCGATGTCGAAGGCTCTGAGGCTGTTCCGACTGCCGCCTTCCAACGCGTTATCCAGCGCGCCGCCATACACGTGCAATCATCCGGCCGCACCGAAGTGACCGGCGCCAACGTGCTGGTCGCTATCTTCGCAGAGCGCGAAAGCAATGCAGCGTTTTTCCTGCAAGAGCAGGACATGACCCGCTATGATGCCGTGAACTTCATCGCGCATGGCGTGGCGAAAGACCCGACCTTCGGCGAAGCACGCCCGATCACCGGCTCATCTGATTTTGACGACGACGCCACGGCGGACGCGAGCGAAGTCGAGAGCGAAGGTAAAGAATCCGCTCTGGCCAAATATTGCGTGGACCTGAATGCCAAAGCCGTGAAAGGCGATGTCGACCCGCTGATTGGTCGTTCGGAAGAAGTCGAGCGCTGCATCCAGGTGCTTTGCCGTCGCCGCAAGAACAACCCTCTGTTGGTGGGCGACCCGGGCGTCGGCAAAACCGCCATCGCCGAAGGCTTAGCCCACAAGATCGTCGCAGGCGAGACCCCCGACGTTCTGGCAGGCGCCACAATCTTCTCGCTCGACATGGGCGCGTTGCTGGCAGGCACCCGTTACCGCGGTGACTTCGAAGAACGTCTGAAAGCGGTGATGACAGAGATGGAAGATCACCCCGACGCGGTGCTGTTCATCGACGAAATTCACACCGTTATCGGCGCTGGTGCGACTTCTGGCGGGGCAATGGATGCGTCCAACCTGCTGAAGCCCGCGCTTCAGGGCGGCAAATTGCGTTGCATGGGTTCCACCACCTACAAGGAATTCCGCCAGCACTTCGAGAAAGACCGCGCTTTGGCGCGCCGCTTCCAAAAGATCGACGTGAACGAGCCGTCAGTGGATGACGCGATCAAAATCCTCAAAGGTCTGAAACCCTATTTCGAAGAGCATCACGACATCAAATATACAACCGACGCGATCAAGTCGGCGGTTGAACTGTCTGCACGCTATATCCACGACCGCAAACTGCCGGACAAAGCCATCGACGTGATCGACGAGGCGGGGGCTGCTCAGCATCTCGTTGCGGAAAGCAAACGCCGTAAGACCATTGGGGCCAAGGAAATCGAGGCTGTCGTGGCCAAGATTGCCCGCATCCCGCCGAAAAACGTGTCCAAAGACGATGCGGCGGTTCTGAAGGATTTGGAGAAAGCTCTGAAACGGGTGGTCTTCGGCCAGGATACCGCCATCGACGCACTGTCCTCGGCGATCAAGCTGGCCCGTGCCGGCCTGCGCGAACCTGAAAAGCCCATCGGCAACTACCTGTTCGCAGGCCCAACTGGTGTGGGTAAAACAGAGGTCGCCAAACAGCTGGCCAGCACCCTTGGTGTGGAACTGCTGCGTTTCGATATGTCGGAATACATGGAGAAGCACGCCGTTTCACGCCTGATCGGCGCCCCTCCCGGTTATGTGGGCTTTGACCAAGGCGGCATGTTGACGGATCAAGTCGACCAGCATCCGCATTGCGTCCTGCTGCTTGACGAAATGGAGAAAGCCCACCCCGACGTCTACAACATCTTGTTGCAGGTGATGGATAACGGCAAGCTGACCGACCACAATGGCCGGACAGTGGACTTCCGCAACGTGATCTTGATCATGACTTCCAACGCGGGTGCCATGGAGATGTCCAAGTCAGCCATCGGCTTTGGCCGTGACCGTCGCGAGGGCGAAGACACCGCCGCGATCGAGCGCACGTTCACGCCGGAGTTCCGTAACCGTCTGGACGCCGTGATCAGCTTCGCATCCCTTGGCAAAGAGATCATCACCCGCGTGGTTGAGAAGTTTGTGCTGCAACTCGAAGCACAACTGATGGACCGCAACGTGACCATCGAGCTGACACCTGCAGCGGCTGACTGGCTGGGCGATAAAGGCTATGACGACAAGATGGGCGCGCGCCCTCTGGGCCGCGTTATCCAGGAGCACATCAAGAAGCCACTGGCGGAGGAGTTGTTGTTCGGCAAGCTCGCCAAAGGCGGTGTGGTCAAAGTAGGCGTCAAGAAGGGCAAGATTGACCTGACGATCCTTGAGCCGGAAAATGCGCGGATCACATCGAAGAAGAAGCCGCCACTGCTCACTGCCGAGTAATGCGCGCGGCGCTGCTGGCTCTAACACTTACAACTTTCGCGGCCCCTGCGGCCGCGAAAGACCCTTTGTTTTCCCTGCCCATTGATTGCGATCTGGGCAAAACCTGCTTCATCCAGAACTACGTGGACAGCGACCCAAGCACGGGGGCACGCGATCACACCTGCGGACCACTCACCTATGATGGCCACAAGGGAACCGACATTCGCGTCGCAACGTTGGCCGAGATGGACGTAGGCGTCACCGTTCTCGCCTCTGCCTCCGGCACGATACGCGCCACCCGAGATGGCATGGCCGACATCCCCTCAAACGCGCCCAATGCGCCTCACCTTGATGGCAAAAATTGCGGCAACGGGCTGGTCATCGACCACGGTGGTGGATGGGAAACCCAATACTGCCACATGCGAAACGGCTCACTTGTTGTCGAGAAAGGCGCGCGTGTCGCAAAAGGCGCGAAACTCGGACTGGTAGGCCTAAGCGGCAAAACGGTGTTTCCACATATCCACATGTCTCTGCGCCACAATGGCAAGGTCGTAGACCCCTTCGCGCCTGACGCCAACGGCACCTGCGGCCCTTCGGAAAACACCCTTTGGGAAGAAGATGTATCCTATCAGGCCGGCGCCCTTCTGGATGCGGGCTTTGCCGACGGCGTTCCTGAATTTTCGAATATCAAGGCAGGGCTACTCGACCCAACGTCGCTAAGTCCCGATGCCGCTGGCCTGGTGTTGTGGGGCTACGCGTTTGGCACTCGCGCTGGTGACACGATGGAGTTCAAGATCGCAGGGCCGGAAGACTGGCGCCATGATCAAATCGTAGAGTTCACCAAACCCCAAGCCCAAGTTTTCCGTGCATCGGGGCGCAAGCGCCCGGCAAATGGATGGCCAGAAGGCAACTATGAGGGAAGTGTTACGTTCTCTCGAGACGGCACCGTCCTCAGCTCCCTGCGGCTCAGCGTAATTATTTCTCGGTGAGTTTCAGCTCGATCCGGCGGTTCTGCGCCCGCGCCTCTGGCGTGTCGTCCGAATTGATCGGCTGATACTCTCCGAACCCGTTCGCAGCCAATCGGCCGGGTGGAATACCAAGATCAGCACTCATGAAACGGACCACAGACAAAGCGCGCGCTTGACTGAGCTCCCAGTTATCTTTGAATTCGCCAAAGCCAGACAGCGGCACATCGTCGGTGTGCCCATCCACGCGGATCACCCAATCAAGCGAATCCGGAATATCGTCCGCTACCCGCGACAATATCGCGGCCACTTTGGCAACCTCGCCTTTGCCGGCTGGAGACAGGACCGCTTGCCCCGGTTGGAACAACACCTCTGACGAGAACACGAAGCGGTCGCCCTCGATACGGATTCCGTCTTGATTGCCCAATAGCGCGCGCAACTGACCGAAGAATTCCGAACGATAGTTCTTCAGCTCTTTGGCCTCGGCTTCCAGCCTCAAACGCTCGGCCTCTTCCAGCTTGGCACGTGCGCGTTGCTCGGATGCAACCAGTGCCAGTGCCGAGTTCAACTCTGATCCTAGGTTTTGTACTTGAACATCCGACGCCTCGCGGCGCGCATCTGTCTCATCTAGGATTGACTGCAACGACCCCAACTGGGTGCGCAAAGCGGCAACCTGTTGGTTCAAGGCCTCGACCCTTCGCTGACTTTCGAGGCTGATCGCTTTCTCATCCGCTAATTCGGAGCGCGCCGCAGCCAACAAAGCGGCGCGTTGCTCAGCCGTACTCAGCGCTTCCCCGGCGCCGGTCTCCGCGGCAACCTTTGCCGCCAGTGCAGCAACCAATTGGCGGCGCAGTTCCTCTTGCGCGGCTTTCGTTTCCTCCAGGCTGGCTCCCGTCGTGGCCTTCGCCGCCAAAGCCGCCTCTAGCTCCGCCCGCAACGCGTCCTCGGCGGCGGTCGATGCCTCCAGATTAGCGCTCGCCTGCACCTGTGCGGCCAACGCCGCCGCCAATTTGTTATCTAGGCTTTCCTCCGACGCACGGGTTGATGACAACTCGTCGGCCAGCGTCTTCTCCGCTACGCGGGCCGCTGCCAGCAAGGTCAACGTATCCTCAGCTTCCTTGCGTTGCGCCTCCAACGCCAAGGTCATGGCTGTCAATTCAGCATCCGCGTTTTGCAAGCGATCCCGCAAAGCCTGCGCCGCTGCCGCATCAACCAGCTTCGCGGCTTCAGCGGCACTCAATGCTTCAGCTTGTTGCGCGGTCTTTGTTTCAAGTTCAGCAGACTTCGTCTCAAGATCGGCAACCATGGCCTGCAACGCTTCGCGCCGCGCCGCAGCCAATCGCGCGGCTTCCTCGCCCTCGCTGATTTCCTCACGAGCGGCAGCTAACGCCAGTTGCGCCGCTTCTTTCTCCGAAATCTCGCGCGCCAATCCGGCCTCGATATCCTCAATACGCGCACTCAGACCAACAACTTGCTCTTGCGAGGCATCCAAATCACCGCGTAGCGAGGCCACTTGGCCCCGCAATCCTTCACGGTCTCGCAACAGCCCGGCTACCTGCTCCTCAAAGCTTGAGATGCGGCCCGCTTGCGTGTTGTTCTGCGCCGATAACGAAGCGATCAGCGCCGCTTGCTGCGCGGCCTCGACGTCCAATTGTTCGATATTTTGCTCAAGCCCGAAGCTGCGCTGTTGCTCCAGCCCCAACGCCTCAGCTAAAGACGCCACTTCGCCGGTAAGTTGGTCCAGCTCGCTATCTTGAGAGGTGATGGTTTCACTCAACATGAACTGCACGATCATAAAGATCGACAATACGAAGACCAAAACCAACAACAGCGCCGTCATCGCATCCACGAAACCCGGCCAGATATTGGCTTCGAACCGTTTGCCGTTACGTCGGGACAGCGCCATGCGGCTACTCCCCCTGCTCGCGGTCCGGCAGTCTGCGAGTATTTGAAGGACGCCGGTCGCGGGTCAATTGCCGAACGGCTTGCGTGACCTGTGACAGATCACCGTGCAGCTGCGCTAGGCTTTCCTGCCGCCCCGACGACATCTCTTCGAGAATTTTCAGCAATTGCACATCAATAGAGCGCAAACGCATACGGCTTTCCGGATCGACACCGTCTTCGTTCGTCTCAGACAGTTTTGCCAGCAAACGCTCCTGTCCGTCGGCGACGCGGTTCAGCGCGTCCGTCGGGTCAATGGTCAAATCCAGCCGCTCGGTCAGGTGCCGCAGTGATCCCGTCAACCCATCTAGCTTTTCGGCCGTGGCTACGCGGCTCGCCTCGCCTTGCACAAAAAGGCCCTGCAGGCTGTCAATCTGCTCAACCATATGATCCAGAACAGTCGCCACGACGCCTTGATCAAACGCGCCGCCGCTCTCGCCTTCTCCTGACGAGAAACCGACGCGGGTGATCGTGGATAACCACTCTTCCATCTCGCGATAAAAACGGTTCTGGCCATGGCCCGCAAACAGCTCTAGCAGGCCGACAACCAGCGATCCGGCAAGACCCAGCAACGAAGACGCGAACGCGGTACCCATGCCCGCAAGCTGGCCTTCCAGCCCGGTCATCAACTGCCCGAACACCTTCGCGCCGCTTTCACCTTCTTCGACGTTCAACGACCGGATGGTGTCGACCACGCCGGGGATCGTTGTTGCCAAGCCATAGAACGTGCCTAACAGGCCAAGAAAAATCAGTAGGTTAACAATATAGCGCGTAATATCACGCGCCTCATCCATACGGGATGCTACCGAATCCAATATCGTGCGGGAGGAACCGGAACTGATTTGCATCCGCGCCCCACGCGAGCGCAACAACCCCGCGAGCCCCGCGAGCAAGCGCGGCGCACGAAACTCGTCATGATCAGCGCGATCTTGGGCGAAACTTTCGATCCATGACACCGAGGATGTCAGCTGCAACACTTGCCAAAAGCAGGCCAGAACGCCGACCACAAAGACCGTAAAGATCACGCCATTCAGATACGGGCTGGATATGAACACCGACGAAACTGCCGGATAAATGAAATAGCCGCCCGCCACCACAAGGCCAAGGATGATCAGCATCACGATGATCTGCCGCACCGGCTGAGTGAATTGCGGCGTGCGTTCCCGCTCGACTGGGGTGTCCATCAGGTAGGGGCCTCTGTCATGCTCGGACTTCTTTTTATTGTGGTCATGATACGGGCGAAAAGGTGCTTTTCAAAGGGGAAACTACCCCACCAGCTGCCGCACCCGTGCCACAAGCCAATCCATATCGGCATCTTCGATCCCGAACGCGTCCAGTTGCTGGGCGGTGTTGTATAGATATTCCGTATTCGGACCCCGCCCGCCAACGGCCTTGGCGATCACTTGCGCCTGCCGTTCCAGCTCCAACCCACCACAATACTGGATGTGGTCGCGCTCGATCACATAGCAAAGTGCTGGCACCCTCCGCCCGTCACGCAATTCCAGATCATGAACCTGCTCGACATAGGCCGCGGAGATCAGCTCGCGTTCGCGCAAGTAATCGAGAACGCGGTCGCGCTCTGAATCGTCCACGCGCATGGCCACACCTTCGCAAACGGCATCAGACTCGTCGAGCGCCAGCACAAGACCGGGATCTTCTTCTGACCCTCGATGATGGATAGACCACATGCAGAATGACCGGTGAAACCCGCCCAATCGCGCAAGCACTTGCTCTGCGGGCTCGAAGCCCGGATTCCACATCAAAGAGCCGTAGCCAAAAACCCAAAGTGGCGTATCAGTCATCATCTGGTCCTTCTATCGTCGGCCCTGTAAACAGCATCACGGGTTTCGGGAAAAGGACATTCCACATGCGCAAGCTTTTGATCGTCGTATTGGTGGCAGCCACCGCATGGGCAGCCTACTGGGTGGTAGGCGCCACCGCGTCGCAAAAAGCAACCGAGGGCTGGCTGGAGGCGCGCCGCGCCGAAGGCTGGCAAGTCGAGTATTCCGACCTCAAAGTGCGGGGCTTCCCGAACCGGTTCGACACTACGATTACCGGTGTTCAGTTAACCGACCCCGAGACCGGCCTAAGCTGGTCCGCGCCATTCTTTCAACTGTTTTCACTTAGCTACCAGCCTAACCATTTGATCGCGGCGTGGCCGAATACGCAAACTCTGGCCACGCCTTTCCAGAAAATTGATATTGAAACCAGCAAGATGACTGCCTCCCTTAAAGTTTTGCCAAACAGCACGCTGGAACTCGACAGCGCGACGGTTGTGATCGAAGGCGCAACGCTTGCGTCTTCTGAAGGTTGGAAAGCTGGTGCAGATAAAGTCAACGCCGCGATCCGCAGAACAGCTGGAAAGGAAATGACCTATGACATCGCTGCGCAGGCCGACACAGTGATCCCCGGGGATGCCCTTCGCAGCATGTTAGATGCGGGTGGCACGCTGCCCGATGTTATCGAGGCGATCAACTTCGACACCGAGATCGGTTTCGCCCGCCCACTCGATATTCGCGTGATCGAGGAGAACCGGCCCGACATGACCACCTTCAATATCAAAGACGCACGCGGCGCATGGGGCGAACTACAACTCCGTGCCAAAGGCGATCTGGCCATAGACGCCGAGGGCTATCCGACTGGCGAGGTCGCCTTGAACGCGCGCAATTGGCGTGAAATGTTAGCCCTTGCCGTCAGTGCCGGTGCAGTGCCGACCGAGGCAGCATCTGCCGCCGAACTGGGCTTGGGGTTTCTGGCAAAACTATCGGGCGCAGAAAACTCACTAGATGCTCCGCTGAGTTTCTCGAACGGTCGCATCTTTCTTGGACCGATCCCCATTGGAACCGCTCCGACGCTCAACCTACGCTAACGGCAATAGGTGCCGGAGCGGTAGCGCGCAGTGTCAAAGTGGAAGTGATCTTGATGGTAGCGATTGGCATTCGGCCCGAGAACTGTGCCGAACGGCCCGCAGGCCGCCTTGTGCATCTTCTTTAACGCTGGCCCGTTCTTCGCGCTGCGCCACCCCTTGAGCACCGTCATAGAGGAGCCATCCTTAAGGTTGATCGCGGCAATATCTACCGCACGGCCGCGACCATGTTCGGAAATCTTACCGCCTCGTTTGTTGTTACGGGTACGGCAGGCGTAGTGCGCCACAACTTTCAGCGATTTTACCCCACCTCCGCGACGCCCAACGGCGGGTTTCACGCCCTTCTCGACCCAAGCATTCAACGCCTTGGCCGTGTTGCAGTCAATTTTGGCGTGCTGGGTCAGCGCCACACCGGACACTTCGGTTACTTTTACCCCGTTATCCAGCCCACATCCCCGTAGCTTCGCAGGAATACGGCTGATCTTTTCGCCCCGAATATTCGGATTGCCACAGACCGAGCCTTGCAGCCCTTTCGCCACACGCTTGGACATCTTGGTTGTCTTCGTCCCTGAACGCGTGCGCGCATTGGGCTTCTTCTTGAATGCTTGCTTGAGCTGTTGGCCAAACGTGTTCCGTCGCGTGCTCTTTCTGACAGTCCCTCCGCCTCGCTCCGACGGTCGTAAAGATCGCCGCGGGGCCAGTTGAGAACTGGATACTTCTACGATCACCACCCGGTCTTGTGCAGTTTCAATCGGTACTCGCGGAGCAGGCCGCACGGAAGTCGTCGTATTCGCCTGCGCGATCCCGGAGATCAAAAGAAAGGCAACTGCAAGCCACCTCATTTGGCGTTCCGCCCGAAGTTCGGCATGTCGGTATCCTGCCCCGCGTCAATAATGCCGCGACGCACGGCGCGTGTGCGGGTGAAATAGTCGTGCAGATGGTCGCCGTCGCCCGTGCGAATGGCGCGCTGCAACGCGAACAATTCCTCGGTAAAGCGGCCAAGGATTTCCAACGTCGCCTCTTTGTTGGATAAGAACACATCACGCCACATCGTCGGGTCCGACGCTGCGATCCGCGTGAAATCACGGAAACCGGCGGCGGAGTATTTCACCACCTCGCTATCGGTGACGCGCTGCAAATCATCGGCGACGCCAACCATCGTGTAGGCAATCAAATGCGGCGTATGGGACGTCACGGCCAGCACCAAATCATGGTGCGGCGCATCCATCTCATCGACATTCGCCCCCATCCCGTTCCACAAGGATTTGTAGCGGGCAAGGACATCAGGATCGGTCCCCTCCAACGGGGTGAACAGGCACCACAGGTTATCAAACAACTCGGCAAAGCCAGAACGAGGTCCGGATTGTTCCGTCCCCGCCAACGGGTGCGCAGGAATGAAATGCACACCTTCGGGCAAATGTGGCGCGACAGCTTCGATCACCGCGACCTTGGTGGAGCCGACATCTGACACCAACGCCCCCTGCTTCAACGCAGGCGCAACTTCTGCAGCGACAGCCCCCATCGCCCCAACCGGCACGCAAAGCATCACCAGATCGGCGCCCTCGACGGCTTCCGCAGCGCTGTCCACCACTCTGTCGCAGAGACCAATTTCGCGCGCCACATCGCGGGTCTCGGCGGAGCGGGCGTAGCCCACGACCTCCCCAGCCAAACCGGCGCGTTTGATGGCATGAAACATTGATCCCGCAATCAGCCCCAGCCCGATCAGGGCCACGCGGTCGTACAGTTGTGCCATTCAGAGCACCTCCTTGATGGCCGCGACAACCCGCTTGCAGGCGGCTTCCGTCCCGACAGTAATGCGCAGGCAACTCGGCAGGCCGTAGCCTGCCACCAACCGCACGATCAGCCCTTTGGTTTTCAGGTGGGCGTCCACGGACTCGGCCTTGGCCTGATCCTCGAACCGCGCCAGCACGAAATTCGCTTCGGACGGGTCAACGGCAACGCCCATCGCGTCCAGCTGTGCAGTCATCCAGTCGCGCATCCGCGCGTTCTCAACGCGGCACCACTCGGTGTACCCCACATCGCGCATCGCCATCTCGGCGGCTTTCAACGCGGGCACGCTCAGGTTGAACGGTCCGCGCACGCGGTTCAGCGTGTCGATGATCTCTTGCGGGCCATAGCCATAGCCGATGCGCAACCCGCCAAGCCCGTATATTTTCGAAAAGGTCCGCGTCATGAACACGTTGTCCCGTGCGTCGATCACCGCCTTTCCCGCGTCAAAGCCGTCGACAAATTCCGCGTAAGCCCCGTCCAGCACCAGCAGGCAGCCCTCCGGTAAGCCATCCGCCAATCGCGCGACTTCTGCCTCGTCGATCATCGTGCCGGTCGGGTTGTTCGGGTTTGCGATAAACACCAGCTTCGTGTGCTCCGTCACCGCCGCCAGCAATTTATCAACATCCGTGCGCCGCTCGGTTTCCGGCGCGACCACGGGCGTGGCCCCCGCCGCCAGTGCGGAAATGCGGTACATGGAGAAACCGTGTTCGGTGTAGAGGACTTCATCCCCCGGCCCTGCAAAGGCGTAGCACAGGAACGAGATGATCTCGTCCGAGCCAACGCCGCAAGTGATCCGCGCAGGGTCCATTCCCTGCACCTCGCCGATCGCTTCGCGCAGTTCAGCGTGGTCGGTAGACGGGTACAAATGCAGCTCGCCCGACGCTTGCCGGAACGCATCCAAAGCACGCTTCGAAGGCCCGTGGGGATTCTCGTTCGAAGACAGCTTCACCACCTCGGTGACGCCCTCGATTTTCGAGGCCCCCGACTGGTATAGCTCGATCTCCATGATCCCCGGCTGCGGCGTGATCGTCATGTCAGTTGTCCCCAAAGTTCCGCCCGTTTTAACCAGCCCGAACGGGCTTGGAAAGGACCGCTTTAAAAGAAGCTTTGGGGGTCGATATCAATCTGCAATCGCAGGTCACCTTTAAGCCGCACAGGCCGGATCCATTCCGACAATGCGCTTTGCAAGGCCACGCCCTTGGGCGCCTTCACCAGTAACCGCACGCGGTGCCGTCCGCGTATCCGCGCGATGGGGGCAGGTGCAGGGCCGTAGACTTGCGCACCCACGCGCTTCAACGCCCCGTCATTGCGCGCCAACGCGTTGCCCAAATCGAACACCGGCCCGACTTCCGGCCCTGACAGGATCACCCCTGCCATGCGCCCGTAAGGCGGCATCCCCGCTTGTTCCCGTTCCGCCGCTTCGGCGCGCCAGAATGCTTCCTCGTCGCCGTTCAGGATCGAGGTGATCACCGGATGCTCCGGCTGGAAGGTCTGCAGCAACGCCACCCCGCGCTTTTCCGCGCGTCCGGCCCGCCCTGCCACTTGGCGCATAAGCTGGAAAGTCTTTTCCGCGGCCCGCAGGTCGGAGCCTTGCAAGCCAAGGTCCGCGTCAATCACGCCCACCAGCGTCAGATGCGGGAAGTTGTGCCCCTTTGCCACCAGTTGCGTGCCGATAATGATATCGGCCCCACCTTCGGCAATATCCTCGATATGCGCCTTCAACTCGCGTGAGGTGCCGTAAAGATCCGACGACAGCACCACCACACGCGCGTTAGGAAACAGCTCTGCCAACTCCTCCCCCATCCGCTCCACGCCGGGGCCGATGGGGGCCAACCGATCCTCCGCCTCGCAGGACGGACAGGCGGTCGGCATCGGTTTCGTCTCGCCGCATTGGTGGCACATCAGGCGTTTCAAAAACCTATGCTCTACCATCCGCGCGTCGCAATGTTCACACACGATCTGATGCCCGCACGCCCGACACAACGTCATCGGCGCGTAGCCTCGGCGGTTCAGGAACACCAGCGACTGCTCGCCCAACTCGATCCGCTTGGCGATCTCGCGCTGCAAGGTCGGCGACACCCAGCGCGATCCGGGCAGGTCTTCGCGCCGCATGTCGATCGCGCGCATCTCCGGCAGGACGGCATCGCCAAACCGCGACGTCAGCTCGACCCGCGCGTATTTGCCAGCCTCCGCGTTGGCCCAAGTTTCCAGCGACGGCGTGGCCGAGGCCAGCACCACTTGTGCCCCGCATAAGGATGCCCGCAAAACCGTCATGTCGCGTGCATTGTAGAGCACACCGTCTTCTTGTTTGTAGGAGCTGTCATGCTCCTCATCCACGACAATCAAGCCAAGGTCGCGATAGGGCAAAAACAGCGCGGAGCGCGCGCCGACAATCAATTCCGCCCCGCCATCCGCGACCATGCGCCAGACGCGGCGGCGCTCGGTCATGGTCACGCCCGAATGCCATTCCGCAGGCCGTGCGCCGAAGCGTTCCTCCACGCGGGTCAGGAATTCCGAGGTCAGGGCAATTTCCGGCAGCAGCACCAAGGCCTGCCGCCCACGACGCAGGCACGCCGCCACTGCTTCCAGATAAACTTCTGTTTTACCCGACCCTGTCACGCCTTTGAGCAATGTCGTCGAATAACCGTCACGGTCCAAAGCGGCGACCGCAGCCGCCTGATCTTCGGTCAACTCCTTACTGGGGCGCGACGGGTCAAGCTTCATGAAGGGCAAATCGCGCGGGCTGTCTTCCTCGCGCACCGCGCCTTGCGCGGCCAAGCCTTTAACGACAGACGTCCCAACACCCGCCTGCTCGGCCAGCTCTTTCAACGTGAACGACAACCCGCCGAACTCTTCCAGCACCGCCAGTACTTTTTCGCGGGCGGGGGTCATGCGGTCGACCTCGCCTGAGCCCATGCGGAATACTTTGCGCATCGCGGGCGGGTCGCCCAGTCCCGGCGAGCGTGTCGCTAGCCGGACCATCGCGTGCAGAGGCGTCAGCGTGTACAACCCCGCGCGGGTCAGAAATTCCTTCATCTCGTCGCGCATGGGCGGCACGTCCAGCACCCGTATGACCGAGCGGGTTTTGGCGTAATCGAAATCCCCCTTGCCCGGCCCCCAAACGACACCAAGCACTTTGCGCGGGCCAAGCGGCACCTCGACGAAAGCGCCCAGATGGCAACCACCTTCGGGCGCTTTGTAGTCCAGCATGCGGTCCAGAGGCTGGGTGGTCACGACCCCCACCAAATCGCCTTCATGGAAAAACCCGCTCACGACTGCCCTTTCACCGTTTGCCCTCACCTACAGAACTGAGGTAAAGCCACACTTAACCAGAGCAACCGCCCACTGAAAGGTATTCCCATGAAATTCTTCGTAGACACCGCCGAAATCGACGACATCAAAGAACTGAACGCCTTGGGCATCGTGGACGGGGTCACCACCAACCCGTCGTTGATCGCGAAATCCGGCCGTGATATTCTGGAAGTCACCAAGGAAATTTGCTCGATTGTTGATGGCCCCGTTTCCGCAGAAGTGGTTGCGCTGAACGCCGACGACATGATCGCCGAGGGGCGCAAGCTGGCCAAGATCGCGGACAACATTGCCGTGAAAGTGCCATTGACATGGGACGGGCTGAAAGCCTGTAACGTGCTGACGAACGAAGGCCACATGGTCAACGTCACGCTCTGCTTCTCGGCCAACCAAGCCCTGCTGGCCGCCAAAGTCGGCGCGACCTTCATCTCGCCCTTCATCGGTCGCCTCGATGACCTGAACCTCGACGGCATGGAGCTGATCGCGGACATCCGCAACATCTACGACAACTACGGCTTCGAGACGCAGATCCTTGCCGCCTCCATCCGTTCCGCCAACCACATGTCGGACTGCGCAGCCGTTGGCGCGGACGTGGCCACCGCGCCTCCGGGCGTGATCAAGAAAATGGCAGATCATGTGCTGACTGAAAAAGGCCTGGAAGGCTTTATGAAAGACGTCGCCAAGGCGAACATCAAAATCGTCTAAACGCCACCGAAATCCTATGCTAAAAGGCCGTGTGTTCACCCCGAACACGCGGCCTTTCCTTTAGGAGCATTTATGAGCGGACTACTTGCACTACTCGACGACGTCGCGGGCATCGCCAAAGTCGCGGCGGCCTCGGTTGACGATGTCATGGGGCAAGCCGCCAAGGCGGGGGCCAAAGCCGCCGGTGCGTTGATCGACGATGCGGCGGTGACGCCCAAGTATCTGCACGGTTTCGAGGCGTCACGCGAACTGCCCCTTGTCTGGCGCATCGCCAAGGGATCGCTGAAGAACAAGCTGCTCTACCTGCTGCCCATCGGGTTGCTGTTATCGAACTTTGCCCCGTGGTCGATCACGCCGCTGCTTATGCTGGGCGGTGGGTATTTGTGTTTCGAGGGTGCCGAGAAGATCGCCCACCTGTTCACCCATGACGATCACCACGCGGACCAACCCGAAAACCTGCCGGAAGACCCAGCTCATCTGGAGGAAGAAAAAGCCGCCGGAGCGATCAAGACCGATTTCATCCTGTCCGCCGAGATCATGACAATCGCGCTGGCCGAAATTCCGCCAAGCTCGCTGGTCATGGAGGCCGCAACCCTGTTTACCGTCGCTGTCGGCATTACTGCGTTGGTCTACGGGTCCGTGGGGTTGATCGTTAAGGCCGACGATATCGGCCTGACCATGGCGGAGCGCGGACGCCTCTCGGCAACCCGCTCTCTGGGGCGCGGTATCGTAAAGGCTATGCCGGGCTTCCTGCAAATGCTGCTTGTCGTGGGCACCGCCGCGATGCTTTGGGTCGGCGGTTCCATCGTGATCCACGGTTTGGACAGCCTCGGGTTCAGTTGGCCCGAGCATATAATCCACGACATTTCCTACGCTGCCGCCGATACTGTTGGTGCCGCCAAAGGTGCGGTGCAATGGATCACCAAAGCCGCGGTGGATGGCGTTTTCGGCCTTGCGCTTGGTTTGGTGCTGATCCCCATCGCAACCAAAATTCTGATCCCGACTTGGGGGGCCATACGCGGGAAATAACCGTTAGGTGCTTTGCCGCTGGACCATGCCTGCGCCCTGCCCTAGCGTCGCCCGAATGAAGCTCTCTCCCACGACCCTTGGCCCGCTGTTTGCCGCCATCGCTGTGACGCTGTTCTCGTTGAACGACGTCACTATGAAGTTCCTGTCGGGCGGCTATGCGCTGCATCAGATCGTGCTGATCCGCTCGATCGTCGGCATGGCTGTGGTGATGCTGTTCATGGTGCCGTTTCAAGGTGGATTTGCGGCGATCAAAACACAACGCATCGGGGCGCAGATGGCGCGCGCGGGCATGGTATTCTTCGCTAACATGACGTTCTTTCTGGGGCTTGCCGCCCTGCCACTCGCCGATGCCGTGGCGCTGTTCTTCGTGTCGCCCTTCGTCATCACCATCTTCTCAGTGTTGTTCTTGGGCGAAACCGTCGGCGCCCGCAGGTGGGGCGCTGTCGCCTTTGGCTTGATCGGCGTGCTCATCATTCTGCGGCCGGGCACCTCTGCCTTCCAACCCGCGTCGCTGCTGCCCATCGCTGCCGCTTTTGGCTACGGCGGCCTGCACATCATGACGCGGTACCTGCGCAATACCGAGACCACAGTCTCCATGGTGTTCTATATCCAGCTGATGTTCATCCTCGCCACCTGTGCCTTGGGTCTGCTCATGGGGGACGGCAAGTTCGCCACGACGGATAACGCCTCGCTGGAATTCCTGTTCCGCCCATGGGTCTGGCCCGAGCCAAGCGACCTGCCTTACATCCTGATCCTTGGCCTGTTCGCATCGGTCGGTGGCTACTTCATCTCGCTGGCCTACCGCATGGGCGAGGCGGCCCTGGTCGCGCCGTTTGAATATCTTGCCCTGCCGCTATCAATCGTTCTTGGGATGCTGATTTTCGACGAATGGCCGGACACTGTGGCATGGATAGGCATCGCCCTGATCCTCGGCTCCGGCCTTTACACAGTCTGGCGCGAAAATCAGCTCGCCAAGCGGCAAACGCCTAAACGTCAGGGCTAGTAGGCACTGGGTGATTCAGATTTGTGACACCACACGCTTCGCGCAATCTGAGCGTGGAAAAAGCGCGGTCCTTGGTCTATAGTTCCGCAAAACAAAGCCATAATCAAAGGCAACGAGCATGATAAAGCAGGCCGAAGTGCTGGACGCGCTGCGCACCAAAATACTAACCGACCCAGAGGTTATTCTGGAAGATCAAGACCTTATGCGGGCCTTGATCGATGCGAACGAACGGTCTCTGGGCGGGAACATCGTGGACCTGCGTGGAGTCGCGATGGAGCGTCTTGAAAGCCGTCTTGACCGGCTAGAAGACACCCATCGTTCGGTGATTGCCGCCGCCTACGAAAATCTGGCTGGCACCAATCTCATTCACAACGCCATTTTGAAGGTTTTGGAGCCGACAGACTTCCCTTCCTTCCTAACCGCCTTGTCTGGCGACCTACTGGAATCCCTTCGAGTTTCGCGCCTGCGTTTGATCCTCGAGTCCAAAGAGCATGACAGCCCGTCCATCGGGTTTGAGGACGTCTTGTCTATCGTGGAGCCCGGCGTAGTCGATCACTACATCACCGCAGGTCGCGACATTCCCGTGCGTCCTGTCAGCTTGCGTCAAGTCTCGCCCGCGTCCGAAGACGTTTACGGCGATAACGCCTCCTACATCAAATCCGAAGCTCTGCTACGTCTCGATCTTGGCGAAGGTCGGCTGCCGGGTCTTCTGGTTCTAGGCTCTGAAGACCCACACCAGTTCCGCCCCAATCAAGGAACTGACCTCCTGACATTCTTCGGCGGAGCCTTCGAGCGGGCGATCAAACGCTGGCTGGCGTAATGCTAATCTCGCCGGCCTGCCGCGACGCTCTGGAAGGTTGGCTTATCCACCGCAAATCGCTCGACGGCGTGGCTGCAAACACCATTGAGGCCTATCGCAGTGATGTGTTGGGCTTTCTCAACTTCATTACAGCGCATTTTGGCGACAGTACCGGCCTGAAACCTCTGGCCCGCGTCAAACCCACCGACATGCGCGCGTGGATGGCTCATGAACGGAAACGCGGTGTTGCCGCGCGGTCGCTCGCCCGTGAACTGTCCTCGGTCAAAAGCTTTTACCGCTGGCTGGCCGAGCGAGAGGGGTTCGAACCCACCGCAGTCCTCGCCACCCGCTCGCCTAAGTTTCAGAAAAAACTCCCACGTCCGCTGGCGGTTGATGCCGCCCGCGCCATGATCGACACCGTTGACACCCAAGCCAACAAAGATTGGATCGCCGCCCGCGATGCCGCTGTCCTGACATTGCTTTATGGTTGCGGCCTACGGATATCCGAGGCCTTGGGCCTCACCTTCGCGGACGCTCCACTGCCGGACGTCATACGCATCATCGGTAAAGGCGGCAAAGAACGCGTTGTGCCTGTCATCGCACCGGCACGGGTCGCCGTGGATCGCTATTTGGCCGCGCAGCCCTTCCCGATGCAACCCGGTGATCCGCTTTTCCGCGGGGTACGTGGCGGCGCCCTTAGTCCGCGCCAAATCGCCAAAGCAATGGAAAGCGCGCGGATGCAACTCGGCCTGCCCGCAACGGCCACGCCACATGCTATGCGCCACTCCTTCGCGACCCACTTGTTGGAAGCCGGCGGCGATTTGCGTGCGATTCAGGAACTGCTCGGTCACGCGTCCCTTTCTACGACCCAAGCCTACACCGCCGTCGATACCGCGCGCTTGATGGAAGTCTACGACAACGCCCACCCCAAAGGACGCAAACACGGGTAAACCCTTCAAAGCCTCACGCCATTGTGTCCAATCGTTTGGAAACTTGTATTGGCAGAACCAGCTCAACCCTGCGACAAACTGTCCAAGTTTTGTTTTTTTGGAGACACAGTTACATGACCATCCGCACCTTCGTCGCAGCCGCGACCATCGCAACCGCCTTGACGTCGACAGCAGCGAGTGCTGCCGATTGCGCTGTCGACGTTGAAGATCCGTTCGACCTTGAAGCCGCTCAGATCAATGAAATCTACGACTGCCTCAAAGACGCAATGGCCGAAGGCTACGCAAAGCAAGGTGATGAGATCGCGTCGAACTTCCGGTCGTGGACGGTCAGCTCCACTCGCCCCGCCGTTGCGGGGCCGCATGGCAACCGCCTGTTGCAGACCTTCGCCAATGACATCGCCGCCGAGCAGTATCTGAAATTCGCCGAAGAGGGCGTGGTGATGCCAGTCGGGTCCGTGCTCGCAAAAGAATCCATCAAGATTTCAAAGAAGAAAAAGAAGGCCGTCACCGGCCCGCTTTTCATCATGACCAAAATGGAGGCTGGCGCGATCCCCGAGACCGCAGACTGGCTTTATGCCGGCATCCAGCCCAATGGCAAAGTGATGAAGATCAAGCAAAGCTTCTGCCATGATTGCCACGCAAACTACCCTGATCAGGACATGCTCGCCTACCCCCTCGAAGAGGTGCGGGTCGGCAACTAGGCCTTAACACACAAACTTTTGGAAAGGCGCGTCCCATCGGGTGCGCCTTTTCTTATGCGATTTGACCGCTCGTTACACTTTACAATTTACGTCACTTTGGGCCATGAGGGGCCATGACACCTCAGATCAAAGCCCTCTCCGTCCATTTTCTGACCGCCACCGGAGCCGTATTCGCCATGTTGGCGATGCTCGCGGCCGTGGAGGAAGAATGGGCATTGATGTTCGTCTGGTTGGTTGTGGCCTTTGCCGTGGACGGCATCGACGGGCCGATGGCGCGCAAATATGACGTCAAACAATACGCCCCGCAATTTGACGGCGTGCTGCTTGATCTGATCATTGACTACCTCACCTACGTATTCATCCCCGCTTTCGCGCTATTCCAATCAGGCCTGTTCGAAGGTTGGACAGGCTGGTTTGTCATCATCGTGATCACCTTCACATCGGCCCTATACTTTGCCGATACACGCATGAAAACTAAGGATAATTCGTTCTCCGGTTTCCCCGGGTGCTGGAACATGGTGGCCCTTGTTGTCTTCGCCTTACAGCCGAATTTCTGGATCATTCTGGTGTTGGTTACAGTTCTGGCCATTGCCATGTTCTTACCGCTTAAATTCGTCCATCCGGTTCGCACAGAGCGTTGGCGCGCAGTCACCCTGCCCATGGCCCTCGCGTGGACGTTCTTCGCTGGCTGGGCCGCTTGGGTGGATTTCGACCCGCAAAGCTGGGCGCATTGGGGACTGATCGTGACCTCCATATACCTGCTTTTTGCGGGCGTAGCGCAGCAGGTTCTGTTCGGCAAAGACGGCTAGATCAGCAGCGACGCCGCGCCCTCAAGCTTCAACAACTCGACCTTCGCCTCGACCCCGCCCGCACCTGAAAAGCCACCCAAACCCGTGGCACCCAAAACACGGTGACAAGGGATCAAAATGGCAATCGGGTTCGCGCCGCAGGCCTGCCCGATCGCCTGAGCCGACACGCCCAAGTCCGCGGCCAAATCGCCATAGGTGCGCGTTTCGCCATACGGGATCGCGCTAAGGGCCGCGTAGAATTTCTGTTGAAACGCAGACCCGCGCGGCTTTAGTGGCAGGTCAAACTGCTGCCTACTTCCGGCGAAGTATTCGTGCAGCTGGGTGACCGCGTGTCCCAGTACACCCGTCTGTGCTATGTCGCCCGAGTTATCCCACTCCAGCTCCACAATCGCACCGTCCCGCTCAATTAGAGTGATCGGTCCGACGGGGCTTTCAAGCCGTGCTCGCGCCCCGTCGCTCATTGCTTACTCCAACGCCGTGTCGCAGCGCTGGCAGACACCTGCATGGGTGTGGCTGCCCACATCCGGCAGAATCTTCCAGCAGCGTTGGCATTTGTCACCATCCGCTTTGTCGAACACCACCGCCACGCCGTCAGTATCCTCCAAAGCGAACGCACCGTCCGGTGCCGCATCAGTGGTCACCGTGATGCCGGAGGTGATGCACATATCGTCGAAGTTCACAGTTTTCAGCACCTCGGCGGCCTCTGCACCGACAAACACGGTCGGAGCCGCTTCCAGCGACGATCCGATAACCTTCGCTGTCCGTTCGACTTCCAAAGCACCCGTCACGACGCGGCGCACTTTGCGCACGGTGGCCCATTTGGCGGCCAGTTCTGCATCACGCCACGCGACGGGCGTTTCCGGAATGTCTGTCAGGTGCACTGACGATTCATCGCCCGGGAAGCGTTCCAGCCAGATTTCCTCGCAAGTGAACACCAGCACCGGCGCAAGCCACGTGGTCAGACGGTGGAACAAGATGTCCAGCACCGTTCGCGCTGCCCGACGGCGGGCGGTGTCGCCGTCGCAATACAAAGCGTCCTTGCGGATGTCGAAGTAGAACGCCGACAGGTCGACCGTCGCGAAGGTGAAGATTGCTTGGAACACGCCTTGAAAATCGTACTTGGCGTAACCTTCGCGCACCACTTCGTCCAACTCGGACAAGCGGTGCAGCACCCAGCGTTCCAGCTCCGGCATATCCGCAGGTTCCACCCGATCCGCCTCGCTAAAGTCATTCAATGACCCCAGCATATAGCGCATCGTGTTGCGCAGGCGGCGGTAACTGTCGGCCACACCTTTGAGGATTTCGTCCCCGATGCGCTGGTCCAAAGTGAAGTCGGTTTGTGCTACCCAAAGACGCAAAATATCAGCGCCATATTGCTGCACGATCTTCTCGGGCACGATGGTGTTGCCGATGGATTTGGACATCTTCATGCCCTTCTCGTCCAGCGTGAACCCGTGGGTTAGCACGCCGCGATACGGCGCATGCCCGATGGTCCCACAGGCCTGCAACATCGACGAGTGGAACCACCCGCGGTGCTGATCCGTGCCTTCCAGATACAGGTCGGCCATGCCGTCCTCGCTACCGTCCTCACGGTCGCGCAACGTGAACGCGTGGGTGGAGCCGGAATCGAACCACACATCCAAAATGTCCATCACCTGATTGTAGTCGTCAGGGTTCACGATGCCGCCCAAGAACCGCTCTTTCGCGCCATCCTTGTACCAAGCATCCGCGCCCTCGACCTCGAAGGCCTCCAGCACGCGGGCGTTGACCTCTTCGTTACGCAGCAGGAAGTCGTCGGCGTCCGGCAAGGCGCCGTTCTTGGTGAAGCAGGTCAGCGGCACGCCCCACGCCCGTTGACGCGACAGCACCCAATCAGGGCGCGCCTCGATCATCGAGAACAGGCGGTTGCGGCCCGTCTGTGGCGTCCATGTTACCAGCTCGTCGATGCTGCGCAGCGCACGCTCACGGATCGTCTTGCCATAGGTGTCCTGACCGTCACCGACCTCCTTGTCGACCGCCGCAAACCATTGGGGCGTGTTGCGGTAGATCACCGGAGCCTTGGAGCGCCACGAATGCGGATAACTATGCGTCAGCCGCCCGCGAGCCATCAACAGGTTGCCGGATGCCAGCACGTCGATCACCGCCTTGTTCGCGTCCCCCTCTTTGCCGTTCGGCTTGAGGATGCGCTTGCCGCCAAACAGCGGCAGGTCAGCACGATAAGAGCCGTCTTCCATGACGTTATACGTCATCGGCAAGCCAAATTTCTGGCCGATCTGATAGTCGTCATCCCCGTGCGAAGGGGCCGTGTGCACAAAGCCCGTACCCGCTTCCTCGGTCACGTGATCGCCGGGCAACATTGGCACGTCGTAGTCCCATTCGCCCTGCCCGTCCGGCACGCCGCGCAGCGGGTGCTTCAACGTCAACGCCTCTAGCACCGCTGGCGACGCGTCGCGCATGCGCTCAAACCCGTCAACGCGGGCTTGGGCGAAGATGCCTTCCGCCAACGCATCCGCCACCAGATACTTCTCGCCGACCTTGGCCCAGTTGTCTTCGGCGGCCTCGGTGATTTTATAGAGGCCGTAGCTGATCTTCGGCCCGAAACACACCGCGCGATTTTGCGGGATGGTCCACGGGGTCGTGGTCCAGATCACCACGTTGGTGTTAGTAAATTCCGAGCCGATCTCTTGCGCCGCCGCAGCCGTCTTGCTTTCGTCGCCGCCAGTGATCTCCGCCACCAAACTTTCGGTTCCAGCAACACCCACGACAGGGAATTTCACCCAGATCATATCCGACTTGTGGTCGTGATACTCGACCTCCGCCTCGGCCAACGCGGTCTTCTCAACCGGCGACCACATCACAGGTTTGGAGCCTTGATACAGCGTTCCCGTCATCAGGAACTTCTGGAACTCCTCGGCAATCACGCGTTCCGCATGGAAGTTCATCGTCAAATACGGATCATCCCAGTTGCCCGTGACGCCCAGACGCTTGAACTCCTCGCGCTGTATATCGACCCAGCCGGCGGCAAACTCACGGCATTCCTGACGGAACTCCACAACGTCCACGGCGTCTTTGTCTTTGCCCTTGGCGCGGTATTTCTCCTCGATCTTCCACTCGATTGGCAGCCCGTGGCAATCCCAGCCGGGGATGTAGCGCGCGTCGCGGCCCATCATCTGCTGAGAGCGGACGACCATGTCCTTCAGGATCTTGTTCAACGCGTGGCCGATATGCAAATGCCCGTTGGCATAGGGCGGGCCGTCATGCAGCGTGAAGGGTTCGCGGGTCTCGGTCCGTGCCTTCTCGCGCAGCCGCTCATAAACGCCGATCTTGGCCCAACGCTCCAGCCAGCCCGGCTCGCGCTTGGGCAGGCCCGCGCGCATCGGGAAGTCGGTTTTCGGCAGGTTCAGCGTGTCTTTGTAGGAAATGGTCTCAGGGGTGTCGGCGCACATGTCAGGCGTCCTTTGTCGTCGAATTTGCAAATCGGAGTGGGGTCGGTGCGAGCATCTCAAACACCTTTGCCCGGCGTCTCATCTGAATCAGAGCGCCGGGGATATAATTCGAATAATGACGCGAAGATAGGTCATGGGCTTTCTATAGCGCCGCTGCGCGCGCTGGTCCATCGCCTTATTGCAGAGCAGGTGACCGCCCGCCAGCGCGGGCTTCACGTCTTTTGAACGGGTTTCTCACACGCTGATCTGGCGGGGACCGCTAGAGTGTCGTCACTCCCCAATATCCCTTTTCACCCCTCACCTACCCGGAGGTCACAATGTTTAAGACAGTTCTTTTCGCAGGTCTGACCACCTTGATCGCAACAGGCCAATTGGTTGCAGGGCAGCACCTTTCGCCAAACGACACAGAGATAGGGACCGTCTCTGGCGGCTCCAACGACTACCTGTTTCTCAAATCCCCTCGTGAAGGGGCTGATGTCACGCTGACCATTCGACCGGTCGCCGGGCAGGCTTTTCCATCCGAGATCGAACGCATCAATCCCGGCACCTCTGCGCTGGCGGATGAGTTGAAGATCAACTGGTATGCCCAAGCCAGTTGTAGCGCAGGCATCCAGCAATTGCGCTCGGCAGGCCCCGGAGGCACCTCCGTGCAAACCATCAACGGAAGCCGCAATGCGATCGCGGGCCGCAGCAATATCCAAAGCTTTGATGTGGAGGCGGTAGACCGTGTGTGTATCCGCTGGGCGAAAGCCATGATCGCGCAATGCGGCTGGCCATTCGAGCCAGGGGTCGGATGCGACTTCGAGGAGACGTTCTCTTATGACGCAACCACACAGGTTCCACGCAGCAGCCCCGTGCGGGTATCGGGCAGTTGTGTTAATAGCCAGTTGCCCACGACCGACTATTATGGACGTCTGACATTGCGCTGCGCTTTCGAGTAACCGCGTGTCGCGCTCTCCCGGCGGGCATCCCTTGGCAGACTGCCCGTCAGGCTTTTGCGCCCCGCTAGGCGGGTTCGTCCAGCGCGTTTGCGGCCTCCAAGCCCAGCAATCGCGTCAATGCGGCTCCCTGCCCGCTGACATCTTCCAGACTGTAGCCGTCCAGCACGGTAAAGAACGCCTCCTGCGCTTCGGCCAATGGCCCGCGCAGCCCGCATGCTGGCGTGATGGCGCAAGCCCCGTTGCCCGCAAAACACTCCGCGACAGACAGGTTCCGCGTCAGGCTGCGTACCACCGCACCGACGCGAATTTCACCCGCCGGTTTTGCCAGACTCAAACCGCCAGTGCGCCCGCGGGTAGAGTGCACATATCCTTCCGCAACCAATGCCGTCGCCACCTTGGAGAGATGATGCTCCGACAGCGAAAACTTCGCTGCAATTTCCGCGACCGACGCCCTGCGCGCGCCGCATAGCCGCAGGTAAATCAAGGCGCGCAGCCCGTAGTCGGTGAACTTGTCCAGTTGCATGCGACATAATTAGCATTTGTAATGCGCAATTAAAAGCGTTAGATATTGCGCATCTTAAATGCCCATTAAGGGGAATATACGATGTCCGTAGCCACCACCGCCGAGAAGATCGCCGAAATCCTGCTTTGGCCGGGCACCAAGATTTGTCAGTTTTTCGGCATTCAACCCACCGATGACGCGGGCCTGATCCGCTCCATGTTCAATATGCTGGTGTACCTATGCATTCTGCTTCCAATCGTATGGATCGTTCTTTGAACGCTCAGCCACCCCGTTTCGACATCACGCCTCACCAGATCGACCAAGTGGTCACCAAATTCTACGCAAAGGTCCGGGCCGATTCCGTGCTTGGCCCAGTGTTTGCGGCGCATGTCCCTGATGACGGCTGGCCCGCCCACGAGGCCAAGATCGCCAGCTTTTGGCGCAATGCTATCCTGTCGGAGCGCAGCTACGATGGAAATCCCATGCAAAAGCACATGGCGGCTCGAGACGTAGAAGGCGAACACTTCCCCCGCTGGTTGTCGTTGTTCGATACGGTTCTCTCGTCGGAACTCCCTCCGGCAACCGCGCTTGCCTTCTCGACCCTTGCGCACCGCATTGCCCGAGGCTTGCGCATGGGGGTCGAGGATTTGCGCGCGCCAATAGGCGCACCACCCAGCCTGTAGCTGCGTTCATTTATCCCATGACGCCCGCATCTTAACCGCATAAGTTGCGTTCATGAGTTACAATATCGCTATCGCCGGTGCTGGCATCGGCGGCCTGACCGCTGCAGTGCTTTTGGCCAAACAGGGTCACACCATCACCGTTTTCGACCAGTTCGACGCTCCCCGTCCCGTGGGCTCCGGCCTGGTGATCCAACCCGTCGGCCAAGCGGTGCTAGATGAAATCGGTGCAGGTGACGCCGCCCGTGCCAAGGGCAATCCCCTGCGCCGGATGCTCGGTCACGAGGCCGACAGCGGTCGCGCGGTCCTTGACGTCACCTATGATCACGATCCTGCAGGCGCAAATTTCGGCCTCGCCATCCACCGCGCGTCGTTGTTCGACGTGATCTACCAAGCAGCCGTCGCGACAGGCGTCACAATCATGCCGTCGCACGAGGTCACAGCGTTGCAAGACCGTCACCTCAACTTCATCTCAAAAGACCCGCAAGGCCCATTTGATTTGGTGATCGACAGCTCGGGAGTGTCGTCACCGCTCTCGCCTATTCGTGCAAAATCGCTGCCTTACGGGGCCATCTGGGGTACCGTTCGTTGGCACGAGTGCGGCCTCCCCAACGACCAACTCACTCAGGTGTATCGTCGAGCCGATCGGATGATTGGCATCATGCCCTCCGGCACTTTGCCTGACTCCGATGTGCAGCAAGCCGCCATCTTTTGGTCCATGCCACGCAATGCTTATGACGCATGGAAAGCCATGCCACTCAACGAATGGCAGGCCGAGATAGCACGTCTCTGGCCCGAGGCCGTTCCGATCTTCAAGCAGATCACCAGCCACGAACAAATGACCATGGCCCGCTATGCCCACGGCACGTTACGCAAACCCTATGCGGACAACCTCGCGATCATCGGCGACGCCGCGCACAAAGCGTCTCCGCAGTTGGGACAAGGGGCGAATATGGCAATGCTTGACGCGTCGGCTTTGGCGAAGGCCATCGCGCAGCATCCGCTTCAAGACGCCCTGCCCGCCTACGCCATGGCGCGGCGCTGGCATGTGCGCATTTATCAGGCGATGTCATGGGCCTTCACGCCACAATATCAGTCAGACAGCCGTATCCTGCCCGCGTTTCGGGATCACCTGCTGTTTCCGATTAGCCAGATTGGTCCGGTACCACGGGTGCTCACCCGCCTTGTGCGAGGCGACATGATCCCGCCCATGGCATCGCTCACCCCGCGCGATTAACCCGTCGGGAAAAGTCCCGTCAACGCGCGGCGCACCAGCCCCGTTACTGACGGACGGTCTTGCGTGGAATACGGTAGCGGACGGCACACATCCATCGCAGCCACCCCGACACGGGCGGTCAACGCGCCATTGATCACCCCCTCACCAAAGCGGCGCGACAGTTTCGACAACACGCCCCCGCCCGCGACAGAGCCGATCAGATCGTCGCCCACAGCAACTGCCCCCGTGGCCACCAGATGCGTCAGCACGGCGCGCGTCAGCCGCCAGCTTCCCAGCGTGCCAGAGCGCCCGCCATATATCTCCGCAATCCGCCGGATCATTCGCAGGTTCGATGTCAAAGCCGCCACCAGATCGGCCAGCGCCAGCGGGACAATCGCCGTCACCGTGGCCACTTGCCGCGCCGCCGCCTCGACTTCCCGACGCGCCAACGCATCGAGCGGGGCAAGCAATTGCGTCTCCGCCTCGCCCAGCACCGCATCCGCGTCAAACCCGTCTCCGTCGCGCGCCTTTACCGCAGCGCGGCCAGCCTCCAACTCGGGGCGGTTGGCGTAAAGAGTCATCAGCCGCCCCGACACCGCGCGGGACACCTTCAAATCGCCTGTCGCCAACGCTGCCTCCGCGTCCTTGCGCAGCCCATCGATCTTTTTCAAACGGCCGATGGCCAGCCATTCCTTGCCAGCGATCAACAATAACGCAAAGACGAACAGCCCCGTCAGGCCAAGCGCAATCGCGCCAAGAACAGGGCTTCGCTCGATCAACCCGCTGACAAAATCCCAAGCCGCAACGCTCGCCACAAAGCTCACCAACGCCACCAGCGCCGACCAGAAGAACTTTGCCAGCCGCGACGGCTTGCGCGCAGCCAAGGCTGCCACCGATTGCATAGCGCGCCCTTGCGGCATCTCGTCGGCAATCACCGGCGCGGTCGCGGGCGTCATCTCTGCGGGTTCATCCAGTTCAATCAATACGGGGCGTTTGCTCATCTCAAGCGGTCTCCAATCAGGAATTCTGCAGCGCGGTCCAACCGGATATGCGGCGGCCCTTCACCCGGTGCCAAATTCAACTTGGCAGGCGCAAAATTCATCACCGAGTATTCCCCCTCCAGCCAGCCTTGCGCCCCATCACGCGCAGCCCCGATGATCTTGCCAGGGTCCGACGGCAACTCTCCGGGATAGAACGCCGCCTGCTTGCCCGTGTCCACCAAGCGCCCGCGCACCACGTCAAGCCCTTGCAAATGGTCCTCCGTCGTTGCCCTTAAAGCGGCGATCGACATCGCCTGTGTTTTGGCTCCCGCAAAATCCGCACGATCCCGCGCGTCGCGCAACAGCGCTTCCATGATAGCTGTCAGTCTCGCGTGTTGCGAATGGTGCAAATGGTCGGCTTTGGTCGCCGCGAACAGGATTTTCTCCACCCGCTTGCCAAACAACAACTGAGACAACCAAGCGTTCGCACCGGGTCGAAACGCGCCCAAAATATCAGCCATCGCGTTGCGCAAGTCATCCACGGCCTGCGGCCCCGCATGGATCGCGCCTAGCGCGTCCACCAATACAACCTGCCTGTCGATCCGCGAGAAATGGTCGCGGAAAAACGGCTTCACCACCTTGGATTTATACGCCTCGAACCGCCGCTCGAACTCGCGGTAAAGCGAGCCACGCTTCGAGGCCTCCGGCACCGGCATAGGTGCAAAGGTCAAAACGGGCGAGCCTTCCAGATCACCCGGCAACAGGAACCGCCCCGGAGTATAGTCCGAATACCCCGCTTCCCGAATGGCCTTCAAATACGCGGTATAAGCTTCAGCAAACCGCTTCGCCTGCGGCTCATCCAGCTTCACGCCACCATCAGTCGATCGCGCCAATGCCACGAACGCGGCCCCCGCATCGCGCCCATCGGCGCGCGTCAGAGCTTCCTCCGACCACTGCGCATAACTCTTGTCCATCAGGCCCAAATCCAGCAGCCATTCGCCGGGGTAGTCCACGATATCCAAATGCACCGTGCGCGGACCGGACACCATGCCCATAAGCCCCGTCGGCTGCACGCGCATCGACAGGCGCAACTCCGAAATCGAGCGTGTCGACACAGGCCAATGCGGATCAGCCCCCGTAAGCGCGGCCAGATGCGTCTCGAAATCAAACCTCGGGATCGTGTCGTCCGGCTGCGGGTGCAGATACGCCGTCTGGATACCCCCATCCGCCGCGGCCCGAAGCTGCCCCATGCGAGCGCGGTCCATCAGGTTGGCGATCAGCGAGGTAATGAACACTGTCTTGCCAGCTCGGCTTAACCCCGTCACGCCCAGCCTGATCGTGGGCTCGAACACCCCCGTCACAGACTGCGTAGCGCCTTCCACCGTGCGGCCTATGCCGTCAACAATATCGTAAAGTATCAAGTCTGCCCCTCGGATTGTTGATCCCTACATAAGGGGCGCATTGCGCTATGTGTAGGCCCTTGGCACCGCGCCGCAGTCAGGCTACCTGTCGGCCATGCCCCGTTACGCGTTCAAAATCGAATACAACGGCCAGCCTTACAATGGCTGGCAACGTCAGGATGGCCAACCCACCGTGCAAGGGGCCATCGAAGACGCCCTGCGCAAATTGCAGCCCGATTTCGAGAAAATTGCCGCCGCGGGGCGTACTGACACGGGCGTGCATGGCTTGGCACAAGTCGCCCATGCGGACATGACCCGCGACTGGGAGGTCTTTCGCCTGAACGAGGCGCTGAACTACCATCTAAAGCCGCATCCGATCTCGATCCTTGAGATCGCGAAAGTCCCCGGCGACTGGCACGCCCGCTTCGACGCCACCGAGCGGCGCTATTGGTTCCGCCTGCTCTCCCGCCGCGCCCCCGCGACCCATGACAAGGGGCTTGTCTGGCAGATCAACTACCCGCTCGACATCACCTTGATGCGTGAGGCCGCGCAACACCTCATCGGGCAGCACGACTTCACCACTTTCCGCTCGTCGACCTGTCAGGCACTGTCACCGGTAAAAACCCTCGACGCGCTTGAAATTGAAGAAGTTGCCGTTCCCTATGGCGCCGAATACCGCTTCTCCATCCGCGCCCGCAGCTTCCTGCACAATCAGGTGCGCAGCTTTGTTGGCTCGTTGGAACGTGTTGGCTGCGGCTCTTGGGAGCCAATCCAGATGAAGCATGCGTTGGAAGCTGTTGATCGCGCGGCCTGCGGGCCGGTTTGTCCGGCAAGCGGATTGTATTTGGCAGGGGTAGGTTATCCCAGAGATCCATTCACCGGCGTCACCTGTCCAGCCCGTGACTAACGCCCTGCGCTGTGACGCATTGGGGGCCACATGTCGTCACTGGAGCCGCCCCCCAGATCGGCAGCATCTTGTTGGCAACCCGCCACATACCGTTTCAGCAATCCGGTATAAAACTTGATCTCTTCCTGCTGTGCGGTCAAACGGGTGAGCCGCGCTTCAATCGCTCCACTGTGGCTTTTTAAAATGTCGCGGGAACTGGGTTCGGACAAAGACATCATGTCAAAAATCGGCGACACGATATCGCGAAGGACTTCCACCGCTATGCGCTCGCGCACTGTTGCGGGTTTCAATTCCGCTGATGGAATGAACCGAAGTACTCTCGTAACGTCACCCACGTAGCGATGAAAACTCAACCTAAGGGCGTCGGGTTCGTCCCCGTCGGGCTGGCGCTCAATGCGCAGCCCTGACACGCCAACGCCCGGTAGGGAGACTTCAAAATCTGGAAGCTCGATAGTTTGGTCATCCAAAGCTTGCGCATTCAGTGCCACAAGGAAACTTTGGTAAAACTCCGGGACGAAAATGGTTTCGATCGGTCGACCAGCACGAAAACAATAGCTGTTGCTCATATCGCCGGAAACCAGCCAAACAGAGCGAACACTGTAAGAGCGCGCACCCTCAGGTGATAGATAAACGATAAAGCTGTCACTCGACGAAACGCCAAGGGATAGTGCCGTAGACATGGGTTACCTCGATCTTTGGTAAGAGTACCAAAAGTAAACTGGTTAAGTCGGCGAAAATTCCATTATTGCTTTGTTAAGATTGCGCTCAAATGATTAACAAAACCTTTACGGCCTCTTGGTATGGAGGTCGCAAGCAGTATTGAAGCGTGCAAATCGCCCTCACGAGTTCTTTTTTTATATATTTATTACAGATAGTTAATAAATTATTACTTACACGCCATCTCTACGCCCGTCACTCCTATACGGCCGGCGCACGACGCCACGTAAGCTACTCATCCACCTCATACGGACCAGAATCTTTCGAATCTGACGCCTTTGTGCAGTGCCAATTCCAGAACAGATCACTAACCTGATTACGAAATTCGACCTCGTTAGGAGCACATATATGAGTCCTCGCGCACTGGTATCCGCGTTCGCCGCCGTGCTCTCTTTTACCATGTCGACGGGATCCCTAAAGGCAGCCGCCTCCAACCCACCCTGTGCAGCCGATATCCCCCGCCCGATGGGCGCGCGGTCATACCATTTGCTCCCGCCCGACAATTGGGATGGCACCACGCCTTTGCCCGTACTGCTCCACTTCCACGGCTGGGGCCGTCAGGGCACCCTCATCGTAAAGCATTCCCGCATCGCCGGGGCGACACGCCCGCGCGGTGTCTTGCTGTTGGCGCCCAACGGGCGCGGTGGCAGTTGGGACTTCTGGAGCGAAGGAAGCGCCGACACAGAGTTTGCAGCGGCGGTGATCGAAGATGCCGCGAAACGCTACCCCATAGACCGCGCGAATATCTTCATCTCCGGCTATTCCTACGGCTCCGCGATGGCGTGGCGCTATGCCTGCGAAAACGGTGCCGAAGTCCGCGCACTGCTCGCCGTGTCGGGTACGCTTGACCAATTCGAGACCTGCGAGACCGCCCCGGAGCAGGTGCGCCACGTGCACGGAACCCGCGACAACGTCATGGACTTTCCCTTTGGTCAGAATGGCGACACGACCTATCCGGTAGCTCTATGGCGCCAACGCATGGGCTGTGCAGACCCCACCGGCTCAGAGGCGTATTCGACCACCGCGAAGGATCATTTCGAGCGGGTAATCTGGGCCGATTGCGCGGCAGGCGAGGTCCGTCTGGACGTTCACGCGCGCGGGCATTTCATCCCGCGCGGCTGGTTCGCGCGGCAACTGGACGATCTGCTTGCCCCCGCCTCCTAGGATTTCAGCCGGTAGCCGGTCTTGAATATCCAGCCAATCACCGCAATGCAGGCCCCCGTGAACAGCGCGATTGCCAGCAAGCTCAGCCCGATGGACACTTCGGCCTCGCCGAAGAATGCCCAGCGGAACCCAGAAATCAGGTAAACGACGGGGTTGAACATGGTGATCGTCTGCCACACCGGCGGCAGCATCGAGATCGAATAGAATGAGCCCCCGAGGAACACCAACGGCGTAATCACCAACAGCGGGATCAGCTGCAACTGTTCGAAATTCTTGGCCCAGATGCCAATGATAAACCCCAGCAGCGAAAAGCTGAAACACGTCATCAGCAGAAACGCGATCATTGCCACAGGATGCGCAATATTCAGGTCGACGAACACAAACGCCGTCCCCAGAATGATCAACCCGACCAATAACGCCTTGGACGCGGCGGCGCCTACATAGCCGATCATGATCTCCACAAAGGACACAGGCGCGGACAGCAGCTCGTAAATCGTGCCGATAAACTTGGGGAAATATATCCCGAAGCTGGCATTTGCCGTGCTCTGGGTCATCACCGACAGCATAATCAACCCCGGCACAATGAACGCCCCGTAACTGACCCCTTCAACCGTTTCGATCCGCGAGCCGATGGCGGCCCCAAAGACCACGAAATACAGCGAGGTCGACAGCACCGGAGACACGAAGCTCTGCAACAATGTGCGGAAAAAACGCGTCATCTCGAAGATGTAGATCGCCTTGATTGCTGTAAGGTTCATGCAGCGTCTCCCACCAGGCCTACGAAAATGTCCTCCAGCGAGGATTGCGAGGTCGAGACGTCTTTCAGCACCAACCCCTGCGCCGCCAGATCGCTCAGCAGCGCCGTGATGCCGGTCCGCTCGCCCCGTGTGTCATAGGCGTATTCAAGGCTCTGCCCGTCCTTACCGATCACCAGATCATACGCGCCCAAAGCGGCTGGAACCTCCGTAATCGGGTCCTGCAATTCGATAATCAGCTCCTTGCGCCCCATCTGGGCCATCAGCTCGGCCTTATCTTTCACCAGCAAAATCTCGCCGTCGTTGATGACTCCGACCCGATCTGCAATCGCCTCCGCTTCCTCAATGTAATGCGTGGTCAGGATGATCGTCACGCCGTCCGCACGCAGCCCGCGCACGATCTCCCACATGTCTTTTCGCAGCTCCACGTCCACCCCCGCCGTCGGCTCGTCCAGAAACAGCACCCGCGGCTCGTGGCTCAACGCCTTGGCGATCAGCACCCGCCGCTTCATGCCGCCGGACAGTTCCTTAACGCGCGCGTCCTTTTTGTCCCACAGCGAAAGCTGGCGCAAAATCTTCTCGATATGTGCGTCATCACGGGGCTTGCCGAACAATCCGCGCGAGAAGCTGACAGAGTTGATGACTTTCTCGAACGGCTCCAGTGACAGCTCTTGCGGCACCAGCCCGATCAGACTCCGTGCGCCACGGAAGTCGTCCACGATGTCATGCCCGCCCACGCTGATCGAACCCGACGTCGCGTTCACCATTCCGCAGATCACCGAAATCAGCGTGGTCTTGCCCGCGCCGTTCGGCCCAAGCAGCGCCAAAATCTCTCCCTGTTCAATATCCAGCGACACGGCCTTGAGCGCGTGGAACCCGCCTTCATAAATCTTCGTGACATCCTTGGCAGATACGATTGCAGACATACGCCCCCCGCTTGAAACCTGCCGCACTTGTAGGCGGCGCGGCCGCCAAGGAAAACCCGCAGTTCTGTGCAACAGCTGCGATAGGGTGTGCAAAGCCTCTATCCGCGTTGATTTTCTTTCAGTTTTCGGCAAGTTCGCCGCATTCCCCTTAGGCGGAGCAACAGATTGATAATGCGTCATTATCAAGCATGTCATGAGTGGGGGCAGTGTTCAGGCGAGCCTTCAGCAGATCGAAACGATGATCGACTTCGCAATAGCGCAAGTGTCTGACACGTCCGACGACCATCGCGCGGTCGAAAAGATGTCCGAAGTGTTCCCGAGCCACGAACGACGTGCAGCAACGCGGAAACTTCGCCCTGTCGAGCCGCGACTTGACGGCCTATTGGCGCGAAAGCGACCCTTTCTTCCTCGAACTTTAAGCGTAAGACGCGCGGATCGCGCGGATGTTCTCGCCATAAGGTGCAGGATCGCTGACAGAGCCGCCCTTGAACACTGCCGATCCCGCCACCAACACATCAGCGCCTGCCTTCACCAGACCGGGTGCTGTCGCTGGTGTCACGCCGCCGTCGATCTCGATATGCACCGGACGGTCGCCGATCATCGCGCGCAACTCCGCCACTTTGCCTTCCAGCGGGATGAAGCTTTGCCCGCCAAACCCGGGGTTCACGGTCATCACGCAGACCATATCCGCCACGTCCAGCAGATGCGCTACAGCCGAAGCCGGCGTGCCGGGGTTCAGCGCCACGCCCGCTTTGGCCCCCGCCCCGCGGATCGCTTGCAACGTGCGGTGAATATGTGGCCCCGCCTCGACATGTGCCGTGATAATATCCGCGCCCGCCTTGGCAAAATCGTCGATATAGGCGTCAACCGGAGAGATCATCAAATGCACGTCCATCACCGTCTTGATATGGGGTCGGATCGCCGCACAGGTCATCGGGCCAAAGCTCAGGTTCGGCACGAAATGCCCGTCCATCACATCCACGTGGATCCAGTCCGCACCTTGCGCCTCGACTGCGTCAATCTCGGCACCAAAATTGGCGAAATCCGCCGCCAGAATGGACGGCGCGATTTTTACGGAACGGTCGATGGTCATGGCAGAATCCCCTGATGCGTTTACAGTCCTCTCCTAACGCGCAGGGTCTCGCTTGGGAAGGCAGGCTGCGGCTTGCAACGAACGCCCGCCCGTGCCACCTTTCGTGCTTCTCCACCCGAAGGACGCCTGACGTGAGCACCCTGACACAAACCAAAACGCAGTTGCCGCAAGTGCACCTGCCCCGAAACCCCGGCATGGCGCTAGACCTTGACTGGGTCGCGCGGGTTCAGGCGAACACCTCCGCAATCGAACGCCGCGCCGCGACCCTGCCCGGCAGGCGCAGCGTCAAGAAGGACTATCAGGCTGCGTGGCTGTTGAAGGCCGTGACCTGCATCGACCTGACCACCCTGTCGGGCGACGACACAGAGGGCCGTGTCCGCCGCCTGTGCGCCAAGGCCCGCCAACCGATCCGCGCTGACATGCAAAAGGCACTGGGCGTCAGCGGCATCCAGACAGGTGCGATCTGCGTCTACCACGACATGATCGAGACCGCCGTGGACGCGCTGAGAGGCTCCGGCATTCCCGTCGCCGCCGTGTCGACAGGTTTCCCTGCTGGCCTCTCTCCTTTCCACCTGCGCGTGGCCGAGATCGAGGAAAGCGTGAAAGCTGGCGCGCGCGAGATCGACATCGTCATCTCCCGCCGCCATGTGCTGACGCAAAACTGGCAGGCACTCTATGACGAAATGAAAGCGTTCCGCACAGCCTGCGGCGACGCCCATGTGAAGGCTATTCTGGCAACGGGTGAGCTGGGCTCCCTTCGAAATGTGGCGCGCGCGTCGCTGATTTGCATGATGGCCGGTGCGGACTTCATCAAGACATCAACTGGTAAGGAAAGCGTCAACGCGACCCTGCCCGTCAGCCTCGTGATGATCCGCGCCATCCGTGACTATTTTGACGCCACCGGCTACCATGTCGGCTACAAGCCTGCGGGCGGCATCTCCAAGGCCAAGGACGCGATCACCTATCTGGCCCTGATGAAGGACGAGCTTGGCAACCGCTGGCTGCAACCCAACCTGTTCCGCTTCGGCGCGTCCTCGCTTCTGAACGACATAGAGCGTCAGCTCGAACATCACATCACCGGCGCCTACTCCGCCTCCTACCGTCACCCAATGGGCTAAAAACATGACCGTAAAAAACATTCTAGAGACGATGGACTATGGCCCCGCCCCCGAAAGCGCTGCCGAGGCGATGGCATGGCTCGACAGCAAGGACCGCCAGTTCGGTCATTTCATTGACGGCACTTTCACCGCGCCCACGCAGGACTTCACCTCCAAGAATCCCGCCAATGGCGAGGTGCTGGCAAGCCTGTCGCAAGCCCGTCAAGACGATGTGGATGCTGCCGTGAGCGCGGCCCGTAAGGCGCAGAAATCATGGGCAAAGTCCGGCCACACCCGCGCAAAATACCTCTACGCGTTGGCCCGTGCCTTGCAGAAACACTCGCGGCTGTTCGCCGTGCTGGAGACCCTCGACAACGGCAAACCCATCCGCGAGTCCCGCGACATAGACGTGCCGCTCGCCCAACGCCATTTCTACCACCACGCAGGTTTCGCCCAACTGATGGAAGATGAACTCCCCGATCGCGGAGCGTTGGGTGTATGCGGCCAGATCATCCCGTGGAATTTCCCCCTTCTCATGTTGTCGTGGAAAATCGCCCCCGCCTTGGCGATGGGCAACACCGTGGTGCTGAAGCCAGCCGAATACACCTCGCTAACAGCGCTGCTCTTTGCAGAGATTTGCGATCAGGTGGGCCTGCCGAAAGGCGTCGTGAACATCGTGACGGGTGACGGCGCAGTGGGCGAAATGATCACCGCATCAGATGTCGACAAATTGGCCTTCACAGGCTCCACCGAGGTGGGTCGCATCATCCGCAAGGCCACCGCAGGCTCCGGTAAAGCGCTATCTCTAGAGCTTGGCGGCAAGTCCCCCTACATCGTCTTCGACGACGCCGATCTGGACAGCGCGGTCGAGGGTCTGGTCGACGCCATCTGGTTCAACCAAGGTCAGGTCTGCTGTGCAGGTTCGCGTCTGCTGGTGCAGGAGGGTATCGCTGACAGTTTCTACCGCAAACTCAAGTCCCGCATGGACGGGCTGCGCATCGGCGACCCACTGGACAAATGCATCGACGTCGGCGCCATCGTCGACCCGATCCAGCGCGCCACCATCGCGGATATGGTTGCCAGCAATGACGAGGGCGAAACCTATCAAACCAGCGCCCCCGAAGGCTGCTTCTACCCGCCGACCCTGATCACCGGCCTGACCACTTCCTCCAAACTCATGCAGGAAGAAATCTTCGGCCCCGTGTTGGTCTCCACCACCTTCCGCACCCCTGCCGAGGCCGTCGCTATGGCCAACGACACCCGCTACGGGTTGGCCGCAACTGTCTGGACTGAAAACATAAATCTGGCGCTCGACATCGCACCGCAGCTCGTTGCGGGTATCGTCTGGGTGAACTCCACCAACCTGATGGACGCCGCTGCCGGCTTTGGTGGCGTGCGCGAGAGCGGCTTTGGCCGCGAAGGGGGCTGGGAGGGTCTGTCCGGCTATACCAAGGTCAAAGACGCCCCCAAACCCGCAAAACCTGTCACCGCATTTGAGGGTAAAGGCGGCCTGTCAGACCCGATCGACCGCACTGCGAAGCTCTATATCGGCGGCAAGCAGTCACGACCCGATGGGGGCTATTCCCGTGTGGTTTACGGCCCCAAAGGAGATGCCTTGGGCGAGGTCTCGCTGGCCAACCGCAAGGACCTGCGCAACGCCGTGGAAGCCGCGCACAAAGCCAAAGGTTGGGGCAAAACCACCGGCCACTTGCGCGCGCAAATTCTGTATTATCTTGCAGAAAACCTCGCCGCACGCAGCGCAGAATTTGCCGACCGCATAAAAGCGATGACCGGAAAGCAAGGCAAGGATGAGATTGAGAGCGCGATCCAGACGCTGTTCACCTATGCCGCGTGGGCCGACAAATACGACGGGCAAGTGCACGGCGTTCCAATCCGTGGTGTGGCCTTGGCAATGAAGGAGCCGGTGGGCGTTATCGCCGCCCTGTGCGACCCGCGTCCCTTGGCGGGTCTGGTCGAAGTCATGGCCCCAGCCATCGCCATGGGTAACCGTGTGATCACCTTGGCATCCGAAGCCTTTCCACTAGTGGCCACTGACTTCATTCAAGTCCTTGAGACCTCAGATGTTCCTGCCGGTGTTGTGAACATCCTGACGGGACATCATGCCGATGTGGCGTCTCACATGGGTGCGCATATGGACATTGACGCGGTCTGGAGCTTCTCGGACCCAAGCCATGCCGCTGCGATTGAAGCGGGCTCTGCCGGCAACATTAAGCGTACATTGGTAGCCCCCGCGCCAAGCACACCCAAGGCAATGCTAGAAGCCGCGACAGAGGTCAAAAACATCTGGATTCCATACGGCGAATAGGTCAGCGAAAAACGCCTCGGCAATTGCTTGCCGAGGCGCATCTACGCAGTGGTGTATTAACTTATGGCGAGGTTATGCGCGCTTTGTGTAGGAATCCGCCCAGTGCACCGCCAAGAAGTGGTGCGACGATGAACAGCCAAAGTTGAGACAGCGCCGTTGGGCCAGCGAACAATGCAGGTCCGATAGAACGGGCTGGGTTCACGGACGTCCCCGTCACAGGGATGCCGATCAGATGGATCATGACCAAGGTCAAACCAATGACGAGGCCCGCCATCGCGGAATTGCCAGTCTCGGCAGTAACGCCAAGGATAACGACCAAGAATACAGCCGTGGCGACAACTTCAAAGGTAAATGCGGCCATCATGCCGAAGCCACCAAGGTAGTCTGCACCCCACCCGTTCTGCCCCAAGCCGCTCGCTGCAACATCGTAGCCAGCGGTCTTGCCGGTTGCGATGATATAAATAAAGGCAGCGGCTACTATTGCGCCGATAGTTTGCGACACGCTGTAGCCGATGAAATCTTTCATATCTATCCGCCCAGCAACCAAAGCGCCCATGGAGACTGCCGGATTAAGATGCGCACCGGAAACCTGACCAATCGAATACGCCATCGCGATTACCGAGATACCGAACGCGAAACTAATCCCGGTGAATCCGATATCTCCTCCTGCCAGAACGGCAGAACCGACACCGAAGAAAACCAACACAAACGTGCCGAAGGCTTCAGCTACATATTTATTCATTGACCACTTCCCTATTGTTCAGGCGCGATCTAGGTCGCGCTCTGTCGCTAACGGGTAGTGTTTTGGCACGTGCAACACAGAGGGAGAATACAACAAAGGTTCCCCGTAACGTGTGGCTCCGACCTATCTACGGGGTTTACCCTTCCAAGTGTCAAGCCATGCGCGGAAGCCAGAGCGTTGATCGTCGGCATAGTCATCCACTGCTTCCCAAGTCTCACTTACGCTATCCGTAATGGGATCAATTTTTGACCTTTTGAACCACTGAGACATTCGGAATAGGCCAAGGCAAATCCCCGCAAGGATGACCAAAATGATGATATTCAACCAAGGGATCAGAGTTGCATCAGGATTATCTGTTGGCCGAATGCCAACCGCGTTTGGAAAAATGCTATAGAACTCATTGCGCCAGCCGTAATGTGTCAGCACGGCCCATTGCGGATCCGCCTTGGTCGAGATCAGGTCCGCCGCCTCGGTTTGCAAGTTCTTGGTGTCGAACTTGAAATAGGGCGGCCAGCCCCAGCTTGTATCCTCATTGCGGTAAACCATCGGTTTGCCATTTTGACGGATCGTCTGGATGAACAGCACGTCGCGGTTGGTGCCGCTCACGTCGCTGCCGGAGTCGCCGGAGGCCCAGAACCACGAGTTCTCGCCATAGTCGATCCGTTGCTCGAACGTGCCAACCACCCGCACAATGTCGCGCTGAGGCAGCGTGTAATGCAGCACTGTGGCCACCAGCAGCCAGAACAGCACGACGATTGTGTATTTGACCCAACGCAACATCAGCCAAGGCTCCTTATTGAAAGTTGACCACGTAGACCAGCACGCCGATCACGAGGTATGGCACCACGAAGACACCCAAAATCAGTTTCCGCCGCAACGAGCCGTCATAGTCCGCAAGCCCCGTCTCGATGAACGCTTCACGGTCGCCTGTGCGGATTTCTTCGTCCCATTCCTCGGCCAGCTTGCCGCGCCGCACTGAACGCGACCATGCCGACAAGACAAAATAGACGATAAGCATTACGATGAACGCCATCGCCCCCAGACGTAGTACCGCAAAAATCATCGCGTTCTCCTCACTGCGCCCCATGGCCCGACCTTAGCAACAACGTCGCGCGGTTCGGATTGGAGCGGCTCCTCCATAGGCGCGTCGCCACCACCAAACAAGGCCTCGCGCGCTCCAGCTTTGTCGATCTGATACTCCCTTGCGAGGAAATCTGCCACAAAAGCCTTCTTCTGGTCAGGCCAAGTTCTATAGCGGGCGTAGAATAACTCCTTGTGGCAGATAAACAGCTGGCGCACATCCAAAAGTGATAGCTCGGACAACAACATGTTCACCAAGTCGCGGTCCGCGTGGGGCTTGGCACGCAATGTGTAGAAATAGGCTGGATCATTCGACGAAATCCGAGGCCACGCCCCGCCGCCCTCAGCCCAGCGCAACAGCTTGGCGAGCGTATGAAACTCGGGTGGCAAAAGGTCTGAAAATCGGCGCCCCAATGCGCGTAGATCCTTCCGACGGAACTTGCTCAAATCTGCTTCCATTGTTGCCGCCACATCTACGATGATGAAATCTAGTTTCTGACGAAGGATCGCGACAGCATCGACGCCACGCGCCTTTACAATCGGTTCTACCAAATCATTGGCATCCAAAAACTTAGCGATCTTGGTACGATCAGACAGCCCAATGGCCGCCGCACCCTTGCCCACTGGCAGCTTACCTAAATCCTCATCCGAGGTTGAAATCACCGCGGGCTTTTCCACCTCACGGAAGGCGTAGAGACCGCCAAAATGCGCGGTCCAGAAGTTGCCCTGCTCATACTCCGCATGGCCCAGCTTGATCGGCACTCGTGTCACGTCACCAGTCTTATGGGCCAGTGTGATCATGTCCGCGATCAACACATCGTCCCACCACGCGTCATCACGAGTACGAAATTCGGTGATCATATCGTCGAGCTTGCCAGCGTCTGCAACAACGCCCGACGTGGTGTCAGCCTCAACGCGGATTTTGCGGATATCGAACAAATGCGCGGCCTTCGTCACGCTGTAGACCGAGTTCACCAATTCCCCCGCAATCGCATCCCGTGCGGTCAGGGCAAACAGCTGTGCTTCATTGGCCTCGATGAACTGCCGAAGTATCCCGCGCGAGGTCGAAAACTTTGTCTCAAGTAAAGGCGCAGTTTTCTGCTCTGTCGAAAGCAAGATGAACTGCCGATTACACCCCTGTGGGTTCAGATACAGATGATCGTCCAACTCTTCGCCGACCTCCGGCGCATAGCCCGAGATATCGACGTGGAAATCCGTCAGCGTGGTCTCCTTGCCCGTCAGATGCTTGAGCGCTCGGTTGTAGCGGTCCGCCATCGCTTGCCCGCTCACGTGGAACAGATTGCCGTACATCAGGCCTTTTTCGATCAAACGCATCATGTGTCTGGACCCTCCGTCCCATCGCCGCGGCGATAGATTAACAAATAACTAAACAGCGCCCCTACCCATATGGCGATGCAGAACATGATCGACAAGCTCAGGAACATCTCTCCGAACCCCTCCGTATGCCCCGCGTAATTCGCCCCAGTGGGGGTGAGTGCGCCGAACAGGTAGGCGGTGACCGCCCATGCCAGCAGGATGGGGGCGACGAGGATGGGGATCACTAACTTGATCACGCTGCACTCCGTTTTGAGCGTACGATATAACAGATCAGCATGAACGGCGCCCAGGTTATCGCAGTGAGGCCAGTCCAATACAGCGACCAATACCCAAGCGCTTGCACCCCACCATCCGCCTCCATAATCGCGCGCAGCCAGATCATGTGGAATACGAACACCAGCGGGGTCGCCAGCATCGCCATGTATCCAGCATCAATGGCAAATTCGCGAAGCGAATGCGCAGGACGGCGACCATGCCAATAGCCAGTGGCACCGGCGATCAACACCGGAGCAATCCATGTTGTGATGGCCAGCCAGATCACTCGGACGCCCGGCGGGATATTACCCACTTTGCTAGCCCGACGAGGGGCGCAACCAACAGCGCATAGCCGATGGAACGGATCGCCCCCAGTTCACCTTTGAAGGCAGAGCCGCCGAAGAGCAAGACAAGCGCCCCGATATGGAGCACCACGCATTGAACTATGACAGGCGTGGTTTCGGGTCGGCGGGCGAGCCATAGGTCAATCGGCCAAAAGGCCATCCAAGCCTGCCACGCGCGAGCGGAGCGATTGCGAAACCACACGGCCACATACGCAGGAATCAGCAACATTACGCTGGCCCAAGCGGTGAAGGCAGACAGGCCCAGCGACACCTCGAGACCTATTGCATCGGGATCCGAGAAATCCGGTGGGGTTAAGCCGAACAGCCCCATGTTCTGCGGGGTAAACCCTGCCGCAATGGCCGCCGAGAGGATGGTCATTGTGGCAAGCGCAGCGATGGAGTTGATTGGATTGGTGTCAGTCATTCAAAGCCTTTTCGGCGTCGACCGCTTCCATGTCCGGCAAGCAAGCTAGACTAGTTATTACTCCCACCGGCAGCCAAATCACTCCGACAGGAATTGCAAATGCTGCACTCAAATAGAGTGCAACCGGAAGCCCGAAGAAAACTGTTACCCAAGAGTTCTCTGCAGGAAAGTGGCCCGTCAACACTATGTAAACAGTAGCGAAGAAGAAAATGACCGTGCAACAAACGCCAGAAAAAAACCCGCCAATGAGCAATCGCACGTTGCGTTCATCCGGTTCCAGAACGACCAGCCTTGAGAGGTACCCACCAAGAAACCCAGAAATTATGGGGACCACTCCAAGAAAAACTCCCGTGAAGTCGTTACTCACCCCTTACTCTCCAAATACCGCCGCTTCGCCTCTTCGCTCAAACCAAACTCCCGCACCATATTGGCAATCGCCACCTCATCGGACTTATCCGCATAGCGGAACTCGCTGTCGGCGTAGCGGTTGATTTCCTGGATCACCATGTCGACCGTGATCGGCTGGCGTAGCTCCTCGATCATACCCTTCTTCTCATCATAGGGTTTGAACAGGAACAGGTCCGGCTCCTCCATCCATTCGTCCGGCAGCTCGAAGTCCATCGCCCGCACCTTCACGGCGTCGGTGATATTCTTGATCGCGCGGCCGGTGAAGCGGTGGTCGGCCTCCTGGATGCCCTTGAGATACGTCCCCAGCTTGGCAATCGTGTCCAAGCTACCGATGTCTTTCGACACCCGCTCATAGACCCTGAGCAGCCCGTCCTCATGCGGCTTCGAGTGTCCCTCGAACGACGCGGCGACGGCTTTCTTGATCTCTTGCGCGGCGAAGACCGTGTGGTCCCCCAAGGGGATGTCGTGGTTCTTGCCCATCAGCAGCGCCAGAATGTCGATATAGTCGTCCCGCGTGATCGGCCCGTCCACAAGGAACCGAGCGCCCGCACGCTGGCGCAGGGCGTCGTCGACATTTTCGGGGTAGTTCGAGAACATCCCAAACGTGCAATTCCCGCGCACCACGGTGTTGGCCCCTGCGAAACTTTCCATCAGCACGGCGGTGATCTCCAACTGGCCCGCGCTCGACTGCCGGTCACCGCGCTTGCCCGCCAACTGGTCAATGTCGTCAATAGTGCCAAACCCGATCACATTCGGGTCGATCACATTGTTGATAAACGCCTTGGCGTTCTGGCCGGATTTGCCCTGATAGCTGTCGATATTGTCGGTCGAGAGGTTCTGGTAGCGGAACGGATAGCCCGCCGTCTCGCAATAGCCTGAAACCAGCCCCGCCATCATCTGGATCAGCGTGGTTTTCCCCGTCCCCGGCGCGCCGTCGCCCATAAAGGTGAAGATGAAGCCGCCAAGCTCCGCAAACGGGTTCAGCTTGCGGTCGAAATCATAGGCCATCAGCATTTTGGCCAATTTCATCGACTGGTATTTGGCGATGTGGTTGCCGACGACCTCGTTCGGTTTCTTGAAGGTCATCGTCAGCTTGGTGCCCTTGGCCGCGTGGGCGGGCGTGAAGCCGTTGATCGTCAGATTGTCCGCCTCGACGCGGTAGGAGGCCGAGTTGAATGCCGCCAGTCGCGGCGTGTTCTGGGCGCGCAAGGCGACCTTTTCCATCACCTGCTCGGCATAGGCCAGCACGGTCGCGACCAGCTTGGCGTCGTCGCTGGCGAACAGGGTCAGGTCTTGGTCCAGCTCCCACAACGCGCCGTGCAGGGCCAGTTGCGCGTTGTCTGACAGGATTTCCTCGACCGCGCCGATCTCTACCGATGCCTCGCTGGCCTGCGAGGCCAACAGGAACGACGTGGCATTGGCGAAAGTGAACAGCACCGCCAGCGCTTCCGCCGCCAGCAATTCGCCAAACTCCGCGCGACGCGCTTCCGCGACGCGACCGGCAAGGTTCTCCTTCTTCAACTCCGCCAATCCGGTGGCTTCCGAAAACGCCTCCCCCGCCGCCAAGGCAATCGCCAAGGCGCGGCGGATGCCGCGCAGCACGCTGGCCTGAACGGCAGACGGCAACACATCCTCGCCCACGCCTTCAACGCGCTCGATCAAACGCACGCCCTCGGGCCGCGCGGTGGAGCGGGTCACCAGACCCGGCGTGGTCGACCGGAACCGGCGGCGCGTCCCCAGCCCTGCGGATTTCTCCGCCTGCGGGGCCTCTTTCGCCTTTGCGATGCGCGGCGTGTGGTCCACGCCTTCCAGCATCGCCACCGCCGCCGCGTAATGCTTGCGGATGTCGTCTTCGGTCAATTCCATCAAATCGGCTGATTGGCTCATTCTATCTCCGTTGGCGGGTAAACCCCCGACCTATCTGTAAGAAACTACACGCCCCGCAGGGCTAACAACGAACTTGCGCACGTCATGAAATCCGGCGGGGTTCTTCTCGGCCAGCACCTGAAACGGGCGTTGTGGCAAAATGATCGAGCGTTCGATGCTCGTCGTCCCCGTCTCCGCCCCGCGCCCACCAAACGGGTCGAGCTTGAAAATCTCGCGCTCGACCGAGCCGAACCAGCCCTTCTTCTCCATCTCCGTGCGCTCGGAATGCAGGTCCTCGACCGTCCACGCCAGCGTCCAGTCCTCACCCACAGGGCCTTGCGCCTCTTCCAGCACCTCGCGGATCGGGCCGGACTGCTGGGTGAAGGCCGACGAATACATCGGCCCCACATGGATGCGCCGCAGCCGCTTGGGGTGCAGGTCATCAAAGTCGCGGTCAAACCCTTGGGCAATCGTCAACAGCTTCAACCCAGCCGAGCCTTGCGCCGTCAGATGTGCCTGTGCAGACGGCCAGCGCCGCGCGTCTTTGGGCAGGGCCACCTCGCCCGTGTCCTCAACATCCATCATATAGATCGTCGGCACATTTTGCTGGCTGTCATAGACCGCCCAATGCAACAGGTAACTGCGTCGGTCGTCCGTGTTACCCGTCCACAGCGCCTGCGGATCATTGGTCGCCCAGAACAAACCGCCTTTGGCCAGCGCCTCGTAATACAGCCGCTGCGACATGGCGTATTGCAGCTTGGTCGGCACGGTCAGGTCTCCCACGATCTGGCGCACCATCTCGTCTTTCAACTCCTCGACCGAGCGCATTCCCGACAGATGCGCCTTGGCCTGCTGCGCGTCATTGGCCATCTTCATCAGTTCCGCGAACACGGGAAACCCGCTCTCGTGGCGGTCAATCGACAGCGAGCCGAAGAACACGCCGGTATCGCGCCCCGTCAGCAAATACTTGTGGCTGAGCGCCCGAAACGTCTGCGCAATCCGCGCCACATATTCCGAGATGATGCCAACATCGGATTTGGAGAACGTCCGCTCCACCTCCATCTCGGCCGCCACGCGGGCCAGATGGCCGGTGATCCGCTCGAACTTGGAGAAATACCGCCGTGCGGCAAGGTCATCGGTCAAGCCGGAATGGTCGGCGGTGAGGTTGAGGTCTTCAGTCATATCGCCATATAGAATTTATCCACCAGTCATCTCCCTGATCATTTGGCGCACTTTTTTCGGTGAAACGGTAAAGACGCCGCCTTCTTCCGCCCGCCAGGTAGATACGCCTTCATCGAAACGTACCGGATCAAAATCAACCGCTTCTGGAACTTTCGATACCTTACAAGTTCGCAGCGCGCTTGGAGCGAATGGTAGATGCCCTGCCACGCGGCGAGCGTTCTCGAACATCTGGACATGGACCGCAGTCAGGCCCCCATTCAGATTTTCGACTTCACCGACGTACAGATGAATCAGTGCACTGCAGTCAAGTACCCCTCCCTTGCTCACCTCTAGCGCAAAAGCGGAAGACATCGTGCCAAGTGCGAGCAGCCCGGCCAGTACAGGTCCGGAGAATAAACTACGAACCAAAACATCAAGCCCCATACAAATTCTTGTCGTGCTTCTCGACGATCTTCTCAAACCGTCGCGCGAAGCGCTCATCCGCCTTCGCCTTCTGCTCCAAAACCTTTCGGGCGAAGACCATCTGGTCCTCGTGGGCTTCCATCATCTCGGACATACGCGCGTTGGTGGCGGCACCAATGCCGGCCATGGCGGATTGCGCCTCTTGGTCGGTTTTCACGCCAATCTCATTGATCTTGTGCGCCACGTCCTGCTGCTGCGCCGTCTTCAACGACTTGGTCAGCGCATCATAGAGCACCACGCGCTGCTTGGTGTCGGTCTCCAGCTTGTTGATCAGCACCATCTGCGTCGCCGCCTGGTTTTGCAGCGAGTCGATCCAGGTTTTGCCCTGCTCGATGTAGCGCTCCAAAGTTTGTGACTTGGCGAGCTTCACCTGCTCCGCCTGCACCTTCTCGTTATAAAGCGTGTTCAACTCGGCCAGCTTGGTTTCCAGCTTGGTGCGTGCGGCAGCGTCCTGCTCGACGGAGATTTTGTTCTCTAGCTCGATAATCGCAGGGTCCATCGCAACGACTTCCGCACGCAAGGTTTCCAACTCGCCCACGGTAAATTCACGATCATCAAGGGTCGCGGTCAAGTTGGTTTCAACCTTTTCCTTCTGCTCGTTCAGCACAGCTAACTGCCCCTGCAGCAAGGCCACGATGGTGTCGGATTTGCCAATCAGATCTTGCAGCTTGTCGTCAATCGACGCAGTGCGCATGCGTTCCTGACGCAGGCTCTCCGACTTGCCTTGCGAGAAGATACCGACAAAGCTTTCCCAGCCCGTCTTGTCGCGCATGGCGGAAAAGTCTTCGGAAAAACCGGAGGTCACGTCGTCCAGCCCCATAATCAACTCGGCGATATTGGCGTCCATGGCCGCCGTGTGCGCGTGAACATCCTCCAGCGAGGCGTTCTCGATGTCCAATTCCAGCACGTCGCCCGCTTCAATCTTGGCGCGCGCGCTTTCGATCTTGCTTGTCATTTCAGCAATTTTCGCTTGCGCTTCAGCTACTTGCTCTTGGCTTTCACGGACTTGCGCGTCAAAATTGGCCATAGATAATATCCCCTCGTTCAAATGTTATTACCATTTACATAATGGCAAGAATTGCGGTTTTAAAGAGTTTGCCACGCCAAACCCGCCCCGCGCCATAGGAAAAAGGGTGCGGCGGGCAAATTAGCCGAGTGCCGCCTTCATCATTGGGCTATCCGCGTTCCGCAACCCGTCTATCACATCAAAATGGTGCCGGCCGGGCAGGACCATCTGCTTTGTGTCCCATGCCTCCGACAGCCAGCGCGCCTGATCCAGAAACGCGGGCCGTTCCTGCGATCCGACCACGACCGTCACCGGCACGTCCAGCGGCTTGTCCAAGGCGGGGCTTTCCGCCTCGGCCTCTGCCGCATCAAGGCGCAGCGTGTCGTTCATGGTCAACTCCAGCAACGGGCGCAGGTCCGAGACGGGCGAGATCGACAGCACATGAGACAACCGCGCCGCCACCGCGTCGGGCAACACCCCCGCCATCGCCATACGTGCAACCAAATGCCCGCCTGCGGAGTGTCCTGCCAGCACGATCGGGCCGTCGACTTTTGCCGCCAACGCCGTGATCGCCTGCGCGATATGGGCGGTGATCTCGCTGATCCGAGCCTCAGGCGCCAAAGGATAGCCCGGATGCGCAATCGCCCAGTCCGCCTGAAACGCGCCCTCGCCAAAGCAAGTCCAGTCGTCCTTGTGCCGCTGAAGCCAGTAGCCGCCATGCACGAACACGAACAGGCCTTTTGGGGTGCCCTCAGGTCGGATCAAGTCAAACTTCGCTCGCGGATTTTCCCCATAAGCGACGTCATACTCACCCGCATGGGCCGCCCGAAACACCGCTGAAGCTGCTTCCCACGCATCTGCATAGCTTTGGGCATCAGGAATAAATCCACCGTTTTCATATTCCAAATCAAGCTCTTGTCGGGTTTTCGTCATTTTTCTCAACTTTTTTCCAAGGATTGACGCCGCCCGTGCGTCCTACCATCACTATGCGTATGAAAACCAGCGACGAGGCCTTGGCGCAAGCCGCCAGCGACGGGGACAGTGAGGCTTTTGGCCTGCTGGTCCGCCGTCACTACGACCGGTTGTTCCGCCTGTCATGGCGGTTAACGGGGCATAAAGCCGATGCCGAGGACCTGACCCATGACATCCTCGCCGCCCTACCCGCCAAGCTACGCGCCTTCCGCGCGGACGCCAAATTTACGACGTGGCTCTACCGCGTCACGCTGAACGCCGCCACCGACCGCGCCCGCAAGGCGCAACGGCGCGTAAAAGCCCGCGACGGCTGGGGGCAGGACTACACCCGCCGCGCAGCCGAGGCAGCGGACGCCGCGCAGGCTCAGGACTGGTTAACCAATGCGATGCGCGCCTTGCCGGCGGAGCTGCGCGAAACCGTGGCGCTGACACTTGGCGAGGATTTGACCCAAGCCCAAGCCGCCGAAGTCATGGGCCTGTCAGAAGGAACAATCGCGTGGCGCATGTCGGAAGTGAAGCGCCACTTGCGCGAAATGGCCACAGAGGAGGCCGGATAGATGCCCGAATTTAAAGATGAACTAGACAAGCTCCGCGCCGCCCTGCGCGACGCAACCCCCGCGCCGGATGAGGCTTCGAAGGAGGCGGCATTACGTGTGGCCGAAGAAAACTTCGCCAACCTCCAAGGATCGGCCACCGCCGCACGTCCTACAGATACCAGCCCGCAACGGACGGGCTTTCTGAAAGGACTTGGACAGATGTTTATGAAACCGAATTTGAAGCCGATGATGTTGGCGACCACCTCGCTGGTGATCGTGGGCATCGGCGTTGTGTTGACCACACCACTTATGCGTACAGAGCCCATCCCTACTGCCAAAACAGAGCCAGTCGCAGAAGCCATTGCCTCTGAAGTTGATCAGTCTCGTCAACCTGCCTCCACGGCACAGTTAAGAAGTGACCAAACGTCCAATTCTTCAAAACAGGTTTCTGGAGGAGTTGACCCTTCTGGCCCCGCTGAGGGCGCAATCTTCTCTCGAGAGAACTTTAGTTCTGATGACGCTCAGAGTGAGATCGGCGCAACTAGCTTCATTTCTGGCGACTTTGGTTCGGTAATGATGGGCGATTCAGACGGAGGAATGGAGCCACTGTCGCCTTCTCCTAAACGGTTGGCCAAATCCCAAGCCTCTTCAATGCGCGACCGCCTACCCCAACCACAAGTCGCCCAATCCAACGACCAGTTCCCTGACGCCACGGCCAACCCACTCAAGGTCACCTCCGAGGAGCCGGTCTCAACCTTCTCCATCGACGTGGACACCGCCAGTTACGCGTGGCTGCGCTCCAGCCTGTCGCGCGGCCAGCTGCCCGACCCCAAATCCGTGCGCGTCGAGGAGTTGGTGAATTACTTCCCCTACGCCTACCCCGCCCCCGAGGGCGACGTGCCGTTCCAGCAAACCGTGACGGTGAGCGAAACGCCATGGAACCCCGACACCCAGCTGATGCATATCGCCATCCAAGGTGCACAGGTGACCGAGCGCCCACCGCTTAATCTGGTGTTCCTGCTGGACACCTCCGGCTCCATGCAGGACGCGAACAAGCTGCCCTTGTTAGTCCAAAGTTTCCGCCTGATGCTGGGCCAACTGCGCCCCGAAGATGAGGTGGCGATCGTGACCTATGCGGGCTCCGCTGGCACGGTTCTGGAACCGACCAAAGCGTCCGAGCGGCGCAAGATTGAAGACGCGCTACTGCGCTTGCACGCAGGTGGCTCTACCGCTGGCGGTGAAGGGCTGCGCGCGGCCTATGCCTTGGCAGGCCAGATGAGCCGCGACGGCGAGGTGTCCCGCGTCCTGCTCGCCACCGACGGGGATTTCAACGTCGGGATGCAATCCGACGCAGAGTTGAAAGGTTTCGTGGAGCAGAAGCGTAAATCCGGCACCTACCTGTCGGTGTTCGGCTTCGGACGTGGCAACGTAAACGACGCCTTAATGCAAACGCTGGCACAGAACGGCAACGGTCAGGCCGCCTATATCGACACGCTGGCCGAAGCGCAGAAGGTGCTGGTGGATCAGTTGTCCGGCGCGATGTTCACCATCGCTCAAGACGTCAAAATTCAGGTGGAGTTCAACCCCGCGACCGTCGCCGAATACCGGTTGATCGGCTACGAGACCCGCGCGCTGAAACGCGAGGATTTCAACAACGACAAAGTTGACGCCGGAGAGATCGGCGCAGGCCACACCGTGACCGCCCTCTACGAGGTGACGCCCGTCGGCTCTGACGCCGTGCTGACCGACCCGCTGCGCTTTGGCACCGTCGCGGCGGAGGGCAACACCTCCGACCTGGCCTTCTTGCGCCTGCGCTACAAGGAACCCGGCGCGACGCAAAGCAAACTGCTGGAGGAGGTGGTGCCGGTCGGCACGCGCGACGCAGGCTCCGAGGCTGCGTTCAGCGCTGCTATCGCGGGCTTCGGGCAACTGCTACGCGGCAACACGGCACTTGGCGACTGGGGGTATTCCGATGCCATTGCGCTGGCCAATGCCAACAAGGGCGATGACGCATTCGGCTATCGCGCCGAAGCCGTGAAACTGATGCGATTGGCGCAGAGCTTGTCACCCAACTAGCCCCCCAAAAAAGCAAAAAGCCCCGAGGCCAATACGGCGTCGGGGCTTTTAAACAATCTCGGTCTGCGCTTAGTGCAGTTTGTCTTTAACCTGCGCAATTGCATCGTCGATCAGGCCGTTTTGATCCGCAGCAGTCGTCTTGGACGCCACAACTTCAGCGGCAGCAGCAATGGCGACGTTGATCGCGCGGTCACGTATTTCGCGTACAGCACCGGCTTCAGCGCTAGCGATCTGGTCCTCGGCACCTTTCAGGCGACGGGCAATCGACAGCTTCAGATCTTCCTTGGCCTGCGTGGCAGCAGCTTCGGCTTCACGCTTGGCTTCGGCGACAATACGGTCTGCTTGCTCGGCCACTTCCTTTTGCTTGCGCTCATAGGACGCCAGCAATGTTTGGGCTTCTTCGCGCAGGGCTTTGGCTTCATCAAGCTCGGCCTGAATGGTCTGGGCACGCTTGTCGAGCATACCGCCCAACATGCCGGGAACCTTGAAGTAGAACAGCACCGCAATGAACAAGATGAACGCGAGCAGCACGACGAAGTTGGTGTTGTGCAGCGAGAAGAAAGGGCCACTTGCGGCCAGCGCAGGTGCGGGCAGCAATGCCGTAAGAGCGAGGAGTTTCTTCATCTCTTATCCTTTCATCTTAGCGGTGACGGCAGCCGTGATCGACTTGGCGTCAATCTTGCCCGGAGCCACAGCAGACACGATGTCTTTTGCAATGTCCTTGGCCACAGTCGCAGCGCTGGTCGCGGCGCTGTCACGGATGGCCGCAATTGCTTTTTCGCCTTCCGCCGCGCGTGCCGCAATCTCTGCGTCCGCTTTGGCGATGGCCTTGTCCAAATCCACCTGAATGGCAGCTTTGGTTTCGCCGACGATCCGGCCGGCTTCGGCGCGTGCGTCGACAAGGGCTTTCTCATAGGCAGCTTCCGCGTCGATGGCCTGTTGCTTCAGGTCTTCGGCGGCAGCAATGTCGTTGGTGATGGTGCCGGCACGCTCTGCCAGAACCGATCCGATGCGCGGCAGCGCAACGCGCGACAGCACGAAGTAAATGACCACGAGCGTGATCAGCAACCAGACGATCTGGTTATCAAAGGTCGAGAAATCAAGCTGGGGCATGCCCGCGCTTTCTTTCGCTACTTCACCGGTTTCAGTTGCCATGATGGCCCCCAGATGTGTCTGAATTCTTGGATCTTACATCGGACGGGCCCGTTTCAGGCCCGCCCGACCGTAAGGATGGTATAGCTTGGTTCTTAAACAGCGAACATCAGCAGAAGGGCTACGAGGAACGAGAAGATCCCCAGAGCTTCCGCAAATGCGATGCCGATGAACAGTGTTGCAGTCTGCGAAGCAGCTGCGGATGGGTTGCGCAGCGCGCCGGACAGATAGCTGCCAGCCACGTTGCCCACACCGACGGCTGCGCCGCCCATGCCAACAGAAGCCAGGCCTGCGCCGATGAATTGACCCATTTGTGCGATATCGCCTTCCATGTCTTTTCTCCTTACGATGGAATTGAGGTGATTAGTCTTCGTAACCTTAGTGCGAAGGATGCAGCGCATCTTTCAGATACACGCAGGTTAGAATTGCGAACACGTAAGCTTGGATACCGCTTACGAGAATTTCCAAACCATACATGGCGGTGATTGCCAGAATGGACAGGGGTGAGATTGCCGCGATGGCTGCGAAGCCCGCGAATACTTTGATAACGGCGTGACCGGCCATCATGTTGCCTGCCAAACGAATGGAGTGGCTGACGGGCCTCACGAAATAGCTGATGACCTCGATCAATGCCAGAATGGGGCGCAGCGCCAGCGGTGCGGACGAAACCCAGAACAGGCCCAAGAAGCCCATGCCGTTTTTGACGAAACCCAGAATGGTGACCGCGAGGAACACGAACATCGCAAGCACGCCAGTCACGGCGATATGCGAGGTGGTGGTGAACGCCATTGGCAGCAGACCAAGAAAGTTGGATACCAGAATGAACATGAACAACGTCATGATATACGGAAAGTATTTCACACCGTCCTTGCCGGTAACGTCTTCGACCATCTTGTAGACGAAGCCATACATCATCTCGGCGATGGACTGGCTGCGCGATGGCACGATGGCGCGGCGCGAGGTGCCGAAGACCAGCAAAACGATGATACAAACAACCGTCAGGGCCATCCACAATGTCACGTTGGTGATCGTGAACGCGCCGACATCGCCATTGCCAAACAGCGGTTTGACGATGAATTGGTCCATCGGGTGAAAAACCAGACCGCCGTCTTCTGCGCCGTGAGCTTCTGTCGCCATCTGTTCAGTCCTTCTCGTTGGCCGCTTTGGCCTCGTGTTCGTTTTGGACCTCTTTGGCGGTGCGAAGCATGACGTTCACCCCGGCCGCGAAGCCCAGCAATGTGAAGATCACCAGAAAAATCGGCAATGTGCCGAACAGCCAGTCGAGGCCGTATCCGATGGTCAGGCCGATCCCGAGACCGGCAACAAGTTCTGTCACCATGCGCCAGCCCTGCTGGGCCCCCGAATAGTGCTCGTCCCCCCTTGGCTTTTCAGCCTGAGAGGTTTTCTTGAGCCCTTCGATCCGCTCGCTCAGCGCATCCAGCTGGGCCTTATTCGGGTCATTGGTCATCAAAAGACACCCCTCGGGAGGTTTGCAGGAGGGATAGGCCGCCGGGCGCTTAGAGTCAATTGGATGGAATGCAGCATGAATTTCACATTAAGATATTGATTAGATGATATAAAAATGACTCTCGCGAGAAGTTGGACACCACGCCGCAGGCGCCACTCCCGTGAAATCATCATTTAACCAAATGGTTAAGAATTTCCGGAGCCTTCCGTCGACCGGAACTGTAGTGCCTGATCCAAAAGCCAATTTCGAAACGCACGAACGGGTGCGCTGCGACGCACGCCATCACCGGCCACCAAATGATAGCTTCCACTCCTGAACCCTATCGGCCAGCACTTTACCATGTCGCCCTTCGCGCACACGTTTGCCATAACGTCTTCCGCGCACAAAAACAGACCCTGCCCTGCCAAGGCGGCCTCGAACGCCAAAGGGGAGCGCATTCGCCAATCCGGCGCTACAAACTCAGCAGTGCTTACCCCGGCCAGCTGCGCCCATTCAGCCCATGGATTGCCGCGCCTATCCTGAAATCTGCGGAACTTGAGAACATCCTCCGGCGGACCCAAGCCGTCCCCAATCAAGGACGGCGCGCCATAGACGAACAACTTCGCGTCACTGATCAAATCGCTGGCATGCTCCGGCACCCCCGATGCATAAGACCGGATTGCCAGATCCGCCTCATAGCGGCTCATATCTGCCAACTGCTGGCTGGCCTCCATTCGAAGCTCAACTTCGGGGTACCGGTCATAGAAATCGGCAAGTCGCGGCACCACAAACCTTGAAGCAAACAGCGGCTCGCTATTCACAACAAGTCGCCCCACAGGTCGATCGTGAAACACTTCAGTGGCTTCCGAGATCGCGTCCAAGGCAGGGGTCACCTGCGCCAAGTACCGCGCACCCGCTTGAGTCAATGTGACCCCCCGCGGCAAATCGCGAAACAACTGGGTACCTAATCGGTGTTCGAGTCCGCGAACATGGCGACTTATCGCAGAATGGCTAACCCCCAATTCGGTCGCCGCCCCAGAAAAGCTCTGATGACGACCAGCGGATTCGAATGCGCGCAACGCATTGAGTGGGGGCAAGGGGCGAAACATTATTATACGTGACTTTTAGGCACGTAACTTGTCAAGCAATTGAAATTGAACTTCAGCGAGTTTCTCAACACAAAGAATTATAAAATATAGAAAATAGGAACGATGATGCCGATATTAACGCGTTTGCGCGAGCTAATGTATTTGTCTAAAAATATCACCTACAGGAAAATCCCCTCGGATCTTTCCGATCACCTGTACCGTGACATCGGCCTCTCCCGTGATGAAGTAGAGCGGTTACGCATGGAGCTGCCATCGCAATCTTCAAGCGCCCCAAACCTGTAGCATCTGTTCGTCAGGTTCCTTCGGCGTTATGACATGGGCCATGACAAATGCCCTCGACATCACATTCGCCGCCTTGGCTGATGGCACACGCCGCGCAATCCTTACGATGTTGTTGGAGGACGATATGGCCGTCACCGATGTGGCGGAACCATTCGATATGTCGCTGGCCGCCATCTCGAAGCACCTGACCATTCTGACCCGCGCTGGCCTGATTTCTCAGGAAAAACGCGGACGGGTAAAATGGTGCAAGCTGGAGCCGCAGGCGATGCGTGAAGCTATCGTGTGGATCGAGAGCTTCGGCCAGCTCGAGGCGTTGAATTTCGACGCCTTCGAGCGCTTTTTAGATCGGGAGCTTGGTAGTTAAGCCAAGCCGGCCAGCCGTAAAACGGCCAAAACAACGACGATCAATCCGATCACATAAATAATACTGCGCATAGCTTACTCCTAAAAATTTTGCTGGTCACTGGTCCCAGCGTCTCAAGGATAATGCGCTTATATCAATTTGGTTCCATCCTGCTCGTCCTTCAGCAGCAGCACCAGAGCCAGAACCGTCAACGCAACCCCTGCGAAGACCAGTCTCGGAGGACTCGCACCACCCAGCGCCAACTCCCACAAAATCACCCAGCTCGGAACCAGATAGGTGTAGGCCATCACCTTTGACGACGGCAGGCGAAGCGTTGCGTATTGAAGCAAAACGAACGTTACCGACGACGCTGCAATCGCCACATACAGGATAGTCACCCAAACAATCGGCGGCATGGAGGCCCAATCAGTGTTCCATAAATCCGACCACCCCCAAACGACTAAAAGCCCCAAGCTTCCAAGGATGGTAAAGAAGGAAAAAACCACCGGTGGTTCGCCTCGATTTAGCTTCCGGATCAGCGGTGTATAAAAAGCATGGGCAGCAACGCCGACGAAGTAGATGGCCTCCCCCCGTCCGACCTCAAAAGACCAAAATGCCGCCAAATCGGCCTTGAAGATCACCCACAAGGCCCCTGCGGCCCCAAGTGTCAGGGCTAAGGCCATGCGCGGAGTTAATATTTGGCGCAGTAGCAAATAGCCCGCCCCTGCCGACAAAAGCGGTGTCAGCGTGAAGACTGCAGCCGCGCTAACCGGCGGTGCTGTTTTCAGACCTTCGAACATCAAAACAAAATACGTCGCAAACAGCCCACCAAGAACAAGGTAACGCCATGGCGCCGCCAGCGCGGAGCTTGGAATTCCCGTCGTCGCCAATGCGGCTATGCCAATAACCACACCGGCAATCGCAAAACGCACGGCGTTCAGCGCCGCTGGTGCAATCTCGTTGGCGGCCAGCGCCCCCAGCGAAAACGATCCCGCGACCAGCACGGAAAATAGCAGCATCGCTGCATGGCCACGCATCGCCGGTGTCAAAGGATCACCATTCCTAGTTTCTCTGGGATCAACGCTCAAACTCACTCTGGTTCCTAGAGGTCGGCCCAGCCCTTAGCTTCTTCTTTAAGGAAGGTCACAAAGGAATGCACCTTGGCGGTCCGATGCAAGTCCACATGGGTCACGCACCAGAACGTCGAAGACCAACTTGGATCAGATGGCAACACTTCTTTCATGTCAGGATGCGCATTGCCGATATATCCCGGCAGGAAACCAATCCCTGCCCCTGCGATGACTCCGTCTTGGACGGTATTGGTGTCGGAGCATCTGTAGACCACGTTCTCGTCCGGCACGTGCTCCCCAATCCAGCGCATGAACGGCGCACGCACGTTCAGGGTAGATACTCTACAAAAACGGTGGTTGGGGATATCCTCGATCCCGTTCAGAGGTCCGTGGCGGAAAATGTAGTCTTTATGCGCATAAAGCCCCATTGGCATTTTCGCCAATTCTTGGACAATATTGTCAAGGTCATCCCCCGGTGCGCCCGCACGCATTGCCACATGGGCCTCGCCATACTCAAGGCGCAGCGGACGCGTGTCGACGATCAGCTCAGCGCGGATGTCGGGATTGTCAGCTTGGTATTTCGCAATCGTCCGCGCCATCAACGGCGACATCTGCGGCAGGCAAGTGACGATGAGATCACCTGAGACCGATGCCCCACGACCGTGGATACGCCCGGCAAGCTGCGTCAGCTGATCTTCGGTGGCAGCCGCAACAGTCAACAAATCCTCGCCGGCTTCCGTAGGCGTGTAGCCGCGCGCGTGACGTTGAAATAGCTTCGCCCCTAGCTTGCCCTCTAGGCTGTCGATATGCCGGATCACCGTGGCATGGTGCACACCCAGCACCTCGGCCGCAGCGCTAACTGTGCGAAGGCGGGCCACTTGATAAGCCGTCCGGTACTCGTCCCAATTGTCGATATCCATGGGCTTCGCCTCCTAATATTTGTGCAATAACGCGCGAACTTCCCGCAGTAACTCCAGTTCCGTTTAATTTTGCAAGTAAAACTCGCGTTGCACTCGCCGGCAAACCCTTCTCAATCTGTACCCCTTTGATAAGGTCCGGCTTATGAAAGTGACCCGCAATATCCCCGAACAACTCATTGTTGAAAACCGCCCTTGGATTACATCACTCGTCTTGGCTGCGGGCGGGCTGCTGTTTATTGGCATTGGAATATCTACTTTCCTGAGCGGCGAGCTAATGGGCCTGGTCATCATGGTGATCGGGCTCGGTCCCCTCGGAATGCTGGTCCCCTTTAGTCGCCGCACGCAGGCTCTATTCCTCAGACCAGAAGGCAAACTCATCATTCGACGGCGTTCACTGCTTGGTGGATCCGTGATCGAGCACAGTCTTGACGAAATTGGGCAAGCCATCGTGCAAAGCAGTTCAGGTGACAGTGGCGACACTCATCGTGTGGCCCTGATCTTTCCCGACGGCCAAAGTGCCGGCATCCATCCGCTAACGCAGGTTTATGATAATTTCGGCGACCACCAGGTCATGGCAAACACAATCAACGCGTGGCTTGACTCTAAAGGCCCCACAGCGTAACTCGCCCACAACATCCGGAAGCACCAGACTTCCGGTCCCCGCCTTGTGCAGGGATCGCCCCCCATCAGCGCGTCGCGCCCGTGGGGGCCAAACTGCTTGTTTGGACCCACTTGTGACAAGTGGCGGGGCAATTGTCGTTTAGCCGGTCCGTGCTTAGGTAGGGATCACATGTGAGAATGAAGGAGCCGAGAGCCCATGTTTGAGAACCTGTCCGAACGCCTCTCCGGCGTCTTTGATAAGCTCACAAAGCAAGGCGCGCTGTCCGAGGACGATGTCAAAACCGCCCTGCGCGAGGTGCGTGTCGCCTTGCTGGAAGCCGACGTCTCTCTCTCCGTGGCCCGCGACTTCGTTAAAGCCGTGGCCGACAAGGCCACCGGTCAGAACGTCACCAAGTCGATCACCCCCGGCCAGCAGGTCGTCAAGATCGTCCATGACGAGCTGAAACATGTGCTGGCGGGCGACAACGAAGAACCCGGCGAGCTGAAGATCGACAGCCCCCCCGCCCCCATCCTGATGGTGGGCCTGCAAGGCTCCGGTAAGACCACGACCACCGGCAAGCTGGCCAAGCGGCTAAAAGAGAAGAACAACAAGCGCGTGTTGATGGCGTCGCTCGACGTGAACCGCCCTGCGGCGATGGAGCAGCTGGCGATCCTTGGCGTGCAGGTCGGCGTCGACACCCTGCCCATCGTCAAGGGCGAGAAGCCCGTCGACATCGCCAAACGCGCCAAACAGCAGGCGACCTTGGGCGGCTACGACGTCTACATGCTCGACACTGCGGGCCGCCTGCAAATCGACGAAGTGTTGATGCAGGAAGTCGAAGACGTCCGCGACATCGTCAAGCCGCGCGAAACGCTGCTGGTCGTCGACGGCCTGACAGGTCAGGTCGCCGTTGAAGTGGCTGAGGAGTTCGACGGCAAAATCGGCATCTCCGGCGTGGTACTGACCCGTATGGATGGCGACGGTCGCGGCGGTGCTGCATTATCTATGCGCGCAGTCACCGGCAAACCGATCAAGTTCGTCGGTCTTGGCGAAAAGATGGACGCGCTGGAGACGTTCGAGCCGGACCGCATCGCAGGCCGCATCCTCGGGATGGGCGACATCGTCGCTTTGGTCGAGAAGGCGCAAGAAACCATCGAGGCCGAACAGGCCGAGAAGATGATGAAGCGCTTCCAGAAGGGTCAGTTCAACATGAACGACCTGAAAAACCAGCTTGAGCAGATGCTCAAGATGGGCGGGATGGAAGGCCTCATGGGCATGATGCCCGGCATGAAGAAAATGGCAGGCCAGGCCAAAGAGGCTGGTATGGACGACAAGATGCTGAAACAGCAGATTGCCCTGATCCAGTCGATGACCAAACGCGAACGCGCCAACCCGCAGCTTTTGCAGGCGTCGCGCAAGAAGCGCATCGCCAAGGGGTCTGGCATGGAGGTCTCCGACCTCAACAAACTTCTGAAGATGCAGCGCCAGATGGGCGATATGATGAAGAAGATGGGCAAAGGCGGGATGCTGAAACAGGCCATGAAAGGCATGTTCGGCAAGGGCGGCATGCCCGATATGAACGACCCGGCGGCCATGGAAGCCGCCGCCAAGCAGATGGGCGCGAAGCTGCCCGGCGGAATGGGTGGTATGCCCGGCATGGGTGGCGGCGCGCTGCCCCCCGGCCTGTCAGGGTTCGGCAAAAAAAAATGAACGCCCCCACCCTTCATACAGAGCGCCTGACGCTGCGCCCCTTGGCCTTGAGCGACTTCGAGCCGCTGGCCGAGTTCTATGAGAGCGACCGCTCCCGCTTCGTTGGTGGCCCCAAGCGTCCGGACGAGACGTGGCGCGCGCTGGCAAGCGAGATCGGCCACTGGACGTTGCGAGGCTATGGTCGGTTCGGCGTGGACGAGACTGCCACCGGAAAGTTCGTCGGCATGGTAGGCCCATGGTATCCCCACGCATGGCCCGAAGAAGAACTAGGCTGGGACCTGATGAACGGCTTCGAAGGACGCGGCTACGCGACCGAGGCCGGTTTAGCGACCCGCAACTACGCCTACAAAACACTGGGGTGGAAAACCGCGATCAGCCTCGTGGCCGAAGGTAATGAGGGCTCCGCCAACGTGGCCAAACGCATGGGTGCCACGTGGGAGCGCACGCTCGATCACCCGGCATTTGGCGCGATGAATGTCTACCGCCACCTTAGCGCGGAGGCCGCGTAATGGGCCACCGCGACATCCCCGTGCTGGAAACCGAGCGTCTGGTCCTGAAAGGGCCGGAGCCTCAGGACTATCCTAACTTCAAGGCGACCTTCACCAGCTTCCGCGCACGCTACATGGGCGGGCCGTTGAACCCGTATGAGGCGTGGATGCTCTATGCGGCCGAAATCGGCCACTGGGAAATTCGCGGCTTCGGCATGTGGATGATCCACGACAAAGAAACCGACGCCACGCTTGGCATGGCAGGCGGCTGGCAACCCGCCATGTGGCCGGAGCGCGAACTGGCTTGGATCATCTGGCCCGAAGTTGCGGGCAAAGGCTATGCGCTGGAAGCCGTCGACGCCGCACGCCGCTATTTCTACAATTCCGGCTGGGAAGGTGCTGTCAGCTACCTTGACCCCTACAATCTGGATTCCGTCCGTCTGGCCGAGCGTCTGGGCTGCGTGAAAGACAAAGAAGCGAAATCAATCGGGGATGACGACGCGGTCTACCGCCACCCTGCCCCCGCTGCGCTGAACGACACGCAACTGTCCCACGGCATCGCCATGGAAGTTAGCCATTACCAAGACCCTGCCTTCAAACCGAAAGGGTTCGCACTTGACTGATGCCGTCACAAAAGCCGCCGAGCTGTTGAAAGAGCACCGCGCCAGCATCGACCGTTTGGACGCGATCCTTGTCTATACGTTAGGCGAGCGGTTCAAGCACACCCAAGCCGTCGGCAAGCTGAAGGCCGAGCATAACCTGCCGCCGTCGGATCCCGACCGTGAGGCAAAACAAATCAACCGTCTGGAAGACTTGGCAAAACGCGCCGATCTGGACCCCGAATTCGCCAAATCCTTCCTGAATTTCATCATTCGGGAAGTCATCCAAAACCATAAAACGTTTCAATAATTTCGGACACTTGTCCGGCACAGCCATCTTAAGGAGAACTACACAATGGCAATGAAAATCCGTCTGGCCCGTGGTGGGTCCAAAAAGCGCCCCTTCTACCGTGTTGTCGCAGCCGACACGCGCATGCCACGTGACGGCCGTTACGTCGAGAAATTGGGCACATACAACCCGCTGCTGCCCAAAGACAGCGAAGAGCGTGTGAAGCTCGACATGGAACGCGTGCAATACTGGCTCGACCAAGGCGCACAGCCTTCCGACCGTGTGTCCCGCTTCCTCGAAGCTGCTGGTGTTATCGAGAAGAAAGAGCGCGCTAACCTGAAAAAAGGCGAGCCGGGCAAGAAAGCTCAGGACCGCGTTGAAGAGAAAGCCGCAAAAGCTGCTGCCGCTGCTGAAGCTGCCGCTGCTCCGGCTGAGGCTCCTGCAGAAGAAGCACCAGCTGAAGAAGCTGCTGCTGAAGCATCCGCAGAGTAATCTGCGCTTGAGCAATGCGTGAATTCGAACCGGATTTCCGGGACGAGCTATATGAGTTGATGCGGTGGCGGCGCGATGTGCGCCGCTTCCGCACCACACCCGTGGACGAGGCACTGCTGATGCGGTGCCTCGACGCATTTTCGCATGCCCCCTCCGTGGGCCTGTCGGAACCTTGGCGCATCGTGCGTGTCGAGAGCGCCGAAGCGCGCGCCGCCGCTCGCGCCAATTTCGAGGTCGCCAATGCCGAGGCCCTTGCCCGCTATGACGGAGACCAAGCTGACAATTACGCAAAACTGAAACTGGCGGGCATGGACCAAGCGCCGGTGCAACTTGCGGTCTTTTGCGACGAAGCTACGACCAAAGGTCACGGCCTAGGGGCAGGCTCCATGCCTGAGATGCGCCGCTATTCGGTGGTGTCCGCAGTCACCCTGTTCTGGCTCGCCGCGCGTGCCGAGGGGTTGGGACTTGGCTGGGTCTCTGTTCTGGACCCTGCGCAGCTGTGCCATGATCTCGACGTACCCAAGGACTGGGCCCTGATCGGCTATTTCTGCATCGGCTACCCCGAAGCGGACCACGAGACACCCGAATTGCTGCGCGAAGGCTGGGAAGCGCGCGCCGCCTCGCTGGATATCCGAAGCATATGAGCCCGCGTTACGTCATAGGTGTCGTCCATGCGGCCCATGTTGCGGCGGGCAAGCGGCAGGGCTTTGTGGCCTTCAGCTACGGCAAGGAAGCCGCCGTGCGCAATCTGGATGTGGGCGACAAGGTGATCTTCTACGCGCCAAAGACCGAGTTTGACGGCGACCCAGTGCAGGCATTCGTGGGCCACGCCACCATCACCGGCGACGCCCCGCGGCAGATGGATTACATGACCGGCCTGCCTGCATGGGTGCGGGATGCGGAGTTTGACGACGTGATCGAAGTTCCCGTGCGTCCGCTCTTGGAGGACTTGTCCTTTGTCCCCCGCCCCAGCCATTGGGGGATGGCATTCCGCCAAGGTAAATTTACAATCCCCGAGGCCGACTACCGGCTGATCGCCAATGCCATGGGGCTCGACACATGATCCGACGTCTGTTCACGCTGGTGTTTATGGGGCTGGCCTTCTATGGCGGGCTCAAGGTAGAGCGCGGGCTGTCGGAAGGCCGCTGCACCCATGCGGGCGGTGCCATGGTCGACGGGGTTTGCATTGGAGCACGTTCAGAATGAGCAAAGATAAAATCGTTGTCGGTGCAATTGCCGGATCCTTCGGCGTCAAAGGCGAGGTGCGGCTGAAAAGCTTCTGCGCCACCCCCGAGGATATCGCGTTGTACTCCCCACTCACGGGCGACAACGGCGTGGACTACACGCTGAAGATCACCCGTCAGGTCAAAAACGGCTTTGCCGCCCGTCTGTCCGGCATTCGCTTCAAGGACGAGGCGGACGCGCTCCGCGGTGTCAAACTGTCGGCAGACCGCGACTTGCTGCCCTCCCTGCCAGACGACGAATATTACCACGCCGACCTGATGGGGCTGGATGTGCTGGATACCGGCGGCGAGGTTATTGGCAAAGTCGCAGCGGTCCTGAACCACGGAGCGGGCGACATTCTGGAGCTGCGCGGTCCAAGCCTCAAAGGCTCGGTCCTGCTGCCCTTTACGCTTGACGCGGTGCCGACGGTCGACCTTGCCGCAAAGCGCATCATCATCGACCCGCCGGAAGGCCTGCTGGATTAGCATGAGCATCCCGTCCAGATCCCATGGTCGCAAGACCATTTCCGCCTCGCTCACGCCAAGCGATCTGATGGCAGAACCAACACGCCTTAAGGGCGCTTGGGCCGCCAAGATCATAACGCTGTTCCCGGAAGCTTTTCCGGGGGTGTTGGGGGCGTCGCTGACAGGCAAGGCGCTGCAAGAGGGCAAGTGGACTTTGGACGCAATCGACCTGCGCATCTTTGGCGAAGGCAAGCACCGCAATGTAGACGACACGCCTTATGGCGGTGGTGCTGGCATGGTGCTGCGGGCCGATATCGTCGGCAAGGCGCTGGACTTCGCCAAGCGCGGCACATCGGAGCGCGCCAAATGGCCGGTGGTCTACCTGTCACCGCGCGGCAAACCTTTTACCCAAGCGAAAGCAGCGGAATGGGCGGAAGCCGATGGCATCACCATGCTATGCGGGCGGTTTGAAGGTGTGGATCAGCGGGTATTGGATCACTACGAAATCGACGAAGTCAGCTTGGGTGACTTCGTTCTGACCGGCGGCGAGATCGCAGCGCAGGCGATGATCGACGCGACCGTTCGCTTGTTGCCGGATGTGCTGGGAAATGCGGACTCGACTGAGGACGAAAGCTTCTCCGACGGTATAACGCTGGAACACCCGCAATACACCCGCCCCGCCGAGTGGCGCGGCTTGGGGGTTCCGGATATTCTGACCTCCGGCGACCATGGAAAAGTCGATGCGTGGCGTCGCGAGCAATCAGAAGCGTTGACCAAAGCGCGCCGGCCCGATCTGTGGGCCAAGCGCGAAGAGGGTGAAGGCTAGACCTTCACCACCATTTTGCCAAAGCTGCGGCCTTCGAGCAGGTCGTTCAACGCGGCGGGCGCGTTTTCCAGACCGTCAACGACCTGCTCTTTGTACTTCACTTTGCCGTCGGCCAGCCATCCGGTCATCTCGGCGGCGAACTCTTTGTAAGTCTCCGGCCCGAAGCTGTCGAAGATGATGAAGCCCTGAACCTTGACCTTCATCCGCAGGATTGTGCCCATGATGACCGGTCCCATGTCAGGGCCATCTGGCAAGCCCGGCAGGTTGTACCAAGCCACCATGCCGCACACAGGCATCCGCGCGAACGGGTTCAGCAGGGGCAGCACGCCGTACAGCACCTTGCCTCCGACATTCTCGAAATAGACGTCGATTCCGTCCGGACAGGCGTCTTTCAGCTGGGCCGCAAAGTCGTCGGCCTTGTGGTCGATGCACGCATCAAACCCGAGATTGTCGACCACATGCGCGCATTTCTCAGCACCACCCGCAACACCCACTACGCGGCAGCCTTTGAGTTTGGCGATCTGGCCCACGGTGGCGCCCACCGGGCCGGAGGCGGCGGCGACAACAACTGTCTCGTCCGGCTTGGGTTCGCCAATTTTCAGCAGGCCCGCGTAAGCAGTGTAGCCCGGCATCCCCATGATGCCCAAAGCCCATGACGGGTTCGCCGGATCAGCGCCAAGGTTCAAAACCTGATCGCCATTCGAGACCGCGTAATCCTGCCAACCGCTGCCGGACAGCACGTAGTCGCCTTCGGCAAAGCCTTTGACGTCGGAGGTGACGACTTGTGCGACCGCCTGCCCCGTCATGATCTCGCCCAGCTTGACCGGCTCGGCATAGGATTTTGCGTCGTTCATCCGGCCGCGCATGTAAGGATCAAGCGACAGGTAGACTGTGCGCAGCAGCATCTCGCCTGCACCTGCGGTGGGGATGTCGGTCTGCTCAAGGCGCAAGGTGTTGTCGTCCGGCAGGCCCTGAGGGCGCTCGGCCAGAACGATGCGGCGGTTGCTTTTGTCTGATTGTGTCATGGGACGCTCCTTGGGTATGTTTCCTTCAAGGATGGGCCGTGCAGGTACGCGCTTCAACCGTTCCGCTGCGAATTGCGCTAAAAATCGTGTCTGGGGTGATGGCCGCTTGATCTACGCGGCGAACCCTCCTATACCCCGCCAATCTGGAATCAGAATACTGACCGGAGCCTTTGTTTTATTGGCCATCCAACGCGCTTTTTTCGGTGCACATTGTGGATGCAAAGCTTGGGCGCACAAAGCAACGTCGATCTAATCTCTGGCGGGCGCTTTCTCGGAAACGGGGGCGGACCCGGAAGAAAACCAAGAGCTCTTAGAACGCGAGACATATTCTCCGGGTAAACCGGGATCAGAAAAGGAGCGTTTCAGATGAACCTGATCGCACAACTAGAAGCGGAACAAATCGCCGCTTTGGGGCACGATATCCCCGACTTCAAAGCGGGTGACACCATCCGCGTTGGCTACAAAGTGACCGAAGGTACACGTAGCCGTGTTCAGAATTACGAAGGCGTTTGCATCGCACGTAACAACGGCAAAGGTATTGCCGGTTCGTTCTGCGTGCGCAAAATCTCCTTCGGCGAGGGCGTGGAACGTGTGTTTCCACTGCACTCCACCAACATCGACAGCATCACCGTTGTGCGTCGTGGCCGCGTTCGTCGCGCCAAGCTGTACTATCTGCGTTCGCGTCGCGGTAAATCCGCTCGTATCGCCGAGGATTCCAACTACAAAGCGCCTAAGGCGTAAGGGGAACTGTCATGAAAAAAGATACTCACCCAGAATACCACACCATCAACGTCAAAATGACCGATGGAACAGTGCTTGAAATGAAATCCACTTGGGGCGCTGAAGGCGACCAGATTTCTTTGGACATTGACCCTTCCGTGCACCCAGCATGGACTGGCGGCAACCAGCGTCTGCTCGACACAGGCGGTCGTGTCTCCAAGTTCAAAAACAAATACGAAGGTTTGGGATTCTAAGAGCCACACCCTTCGACGCAGATCAAAGCCGCACCCTTCGGGGGGCGGCTTTTTTTGATACGGAGGCGGTTGTAAAGCATCAGATGTGCGGAAACAAAGCGGACCTTCCTAGAAGATCCGCTTGTCTCTGTCCTTAAGTCTATGCGGAGGCTCGACCCCACTCAGCGTCCTTGCACAAGGTGATCCCCAAACGGATTGTCGATCACCATCAACCAGCGCCCATCGGCCTGCTTGCGCAGGACCACGGTTGAAAACCCGAACTGCTCAATGGGAAAACCATCTGGTGTTTGTCCTGTCATTTTCCAAGTGGATGAGTGAAGGGCGATATCACCGGCTTGAACAACTTCATGGTTTGTCACTGAAATCTGAGGGTTAATCGCCATGAACCCTTTGAACGCTTCACGCAATGCTGGCGTTCCTTGGGCTATCACTCCGGGTTGACCAACCAAAACCCCGTTCGGCTCAAAAGTGGCGATAACGCCCTCCATGTCGCCTGTGGCAACTGCTGTGTTGTTTGCGTTGATCGTTGCATCAATCTGATCGTGTTCCATTGCGTGACATCCTTTGTGTTCGTCGGGTTACAAAGGCAGCCTAACTAAGCCACATGTCAGAAAGTGGCAGTAGTCATTTGCGGGGCACCTCCGAGGACTCAAGCTCTCGCCAGAGCTTAATCAAATCGTGACGACGGCGCGGGTATCGTGTTGGCAGTTCCGACAACGACACCATACGGTCCGTCCGAAAATGCCGGATGTCATCGCGCAATTCACACCAAGCCGAAATCAAACGCCCGCCATCCATGTAGCTGATAAAAAACGGCCAGATGACGCGCTCCGACGGTTTGCCTGCGGCGTCCGCATAGCCAATGCTCAACTTGCGCTCCAAGTGAATGGCCTGCCTAATCGCAGATATATCAACGCTTTCTTGGCGCGCATGGCCGCTCGGCATGACTTCCAGATATTTTGCCTCAACGCGATCAGTCAGTTCAACCGGCAGGACAGCGGTCAAACGTGCCATGGCTTTACGCGCCGCTTCGGCCATGGGCTTATCTGCCTTGTCTGCAACCCAAAGCGAGCCAAGAACAAGCGCGTCCACTTCCTCGACAGTGAACATGATCGGCGGTAGCAGGAAGCCTGAGCGCAAAATATACCCAACGCCCGGTTCGCCCTCAATGCTGGCACCAAGCGCGCGTAACGACGCAATATCGCGATAGAGCGTGCGGATTGAGACGTTCAGAGTTTCCGCCAGATCGCTTCCGGAAACAGGTCGCCGATGGCTTCGGAATTCCTCAACCAAGTTCAAAAGGCGTTCGGCTCGTGAAATGCTGATCTCCTTTAACTCGTTCCCTTTGTGCCGATTGCCGACCTTCTTCGCGCCGAAGAAACTTGTCAACAACGGCCAAAACAATCCGTTGGAATTTAAGGCGCGGGTCGGCATCGCATCGCAAATTCCAAACTCACCTCAAAGAGAATAAATCACAGCATAATTGGATCGAGCTATGGACTGCAAACTTTGCGCCGGTTTTGCTTCCCCTCGTCCCGCCCCGTGCTTATAACCGCCTCAAACCCCAGCAAGGGGCACGCACTAGAATACGGGACAGAACATGGCCGCGCATATCATCGTCTTTGGCAACGAAAAGGGCGGATCGGGTAAATCCACCAATTGCATGCATGTGACCACCGCGCTTGTACGCGCCGGTTTCACTGTAGGCGCGCTAGATTTGGACCTGCGTCAGCGCAGTCTCTCTCGGTATTGCGAAAACCGCTTACGCTATTCCAACAAGAATGACCTCAACCTGCCTTGCCCAGAAATCGTCGAACTACCTGAGGTTGATCCGGCCTCTCTTGGCGCAGGTGAAAACATCTATGACCGCCGCCTAACGGAAGCAGTCGCAGGCATGGAAGGCCGCTTTGATTTCATCGTTATCGATTGCCCCGGCTCTCACACTCGGCTGAGCCAGGTGGCGCACTCGCTGGCAGATACTCTGGTTACGCCGCTGAACGACAGCTTCATCGACTTCGACCTTCTGGCTCGTATCGAGCCAGAAACGCAGAAAATCATCGGCCCTTCAGTCTATGCCGAGATGGTATGGCAGGCGCGCCAATTGCGCGCGCAGGCCGGTCTCTCGCCGATTGACTGGATCGTGGTGCGTAACCGCGTTGGCACCCAGCGCATGCACAATAAGAAAAAGATCACAGATGCAGTAGACGCTTTGGCTAAGCGCATCGGGTTTCGTGTCGCCCCCGGCTTCTCGGAGCGGGTTATTTTCCGCGAGTTGTTTCCACGCGGCCTGACATTGCTGGACTTGGGCGATACCGGGGTAAAGAACCTCAACATCTCCAACATTGCTGCGCGGCAAGAAGTGCGTGAGTTGATGAAGGCGCTGCGCCTGCCAGACGTCGAGGTGGCGTTCTAACCGCCGGTATAATGATCTTCAGATTGGATCACATGCTGTATCTGGCGCTGCCGGAGCGCCTGTAAGCTGCTATGCGCGGCTTGCGGCCCCTCTCTACGCGAGATCGAAGGTCCGACTGAGCTATAGCCGCCCCTATTGGGTCGTGCGTCTAGTCCGGTCAGCTGATCACCACCCGCGATCATTTCCATCAAGGTGGTATTGGATGCAAAGTAAGTCGCGAATTTCTCAGCAAGACCCATATATACCTCGCCACGTTCCAGCTTGCCTGACGCCATTCCAGCGAACATCATAGAACTCGCCGCGAGCGTGAACGCAAAGAAGAACAGTTGAATGCGTTTAAAGACCGCAGCGAAGATGCTCATCGCACACCTTCAATCGTGACAGTTGCGTTAGATGCGTTCAGATATTCGGAAATTCGCATAGCGATGTTGGTCCACGAGCAGGGTTAAACTTCGATGAAAGTCCTTCACAATTGAGGCAATTCGCAGGCACGCCGCTGTAGTTTTTATGAAAAGTGATCAGATCGTCTGGACGACAATCATCCAACAAGGGCAAACGCGTTGTCACTCGCGGACAACCGATGGGTCTATTGGCGGATAAGGAAAGTGGCGCGCTGGGGAGGATTCGAACCCCCGACCCCTTGATTCGTAGTCAAGCTTAATAGCTGAACACTGATTTACATAGATACATCAAAAGTATATAAAATGAGTGACTTATGGGTTTTTAGGTAAGCATAGCTGAACATACCGACCCCCTATTACGTACACGATTCATGAGACTAAAAAGAGACTAAAATGAAGATGCGCCTCACTGACCTGTCGGTAAAGAAGCTGAAATCACCCACCTCCGGGCAAGTGACGCATTGGGATGAGGTTACACCGGGATTTGGCATTCGCTGCTCAACCAAGAGCAAATCATACGTCGTGATGTATGGCGAGCGCAGACTGCTAAAGACCCTCGGGCGATACCCAGCCCTATCGCTGGCAGAAGCCAGGAAGCGTGCCAAACTGTTCATGGCCACCGAAGCATCCTTGGAAACGCCAAACCAAGAGTATGATTTCGAAGATCTGGTTGAGGTATATCTGGAAGACTGTAGACTACGCTTGCGAGGCAACACCTTGCAGGGCTATTCGCTGTACCTCAAACAAGTGAAGCTCTCAGGCCGGATTTCGCAGATTACCCAGGGCGAAATCCTACGTGCAATTGAGCGATACACCAAAAGCCCATCAAGCCAGAATTATGCCTTCACTACGCTCAAAGTGTTTTTTAACTGGGCGGTGAAACGACAACACCTTACTTCCAACCCGCTTTCTGTATTGGGCAGGCCACACAAATCTCAGTCGCGCGAACGCGTCTTATGTGACGAGGAGCTTAAGCTGCTTTTGCGGTATACACTCATGCATCAAGGAGATCGTTTCCATGACATCGTGAGCCTGCTGATAATGACCGGACAGCGCCGTGGCGAGATAGCCGATCTGCAATGGTCAGAGGTCGAAACTGATACGCTGGTCTTTTCTCGTAATCGAACGAAGAACAAAAGGGCTCATACGGTCCCGCTTGGTTCGCAAGCCATTGAATTACTGCACTACATCGATGGCGGAGAGGTGCACGTCTTTGGGACTGCCCTGAGCGACGTACCCTTTAGCGGATGGTCACGCGCTCAGCGTCGTTTGGTCAAGGAAACAGGCCTCGCGCATTTTACGCTGCATGATCTCAGGCGGACCTTCGCAACCAACCAAGCGCGTTTGGGCACGCCCATTCATGTGACCGAGAAGCTGCTAAACCATATTTCGGGGACGATCAGTGGCGTGGCTGCCGTATACAATCGTCATTCGTACCTGGACGAGATGCGGGCTGCGGTTGCTGCACATGATGAGTATTTGACGGACCTACTCGCAACGTGACTACTGCCGCTTGAATGGATGCCCAACATTCACGCGAAACAGTCTGTTGCCGGGTTTTGCCTAGGTGAGCAGTTCGCAACAGTCTAGCCTTTCCTCGCCTAGGTCTTCGTACCCCTAGGGCGTCGCGATGCTCTTCAATCAAGGAGAGATCGTGATGCGGATACTATCGAAGAAGCAGGTGAAGGAATTAGTTCTATACTCGCCTCAACACATTTCACGGCTGGAAAAAGCCCAGAAGTTCCCTAAACGGATACAACTTGGCCCAAACCGAGTGGGATGGTTAGAGAGTGAAGTGCTAGACTGGCTCCGGCTCCGACTTGAAAGCCGATAGCCTCTTACGATGCTCCCGCTTGGGAGTATGGGGGTGGTCAAGCGTGCACAGCTTGGCCATCTCCGCCTGCTTTGAGAGCTACCTCACAGCCGTCGGTCGAAGCAATCCTCGCACCAGAGCATTATGACCAGTGGATGAACGGCACAGCCAAAGAGGCTCTGCTACCGTTGGCTCATTGCTCAAACAGCGACTATTCGCGTCCATTAGATTGCATTCGGCACAGCATTCTAAGTGCCGGTATCGTTTCAGTATCTTTTCCAAGTTTTCCATTTCCGAACTCCGGAATTTTTTTGATTTTAGTAGCTTGAAATCCACACTGAATAATCTTCCTGTGGGCCACAATATTAAGCAGGGTCGCCACACGTATCCATAGATACTCGACCCATCAACCAATCCAAGCGGATCGCCTTGGACGTAGCGTCCGAGAGTCGGATCATTGTCCCGCATCCAGTTCTGGTGCAAACCACTCTCAGATTGGAACCACTGGCCGGGGAAGCGCAGATTCATCGGAGTGCCTGTAGCCGAAATCGGTTTCCTGCAACGTGGTGACACCATCGGTGTTCACCGCATCAGTCAGACGGTAGCTCTGCTCATAAGTAAATGTCCGTGTGTATCGTCGGTTGACTAAGAAACTAGGCAAAGGGAAAATGAACGAGACGAGCGTCTAGGAAACAATGGCCCCTCACATAAAAGAAAACCTAAATACCAGAAACATTCTTCCAAAACCATTTGTCGTGGTGGCCAGATGACCCAATGACAAATTTGCAATAAGACAAAAACGAGCTTTTTTGCGCTTGATTCAGATAAGTTTTGAAGAACTTGCTTCTTTCCGTTATCGGAGTTGTTGCATACTTCTTACTTTGAGAAAGCAAGTAAGTTAGCGCGGTTAATTCATACCGGTCAGTTTCCAAAGAACGCTGCATAGCTAGACCGATCAGAGAAACTCCTTCAGAAGAACTGGCATCCGCGATTAAAAAGGTCTCTCGCTCAAAATCAGTTACAGAAATATCGCTTAGTCGTTCCAAACCCATACCGTTCATGACTTCGACCAAGCCTTGAGACCACGCCCCTTTCTTGTGCTTGATGTCAATATTTTGCAAATCGTAGTCATCAATGATTGACTCGAGTAGATGTTTTTTTTCTATTATATTCACGCTTAGCTCACATTCTAACGAAGACTACCGAAAAGTCCGAAAGACTTTCGTCTTAGGAGGCTGTTGCAGTTGGTCCAGTTACTGCAGTCTTTTACTCTTCTGTTAGTTTCGCCTTCTGGACTAAAATCGCCTGGAAGACCGTTTATTGGAGGGCAATAAGCATCCCGTTCTTTTCTAGCTGTGCATAATTCTCCCCATTGCTTAGTCTTGTAAAATAGGGTTATCACACTATCGTTGGGTACGCACTTTTTTGGTTTCTGCGCTTTCGCCTGCCTCACACGTTCGCGGAATGACTCACACGGGTCACCGCATTGAGCTCCGCCTGAGGAGTTTGGGAGTTTTCGTGGGAACCCAAAAGGCGAACTCTGCTCCCCGCTAGGATCAGCGTATCTCCCCGGGTTCTGCATTGCATATCCATATACGCTTGACCCATCGACCAATCCAAGCGGATCACTTTGTATGTAGCGCCCGAGAGTCGGATCATAGTCCCGCATCCAGTTCTGGTGCAGCCCGCTCTCAGACTGGAACCACTGACCGGGGAACCGCAGGTTCATCGGAGTACCTGTGGACGTATGCACACCACCGAACGGCAGGTATGTTGCCTCCCACACCTTCGCACCCAAGCTATCGGTCGCGAATATCGGCTTGCCGATGTGATCCGCACGCACGTAGTAGACTTGGCTGTTCTCAATCACGGCGACGGGTATATCGCCGAGCCAGACATATTCCCGAAGCAGCGTCTTGGTCTTCGTCCCGATTGGCACCTCGTACTCAGATATCCGCTGCCCGCCAGGACCGAAGAACGAGTGGTGTTCAACTCCGTCTTGTGTCAACCGGCGCACAACCTGTTGGCCAACGGCATCATATTGATACTCTTCCTGAGCCACCCCAAATATCGAGAAGGTATCCATGCGCCCTGCTGCATCGTAATCATAGCCGTAGCCGGTGCCCGAGCGATCGTCATAGGTCACATTTCCTGCCGCATCATGGGTAAAAGTTCTGACTGCGGCACTCGCCCGTGAGACAGAGTCCAAACGGTTATTCGTTGCCCCATAGGAGTAACTGTCCGTGACCCCAGCTGCCATCCGCGAAATGCGATTGCCGACGAGATCATAGCTATAGTCCAGCGTCCCATAGTCGCCAACGGCGGAGGCAAGGAACTCCCGCGCCTCGTATGTGAAAGTCTCTGACTGGCTGAGCAGAAGGTTATCGACAGTGGATGTCAGGTTGTCGCGTGTGGAATAGCCGTAATCGGTATCCTGCAACGTGGTGACACCATCGGTATCCACAACATCAGTCAGACGGTAGCTCTGATCATAGGTGAATGTCCGCGTGAATCCATCCGCAAACTGCATCGACGCAACTGGACCGTTCGGCAGATGTGTTATCTGATCGACAATGGTTGTGATCGTATTGGTGCCAGGCGCTTGCTGCTTAATGGCCGTGATCCGATTGTCGTCGTCATACTCATAGTACACCCTTCTGGTAGACGGGTATTGGATCCAACTCACGTTGCCTGCGGTATCTTCCTTTACGTATTGCGAGAACGCAAGCTTGTTTGGATACTTAAATCTCTGCCCAAAGATTGGGCCATCAGCGTAGTACGCATAGGTGTACAAAATACGACGCCCATCGACGACGGTTAGGGAAGGCTTGCCAGTTGTTTCAACTTTCGACGGGTGATCATAGTAGAAGAAGCTATCGCCCTTACCGCCGGGGGGATAGTCAATCTTCGTAGGCCGACCAGAATTGTCATAGTCATATTGAACAAAAATCCCGCGGGCGTCCGTTTTGGAAGCCATTAATCCGCGACTATTATAGGTGTAGGTTGTCGTCCCCTTGTCCGGACTGATTTCTTGAATCAAATCACCAAAGCCATTGTAAATCTGACTTGTGACGAGCCCGCGTTGATCCGAATAAGACGTCATTTGGTCGTCAACATTGTGCGCAAGACCAACTTGCCCAGAGTTCCGGTCAACTTCAGAGATCAGACGGTTTAATGCATCAAAGCCGCGAGTGGTCACAAGGTTTTGCGGGTCGGTGATCGTTGCAAGATTATCTTCCACGTCATGAGAGAACTCAGTGATCTGACCATTCGCGCCTAGAATTTTTAGCAATCGGCCCAACTCATCATATTGAGTATCCTCGAAATACGCGATGCCAGCAGAGACATTTGAATGCTCCGTCCGTGTGCGGTTTCCCATATTGTCGTAGGTGTAGCTCGCGAGCTCTCCTTCTGGTGACGTAGTTGACACAAGTCTGCGCGCCTCGTCATAGGCGTAGACCCATGTGTTTCCGAGGGGATTTGTCATCGACACGACTTGACCAACTTCATCATAGGAATAGGACTGAGTTTGTGGAGTCCCGCCTTGTGGTAGGAAACTACTTGTGAGTACACGACCCTCAATATCGTAGGTCATTGTCCACTCATTCCCATCGGGCTGGGCAATATGTAGCGGCTGTCCGGCCTTATTGCGGGTCAGCACGTCGGTCACATGACCATTAGCGTCTGTAACCGTATCGAGATTACCGTTTGGGTCGTAGGTGTAGCTAGTCTCGTCAATCACACCATTCGCGACCAATCCCGGTCCATCGACCGTGGTGAGCAAGCTCAGGCCCAAGGCGTTTTGGCTATAGGTGTAGTCCCACTCTCTCGTCGTGCCGAATGTTGGGCTGGCCGCAAGGTTATCGGTTTGAATGTAGGTTAGCAGCTGCCCTGCCGCGGAATACGTAAAGTCCTCGATTAGCGTGTCGGTCTGCCTCTGTGTGGGCAGCCTCAGAACAGGATCCCAGGTCAGGGTCGTGATACGGGGTGAAGCCGAGGTCGCATCTTCATTGATCTGCGTCACAAGTCCCGCCGCGTTTCTGGACATAACTGTGCTCGCTCCATTGCGCTCAACTTGCCCCAGCGGAAGCCCCGTTCCACCAGATGAAGATGTCCCAAACGATGGTGTTAAAGTTGTCCCAAGGCAGTTGCTGGTTGGAAGGCCGTCTATCGTTTGAAGCGTCTTATGTAACGGAATACGGATGGTCTGACCGTTGACCGAAGCTAAGAGCAACGGCGTAACATAATTGTAGTCAGCCACCTTTCCTAACGGACCAGTAACCTTTGTCAGTAAATCTGAGACTTGATCGAACTCGTGACGCTCAGCTCCACCAAAGTGTTGGGTAGACACCACCTTCGGACCAACTTCGGAAAACCCCGGTGCTGCGGGTGTGGTCTGATACGTGAACTCCGCATAAGGAAAATCGGTCCCATTTGGCCTTAACCTTCCGTCATGAATAGTTGTGAGCAGCGGATGCGTCGTGGAAGCTACATAGTCATACTCATGCTGAAGTTCAGAGGTTGATTGTGCAACATCTGCAATATGCACAGTATCGAGCTGCGCAATTGTGCCATCAGATGTAACTGCGCTATATACGTAATTGAGTTCAACCGAAGGAGTAAAGCCTGTTGCCCCAATTTCGGGATCAATTTCGACTTTACTCACCATCGGGACAGCACCGACTGCCGGGTCGTATATGACCTCCACCCATGTCAGCTGAGCAACTTGTCCTCGATTGTCCTCAAACTGAGCGACCTGTCCGGCCGCATCCCGTAGAAACGTAATCGAGTAGCCGTCAGACCACTCTATTTGCTCCAACGCTTTCTTGTCGTCAGAGGTGTCTTCAAAGGTCCATTTTGTCCCCTTGCCGTCCGCCACAAAAGGACGGCCCGTAGCATCAACAGAGAGCTCGTAGCTCTTTTCCGGAAACAACGGCACCGACCCTGAGAGCCCGTCAAATAGGAATGAGAAACCATCACCGCGATTGAACACATAGTCCGGCGACGATGCACCAAGGTTGTTTGCGAACCCTGTGGCCAAGAAGGCATTAAATTCTCCGGCCCATATGCCCCCAAACCAGCGGATGGGGGATTGCAGGTGATGCTGCCCGGCAATCTTATCATCAGAGCGATAGTACCGCTTAATGCGGAAGCGATCATCCTTCGGTGAGATCCAGTCAGAGGCGACTTCCGTCTTGGTCAAAGAATTAATTACTGTTGGGTTTCCTGCGGACTTGCCCTCCACCGAGCAGGTATGCATGCGAGAGCATTCACCCAAGGTGGAGCTGAGCACGTTACCTGAGGAGTCAAAGCGGTAGCACTTTTGGACTACGTCGATTGACCACGGTGCATTGGGGTCCGTCGCTGGTTCATCTTGAACGCAAGTCGCCCTTGGGTTTCCAGAACTACTCTCGTTTTTTTCGACGCTCGAGAGCTTGTCCCCACGATACCCAGAGATCCAAGGGAACGGGGCACCAGAATTCTTACACGCTTCACTGGCAGATCCTCCAACGCCCGTTGTCCCTGGGTACCCAGATGGAGGAGGAGGAAGAAGTCCAGCAGTTTTCCACAAAGTTGAGTAGTATTCTTGCGCAAGCGTCGGTGTCGCTGCCAGCAAGAACGCCGCTAAAGCCAAAGCTTTGCGACCGCGATTGAAAATGCTCAAAATTAATACCCACCCAAAAAGATAATGACTTTGGACTACTCGAACTTAATATTTTCGTCGCGTCAACAGGAAATCAAAAAAGATGTCCGTGAAAAATGATCAAGTGAAGTATTCCATGATGAGCTCTGACCGAAGCCGAGATATTTTCCCCTCTAGGTGGGAATAGATACGACTGCAGTTTCACCTCGTAAGAATTGAGCATTTTTATCTGTTATTTTGACTTCACCCTGAGAAAGCCTCGTACGTTAGGCTGGAAAGTGACTTGAACAAACCGTGTATCATCGGCATGTTACCTGGAACGGCGATTCATGCAGCAAAGAGGATGGGCAACAAGTGCTTGGTATGTATTACCATATAGAACGCTTACTAAGCCGTCCCTAAGCGCAGTAACCCTTGCCACCATAGATCACTTGTCAGGTGCTAATTCCACGGGAAATATATGAGGAAAAACTTAACTGCAAAACAGCTCATCGAAAGAGACTGGAAATTCCCAACAGGTCATAGACTGGGCTATCAAGGTTTTGTCAGTGAAATGAAAGCAAAACGCCAGGAGCAATTGGAAGCATGGTCACTGCGCAGGCCTATGGCCAATTTCGAAGTGAACGACTATTTGGCCGCCTATCAAAACTATCCACCAGAAGAGTTTTCAGAGCCATATTCGGTGCCTGATGTCGCCTATGCGACCCACCTAAACTCCATGCAAAAAAAGTATTTGTCACGGTTCAAAAACGTTCGCCGTGCTTGGAGCAGAGTTCTTCGCTTTTTACCTGAAGCGATGCACAGTGGGGACAGGTTGCGGGTGCTGGAAATGTCTACGGCTCATGGTGCGACCCTGGAAGTATTGCGGCATTTTGGCCATGATGTCGTCGGCAACGATTTTAGTAATGATGGGCTCAGCTCTCGTGTGGGTGGTGGAACTCCATTGCGGCAGGTGAATAGCGACATTCCAGTAGAAAACGTAAATGAAGCTGACTGGCCCTATAAACCGATTATTGACAGTCTTGGGCTCGATGTCAGGCTTTTTGATGCAGGCAAGTTACCATACCCGTTTGACGCGGCGGAATTCGATGTGGTTCTTTGTTTTGACGCATTAGAGCATTATTGCCATCCAAAAGATTGGATGAAGATTGTTGATGAGTTCGTACGGATTTCAAAGAAAACTGTTGTTGTCCGCATAAACCCTATTCAACGCCACCTAATCCCAGATCAAGCCTATACGCCATATGTACAGAAGTTTTACCAGGCAATGCTAGAGTATAGTAAGTCTGGATTCAGATGTATCGTTACTGAGGCTGAATCAAATCAACCACTATATTTCAAGCTAATGAAAATCAGTGACAAATAGGCACTCGACCTCAGATCAAAGGTAGCTCATGTGCACAAGATTGGCGCGTTCTTGGCTCATCCAACGGTTCGCACCTCACTGTGCGAGCCGCACCAAGCGCTACGGTTCCGCTCGATCATAGATAGCGGTCAATTGCTGATCGTGAAGCCCCGACGGGATGTGTTACCATCTATGATCAATATATTGATGCCAACTTCGATGTCGGTGACGAGCTTAGAAGGCGGAAAGCTTCGCAACTTCCTCTAAACTCGTCTCATTCGCAGCTAATAGCCGTGATGCCACATCACTCATCTGATCGAAATTCCTGATTGAAGCTTGTGGAGACAATGCAGACCCGTCGACCATTTGAGCAATTTCCCTCCCCCCTGCATCCGTTACTGTCATCAATTCGGATACAACGCGACGACCTTTGTAGCCACTTGACAGACAAGTCTCGCACCCACTTCCCCCACAGGTTGTGCAAATGCGCCTGACTAGCCGTTGGGACAGCACTCCGCGCAGCGTTGCACCTAACAAATATGGTGGAACGCCGAGATCAATTAGCCTGTCAATAGCGGAGAGAGCGTCGTTAGTGTGAACTGTCGAAAGCACCAAGCGACCCAAGAGAGCAGCGCGTACAGCGATTTCGGCAGTTTCTTCATCCCTGATTTCGCCGATTAAGACAACGTTGGGATCTTGGCGTAAAATGGCTCTTAGAGCTCGCGCAAAGGTCATATCAATCTCAGGTTGCACCTGAACTTGGCTCACGCCTTCAATCGAGTACTCAATAGGGTCCTCAACTGTGATGATCTTGCGATTGTCGGAATTTATCTGAGATAGCGCTGTATAAAGCGTCGTCGTTTTACCGCTGCCTACTGGCCCCGCCACGAGGAAAATTCCGTTGGGTTTGTTGATGATTTCTTCTATTTCAGCAACGCGGGATAAAGGATACCCCAGTGCGTCCCAGGTCAAATCAATCTGAGCTTTGTCCAGCACTCGCACAACCATGCTTTCGCCATGCTGTGTTGGAAGAGTTGCGAGGCGCAGATCAATATTGCGCCCCTGAACGGAAATCCGTGCGCGACCATCTTGTGGCCGACGCTTCTCCGAGATGTTCATTCGCCCCATAATCTTTAAGCGGGATATAAAGGTCGCACACTCAGATTGATTAAGTTGGCGATGCAAGCGTAATTCGCCATCTACACGAATGCGAACACGCGCCGAAGCGTCCAAGACTTCAATGTGAATATCTGATGCGCGCGCATCAACTGCTTCCGCAATTAAATCGTTTACCTGGCTAATCACGGGGCCATCATTGGCGAGAGCCTGCAGGCGTAGGACATCAACCTCACCACCATGCGCCAGAATATCGGTTGAAGAACCTGTATCAAATAGGGCGCTGATTGATGCCTTGATCGTCGATCGGGTGGCGATGGCCGCTGTGCAAGCAAGCCCTAAGTGAAATGAAATGCTCTGCAACGCATCTTGCCCTCTGGGGTCACTGGTTGCGATCACCACCTCACCCGCATCATTTTTATAGAGCGGAACCGCTTCAACACGTTCAAGAAATCCACGTTCGAGCTTGTACGACCGCACCAAGTTACGGTCCAGAACATCGGGTTGGCAAATCGGCACATCAAGCCAATCTGCGATCTCTGCGAACAGTTGAGTCTCTGACGCCAACCCAAGCTCCATAATGGTCCGCTCAAACGAAGTGTTTGAACGGCTGCTAGCGGTTAGCGCACGTTCAGCATCTGTTTTGGAGAGGATGCTATTTTCCACCAAAAACCCTGCAAAATCTGAGTCATTAAAATCACGCAAGCTGTTCAAATCAGATCACCCCAGAATTGTTATCTTTAATTGCCGTCGACATTCGTTAGTCTATCCACTTAACGTCCGAGATTTAACACCAATAATATGGGCGAGGCAGGTAAACAATGGCGCTTGGGCAGCAGTCCACTCTAATGCAATTCGTGAGAGCCGAGGTTTCCTTGGCCATTCCGGAGTGGGCCAAAGCCATGTTTCTCGGACAACCTACGGCGTGTCATTTGGTGTTCAAGAAAAATGCAAAATCTGTTACTTCTAGAAAACGGGTACTGGAAGTCCCTGCCTCATTGCTCGAGAGATCTGTCGAAGGGCTTGACGCGCAAGGAACGAAAACCGTTGACATCTACCTTCCGCAAGCAAGCCTGTTGCGGCGAGATCTGAAACTGCCTGCAACGTCACTTTCTAAGGTTGATAAGATTATTGCGCTCGACACACTTCAGAAGACCCCCTTTAAACCATCAGATATCTATTTCTCAATCAGCGTTGGGAAAGCGACCAACGGTACAATAGACGTCGTACAGTGGATCGCGCGCCGTGATGGCATTGCTAGGCTACGTGATCGCCTCCGCGTCCTCGGGCTTCAAGCCAGACGCGTCCATGTTGAAGGCGCAGGTGCAGCTCCTTTGGTGGATTTCAGTGCAGAAATTACCCCGCACGCTCGGGCATGGAAAATGATCAATCTCGCTTTGCTACTTACTGGCTTGGGGCTACTCTCCCTGCTGTACATCCGACCAGCTTGGGACTCCTCCCAAGCATTACACAAACAAGAAACTCAGATCGCTCGTCTGACCGAAGAAGCCGTGGCCTTGCGCAGCTCAGTTGAAAAACTAAGAGGTTCTGCGTCTGAGCGCGATGAACTAGTTGACTATATCATCAACCGAAAGACCGCATTAAACAGATTGCGTGAAATCACTGTACTGCTGCCAGACAATACTTGGATTTCCGATCTACGGATTCAAAAAGAACAAGTCGCATTGCGAGGAACTACCTCTGGCTCAGCTGCACAACTATTATTGGATATCTTAGAGACAAACCAGTTTGCTTCTGCTCTGCTTACTGGCCCCATCTCGCAAACGCCGGATGGCCGAGAGCGCTTTGATATGATGCTTGGCACATCGGAGTATATCCAGTGATTTTTGGACGATCCAGTTGGCGTCGCCTTCTCGTCTGGGGTGTGATCGGGGCCATCCCGTTAGGCCTATGGTTTGGTATCATAGTGCCAATAGTCGACTGGAAGACCAGTATTGAGGTTCAACTTACGGTAGCTGACGAAAAAGCGGGTCGAATGCGGGTCGCGATAGCCAACTTGCATCAAGAGAAAGCTGCTCTATCGGCAGAAACTAAGTTTCTTGATCTCTGGCGTGCCAAATCCTTGACCGACGCAACTGCGCGTGTGCAAGCCTCATTGAGCGCTATCGCACAGAGAGAAGACATAGTGTTTCGCTCGATATCTCCTATTCAGGGGCCCGATATCGCAATGATTGATGCGGTATCATTTCGAGTTGAGACTGAGCTAACACTCAACCAACTATCGGCATTCCTAAAAACTCTTGAATACAGCGCACCGCTGTTCATCGTCGAACGCGCCAACATACGGCGTCTTGCTCGCTCCAATCTAGACGCAGGTCAGCCTACGGTGTTTGTGCAACTCGATATCGCCGCGCCTGTAATTTTGTCGGAGAACGGATCGTGAAAGTGTTGCTCCCGATATTGGGGACAGCAGGCTTACTGTCCTTCGTTGCGGGCGCTGCGTACTTGGTTTCGATACCGCAATCTGAAGTAAAATTGCCCGCCGAGGACGACCAATTCGCGTCTGAAACCGTTGTAAACTCCCCAGACGCAGGCAACACCAATATGGTTCCCGTGGCTCATTCTGATAGCTTCTACGCGCCCATCACCGACAGGCCGCTTTTTGCCCAATCTCGTCGACCTCATGAGCAAGCCCCAGCAGCCATCGAAGAAATACCTGAAGAAATCGTTGTCGAAACACCCGCTCCCGTTGAGATGCTCGTGCTCCCCGAACCTAACATTTTACTGCTCGGAGTATTGACCGGTGGCGTACGCAATTCTGCGCTGATTTCTGTCGATGGATCTCCTCCCGCATGGCAACGCGAGGGGTCTGACATTCAAGGTTGGCAATTGAACGCAATTGACGCCGACGCAATTCACCTCAGCGCGCACGAGCGCTCTCTGAGAATAGACCTTTATCGGAAGTGACAGATTTATGAACCTTATCAAATCCTTCGCCGCAGCGCTTACAATTGTGTTCCTTCTGTCCTGCACCGAGGAAGAAGCTGTCACAAGGTCGTCACCCCTTTTGGCAAACACGTCAAATCAAGCCGCGACGGGTGGAGGAAGCAAAGTCGACGACCTGCGAGCCGCGCTCACGGGCGGATCCGGAAGCAGTCGCCGCCTTGGCACCGATAATTTCCTTGGAGATAGCACAGCCTCCGGCGGCGGCGCACGTAATCTCGTGGATGTCACCTCAGACGGCGAAATCACATTGAACCTTATCAACGTTCCGATCGAAGAAGCTGCGCGAGCTGTTCTCGGCGACGCACTTGGCAAAAACTATTCCATCAAGCCCGGTGTGACGGGAAGTGTTACCCTTCAAACCACACGTCCACTCAGCAAAAAGGCGCTTCTTGAGACCTTCGATACCATTCTTGAGTTGAATGGAGCAACGATGCAAATCGGCAGTGACCTTATCACTATCGTGCAAGCCGGAAATGCTCCCCGTCGCATTAGCAAAGTTGGCGGCCCGGGAGGGATCGGAGCGCGTGTCGTGGCCGTGCCTCTAGAGTTCATTGGCACCACAGAAATGATCCGGCTACTAGAGCCAATTGCGGGATCCTCGGTCGAGCTGCAACCCATTCCGAAACGCAATATTCTCCTCGTTTCTGGCACAAGAGATGAAATTAGTGCCGCTATCGAAGCGGTGAACGTGTTCGACGTTGATGTGCTGAAAGGAAAATCAGTAGGACTCTACCGCGTTAAAGCCGCCGAGCCCGAGGCAGTGGTCGATGAGCTTAATTTGATTTTTGAGACCGGTGACGGTGGTGCACTACAAAACGTTGTCAACTTCATACCGTCACAGCGTCTGAACGCCGTGTTGGTTGTAACGTCGCGTAAAAGCTATTTGTCCGAGGCAGAGAAATGGATACGCGATCTGGATAAAACCGCTGGTGGTGCCAAGCGCCGACCGGTTGTGTACTCGCTGCAGAACAGGAGCGCTGTCGAACTCGCACCAATCCTCGAAGGCATGCTTGATCAAGTTGCTGAGGCCGAAGAAGCTCCAGTGCAAGGGATAGCCAAAGTTGTCGCTGACGGAACTAAAAACGCCATCGTCATTTGGGGCAACGACACCGAGCAAGAAAGTTTCGCCCGCCTCATCCACTCGCTCGACACGACTCCAGTTCAGGTTCTGCTAGAGGCAACGATTGCGGAAGTTTCACTCAATGATGATCTTGACTTTGGCTTGCGTTGGTTCTTTGAGCGAGGCGAGTTTAGTGGCCGCTTTTCTGACGCGTCAAACGGCTCAACCGGTGCGAATTTCCCTGGTCTGTCTTTCATGTTCCAAGGCGCATCAACTGCCGTAACCCTAAACGCTCTTTCATCCATTACTGATGTAAACGTCGTGTCCTCACCATCCCTCCTCGTACTGGATAACCAAGAAGCGCTGCTTCAAATCGGCGACGAAGTTCCGATCGCAACACAGCAAGTCGTGGATACCGCAAATGCCAATGCTCCAGTCGTCAACACAATATCGTTCAGAGACACTGGTATCATCCTCAAAGTGAAACCGCGCGTATCCAGCTCTGGTCGCGTCGTGCTCGACATCGAGCAAGAGGTCTCCAGCGTATCGAGTACGACAACCTCGGGCATTGATAGTCCTACCATTTCCCAACGAAAAATTACGACCACTGTCGCCGTAGATAATGGGCAAACTATCGCTCTCGGTGGCCTGATCCAAGAAAGCCAAAACAAAACTAAGTCCAAAGTGCCGCTTGCAGGTGATATCCCCCTCCTTGGAAACCTGTTCAAACGCAAAGGCGATAAGGTAGCAAAGACTGAACTTTTGGTTTTGATTACCCCGAGAGTCATTCGGAACGGATCAGAGGCGAAATCAGTGACCGCTGAACTCAGGGGGCGGATTCAAGGAGCAAACGGATTGGTGCGAACCGGAATAGGTCACCAATCTGATGCACATCGAATTTTTGAGTAAAAATTGCCACTGCCCCACCCCTCCTGTTCGTACTGTGGCACAACATAGCCCGGAAGAGCGTGATGGTATCTGAAATAATCGCGGTGGCTTCAGTTTGGGAACGCATCTTCTTAGGTATGGCATCGCAATCAAAAGACAAGAAATTGGGTGATCCGCTGCCCTTTTCAGGCCCATCCCAGAAGTATCAAACGACCTCCACTAAAACGAATCTCCAATCACATTGGTGTGCATGCGCGTCTGATTCTCAGTATCGTCCTACAATATTCGTGCAGAACCATTATGAGATATATTTTTCTTCCCAATAAAATATAGCGCAAAATTAAACCACAGCGTGAAATCGTCGACCTGTACTTGACTTATCAGAACGCTTCTTCTTTTTTTAGATTGAATTTGGAAGGGTAAAGAAATTGGTTAAGTTTTTGATTTCAGCGCTTTGCGCTGCCGCTATTGGTGTGTCTTCAGCTAACGCACAAAATACCGATTGGACATCTCAATCTATTGCCAATTCGCTGCAAACTGATCGGCCTACGGACATCGGTGCATCCGGAGCATTCACTCACAGAGTTGACATCGACATCCCTGAGTTTCGCGGCCTCACACCCAATATTTCGCTTAGCTACTCTTCTTCGCAGGTACGCAACTACGGAGCCCATTCGGTACTTGGCGCTGGCTGGAATATCTCTGGCCTGCCTATGATCGAACGTGTGTCAATCGGAGGTGGCACTCCATATTTTGACGGAAACAAAGACATTTTCCGATTTGCGGGATCAGATCTACTGGCTTGCGACGACGCCCAAGCTACCAACAAATGGCTATCAACGTATTCCGAATACCCGTCCGAATACAGAACCACAGCTCCAAGCGCGAGCTGCTCCGCAGGAGGCAACCTTGCGCCACTAGTTGAGAATTTCCTCAAAATAGAGATGTTTCGAGGTATGTGGTGGGACAAACCATATTTTCAAGTTTGGCGCAAAGACGGGACAGTCCTAAAATTCGAAAACCTGGCTACAGTCGGAGCAATTACCCTTCCATCGGGCAATCCCGCGCGAAATGCTGTCCACCACAGAGTCTGGCTACTGACCGAAATCAGCAATCAACAATCTTCGGCGAGCTCTGTACATATTAGTTACCAAGTTGATACCGCCTCGAATGGATACTCCTACCGGCCCTACCGAGTTGAGTATCAAGGGTACCGAACAGAATTCCATTACACCGTTCAGTCATCACCTCTTGCGACGTTTGCAAATGGAGCCTTAGGCAATATTGGCAAACAACGTCACCTCTTAACTGCCATCTCTGTGAAGGATGACTCAAATAAGATTCGCGCTTACCAGTTGAACTACCTCAATGGAGCAAAAACAGGTCGTAAAACACTTGAATCTGTTCGGGAGTATGGGACCAATTTCAGCATCTCAGGTAACCAGATCACGGGCGGCAGCAGCCTTCCGAGCAGAACCTTCTCCTACTCGCCGGAAGAGATTAGCCACCAGACCAAAGTCTTCTCTGGTCGCCAGTTACATAAAGATGCGACTGCGTGGGATTTCAATGCTGACAACCGAGCCGATATTTTCTCTCCATCACGGTATCAGAGGACAATTAATGTCGACAACGACCCAGACATTCCGGGTTTTGCCTATGCCGCGCAAAATTTGGGATTTAACACAAATCGCACGGTATTTGATCTGCCCACGAACTTTGTTCCGAACTTCCCCAATGGAAACAACGGAGGTACGTTGCAAAGCGTCGCTGCCGCTCGCCAAGACACCACGCAACGCTATGCTGTCAGGTACGACTTGGCGACTGGCCAAGGCGAAGATGGAAACCCGTTCGAAGTTGGGAGCATCATTAAACTGGACGCTTCGGGCAACATTACTCATACATATGGCCTAGGTGGGCGATCTGGCAATCCTGCATACAGCGGGAGCTTTGCGGCACTCGGCGATACGAGTGAAGTTGAAGCTTATGTAGATAACCAGCTTGTGCGCCTCAAGGCGAACAATACAAGTGCAACCATCACCCAAAGTGAATGCGGCCCGTCAGCGTTTCCTTTTAACAATCCTGCTCAATACGGGCACACCGTTACCGGAGACTTCCGCGGAAATGGGAAGTCTGCTTATCTCAAGATTGTTGGTGCCGGAGGACTCCAATACCAATGTGATTTGATTGGCAATCAACTCGTCTCTGAATCGAAGCCATTTAGCTTCGGTCCAGTAACAGGCGTCGAAGCGTTGACAAGTGGTGATTTCAACGGGGACGGTAAGTCAGATATCGCAGCACTTTATTCTGGAAAGGTATTTGTAGCGCTATCGAACGGTGATGGTCTGGAGGCATTCTCTCAGTGGGCGGTAACTTTCACTGACCCGGGAAAACCCATGAGGTTGGCAGCGTCGGACTTAAACGGGGATGGTTTTGACGACATCATTCAATACGCGGAAAGCACCTGCCATGAAAACTTGCCTAATAACTGCCAGCAGAATGCCGGAGGCAAGGTCAGGTTTTCAGACGGAATCAAGTTCATTCAAAGCTCAATTATCGGGGAGTTTGTGGTCAACAAATTTGCAACCGTTGGGGATTTTGATGGCGACGGAGTAACGGACATTGCCACATCGGAGAACGGAACAACGATAAAATTCGCGGACTTCCAGGCTCCGAACCTATTGCTAAGCACCACTTCTCCAAGCGGTTCGGAGACTACAGTCTACTACCTTCCTTCAACACATACCGAAGTAAACCACGCGAACGATGATATTCCTGGTGTCCGCCAACTTGTTAGACATTTGGATGTTGCGACGGGAAGAGGGCAGACCCGTAGAACTTCATATTACTACAAGGGAGGAAAATATGACTATAAATACCGAAGATCCCTTGGATTCTCAGAGGTTGAAGCGTCACATCCTCGACTAGGTGGAGAGTCGAAAACATACACCAAAACCGCCTATTTCAACGATAATCTAGCTCAAAGTGGCGCGGTGAAAACCCGCGAATACTACGGTAGCCTGACGCGGAAGACCAAGTCAGAACCAAGCTGGTCCTTTGTTGCATCTGGAAACGGACCTTTCCGTGCAACCAAATTGATGGACCGAGAAACGCAGTTTGAGACAGGTGGAAGTACAACCGTTTCAAAAAAATACGTCGAGAACCTCTATGGTGAGCGCACTGAAATTCGCTTTCTTGGGTACACGAACTCTACGGGGTCTCAAAATCTTGATGCGTCAGATGACCGGACGACCACGTACATTTATGGACAAAATTTAGCAAAGTACTTTGTCTCAAAGCCGACACAGGAAATCGTTGTTGCCCATGATGGGCCCACCTCCGTGGGGTCTAAGCTCCTATCGTCCAAAAGATATTACTATGATGTGAGGTCGCTGGGAGATCTTTCGCTCAGAGGCAATCTTACGCAGGTCCAAGCGCTCGATAATACGACTAATCAGTTTGTTGCGCGAGCAACCTATACCTACGATACGTTCGGCAACAAAATAACCGAAAAGAATGGCCGTAACTACGGGAACTCCTTCTCCTACGACAGCGCTAAAAACCTATTTCCTGTCACGATGATCAACGCGAAGGGACATACGACAACCACGGTTTGGGACACTGTTTGCCTAGCTCCATCGCAGGTAACCGATCTTAATAGTCTTGTGACAGCGACAACCTTTGATGACCATTGTCGACCTCTTCGAATTGACCTCCCTCGTAACCACTACCAAGAATTCTTCTACAGGAACTTTGGTGATCCTGCGGCACAGCATGTCGAGATGCGCACCCCATCTGCGTCCCTCGCGAGCAATAGCGATATGTACTTCGAACGCAGCTATTTTGACGGCTTGGGTCAAGTCTACAAATCCACCAAATCTGGAAGCATCAAAGCGCAAAGCGGAATGATTGTAACCCTCAGGGGATATGATATGCGAGGGAATGTCGCATTTGCATCAAACCCGATGACTTGGGCTGAAGCGGATCAACTCAGTGGAAATCCCCAATCACGAGACAGGAGAAGCTTTCGCTACGACAGCTCAGACCGTCTAGTCCAGGTCGACCACCCGGATCAAGCGGATGAGAAAGCAACTTACTCAATGCGTTCGTTTGCAACACCAAATGGCGGCTCAACACTGCACTTCGCAAAAACATCTGAGGATGAAAACTGTTTCGATAACGATCCAGATACGGTTTGCGGCAAAGTAATTGATATCACTGATGCATCGGGGCGCGTTGTTGGAAAAATCCTAAACGACGGTCTTGGAACCGACGTGGATTTCCCCGCTGGGGAGAGAGTTACAGCATATCACTTCGACCCTCTTGATCGCTTGGTAGGTGTTGTGGATCCACGTGGAGCTACGTGGAGCTACACCTACAACTCGTTAGGCAACCGAGTGATCTCTGACGACCCTGATCTAGGGCTATGGACGTTGGAATATGATGACGCTGATAATCTTACTCGACAAACCGATGCAAAAAATCAGGTCATCACATTCTCTTATGACGTACTTAACAGGGTAAGTAGCAAGAGAGTCTACACAGCCGCAGGCGTTCTAGAGTCCACCACCATTTCAAAGTTCGACAAGGTAAGAAGTGGCAGTTCGAACAAAGGCCAACTTACTGATATTAACAGCGGGGTGCATAGGGTTCTATACGACTACGATCAGTCTGGACAAGTTCGCCGTGCTGTCGATGTCATTGATGGACGGTCTTATACAACAGAGATCGAATATGCCGACAACGGAACTCCGATCAATTACAAGTTGCCTTATGTGCCCAACAGCACGCAACGTGATTGGGTCGGTGCAATGTCCTATGATGCATCCAATCGGCTTACCGGATTTGCAAACTATATCACTGGCGTGGACTATGACTTACGCGATCAGCCAACCGAAGTGCGGTTTGCCAATGGTGTCGTAGAAGCCAACACCTACGATGCCCGGCGAGGGTGGATAACCGGGACTGATGTAGAAAATAGTTCCCTGAACTCTCTGCTTGATGTGAGTTGGATCAGAAACCCAAGTGGCCAAATCTCGCGACAGCAAGATGACGAAATCGGGGCACAGTATGACTATGTGTATGATTATGCGGGAAGGCTTCTTTCAGCGACAAACTACTCTGGTCAAAGCGGGTTCGACAAAACGCTCACCTATGATAGCGCAGGTTCAATTCGAACAAAATCCGGTGTGGGAACTTACAAATACCCAAGTATTTACAATCCCAATACCCATGCACCACGAAAGGTCGGAGGCACCGTAACAACTTTCGACGCAAACGGGAACATGCTCAGCGGTATTCGCGGCAAAGTCATGACTTATGACGCCGAAAACCGGCCTCTCACTGTCACCAAAGGTGGCGTTCTAACAGAGTATGTATACGCGACCGACGGCTCACGCTTAAAGCGTATTGAAGACGGCGTCACGACTGTGACCTTCGGCAATGTCGAGATCCGTAATTTTATGACACCGGCAGAGACGGTTCTGACTTACCCGCACCCGTCAGTGCGCCTTGAAAACGGGGGCGACGCCAAATATTTGCACCGCGATCATCTCGGCTCGGTGCGGTTGATTACAGATCAGAGCGAGCAAGAGCTGGATGTACGGACCTATCGTCCGTTCGGTGAGTTGTCTTCGCAGGTTGATCCTACTTTGACCGAAGAGACCAAAGGCTGGATTGGAGAGCGGTATGACGCGGGCGCGGGCTTGCAATACCTAAACGCACGGTACTACGACCCAGATCTGGGGCTATTTTTGCAGCCCGACTGGTTCGAGGTGACACAGGCAGGGGTTGGGACGAATAGGTATGCGTATAGCTTCAATGATCCGGTGAATTTGAAGGATCCTTTGGGGAATGACGCTCTTCAGGAAACATTCAAGGACTTGGAAGAAGCATGGGATCGTGCGTGGGACTCTGACACCTATACTACAGAGAACTTCGATGAGGCGTTGAAACAAACTGTTCCAGGAGCTGACGAATCTGAACGTATGGTAGAGGCCCTCAAGGGTGGCGACGTTACAGCGGCCTTGGTCGAAGGGGCAACCATGACTGCTGAAGTTGGTTTGGCAACTCTCGGCGCAAGGCTAGCAAGACCGAGAGCGGTTGCAGCACGCAACACAAGGGCAACCCCTGCATCTAACACAAAAACAACTGACACAGTAGCGCCTGCGCCGCCTCGAGCTGACGCTGCAGGTCTCTTAAACACTCAGGGTTCTTACACGATATCGTTCAGCAATGGTCAAAAATACCACGGGAAAGGTCCTTACACTCGAGCAAAAGTTTCAGCAAAAGAACAAGCTAAGTTGAATGGTACACGAGTTGATGCAATTGACTGGTCGCCTTCCCCAACTACCCGAGACGCATTTAAGGCGGAGGATATGAGGATACAGTCAGATATTGGTGGCGTGGCTTCACCGTTCAACTATAATAGAATAAACTCGCCAGGCGCTAAGTACCGACGCCAAGATGGATTCTAAAATATGGAAAATAAACTTCATGCTCTGCTGCAAGAAAACGAAGATACCATTGCAACTATAAGGCAGAAGATGGGTAGAGATATTGGCATTCAAGAGATCGAATTTAGAAGCACTTTTGATGACAGGGAAACTGCCGCTCAAGCTCGGGACAAACTGAGAGAGCTGCTAGGATCGCGCGATGGGGTTCACGTGATGATTATGAATAATTTTGAAAACTTGTCACAGTTTGATTGTCTATTTTCTACTGAAGTCAAAATAGATGCTAAAACAGTTACGGAATTTGAAGTGCTCTGCAGTAAGGCATTTATTGGACTTGGTGGTACAAAAGTTACTTGGGGTTTTTTGGAGTCTCGAAATACAGAACATTAAGAACTATTACCGGATCGTAAGAGTGACTAATAATTTTCGAACGATCGAGTAGCCACTGCAATACCAATCGACCACATAGTGCTCTGGGCTACCGCCCACCAGTACCAGCGGCCAATCATGCTCTAACTTTCAACTTGGACCACTCATGTGGGACTGCTCAGGTCAATATCTACCTTAGCATTTCCTAACACCCAAATTGTAGGCCAGTAATAATATGAGGCAGATTGCAAAATAAATGACCCGTTTCAGTTACCAAGCACTTCAAGCGGATGGAGCATCTGTTTCCGGCTCTGTAGATGCGCAAGACGAACTGAAAGCGCTAGAACTTATATCGGCACGTGGTCTGACGCCTGTTGATATTGAGAATGGATCGCCGAGGGGCCCATGGTGGACACGTGAGCTGTCAATAACCGGTGCTAGCTCGGTCAAACCACGCGATCTAGAGGCCTTCATCGAGAGCTTTGCCACGCTCTTGGAGGCCCAACTTCCGCTGCCACGCGCACTAGAATTTTGTGAAGCTCAGGCCCGCAATCATGAATTGAAGCAGGCCCTATCAGAGCTTCGCGGTGACATTGAAAACGGGCAGACATTGGCGAGCTCCCTAAGTTCCCAAGACAAGGTCATTCCGGAGCGCCTGCAAAGCATGCTGCGTCTCGGCGAGAAGTCCAATACCTTGGCTCTATCCGTATCGAAAGCGGCTGCAATGCTGAAATCGGAAGCAGATATGCGCCGCGAACTGCGCTCAGCGATGGTCTATCCAATCATCCTGCTCATAATGTCGCTGCTGGTCTTGGCGCTGATTATCTTCTACCTCGCCCCAACGCTTGGACCGGTCTTTGAGACAGCAGGCGCAGCCCCACCCCCAATACTGCAAGCAATGCTATCGATGCAGGGCTTCTTGATCTCGCAACCTCTCTTCGCCTTGGCAGGTCTTGCCACCACGGTGCTCGCTTTGGTGGTCTTGCGGAATCCCATTGGGAACATGCTTGGCAAAGCACTCAGTCGCATTCCCATAATCAGCACCTACCACAAGAACAGAGAAACACTACGCTTCTGCCAGACGTTGGATTTGATGTTAGCAGCAGGAGCGACCTTGCCCGAGGCGTTGAGCGCTGCAGAGGACGCTACCCCGTCTGCAAGATGGAAAGGCAAAATCTTGGAATCTCGCCTCGATATCGAGGCAGGTGGCACGCTTTCCAGCAGTCTAGGCGAGTTCACCGAATTCAATCCAATGGCTCTTTCACTCATCCGCGCAGGTGAGGAAAGCGATGCTATGCGCAGCATGTTAAGCTCTGCAACGGCTCAGTTGGAAAGCGACACACGCACCACGCTTCAGCAGGCTTTGCGCTTTCTGACTCCCGCACTGACACTTATTATTGGTGGGATGGTAGGCTTTTTGATCATCTCGACGATATCTGCCATTCTCGATCTCAATGACATTGCCTTCTAATCCCGAGCGACGCAATGCAGGCTTCACGCTTTTTGAAGCCCTTGTTTCCTTGGCTTTGATTGCTTTGGTCCTCGCTGTTGGTGTCTCGGCAGCGCGTCCGCCTTCACCAGCATTGCAAGCTAATGCCGCCTTTGCCCGTCTTAGCAAATCAGCGACACAAGCAAAGTTAGAGGCGATCACACAGCACCGCACTGCTAAATGGAGCCCTGATGCACCACTATGTGAGGAGAGCACATCAGTTGAATTCAAGTTCTTCGCCGATGGTACTGCGCACGGACCCGATCTTTGCATACTTCAAATGAAGCTCCGCCTGCATCGACTAACCGGCCTACTGCAGGAAATTCCTGATGAATAACTCTCGTGCCGGTTTTTCACTCATCGAGGTCTTGGTCGCCTTTACAATTTTATCTTTGGTACTCGTCGCACTGATACCAGGGCAGGCACGGTTGCTAGGTCGAGCGGCCGACGCAGAGCAGCAGGCCTTAGCTTTCGACTACGCGCTATCTAAAGCATCTGAACTCACTGTTTTAGAGCCCCTTGAAGTTGGCACAGTTGAAACAACCTACCGCAACTGGACAGTGGTGCAGGAGACGATGCCCCTTGAGCAAATCGAGCGCGGACAAATCGTTGAAACAAATATCCGCATTTCTCTCTCAGACAGCCGCCCCCTCGTGTCTCACAGAACACTCAACTTCATTCTCAATGCACCGTAAATTCACATCCAGATCGGGACTGTCCCTTTTAGAGCTATTGGTCTCGCTGGCGCTCCTTGCACTAATCGGCGCAGGACTGTCCGGGGCGTTTGGATTGGGGGCACAGCTTTGGCGCAGGACTGATGTTTTGGGCCAGTACTCTCAGGAAATCGCACTTCGCAGTCAGTTGCGCCGTTATCTCTCACAAACTTTGCCCCCAACCCGCTTGACACCTTTTGACAACCCCTTCTCCGGTCGCTCGGATGGGTTTTCGTTTGTGACCTTGGCTGAGACGCCATTTGCACCCAATGCAGCTGCTATGCGCATGAATGTCACACTTGAAGGTGACACCCTGCTGCTCGAGACGGAGCTACTCAATGATGACGCCGCTGTGGTTGAGAGCTGGACAGATATGTTGGTCGGTAACGTTGGAGAGTTGACGGTTGATTATTATTCTGACGATGGCAATTGGCACAAGCACTGGTCTGATGACACTAGTCTACCGCACCTCATCCGCATTCGCATTTCCGAAGGATCAAAACCGGGGTGGCCTGAGTTCACAGTTCGCCCAAGGCTCTAGGACCCTAGATCTGCGTCCTCACCGGTGCCGCCCTGCGTGCCGTCTCTGCCAAACGATTGGATGCTAAATGAGCTTTCACTTGAGGGTGCAATGTACACGTAGTCTCTCCCCCATGGATCACTCAATGCCTCTCGCGTCTCAAGGTAGGGTCCATTCCACCCAGCATCGCCTGCAGGTTTATCGAAGAGAACTATCAGACCCTCACCATCACCTGGATAACGTCCATTATCCACGTAAAACAACTGCACGGCATCAGAGAGATTATTGATCTGCAAACTGGCAGTTTCACTCTTGGCGCGGCCAAGGTAGCCAATCACACGCGGACCAACCACTGCGGCAATCATTGCGATGATCGTCAGTACGACCAGTACTTCCAGAATGGTAGCACCGGTTCTCTTAGTCCAACGCATTTGCGACTTCTTCATACCCCTGCCCCACTTAGCCAGATCACCCACGCAGAAAGGCAAAGGAACGGACCAAACGCAACCGCTTTGCGCGATAACGCCTCCTTGTTTCGCATCTGCGTCAAAACAATCACCGCAATCCCTGCCACAGAGGCGCACAACACAACATAGATAGGGGCGGCCAAGCCGAGCCACGCAGCAATTCCTGCCATCAGCTTTACATCGCCTAAGCCCAAGCCGTTCTCGCCCAGGACCCGCCGCGCCAAGATCGCTACAATCCAGAACCCCGCTCCCCAGACAACCGCTGCCAGAACAAACTGAAAAACCGGGTCGCCCAGCCACCAGTGGGCACCGGTACCGGAGATGATCAAAGCAATCACCGCGCTATCAGGCACCTCGAAGATTATGAAGTCGGTGCAGCTGACCCAGATCAACAAAATCGCGTAGGTCAAGGCGAACCAGTTTAATGGCGCGCCCAGCCAATTCGCGAAACCGCCATAGACTGCGATGTGGACCAGTAGCAGCCAAACGTGCTTGATGGTGGGCATGAAAACGCGATCCGACATATCCCTCAAATCTGCCAAATTGACCGGCAACGCAAGGTCAGGCTACGCGCTGGTCGTGGTGTTGTTCTCGCTGGTCGTACTAACGCTGATCTTTGGCACGGCAAGCACGCGGACGCTGACCCATATCCAACGCAATCAGACCAATCGGCTGTTGGCGGAGCGGCTAACGACGAAAGCCGCGATGGCGGAGCTGCTTCTTGCCCTTGGGCCGCAAACTCTGCTCGAATCCAAGGCACAGGTTTGGCAGTTATCTCTATTGCAGGGGGTCACGTTGCAACCTGCGACGGGGCTGGTTGATCTTAACACTGCGCACCCTGCCCTTCTGAGCCTGTTGCTGGAGGGCTACGGCTTGCCTGACACCACTATCAGGAAAGCGTTGGAGGCCCACCAGGCATGGCGACGCCACGGGCGCAAATTGCTTCGGGTGTCGGACTTTCATCGGGTAACGGGGCTGACTGCAGACATGCTGCCAGAAATAGAGAACTATGCGACGATCTATTCTGGCCGGACGGGGATTGCAGCGACGCAAGCGCCGACAAGACTGCTGCAGCATTTGCTGGGGTCAGATGACCAGCGTGAAGCGTTGGTGGGGCAGATCGATCCGGCGCTGGTGGCGAGCGGGTCTGTTGTAAACCTACATATGATTGGCGAGACGGGAATGCAGGCGGTACTACATCTTGGAGGTGGAGCGAGCGCTTCGCGGGTTCTGGGGATGAAATAGTCGGCTTCAGCTCAAAGAGGCACCACATTCAGTTATGCAACGTACATCAGACTTTTGACAACACTCCGCACATAAGCGCCACAACACGTCGTACGTCTGTTTACGCAACCAAAGATCGCTGTCCTTCATTCACAGTTATCTAAGCTCGCTGACATTATTTTGAAAGAGACGTTGAATTCGTAGCAGATGGCAGGCTTGTCTCCTGTTTTGATTTCTATGTCGCCGTGATTGGTCTCCGAAAGTGGGCGGTCGGGTGGGATATAGGCTTTCAGCCTATATCTCGGACTACCAACCACCCCCTAAGTCTCTGATCTGGAAACAGACTGTCAACTGGACAGGTCGGTTCGAAATCCGCCACGATTTCCGCAGCAATTTTGAGATGTATGTTTGGTAAAGAGTTTTGATCTCTCGGTCACAGCTGTGACCTTGGCGGCATTGTCAGCCATATTGGAGTACCGCTATCTGTCGGTGCACCAGGTAGCTACCATTGTCGGCCTGCGCCCCAAGTCAGCCTCTGAGTTGTTGTTGCGACTTGAGCGACACAGGGCACTCTCCCACTTTGGCAATACTGGCATTCGTGGGTACGGGAAGACCCCCAAGGTCTATTTCCTCACCAAACGCGGGCATCGCTTGCTGGCCGCTGAATACGAAGCCCTGGGTCAGACCATAGCGCCCTTCAAGCCGGTCAATATGACCAGTCGCTGGTCGCCGTTGATGTATCACCGGATGGATACGCTCAACGTGCTCGCGTCGCTGGAGCGCGATTTTCAGGCCATGCAGGACTATGCGCGGGTCGCGACACTAGTTGAGTACCGGCGCGAGAAGATCGGGCGGCGGTGGCGAACTGAGACCACCGACTATGTCTCTGATCCGACTACCGCACCAAACAAGATTGTGCCTGATGCGGGCTTTGTGATTGAGCATCGCGGCAGCGGAAAGCGGGCCTTGTTTTTGATCGAGGTCGATTGCGGCACCACGCAGCTACTGAGTTTCCAACCAGACGCAGACGTCAACAGCTTCACAAACAAGCTGGCACAGTATGACCGTTATCTTGCCAGTGGTCGCGTGACACAGCGATACCAGCACCTGGGCAGCTTCAGCGGATTTCATGTGCTGGTGGTGACCTCAAGCGAGGCTCGTGTCGCCAACATGCGCAAAGCCGCCGCAACGCTCCCCGCCAGTTTCCACCCCTATTACCGCTTCTCTACCATCAAAACCGTACGCCAAAAATTCCTGCATGATGGCTGGCTGAGTAGAGATCATGCAGACCACACCACCTACCCATTGATCAAAGGAACTTAGAAATGAAAGTAACAATTAATCACGTGCAAAAAAGCAGCGGCATTATCCGCAAAACCACATACCACGGAGTAGCTGTACGGGTGCAGTTCAATGCCGAAGAGTTGGCAGTGATCCGCGAGCGGCAGCTAGAGAAAGACGTGCTGCTAGAGCGTGGCTACCCCTCAGACATGTCCGACAACGCCATCAACAAACATGCGAATAGGAGCCTCGGGAAGAAGCTCTTGACCGCAGCGGTGAGTGGTGCGGATTCCCTGCATTTTGACCTGACGGTGACCAAGTTGATGAAGGGCGAAGATGTGTATTTCCTTGGCAACCCGATGGAAGCCAAAGGGTATGAGGAGGAGTTGAGAAACGGCTTAGTGCGGCTGAAGCAATGGATTGTTGGGAACGCCGAAGTTGAGAAAGAAACTGCAAGCTTCGAACTCTGATGGATGAATTTGCTGAAATTTTTGGCAACCTCGTTGGTCTCGCGATCATCCTAATGACCGTGGCGATTGCCGTCGTATTCATTGGGATGATTGTGGCCCCAATCGGCTTGGTTGGTGGAGGTACCCTCTACTACCTCAATAACATACACGTGCCAGAGAAACGCCGCCGTGAGGCGCAGCAGCGGACTAGAGCGCTCTATGCCCAAGCGCAGCAGCTGTCGCCATCGTTTGACCAGGTGGAACAAGCCTTGTTTGAGGCCGGGATCGAGAGTGCCGAACTGCACCGCATTGCGAAAGTGCTCTATCAGCAGGAGGGCTTGCAGCCGCCGGTATTGCCCCCGGTGGGTGATGATCCGATCAAGCTGGCCCGCTATCAGGTTGAGCTCGAGAAGTTCATCAACGCCGCGCAACCCGACCACTACCAAGAATTCGAGCGCCACCTAATCTGGGCCTTGTCTGAATACGAGCCTGACTCCAGTGACGAAAGCCAAATGTTCCACTCGAAACGGCAGCGCAGCAAGTTGGAGATCGAACGGCTGATCCTGCGGTTTGTTAACGATGATGGCTTATTCAAAGGGCTGACCGACCAACTCAACGAGAACTATTTCGCTGAGAACGAGGTGATGCCAAGTGTCTGCAAACATGACGACTACGTGTGGAGCTACCTCAAGAACACTCCCCTGCTGCCGCTGGCTGACGTGCAAGAGATGGTTGGATTGCAAGATCGGATGTATCACACGTACCTCTTGGGCTCGTCAGGATCTGGCAAGACCAACCTGATTGAGAACATCATCGCCCATGACCTGCGCTCTGATGAGGACTGCTGCGTCATTGTAATTGATAGTCAAACCCAGCTGATCGACAAACTGGCCAAGCTCGATATCCCGAATACCACCCATATCACCCCAAAGTACAACTTAGCCCTGAACCTCTTTGACGTTGGCTATGAAGAGATGAAGGGGCGCGGCATTGAAGGTGAGACGCTAATCAACAAGACGGTGGGCCTCTTGAGCTTCGTGCTTGAAGGCATGATGTGGGCTGAGTTCACCAACCCGCAGAAAACGATCTTCCAGTACGTCATCCAGCTGGTGATCAGTATCAAAGGTGGCAACATCAACACCTTCATGGATGTCTTGGCTGATGGCGGGCATGAGCGGTATGCTGACGAAATCAGCCAGCTTGATGAGAACATGCAGCGCTTCTTTGCCGTTGATTACCCCGCCCCAGACTACAAACGCACCCGTGAGGCGATCCGGAGGCGGATGGACGGTCTGCTGCGCAATCCCACGTTCAGGCGTCTGTTCTCTGCCACCGAGAACAAGATCGATATGTTTGAAGAAATGGCGAACCAGAAACTGATCCTGATCGACACAAACAAACCGATGCTGGATGATGCGCCGTCGGCCTTCTTTGGACGTCTGTTCATCGCGCTGATACTACGCGCCTCTTATCGCCGATTTGGCGGTGCCAAGACCGAGCGCCCTGTCTACCTGATTGTTGACGAAGCGCATGAGTATTTTGACCGCTCGATCTCAGATATGCTGGAGCAAGCTCGCAAGGCAAACATAGGCCTCATTGTTGCTCACCAAAGCATCTCGCAAGCCAGGGGCGCGAAGGGCGGCAGCAATATCACCGATCCGTTGATGGTGAATACGGCCACGAAGCTGATTTGGACGTCGTTCCGCGAAGACGCCACCAAGTTTGCAGGCAGCATGCAAGTGAAGGCCGAGGACATCCTGACCCTGCCGCAGTTTACGTTTGGGATGCATTCACGGAAGCAGGGGTTTGCGCCGGTCAAAGGGGTGCCTCGTGCGTTGGAGGGCTTTGAGAAGCGAGATGACTCCCAATCCCTGCAAGAAGAGATGGAAGAAAAATACGGGCCGACTCTGAAGGCTGACGAAGATCGACCAGATGATGATCCAGATGCGCCACACGCAAGTGGTGTGCCTAACAAGCCAACGAATGATCCTGGAGGAATTGCTGTGCCGCCTGAGGTGGAGGTGATTTAAGCTCAGAATTAAAAACCCTCGTGTCGGTAGTTCAAATCCGACCCTAGACACCACAAAATCAATTGCTTATCGGATACGATAGTTTTTGAGGCTCGGTATAGGCTCTCGGCGCTCCTAATGTGCCAGGTTGACTTTCTCAGCCGTCATTTGAGAGTCGGATTGAACCTAATGCGACATCACGATCATATCAGCCAAGATTCATTGAGCGGTAAATCTCCGGATGCCCCAAGCATTTTACTTGACGACTGCCTCTGCGGCCCCATAAGTTTGCAGTCCGGCTACCTAAAGAAAATAGATTGGGTGCTCGATGATCGGCCCCAAATGTCAATTGGGAAGTGGTCGGAGCTGGCCGGGCTTCGGGCCCAAAAAATGGAGTGATTGAATATGTCTACCATTGCTGAACTTACCAGGGAAGCCATGAAAAGCACGGAAACTCTAAGGGTACTGAAAGCCGCTGAATCAGATGAGGCATTCATCTCTTCTTTGATTCAGTTCGCCGAAACTGTTGGTTTCTCCGTGACTGAAGATGACATCAAGAAACAGATGGTAGTGGATCGCGAATTGGCTAAAACCATGGGTGAAGATGAGTTCGAAAGTGTAGCGGGTTCGATGCTGGGTGCTCGGATGTCGGGCGGGCATCAAAGTGGTTCAAACTGCTAAATTAGGAATGCTTACTGAGGGGGCGGCTTGATATGGCTGCCCCTTTCTTGAAGTCAATTGGCTATACTCCCACTGAAGAAGAAGCGAACAACTTCCCACACACTCAAACGCCTTTCGCTAACGTGGAGCAACAACTAAGAGACAAGATAAGCTCTTATATTTTTTATGAATTGGCGAAGACTACTAAGTCGAAATTGTCCTATTCAGATGTTTTCATAAACACCTGCGCTAACGCGATTCTTGGGCAATTCCGTGAAGAACTGCTCATTCAGCTGTACCAAGCGTTTGATCGGTATAGACCGCTTCAATGCAGTGTCCTGCCAGGCGAGTATGTTCAGGCGATATATCTTACGAGGTTCGAACAGGAAGTGTTGTGCCACCCAGAACGGGTAGGTGTCTTACAGGATTCGAGACTCCACATTGTTTTTGAAAGGATACAACACTGCATTGATAGCGTTATCGAAATGCTAATTCGCTTGGAAGCAGACCAAGGTGAGATTCAAGCACTTCTTCAGAAAGAGAACGACCCGCTGTTGAAAGCAAGTCAAATAGAGGTGGGATGTTCAGACCCGCACAATCTTCAAAGAGCGGTTATGATTGTGACCTTTGAGTGCGGGGAGAGAATAGTTTACAAACCAAGATCACTGAGAAACGAAGAGTTCATTAATCAAGTCATCGGCTTCGTAAACAGCGTTCAGTCTAGAATCGCACTTACTTCACTCAATGTCATCGTTAGACGAGATTACGGCTGGCAAGAGTACTGCGCTTCTTGTGCCCCTCGCAACTTTGAAGAAAGAAGAAAGCTTCATGAACGTCTTGGGGCTCTTCACGCTATAGCCCATGGTCTTTGCATTACTGATTGTCATCACGAGAACGTGCTCTTTTTTGGCCAGTATCCCTACCTAATTGACGTTGAAACTTTAGGTCACTGCAGGCCAAAGGTAGAAATAGATATCCAGAAGTTCTTAGGAATTGACTCCAGCTATGAATTCCCAAGCCGCACAGGGTTCTTTCCAGAATGGCTAGCGGGTACGGGAGATGATGCGCCAAACTCGATTCGATCAGGGGCACTGCTCAAGAACGACAAGATCAGTTCAACAAAATACGAATCTACTTTTTTAGGAGTTGGTACTGACGGGATTATACTCGACCAAATCAAGGAAAGAAGGAGTGATCTAGAAGAAGAATTGGTGTCACGCCTTGGAGTCGATGCAATTGAGTTCGTAGATGATATTGAGTCTGCTTTCTCGGACACCTATCTGGCGCTAATAGCGTGTAAGGATAAGATACTCTCCCTCCTAACTCCACAAGATGATATTATTTCGAGATTTATTTTTCGTGATACCCATGATTATCTTAGAATACTAAACAGCATGCGCTATTGGGGATTAACCGATCCCAAAAGGTTACTTAGCAGAGCTTTTAAGTTAAACCCACATTTACCTCAAACTATTTTATTTTCCGAAGTTGAGGCTGTCCTGAATGGTGACGTGCCAAAGTTTGAAGTAGCGCTACATGAGCGCCTTAAGCTATTTGATGGAAAAAACTGGATTTTTCTGGAATTTTACTTAACGCCATTCGAAATGATTGAGCGGCAGCTTCGATCTATGAGTGCTGATCGTTTAGTGTTTGACCGTAGGTTGATAATTGGATCAATTTTATCATTTGATGAAACACTCCGAAAAGGAGCCCTCGTTTCTGAGTCACAATCGGACTTTCGAAGTTCAAAGAAGGCCATGCATGAGCCCATCTTGAACGATACGCATCAGGACGTGCTAATCAATGGTCATAATAAAGCCGCGCTAGTAGCTTCGCTACATCGATTAGCAGATGGGACAAGGTTTTCTTACGTTCCCATGGAGGTTGGTTTTGGTCGCGGCATTGCTGGTTTGACCACCTATCTCTCAGTCGCTCGAGACATTGACCCTCAAACTGGAACTGATCTATTTGATCTGTTATTGATGAAAATCAGCTCCGCTATTGAGCATCAGACTTTAGCTCTACATGGTCCAAACAGCCACCTGGTGCGCTTAGGTCTTGCCGACGGGTTAGGCGGACTTCTCTTTAGCAGTGCTTTGATGTCAAATTTCTACAAGAATCCCATTCTAGACAAGATTCTTAACTCAATTCCTGTTGACGCTTTGATCTCCAGGCTCTCAAGCGAAACCAAGCTAGACGTATTTGATGGAGTCGCTGGGTTACTAGTTGGCTTGGCAGCGGTTGCTAAGAAAGCCAACGATCCCAGTCGCCTTGCCTTAATCGAAGAAATCCATGAAGTTTTTCTTAAGCACATAGATGAGCTAACGAGTAACCGGTCATCCGTTGGAGTGGCGCACGGTTTGTCTGGGGTTGGCCTGGCGCTGGCTGCCAGTAGTACGCACGTGAAGAATGTAGATATAGATTCAGTTATTGGAGCTATACTTGATATAGAACAACTTCATTGGCAAACATCTGGGGTTGTAGAGAAGTTCCACAGTCGATGTGCAACAAGCAATAGCTGGTGTAGCGGGACTCCAGGCTATCTGTTGCTACGGAAATTTTTGGGTCGAGAAATGGAAAACGATCCAGTCTACATTGATTTCAATTCAAGTCACATTCAACAAAATGAAACACTATGTTGTGGTTCGACTGGAGAGTGGGCGGTTCGATCGATCTTGAACGGCTTAGATGGTGTTCAGAATTTACCAAAAACGGATTTTGAAAGAACTAAATATATGTTGCGTGATTGGTCAATGTTTAATGGTGTCTCTGGCGTGGAGTTGGTGACAACATCACCAAAACTTCTTAAACGTATAATTTCACTTGGTATTTTATAGATTTTCAAAGCGCCGTATTGACATCGCGTTCAATTTCTTGAAACCTTTTTCTTTGTAAAAACCTATCATCTTATCGTCACAAACGAGATCTAGCGAGTACAAAGTTTTGTATTTACGCTGGGTCTCCTCAATAAGCCGTGATCCAATCCCCTTGCCTTGATACTCTGGCAGCACTTCAAGTAAAGAAATAAATGAAAAAATGTTTCTGTCAGATAAACTGCAGCAAAAACCAGCGACTTGGCCGTCGTCACTAATTGCAAAGGTACAGCTATCACTATTTTTAAATGAGGCGTCGATCATCTCTTGAGAAGGCTTCTTAGGCCAGCCTTGAAAAAACCTGTCATAGCGAAAATTGTCTGGTATTAGATCAGAGTAGATCATCTAAGAATATAAACATATAGAGAGTTATTATACATCCAGGGCCTGTGGATAGACAGAATGACTTAGTCAATTCGGTTTGTTCGAGAAGTGAATTGGGTAGGCCAGCACCACAAGAACCACCAGGTGGCTAGAATTCAAGTCATGGCGGTCAGTGATAATTTTTCGAATAGTGACTCGGGTAAGCCCGCCGAGTGGGACGCATACGTCCAAAACACCAAAAGTAGCCTTATTTATAAGGCTACTTTTGGGTTCGAACTCTGCTTCTTGGGGACATTCAGTAATAACCATCAAAATGCTAATATACGGCCCAATAAAAGGCTATTTGGGGGTTCGAACTTTATCCTTACCCTCTGACGACAAGGGGGGCGTATTTTGTTGAAAAACTCTTCCTTGATCGACGGCTCCATCACTGATTCAATTCCCATATTGGTTGGGAGATTTAGCGATGTTGGGACAAAAGCAGGAAGCACAGGCGGCGCTGTTCTATGAGTTCTCTCTGGAAGATCATGTCCCGCAAGATCACCTGATACGGTCGATTGATCGGTTCGTCGATCTGAACGGTATCCGCCAGTACTTAAGTCAGTTTTACAGCCACACGGGCCGCCCTTCCATCGATCCAGAGTTACTGATCCGCATGCTTTTGGTGGGCTACTGTTTTGGCATCCGGTCCGAACGCCGCCTGTGTGAAGAGGTTCATCTCAACCTGGCATATCGCTGGTTCTGCCGTCTTGATTTGAGTGACCGCGTGCCTGACCATTCGACGTTTTCCAAGAACAGGCACGGGCGCTTCCGAGAGAGCGATCTGCTGCGACATCTGTTCGAGATGACAGTTGCGCAGTGTATTGATGAAGGATTGGTCAGCGGCCAGCGCATGGCGATCGACGCCAGCCTGATTGAAGCGGATGCCAACAAACAGAACTCGACGCCCAAAGAAGATTGGGATGCGTCAGCCATCGATCCTGCCGATGCGCCACGCGCGGTCCGCGAGTATCTCGACACGCTGGACGAGGCCGCATTTGGTGCGGCAAGCGAGGTGCAACCCAAGTTCACGTCTCATTCTGATCCAGCCAGTCAATGGACAGCAGCCCGTAAAGGCCCTGCTTTCTTTAGTTATTCGGACAATTATCTCATCGACACAGATCACGGCGTTATCGTCGATGTCGAGGCGACAAGATCGATCCGGCAAGCTGAAGTTGGGTCAACGAAGACCATGCTGAAGCGAGTCAAAGAGAAGTTTGATCTGCATCCCGAACGCATAATCGCTGACACTGCCTACGGCACCGGCCCGATGTTGGGCTGGCTGGTTGACCGCAAGATCGCACCGCACATCCCCGTCTTCGACAAGTCCGGCCGCAATGACGGCACATGGACGCGGGCAGAATTCGAATGGGATGCTGAGAACGATCAATACATCTGCCCAGAAGGTCAGGCGTTGAAGCAGTTCCGCCGGAACTACTCTGATCCAAGTCGAGGTCCGACCGGCAAAGGGGTCGCGCGATACCGCGCTCTGAAGCTGACCTGCCAGTCTTGTCCATCGAAGTCCAAGTGCTGCCCGAAAGCAGATGCACGCAAGATTACTCGTGAAGAACACGAAGATGCTCGTCAGGTCGCCCGCGAGATCGCAAAAACCCGCCAGTACGACGTCTCGATGAAACTCAGGAAGAAGGTCGAGATGCTCTTCGCCCACCTCAAACGCATCCTTGGGCTGGGACGGCTCCGATTACTTGGTCCATGTGGCGCAAACGACGAGTTCCTCCTCGCAGCCACTGCCCAAAACCTCCGCAAACTAGCCAAGATCTTCCCTGCACCGCAACAAATGCGCACAGCCTGAACAGAAAGGCGCTTGCGCACTCAATCCGACCCTACATTCTGCGCCCGCAACACGTTGTTTTTCCACAGAATCGGCGGGAAGCCGACATTCGCTGCAGGCGCGAGAACCGCACTAGGCAGCCGAATAAGCGGACGTTCAATTCGCAAACACGAGCGGTAGACGCTTTAGCCTATTGATCGCTGTAGTCGGATCTTTGATGGTTAGCGATTAGCCAAAATTTTCCCTGACATTTGAACTACTACGACAATGGATCGAATGACAATCTGCGCGTAAAGCCTCGCCCTCGAATCTGATCAAATATCTCAATACCAGGATGTGTCTTAGGTTGCCAAACCCTGCCAAATTCAATCGCACAAGAGACGGGAACTGCAGGAAAAACAGAAATCGTGACATCCATCCCATGTACATTCTTGATCTCATCAAGTGTCGCTCGGACAATAGATCTGTAATGGCTTAGGTCGCTCTTGTGGCGGATCACGCCATGAGCTTGTGGATCACTGGAAATGTCCCATATCGCTACATCGTCACCAATCACATCTGTGACGCGATCATCTGCGATGTGCGATGTCACCGAGAGCTTTAAGGCCACCTTCTTCGAACCCGCCCGCCCTTTGGTGCGCGAGAAAGTCACCTCAGGCCCATCTTCAGGCCATTTCCATTGAGCAGGTTCACGATGGCGTTCGTATACATCGACATCAGAAATATCGGATATGAGGCGACCGAGTTCCATCAGCAGCGGGATTGGGGCAAGGCCAATGTCTGACGTCAGCGCCTATGGGTCCAACTAGGGCAATTTGATAAGAGAGGGTTGTTGGCTCATCGTAACCACTGAGGAGTGGAAGATGAGACAG
>NZ_RCCE01000002.1 GCF_003663885.1 Litoreibacter meonggei
TTGCCAGCGGCGCTGATCGCCATCGTGCTGAACCTGATCCTGCCGGAAGAGCTGTCCGGCGAGGCCACCGAAGAGGTGTCCGGCGGCATGGCAGGCCATGGCGAAGGCTCATTGCCGAAGAGCTAGGCTTACCAAATGAACTTATGAAAAGGCCCCATTGGAAACAGCGGGGCCTTTTTGCTGCCTGCCCTCTTGGAGCAGCGCACGCTTCGCGCTAAGGCTGTGCGCAACAAAGCGAGGCAATATGATGAGCACCCTGACCTGTTTCAAAAGCTACGATGTGCGTGGCCGCTTGGGCGACGAGCTGAACGAAGACATCTGCTACGGCATCGGGCGGGGCTTTGCGCGCGCCATTGAGCCGAAAACTGTGGTGATCGGATATGACATCCGCCCGACCTCTCAAGCGCTTGCTGGGCAATTGGCTGAGGGGCTTCGCGACGAAGGTGTTGACGTAATCGACATTGGTTTGTGCGGCACCGAGGAGGTTTATTTTGCCACGTCTCACTATGAAGCCGGTGGCGGGTTGATGGTCACCGCATCGCATAACCCCATCGACTATAACGGCATCAAGATGGTGCGCGCGGGCTCGCGCCCGATCTCCTCGGCAGATGGTTTGGGCGAGATACAAGCCTTGGTGGAAGCGGGCGACTTTGGCCCCACCAAAACCCGCGGCTCGTTGGAGCAACAAAATCCGCGGGACGCCTATGCCGACCGCGTGGTGGGGTTTGCGGACGTCTCGACATGGCGGCCGATGAAAGTCGTGGTCAATGCGGGCAACGGCGTGGCTGGCCCCGCCTTTGACGTCATCGCAGGCAAGCTGGGCGCACCTGTTGACTTTGTGCGCCAACATCTCACACCGGACAGCACATTCCCCAATGGCATTCCGAACCCCCTGCTCGAAGAAAACCGCGCGCAGACCGCCGAACTGGTGTTGTCGAAGGGCGCGGATTTGGGCGTGGCTTGGGACGGCGATTTCGACCGCTGCTTCTTCTTTGATGAAACTGGGGCCTTTATCGACGGCGAGTATGTCGTGGGGCTGCTGGCGGGTGCGTTCCTTGGCAAACATGCGGGCGCGAAGATCATCCACGACCCGCGCGTCATCTGGGCGCTGCTTGATCTGATGGAAGCTGGTGGCGGCGAAGCCGTGGTGTCGCAGTCGGGGCATAGCCACATCAAAGCGACAATGCGCGAGGTGGATGCGGTCTATGGCGGCGAGATGTCGGCGCACCACTACTTCCGCGACTTCATGTATTGCGACAGCGGGATGATTCCGTGGATATTGCTGATCGAGCATATGAGCGCGTCCGGCAAGAAACTGTCCGAACTTGTCGCCGACATGCAGGCGCGGTTCCCGTCCTCGGGGGAGATCAACTTCAAGCTGGCCGACAAACAGCCCGCGATTGACGCGTTCGAGGCGACATATCTGCCGGATGCCAAGGGCGTGGACCGTCTGGACGGGCTGTCACTGGATTACGGGGATTGGCGGGTGAACCTGCGCCAGTCCAATACCGAACCGGTGTTGCGCCTGAATGTCGAGGCGCGCGGCGACCGTGCGCTGCTGGCGGCGAAAGTGGCCGAGATCAGCAAGCTGATCACCGAGGCTTGAACCACCCTGCAGATACAAAACGGGCGGTGTGCACCTATGCCACCGCCCGTTTCTAGTCAGATCACGCGGACTTGCGTGCCGACAGGGCACAGCTCGAAAAGCTGTGCGATCTGTTCATTATATAGGCCGATGCAACCGGAAGACGAGCGACGCCCGATCTTGCGTGTGTCATGGGTGCCGTGGATCAGATAGGCAGGCCAGCTCAGATACATCGCGTGGGTGCCAAGCGGGTTGCCGGGACCGGGTGGCATGTAAGACAGGTCCGGATTTTCAGCGATCATGTTGGCTGTTGGTGTCCAGTCAGGCCCGACCCGCTTGCGCACGATCTTGGTATAACCGCGCTTGGTCAGGTCCTCGCGACGCGGCACCGAGGTCGCGAAAACGCGGTAATCGGAACCGTCGGAATTCCAGTAATGCAGCGCGCGCGACGTGGTGTCGGCCACGACTGTGGCGACGCCCAAAGTGTCAAAGTGATCTTGCCATTGCTGGTATTGGAAGCTCGACGCGTTGCGGCGCACGCCTTGTGGCGTTTGCGGCGCATCTACTTCATCCAGCGGAGCTTCAATGCTTTGCGCGCGCAACAGCGCTGGCGCGACCAGCGCGGCACTCGCAGTCGCGAGGAACAGGCGGCGGTTTGGTGTGGTGCTCATAGGTTTACCCTCCGGCTCTCGTTGATTTACGAGAAGGGCTAACACTTCATCAGAGCGGCCTAAACTCACATCTTCGTCATGCGGCTGGCTAAATCGATCATGCGGTTGGAAAAGCCCCACTCGTTGTCATACCAGCCGAACACCCGCGCCATGCCTCCGGACTGGGTGACATGCGTTTCCGGCAGTGCCATCACGATACTTTCAGGCCGTGCGCGCAGGTCGGAGGACACCAGCGGCTCGTCCGTGGTCCCGATGATTGTTCCCTTTGCGGCGATCAGGACATCATTTATTTTCTGTTCCGTGAAAGGCATTTGCGCCTGAAGGCTCATGTCGATTGCCGACACCGAGGCCGTCGGCACCCGCACCGAGGTCGCGAATATCCGCCCCGCCAGATCGGGCAAAACCAGATCGGTGAGCTTTCCTGCGGAGGTCGTGGTCGGCACCATCGACAGCGCGGCGGCGCGCGAGCGCACCAGATCGCCACGCGGGGCGTCGACCGTAGGCTGCGACCCCGTGTAGCAGTGGATCGTCGTCATATGGGCGGTGACCAGCCCGAAGGCGTCGTCGATCACCCGCGCCAACGGGGCCAGCGCATTGGTGGTACAGGACGCGCAGGAGATGATGGGTTGATCTGCCAAAGCGTCGTCGTTGGCCCCCAAAACCACCGTTTGATCTGCGGTCGGGCACGGGCCGGAGATCAGCACCCGCCCCGCGCCTGCGCGCAGACCGCGCTCGGCAAATTCGCGGGTAGAAGACTTGCCGGTGCATTCGAGCACCAAATCGACCCCGCTCAGGTCGATTTCGGACAGGTCAGGATTACCGGTCAAAGGGTAGCGCACCCCGTTGATCGTCAGGGAATGCTCGTCATAACTGACGTCACCCGGATACGGGCCGAAGACGCTGTCATGCTTCAGCAGATAGGCACACAGCTCCGGCCGCGCGATGTCGTTGAGGGCCGCAATCTCGAACCCATCGCCCGCAGGCGTCGTGGTTAGCAAACGCAAGATGGAGCGCCCGATACGCCCTAGTCCGTTGATGGCAATCCGCGCCATGAGCCTGCCCCTTCCGTATCGTGATCCATTGTGGGTTGCCCGACACTAGGCCGTTACAATTTCCAAATGAAACCCCAAAAGCGGCAAAAGATGACTGGTCAGCCCGCGTCGCGGCTTTGAGCGACAAGTTCCTGCATTTGCTCCAGCTCAATTGCACCCGGAACAAGTTGATCGCCGAAAATGAAGGCAGGCGTACCGTTCAGATCCAGAGCGCGCGTCAGCTGCATACTGGTCTGGATGTGGGCCACAACTTCCGGCGCGTCCATGTCACGCTTGAGTTGCGCGACATCCATGCCAAGTTCGCCCGCAATGCGTTCAACGCTGGCCTCATTGGCGCGGCCTTCGTTTTCCATCAACGCGTTGTGGAATTCCATGTATTTACCCTGCGCGCGCGATGCCAAGGCTGCACGCGCGGCGTAAACGCTTTCTTCGCCAAGGATCGGCCATTCCCTCATGACCACTCGGATGTTGCTGTCACTTTCTATCAGCGCATGAACATCGTCGAACACCCGACGGCAATATCCGCAATTGTAGTCAAAAAACTCAACCACAGTTACGTCGCCATCAGGATTTCCCAGCACAGGCGCGTTGGGGTCTTGTTCCAACGCGGCACGGTTGCTCGTTAGCACGGCCTGGGCTTGATCTGCATCGGCTTGCTCTTTTCGAGCCTGCAAGGTCTGGAGCGCCTCCATCACAATCTTGGGGTTGTCACGGATGGTCTGTATCACCAGTTCCTGTATCTGCTCACGGCTCAAATCCTCGGCTGAAACGGAGGTCGCGGCGAGGCACACTGCAAGGGCGGTCGAGGTGGCAAAACGGATCATTGGGCAAGCTCCTTGGCAGCCGGAAAAGGTGACAAGACCGTGAGGTCCCGTGAGCCGATTGTCAAACACATGCCAATCACGAGGCAGTGAAACGCGGGCGAAACTTCTTGCCTTTGCCGCGCCATCAGGGGACCAACATATCCATGAGAATATTCGCCTCCCTAATCGTGATCTGGCTGTCGGCAGCCCTGTCCCCCGCCTTAGCTGCGACGTCGATCGCCTACCAAAGCGAGCGGATGACCGCGCGGCTGATTACCGCCGAAAACGCCGTCACGCCAAGTGCGGGCACGGTGTCCGCAGCGTTGCAGATTGAGCTTGCGGAGGGATGGAAAACCTACTGGGAAGCACCGGGTGCTGTGGGCTACCCGCCCGATCTGGATTGGAGCGGCTCGGCCAATGTGGCAGGTAGTGAGCTGCTCTACCCCGCGCCCACACGGTTCGAGGCGTTTGACATCGAGAATTACGGGTACGCCAAAGAGGTGACCTTCCCAATACAGTTGATGCTGGAAGAGGTTGGCAGCACGGTCGTGATGAACGTGTCGGTAAATGTTCTGGTGTGCGCCGAGCTTTGTATTCCCGAGATGTTCGATTTGTCAGTGACACTTTTGCGCGGCGAGGGTGGAATCGACGCCACATCTGCCGCAACGATTGCGGCGGCGGCGGCGAAAGTCCCCACGCCTTTGGAAGACGCGAGCATGCGCAACGCGCGGTTCTGGTTGTCAGCTGACAATTCCGAATTGCAAGTCGCAGTCGACAGCAGCAACGCGTTTGGGAACCAGCTTCAGATTTTTGCCAATATGGGATCAGATGCATCCTTTGGTGCGCCCGAATTCACACTGTCCGGTGATCGCAAAACACTCGTCGCTACCCTCCCCGTCCTATCCATGCCACCCAAGTTCGAGCCGTTCGAGGTCACACTGACAGATGGTGACCGCGCCGCCAGCTTCATAGCAGACACCCCAAGCGCCTCGTCACTTATCAAAGGGGGGGCGGCCAGCGTGTGGTCTATCGCTTTGATAGCTCTTTTAGGTGGGCTGATCCTTAATATCATGCCTTGCGTACTACCTGTGTTGACGATCAAATTCGCCTCCGCCCTGAAATCCAGCGACCAAACTGCCGCGCGCATCCGTGCGGGCTTCATCGTTTCTGCGCTTGGGATTTTGGCGTTTATGTGGGCGCTTGCCGCGGTCTTGCTGACCATTCGTGCGGGTGGCGGGCAAATCGGCTGGGGTGTGCAGTTCCAGAACCCCGTGTTCCTTGGGCTTATGATTACCCTGATCACAGCATTTGCCGCCAACATGGCAGGCATGTTCGAGATCACGTTACCCCAACGCCTGAACACCTCCATGGCGCGTATGGAGCACGGGTCCGGATTGTTGGGAGATTTCGCCACCGGTGCTTTCGCCGCCGTTCTGGCGACCCCCTGCTCTGCTCCGTTTCTTGGCACCGCCGTGACCTTTGCGCTCGCTGGTAGCGGGTTTGAGGCAATGGTGATTTTTACAGCACTCGGGCTTGGACTGGCATCACCCTATCTTGCCGTCGCACTGCGCCCGTCGCTTGTGCAGGCCTTGCCAAAGCCCGGGCCATGGATGGTGCGGGTCAAGTGGGTCATGGCGGCGTTGCTGGCGCTGACAGCGCTCTGGCTTGCTTCGGTGCTGGCACAGGTCGCCGGATGGCGGGTGGTGCTAGTGCTGGTGGCTTTGTTGGGCGCGGCGTTGGCGGCGATGATGCTACCGCGCGAAAGACGACTGGGCAGCTTGGCCCCCGCAGCGTTGCTATTTGCGGCTGTAATGGTTCCGGTCGTGCTACGCCCTGCCCCGCAAGCACTTGAGCAAAGCGCTGATTGGGCCACATTTGACGAGGCGGCAATCGCAACAAGCGTCAGCAATGGCGAGGTCGTCTTCGTCGACATCACGGCCTCATGGTGCCTGACCTGCAAGGCAAACAAGGCCCGCGTTCTGGACCGCGATCCCGTGGCGGGCATGTTGGTAAATGATGGTGTTACAGCGATGCGGGGGGACTGGACACAGCCCAACCCCGTCATTCTCGACTACCTGAAAGCAAATGGCCGCTTCGGTATCCCGTTCAACAAAGTCTATGGACCAGGCGCGCCGCAAGGTATCGCCCTGCCGGAGTTCTTGACCAAAGACGCGGTATTAGATGCCTTGGAGGCCGCCCGACTTTAGTTGCCGAGCGCGGCCAGACCTTGCTCTACAGTGACCCGGCGCGGATCATCTTTCGGCAATTTATCGGTGAGAGCCTTGGCGCTTTCATAGGCGGCACGGGCGTTGTCATCTTCACCCAACACACCATAAGCGCGGGCCAGTTGTAGCCATCCTTGCAGGTTATCAGGCTCGTCCTTCATCCGCTCTGCAAGGTTACCAACCATGGTGCGCACGAACTCCTGACGATCTTCGGCAGACATCTCCGATGCAGCATCGACGTCAGCCGCCGACGGGCCGCGCGGTGCGTCAGGGAAGTCCGGCAGCGTAGCAGGTTCCAGCCCCAGCAAGTCGCCCAGACGATTGATTTCGCGCAGGTAGAACGGCATCCACGCCGCCGAAGTGGTTTCCAGCGCCAAACGGTCCAGAAGCGATTGGCGCGCCTGCTCGGTCTGTCCGGCCTGCCCCATAGCGACCGCGTTATAATAGGTGCCCGCAGGGTTCAGCGGATCCAGGGCGATTGAGCGTGCGATTGCCTCCTCGGCAGTTTTGGTGACCGTTCCGTTCTCCGCAGAGATCAAGACTTCGGCGTATTGCGACCACGTGGCCGACGTCGCCCCGTCACGTTCCACAATGCGCGAATAGGCGTAGGCCGCATCACCGTAACGCCCCATATTGGCATAAGTTGATGCCAGTAATTCCCAACCACGGGTCTCGCCGCCATCGGGTTCGCTTTCCAGCTTGGTGCGCAACTGCGTTGTCAGCTTGTCGAGGTTTTGCGCCTCGGTCTGCTCGGCAGCCCGCTCCGCAAACGGTATGGACGGGATCGTTGGCGCGCCAAGCTGCGTGTAAAGCGCCGCCCCTGCCAGTGGCGTAAGCAAGGCGCAGGAGATCAGCAATTTGCGCCCTGACAGGCCGCCGGAATCGACCGGACCGCGCCCTTTGTCGGCAGCGATCATCCGGCGTTTGATTTCCGTGCGGGCCGCCTCGGCTTCAGGCCCTGAGATGATCCCGCGCTCCGCATCGCGATCCACTTCACCCAACTGGTCGCGGAAAATAGCAATCGCCCCGTCGGCACGATCCATAGCTCCCTCGTTGCGGCGCAAAAGCGGCCATAGCAATGCAAGCGTCGTCAGCAGCGCAAGTGCGGCTGCGGAAACCCAAAAGATCATAGGGATTTGTCCTCTTCCATGAGCTTGGCCAATTCGGTTTCCTCGTCGGCGCTCAGGTGGGTGTCTTTGGTTGCGGGCCTGCGTGGACGACGCGACAGCGAGATCGCAACGGCGAGGCCCCCGATGAACAGGATGGCGAACGGACCCAGCCACAGCGCATAGGTCGACGGCTTGAAGGGCGGCTTGAACAGGACAAAATCGCCGTACCGCAATACGAGGAAATCATAGATTTCCTGATCTGTATCGCCTGCCACAAGCCGCTCGCGGATCAACACCCGAAGGTCACGGGCCACGCCTGCATTGGAGCTGTCGATAGGTTCGTTCTGACACACCACACAACGCACATTGGCCGAGATCGCACGGGCGCGTTCTTCCAATGCAGGGTCGGACAACACCTCGTCCGGTTCCACGGCGAAGGCAGGGTTGGCCAGCAAGGCAAGCGCAAGAAGGGCGGCGCGGATCATTTGCGCACCTCGTCCAAGGCTTCCATGAACCGTCTGAGACCATCGCCCACGACAGGCCCTGCGAACCGGTGCCGGATGATGCCGCCTGCGTCGATAATGAACGTCTCCGGCACGCCGGAGATGCCCAGATCAATGCCCGCCCGCCCCGCGTAGTCGGAGCCGAGAGCGGCGTAGGGATTGCCCAGTTCATCCAACCATTTGGCGGCGGCTTCGGGTTTGTCTTTGTAATTGATGCCGATGAGGGTCAGCCCCTCCTCCTGTCCCAAGCGGGTCAGATTGGGATGTTCGGCACGGCACGGCGCGCACCACGAGGCGAAGACGTTGAGCAGTTTGATGCCCTCCATCTTCGAGATAACGTCAGTGGTCAGGCCGGGACGGTCGACGCCCTCAATCGGGCCGAGGTCCAGTTGGGGCACGGGCTGCGAGATCAACACGGAAGGCAGTGCCGACGGGTCGCGACCACCGGACAGTCCCCAGATGGCAAAGCCGCCGATGATCAGGGCCACCAATAAAGGCAGCGCAAAGAGCAATCGTTTCATCAGCTACTCCGCCGGTGTTGCGCCAACAGGCGCGGCTTTGGATTTGCGTGGCGCGCCGACACGAAGTCTGCGATCCGACAAGGACAATCCGCCGCCGAGAACGAGGAACGCGGTCCCGATCCACAGGAAATTCACCAAAGGCTCGTACAACACCCGCAACGTCCACTGGCCCTTGGCGCCTTCCGCCGCAGGTTCCGCGATGGAGGTGTAGAGGTCACCCGCCAAGGTTTGCCGGATGGAGCTTTCGGTCGTCGTGGAGCCCGCCGCCGGATAGACCCGACGCTCTGGGTACAACTTGGTAACGAAATCGCCGCCGCGGGTCACGTTCAAGGTTGCGACCTGCGCGACGTAGTTCGGGCCTTGCTGCTGCTTCATGCCCTCGAATGTCAGCTCGAAGCCTGCAATCTCGACCTGCGTGCCGGGGCTGGCGAAGGTGACGATGTCCTCTTTCCATGCGGAGGATCCCGTCGCGCCCATCGCCAAGATTGCCACGCCCAGATGCGCTAAAGTCATGCCATGCGATGCACGGGGCTGGCGGCGGATGCGGGCCACGGCGCCGGGCTGGAACAGCTTCACGCGCTTGATCCATTCCTGTGCCGTTGCGACCAGCAGCCAGACCGAAACGCCCATGGCGATGATCGCCAGAACGGGACCACCCGTGGTGATGTACCAGACGACCAAAGCGACGATAACCGCGATAGCGAAAGCCAGTTTCAAACGGGACAGGACGCCCCTGATATCCGCCCGTTTCCATGACAGGAACGGGCCGATGCCCATCACCAGCAGAAGTGGCAGCATGATCGGGATGAAACCGGCGTTGAAGAACGGCGGGCCGACGGAGATTTTGTCACCAGTGACGGCCTCAAGGAATAACGGGTAGAGCGTGCCGAACAGCACGGTCGCAGTGGCTGTTGCAAGCAACAGGTTGTTAATGAGCAACCCTGCTTCGCGGGAAATTGGGGCGAACAATCCGCCGCCTTCCATAGAAGGGGCGCGCCACGCGAAGAGCGCCAATGAGCCGCCGATAGAGACGAACAGAAGGCCAAGGATATAGATGCCGCGCTCCGGATCGACCGCGAACGCGTGCACCGATGTCAGCAGACCGGAGCGCACGATGAAGGTGCCGAGTAAAGACAACGAGAAGGTCAGGATCGCCAGCAGGATGGTCCAGCTTTTGAAGGTGTCCCGTTTCTCGGTCACGATGGCGGAATGCAGCAATGCAGTACCCAACAGCCACGGCATGAAGGAGACGTTCTCGACAGGGTCCCAGAACCACCAACCGCCCCAGCCGAGCTCGTAATACGCCCACCAAGAGCCAAGCCCGATGCCTGCGGACAGTGCGGTCCATGCCGCCAAAGTCCACGGACGCACCCAACGCGCCCATGCAGGGTCCACGCGCCCTTCGATCAGGGCGGCGACGGCGAAGGAGAACACGATGGAGAAGCCGACATAGCCGACATAAAGCAGCGGCGGGTGGATCGCGAGGCCGATGTCTTGCAGCAGCGGATTCAGGTCATTGCCGTCCAAGGGGGGCGGAAAGACCCGTTCGAACGGGTTCGAAGTGAACAGCATAAAGCTGATGAAGCCGACGGAAATCCATGCTTGTACGGAGAGCGTGCGTGCCTTCAACGCCTCGGGGATATTGCGCCCGAAAAAAGCCACCGCCGCGCCAAACCCTGCGAGGATGAAGACCCAGAGCAGCAACGAGCCCTCGTGGTTTCCCCAAGTGCCCGCGACCTTGTAGATCATCGGCTTGAGCGAATGGGAGTTGTTGACGACGTTTACGACAGTGAAATCCGACACGATGTAGCTGCGCATCAATGCTGCAAAGGCAATAGAGATCAAAGCGAATTGCGCCAGCGCACTCGCCTGCGAAGACCGCATCCACAACGCGTTGCCGCGCGCAGCACCGAGCATTGGCAATACGCTTTGCACCAACGCGGCGATAAGTGCCAGAGATAGGGCGAATTGTCCGAGTTCGGGGATCATGAGCCAACCTGCTTTAAAGATTTAACCTAGATGGGGCCAAGCGCGGGGCAAGGTCAAGCAATCGAGCCGCGACCCGTTGCCCCGCCCGATCACGTTTCGGCTATCAGGTGGTTCACTACCGCGAGGCACGCAACAACGCGACACCCAACAAGGTAATCATTGTCGACACCACTTTGCCGAGGCTCAGACGCTCGCCCATCAGGAGTACCCCGATCAAAAGCGCGAAGATGATAGATATCTCACGTAGTGCTGTCACAAGTGCGATGGGCGCTTGGGTGAAGGCCCACATCACAATACTAAACGCGACAAACGAGGCCGCACCACCAACAAAGAATATCCTCTTCCCCTTGATCGGGAGGTCACGCAGGACCTGTGGCGTTGTCGCCGCCATGAACACCACAAAGAGTATGGCATTGGCGATGCCCAACCACGCGTAGAACCCAAGCGCGGTTCCTGCAACGCGCGCGCCCAACCCGTCCACAAGGGAATAGCTGGCGATAAAGCACCCTGTGGTCAGCGCCATGGCCGTTGCGCGACCGTTGCGCAAGCCATCTGCCCCCCGCACCAAAGAGATGCTCAGTATCCCTGCGGCGATGGTGACCACCGCCACGATCTCCATGCCAGATAGGTCTACCCCGAGGAACATCAGCGACACGATCGCTACCAGCAATGGAGCTACCCCACGGGCTATAGGATAGACTTGTGTCAGATCCCCTATTTTGTAGGACTCAAGCAAAAAACACTGGTAGCCGAAATGCAGGGCTATGCCCGCCAGAAGATAAGGATATGAGGCAGGGTCCGGCGCGGGTACGAAAGCCAGCATCGGCACGGCGATCGGCAAGTGCCCGATCACGACGCCCGCCATGTTCAATCGTTTGTCCTCGCCACCCTTCACCAAAGCATTCCAGACCGCGTGCAAGAAGGCTGCCGTCAGGACTGCGAAGAAAACGAAGGGTGTCATTCGGGCACGCTAGGCTGCAACCCCGCCGTGGGCAAGGCACATCGCTGCGCTGACAGCTTCAAGTTCAAGCGGTTGATCGGAAGTGTTTCCTCTTGATCCAAATCAAGGCCGCTCTGGCAAGGTTTTGTTAAGGTTCGCGCGCTCACCAAGCAGTTCTTTTCACGCAACAAATTGAAGGTGCATATGACCGTTTCAAAGGCAAAAAATCCTCCCGCACAGGCGAAATCCAGCACGGACACCATTACCGGGTTCGAGCAAGGGGAATACCCTTATGCCAATAAGATGAACCGCACGACCTACGAGGCTGAAAAGGCTGCACTTCAAGTGGAATTGCTGAAGGTGCAGCATTGGGTTCAGGAAACGGGTCAGAAATTTGTTTTGCTGTTTGAAGGGCGCGACGCTGCGGGTAAAGGGGGCACGATCAAGCGCTTCACCGAGCATCTGAACCCGCGCGCCGCACGCGTGGTAGCGTTGAACAAGCCGACCGACGAAGAACGCGGACAATGGTTCTTCCAGCGCTATGTCAAACACCTGCCAACTGCCGGAGAAATCGTTCTCTATGATCGGTCGTGGTACAACCGCGCTGGCGTCGAACGCGTCATGAACTTCTGTGCGCCCACGGAATATCTGGAATTCATGCGCCAAACGCCGGAGTTCGAACGCATGCTGGCCCGAAGTGGCATCAAACTGTTTAAATACTGGTTCTCTGTCACACAGGAAGAGCAAAAACGCCGCTTTGCGTCACGTGAGACTGACCCGCTGAAACGCTGGAAGTTGTCCCCCATCGACCGTGCAAGCTTGGACAAATGGGACGACTATACCGAGGCCAAAGAGGCCATGTTCTTCTACACGGACACGGCAGATGCGCCTTGGACTGTGATCCGTTCCAACGACAAGAAACGCGCACGGCTCGCCTGCATCAAGCATTTCTTGTGGCAGTTGGACTACCCCGACAAGGACGAAAGCGTCGCCACCCCGCCGGACCCGAAAATCTATCATCAGGCCGAGGCGGTCGTGCATGACTCTGATCACATCTTGTCGTCGTCGCTCCACCCTGCAAATCGCAAGGGATAAGCAGCAGGCTTGACCTGTCTCCCTGTCTGCGCGCAGTCTGAAAACAGCTATATTACTTTTGGACTGCGCGGGTCTTTGGTCCACGCGATTTTAGACAGGGGGATACCCCATGGGGATCATTCCACCCCGATTGCGTCCGCGCGGCCATTTGGTCATTGCGCCCAAACATCTTGGCATCCTCGCGCTGCCTGCCTTCGTATTGCTGGCCTCGGAGTACCTGTTGGGCAATTTCGGCAACAGCGCCTTGGTGCTGCCCGACACGGTATCAGTCGACCCTGCCCCTCTTCTTGAGTTGACCGCACGCTACCGTTTTCTCTCGGCATGGTTTTTCTACTTCGCCGTCTGCGTAATTTTCATCGCGGTTTTCTTCGCCGAATTGTGGTCGCAACACAGCCCCAAGTCAGCGGTCCGCATATTGCTCGGGCTGGTGGCGGTCGTTGCGTTCACCATGGTGTTCAACACGCTGGAGCCGGAATGGATGGGCAGTTTCGAAGCCTACGAACTTTTGGGGAAGTCGCTGTTCGTCGATGCACTGTCGCCCGGTCAGCTCCGCGCGTGCGAAACCTCCCTCGCCTGTGATGACGAAGGGGCGTTTCATGGGATGGAATTTCTGCTCGACAAAGCAAACCACATCACCTCCCTCGCAGCGGCGGCAGTTATCGCAGGAATGGTTCTAGCACTTGCCCGTCCCCATCGCCCCTACCTTCTCAGCAACAAGGGCCTCGCGGCGGAGGCCGAAATTCTGCGCCGCGCCCAAGATGCGTCGACCCGCTATCTCTACTGCTCTGGCATCCTGCTGAGCGTCGGCATGGTTTTGGTGTTGTCATGGATGAAGTGGCCGGGGCAAATGATTGCTGATCCCGAACTGCGTGCGCGCCACGCAGAGCTGGTCAACGCGATCTCGTTATATCGTGGGGTCAGCTATTCGGTATTGATCTTGAGTTATTATATGCCTGTTAGCTTGATCTTGATGGTCCGCATCGAACGGTTCCACAGCGCGGTCGCAGCTCATGGAAACCCGTCTATCGGCGCAGAGGTGATGGGCTTCGACATCAACAAGATTGCGTCCTTGGAGGCATTCAAGAAGATCGTTGCAATCGTATCGCCCATCTTGGCGAGTGCACTAGGTGCCGCAGTTACATTCGAAGGCATTGGAGGCTAATCGCCTCGCGAAGGGGATGGACGCCGAAACGCCCATCCCCGTGGTCTATTACTTCAACGCCGCGTCGGTGATCTCGGATGTCCAAGCGCCAACCGGCTCTTTGGAAATTACCGGATCAGAGCCACCTGCCAGCAGAGTTGCCACAGTGCGTTGGTAATCCGCCTCGTCCAGCGCACCGTTAGAACCGGCCGTCAGTTTGGCGATCTCACCCATCATACGCTTCTGGTGCGCTTCTGTCTGCGCACCTGACTCGTCGTTCTCAAGCACTATTTCAGCCGCCTCGTCAGGGTTAGCTTCAGCATATTTCCAGCCCTTCATCGAGGCCCGCACAAAACGCACCATCTTGTCTTTGAAGGCCGGGTCTTTGAGGTTGTCTTCCAGCGCGTAAATGCCGTCTTCCAGGGTCGCGACGCCTTGATCTTCATATTTGAAGGTCACCAGCTCGTCCTCGGACACGCCTGCATCCAGCACTTGACCGTATTCATTGTAGGTCATGGTAGAGATACAGTCGGCTTGGCGTTGCAGCAGCGGATCGACGTTGAAGCCTTGTTTCAGAACGGTGACGCCATCAGGGCCACCATCTGTGGAAATGCCCTCTTGGCTCATCCATGACAGGAACGGATACTCGTTGCCGAAGAACCAAACGCCAATCGTTTTACCTTTGAAGTCCTGTGGGGTTTTGATGCCAGTGTCTTTCCAGCATGTCAGCATTAGGCCGGATGTCTTGAACGGCTGCGCAATGTTGACAACCGGCAGGCCCTTTTCGCGGGCGGCCAGTGCGGACGGCATCCAGTTCAGCATGACGTCAGCGCCACCGCCAGCCAGCACTTGTGGTGGTGCGATGTCAGGGCCACCGGACAGCACGGTGACGTCCAGACCTTCTTCTTCGTAAAAGCCTTTGTCTTTTGCCACATAGTAGCCCGCAAACTGGGCCTGCGTGACCCATTGCAGTTGCAACTTTACCGAGTTCGCATGCCCATCCGCGTGAGCGGCAGGCGTTGCCAACGCGAGCGCCAATGCGGCGGTTGTAAGCAGTTTCTTCATGAGTTTTCCTCCAGGTTGATACTCTTGTTATACATTATTTTCGTTGTGACGGATGCCAGAAGGTCACCGTTTTCTCGGTCATGGCAACCACCCCGTAAAAAGCGGACCCCGCAAGGGCGGCGACCACAATCTCGGCCCAAACCATATCAAGTGCAAGCTGACCCACCGAGGTGGAAATACGAAAGCCCATACCCATTGTGGGTGAACCGAAGAACTCGGCCACAATCGCGCCAATTAGCGCGAGCGTCGTCGATATCTTAAGCCCGTTGAAAATGAACGGCATCGCCGCGGGCAGGCGCAATTTAGTCAGGCTGGGCCAATACCCTGCCCCGTAAGTGCGCATCAGGTCGCGTTGCATCGATGTCGTTTCTTGCAACCCCGCAACTGTATTCACCAGCATTGGGAAGAACACCATCACCACGACGACAGCCGCCTTGGACTGCCAGTCAAATCCGAACCACATCACAAGGATCGGCGCGGTTCCAACGATGGGCAATGCAGCCACGAAATTCCCCACCGGCAAAAGCCCGCGTTTCAGGAAGTCATAACGGTCCACAAGAATGGCCGTCGCGAAAGCCGCGCCACACCCTATGACGTAGCCGCTGAGCGCACCCTTGATGAAGGTCTGCTGGAAATCGAGCCAGAGCGTTGGAATTTCATTAAAGAAGGTTGCGACGACATGGCTGGGTGCGGGCAAGATCACCAGCGGCACGTTGAGTCCGTGCACCAGTAGTTCCCAAACCACGAGGATGGTGAGGCCGAAAATAGCTGGCACAAGCAGCTGGATGGGTCTGCTATTGGCACGCGGGCCGTTAGCAAGCCGCGTGTTCAGGGCCCACATCGCAACCCAAATAACGAATGCAAGGATGACTAGGGTCATGTCAGCCCCATCCGCTTAAGTGCGCGTCTTTGGGCCAGCCCGATGAGTAGAACCAATGACGCGGCAAGCACGGCGGCGAAAACAAGGGCCGACCAGATTTGCACCATTTGTCCATAGTAGCTACCGGTGAGCATCCGCCCGCCAAGACCCCGCGCTCCACCAGCAGGCAACTCCGCCACGATGGCCCCCACGAGGGCCGCTGCGACGCCGATCTTTAGCGAGGCGAACAGGTAGGGCATGGACGCTGGTAGGCGCAGTTTCCAAAAACCTTGGTTGTCGGATGCATTGTAGGTCTTGAGCAGGTCCATCTGCATGGCGTCCGGTGCACGTAACCCTTTGACCATGCCCACAACTACAGGGAAGAAACTGAGATAGGCCGAGATGATGGCTTTCGGCACCAGACCTTGAATACCAATTGAATTCAGAACCACAATTATCATCGGCGCGATGGCGAGGATCGGGATGGTTTGCGACGCAATGGCCCACGGCATGACGCTCATATCCATTGCACGGCTGTGAACAATTCCGACCGCCAAAATTATGCCCGCGCCAGTGCCTATCGCAAAGCCAAGCAGTGTGGCGCTAAGAGTGATCCAACCGTGATAGACCAATGAGCGTTTCGAGGTCACCTTCTTCATCACCGTCGTCTTCCATAGGTCCTGAGCGACTTGATGCGGCGCAGGTAGTCTTGGTCTCTCTTGGGCGTAGGTCGCGGGAATCGCGAAACTGTTGTTTAGGACCAAACCGAAAGATGACGCATCCCGTCGCTCAATCGGATTGTCGGGAACCACAACGGCCCCTGCCCGCTCCAGTCCAGTGAGGGTTTCCTTCACATTCATGAAGGGGACCGCTGCGTACCAAAATGCGAAAATAGCCGCGACAACCGTCAAAACAGGGAATATCTTACGCATGGTGCGCACCATCCCTTATCATTGCTTCAAAAATACCTCCCGCGGAGCGTTCCAACCCCGCAACCGGCGCAGGGGTAGAGAGCTTGGGTTTTCGGTATTTTTGAAGCAGTGATTCTAAGGATTTGTTCACCAATTCCACATTAATTTGTTTTTGCGGAACAGGCTGAGGAGCCGATGGCCGTAAGCGGTGATGAGACGCTATGGCGTCGCGTTTCCTGCGCCTCGGCCCGGTGGGTCGGGGCGTATTTACCCTGACCTCAGTCATCTTCATGCCCCGCCCGTAGCCCCTCGCGCACGCGGTGGGCGATCTCGATGAACTCCGGCGTATCGCGAATATCGAGGGGGCGTTCTTTTGGCAGCGGGCTGTCGATCACATCGGTAATCCGCCCTGGGCGCGGGCTCATCACGACGATCTTGGTCGAGAGATACACCGCCTCGGGGATCGAGTGGGTCACAAACGCAATGGTTTTGTTGGTGCGGGTCCACAACGCCAGAAGTTGCTCGTTCAAGTGGTCACGCACGATCTCGTCCAAGGCACCGAATGGCTCGTCCATCAGCAAGATATCGGCATCAAATGCCAGGGCCCGCGCGATGGAAGCACGTTGCTGCATCCCGCCGGAAAGCTGCCATGGAAATTTTGCCCCAAAATCCGACAGTTCCACCAGATCGAGAACACGCGCCACGCGGTCGTTCTGGTCGGCTTTGGAATAGCCCATAATTTCGAGTGGAAGCTTGATGTTGCCGGCGATGGTTCGCCAAGGATACAGCCCTGCGGCTTGGAACACATAGCCGTATGCACGGGCGCGCCGTGCCTCGTCTGCGGTCATTCCATTTACGGTAAGTGTGCCACCTGTCGGTGTCTCAAGCCCCGCGATGCAACGTAAGAACGTGGTCTTTCCGCAGCCGGATGGTCCGATAAAGCTGACAAAGTCACCCTGAGCGATGTCGAGAGAGACATCTTTCAAGGCATGAACCGGCGCATCAGCGGTCTGAAAGGTCAAATCCAGTGCTTTGGCGGAAATAACCGAAGAATTTGCATTGGGGACCATTCAGAACGGCCCCGCTGCGCATGTTAGGCCGTTGGCATCTCTGCCGACATCTCGTCTTCCGCTGCGGCCTCTGCTGCTGCGCTGTACTTTGACCACACGCCACCGATCGCGAAAGCTGCGAAGATGAACATCGCGTCGGCGATGGCCACGTCGTTGATCCACGTTCCCAAGGCAAGCAGGCCAAGCGCCAGTACCAGGAGAAACTTTGTAAAGAGAACTTGCATGTAAAAACCCCTCTGCGTGTCCCATGTCTGGGGAGAGGTTTCTCAGTGCATTCCGGCAATTCTGTGACACGATCCGGGCATTTCCTTCATTATTGTCCAATTTTGGCGACTTTAGACACCAGATGGAATGTTGAGCGGATTACGCTCGATTTTGCGGGGCGTATTGAGCGATTTCCATTTGCTAACTGCCTGAGACGCGCTGGCAAAGGCCGGACGGCGTACAAACTTGCCGCGGCCCGGCTGCGGTTGTGAGTTTTGACCATAGGCCCACACGACTTCACCTCGAGACAACGTGTAGCGCGGCTGCGCGGTCACGGTCATGCCCTCAAACACATTATAGTCAATGATCGATTTTTGCGTACTGACCGCGATTTCGCGGCTGATGGTTGGATCCCAGACAACGACATCGGCGTCCCCGCCAACGTTTATTCCCCCCTTCATCGGGTAGATGTTGAGAATTTTAGCAATGTTGGACGACGTCGCCGCAACGAACTCTTCTGGTGTCAAACGACCGGTTTCAACCCCCTTGGTCCAGAGCATCGCCATACGTTCTTCCAACCCGCCCGTGCCGTTCGGAATGGTGGTGAAGTTGTCGAGCCCCATTTGCTTTTGCTTGTCGGTGAAAGCCGCATGATCGGTGGCGACGACTTGCAAAGATCCCGACGACAGCCCCGCCCACAGCGACGCCTGATGGTCCTTCGAACGGAACGGCGGCGACATCACACGGCGGGCCGCATATTGCCAATCTTTGTCAAAATATTCGGTTTCGTCGAGGGTCAGGTGCTGGATCAACGGCTCTCCGTAGACACGCATCCCTTTCTGGCGCGCCCGTCGGATGGCCTCATGAGCCTGCTCGCAAGAAACGTGGACGATATAGAGTGGCGTGCCGGCGGCGTCGGCTATCATGATCGCACGGTTGGCGGCCTCGCCCTCGACCTCGGGCGGACGGGAATAGGCGTGGCCTTCGGGACCGGTGATTCCTTCGGCAAGATATTTCTGCTGCAGTTCCTGCACGATGTCGCCGTTTTCGGCGTGCACCAAGGGCAATGCACCCAGCTCTGCACAGCGTTTGAACGAGGCGAACATCTCGTCATCTTCCACCATCAACGCGCCTTTGTAGGCCATGAAATGTTTGAACGTATTGATGCCGCGTTCTTTAACAACGGCCTCCATCTCATTGAAAATACTCTCATTCCATCCCGTGATGGCCATGTGGTAAGAAATGTCGGTACAGATCTGGTCGCGTGACTTGCGATCCCAATCATCAATCGCATTCAGCAGCGAGCCATCTTCGCCGGGCAGGCAAAAATCAACCAGCATGGTTGTGCCACCCGCCGCGGCGGCGAAGGTGCCGGATTCGAACGTCTCGGCCGCGGTGGTGCCCATGAACGGCATTTCCAGATGCGTGTGCGGATCGATCCCGCCGGGAATGACATAGGCGCCTTCTGCGTCGATGGTCTCATCGCCTTTCAGGTTTTCGCCTATTTCGGCAATCTTTTCTCCTTCGATCAACACATCTGCTTTCCAGCTGCGATCCGCCGTGACGATCGTACCGCCTTTGATAACTTTACTCATGTGCGTCTCCCTTCGTGCTATTCAACGCAGTGCCAAGAGGCCCTGCTATTTCCTTCTGATCGCGAAACGCGTGCGCTGCGCGCCGGAGCCGCGAGTGACGACCATGTCAAGCAGCACCGCGTTCTTGTCGATGGAGTACACGGCGCGGCGTGTCTCGTTAACCAGACCGACGTTCTTTGCCTTTGGGTCCAGCTCAGTTTTGGATCGCCAGACGCCGTCAGTCTCCGTGGTTTCGGTCACCAGTTCCGCAACACGCCCAAGTTGATCTATCGCCCGATACCGACAGGTGCCAAGGACGGCGAAACAGTCATGGGGCGCGTAGCGCGTCACGTCGGACGTGATGTTGGAGCGGGACGAGCGAAACCGGTTATCCGCCGTCAGGCCAACCGGGATGAACAACTGGTTTCCGCGTGCGCTCACGGTCGTCTTTCCCAACGCCTCGGCTATCAAAGAGGCGATCTCTTCCAGATTTTCCGCCTCCGGCAATGTCAGAACCATTTGCCCGTTATAGGTGTAACGGTTGCCGCTGCGTTTGCGTGACGTGATGGACATCGTCGCGGGAACTGGGGCCGCGTCATTTGTCAAGATGAAATTGTAGGTCGCCCCAGATGGCGGGCGAATAGCGTCCAGATTGGCCTCCGACCCAAGGCCGGAGCGAATGGAGACCGGCCCCTGCTGTGCGGAACAGCCTGCAAGAGCGAGACCTGCCAGCAAGAAAAGGGCCTTGAAGTGTTTCACCCAACGATCTCCGCCGTCTCGACGACTGCATGGAACAAGACATTTGTCCCCGCTTCGGCCCATTCCGGGCTAATCTCTTCGGCCTCGTTATGGCTCAACCCGTCGACGCAGGGGCACATGACCATGGCCGTTGGCGCAACACGGTTGATCCAGCACGCATCATGTCCAGCACCGGATATCAGGTTGATGTGTGAATACCCTAGCCGTTCCGCCGCGTTGCGCACCGCAGTCACGCAACCCTCATCAAACGTCACCGGATCAAAGCCGCCGACCTTCTCCAGCTCAAGCCCCAAACCCATTTCATCGCAAATCCGCTTTGCGCCATCGGCCAGTTGCTTTTCCATGTCCTCGATCACTGCAAGGTCGGGTGAGCGCAGATCGACCGTGAACACAACCTTACCCGGGATCACGTTGCGCGAGTTCGGGTAGACATCTATATGCCCCGCCGCGCCTACGGCATGAGGCGCGTGGGACCACGCAATCCCGTCCACCAGTTCCAGCACTCTGGCCATGCCCAACCCTGCGTTCTTGCGCATCGGCATCGGGGTGGAGCCGGTGTGGTTGTCCTTGCCGGTAATCGTCACCTGCGTCCAACTGAGGCCCTGTCCGTGTGTGACAACGCCGATCTCTTTTTCTTCTGCTTCAAGAATTGGGCCTTGTTCGATGTGCAACTCAAAAAACGCGTGCATCTTGCGTGCGCCAACTTCCTCGTCGCCACGCCAGCCAATACGTTTTAGCTCGTCACCAAATTTTTTGCCCTCCGCATCTTCTCGGTCGTAAGCCCAATCTTGCGTATGAATCCCAGCAAAAACACCGGAGGACAGCATCGCTGGCGCATATCGCGTGCCCTCCTCGTTGGTGAAGTTGGTCACGATGATTGGGTGTTTGGTTTTGATGTTCAGGTCGTTCAGCGTGCGCAGGATTTCCAGCCCGCCCAAAACGCCAAGCACCCCGTCATACTTGCCGCCGGTCGGTTGCGTGTCGAGATGTGACCCCACATAGACCGGAAGCGCGTCGGGGTCTGTCCCCTCGCGCCGCGCGAACATGTTGCCCATCTGATCGAGGCCCATTGTGCAGCCAGCGGCCTCGCACCAGCTTTGGAACAAGGCGCGGCCTTCGCCATCCTCATCTGTCAGGGTTTGGCGGTTATTGCCCCCAGCGACGCCCGGACCAATCTTGGCCATCTCCATCAGGCTGTCCCACAGCCGCGCGCCATCAATCTTTAAATTCTCGCCAGGTGCTGCCATCTTATCCCCCAGTATTTGACCAGTCGGTCAAAGTAAGGCTACCAGTGGTCGGGGGGCTGTCAAGGATTCCCCTCGGAAAAACCGCCGCACATCACGGTAAATGCTAACGAAAGAGGCATTTCTTTATGCCAAACGAACAAGAAACGGAGCGTCCGCGCACCCGCATCCAACAACGCAACCGCGACCTTATTCTGGAGGCCGCGCTTGAGGTGTTCTCGACCCACGGATTTCGCGGCGCAACGCTGGACCAAATTGCCATCGAGGCAGGGCTATCAAAGCCCAACCTGCTTTACTATTTCGCCTCGAAAGAGGCCATTCATAACGAGCTGCTGTCGGGCCTGATGGACACATGGCTGGATCCAATGCGCGCCATGGATTCCAACGGAGAGCCAATTGACGAGATCCTCGCCTATGTCGATCGCAAGCTGGAAATGAGCCGGATGTATCCTCGCGAAAGTCGCTTGTTCGCCAATGAAATCGTCCAAGGGGCCCCGCGCATTCTGGACGCGTTGAAGGGGGAATTGAAGCAACTGGTCGACGAAAAAGTGGCTGTGATCCGCGATTGGACCAGCCAAGGCAAGATCGCGTCAGTGCATCCTTATCACCTGATTTTCTCGATCTGGTCACTGACGCAGCACTATGCCGATTTCGATGTCCAAGTGCGTGCGGTGCTTGGCGAAGAGGAGCCGTTTGACGCGGCCCCCGTCTATCTTCGGGAAGTTTTTCTCAAGATATTAACCCCTTAGATCCTATTCGGCAGCACACGTACCGGGGTTGTTCGGATGGGTGGTCCAGTTGGCGTATTCTTTTTCGACCACCTTTCCGGTACGCGGGTCGACCTCGCCGGCCTTCATCGGCAGCATCGAGATGCAGTCCTCGACCGGGCAGACGTCAACGCACAAGTTACACGCCACGCACTCCGCGTCGATGACTTCGAACACGCGATCCGCCGACATGGAAATCGCTTGGTGTGATGTGTCTTCGCAAGCGGCATAGCACCGACCACATTTGATGCAGGCGTCTTGGTCGATCTTCGCCTTGGCCACGTAATTGAGGTTCAAATATTGCCAGTCCGTGACGTTCGGCACGGCCATCCCGACGAAGTCCTGAGTTGACGTGTAGCCCTTCTCGTCCATCCAGTCGGACAGGCCGGAGATCATTTCCTCCACCACTTTGAACCCGTAGGTCATCGCTGCGGTGCAAACCTGCACGTTACCACAGCCAAGCGCCATGAACTCCGCTGCATCGCGCCATGTGGTGACGCCACCAATTCCCGAAATAGGCAAGCCCTTGGTCTCTGCATTGCGCGCAATTTCCGACACCATGGACATGGCAATCGGCTTGACCGCCGGACCGCAGTAGCCACCGTGCGAGCCCTTGCCGTCGATTGTCGGTTCCGGACTCATGATGTCGAGATTTACCGACGTAATGGAGTTGATCGTGTTGATCAGCGACACCGCATCCGCACCGCCCCGCATGGCAGCCTCTGCCGGTTTGCGCACGTCGGTGATGTTCGGCGTCAGCTTCACGATCACCGGCTTGGAGTAATATTGCTTGCACCAACGGGTAACCATTTCGATGTATTCAGGCACCTGCCCAACAGCCGCCCCCATGCCACGCTCCGACATACCATGCGGGCAGCCGAAATTCAGCTCGATCCCGTCCGCGCCGGTCTCCTCGACCAGCGGCAGGATGTCTTTCCACGCCTGTTCGTCACAGGGCACCATCAGCGAGACGATGATCGCCCGGTCCGGATAGTCGGCTTTGACGCGAGCTATTTCCTCAAGGTTGGTTTGCAATGGGCGGTCTGTGATCAGTTCGATGTTGTTGAGGCCCAGAAGTCGACGGTCTGCCCCATAGATCGCGCCATAACGCGGACCATTTACGTTGACCACGGGTGGCCCTTCCGAGCCGAGCGTCTTCCAGACGACGCCGCCCCACCCTGCTTCAAAAGCGCGGCGGACGTTGTATTCCTTATCCGTCGGCGGCGCGGAGGCCAGCCAGAACGGGTTGGGGGTTTTGATGCCCAAGAAGTCTGTCGTCAAATCGGCCATGCTATTTGCCTCCCATCAATGTGGAATGAATGTCTTCCGCCGCATCACGGCCCTCGGCCACGGCTGTCACGGTCAAATCGTCGCCACCGGAGGCGCAATCGCCCCCAGCCCAGACGCCTTTTACTGACGTGGCCCCCGCCGCTGACACCGCGATCTTGCGCCCGTCGAGGTCCAGCATCTCCGGCGCGCCCTCAAGCGTTTGCCCGATGGCTTTGAACACCTGATCTGCCTTGAGGCGAAACGTCTCGCCGGTGCCTTTCAGTTTATCGTCGTTAGAAGTCGTATACTCAAACTCTGCCTCGGCCACGGCACCGTTGCCATGCACCGCAACGGGTTGCGCGTTTGCAATGATGCGAACACCTTTCGACGTTGCCAGATCCTGCTCGAAACGCGAGGCGCCCATTTGGTCCTGCCCGCGTCGGTAGACGATCGTCACGTTCTCCGCACCTAACAGCTTGGATTGCACGGCGGCATCAACCGCCGTCATCCCGCCACCGATCACCACGACATCGCGCCCAACCGGCAAGGCTGTCAGGTTCGACGCTTGGCGTAAGTCAGCGATGAAAGAGACGGCGTCGGATACGCCCTCTCTTTCTTCGCCGGCGGCGCGCAGGGAGTTCACGCCGCTTAACCCGATGCCGAGGAACACGGCATCGTATTCGTTCTGAAGCTCGTCCAGGCTGAGGTCCTGACCCAGCCTCTGCCCCATCTCGACGGTAATGCCGCCAATTTTCAGAAGCCAGTCGACTTCCTGCGCCGCGAAATCATCGGTCGATTTATAGGCGGCGATACCAAACTCGTTCAGCCCGCCCGCCTTTGGGCGCGCATCGAACAGCACGACGTCATGGCCGTGCATGGCCAGCCGGTGCGCGCAAGACAGGCCTGCGGGCCCTGCCCCGACGACAGCCACGCTTTTGCCGGTCGATGCCGCGCGGGAGAACGGGTGTTTCCCCGCGTCCATCAATGTGTCTGTGGCGAAGCGTTGAAGGCGGCCGATCTCGACCGGCTTACCCTCGGCGGCCTCGCGAACGCAGGCCTCCTCGCAAAGTGTCTCGGTCGGGCAAACGCGGGCGCACATGCCGCCAAGGATGTTTTGCGTCAAGATCGTTTTGGCCGCAGCTTCCGGCGTGCCGGTTTGGATTTGGCGAATGAACAATGGGATGTCGATATCGGTCGGACAGGCAGTTATGCAGGGCGCGTCATGGCAGAAGTAACACCGATCGGCGGCGACTGCCGCCTCATGCGGCGCGTAGGCCGGATGCAGATCGTCAAAGTTCTCTGACAGAGTCTCGGCGCTTAATCTGCCGGATGTGATACCGGGTGTCATGGGCGTGGCGTCGGGCATGGTCTCTCCGGGCTGCGTCAACATATCTGCAAAGTGTGCCACAGTTCAAAATTTTATCAACTGGTAAAATTTAGGAGGTCAAGACCCGCTATAACGTGAACTTGCCATCAGGGCCGCGATCCAGCCGCCAGCAGTAGTCCGGCCCCTCCCGTGGGAACAACGTCGTCACAAGTGGGTCGTGGCCCGGTATGATAAGAGAGCGGTCAGACGCGAGCTTGTGCAACCGCACAAAGCCGTCCAGCATATTCTCAAGATCAACAACGATTGGGAATGGTTTGTTTTCAAACATGTTTTCGTAATAGTGAGACGCGTCAGACGCAAGACAAAGCCACCCTGCCTCCGTCCGAACCCGCACCGCCTGCAACCCGCGCGAATGGCCCCCTAAACAATGCACCGTCACGCCCTCGGCCACTTCGCCATCGCCGTCGTAAAAGACACAGCGCCCTTGGTAGACGCGTTTTACGGCCTCGCAGACATGATCCGCCGTAAATGGCATTTTCAGCGTATCATGGCACATGCAAGGACCCGTCGCATAAGCCATCTCGGCCTCTTGCAGATGAATCGTAGCGTTCGGGAACAGGTGCAATCCGCCAGCGTGATCATAGTGAAGATGCGTCACGATGAGCTGCGTAATGTCTTCGGCTTTCAGCCCAACTCCTGCCAATGCGTCTCGCGGGTCACGTAAAATCGGACGATCGCGCGACGTGGCCTCGTCGGTATCATAACCCGTATCGACAAGGATCACCTCTTTCCCCCGCCGCAGCACCCAAATAAAGTAGTCCATCGCATGCGGCGCGTCGTGGTTGTCGTCGAATATGAAGCTATCCGCCCGCGTTCGGCTGTTTCGCTGTGCGTATTTTAGGGCATGAACCTGCCACGCGCTCATTGGTGTACCTCGTTGAAGAAGCGCACGTCTTTGCCCGTCACCATTCCGTCGATGGCAGATTGGAAAGCCGCATAATGCGCGCTGGCGGTATGCGCCTTGAAGGCTGCTTCGTCATCATACACTTCGTACAAGAATACCTCTGTAGGGCGGGCGGTATCCATGCAAACATCGAACTGCCGACAACCCGGCTCGTCTTTCAGTGAGGTGTTCGCATTTTCCAGCATGGCTACCTTGAAGGCGTCCAATTGGGCGGGATCAATTTCAAACGTAACGGCGAGAGCGAACATTAGGCAGTCCTTTTGGTTATTGCATACATTAACGCATACGTTATTAAGGGGCGAGACGTCCATTCATAAAACTGGAAATCCACAACAATGACAAAAACTTTCAAGATTGCCGTTTTCAACGGTGACGGCATCGGCCCTGAAATCATGCGTCCGACCGTTGAATTGCTGGAAGGTATGGCCGCGCAGTCGCAATCTTACAGTTTTGTTTTCAACACCGTCCCCGCTGGCGCGGCTCACTACGCGGCACATGGCGAAAGTCTTCCTGCGCCTTCTCTGGCCACTGCGCGCACTGCTGACGCAATCTTGTTGTCGGCCATGGGCCTGCCCTCTGTACGCTACCCGGATGGCACAGAAATTTCTCCACAGATCGAAATTCGCAAGGAACTGAACCTGTATGCAGGTGTGCGCCCAGTGCGCATTGTGCCGGGCCAACCAACGCCACTGGCGTTGAAAGACGGGCAAGCGGTCGATTTTGTTTTGATCCGCGAAAGCACCGAAGGGTTGTTCCATTCCCAAGGGACGCGAGACGTACGCAATGATGCCGAAGCCTATGAAACGCTAAAGATCACCCGTGAAACGTCAGAAAAGCTGTTTCGTTTCGCTTTCTCGCTGGCAGAGGCGCGCAAAGCGGCGGGCCGTGGCAGCGGACGCGTCACCTGCGTCGACAAGGCCAATGTGTTTGCGGCCTTCGCTTTCTTCCGCAAGATTTTCGACGAGGAGGCCGCGCGGCACCCCGATATGACGTCCGATTACGCTTATGTTGATGCAACAGCCTTGTGGATGGTCGAAAAACCATGGGTGTTCGACGTGATGGTCACCGAGAACATGTTTGGCGACATCCTGTCCGATCTTGGCGCGGGGTTGATGGGCGGACTTGGCCTCGCCCCATCGGCGGATATTGGCGATGATCATGCGGTGTTCCAGCCCTGTCATGGCTCCGCACCTGATATCGCGGGACAAGGTATCGCCAACCCGTTTGCGATGATTTTGTCAGCGGCCATGATGCTTGATTGGCTGGGTGTGACCCACGAAAACGAAGAGATGGCCGCAGATGGTGTGCGGTTGCGCGAAGCGGTGGAAGCCGCGATTGCAGACCGCGCAGGCGTGACACGTGATCTTGGTGGAGTGGCCAGCACTGCGGAGGCCGCTGCGGCGATTGCGGCGCGTCTGGCATGAAAGCCGCCTGCCTTGGCGCGGGCTACTTCGCGCAGTTCCACTATGACGCCTGGCGGCGAATGACAGATGTCGATCTTGTGGGGGCGTGCGATCATAATTTGGAGAAAGCCGCCTCTACAGGTGCCGTGGCATTTACCGATTTGGGTGACATGCTCGACACGGTGTGCCCTGACATTCTGGACATTATCACTCCGCCACCTACCCATGCGGCGGCCATCTACGCAGGTATCAAGGCGGGCGTTAAGGCTATCATCTGTCAGAAACCGTTTTGCACGTCACTAGACGAAGCGCGACAGGCGACAGAGCTGGCAGCTTCGGCTGGTATTCCCCTGATAATCCATGAAAATTTTCGCTTTCAGCCGTGGTATCGAGCTGCCAAGTTGCTCATCGACGAGGGCGAGATCGGAACACCAATGCAGCTGACGTTCAGGCTGCGGACAGGGGATGGCCAAGGGCCGGATGCCTATCTGGACCGACAACCCTATTTTCAGACAATGCCGCGACTACTGGTCCATGAAACCGCAGTACATTGGGTAGATGCTTTCCGCTTTTTATTCGGGCAACCCACAGCCGTCTATGCTGATCTAAGGCGCATGAATCCCATCATTTCTGGCGAAGATGCAGGTCACATCCTGTTTGAATTCCCTGAAGGAAGGCGGGCCTTGTTCGACGGTAATCGTCTTCTAGACCACGCCGCCGAAAACCACCGCCTGACCTTTGGCGAAGGGTTGTTCGAGGGGACTGAAGGCGCTTTGGCGCTCTCGGGTGACGGAGCATTACACTTGCGCCGGTTCGGGCAGACCGAAAACGTCGCCATCCTCCCTGCCCGCGACTGGTCGGGTTTCGGCGGTGACTGTGTGTTTGCGTTACAAAAACATGTGGTGACCGGGCTCAAAGACGGTCAGCCGTTTGAGAACGAAGCGGCGGACTATCTCTTTGTGCGAGAAGTCGAGGAGGCGATCTATCGGTCCTCCGAGATCGGCGCACGGGTGGAGCTGTAGCCATGGCCGCATCCCAAACAAATCAGGCGTTAATACGGCTGCGCGAGATGGTGTTCACGGGCGAACTATCACCCGACTCCAACCATTACGAAGCCGATTTGGCGGACCAACTGGGCATGTCGCGAACCCCCGTGCGCGAAGCTGCGTTGACGATGCAGGCGCAAGGTTTGGTGGAGGTGCAACCACGGCGCGGAGTTCGCATATTGCCCATCTCCGCCGAAGACATGGCCGAAATTTATGATGTGTTGTGTGAGCTGGAAAGCCTTGCCGCAGCGCGCGCAGCTGAGAAAAGTTATACTGCGGACGACCTCCGCATCGCGCAGGTCTGTATCGACAACATGGACACCGCACTCTCGAACCAAGACCGCGACGCTTGGGCCAGTGCGGATGACCGGTTCCACACCGAGCTGGTGCGCTTGGGCGGCAATGCGCGGGTGGCTGAAATTGTTGCGCGTTACACCGACCAAGTGCGGCGCGCGCGGATGATGACACTGCCGCTGCGCCCACTACCGGTTCAGTCGAACGAGGACCACCGTGCGGTGCTATTTGCGATTGAGAACCGTGACGCCCAAAGCGCACGGTCGTTGCATCGCGCGCACCGCCAACAGGCGAGTACGTTGCTTACGGGCCTTATCCGCGAGTTCGGGCTCCGCAGGCTGTAGGCGGACGGCGAGCGCCCCCTACTCGCTGTTCAGATTATTCGGATCAAACACATTCCCGAACGCACCATTTCCGTCCTTTGGCGCAGCTTTGGGTGCTGCGTCGTCCTCATCAGACAAATTGGTCGGCGCAAACACGTTCCCAAAAGCTCCGCTATTTTTAGGCGCAGCTGTGGTGGGCGCAGCCGGAGCGTCAGACTGGGTCGCAGCCTTGGCTTCATCTTTGAGGCGGCGCGCTTCCTTGAGCTGCTCAATGCGCTGCTGAATTGCAATCTGCTTGGCCTCGCGCACTTCGATTTTGCACGTCTCTGGGCTGTATTTTTGCGCGGTGCCCACCATCACAATCACCACAAAGGCAAGAAGCACGAGCAGAATCGCGGCCGGATTTCCCGTCATGAAGCTTGGCAAGATACCAGATTTTCGCTCGCTTGCTTTGCCTTTCTTGACCGCCAGCTTGTGCTCTTTGTTGCGGTTTGCGGCTTCAAAGGCCAGTGCTGCGAAGATCGTCAGAACGATGATTATGAACGCCAAGGACGAGATCGACGGGTTGATCCCCAACCGCACCTTTTGCGCCAGCACCGTGGTCAGTGTTTTGTAGTCGATGATGGTGAATGTGGTTGTGTTGTAGTTCTCGAACGACGCAAGGAATGCCAGCACGGACGCCGATGCGATAGCCGGACGCATAAACGGCAGCAGGATCTTGCGGAAAGCTTGTGTGTGTGTTGCGCCCAGGTCCAATGCGGCCTCGGTGAGGTCGGTGTCGAAGCGCTGCAAACGGGCCACGAAGACCAGCATCGCATAGGACGCGATGAAGGACGATTGCCCAAGGATGGTTAGGAAAATCCCGTTGTGAAATAGCCCGTACAGGAAGGAGCCATCAGTGGCCCCAAAGAACGCCCCTGCCCGATCCCAGAACACCAAAGTCGAGATGCCCAAGACCACGCCGGGAATGAGGATCGGGGCGATGATCATCGTGTAATAGGTCGAACGCAGCTTGGGCCAGACCTGCGTCAGAACGATGGACGCCGCTAGCCCCATGGAGACCGACAAGATCACCGTGCCGATGCCGATGACGATGCTGTAGTAAATGCCGTCGCGGATGTGCTTGTCGTTGAACAGGACGTCGAACCATTCGTACGAGAAGCAGGCCCACGGCGACACCGTGGGGAAACTGGAAGAGTTGAACGCCGTAAGGCTCATCACCACCAGCGGGCCCAGAAGGTAGCTAAAGAAGATCAGTAGATAGGCACCAAGGGCGACGCGGATAAGGTTGGCGGAACTCATTTGCCGATGTCCCCCATGTTGACCTTAAATATCTTCATCACCGTCAGAACGATAATGATCGTGGAGGCCAACAACACGATCGCGTAAGCCGCACCCTGCTGCCAATTCAGCGAGTCGTTGAACCACTGATAAACCAGCTGCGTGAACCACAAGCTACTTGGTCCGCCCAGAATTTGTGGTGCCGCCAGCGCGCCCGCCGACAGCATAAACACCATCGTCGCACCGGATACGATGCCGGGCTTGGCGTGGGGGATGACGATGCGACGGTGGATGTGGACCCAGCTGGCCCCCATGTCGCGCGCCGCCTCGATCTGGTTGCGATCAAGGCTTTCAATCACGTTATACATCGGGAATAGCATCAACAGGATGTAGGCATATCCAAGCCCCGCATAGAGGGCGATGTCCTGTCGGATGAAGTCAATCGGCTCGCTCGTCAGATGCAAGAACATGAGAGCTTCGTTGAGCAAGCCGCTGTCACCAAAGATAATTCTAAGCGCAAAAGCGCGCAGGATTTCGTTGATCCAATACGGGATAATCAGCAGCACAACCAGCAACCGCACAAAGCCTGACCCCTTGGATTGCCCCAAGAAATAGGCCAGCGGGTAGCATAAGAAGATGTTGAAGATCGTGACCAGCATCGCCGCGATGATCGTGCGCACAAACACCTTGAGGTCGACGGTGTTGTAGGTTTGATGCGTGCTATCCGAGCCGTAGATCAGATGTTCATAATTGCTCAGCGTGTAGACATCTTTCGGGCCGCCCACTTCAGCCGGTGGCAGGTTAAACCGGAAGGAATAGTCCAGCATCGACAGTTGCGGCAGGATGATCAGGAAGATCAGCCAAAAGGACACCAACCCGATCAGCAAGGTGCCCATGACGACGCCATTGTTTTTGAAGAAATCCGAGAAGATCATTTTCTTTTTCATCGGCTTCTATTCCGACGCCAGTTCGCCCGCGGGCATGGTAACGGCGTTTGACGCGTCATAACGCAGCGACAGGTTTTCGCCCCGTGCAGAGATATGATCCTGCCCCAGATTTGGCACCGACATCTTGATCATCTTGCCGCCATCGCCCTCCAGGAAGACGCTGAAAGAATTCCCCTCGAACTCTTCATTTATGACGTTGGCTGTGATCGTCGTTTTGCTGTCAGCGTCGGTTGGGGCTAATTCCAATGCCTCGGGGCGGATGAACATCATGGCGTCGTCGCCGACTTTAAGATTACCGACCTGCGCCGGAGTGATGCGCGACAGCAAGTCGCCGGATCGGTTCGTAGTGACCACCGCTTCATTGCCGCTGATCGACTTAACTTTACCACGGAACACATTGTTTTCGCCTACAAATGACGCCACAAACGGTGTCGACGGATCGTCGTAGATATTGTGACCCGTGTCGATCTGATCAATCACGCCCGCCTTCATGACGGCAACGTTGTCGGACATGGTCAGAGCCTCGCCCTGATCATGGGTAATGTAGATGAAGGTGATGCCAACACGTTTTTGAATTTCACGCAGCTCGGTGCGCATGTGCTGGCGCAGCTTCAAATCGAGCGCGGACAACGGTTCGTCCAACAGCAACACATCGGGGTTCGCACACAGCGCGCGGGCAATGGCCACCCGTTGTTTTTGGCCTCCAGACAGCTCGCTGGGCAGCTTGTCGCCCTGTCCGCCGAGGGCAATCATATCGAGCAATTCATCAGCGCGCTTGCGGCGCTCAGCAGCACTGGCGCCTGCGACCTCCATCGAGAAGGAAATATTTTCCCAAACCTTCATCAACGGGAAAAGCGCAAGGTTCTGGAAGATCAAAGCCGTGGGGCGCTTGTTTGGACCGATGCCTGCCATGTCATTGCCGCCGATCAAAACGCGGCCTTCACTTGGCTCTAGGAACCCCGACACAGCACGCAGAATAGTCGTTTTCCCGCAGCCCGATGGTCCAAGGAAAGAGAAAAAATCGCCGCCATTGATGCTGACATTTGCATCTCTTACCGCGGTAAAGTCGCCGAATCTGATCGTGATATTCTCAAGATCAACCGCTACACCAGAACTCATGTAGTCATTCCCCGTTTTAATTTTGCTTTGAGCCCTGTACCGAACTCTTGATCGGGGAATTCCCCAGATAGTCCGGCCACATCAGAGATGCAGCCGGACCAAATCACCTAACGCTTATGCGCTTTGGAACTTATTCACAAACTCGGTGCGCACGTCGGCGTACCAAGGTGCCTCTGCAGGCCACGCGTTGAGGTTACCCAACGCTTCACCCGGATAGGCTTCCGCAAAGTTCTTAGAATAAGCGTCGCCAGCCAACTTATCCGCCCCGAGGATCGGGGAGTTGTAGCCGTGCTTGTCGATCGCAGGACCCGCGTTTTTCGGATCAAAGGCAAACTTGATCAATTCATAAGCTTGATCGAGATTCTTCGCACCTTTAGGCATTGCCAAACCGTCAACCCAAGCCATCGCGCCTTCTTTAGGGGCTTGATAGGTCACAGGCTCGCCTGCAGTTTTCAGCGCCAGCGGTGGGCCGTCCCAAGTCTGACCGACCACGACACCGTCGTTCAGCAGACCGTTTTTCTGCGTATCCGCGTCGTTCCAGATCAGTTTGAGGTTCTTTTTACGCTCAATGCACCAATCCGCGATCATGCCCCAAGTCTTGCGCATGTTTTCCTCGGACTCGTAAGCCGCCCAAACAGAGCCCGGATCCATAGCGCCGGACGCTTCCATGTAGAGACCTGCACACAGCATGCCGGAATGCGCACGGATCATGGTTTTGCCCGCGTTCTCTTCCGACCAGATTTCGCCATAGCTTGGAACGCCGGACGCATCAGCAGGCGACCACTTGTCGACGCGCCAAGACATGCCTTCTGTACCCCAGATGTGCGGAATCCAAGTGTTGCCCGCGCCGCCGAAGTCCCACGCATCAGGGCCGATTTTGGCCATAGCAGGGTTTGCGGCATCAATTGGGATGCGGCTCATATCGAAGGGTTGCAACAGTTCCAACGGGCCCCATTGCAGCGAGCGGTTGTTGGTTGGGCCGATCAAGTCGGCGCCTGAGCCTTGCGAGGCCTTCATCTTGTTGATCAGCTCCTCGTTGGAACCAATGCCGATATAATTCACTTTGATACCGGTCTCGGCCGTGAACTTCGCCAGCATGTCCTCGGGCCAGTAGTCGGACCAATCCATCAATGTCATCTCACCGGACGTCGCTAGCGCCTTAGACACCAAAGCAGGCGTCGCCAAAGCGGCCAGACCCGCAACAGCACCCGACTTAAGGACCGCGCGGCGGCTTAAAGTGTTTTGAGTATCTTTCATAAGGTTATTCCCTCCTGGAATAGTATCAGCACAACACTATGTCGCGCCTTTTGCAAAATATCTGCCCTCTTATATTCGGGGCTTTTGATGTCACTTTTGTAACTCGTCGTGTGGTCTGCCAATGCGTCTCGAGTTTCGATTGAAGCGCTTCACTACGGCAACCCAGACCGAGTGATGTTCATACGCATTGGATCAACAGTCAATCGGTCGGCTCCGAGATTTTGAATTCTATGTCTCCTTCTTCGCAGGCTGCCGCAAGTTCACGCGTTTGCACAAGTACGCGTCTTTCAGGACCGGTGCGCAATCTACGGCCCCAAACTTTTTTACCATTACATTCGGCAATCAATTCGCCGTCGACATTTTGGCCTACACGGAGCTGTACATCATTCATGCCACCGACTTTGCTCGATAAAACAATGTTTTGAGGCATGACGTATCGCAAGCGACTGTCGCTAACCGAGACCCTTGCAGAAGGATCAGGTTCTGGCAACTGTCCCGCTAGATCTTGAGCTACCCAATGTCCTGCGCGCCGCCCCTCTGCCCAGCTCCAGCCTGCTGTCTCGACCGGGCGCAACAAATTCCCTGTCGCGAAATAGGCGCGATCAGATGTCCGCCCCCATTGGTCCACTCGTGGTCCGCCCGTTGCTGGATCAACCACCAGATGCCCGCATCGCGCCAGCGCAGCCTCCGGCGTAAACTGTCCGCTTAGAATAACACCGTCACAGTCCAAACGCCTTTGAGTACCATCCGGACCTTTGAGCATCACCGCTTCAACGTCTGCGTCGCCGATAATTTCCACCAGCTGTGTATCGGTCATCAACGCGACGCCCATAAGCGTTGGAAACACGGCACTTGGCCAACGCGCGGTGACGCCCTTATTGGCTTCGATCATCGCGACGGGACGAATTCCCGCGTGGCGGCATGTTAGAATGGCGGAAAAGGCCACTAACTCGCTGCCGATGATGACCGGACGCTTAAAAGGTCGGCGTTTTTTCAGATAGACCATAGATTGCAAGGCCCCGGTGTTCATCACGCCCGAGACACGGGCACCTGATACAAGCCTTGCGGAGCGCGGAGTTTCGCGAACTCCGGTGGCGAGGATCACCCGCTTCGCGGTTAGCTCTGACATACCCTCCGGCGTTGCCAGCAACAAACGACCGCCTTCGTGCGCTTCAACAACCGTTGTAAGAGTTCTGATTTCAACTCCTGCGCGCTTGGCAGCTGCGACCAATCTAGCTGCATATGTCGAGCCTTTCATGATCCGCCTGAATTCACGGAGTCCGAAAGGCGGATGCCCACAGTGGCGAGGAATGCCGCCCGCCTCTGCTTCGCGTTCCAATACAACGACCCTCTCGACGCCCGCAGATTTCAGCGCGGTTGCGGCAGCAAGTCCAGCGGGGCCACCGCCGATGATGGCAACATCCATATGCCGCCCATCACTCATCGGTAATGCTCCGCGCCATTGGCCTGTCAAAGCAGCCGTCAGTTAGCTCTGCCAAACGAGCGGCGCAGTAGAATCCCTGACATCGGCCCATCGTCGCACGCGTTTGTCGTTTTAGTCCCGCCAAAGAGCGGGCAGGTAACGGGCCGCTCAAAGCGACCGCTATTTCGCGCCTTGTGACGAGTTCGCAATGGCACACGACCTCGCCGCATTGTTCACGTTTCCAGTCGCGCGGGCCCGTTTCCGACAACATGTTGGCCTGTGGACGTACCGGATCAGACAGCCTTTCATGCGAAGCGCCCATGGCGGCATATAACCCATAGACATGCTGCGCGATGCCCAACGCGCCGCTTAGGCCGGTTGACCGGATGCCACCAACCGTGACCCAGTTTTGCTCTGGCTTAGAGCTGATGCGGTAGTCTTTTTGCTCTGATGCCGGACGCAGTCCCGCATAGGTTGCAGTCACAGGCATGTCCTTCAACGCAGGTATTTTCGCGACCCCATCCGCGATCAGGGCTTTCAGAGTTGCTTCGTCAGTGGAGGCATCGGTGCGGCTGTGTTGCTCCTCTGCGGTAGGGCCTACTGCCAAGTTTCCGAACACAGTACGAAACACGACGATCCCTTTGGTCGTCTCACTCGGGACCGGCAGAATAATCGCAGAGACCAACTTACTTGCAGCCTTGTCGAACACCACGAATTGACCTTTGCGTGGCTTGATCTGAAAATCGACCTCACCCAACAAGGTTTGATCGACAGCATCACCATATAAGCCCGCACAATTGATCACCGTGCGACCACGTATTTGCCCCATGGACGTGTCGATACACCACCTCTCACCATCAAATTCACCCCCGGTGACACCGCAGGAGGTGAATACCTTCGCCCCGTTTTCAATAGCCTGACGCAAGTAGACATATGGTGCGGACCATGGATCAATGAGACTTTCACCCGGCACGAAAGCGGCACCAAGAGCGTTTGCGCTCAGGTTCGGTTCGCTTTTCCGCAACGTCGCTGCGTCGACAAGTTGAACATCCGTAATACCGTTTTGGTGGGCCTTGCGCTGAATACTTTCCAGACCGCGAAGCTCTTCGGGCGTCCACGCAACAACATACGCGCTAGCATGATCCTGCACTAAACCTAGCCCATCACGGATGCTTTGATATTCAGCATACCCAGCCCGCACGCATTGGAGTTCTAGGGATCCGTTGGGGGCGTCAAAGCCCGTGTGAAGGATTGCGCTATTGGCCTTACTCGCACCGTCGAGAATATCAGTGGCCTTTTCCAACACCGCAACGCGCGCGCCTTCCAGAGTAAAACGGCGCGCGATGGCGCAGCCCACAACTCCAGCGCCAATCACCACGACATCATACTGCGCATGGTCTAACATTTGCTCAGAAAGCGCTTTTGATTGCTGATATTCTATTGACAATCCGTGACCGATTATTGACCGTTTGATGACCATTTTTGTAGATTTGATGACCGTGTTAGTCAATGCAGTCGGGAAAGAATGAAGAAGCACAAGCGACAAACCAAGCTGATCGAACTGGTCCGAAAGCGGGAAGAGGTCTCGGTCGAAGAGCTGGCTCTGCTTCTTGAGGCGTCGCGTGAAACCGTGCGGCGCGACCTGTCACAGCTGTCTGACGATGGTAAAATCCAAAAAGTTCACGGTGGCGCCACCCTGCCCCGCGTTTTGGGCGAAGGGCATTTTCAGCAGCGCATGTCTGAGAATGTCGACGCAAAGATGAAAATCGCCAAAGCCGCTGTTGGCCTGTTCAAACCCGGTGAGACGCTGCTGTTGGACACAGGCTCAACCACCCTGTTTCTCGCCGAAGAGCTTGCGAAGTCGACCGGACTTACAATTGTAACAAACTCGACCGAGATCGCGCGCACCATCAGCAAGGGAAACAGTGGCAACCGGATTTTCCTGCTAGGTGGAGAGTTCCACGCAGATAACAGCCAGACCCTTGGCGCAATGGTAACCACGCAGATCCGTACGTTCAGGGCCCATCACGCTGTCTTGACGGTAGGCGCAATGGATGCGCGAACTGGTGCGATGGATTATAACTTTGACGAAGCACAAGTGGCGCGCGTGATGATCGAGCAGTCAAACGAAGTGACCGTTCTTGCTGACGCCTCCAAGTTCGACACGCTAGCATCGTTTGAGGTTTGCCCTTTGCCCACGATTGATCGGCTGGTCTGCGACGCGCTGCCACCCACGGACATTCACGACGCCTTTGTCACGGCAGGCAGCAAAATCATGGTGACGGAATGACTGATCTATCGCTGTTGGTTGAAGCTGACGGACCCGCCTTTGGAATTCACAACGAAGATGGGACAAGCCCGATTGTTGTAGTTTGTGAGCATGCGTCAAATTGCGTGCCGACGCTGCTGAAAAACCTTGGTCTCACTGTCAGCCAACTTGATACCCACGTGGCGTGGGACCCCGGCGCGGCCATCCTAGCCAGAAAACTGAGCGATGCCTTTGACGCCCCTCTCATAGAGGCTCGGTTCTCGCGTCTTGTCTATGACTGCAACCGCCCACCTGACGCGCCGAGTGCGATGCCCGCTGATACAGAAGTTTGCGCAATCCCCGGGAACGCAAAGATCACCAAGGCGGAGCGTCAAACGCGCACCCGCGAGATTTACGAGCCGTTCCATGTGGCTGTCACTGAAACACTAAACCGACACCGAAGCGCTGGCCGCACGCCTGTTTTGATAACCGTGCACAGCTTTACTCCGGTGTTTCACGGAAAGGCACGCGACGTTGAAATAGGTCTATTGCACGGGCAAGATGATCGTTTAGCGCGCGCCATGATGGAAGCGATCGAACATGCGCCTTACGACACCCGCGCAAACGAGCCGTATGGACCCGAGGATGGCGTACTTCACAGTATTGAAAAGCATCTGACTAACGACCCCATGCCTTATGTGATGATCGAAATTCGAAACGACCTACTGGCGACGGATGACGGACTGTCAGACATCTTCGCCCTCCTCTCCCGAAGTATTTCCCAGGCTGTGACCAGTCTGGACCTCCACCCTCCCTTAGCCAAACCGGATGTATCTGATGCCTGAAAAACTGACCTTCGACGCGCTCAAAAAACAAGTCCATGCGGGAGAGATTGACACGATCCTTGTCTGTCTGGTCGATATGCAAGGGCGCTTGATGGGCAAACGCTTTTTGGCCCAGCACTTTGTCGACAGCGCCTATGAGGAAACCCATTGCTGCAACTACCTGTTGGCGACCGATCTGGAGATGGCGACGCCGGACGGCTATGCCTCCACCAGCTGGCAATCGGGCTATGGCGACTATGTGATGAAGCCGGACTTGGAGACCCTACGCCCGGTGCCGTGGCTTGAAGGGACGGCGATGGTCCTGTGCGATGTTCTGGATCACCATACGCATGAGGCTGTCCCGCACTCACCACGCGCTGTTCTGAAGAAGCAGCTCGCGCGGTTGGACGCGCTTGGGTTTAGTGCAGCGATGGCGACCGAGTTGGAGTTTTTCCTGTTCGAGAAAAGCTATGATGAAATCCGCAAAGGCGGCTTTCGCGACCTGACCCCGATCAGCGGCTACAACGAGGACTACCATATCTTCCAGACCACCAAGGAAGAGCATGTGATGCGGCCCATTCGCAATCACCTCTATGCCGCGGGTATCCCGATCGAGAACACAAAGGGCGAGGCCGAAGCGGGGCAAGAAGAGCTGAACATTAAATACGACGCACCGTTGAACTGCGCCGATCATCACACGATTGCAAAGCACGCCATCAAGGAAATCGCTTGGCAAAACGGTCATGCGGCGTCGTTTTTGCCCAAATGGCACCAAGACCGCGTCGGCTCGTCCAGCCATATTCACCAGTCGCTCTGGAAGGACGGAAAGTCTGCGTTCTATGACCCTGACGCCAAGCACGGGATGTCCGATCTGATGCGTCACTACATGGCTGGGTTGATCAAGTATGCGCCGGACGTGACCTATTTTCTCGCGCCATATGTAAACAGCTACAAGCGGTTCCAGAAAGGCACCTTCGCGCCGACCGGCACAGTGTGGTCCATCGACAACCGCACCGCAGGCTTCAGGCTATGTGGCGAAAACACCAAAGCCGTGCGCGTAGAGTGCCGTGTGGGCGGGTCCGACCTAAATCCATACTTGGCCATGGCTACGCAATTGGCCGCAGGGATAGCGGGCATCGAGGAAAAGCTGGACCTGCAACCTGCGTTGACCGGTGATGCTTATGAGGACACAGGTGCCAAGCAAATACCCGCCAACTTGCGCGACGCGATGGTGACGCTGAAAGGCTCCGACATGCTGCGTGCGGCTCTTGGGGATGTGGTTGTGGATCACTACCAACGCTGCGCCGAAGTGGAGCAGGAAGATTTTGAGCGCGTTGTCACCGATTACGAAATCGCGCGCGGATTTGAGAAAGCCTGAGGGGACCACCTGTGACCAAAACTTTAAAATGCATCTCTCCGATTGACGGATCGGTTTTCGCTGAACGCCCTATCTTGAGCGTTGCCAAAGCTGAGGCTGTCGCCCACACCGCACGCAACGCCCAACCCGCTTGGGCCGCACGCCCCTTGCAAGACCGCATTGATCTGGTGATGGCAGGCGTCGCTGCCGTGGGCGCGATGAACGACGAAATCGTGCCAGAGCTGGCCCATCAAATGGGCCGCCCGATCCGTTACGGCGGCGAGTTCGGCGGCTTTAACGAGCGCGCCAGCCACATGGCCGAGATCGCGCAGGGTGCTTTGGCAAACATCGAGGTCTCCAACGACGGTGACTTCCACCGCTACATCCGCCGTGTGCCACACGGCGTCGTTTTGGTCGTGGCCCCGTGGAACTACCCCTACATGACCGCCATCAACACCGTGGCCCCTGCCCTGATTGCGGGGAACACGGTGGTGCTGAAGCACTCGACCCAGACCTTGTTGGTGGGCGAGCGTATGGCGGCTGCCTTCCATCAAGCGGGCGTCCCGAACGAGGTGTTCCAAAGCATCTTCGTTGATCACGACACAACGTCCCATCTAATTAGCACGCGCTGCTTTGATTTCGTCAACTTCACCGGCTCTGTCGGTGGCGGTCAGGCCATGGAGCGTGCGGCGGCGGGCACCTTCACCGGCGTCGGGCTGGAACTTGGCGGCAAGGATCCGGGCTATGTGATGGAGGACGCCGATCTGGATGCAGCGGTGGATACATTGATCGACGGGGCGATGTTCAACTCCGGCCAGTGTTGCTGCGGGATCGAGCGAATTTATGTGGTGGAGACCCTCTACGACCAGTTCGTGGAGAAGGCCGTCGCTATCGTGAACGGTTACAAACTTGGAAACCCGCTGGACCCGGATACCACCATCGGACCAATGGCACATACACGCTTCGCAAACGAGGTGCGCGGACAGATCGCGGAAGCAATCTCTGGCGGTGCAAAGGCGCATATCGAGACCTTCGCAGAGGATGACGGCGGCGCATATCTCACCCCGCAAATCCTGACCGATGTGACCCATGACATGCGTGTGATGCGGGAGGAAAGCTTTGGGCCGGTTGTGGGCATCATGAAGGTCAAAGACGACGCGGAAGCGATTGCGCTGATGAATGACAGCGAGTTCGGCCTGACCGCATCACTTTGGACAAAAGACATTGATCGCGCCCAAAGGGTCGGCGACCAGATAGAGACGGGCACGGTGTTCATGAACCGCGCCGACTACCTTGATCCGGCCTTGTGCTGGACGGGGTGCAAGAATACTGGACGCGGCGGCGGCTTGTCGGTCATTGGCTACCACAACCTGACACGTCCAAAATCCTACCATCTGAAGAAGGCACACTAAGATGAACCTGACTGGCAACTGGTCCTACCCGACCGCTATCCGTTTTGGCGCAGGGCGCATTTCGGAAATCGCTGACGCGTGCAAATCCGCTGGCATGTCCAAGCCTTTGTTGGTGACGGATAAGGGGCTGGCGTCGATGGAGATCACCACGCGAACGCTCGACCATCTGGAGGCGGCAGGCTTGGGGCGCGGGCTGTTTTCCGAAGTCGACCCGAACCCCACGGACAAGAACGCCGAAGCTGGCGTCGCAGTCTACCGCGAGGGCGGGTATGATGGCGTCGTAGCGTTTGGCGGCGGTTCTGGCCTTGATCTGGCGAAGGTCATCGCGTTTTGGGCAGGCCAGTCCCGCCCGCTGTGGGACTTCGAGGATGTCGGCGACTGGTGGACCCGCGCTGACCCCGACAAGATCGCGCCCATCGTGGCTGTGCCTACCACGGCTGGCACCGGCTCCGAAGTGGGCCGCGCGAGTGTGATTACCAACTCGGACACCCATGAGAAGAAGATCATTTTCCACCCCAAAATGCTGCCCGCCGTGGTGATCTGCGACCCGGAACTGACCGTCGGCATGCCCAAGTTTATCACCGCAGGCACCGGCTTGGACGCCTTCGCCCATTGCGTCGAAGCTTATAGCAGCCCGCATTACCACCCGATGAGCCAAGGGATTGCGCTGGAAGGTATGCGGCTGGTCAAAGAGTACCTGCCCCGCGCCTATGCCACCCCGACCGACCTTGAGGCCCGCGCCCATATGATGTCCGCTGCCGCCATGGGGGCCACGGGCTTCCAAAAAGGTTTGGGCGCCATTCACGCGCTGAGCCACCCGATTGGCGCGGTCCATCACACCCATCACGGCACCACCAACGCGGTGTGCATGCCAGCGGTCCTGCAATTCAACAAAGACGTGATCGCCGCGCGGTTTGATATGGCCGCTGCCTATCTTGGAATCGCTGGCGGGTTTGGCGGTTTCTGCGCCTATGTGGATGAGCTGAATGCCTCCATGTCGATCCCGAAAACACTGACGGAGCTGGGCGTCAAAAACCCTGACTTAGACCTGTTGACCGACGCCGCATTACGCGACCCGAGCACGGGCGGCAATCCGGTCGAGATGACAGCTGCGAATACCAAAGCGTTGTTTGAGGCCATTCTCTAGCCGCCACGTTAAATGGCGTTGGCGGCGAGACATGCGCCGCCAACTTCGCCTTAGGCCTTCACACGCTCCATTTTTGGATCATACAGCGGTGCCATATGGACCGTGCAGGGCACTCGCTCGGTCGCGACCTCCAACTCGTAGTCGCCATCCATCACATAGTTCGCGTCGATGACTTCATCCGAGCGAACATAGCCGTAGCCGATTGATTTGTTAAGCGTGTAGCCAAACCCGCCGCTGCTCAGCCACCCGACCCGCTTGCCGTTCCGGTAGATGGTTTCTCGCCCGGACAGCACAATATCAGGGGCCGCAGTGAAGCCTGCGAGTATCTTCTTCACCCCGTTGTCGCGCTGCGCCTCGGCTGCTTTGCGCCCTTTGAAGTCAATGTTCTTTTTCAATTTCATCGCCCACGCCAATCCTGCCTCGGCGGGCGTGTGGTCGGGGCCGATATCAGCCCCCCATGCGCGGTAGCCTTTTTCCAGACGCATACTCTCAATTGTGCGGTATCCCGCGTCTCGCAACCCGAACTCCGCACCTGCTTCTGCCAATGCGGTGTAAACGGTAGTGGCATATTCCACCGGTAGGTGAAGCTCCCAGCCCAACTCCCCCACATAGGTGACCCGCAATGCGTTCACTGGGCATCCGGCGATGCCGATGGTTTTCGCCGTGCCGAACTTGAACTCTTCATTGGAGATGTCCGCGTTGGTGACCTTTTCAAGAATGTCGCGCGCTTTTGGCCCCATCAGCGACAAGACCGCATATGCGGACGTCACATCGACCAGTTGCACGTTCATGCCGTCAGGGATGTTGCGCGATATCCACTCGAAATCATGGGTCGCGAAGCCGGTGCCGGTGACGATGTAATACTCGTCGCGTGCCATTCGCACTGTGGTCAGGTCGCACTCGATACCACCACGGTCATTGAGCATTTGCGTGTAGACCAATGAGCCTACCGGCTTTTGCACGTCATTGGCCGCAATCCAGCTGAGCGCTGCTTCTGCGTCCGGCCCTTTGAGGACGAACTTGGCGAATGACGTTTGGTCGAACAAAACCGCAGCTTCGCGCCCAGCTTTGTGCTCTTCGCCAACAATGTCGAACCAGTTCTGCCGCCCGAAGCTATAGACGTCCTTCGGCTCCATCCCGGCTGGTGCGAACCAGTTTGGTCGCTCCCATCCCAGCTTCTCGCCAAAGCAGGCCCCTTTGCCTTTCAGCGTCTCGTACAACGGTGACTTCCGGCATGGCCTGCCAGAGCTGTGCTCCTCGAACGGCCATGCCATCGTGTAGTGTTTGCCATATGCCTCTACAGTACGGGTGCGGACCCAGTCAGTGTCGAAATGCGGGCGACCAAAGCGGCGGATATCCACGGGCCACAAATCGAACGGTGGCTCGCCCTTGGCAACCCATTCCGCTAGCGCCATCCCTGCCCCGCCACCAGCGGCGATGCCATAGGCGTTGAAGCCTGCACCGACGTAGAAATTCTTCAACTCAGGCGCTTCGCCCAGAATGAAGTTCCCGTCCGGCGTGAAGCTTTCCGGCCCGTTCACCAGTTGCTTGATGCCAGCGGTCTGCAAGGCTGGCACTCGGCCCAATGCCAGCTCCACAATCTGCTCGAAATGGTCGAAATTGGAGTCCAGCAACGTGTAGTGGAACCCCTTCGGGATACCTTTGAGCGCCCACGGAATCGGGTTCGGCTCGTAGCCGCCCATGACCAATCCACCTACCTCTTCTTTGTAGTAGGTCAACCGGTCCGGGTCGCGCAGTGTGGGCAGGTCTGACGTCACGCCGTCGATCTGTTCCGTGACCATATACTGGTGCTCCATCGGAACCAGCGGCACATTCACCCCAACGGTCGCCGCGAAATCGCGGGTCCATTGGCCGCCGCACAGAATGACCTTTTCGCATTCGATGAAGCCCGTTTCCGTCATCACGCCTTTGATCACACCGTCTTCAAGCTCGATCTTGGTGACTTTCGTATCTTCGAAAATGCGCGCTCCAGCCATGCGGGCGCCTTTGGCCAGTGATAGCGTTATGTCGGACGGGTTGGCTTGACCATCGGTCGGCATGTAAGCCGCGCCGACCACATCATCGACGTTCATCAAAGGCCATAAATCTAGGGCTTCTGTTGGTGTGAGCAACTGCATCTCCAGACCGAACGAGTGTGCGGTCGTAGCCTGCCGCTTGACCTCGGTCCAGCGTTCCTCGTTACACGCAAGACGCAGGCCGCCATTCATTTTCCAACCGGTTGCTTGGCCGGTCTCCTTCTCCAACGTGTTGTAGAGATCAACTGAATAGCCCAGCAATTGCGTGATATTGGCGTTGGACCGCAGTTGTCCAACAAGACCCGCCGCATGAAAGGTCGTGCCGGAGGTCAGTTTCTGCCGCTCCAGCAAGACGACATCAGTCCAGCCAAGTTTTGCCAGATGATACGCCGTGGAGCAGCCCACGATACCGCCCCCGATAACGACGGCCTTTGCACTGGTTGGGAAGGTGCTCATGGTGTTCCTCACATTGCTTTGAAGTCAGAGAGCGCGGCATTAAATCGCGACATGTTTTTTCGGGTGTAGTCGGCGTAGTCGAAGTCGATTTCGGAGTGGATTTCCGACACCATGCTCCACATGGTTTCGCGCAGCAGGGAGGCGCATTTCATCGCCTGATAGCGATTGCGCAGCTGGTCGGTCACAGGGGCTTCGAAGTAAGTTTCCAACAGCCAGCTCTCTTGCCGTTCGTGCAGTTCATTGTTGGACGCGAGCCCTGCGAGATCGAACAGCGGGGAGTTGAAGCCGCCATATTCCCAATCGAGTAACCACAACCGTTTTCCATCATCTATGAAATTGGCCGCGAGCAGGTCATTGTGCCCCAGAACCATCTGCACCGGCCCGACAGATCGCTCCAGTTTGTCCGCGGTTTCCAGCAGGTCCGGCAATATTTTGGTGTAGCTTGACCGGCCATGTTTCAACGTCGCCGCATAGTCACGCAGGACATGGAAAACCCAGAATGTCAAAATGGGGCCACGCAGGAACCGGACCGCATCGGTGTGACAGGTTTTGAGCAGTGGTACGATCCGCTCTAGCATCGCGTCTTGGCGTATTGCTTTCTCGTCCAATGTGCGTCCTTCAACGAAATCCAGCACCAAGATGCCGGGCTCTGCATGCACAATAGCTGGCGCGATCCCCGCCGCATGTGCCGCTGCATGTACGGCTTGCTCGTTAAAGCGCATGATCTGGTGCAGGACGATGTCCTCACCTACACGCACCACGTAGCGCTTGCCCTGATCCCAGACCGAGACGTTGAAATTGGTGATACCGCCGCCCAGAAACTCGATCCCCTTCGCGGCTTTCCAGATGGGCAAGTTCGAGACCTTGTCCAAGGCTCTTTGCTCAGCTTCGGTCATGATGCCATCCCCATTTTAGTGCGTGCTCTGGTGGCGAAAGCGGACAAGATGCGGTCGGCAATGATGGCGATGAAAGCCACCGACAGCCCCGCAACAATACCTTGTCCGGTGTTGGCTTTGGTCAGAGCGATATAGACCTCCTGCCCTAGGTCACGCGTGCCGACCAAGGCAGTGATCACCAGCATGGACAGCGCCAGCAAAATAGTCTGGTTCAGGCCCAGCAGCAGCTCTGGCAAGGCCATGGGCAGTTTGATCCGCCAAAGCAACTGCCTTGGGGTGCAGCCGGATACCAGCCCGGCCTCGACAAGTTGCGGATCGACACTGCGCACGCCATGCGCCGCATAGCGGACAGCGGGGGCCATCGCATATAGCACCACCGCCACCATTGCCGAGAAATCACCGACGCGGAACAGCATGACCACGGGGATCAGGTACACAAAGCTCGGCAAGGTTTGCAGCGTGTCAATGAACGAGCCGATGATCCGATTTGCCCTGTCGTTTTGGGCGGCCAAAATGCCCATCGGGATACCGATGGCCGATGCCACCAGCACCGAGACACCGCACAGATAGACCGTGACCATGGCTTTGTTCCAAAGCCCGACCGCCGCGATGAACGCCGTCAGAACACCGCTGAGAAGCCCAAGTCCGATACCGCCGACCCGCCAGCCGATCAGCGTCATCACAATGATGCCCCATGCCCACGGAATGCCCACGAAGAAGCGCTTCACCGGCAAGAGCAGATAGGTCAGGAACACCGTTTTGACGGCCTCGAATGTGTCGAAGAAATTCACGTTGATGTAGCCGATCACGTCCGACCAAAAGGTGCCGGTCGAGAGCGTCATGCTTTCGGGATAGTCTTGGATCGCGGGTAGAATGTAGGACAGAAGGAAGGTGCCGATAGCCACAACCAGAACAGTCACCGCCCAAGGATGACGCCCAGCTAAGTTCTGAGTTGTGTTGCTCGGCAGTTCATCCGCGACCCGCGTCGCAAAGGCCTGACTAAGCCTGTCCAGCGCTATCGCCATGACCACAATAGCAACGCCCGCCTCGATCCCGCCGCCGATGTCGAGCCGTCGCAGCGCGGTCAGGACGTCATAGCCAAGCCCGCCTGCCCCGATCATGGAGGCGATGATGACCATGTTCAGTGACAGCATGATCACCTGATTGACCCCCACCATCAGCGTCGGTGCAGCCGAGGGGATGATCACCTTCCACATCAGTTGGCGTTTGGTGCAGCCGACCATGACGCCCACGTCGTGGACCTCGCTCGGCACGCCGCGCAGGGCGACAATCGTGACGCGCACCATGGGTGGCATGGCGTAGATGATGGTTGCGACCAGTGCGGCAACGGGACCGAAGCCGAACAGGAACAAGATCGGCACAAGGTAGGAGAAGACCGGAACGGTCTGCATCAGGTCCAAAACGGGTCGGATGAACATCTCGAACGCGGGCACGCGGTAGGCCAGCACGCCCAGAAGCAGCCCCCCGATTGCGCCGATTGGCACGGCAATCAGCACCGAAGCCAGCGTCACCATGGCGCTGTCCCACTGGCCGAATACCGCGAGGTATCCAAAGCATCCCGCCATCAACGCGGCGAGTTTCCAGTCGCGCGCATAATGGCCCATCGCGGCAAGCGTGACGATAACAGCGACCCAACTCAATGACGGGGCCACGTCCACTGCGTCACTGCCAAGCCCCACAGAAAAGCCGTCTATCAGCGCGTTGCGCGCGAACGTATAGGGGGCTTCGATCAACGAGGAGATGAATCGCGTCAAATCGCGAAAGCTGAACAGGCCAAAGCTTGCATCCTCGACCAGCCATTGCATGAAAGCGCTGATTTTGGCCTCCAACTGCAAACGGGCACCGGCGGGGTATTTAATAATCCAGCGCGCGCCGAGTGCCTTGTAGAGAGGAAAGGAATAAGCCGATAGCACCCAAGTCACCGCAAAAATAGGCACCCAAAAAAGCGCGGCTTTCTGAAGAAATATGCGGCGCAGAAGGTTCATTTTTTAAGCACCCGACCGACAAGCACGTCGATGACAGCTTGCCTGCCAATTGTGCCGACAGCATTGCCCTCGTCATCCAACACCTTGAACGGCAACTCGCTTGCCTCAAGCATGTCCGCAACCGCTTCGATGCGTTGACCGATGCCCACATCGCCCGCGGTTTTGATGTCATCACCTCCGCGTGTCATCACGGCCCCGACCGTGAGAACCTTTGATCGCGATACGTGACGCGTAAACTCCTCTACGTACTCCGTGGCGGGGTTCAGCACCAATTCTTCAGGCGTGGCAACCTGAACGACTTTGCCGTCTTTCATCACGGCAATCCGATCTGCCAGCCGAATGGCCTCATCAAAATCATGGGTGATGAACACGATGGTTTTGTGAAGCAGGTTTTGCAGCCGCAAGAACTCGTCCTGCATTTCGCGACGGATCAGCGGGTCAAGCGCCGAGAAGGGTTCATCCAAAAACCACAGATCCGGCTCCACCGCCAAGGAGCGCGCGATGCCCACGCGCTGCTGCTGACCGCCCGACAATTGGCGCGGGTAGTAGGACTCCCTGCCCTTCAAGCCAACAAGCTCAATAACCTCGCGGGCGCGCGCCTCTCGATCAGCTTGCGGGATGCCTTGAACCTCTAAAGGGAAGGCCGTGTTCTCTAATACTGTTAGGTGCGGAAGCAGTGCGAATTGCTGGAACACCATCCCCATCTTCTTGCGGCGAATTTCAATCAGTTCAGCGTCGCTTGTCGTTAGAAGGTCTTTGCCCTCGAACAAGATTTCCCCGCCCGTAGGCTCAACCAGTCGAGACAGGCACCGCACCAGCGTGGATTTTCCCGAGCCGGACAGCCCCATGATGACGAAGATTTCGCCCTGTCGGATTTGCAAATTCACCGCGCGAACGGCACCTATCAACCCATGGTCTTTGAGTGTCTCAGAGCTGGGGTTCCCGTCATGTTCGCGATGGATACGCGACGCCTGCGCGCCGTAGATTTTCCAGACGTTCTTGCAGTCCAGTATGATAGGTTTTTGCATAACATCCTCGGATGCAATCTAATCGGACCGGAAAATCCGGAGACATCGTGCGGGATAGATGGATTGGATGGGCGCATTGGCCCACCCATTTTTTATGGTTTAGTTCGCGATCCAGGTTGACCAAGCCGCCTCGTTCGCCGCAAGCCAAGCATCGGTCACTTCGTCTACCGACTTGCCATCCAGATCAACTGCCGCGACCATGTCGCCCATATCATCATTGTTGACCGTGAAGGCTTTGATAGCCTCGACAGCGCCGGGCCATGTTTCGGCTACGGTGGAGGATGCGACCTTCCATATCGGGCCCGTGGGCTTGCCACAGTCATAGGCCATTGAAGTGTTCATCCCAACTGAAGGATCGGCGTAGCATTCCGCCGAATACTCGGGGAATTTCACGAAGCTGCCTTCATATTTGGTCGGAGCCCAGTGCGGTGCATAAATCCAAAGCACGATGGGCGCCTTGCGCTGATAGGCGCTTTCAAGTTCTGCAAACAACGCGGCATCTGTACCGGCATGAACCACTTCGAAATCCATGCCCAACGCTTCGACACGTTCGTCATCAAAGCCACCCCATGTTACTGGACCACCTAAATAGCGTCCCATCGGTGCGGTTTCGGGGGTGGCGAACTCAGCCGCGCAGTCGTTGAGAGCTTTCCAGTCGGGCAGACCGGGGCAAACCTCTTCCATATAGGCCGGATACCACCACTCCTCGATGGCGATCATGCCCGTCTCACCCAAGTTGACTACTTTGCCGGTTGCGGTTGCTTCGTCCATGGCTTCGCGACCTGTGGTTTCCCATATCTCCATGGCCACATGCAGATCGCCAGTCTTCAAGCCGGCAAACTGTGCGATGTAGTCGGCTTGCACATATTCGACATTGTAACCCGCCTTGGACAGAACCTTACCCATGAGGGTTGTTGTCACCAGCTGGCCCGTCCAGTCGTGCATCGTCAGTTTGATCGGCTCCTGCGACTCTGCGGCGGCCAGTGCCGCCCCCGCGATACTTAGTCCCGCAGCTGCCGCCACTCCAAAAGTGAAAATACGCATAGTAGTCCCCTGTCTAGTTTGAGTTGCAGACCCAGAGCCCCCCTAGAACGCTGGATTCGGTTTGTTCTTAAGATCAAAGTTTCAACACTCCGCAGCACATATCAATAGCAAAACCACATTAATGTGGTTTTTGATGTGGCTCACTGGTGATTTTTGTGGCTTTCTATACAAAATCCACACGATTCCATGAAAGCAAACAGAATGAACGCGCCAGCGACTTCAGATCAAAAGCCCGCCGACCCGCCTCATGTTTCGCATCGCGGTATGGAAATTTTGGACCTGATTACAGTCTCAGGTGGCAATATGAAAATCCAGTCAATCGCCTCGGCGTTGGATGTGTCGGAGGAAACCGTTCGCCGCAATCTCAAACCGCTCTCGGCAAGTGGGTTGGTAAAGCGGGTTCATGGCGGGGTTTATCTCAAACAAAGCTCCACCGAATTGAGCTTCGCACAACGCATGGATGAAAACCCCCGCCCCAAACAACGCATCGCTGCGCATATTGCGGGGCTAATCAGCGACGGCAGCTCATTGTTTTTGGATATTGGATCGACGACTGCCTTCATTGCGAAAGCCCTGCGCACCCATAAAGAACTGCTGGTTGTCACCAACTCCGTCGCGGTTGCCCATACCCTGGCCGCTCATAACAACAATCGCGTCTTCATGCCCGGCGGTGAGTTGCGCGCCCATGATGGCGGGATTTTCGGAGCCCAAGTCATCGACTTCATCAAGCCGTTCCACATGGATTTCGCGGTACTTTCGACCGCCGCTATCAACGCAACCAACGGGTTTATGTTGTTCGATCTCGAAGAAGCCCATTATTCCCGCGCCATTATCGAGCGCGCCAGCACACGGATTATCGCCGCCGACAGCTCCAAGTTCGGGCGAACAGCTCCAATCTCGATTGGGCCTGCGTCCGATGTCGAGTTATTGGTCACTGACGCACCACCGCCCGCGGACATTGCGAAAGCAGCACGGGATTGGTCGACAGAAATTGTCGTAGCTGGATAAAGCGCGAGCAGAAGGACACATACTAATGCCTGACACATTGGCGACGCGCCTTGAAACGGCGCTCAAACTTACTGAAACAGCGAGCAGGATCGCCCTCGACCATTTCGAGGGTGCGCTGCATATCGATACAAAAGATGATGCCAGCCCCGTCACCATTGCAGATCAGGAAACTGAACAGTCCATTCGCGCCCAGCTTGAAGAGGCATTTCCACTGGACGGCATCTATGGCGAGGAGTTCGACAACCTTCGCCTCGACAGCAACACCATCTGGGTCGTTGACCCGATTGATGGGACACGGTCGTTCATTGCAGGTGTTCCCTTGTTCGGCATGTTGTTGGCAATGGTGCAGGATAATCACCCCGTTCTAGGCATCTGCCGCCTTCCGGCTCTGGGGCAGGTTTACTCTGCAGCAAAAGGCGCTGGCGCGACACGAAATGGCACGCCCATAAAGGTTTCGCAGCAAACTAAGCTGAGTGAAGCCATGTTGTTTATCAACGAAGGCGAAGGGATCTATGAGGACGAGCCGCAGGTCTTCGAGCGCCTCACCAAAGCCGGGAAGCTGCGGCGACTTTCTTACGACTGCCAACCCCATGCTTTGGTTGCGTCTGGTCAAATTGACGCTGTGGTGGATTACAACCTGAAGCCCTACGACTATCTGGCTATGGTTCCAATCATCGAAGAGGCCGGCGGCGTCATCACCGACTGGCAAGGCGCGACGTTGGATTTCAACTCGGATGGGCGGGTAGTCACGGCATCGACGCCCAAGCTTCATGCCGAACTTCTAGCATTGCTTAACGCGGATTAACCCCGCACCGCGGCGACGTGCCGCTCGAACGCCGGATCGGTCATCAACGATTTGCATCTCTCGAACCGTCCGACCGAATACGCCCAGAAATCCTCTGCCGGATTTCCGTCGGCATGCTGGATCAGCCCCCAAAGCGTCCAGAGCAGATCACACATGGCCTTATAGATTACCATACGCCCCATCTGCGCATCGGTTGGCGGCGCTCTAAAATAGGCAGTCAACATTTCGATATCTTGTTCGGCGGTCAGCCCGGCCTCGACCGACAAATCGCCGAGGTCCCATAACGCGTCGTTCATGCCGGAGTACTCAAAATCAACGATCCACATTCTGGTGCCGTCATCTAGGAAGTTCTCACATAGCGGATCACAATGGCTTGGCACCAAGGTTCCGGGCTGCTCCGCAAGCAGTTGTTTGATCGGTTGCGCGTCAGATACGACCTTGTGGTAACCTTCCGGCAGGTCGGTGTCCTTTCCAGACAGGACCGACAGGTAGTCGTCGATCATCGCAAACAACTCAAAACGAAACTGGAAGTCTCGCGGCGCGTCGTGCAATTTCCGCAACGCTGTTCCCGCCCGTGCAGGCGAGCCGGCACGACTTTGAAACAGATCAGGGATCATGGTTACAATGCCGTCAACACAGTCATTGACCATGACACCGCTTGCGCTGTCCGCCCACAGAACCACAGGCGCTACGCCTGCCTCTTCGGCAACCCGCGTGTTGTGAATTTCAACGGCGCGGTCGATATAATCTTCAGTCCCCTGCCCGGGGATACGGACCACAACACTTTGGCCGTCAGCTACGACGCGGTAGACCAGATTGGTCAATCCGCCCATGCGTTGAATTTCAACATTAGCGTCGTCTATATCGGCAAAGCCGTCTACCTTGCGCAGCACCTCAAGGATTTGGGTCTTGTTCTCGTCGCTCATTTGGGTTCCCGCCTCAACTCTTCAGCCGCAGATTTTTCGGATCATAAAGCGGCCCGTCAACCCGCGTGATCTTGTGCCGCTCGCCAAACACCTCCAACTCGAAGTCATCTTCGCCGGCCAGATCCGCTGGAAGGTAACCGAAGATGATCGTTTTATCTACGGTGTGCCCGAAGCCGGCGCTTGTTGCGACAGAAACAGTTTTGCCCACCTTAACAATAGTTTCTCCGCCTGTGATCGGCAGTTGGTCGTCACAAGTGAAAGTACACAATCGCCTGTCAGTGCCATTCGCCCTTTGCTGTTCCAACACGGCGCGACCTTTGAAATCCGCTTTGCTTTTCAGATGCACTCGAAAGCCGAGCCCCGCCTCAATTGGCGTATAGTCGGGCGTGATATCGGCACTCCAGTAAAGGTATCCCTTCTCCAGACGCAGGCTTTCAATCGCGCGGTAGCCGACGTCGCGAATGCCATGCGCCTGACCGGAACTCCACAATAGATCATAAACATGGCGCCCGAACTCGGTGGGGATATGCAATTCCCACCCCAACTCTCCCACATAGCCGATACGCGTGGCGAGCACGGTTGCAGCACCGACGACAATCTCCTGTGCAGTCCCGAAAGGAAATACGTCATTGGATAGATCATCCTCCGACACGCTTTGAAGCACTTTACGCGCCTTGGGTCCGCAGATATTCACTACAGCACGAGCTGACGTCACTTCGATCAGATGCACAGAGCCATCGGTTGGCAACGCACGTCTAATCCAGTCGCTGTCATGCATCCCGAATCCCGAACCGGTCACGATGTAGAACCGATCCATAGCGAGACGGGTGATAGTCACGTCAGCTTCGATTCCACCCTTACCATTGCAAAGCTGCGTATAGATGACAGCGCCTACGGGCTTGTCCATGTTGGACACGGCGATGCGTTGCAGCACGGGTAAAGCCTCCGCCCCGATCAGCTCGAACTTGGAAAAGCTAGATTGATCGATCAACGCCACCCCTTCACGTACGGCCTTGTGTTCTTCGGCGGCATACGTCTTCCACCCCGGATTGATGAAGGCCAACTGGTCCGCCTGATCAACGCCCTTCGGCGCAAACCACAATGGGCGTTCCCAGCCGTTCTTTGATCCGAAAATAGCGCCATGTTCCTTCACGCGGTCATGAAGTGGGCTCAACCGGAGATTGCGCGCCGTTTCCGCCTCCTGCCCTGGGTACCGCATTTTGTAATGATGCGCGTAGTGTTCGACGGCGCGCGGATACATGAATGCCTTGGTGGCGTGATGCGGGCTGAAACGGCGCACATCCAGCGGCCAAAGATCAAGACTGGGGCTGCCATCGAGTATCCACTCGGCAATCATCTCGCCCGCGCCACCACCCGCCGCGATCCCGTACAGGAACCCCGTCGACAGCATCAGGTTTTTCAGGTTTGGGGCCCAGCCCATGACAAAATCGCCATCTGCGGAATACGGGATTGGACCGTTGATGACTTGGCGAATGCCCACCTCATTAACCACCGGTGTCACCTGCCCCGCCATTTCGGCCAGCGGTGCAAAACGGTCTAGATTGTCAGGCAAAAGCTGGCGGACGAATTCGCCGGGAATGCCCTTGTCGCCAAATGGCAGGGTGTCGTCTTCGTAGCCGCCAATGACCAGCCGCCCGCCGGCATCGGGCTTGTAGTAAACCAACCGCTCAGGGTCGCGCAGTGTCGGCAAGCCTTTGACCAGCTCGGGATCGGGCAGCGGTTCGGTGACGATATACTGGTGCTCTACCGCGCAGGCTGGGACGATCACGCCCAGCTTCGCCGCCAGCTCGCGGCTCCACATACCCGCGGCCAGAACGACCGTTTCCGCCTCATAGTCGCCTTCGGTGGTCATCACTTTTGTGATGCGGTTATTTACGATTTCGAAGTCGGTAACCTTCACGCCTTGCAGGATCTTCGCCCCATGCATCCGCGCGCCGCTCGCGATGGCTTGGCACAGGCTGGCGGGGTCGACATGCCCGTCGGACGGGATAAACGCCGCGCCTTTCAGCCCTGTCGCGTCAATGTAGGGAAACAGCGATTTCGCCTCATCCGGTGTGACCATCTCCATTTCCAGATCAAAGCTACGCGCCATTGTGGTCAACCGTTTGGCTTCCAGCATTCGTTCTTTGGTCGCCGCGAGCCGTAGACTGCCAACCTTTTTCCAATCGAACGCCATGCCAGTCTCGGCTTCCAACTGGTCATACATCGCGACGGAGCGTTTCAGCATCCGCGTGGTATTGCGCGATGACCGTAGCTGTCCGACCAAACCAGCGGCATGCCACGTCGCCCCTTCAGTCAGCGACGCCTTCTCAAGAAGAACCACATCTTTCTCGCCGGACTTTGCCAAATGATACGCAATCGAGCAGCCGATGATGCCGCCACCAATGATCAGATGCTTCGCTGAATGTACCGCCATGACACGCCTGTTTTGCTAAATTCCCCTCCTATAAGGCTTCCATTCAAAACAACATTTAGCAACATATTTTTTGCTTTTTGTTGAATTTCAGCCTTGAGGCACAATTTTGCATCCCATATTTTAGCTGGAATCCTAAAACGGGCGCCCAATGTCAAAGCACGAGCAAGAAATCCTGTCCCTCGTAAACCTGCGAGGAACGATCACCGTGGTTGAGCTGGCTCAGACATTGGATGTCTCCGACCAGACGATCCGGCGGATTGTGAAGCCGATGGAAGAGCGTGGCGTGGTTCGAAAAGTCCATGGCGCACTCATCAGTACGCAAGAAGTTATGGATCCGCCCTTCCTTGCGCGGATGAACAAGAACCGCGCAGCAAAGGTCGCGATTGCCAATTGCGTTGCCGATCTGGTGCAGGACGGATCGTCACTGGCCATAGATACGGGCTCCACATCAGGGTATGTCGCTCAGGCTTTGCGGCGGCGGAAAAACCTGACGATCGTGACCAACTCGGCCTATATCGCCAGCACCTTGTCGATGGTCGAGGGAAACCGCGTGTTCATGGCTGGCACCCAGTTAAGAAACCATGACGGAGCAGCGTTCGACCGCGCGGCCTTTGACGTCATCGCAAGTCTCACGGTCCAGCATGCAATTCTCTCGGCCTCCTCGGTCCACCCGACACGCGGGTTTCTGGCCTTCGATCAATGTGAAATCGACATCGCACGCGCGATGATAGATATCTCTGCACGTACTGTTATGGCCGTTGATGCGACGAAGTTCTCGGCAAGCGGCTCCCTGCCCTCACTGCGCATGCCGGAGCTGCGGGCGAATGATGTGGTTGTTGTCGACCAATCGCCGGGAGCGGCGTTCTCGGATTTGATCGACCCCAAGCAGCTGGTTGTTGCGGCAGGCCAATAGGCTACACGCGGCGTCCTTTGTCATTGAACGCCATCTCGTCGTCAGCGCCCCAGTCCACGCCGACCGGATCGCCCGCGACGGGCAAGTCCATCGCACCATCCTGCCTAACCGTGAAGGTCTCGGTCCCCGAATTCATGCGCAGGTGAACGAGCGTCTCGGCCCCGAGCGCTTCGGTGAACACCACGTTTCCGCTCAGCTTGCCCTGCCCCGAGGGCAGCAGGGTTATATGTTCTGGCCGTATGCCAATTTTGGACGCCCCCTTTGGTGCGTCCGGCACCAAAGCCGCATCAATGAAGTTCGTGGCGGGTGAGCCGATGAAACCGGCCACAAACTCGGTCTGCGGGTTGGAGTAAACCTCTAACGGCGCACCGATCTGGTCGGCCACGCCGCCATTCATCACCACCATGCGGTCGGCCAGTGTCATTGCCTCGACCTGATCGTGGGTCACATACAGCGCGGTGATGCCAAGACGCGATTGCAATTCCTTGATCTCTAGCCGCATTTGCACTCGCAGCTTGGCATCCAGATTGGACAACGGCTCGTCGAACAAAAACACCTTGGGCTTGCGCACGATGGCCCGCCCCATGGCAACACGTTGACGCTGCCCGCCCGACAGCTCGCGTGGCTTGCGTTTGAGGTAGGGTTCCAGTTGCAACATCCGCGCGGCCTCTGCCACCCGCTCAGTGATCTCCGCCTTGGGCGTCTTGGCGATCTTCAGCCCGTAGGCCATGTTTTCCTCGACTGACATATGCGGGTAGAGCGCGTAGTTCTGGAACACCATAGCTATGTCGCGGTCCATCGGCTCAACCCCGTTGACCTGCGCTCCGTCGATCGTGATCTCGCCGGAGGTCACCGTTTCAAGCCCCGCGACCATGCGTAGAAGCGTGGACTTGCCACAGCCGGAAGGGCCGACGATGACGATAAACTCGCCGTCCGCGATGTCGATATCCACGCCATGGATAACGTCGGTCTTGCCGAAGGATTTCTTGATATTGTCGAGCTTGATCGTTGCCATTTATTTCTCGCTATCCACAAGTCCGCGTATGAAAAGTCGTTGCATCGAGACCACCACAATCACCGGCGGCAGCATCGCCAGAATGGATGTCGCCATGATCACCGGCCAGTCCGCATAGTCGTCGCCACTGGGGAACATCTGCTTGATGCCCATGACGATCGTGTTCATCGACGGGTCGGTGGTGATCAGCAGCGGCCACAGGTATTGGTTCCAACCATAGATAAACAGGATCACGAACAGCGCCGCGATATTGGTCCGGCTCATCGGCAGCAGGATATCCCAGAAGAACCGCATGGGCCGCGCCCCGTCGACGCGGGCGGCCTCGGCCAGCTCGTCCGGGACGGTCATAAAGAACTGGCGGAACAGGAAGGTCGCCGTGGCCGACGCGATCAGCGGGAAGATCAACCCGCTATAGCTGTTGAGCATGCCGAAGCCTGCGACAACCTCATAGGTCGGCACGATCCGCACCTCTACGGGTAGCATCAGCGTCAGGAAGATCAGCCAGAAGAACAACCGCCGTCCAGGAAATTTAAAATAGACGATGGCGAAGGCTGAGAGCAACGAGATCAGGATTTTGCCGAGCGCGATGCCCATCGCCATGACGAAGGAGTTCATTAGCATCGAGGCCACCGGCGCATTGATGCCCGAGGTCAGCGCCTTGGAATAGTTGGTCAGGAATTGATCGCCGGGCCAAAGCGGCATGGGCGGGCTGATGATATCGGATTGGGTCACGGTGGACGCGACAAAGGCCAGCCAGATCGGGAAGAAGATAACCAGCACGCCGATGATCAGCCCCACATGGGTGAAGTAGTGGCCTACGCCACGTTTCTCGACCATGCCATCTTGTGTAACCCGCGCCATCAGTAATGCACCCTGCGTTCGATGAACTTGAACTGCACGATGGTCAGCGCCCCCACGATCACTAGCAAGATCACCGATTGCGCGGCGGAGGAGCCAAGGTCCTGACTTACGAATCCGTCAGAGAACACCTTGTAGACAAGGATCGTCGTTGCCTGTTGCGGTCCGCCGGCGGTGATGGTGTGGATCACCCCGAAGGTCTCGAAGAACGCGTAGACGATGTTGACCACCAGCAAGAAGAACGTGGTTGGGCTGAGCAGCGGAAAAACGATGGTGCGGAACCGCGTCCAGAAGCGCGCGCCGTCGATGGCGGCGGCCTCGATCACCGATTTGGGAATGGCTTGCAGGCCCGCAAGGAAGAACAGGAAGTTATAGCTCACCCGCCCCCAGCTTGAGGCGACGACGACAAGGCCCATGGCCTCCGCCTCATTCAGGACGTGGTTCCAGTCATAGCCCAGCAGGCCCAGATACCATGACACCACGCCCACGCGGGTGTTGAACATGAACAGCCACAGCACGCCCGCGACCGCTGGCGCCACGGCATAGGGCCAGATCAGCAACGTACGGTAGACGCCGGAGCCTTTGATCAGCCGGTCCGCCAGCACCGCCAGATACAGCGCGAAGCCCATGGAGGTTACCGTGACCAGAATAGAGAACACCGCGGTCGTCACAAAAGACGCGCGATAGTAGGAATCGCCCAAGAGGTATTCGAAATTTCCCAAGCCCACCCACTTCATGGACAGACCGAACGGGTCGGGGATGAACAGCGACTGATAGATCGCCTGCCCCGCCGGATAGAAGAAAAACACTGCCGTGATGATGATCTGCGGCATAAGCAGGCACATCGGCAGCAGCCAGCCCTTAAAGGTGACGCGCTTTTCCATTCAAATTTCTCGCCCCCTTGACCGGTCGTACGTGCAAGGCGTCAGAGGGATTCCGACGCCTTGCAAGTTTGCTTTAGCGGTTGGCTTGCTCGAAGCGGCGCAGCAACGCGTCACCACGTTCCTTGGCGCTATCAAGGGCGGTTTGGGCGTCCTTGTCACCGGCCCAGACGGCTTCCAGCTCTTCGTCGATGATCCCCCGGATCTGGTCGAAGGAACCAAGACGCAGGCCCTTCGAATTGCCCGTCGGCGCCTTGCCGGTCATCTGCTGGCCCGCGATTTCGGTGCCGGGGTTTTCGTCGTAGAACCCTTCCGCTTTGGTTTGCTCGGCAGCCGCGTTGGTGATCGGCAGATAGCCGGTGTTCTGGTGCCATTTCGCCTGCACGTCAGAGCTGGACAGGAAGGACAGGAATTGAGAGACACCCTTGTATTCCTCGGCATCATGGCCAGCCATAACCCAAAGCGAAGACCCGCCGATGATCGTGTTTTGCGGCGCGTTGCCAGCACCTTCCCAATACGGAAGCGTGCGGATTTCAAAGTCAAACTTCGCCTCAGCCTTCACACCCGCGTAGCCGGCGGAGCTTTCGGTGAACAGCGCACATTCGCCCGAACGGAAGTTCGCGCCACCTTCATTGCGGCGCCCCGTGTAGATGAACTTGCCATCTTTGGCCCATTGTCCCATCGCCTCGACATGCGCGACCTGAACCGGGCCGTTCAACATTAGCTCGGTGTCGAGACCGGCAAAGCCGTTATCCTTGGATGCGAAAGGCACATCGTGCCACGCTGACATGTTCTCAAGATGCACCCAGCTTTGCCAAGCGGTCACCAATGGACAATCCTGCCCACCAGCTTTCAGCTCATCCAACGCTTCGCCGACATTCTGCCATGTGGACAGGTCCATGTCGGGGTCCATTCCAGCGGCTTTGAACGCATCACGATTCACGTAAAGCACCGGTGTCGAGGAGTTGTAGGGCAGCGACAGCATATCGCCATCTGTCGTTGTATAGTAACCTTTGACGGCGCCCATATACCCATCGGGGTCAAATGGCGCGCCACCTTCAGCCATCACTTCATAGACCGGCTTGATCGCCCCTTTTGCGGCCATCATAGTGGCAGTACCCACCTCGAACACCATCAGGATGTGAGGCTGCTCGCCCGCACGGAACGCAGCGATCCCCGCGTTCAATGTCTCCGAATAGTTGCCCTTGTGGCTGCCGACGACGACGAAGTCCGACTGGCTCGCGTTGAACTCTTCTATTTGCACCGCCAACAGCTCGCCCAGACGTCCGGTGAACGCATGCCACCACTGGATTTCCGTTGCGGCGTACGCATTCGACGACAACGCAATGGTTGACGCGAACGCGCCTAGTAGTGTTTTGATTTTCATGATGTCCTCCCAGACTGAAAAGATTTTTCTATCCTATGCCACGAGCTTAGCGGCACGATTGCAAGCGTGGCAAGCCTGTTCGACCGAACCGGTCTCGCGTCTCCATCCACACGTCCTCCGCTGGCAATAGGATGCGAAGGTAACATGACAATGACACTATTCAACACACAGCGGATCGCCCTGCGGAAACCGTCATCCGTCAAATCAGCCGTGGCTTGGTCGTCGCCAACGGGTCGCGCGCCGTTCCATGACACCGATCACGCCGTATTCCAGCACCAACATCAGGGCCACGAAGCTCAGCGCATAAGCGAGCACATAACCTGTTTCAAACAGCTGAAAATAGAGATGTATCTGAAAGCCCACCCCGTCGCTTCGCCCTAGAAATTCGACCACAAGCACGATTTTCCAGATGATCGCCAGTCCGTTGCGCGTGCTGGAAGCCAGATATGGCCAAAGTTGCGGCAGGATTACATGACGCAGGCGCGTGAATGCCGACATGCGATAGGCCTGCGACATCTCCTTCAGCTTCGGGTCAAGCGCATGCACCCCTTCGCGGATCGTGACTGCAACCATCGCCGTCTTGTTCAAGGCGACGGCGGTGATGGCGGCCACTTCATTCAGGCCGATCCATAGATAGCACAGCACAATCACCACCAAGGCAGGCACATTCAACAGCACCACCAGCCACGCGCCGAACCAGCGGTTAAGTGTTACATTCATCCCCATCGCGATGCCGATCACCACGCCGAACACCATCGCCAGAGCAAAGGCCAGCACGACCCGCCGTAACGTTGCGATAACATGGCGGGGCAATTCCCCTGATGCGGTTTCGCTCAGGAAGATGCCCCACACCTCGTTCGGACCGGGCAAAACTGTTGAATCCCCACCCCACCACGCAGCCGCGGCCCATAGCGCCACAAGCCCGATGAGCGAGACCACAACAACAGGCGCTTGGTTCTGGGTGGCTCCGTTCTGCATAGCAGAAGAGTGTCACGGAACACCCAGCACCCCCAAGCGATAATCCACCCGATCATACCTAAGTCGAATAGGGTCAGCGTGCCGCCCCGCATAGTCTGCGAGGCATGTTGGGAGGCAAATCACTCACTGCCCTGTTTTGGGGCGTGGCCCTTTGGGTCGCTAGTGCCCTGTCTGCTATTGCAGAGCCCCTGCCCCGAGAGACGTTAGAGCCCTACATCGTCCCGCCAATGTCTTTGGGCGAGCAACTTAACGACCAAGGTGTCTGGCAATTGCTGAACTCCGGCGGGGCGGAAGCCGGGTACGTTTTCGAGACTGAACCCATGGCGCCCCTTCCCGGGTTTTCCGGCGCGCCGATCAACATGTTGGTCGTGCTGGATCTGGACGGGCGGTTTCTGGACGTGAAGCTGATCTCGCACAATGAGCCGATCTTTGTTTCCGGCTTGGGTCAGGCCCCGTTTCACAAATTCTTCGAGCAATATCGCGGGCACTCCATATCGGATAGTCTGGTCGTCGGCTCACCCTATGGCGGCGGCGGTGACGGGTCGGCGCTGGTCTACCTAGATGGCGTGACCAAGGCGACCGCGTCGGTCCGCATCGCGCATGAAAGCCTTCTGGCAGCCGCCCTAAAAGTGGCCCGCGAGAAGATGAACGGGGTTTCAACCGGCCCGCCAGCCTACCCCAACCTCGATTACTCCGAGACCCTGAACTGGGCCGCTTTGGTCGAGCAAGGCATCGCCACACATAAGGTCGTCACCAACGCCGAACTGAACGCAGAGTTCGAAGGCACACTTTGGGAGGACGACGATCCGGAGGCGCAAGACAACCCGGACAAGAACTTTCTGGACCTGTGGGTGATCGACGTAGGTCCGCCCTCGATTGCGCAAGCAGTATTGTCGAAAGACAGCTACGAAGAGTTGCGCGAGTTCATGTCGATCTCCACCACGGACGAGCCGGTGCTGCTGATCGAGACCGCCCGTCATGGGCTGGTGACGGATGACTTCGTCCGCAACACGTCGCCAGACCTCATCAGCGTTGAACAAGGCGGCTTCCCCGTCGCATTCCGTGATGCCGACATCTACGTCGAGTTGAACAGCGATCTTCCCGACGGCATTCAAGACGGGGCCGCGCTGATCCTGCGTACGGACCGGCGCCTTGGGTTTGATCCGGCGGCGGATTGGACGCTGCAACTCAAAGCGCTGCGCGAGCACGGCTCGTTTCAGCCGGAAATCGGCTCCATCGCACTCACGACAACACATGCCACGCCAGAGCGGTTCTTCTCTCGCCCAGAAGTTATCAAACCCTCCCCGCCGTGGCTGGATGCTCTGCGTAACCGCGCAAACGATCTGATTGCCCTCGGCGTATTCCTGGTCGCGTTGGTTGCCCTCCTTGGCCTGCGCATGAATCGCCTCGCGGGTCACAGGTATTTCACCCCGATCCGTCTGGGCCTTCTGGCCTTTATGACGATCTTCATCGGTTGGTGGGGACAGGGGCAACTGTCGATCGCCACCCCCATGGCCGTTCTACGCACGCTGAAAGATGGGGGCAGCTTTTCGTTCCTACTCTATGACCCGTTCTCATTGGCCATTTGGGCTGTCACCATCCTTGGCTTTGCCCTCTGGGGCCGTGGGCTTTTCTGTGGCTGGTTGTGCCCGTTCGGCGCGATGCAAGAATTTGCGCATCACTTGGGCCGTCTTCTCCGCCTGCCGCAGATCGAGCCGTCGGTGAGATGGGATCACCGTTTGAAATGGTTAAAGTACCTCGTGCTGGCGGGTCTGGTAGCAATCATCTTCACCGCACCTGCCCGCCTCGACAAAGCTATCGAGGTCGAGCCTTTCAAAACCGCGATCACCACTTTCTTCATCCGCGAATGGTATTACGTGGCCTATGCCGTTGGCCTGCTGGTTTTGTCTATGGTGCTGTTCAAAGGTTTCTGCCGCTACCTTTGCCCGCTTGGGGCCGTCATGGCGATTGGCGGGTTGGTCCGAGGCCGCGAATGGATCGCGCGCCGCGCTGAGTGCGGCTCGCCCTGCCAGCTGTGCCGCGTCAAATGCAACTACGGGGCGATCAAGAAAACTGGCGAGATCGAGTATTCAGAGTGTTTCCAGTGCCTGGACTGCGTCACGATCCACGATGACGAGACGCAATGCGTCCCGCTGATCCTCGCCGCCAAGGGACGTAAAGTTGAGGTGGCTGCCCAATGACTTTGAACCGCCGCCGTTTTCTGACAATCTCAGCCGCCTTCGCGGCCTTCCCTGCGCAGGCCAACAGTTGGCAGGGCCGCGCATTCGGGGCCGATGTCAGCATCACGATCAACGGCCCGCGCGATTTGGCAAAACCAGCCCTCGCCGAAGCCCGACGAACCATTCGCGAAATTGAGCAATTGTTCAGTCTGTATGATCCTGCATCCAGCCTGTCCCGCTTGAACAACTCTGGCGCACTCGTCGATCCCGACCGTCGCTTCCTTGCGCTCATAAGAGCCTCCGATGACGCCTATCGGATCACCGGCGGTCTGTTCGATCCAACCGTGCAGCCATTGTGGCGCGCGCTTGCAGAAGGGCGCGATCTGACCGCCGCGCAGGCCGTAATCGGATGGGAGAGAGTCAACTTCGACACTGATCGGGTCACCCTTGGTGCTGGCCAATCATTGACGTTCAACGGAATCGCGCAAGGCTTTGCCACCGACCTCGTCACCGATGCGCTAACGCGCAGCGGCTTGACGAATACACTGGTTAACATCGGTGAGTATCGCGGCGTTGGCGGGCCATGGAGCATCGGGTTAAGCGATCCCGATCACGGCTATTTCGGGACACGCGCGCTCACTACGGGTGCTGTGGCGACCTCAAGCCCCTCAGCGCTTAGTCTGGGTGCGCATGCTCATATTTTACACCCCACCGCGCGCCCTCGATGGTCAACGGTGTCGGTCGAAGCCGAGACCGCCACGATGGCCGATGCTCTGTCTACTGCGCTGGTTTTGGTACCGCGTGACAAGGTTGAAAGCATCGCCCGCGCCGCGGGGCTTCGCCGGGTGACACTGGTGACGTTCGACGGCGATCTGACCACGATCTAGCCCGACATGAAAAAGGCCCCGCCGAGGTGGCAGGGCCTTGATATCACTTAGTGTAAATCGGACTATGAAGCAGCCGCGACTGCCCGTTTGGTCATCACAGCAACCAGATGCGCGCGGTATTCGGCAGAGCCGTGCAAATCCGCGATCAAGTCGTCAGCGCTGACGCTCAGCCCCTCCAAAGCACCCGCCGAGAAGTCTTTCGACAGTGCATCTTCGGCAGCAGTCCAGCGATGGACACCCTCGTTGGAAGCCCCTGTGACTGCCACCCGAACACCGTCCGCAGTCTTGGCTACGAACACCCCGACCAACGCAAAACGCGAGGCGGGTTGCACGAACTTCTGGTAGTTGGCTTTCTCAGGGATCGGGAACTTGACGGCGGTGATGATCTCGCCCTCGTCCAATGCCGTCTCGAACAGGCCGACGAAGTAGTCATCCGCCGCGATCTCGCGCGTGTTGGTCACGATGGTCGCACCAGAGGCCAACGCCGCCGCCGGATAACACGCGGACGGGTCATTATTGGCAAGCGAGCCGCCAATTGTCCCACGGCTGCGCACCGCCGGATCACCGATATTCACCGCCAGCTCGGACAACGCCTTGTAGCTGCCATCCGCTGCGACATCGTCATGAGTGGTTCCACCGCCGATGGTCAAAACACCGCCCGCAGAGGAAATGCCCTTCATCTCGGCCACGCCAGTCAGCGAGACCAGCTTTTCAGGGCTAGCCAAGCGTTGCTTTAGCGTGGGGATCAGGGTTTGCCCGCCCCCCAGCGCTTGCGCGTCTTCATTGCTTAACGCGGCGACGGCCTCGGCCACGGTTGCGGGACGCTCTATGTCAAATGCATACATGTGCTCTCTCCTCTCAAGCGTTCTGCATAGCCGACCACACGCGGTGTGGGGTCATTGGCATGTCGATATGGGTGACGTTTTTACCGCCGGATTGCAACGCATCGATAACTGCATTGACCACTGTTGGAGGTGAGCCAATCGCTCCCGCCTCGCCACAGCCTTTCACACCCAGCGGGTTGTGCGTACAGGCATTCCCTTGGCTGTGATCGACGGTGTAGAACGGCAAATCATCTGCGCGCGGCATCACGTAATCCATGTAGGACGCGCTCAGAAGTTGGCCGTTCTCGTCGTAGGTGGTGTTTTCTAACAGTGCCTGACCGATGCCCTGGCCCAAGCCGCCATGCACCTGACCGGTCACGATCATCGGATTGATGACATTGCCGAAGTCGTCCACAGCGGTCATGCTTTCCACCGAGACCTTGCCGGTTTCGGGGTCGACTTCGACCTCGCAGCAATAGGCACCAGATGGATAGGTGAAGTTGGCCGGATCATAGAACGCGGTCTCCTCCAAGCCCGGCTCGATATCTTCGAGCGGGAACTCATGCGGGATGTAGGCTTTCAGCGCCACCTCCCCAAAGGTCACCGATTTATCCGTGCCAGCAACCGAGAACACACCGTCCTTCAGTTCGATATCGCCGTCCGAGGCCTCCAACATATGGGCCGCGATTTTCTTGGCCTTGTTGATGATCTTCTCGGTGGCACGCACCACGGCGGAGCCACACACAGCCAGCGAGCGCGAGCCATAGGTCCCCATCCCGAACGGGATCTTGGACGTGTCGCCGTGCACGATGTCGATGCTTTGCGGATCAATGCCCAGCATTTCTGCCACGACTTGCGGGAAGGCCGTCTCGTGGCCTTGGCCGTGAGAATGCGCGCCCACCATGACAGACAGGTTACCCGTGGCGTTCACCCGAACCGTCGCGGCGTCATAGAGACCCACGCGGGATCCTAGCACGCCCACAAGGTTTGACGGCGCGATGCCGCAAGCCTCGATATAGGCGTTCACGCCGAAGCCGCGCAGTTTGCCTTTCTTCTCGCTCGCCTTGCGGCGGGCCTCGAAGCCGGCCATATCGGCGACCTTCTCCATCTGGTCCATCAGCGCGTCGTAATTGCCGCTGTCATATTCCAGCCCTGCTGCACTCGCGAACGGATACTGGTCCGGTTTGATGAAGTTCTTCCGGCGTAGCGCAATCGGGTCCATGCCGATCTCGCGGGCCGCTTTGTCGATGACACGCTCCAGCGAGAACGTCGCCTCTGGCCGCCCAGCGCCACGATAGGCGTCAACGGGCGCGGTGTTGGTGAAGACCGCCTTCACGTTCACATAGATGTTGGGAACAGTGTAGTTGCCCGCCATCAAGGTGCCGTGCAGGAAGGTCGGCGTGGCAGTCGAGAAGTTCGACAGATACGCGCCGACATTGGCCATGGTTTCGGTGCGGAAGGCGAGGAAGTTGCCGTCCTTGTCCATCGCCAGCTCGATCTTGGTGACGTGGTCGCGACCATGCGCGTCCGTCAGGAACGCCTCAGTGCGGTCAGCCGTCCACTTGACGGGGCGACCGATCTTCTTGGCCGCTGCCAGCACCAAGGCCTCTTCACCGTAGTGGTAGATTTTGGAACCAAAACCGCCACCCACATCAGGCGCGATTACAGTCAGTTTGTTCTCTGGGATGCCCAACACAAACGCCGAGATCAAAAGCCGCGTGAGGTGCGGGTTCTGGGATGTGGTGTGCAGCACATATTCGTCGTTGGCGCGGTTGTATTGCGCCATGGAACAGCGTGGCTCCATCGCGTTTGGCACCAGACGATTGTTCACCAGTTCCAGCGTCGTGACGTGATGCGCGCCTTTGATGGCAGCATCCGTGGCGGCGCGGTTGTCTTCGATCCAGCCCCAGTCGAAGCACTGGTTGGTGCCGATCTCGTCATGCACATAGTGATCGGCCGCCAAGGCGTCCTTCATATTCACAATCGCGGGCAGTTCTTCGATGTCCGCCTCGATGGCCTCTACTGCGTCTTTTGCCTGCTCTACTGTCTCAGCGATAACAGCGGCGTAGGCATCCCCGACATGGCGGACCTTGCCGTGCGCCAAAACGGGGCGCTTCGGCTCTTTCATCGGCTCGCCATCGCGTGAGTTGATCAACCAGCCCGCGGGGTTGCCGCCGACCTCGACGAAGTCCTCGCCAGTGAACACCGCCAACACGCCGGGCATGGCTTCCGCCGCCGAAGTATCGATGCTTTTGATCACACCATTGGCCACAGTCGAGCGGGCAAACACCGCCGCCGTTTGGCCGAACATATTCATATCATCGCAATACTGACCTGTCCCGGTCAGAAAGCGGACGTCTTCGCGGCGCACTGTTGAGGCGCCAATTCCACCATCTTTGGGCATGAAAATTCCTCCCTCTTATATCTGTATTATTCGGCGGCGATGGCGCTGACGTCCTGTCCGGACGCGGCCATGATTGCCTTAACGATGTTGTGGTAACCCGTGCAGCGGCAGATATTGCCTTCAAGATACTCGCGCACCTCTGCCTCGCTTGGCTTGGGGTTGTCCTTCAGCAAAGCCGCCGCAGACATCACCATGCCCGGTGTGCAGAAGCCGCATTGCAGGCCGTGGTGCTCTTGGAACGCCGCTTGGATCACGTTCAGCGAGCCGTCCTCATTGGCTTGGCCCTCGATGGTTGCCACATCAGCCCCGTCAGCCTCCGCCGCAAACATAGTGCAAGATTTCACCGGCTTGCCGTCCACATGAACGACACAGGCCCCGCATTGCGAGGTGTCGCAACCGATATGGGTGCCGGTCAGGTGCAGGTCTTCACGCAAGAAGGAGGACAGCAGCGTGCGCCCCTCCACCTCACCCGAGACGGACTTGCCGTTGATGGTCATCGTTACTTTGGTCATCCTATCCTCCCTTGGATATCTTTGTCTTCTCAGGCGCGGTCCGTCAGCTTACCAGCCGTTTGAACCAGCCTTTTTTCTTTGTCTCGTCATTGCCCCCGGCGGCATCTTCTTCTTCGCCCGCCTCGGGCGCGCCTACCGCGTTTTGGAAGTTGTTGAAGAACTGATCCGCCATCTTTTTGGCAAACCCGTCAATGATGCGCGAGCCCAACTGCGCCAGCTTGCCGCCCACCTTGGCCTCGACCTCATAGTGCAGAATTGTCGTATCCCCTTGCGCCTCAAGGCGGACATCAGCGCCACCTTTGGCAAAGCCTGCGGCACCGCCCTTGCCCTCGCCCGAGATTGTCATGCTGACGGGTTCAACGATATCAGTCATCTGCACGGCGCCTTTAAAGGTCGCCTTCACAGGCCCCACCTTCTGCACGACTGTCGCCTCAAAGCCTTCATCGACCGAGCCGGACATTTCCTGACATCCCGGCACGCAGGCTTTCAAAACTTCAGGGTCCAGCAAAGCGGCCCAGACAGTGGCTACATCGGCGTTGATTTCGCGGCTGTCACTCAGATTCATGGCAGATTCCGTTTCCTTGTTATGGCTAGCCTACGGTCGCGCCCCGCCCCCGACTATGAGACTAAGGGTGTAGACGCAGGTGCAGCGTTAGCGGTCGGGGGGCTGAAAACTCAGCCCGTAACTCTCGTAGATTTTGGCGATCCGCCCGTCCTGCAACGCGTAATTGATGGCGTCATCGACAGCGTATGACAAGGGGCGATAGCGGAAATTGACCGCAACGCCCAATGTCCACTTGCTAACAGCAAACCCCGCCAATGGCGGTTGATGGACAGCGGTGGTCTCGCTCAGGCCGTATTCCAACTGCCCCATCGGACCCATCGCGGCCTTGACCTCCCCTTGGTTAAGCGCGTTCATCGCAAGTGTCATATCCGCAAATCGTTGCACATGGGTGGACAGTTGCCCCCCTGCGAAGGACGACAAATAGAAGTCCGCAATCGAGTCGTTCTCAACCGCCACAGGGTCAAAGCGAAAGTAGGCCGGAACAGGCTTGTCGTCAGGGTAGCTCGCCTTGTCATAGGCAATCGCAATAGACTCCGCGGCATACTGGCCGGTGAACACCACCTGCTCCACCCGACACTTGAACGCACTATCGTACGGAATGCGCATCATCACGTTGGACACCCGCCCGCCGATAACTGCGCCTTTCCAGACATTGTTGCGCAGGTCGGCATCAAGGTTTTCACCCGCAGCCACAAAGTTGAACCGCGCCTCCACGCCTAGATCCTCGGCAATCAGCTTTGCAACTTCAACGTCAACGCCGCGCGCCTTGCCTGCGTCCTCCCAGCTATAGGGTGGGTAGTTTTCATAGACCGCGAACAGCATGTGGCCTTGCTCTTGCAACACATCCAGTTCCTGCCCCACCACATCGCGCCCGACATTTTGCGGCCGCTCTTGCGGGACGTAATCCGCACAGGGATCAGCAGCGTGGGCCTGCCCGGCTAAAAGCAGGCCCACAACCACCAGGGAGAAACGTATTGCGCTAATCGGCATTTTTAATGCGCAGCCGACAGGCCGATGGTCAGCGTCTCCGCTGCCGACTTGTAGGCGTCAGCAGTGCCGTCGATCAGGTTGGCAGCGCGGAAGGCCACGGAGTCTGCGACCGGCGCGCCGGAGAGGGTTTCAATATTGCCAGCAATCTCGGTCAGGCGGGCTTTGATTGCATCCGCATCTGCACCGCTCGCATCGGTCGCGTAACCCGCTAGTTGATCGCGCATCGCTTTCAACTCGTCCGAGACCTCTTCCATTGCATCCCCATCGGGGCGGGTCTCGATAAAAGTGCGGATGGCCCATGCTGCATCTTGGCCAAGCAGCTCACCGAATGCTGGCATTTTGGTGATCCCGTTTTGGGTGTAGCCGGTGCGGAACCGCTCTACGTACCATTCGTCGCCGTATTCCTCGGCCTCCAAAAAGCGCAGATCAGGGGCCAACCCGCCCGAGACGACTTCCAACCCATGGCAGCGCGCGCAGTTCTGGTTGTATCCGGATGCGCCAATCTCAATGGCCTTGGTCCAAACTTCATCGCCGACCACTGCCGCGCGATACGGGTTTTCAGTAAGCCATTCTTCCCCGTTCACAGGCAGTCCGGTCGTGTCGACGGGCTGCGGGTTAACATCGCCATGGGCAAATGCCAAAGTCGTTGCAGCAAAGACGGCCCCTACCGCCATAATTCCTTTGAGTGATACGTTGTGCATTCCTGTCCTCCCAGAACGGCGCCAATTCCCTTTACTTGCTTTTATGGCAGCCCGCTCAGGTGATGATATTCGACTTTGGTTGCGGTCAGCGACGCTTCGCGACCAAAGTCTTATTCCGCCCACTTCGCCGGGCTTGCTAGCCTCCTCATCATGGGAAAGATTTTCAATCACGCGATCAAGTCTGTGGCTGCTGTTTTACTGTGTGGGCAGGCGGTGGCAGCGGACGTCGCATTGAAGATGTCCTATCTGCGCGTCGTCGTGCCCAGCCCGCCGACCCTGTCAAACCTTGACCCCATTCCCGACGACTTAGGGATTGCAGGCGCGCGCACCGGATTGCGCGACAACCTGACAACCGGCAAGTTCCTTGGCCACGGCTATACGCTGACCGAGACAGAGGTCGCTATCGGGAACGACCCGATGGCTGCCGCACAAGATTTGCTGGCCTCCTCGCCCTATCTCATCCTCGACGCCCCACCTCCTCTATTGACTGCCATCGCTGATTTGCCCGAGGCGCAAGGTGCTATCTTGTTCAACACCTCCTCGGGTGATCTGGCATTGCGCGACACCGACTGCCGCGCCAACCTGCTGCACAGCCTCCCCTCAGACGCCATGCGCACAAACGCTCTGGCCCAGTTCTTTGTGACTAAACGCTGGAGCGATCTGGTGATGATTTCCGGCAGCTACCCTGAAGATCAAACCTATGCCGAGGCCATGCGGCGGTCGCTCAAGAAGTTCGGCATGAAGCTGTCGGGCGAAAAGGTGTGGGCCTTTGATGCCGACATGCGCCGCACGGCGTCGCAGGAAATCCCACTGTTCACCCAAGAGTTCGGAGATTACGACGCCATGATCCTCGCGGACGAGGTGCATGATTTTGGCCGCTACGTTTTGTATAACACTTGGGAGGCGCGCCCTGTCACTGGCTCCGAAGGGCTGTCCGCCGTCACTTGGTCGCCCGTGATCGAGCAATGGGGGGCCGCCCAATTGCAAAGCCGCTTCAAGGACGCCAACGCACGCGACATGACCTCGCAAGACTACGCCGCGTGGGCCGCTGTCCGCACCTTGGGCGAAGCCGTGACGCGCACCAATTCCGCCGACCCCGACGTGCTGCGCGCCTACATCCTGTCCGATCAGTTCGAACTTGCGGGCTTCAAAGGTCGCCCCCTCACCTATCGCCCATGGAACGGCCAGTTGCGTCAACCCATTGCCATCATCCATCCACGCGCGTTGGTCGCACAAGCCCCGCTGGACGGGTTCCTGCACCAAACCAACGAGCTTGATTCACTGGGGCTCGACCGCCCAGAAAGCCAATGCGAGGCGTTCCAATGATCGACCATATCTCCAAGTCCCTGTTCGCAAGCGCCGCAGCATACCTCCTGTCCACGCCCGTCAGCGCGGGCGAGATTTGGGTGACCAACGAGAAAGACGACACCGTGTCGGTGATCTCGACCGATACGCTGGAGGTGATCCACACCTATGAGACGGGTGAGCGTCCGCGCGGGATCACCTTCTCCAAGGACTATTCTCGCGTCTATATCTGCGCGTCGGACAGTGACGCGGTGCAGGTCATGGACCCCGAAACTGGCAAGATCCTGCATGATTTGCCGTCCGGCGAAGACCCCGAACAATTCGTGCTGCACCCCGACGACACCCACCTCTATATCGCCAATGAGGACGATGCGATCACCACCGTGGTGAACGTGGAAACCCGAAAGGTCGTTGCACAAATCGACGTCGGTGTGGAGCCGGAGGGCATGGCCGTCTCGCCCGACGGAAAAATCGCGATCACCACATCCGAGACCACCAACATGGCGCATTGGATCGACACGGCCACGCAGGACCTCTTCGCCAACACCTTGGTCGACAGCCGCCCCCGCCACGCGGAATTCATCAAAGACGGCACAGAGATGTGGGTCAGCTCCGAGATTGGCGGCACGATCACAGTCTTCGACGTGGCCACTCAAAGCGAGAAGGCCAAGTTTGGCTTCGAGGTGCAAGGCGTCCATCCCGACCGCGTACAGCCCGTCGGCTTTGAGTTTACCGACGGCGACACCCATGCGTTTGTGGCTCTCGGGCCGTCAAACCACCTTGCCGTGGTCAACGCGGACACCTACGAGGTCGAAGACTACATCCTTGTGGGCCGCCGCGTCTGGCACATGGCATTTAACGCCGACAAGTCGCTGCTGTTCACCACCAACGGGGTTTCCGGCGACGTGACAGTCGTCGATGTCGCCGCGCGCAAAGCCCTCAAATCCATCAAAGTTGGCCGCTTCCCTTGGGGTGCTGCCTTCCGGCCCTGATACTTGCTACAGAAGGACGTCACATGCGCTCACTTATCCTCGCCCTGATCTTCGCCACCTCCACCGCCCAAGCCGAGGGGTTTGGTGCAGCAGGACTGCTGTCCGGCAAAAACAAGCAAGACCTGCCGCCCATCATCCTATCGTCCGGTGCGCCAATCTCGGACGCCCCATGGGTGCTAAAATCCGGCACCTACTACGAGTTTGAAATCCAAGGCGACGGCTCTCAAGAACTCACATTGGTCGGCCCCGAATTTTTCCGCGCGATCTGGATCGACGAGATCGTGGTAGAAGGGCTGGAAATCCGCCCCCTTGGCCTCGACAGCATCGAGTTTGACGAAGCGGGGGAAATGGAAATAGGCTTCGTCGCAATCAAACCGGGGCGGTACTACATGAAAATCCCAGACACCACGGGCGAAACACAGCGCGTTGAAATCACCATCGAATGAGTGGCTTGAAGGTCTCCAACCTCAGCTACAACTACGGCGCTAAAACGGCGCTGGATGATGTGAGCTTCGAGTTGGAAACCGGTACATTCTGCGCGCTTCTTGGACCGAATGGCGCAGGGAAATCAACGCTGTTCAACCTGTTGACCCGCCTGTTGGTGGCACAGCAAGGCCACATAGAAATCGCAGGCTTTGATATCGCAACAACGCCGCGCAAAGCCTTGGAAAGGCTGGGAATAGTTTTTCAACAGACGACATTGGACCTTGATTTAACCGTGCGCCAGAACCTGTCCTACTTTGCCGCCCTTCACGGCATATCCGGTCGGGATGCCCGCCAACGCATTGATGCGTCGCTTGATAAACTGGGCATGCGGGAGCGCGCTGATGAGAAGGCCCGCACCCTAAACGGCGGCCACAAGCGGCGCGCCGAAATTGCCCGCGCTTTGATCCATAACCCTATGGTGTTGTTGCTGGACGAGCCCACAGTCGGCCTTGATGCAGCGGCGCGGTCTGCAATCACAAACCATGTTCACGAACTCACGCAAGAAGGCACCACGATCCTCTGGGCAACGCATCTCACCGACGAAGTCCAACCCGATGACCGGCTTGTTATCCTACATCAGGCTAACGTTCTCGCGGATGGAATTGCGCGTGAAATAAGCGGCGACCTGCCGCTGAAAGACAGGATCTTGCACCTGACAGCAGTCCCCGCATGAGCCCCTATTTGACCTCGCTCCGCGCCATTGTGACCCGCGAAGCCCTACGCTTCATCCACCAGCGCGAGCGGTTCATCGCGGCACTTGTCCGTCCCCTGATATGGCTTCTGGTCTTCGCTGCGGGCTTTCGTGCAGCCCTTGGTCTGAGCATCATCCCGCCTTATCAAACCTACATCACCTACGAGACATACATCGTCCCCGGCTTGTGCGGAATGATACTTCTTTTCAACGGGATGCAGTCCTCTCTTAGTCTCGTTTACGACCGCGAAATGGGATCCATGAAGCTGCTCCTCACCAGCCCATTGCCCCGCTGGTGGCTGCTGTTTTGCAAACTCGTCGGGTCCACCTCCATCTCGGTATTGCAGGCCTACGCATTCCTCGCCATCGCCGCGGCTTTCGGTATTTCCATGCCAGCAGTCGGCTACATCACGGCTTTGCCCGCTTTAGTTGTCGCTGGCGTGATGCTTGGCGCACTTGGCCTGCTTCTCTCTAGCCTAATCAAGCAGTTGGAGAACTTTGCCGGCGTAATGAACTTTGTAATTTTCCCGATGTTCTTCTTGTCCTCCGCGCTCTATCCACTGTGGAAGATGGCAGAGTCCTCAGAACTTCTTTTTACAATCTGCGCCCTGAATCCATTCACTCAAGCGGTGGAGCTGATCCGATTCGCACTTTACGCCAGTTTCAACGGTTCTGCATTGTTTTGGACATTGGCGGCCACCGCCGCGTTCACAACCGCTGCCCTATGGGGCTACAATCCAGCGCGCACCGGAATAAGTCGCAAGGGCTGACCAATTCTACGACCATAAGAGGGCTGAATTGCGTTCGGCAGCATGGTATTTGAGAGGTCATGAAACACTTTGCCTTCGTAATTAGCCTGCTTGCCCTGCCCGCGATTGCACAGAGCAATCAGGATTTAGGGACGCTGAATCCAGACGAGATGTCGTGGACGAGCGTGATCGAACAAGCGAAGCGCGGCGAGACGAGCAGGACACTTTGCGCAAGCGGCTACATGCTAACTAAATCAGGCGATCACACTTCTGCCCGCACGATTTTCGAAGCCTGCGCCGCCGCTGGGTATACTGGCGCAATGACGTGGATGAGCCAGCTTGATAACAACGGGCTGGGCGGCGATTACGATCCAGACGCCTCGGCCGAATGGGACCGGCAGGCCGCAGCCTTGGGTGATCCAGTTGGAAAGTTCAACTACGGCATCGGACTGCTTCGCGGCTATGGGGTCGAGAAAAACGAAGAGCTTGGTCGTCAGTATGTTGATGACGCAGCTCGCGCTGGATTGCAGATCGCGAAGCGCTTGCAAGGCGCGGATTATGATTTAGACGAGGTGACGCCCGACGCCGACAATTGGAAATACGCGCCTTTATTCTGAACGTCTCCGGTTACTTTCGCGGGACTTCCGCCCAACGTGACAATGCGGCTAGCGAGTTTTTTCGCTTCATCTTCGACATGAGTGACCAGAATTGTCGTCACCTGATGCGCGGCCCTGAGCTTCGCAAACAGAGCCATCATTTCTTCGACCAACTCCGGGTCGAGCGATACGAAGGGTTCGTCCATCAACAACAAATCCGGCTTGACCGCGAACGCCCGCACAAGCGACAGACGTCGCTGCTGACCAAGCGAGAGTTGCGACGGGAAATCGTTTTCGCGCCCGGCGAGACCGACATCCGCCAAGGCTTGATCCGCATCAATTGGCGCGGTCCCTGTCGTAATACAGATGTTGTCGCGCAACGATCGCCAAGGCAACAAAGTCGGCTCCTGAAACACCATAGCAACCAGCCCTGAGACCTTGCACCGTCCTCGATAGCCATTCTCCAGCCCAGCGATGATCCTGAGTAGCGAGGTTTTTCCTACACCAGACGGCCCGACAAGCGCTAACGTCTCACACCTCTTCACCGTGAGTGACAGCTCGCCTAAAACAGGTACGCCGCCAAAAACCAGCGACGCGACGTGCAAATCCAGCACCGAACCCAATGGGTCCGGTTCCTTGGTGCCTGAATTACTCACCATGTGCAGCACTTTAGCTGCCGCTTTGAAGGAATGTCCCATCGGGAAGCTTGGTAGCTTTGCCCAAAAGGTCTTCCCCGCCTAGCTCAACCATCAGCGACAACATGCGGGCTGCCGCGTCTTCATCGACTGGTCCCGCATCGGGGATACCCGCGCGAAACCCTGCTTTCAGCGCATCAAACTGCGCATCGGTTTTGGCATTCATGCTAGGGCGTAGACGATCCCACTCCGCGGAATCCGTGGCCAGCATGTCTTTCGCGGCGCGTGATGCGGCGGCCAAGCCGTTCACCAATTCGGGGTTTTCGCGAAGCAGATCACCTTTTACCACATAGCCCAAAAGCGGCGTGTTAGGGTCTAGGCCCAGATCGCTTGCCGCGTCAGAGACGTCGATGAGTTTCCGCATGCCTGATGCTTCCATTTTAGCCATGAAGTGCCAGAAATTGATTGCGCCAGTACTCTCGCCGGACAACGCAGATTTGAAGATCAATGGCGGCGCACCGAAGACCTGCTCGGTCTCTTTGGCCAAATCCATACCGTAGTTCTTCTCCGCATAGGCTTGCAGGATCAGCCAACTTTTGTCCAACGGGCCACCGGCGATACCAATCTTTGCGCCCTTCAGGTCAGTAAGGTTCTGCGCCTTGCTGTCCTTGCCGACCATCAAACCACCGACGGCCTTGGAGTAGGGAATGAACACATAGTCCTTTCCCGCAGCGCGTTGCCGCGCCACCCAAAGCCAGTCCGAAACGATCACATCCGCCTCGCCGCCCTGAAACGCGATTTTCGCAGCGGAACTTCCTGCCATGCCTTGAACTTGTAAGTTAAAGCCGTTCGCAGCGTCCATCCCGTGGTGCTTGATCGTGTTCAGTTCCCAATTCACCGTTCCAAACTTCAGAACGGCAGCGCGCAATGCCGGAGCTTCAGCCCAAGCCGCAGTTGTCAAAAGAGCAGCCGCCACAGCGCCGCTGAGTGTTTTGAAGAATGTCATATATGCCTCCCGGTTGCGGCAAGACTACCACCGGCGCGTCCTGCTGAAATACGACCAAAGGATGACGTGAGAACGTATGTAAGCTTGATGCAGATCAACTTGAAGCGCGAGACGCGGGTGCATCCCTAGGGCGATCTAAACAGGAGACTAGATATGGGACACACACAGTTTTTGGGCAGCCTCGCCCTTGCCGTAGGCCTTTCCGCACCCCCCGGCTTCGCCGGCCCAGCCTATGAAAGCGTAAAGGTAGAAGCGGGCAAAGCTTTGTTCGACGCTGAATGCCACCGCTGTCACGCCGATAACTCATCTGACCCGTCTTATGGCCCACCACTAACCGGGATTATTGGTCGAGCTGCGGGCACCTACGACGACTACGACTATTCTGAAACGCTGGCCAACGCCCCTATCGTCTGGACGCCTGCGGCGCTACGGGCATGGATGGAAGATAACACCGGCTTCATGCCTGGAACCAAAATGCGCCATGTGGGAATTACTGATCGCACGGTGCAGGATTTCATCCTGTCCTATCTGGCCACGCTAGAAAATTGACACTTACTCAATAATCAGGCGGGGCAGCCAATGGCTGTCCGCGTCACTTTCGTGGATGTCTTTGGCAGATAGTGGACGCAACTCCCCCCTTGCGGGTGGTGCCGAGAGGACATCCATGTCGATCTCGTGCAGAACCCCAGTGTACCCCGCGCCGTCGGGCGAAATCCGGTAGTACACACCGTTCCACATGTTGATTCCGTAGTCAGTCGCGCCCTTCCAGACGAACAGAAAGTCGTATTCCAAATCGGTCACGTCTTCCGACAGGTTGCGCCGGATTTCGTAGGGGTAAGGTATGTGACACCAGTTTTTGGTTGGCCCTTCCAAGCATTTGAAAGGGCGCATCGACAAAAAGTGGTCGGTGAACGATCCCTCACTCATCTCTACCGAATAAGTCCCATCAGCGGCCAAATCCAATATCCCGATTTCGACGCGGCGCCCGTCATTGGCCTCAAGATATACTGTGCGGGTTTGCGCAAGCGACGTGCCACACGTCACCAACAACAAGAAGGTTGCCAGAGTTTTCATCAGCCTCTCCCTTTCGCGCACGATAGGTAGAGCGGCGGTGATTCGCATCACGACCAAGGTGCCACGCCTATCGTGTCAAGCCGCTTGGGGTCTTACGACCAATGTTCAATATCTAGAAACAGTCTTTCTAAGAATACTCGCCCTCGGGTCGGTCTGCGCTCTGAATTGGTGCGCGACCTTATTGGAACGGCAAAGGGAGGAACCACAATGAACAGGTTCGTAATGGCCGTGACAGCCGCAGTTTTGGCAACAGGCGTTGCCCATGCGGAAGTCACCGAAGAAATGCTTCTGAACGACACAGCAACCACGGGCGACGTCCTGACAAACGGTATGGGGCGACATCTGCAACGCTACTCGCCGCTGGACACGCTGAACAAGGACAACGTCAAAAACCTGCTGCCGGCTTGGGCGTTCTCGCTTGGCGGCGAAAAGCAGCGTGGGCAGGAAACCCAGCCGCTGGTGCATGACGGCGTAATGTATATCACCGGCTCATATTCGCGCATGTATGCGATTGACGTGAAGACCGGCCAAGAGCTGTGGCAGTACGACGCCCGCCTTCCCGAAGGCATCCTGCCGTGCTGTGACGTGGTAAACCGCGGGGCCGCAATCTATGGCGACAACATTTATTTCGGCACGCTGGACGCGCGGATGGTTGCCCTGAACGCCAAAACGGGCGACGTGGTCTGGAACAAGAAAATCGCCGACTATAAAGCCGGCTACAGCTATACCGCCGCGCCTTTGGTCGTTAGAGGCCTTGTGATTACCGGCAACTCCGGCGGCGAGTTCGGTATCGTTGGTGAGGTTCAAGCACGTGACGCCGAGACTGGCGATCTGGTCTGGACGCGCCCCGTAATCGAGGGTCACATGGGGACGCTGAACGGCGAAGAAAGCACCATGACCGGCGAGTTGAACGCGACTTGGCCGGGCGACATGTGGAAAACCGGCGGTGGCGCGACCTGGCTTGGAGGCTCGTATGACGCTGACACCGATACACTGGTCTTTGGCGCAGGCAACCCTGCCCCATGGAACAGCCATTTACGCAATGCTGGCACGCCTGTTGATGGCAACGCGGGCGACAATCTGTACGCAGCTTCGCGCATCGGCATCGACCCGGCAAACGGCGAGATCAAATGGCATTTCCAGACCACACCTCGCGAGGGTTGGGACTATGATGGCGTGAACGAAGTGGTGGCCTACAGCGACCGCTCCGGTAACAAGCGTTGGGCCACAGCTGACCGCAATGGCTTCTTTTACGTGCTGAACCGCGAGGACGGCAAGTTCGTCTCGGCCGTACCGTTCGTGAAGGATATTTCGTGGGCTGACGGCATCGACGAGACCGGTCGCCCTATCTTCAACGAAGCCAACCGTCCGGGCAATCCGGCGGACGCGGCAGACGGCAAGAAGGGCGAAGTTGTCTTTGCCTCTCCGTCCTTCCTTGGTGGCAAGAACTGGATGCCAATGGCACACTCACCCAAGACGGGCCTGTTCTACGTGCCATCTAACGAGTGGGGCATGGATATCTGGAACGAGCCCATCACCTACAAGAAAGGGGCTGCGTATCTTGGGTCCGGGTTCACTATCAAACCGAATTACGAAGACCACATCGGCAGCCTGAAAGCCATAGACCCCGACACGGGCGAAACCAAATGGGAGTTCAAAAACGACGCTCCGCTTTGGGGTGGCGTGATGACAACCGCGGGTGGGTTGGTGTTCACCGGCACCCCTGAAGGCAAGTTCATCGCCTTCGACGACGAGACCGGCGAAGAGCTGTGGTCGTTCCAAACCGGCTCCGGCGTCATTGGCCAGCCAATCACCTGGGAGCAAGACGGCGAACAATACGTCACCGTCATCTCCGGATGGGGTGGTGCCGTTCCGCTTTGGGGTGGTGAAGTTGCCAAGAAGGTAAATTACCTGAACCAAGGCGGCCTGCTATGGACATTCCGTTTGCCAGCGCAGCTTGCAGCCAATTAATTCTGTAAAAGAGCACTGGGCGCCCCCTTTTCGCAAGGGGGCGCTTTCTTTTGATACTAAGACCTTTTGGCAAGTGACCAAGCCCGTGCCGCCGCGCTATTGTATGGCCATGGAACCACATAGCCTGCCGTCTTCCGATCCATCCAAATCGCAACTCCCGCAAGGCTGGGCGTTGATCATTGATGATCACCCGCTGTTCTGCGATGCGTTGGAACTCACGTTGAAATCCGTCGCTGACTTCAGCGAAGTTGTCACAGCAGATTGCCTTGAAGCAGCGTTGCAGCGACTCGACGGTCAAACTCCGCCTACGCTGATCCTACTAGATCTCAACCTGCCGGATGTGAGTGGTCTTGACGGGTTGATGCGCCTCAAACGAAGCGCCGAGAAATCCCCTATCGTTATTGTGTCTTCGATGACCGACAACTCGATCATTAACGGGGCTATCGTGGCTGGTGCATCGGGGTTTGTTCCCAAGCATAGCCGCAGGTCGGTCTTCAAAGAAGCAATCGAGCATATCGCGCATGGTGGCATCTACAAACCTTCGGGTTTCGTGGAAGGGAATGCGTCGGAAGAAATCGGCGAGACGGTGTCGCGCATGTCATCTTTGACCAATCAACAGGCCCGCATTCTTGAGCTGATTTGCGAGGGCAAATTGAACAAGCAAATTGCGTATGATCTATCGATTGCCGAGACCACGGTAAAAGCGCATGTGACTGCAATCATGCGCAAACTGGGTGTGCAAAGCAGGACACAAGCCGTATTGGTTGCGCAAGACGCCAAGTTCGCCAGAGTCTTGCCAAGCTCTCACTGAGCGCCCTATTCTGGAGGCGCAGGGAGAATAATTCACAATGTTGGCTGATGGTGGTGGGACTGACAAAGTAACCGCGGTGGACGAGCATGCTCGCTCGGGCATTCTCTGCACGGCACAAGTGCCGTGGACGAACACATCCCCCGCGACTCAAATTAAGAAAGACTTAGGCACGATGCCGTTCAGCGTCGTCGCCCTCTTCATCACCCCGCGCGCTGATTTTGCGGGCGTGGTCGCAGAGGCCGAAAGATGCTTTCCTGACACCGACGTGTTGGCCTGCACCACTGCCGGCGAGATTGGAAGCACCGGTTATGACGAGGGTCTAATTGTCGCGATCGGCTTTCCCAAGGCTGGGTTCTGCACAAAATCTTTGTTGATTGAGGGCATCCAAGACCTCAACGCGCAGCCTGTTATTGATCGTATCGCGCTGGAGCGTATCGCTTTGCAAGATCGCAATGCCGATATGGAGAATGGCTTTGCTTTTCTTGTCGTGGACGGGCTGTCGCTGAGCGAGGACACCTTGGCGGCGACTATTGCCCCTGCCCTGCGCGAAATGCCAATTTTCGGGGGATCAGCAGGTGACGGAATTGACTTCGCCGAAACGCTCGTGGCGCTAAACGGGAAGATTGCCCGAAATGCCGCCGTGTTGACCTTGATGAGAAGTCGGCACAAGGCTCGCGTTTTCAGCCTAGACCACCTCGTGCCTACAGAACGGCAGATGGTGGTGACTGAAGCCGACCCGGATCGGCGCATCGTGAAATCCATCAATGCCGAGCCCGCCGCCCGCGAATATGCGCGAATTGTTGGCAAAGACCCAGAGCAGCTTGATCGCTTCACCTTCGCCTCGCATCCAGTTGTGGTTCGGATCGGGGGCACCCATCATGTTCGTGCAATCCAGCAAGTGAACGACGCAGGCGAGTTGGTGTTCTTCTCGGCTATCGACGAAGGCATGGTGCTAACGGTAGCCAAGCCGGACAACATGGCGGAACACTTGCGCCGCAAAATGGAAGAACTTTCGGAAGATGGCCCACCTGCAAACATAATCGGGTGTGACTGCATCTTGCGGCGGATCGAAGCCGAGCAAACGCAGATGAGCCGTGAGCTTTCCGAAATCCTATCGTCCCACCGCGTGACGGGGTTTTCCACATATGGAGAGCAAATAGGCCCGCTCCACGTCAATCACACAATGAGCGGCGTTGCATTCTATCACACCGAGCCAACGTCGGAGTGACCGCACATGTCCTTGATTAATCCGGCCGATTCAGTCGAACGCCAGAACGAAAAACTGCTGCAGATTGCCCAATCCTTGATGCGTCGCGTGGAGCAAAAGAACGAGCAATCCGGTCTCGCCTACCAACAGTTTGAACGCGCCGCATTGCTGGAAACCCAAGTGCGCGAGCGGACGCGGGAATTGGAACGCACACTAGATTTGTTGCAAGATTCGAACGCCCGCCTCGAAGTCGCGAATTTTGAGACGGAAACGGCACGCTCCAACCTGACTGAGGCGCTTGAAACGATCAACGAGGGGTTTGCGCTGTTTGACACGAACGACCGGTTGGTTCTGTCTAACAGCCGGTTTTGCCGCGATCTTGTGGATGTTGAAGCCCGCCTCGTCGAGGGTCTGTCCTTCCGGGACTATGTCTCGCTGATTTCTGGAAGCCGTTTTCTTGCGCTGCCCGAAGATATCCAGCCTACCGATTGGGCCACGCAACGTATGCAGCGTCACGGCGACGAACATGTGGTGTTCAACGTCCGCCTCCTGTGGGACCGCTGGTTGCAGGTCAGTGAGCATCGCACGTCGCGTGGTGGCACTGTCATCTTGCAAACCGATGTGACCGACATCATCAGGATGGAGCGCCAAGAGCGCGACAAGATGCGCGATCAGCAAGCCAAGATGTTGCAAGCCACTCTGGATCATCTCAATCAGGGTGTTTGCATTTTTGACCACAACCAACTTCTTGTCGGGTGGAACAAGAAGATGGACGGAATGCTCGCCCCGCCCCGCAGACGCGCCGCGATTGGCATGGAGTTTGCCACGCTACTGGACCGGTTGCGCGATGATCTGATCTTTCACGACGGATTTGATGCCGAACACCTGAGCATGTGGGCTGATCGCTCAATCAGACGTCGTCCGATGGCCTTTGAAGTGAGCCGCGCCAGTGGTCAAATATTCAACGTCTTTGCACAAGAGATGCCCGACCGCGGCTTTGTGATCAGCTTCACAGATGTCTCTGCCGAACGCGAAACCGCGCGCGCACTCTACGAAATGAACGAGTTTCTGGAGCGGCGCGTGCAAGACCGGACGCAAGAGTTGGGTGTAGCCCTTGAAGAAGCTGAACGCGCGAACGCTTCCAAAAGCCGCTTTGTCGCGGCGGCAAGCCATGACCTGCTGCAACCGCTATCGGCGGCGAAGCTCTTCATTTCGTCATTGCCGGACAAAGTCGACAGCCCCGATGCCCTTGAGGTCATAGCCAAAACCGAGACCGCCTTGATAGGGGCCGAACAAATCATCGAAGCCCTGCTCGACATCTCCAAGCTCGACGCAGGAAAAGCCGTGTTCAATGTTCAGCAACTTGGCCTGTCGCGGATATTCGGACCGTTGCGCGATGAGTTGTCACCGCTGGCGGCGAAGAAAGGCATCGAACTGCGTATAGTGGATAGTGACCTGACGGTTCGAAGCGATCCCGGCTATCTGCGGCGGATCATCCAAAACCTCGTGTCCAACGCCATCCGTTACACCGATCAAGGCCGGGTATTGCTGGGTGTTCGCCGTGTCGGAAACTGCGCGAAGATTGAAGTCTGGGACACAGGGCGGGGCATTCCGGAAAGCGATCAGCGCACCATCTTTCAGGAGTTCCACCGGTTGGACGCAGTCAGTTCAGAGGCAGGACTTGGATTGGGTTTGGCTATTGTGGAACGCGCCTGCAAGGGGCTGGAGCACGAATTGAACCTCTGGTCACAACCCGATATCGGCAGTTGTTTTTCGGTCATCGTTCCCCTTGATGACGCCGAGAACACCCACCCAGCGCAGCAAATACCAACGTCGCGTCACGGCAAGAAAAACCTTCATGGCTTACTGTTGATGTTGGTCGAAAACGATCCACAACTCGCAACCGCTATGACGATGATGATCGAAGGTCACGGAGCATCGGTCATCCATGCCCACAGTGCCGAGGAGGCCATTGCGCTGCTTCAAGAGATTGAGTTGGTGCCTGATGCGATGCTCTTGGATTACCATTTAGGATCGGGGCAAACAGGCACCGAATTTTACGAGGCGATGTCAAATATCTACCCCGAAATCCCCACGGCCATCGTTTCCGCAAACCGCTCGAAAGAGCTGAAAGATACCTGCAAACGCCTTTCGCTGCGCCTCTTGGAAAAGCCAATCAACACGGACAGCTTGCAGGGCTTTCTCGATCAAATCCCGTTGGCACAATACGTGGACTAACTAACCTTTCGAGACCCTTAAGCGTCGCGTTCCATGATCCACTCGACCTCCGGTGCCGCAACGAAGCGCCACTTGCGTAAGGGTCCCGCCATCACGTTTAGGTAATACATCTCGAACCCGTATGGTGCGCCGCAAGGATGATGGCCGCGTGGAACCAGAACCACATCCCCATCCGCCACGGCCATGGTTTCGTTCAGCTGCCCGTCATCGGTATAGACGCGCTGGATGCCAAACCCGTCAGCGGGGTCGAGACGGTGATAATAGGTCTCTTCAAGATAGGTGATCCGCGGATAGTCATCTTCGTCATGGCGGTGGCTAGGATAGGACGACCAGTGCCCGGCTGGTGTGAATACTTCGGTCACCAGCAAACTATCCGCGTAATCCTCGTTCTCCATCGCAATGTTGTTGATGTGGCGCGTATTGGTGCCTTTGCCACGCTCGGTTAGGGTAATTCCATCCGGCCCGATCCGGCGTGCCTCGTGCCCACCACGTCCGGGCGCGTTACAAACAGCGATGGTGCAATCGGTCTCAGCAACGACCGCCCACTCGGAGCCGTTGGGCAGATAGAGGCAATGTGGTGGCGTCTTCTCGAACACGTTCATCCGGTCGCCCAGAACACCCCAATCCTGCCCCGCCCCTTGTATGGCGGCCTTGCCTTCGACCATGACGAGTATGACTTCTCGATCGCCTGTGGCCTCTGACGCACTTTCCCCGGCGCGCAGCCGGTATAGAGAGAACCCCACATAGCGCCATCCCGCCGTTTCAGGCGTAATCTCGTGAACCTTGCCGTGTGTTCCAAATGGTTTGCGCTGAAGGTCTGCCATATTAGTGGTCTTTCCATTGTTGAGTTGCTTGGATCACACGTTAAACGCCGACAAACCTCGACCTAGTAATCCCTTTCGAAGAACACGCCGATCCCCGTATCGCCATCGCTACTTAGTCGACCGCGGACGGTCACGGATGGACTCACTTCAAGGTTTAGATTTATCTGGCTTTCACCGTCACTTTTGACCGTGACATCCGTATACACGTTATCCGAAATGTATTTGCCAGCCTTGGCTTGTGTATTGCCGTCTGCATCTATCCCGATATCCAGGTCATCCACGCCAAGGTTTTCGCGTAGATCTTCGGTCAGGCTGGTGCCTCCGCGTCCGGAGAGCGTTCGCACAGCGAGGGCCAGTTGCACCGCCTGAAACGCTGAAATCTGGGTTGCCTCACGCCCGAACAGTAGCAAAGACAGGGCCTCTTCCTCAGGCAATTCCGGCGACGAGATCACGGTAAGTTCCGGCTCTGACGCCAAGCCTTCCAGCAGCAATCCGACAGTCACGTCCTCAACTTCGGAATTCGCAGCAAAACGGATCACAGGGTCGAAGCCCCCGCGCATCCGTACAGATCCTTCGGTCAACACCAGCCGCCGTCCTAAAAGGTCAAGGCGTCCACGGATCAAATCAAAGCCGCCAACAGGACTCACATCATTTGTGGTTCCAGTGAGCCGCAACGTGCCGCCCAGCTCTGCATCAAGCCCTCGTCCCCGTACAAACAAGCGGCTCGGAACACGCAAGGTCAGATCCAGCGGGAATCCTGGCAACGTCGCGTTACCTGCCTTACCTTCTTGTTCCAAGCCCGCGAATCGCAACGTGCGACGGACGCCTTGCGTAGGGTTCAGGTGGCGTAACCCTTCCAGTGCGGAATAGGATGGGCCAATCTGCGGAATTCTAATTTCTGCGGTCTCAACATCAATGACCCCACCGATCGTCGCGCCACCAAGCAACGGCCCGTTAACAGTTAAGCGCCCCCCGAGAGTGGTTTCAAATAGAGACGCATCGCGCAAAGTAAGACCCAGCAGTTCGCTGCTCAACCGGGCTGAGTATGGCGAGGCCAAAGACACAGGGCCGGTCAGGGTTATTTTACCGCCGGTGGACAGGTTGGCGTTGAATGATAATTGTGCTCGTCCGCCCGCCAATTGCGCCTGCCCATTGATCTGGTTGAGCGAAACTCTCTGTGAAGGAATAGACAAACGCCCCTCCGAAACCGCGAGTTGCCCAGAGACAGACTGCAATGTCGGCGGCCCGTTCACCTGAAGATCAAAGCGCGTGAGCCCCGTCAAATTTTGCCCCTTCAAACGGGCATTGACCAACGCCAGCGGCGCGGTTCCGTTCAACGCAACCGCGACCGTTGAAAAATCCTCTGCGACACGGCCATTTGCTGTTGCAGCGACGCCGCCCGGCCCTTGGCCTGACGCATCGACCACCCAGAACGCTTGCTGTTTTACAGCTGTGCCTGATAGTTTGGCGGCTCCGGGGAAGTCCGGGACAACCACACCTAAGTTGGCCACGGCAATCTGGTAGTTCAGCTGCCCGTTTTGTGGCCCGAAGTTACCGTCCACTTTTGCATTCAGGCCCGAACCGTCCAAGGCTAGCCTTCGGATGCTCACCATGCCGCCAGCATCGCGTGCGGCTGACAAGTCAAACCGTGTGGTCCCACGCAGCAGCGGCTCCAGCGTCGGCTGCCCGAACGTGACCGACACAGTTTTGCCGTCGGCCGTCACATCAAAACTACCTTTCGTGACGTCGGCTTTGCCCTCGGCACTGACTTCCGCTGCGCCTGACAAGCTACGACCCGCAATTTGTGAAAAGACCGACAAGCGCTCTACAGTCGCATCTACGGACCCATCAACTAGTGGCTTCGCGTCTGCGAAGCCACTCACCGTGCCACGATAACGCGCTTGGGTAACACCGGGCAACGCGGCGTCGGCTGCGATAGTCCAAATGTCACCGTTCTGGCGTGCCTCTACCGTAAGCTCTGCTGCCCCGCTAAGATCCGGCAAGGATTTTGAAACATCCGGCAACTTAACGCGAAGCGCGACAACACTCCCGTCAGAACGCAGGGTGGCTGATGCCTCGATACTTGCCTGATCGGTTGCAACGCGCACTGGGTCAGCACGCACCCCGTTTTCGTCGCGTCGCAGCCCTAGAGTTAACGCCCCCTCGCCCAACAGAAGGGGGTCGAGCTGTGGAATTCCCGTCGCAAGGCTACGGGTCGTTCCGTCAAATCCAAGATCTAGAATGCCGGTCAAGGGCTCCACCGAGCCGGTGATCGCCAAATCCGCTTTGCCAGATAAATCTATGCCCGCGAGATCAGCAAAGCGGGACAAGTCCTGCGCTGCCAATTGCAACTCAGGCGTCACCGTGATCGCTTCAATATTGTTGGAAACATCAACAACCAAATCACCGCTCAAGCCGTAGTTACTTCCCGAAAGATCGATGTCGCGTAAACTAAGGTCGCCGCCTTGCGCCCAATCAAAAAACAATCCGCCACGCACCCGTTCTCCCACAGCGCGCGCAAGGGCCGCATCTTGTAGTGCTATGCCCTCGGCCTCAATCTCCAACTCGCCGTCAACGCTTTCGCTAGCCCGTCCAATTGTGCCCGCAGCGTTGAATTGCGCCAACTGCAACCGCTGCCCCGCTTGTTCCAAACCAACGACGCGCCCCATAACTTGCCACGCCTCGCCAGCCTCGGCGTCGAAACTCCCGAAAAGTTCCGCTCGTTCAATCGACGTGTCCGGCCCTGAGATTGGCAATACAACTGTGTCGCCCTGTGGTGGCACGATGGCACCATCCAGTTTCAATTTACGCGGCCAGCCGTCCGCACCAATCTCGGCGGATCCCTCAATCTGCAGTGCTGCGGTATTAAGGTTTAGGTTGTTAAGTTTGATGCCGCCGTCGACAGACCGGCCCCCAAGGGCGATCAGCCGAACGTCATTGCCAAGGAATTCGGCGAATTCCGGCACGAACACGGGTGCCACATCTCCTTTCAAATCTACGGCAAAACCAGTCCCGCCCTCGGCATCGGACTTGACCTCCACAAGCCCTTGCAGGCGATCCTGTCCGCCAGTTGCAAGAAGTATGTTCGCCCGAAAATCACTGATAGGGTCGTCGCCCTGCACGGTCAGCGCGATTGACGGACGATCCGGCACGTTCAACAGATTGACAGCAATCCCGTCCGCCGGTTCCGTCAGGTTCAAATCCAGCGAAAGCTCCCGTGTGGTGTTGTCGAATTCTGCGGCGAAGCTAAACTGACCCTCTTGGTCAATGCGCTCAAGCTTGAGGATGGCCGAACCCGCGCCGTTTTCCAACGTGGCGTTCCCGGACACAGAGACTTTTGCGGCTTCGCCAAAAACAGCAGCCTCCACCGTCACCGTTTGAATATCCAGACTGTCGACATTGACCGACACCGGAAGTTCGGGCAACGAGAAGGCCCCCCTCGCTTCGGGATTGGGTAGAGCCGTCTCAGAACTGACTGGTTGTCGAAGCAATTCGATTGTCTCAACCGATATTTCGTCAATCTCAATCCGCCCACGCAGCAGGGCCGAGCGGCTCCAGACTAAGGCCAATCCGTCCGCACTGAGCCAAACCCCTTCGGTGTCGGCGACAGTCACACGGTTTACGGTGGCGCGCGCACTTAATCCACCGGCGAACCCCTCAAGAGTCACTTTTCCGCCGGGTGTTGAGAGCGCATCTTCAAGCAGGCCCTGAATAAAGCCTCGATCACTTTCACCCTGCTGAGCGAGAGCAGCCAATGGAGAAATCACCAACAACAGGCAGAGGGCTAGAACACGCATCAAAACGCCTGCCCTATTCCAACGTAAATCTGGACTCCGCTTCCAGTATCGCCCGCTACAGGAGCAGCCACATCGAGCCGGATCGGGCCAACTGGCGTTTTATAGCGCAGGCCCAACCCGGCACCTGCATGCCAATCGCCGTTGCTGAAGCCGTCAGCACCGATGTAACCCGCATCTAGAAATGCGACCAACCCTATGGTGTCGGTCAAGGAATGACGCACTTCACCGGAGAGCCCGGCAAAAGACCGCCCGCCCAGTGTCGAGCCTGCGACTGTGGCACCAAGGGATTGATAAGGTTGCCCCCTTACCGTGCCTCCACCACCAGAATAAAACAAGAAATCAGGCGGCGCATCGGCGGCGGTCGGGCCGAGCAAGGAGCCCAGTTGAAAACGGCCCGCAAGCACAGTCTGCTTGGCCCCGCCAACGGCATGGTATCCTCGGGCATCAAGGGTCAGATGAGCGCCGGTCTGACCCTGAACCGTCTCGTAGAATGGTGTCACCTCCCCCTTGAGGTAGAGGCCTTTTGTTGCGTCCAACCGATCATCGCGCGCGTCATAGGTCAGTGCCATGGGCAGGCTAAGCAGTTGCAAAGTCCGCTCGGTATTTGGGGTAGCGTAAAGGTCGGTGACGCGTGAATAGCTATAACCAATGCCAAGCTCGAACGTCAGCCGCTCGCCGAACTCATGCGACGCCCCGACGGTCAACTCGATCTTCTTTTCGAGGTAATCCTCTTCGTCCGTGTAATACGTGCCGAACTCTGTAAAAAACAAAGTGTCGGGCCCGTAAACGGCGGGCTTCTCAAGCCGGAACGACAGTGAATAATCCACCCCGCTCGCCCCCCCGCCAATCTGCGCAATCTCGCTATCGACACGAAGAGTCTCGGCCCCGCCAAAGATATTTCGGTGCAGCCAGTAGCCGGATACCGTCAACCCATCCAGACTGGACAGCTCAAGCCCTCCACCTATCCGGCGCGGCTTGCGGTCGACGACGTTGATCTGCATATCCAGCGTGCCGTCGCTCTGGACTTCATCGGCTTCGGTGACTTGCACCGATTTGAACGTGCCAACCTTGCGCAAGCGAGCCGCAGCCTTCTTGACCACGTCGGGATCAAACACCTTTCCGCTTGGCAAGCCTGCAATCGCGCGAACGCGTTTCACGCGAACGGCACTGTCACCAGTGACAATGGTTGTGCCAAACTTGGCGCGTGGTCCGGGCGCGATGTCCACATCAACATCGAGCTGTGCTGTGCCATGGCGTGCAAGAACGGATTGATCTGTAATCTTCGCCTTGGCATGCCCAACGCCGCGCCAGTCCTCAACCGCTTCTTTGGCAGTGGTTCGGACGACATCCGCAAGAGCTGGCGCGCCTGTTCGAAATCCTGACTCCAGTGGGCTGGCATCTACAAGCGGCCCGATCTCCGTTTTGCCAAACCGGAACGGGCGTCCGGGTTCGACCAATATTTGCACCATGTCAACGCGAGCCGGTTCTCGGAAAGGATCAATGAGTGCCGCCTCCCGTCCGTCTACAAGTACGCTCACAACTGACGAATAATAACCTTTAGAATACAGCACTTCGACAAGTTGGGCATATTCCGACCGCGCCGCAGTGAGCACGTCCCCAGCGGTCGCGTCAGCATCCCCTTGCAGGCTCTTAAGCACCGAGCTTGACTGCAAGCTATTTTGCAGTTCGGCGTCTGCACGGCCGATCAACCGCACCTCAACGCTTTCAAGCGCGTTGGCACATACCGGAAGCGATACTCCTAGTATCCCAATCGTCATGCGGCGAATTATATTATGAATATTCATCTACGAGGCACCCTACCCCCAAACCTATCCGAGGCGCTCACGCTCCGCTATCGCATAAGCGCATCTCAGCACCAATTCGCGCACAATTTTGACAAGCCGCCTGACGCACTGCGCGGGTTTTGACACCAAGACCCGTTAGCCCGCAGACCTGTCCTTTACTTAGTATGGTTTTAGGGGACGTCCACCGGAGTATCCACCCGTAGCAGTTGTGGCCTCGCGTTCTGTGCATACGATGTTTACAGCAACGCTTGTGACGAACCTTAAGGAACCGACATCATGACAAATATCCTTTATGATGCACTCATTGCCCACCATGCTGCGAACGACAATCCGTTCTTAGACTGCGACGACAGCACAAAGTTGACCTACGCAGAATTCGTCCGCCGTGTTGCACAATTGGCCAATGTTCTCAAAGATTCAGGCGTTGCCCCTGGGGACCGTGTTGTTGCGCAGGTGCCCAAGGTTGCAGATACCGTCGCGCTCTATGGCGCAGCGCTACAGGCTGGTGCCGTATACCTGCCGCTGAACACAGCTTATACGCAGGCCGAGCTTTCGTATTTCCTTGAAGACGCAGCACCGCGCCTTGTCGTATGTGACAGTAAAGATAAAGCCGCACTGACGAAGATCAGCGCCAGCCTTGGGGCCAAGGTTTTAACACTTGGATCAGGTGACGCGGGCAGCCTATCAATAGCAGCCGACAGCGCATCCGACCAATTCGAGACCGTTCCCCGTGGCCCTGATGATCTTGCGGCCCTGCTTTACACGTCTGGCACCACTGGACGCTCAAAAGGAGCAATGTTGTCGCATAAGAACCTGCTGTCGAATGCGCACTCCCTGACAAAGCTCTGGGAAATCACCGATAGCGACCGGCTAATCCACGCTCTGCCGATCTTTCACACCCACGGGCTGTTTGTTGCGATGAACACCTGCCTGCTGGCGGGCGCGGAGATACGCTTCATGGCCGCGTTCAATCAAGACGCGGTTATCGAAGCGCTTCCAAACTCCACAATTCTGATGGGCGTGCCGACATTCTACACACGCCTGTTAGATGATCCGCGACTGACCAAAGGCATTTGCGCAAACATGAGACTTTTCGTGTCCGGTTCTGCCCCGTTGTTTGCCGAAACGCACACCGCGTTCTTTGAGCAAACCGGACATCGCATCCTCGAGCGGTATGGGATGACCGAGACGAACATGATCACCTCGAACCCGTATCGAGGCGAGCGCATTGAAGGCACTGTCGGTTATGCCCTGCCCGGAACAGAGGTTGAAATCACGGACCCCGACACCGGTTTGATGGTGCCTGTAGGCGACATAGGTATGATCGAGGTGCGCGGCGATAACGTTTTCAAAGGCTATTGGAACATGCCTGAAAAAACCGCCGAGGAACTGCGCGACACTGGTTTTTTCATCACCGGAGATTTGGGCGTGAAGTCAGAAGACGGGCGGGTCAGCATTGTGGGCCGTCAGAAAGATCTCATCATTTCGGGCGGCTACAACATCTACCCCAAGGAAATTGAAGACGCGCTAAACGATATCGACGGAGTGCTAGAAAGCGCGGTGTTTGGCGTGCCCAATTCCGATTTCGGAGAAAGCGTGGTCGCGGCCATCATCCTTGAACAAGGGGGCTCGCTGAATGAACGGGAAATTGCGCAGATAGTCGAGCCACTGTTGGCGCGGTATAAGCACCCGCGCCGCTACGTCACGCTCGACGCATTGCCGCGCAACACCATGGGCAAAGTGCAAAAGAACATACTGCGAGAAAAATACAGCGTCTGAGCCCGGTTTTCGACATGAGAAACCAGGCCGAGTGAGCATTCAAATGGAACTTGGGAAGTTTCCATTAGAGCCTCACGACGGTATTTTCAGCCATCAAAGCGGTTGGCCCAGAGGTGCTATTTGAGCAGTGCGTCGACGACCTCACGGGATGGCATGGCCGGAGCAGTACCCGCCTTGGTGACGGATAGGCCTGCCGTTGCGCAGCCATATCGGGCGGCCTCTAGAGGCGACAATCCTTCGGAAATTGCCGCCGCGAACCCACCGTTGAAGGCATCGCCTGCCCCAGTGGTTTCCACGACCGGACCCGCGTTCACGGCAGGCACAAGGCCGTGGCCGTCTAAATACGCTCCCTGCTCGCCCATAGTAATGATCGGGGTTCTAACGCCAAGCGCGCGCAAAGCGTCACAGGCTTTTGCGGCATCAGCTTCTGTGTGCACGGCAACTCCCGTCATGGACTCGCACTCAGTCTCGTTCGGCGTGACGAAATCGCAAAGCGCAAGCATCCCATCCGGCAACTCTGCCGCAGGCGCGGGGTTGAGAATGGTGGTCACACCGGCTGCCCGCGCGAGTTCCAATCCGCGAACGGCGGCAGCCATGGGCTGCTCTAGCTGAGTGACGAAAACGTCCGCGCTCGCAATCAATTCGGCTTCTGCCTCAATATCGGCGACGCTGATCAGCGCCGCAGCACCGGGGGTTATGATAATGGCATTGTCGCCACTGCTTTCTTCGATAAAGATATACGCCGCACCGGTATAGCTCTCACTGACTTGCTGCGCATGCGGGATCACGCCTGCCTCCGCCCATGTGTCCAGCGCAAGCTTGGCAAAATCATCCAGCCCTAGCTTGGAGATCATATGTGTCTCGGCGCCCATTCGCGCGCAGGCGACGGCTTGATTGGAGCCTTTGCCACCAGGACCGAGAGCGAAAGAGCTTCCCATGATAGTTTCACCCATCTTTGGCATACGATCCGCGCGGTAGGCGGTATCGGCGACGAAAACGCCCAAAATGACGACCTTACCCATATTTTACACCTCGTCCGGGGGCACGACACCCTTGCGCAGGGCGAAGCAGCCGTAGAAACGCCGCTCGCCTGTTTGGATCACTGCATAGGCCTGTTTCGCGCGATCATAGAAAGCGAAGCGTTCGATGCTCATCATGGTGGGGCCGCTGGCAGCGGATACCTCGGCCTGCACTTCCTGCATGACAGGTAGGATGGTGTCCGGCTCGTCCACCACCTCCATCCGAGCGGCGGCGTCTTCGACAAAGGTGTCGATTGGGTAGAGCGAAAGGACCGCCTTAACGACTTCAGCGGCACGGCGGTCGATCCTGAGCACTTCACCCAAGACAGTGTCTCGTGCGACGCTGTCGGACGGAAAGTTCGTATCGGCAATTATCAAATCATCACCATGTCCCATCGCCCGCAATGCATAAAGCACGTCGGCGTTTAGAATTGGATCAATGCCTTTGAGCATGTCAGTCTCCTTAAAGTCGCGCGCCGGTTTCGGCACCGAAGATGTGGATATGATCGGGATCGGGTTTGAGGTGGATAGTCTGCCCAGCCGCAAAGGCATGACGTTCACGAAACACCGCCGTAACATCCTGCCCTTCGAAGCTTAGGAATACCATGGTTTCGGCACCGGTAGGCTCGACGACTTTGACCTGCATTGGCAGGCCATCGTCAGACAGAATCAGGTGTTCCGGTCGCACGCCGAGCTTGACCTTCCCGGTCCCGCTGGGCCCAGCAAAGAGCTGGTCCGCGACCTTCACCTTGCCATTCGATAAATCACCCGAAAGAAGGTTCATAGATGGCGCGCCGATGAAGGTCGCAACAAATTCATTCGTGGGATTGTCGTAAAGCTCCAATGGCGTGCCCACCTGCTCGATATTCCCGCCCTGCATCACAACGATCCGGTCGGCGAGCGTCATGGCCTCAATCTGGTCGTGGGTCACGAAGACCGTGGTAGTTTTCAAGCGTTGGTGCAATTCCTTGATCTCGGTGCGCATTTGAATGCGCAGTTTGGCGTCGAGGTTGGACAGCGGCTCGTCGAATAAAAACACCTGTGGGTCGCGGACGATGGCCCGCCCCATGGCGACCCGTTGGCGTTGCCCGCCGGAGAGATGGCGCGGTTTTCGGTCGAGATATTCTGTTAAGCTCAAAATCTCCGCTGCTTCGGTCACCCGGCGATCAATCTCTGCCTTGTCGGCCTTGGCGACCTTCAGCGCGAAACCCATATTTTCGGCCACAGATTTGTGCGGGTACAGAGCATAGGTTTGAAAAACCATCGCGATATCGCGCTCGGAAGGCGGCAGGTTGTTCACCACCCGATCACCGATCGAGATCGTTCCACCGTTGATCGGTTCCAACCCAGCGATCATGCGCAAAAGCGTGGATTTACCGCAGCCGGACGGACCAACGAGCGCGAGAAACTCGCCGTCATAAATGTCGATGTTCAGCCCACGGATCACCTCCACGGCGCCGTAGGATTTGCGAATTTCGTGGATTTTAACGTCTGCCATTCAATAGCTTCCCCCGCCCTCGAGCCTTGATGCTAGACAATGCCCTTTGAGCTGTCCACGCCCATGATGCCGCTTTAGTTGACTTGGGGTAAATTTGGATCATACTAAATTTTCAGTGGGGGATCGTTAAGCGCAGCATCTTCAAAAAGCGAAGAAATTTCTGAGTTTGCCATTTTCACACGCAATACCAACAAGATGTTTTTCTGGGAGGATTCACGTGAAAGTTGAACTGTATAATTACATAAAAGCTGCGCAGAAAATGAACCGGCGTCAGGTTCTGAAGGGCTCTGCCGCCTTAGGTGCCGTTGCGATGATGCCGAAAACCGCACTGGCTGATGGTCATGCGAACGTGCGCGCTGAAATTCTGAAAATTCCGGGTGTGGGCGCAGGTTCGCCAACCGATAGTGACTGGCAAAAAGTCGGAGAGATGTGCCTTGGCGCCACCAAAGGCAATGTCGCCGAAGGTGAGTTCGAGGGCGTTGAGCTGACCTTCATGGGTCTGAACAACCAGAACCTGCACAACTTCTTGTTCCGTGGATTCCTGAAGCCTTGGGAAGCCTACACAGGGGCCAAGATCAACTGGATCGACCTTGCTCAAGCCGACTATAACGCCCGTCTGCAACAATCTATTGCCACCGGCACTGTCGATTTCGACATCATAGAAATGGGTGCCCCGTTTGAAGGCGATGTGCTTGGCAAAGGGCTGGCCTCCGAAATGCCGGACTGGGTCAAAGAGCAAATCGACATGGACGATTATGTGGATTACCTCAAAGAACCTGTGGGCACCTGGGACGGCAAAACTTACCGTGTTTCGATCGACGGCGACTGCCACAGTTTTGCGTATCGCAAGGATTACTTCGGCGCTGACGGCATCGGTGGAGCAGAAGTTCCGACCACGTGGCAAGAGATCAACCAAGTCTCGAAAGATCTGGTTGGCAAGGAAGACCCGCTTACAGGTCTGCCCGCGCATGGTTACCTTGATCCGCTAAAGGGCTGGGGAGGCTTTGGCTTCTACTTCCTTGAAAACCGCGCATCCGCCTACGCCAAGCACCCCAACAGCCCTGCTTGGCTGTTTGAGCCGGAAACCATGAAACCAATGGTCAACAACCCGGCATGGGTTCAGGCCATCCAAGACGTCATGGACCTTATCGAGGCGGGCGCATACCCCACGGACCAGATCAACGCCGACCCAGGCACGACCGCATTCCAGCAGTTCCTTGCAGGCACCGGCTCAATGCTGATGTGGTGGGGCGACGTGGGCTCCAGTGCACGCACATCGGACACCTCTGTCGTTGGCGACGTGGTAGGCTTTGGCATCAACCCTGCGTCCGATCGCGTCTACAACGCGCAAGCCGGCGCGTGGGAAGAGACCCGGAACGAAGCCCCCAATATGGCCTATATCGGTTGGGGCGTTTACGTCATGGCCACAGTAGAGGGTGACGAGAAGAAGAAGAAGGCCGCATGGTCTGCGGCCGCCCATCTGGGTGGCAAAGACCTGTCGCTTTGGGCGTCCGCATACCCATCGGGCTTCCAGCCCTACCGCAACTCTCACTTCCAGTACGACGAGTGGGAAGAAGCGGGCTACGACCGCGCCTATGTCGAAGACTATCTCGGCTCTAACGCGGACAGCTACAATCACCCGAACGCGGCAATCGAGCCGCGGATTCCGGGCATCTTCCAATACTATTCGGTAGCGGAGGATGAGTTGGCCAAAGGCTATGCCGGCCAATACGGCTCCGCTCAGGAAACCGCGGACGCGATTGCGGCGGCTTGGGAGAAGATCACGGACCAGATCGGGCGGGACAGCCAGATTGCCGTCTATAAGGCGTCACTTGGAATGTAGTGGCCGATAAATGAAAATTGGTTGGGCGGTGCCACAAGCGCCGCCCGACTTCGCCGCACTCAACACTCCGAGGACGCACTTGCCTTCTTTTGTTGCCCCCCACTGTCATCCCGCTAGTGTCATATTATGAATACAGAAGGTGATCTTCTTCACACTGTCACGGCTGATAACATCTCGGATAACCGCAGGCGTGTGGGCAAAGTAATGGTGTGGGGCACCGCGTTGCTTTGTGCGGCGCTCGCACTGTGGCAAATGGCCTATGAGATGGATCGCGTTGCCCGCGGTTTCGAGACATGGCGTCCGGTTTTATACGCCTACATGCTTTGGGCGACTGCACTTTGTGCCGCGCAGGTTATTGTGAACGGTGAGAAGGGCAAGCGCACCCTGTTCGTGCTACCAGCTGCATTGTTCGTCATCAGCCTTGTTGTCTTTCCCCTGCTCTTCGCGCTCTACATTTCTTTCACCGACTGGAACCTTGCCTCCCCCAACGGGCCACAGCCCAATGGTACAGACAATCTGGTCGAGATGTGGAATGACGGCTTTTACTGGAACGCGCTGAAAAACATGGTCTATTATGTGCTGGCCGTGAGCGTGGAATACGTGATCGCCTTTGGTCTCGCCCTCCTGCTCAACGCACAAATCCGCGCCCGCAAGTTCTTCCGCGTCGTGTTTCTTTTGCCGCTGATGCTCAGTCCCGTGGCCGTGTCGTGGATGATCGGCAAGTCAATGCTAGAGGTCCGCTTCGGCCCCATCTCGCGCATGATCCGGGAGCTTGGCGGTGAGCCGAGCTTTTTCGGCACGCCGGAAACGGCGCGTTTTATGATTATGGCGATGGATGCGTGGACGTTTATTCCGTTCATGATGATCATGCTTTTGGCCGGTCTTCAGGCACTGCCCCGCGAAGTCATCGAGGCCTCGAAGGTGGACGGCGCGACGGGATGGCAAAGCTTCAAGGAAGTCATTTTCCCGTTGATGCTGCCGGTCTCTGTCACTGCCATTGTGATCCGTATCATCTTCAAACTGAAGCTGGCTGATGTGATTATCAATGTCACATCAGGTGGTCCGGGGGGCGCTACTGACAGCGTCACCAGCTTCATCTTCCGAGAGTATCGCGACCGCTCCAACGTGGGCTACGGGACGCTTTTAGCCATGGTCTACCTGGTGCTGATCGTGATCTTCGTCACGCTACTTTTGAAACTGGTCAGCCGATGGATGGAGCGCCCCGCATGAGTGCGATCTTCAAAGATCACGACGCTGACCGCCGAGTGAACACCAAATGGTGGGCCAGCCGCATCGCTATCTACGCCGCACTCTTGATATGGACCGTGATCTGTCTGTTTCCGATTTTCTGGACGATCACGACCTCGTTCAAACTCGCCCCCGACGTGATGAAGGGCAACTTGGTCCCTTGGTGGGACTTCACGCCAAGGTGGAAAGGCTGGGAATCCATCGGACTATCGCCCCGCTTGTTTGGCGAGGTCTCCACCGTTCGTGAGGAATTCCTCAAACGGTTCTGGAACAGCACAATCATCTCAATCTCATCGTCATTTCTGGCCGTTGTTTTAGGGTCATTGGCGGCTTACGGGCTGTCGCGATTTAACTATCGGTTCGGGTTTATGAAAAACTCCGACATCTCGTTCTTTTTCCTTAGCCAGATGATCTTGCCGCCAGTTGTGTTGGCACTGCCCTTCCTCGTGCTTTATAAATCCTTGGCGCTGCTAGACAGCCGGATCGGCTTGATCCTGCTCTACACACTGATGGTGCTGCCCATCGTGATCTGGATCATGCGCGACCAATTCCAAGGCATCCCCATAGAACTGGAAGAGGCGGCACTTGTGGACGGCTTGGGCATCTGGGGTGCGTTCATGCAGATCGTTTTGCCCATCGCCCTGCCCGGCATGGTCGCCGCGTTTATCCTGTCACTGGTGCTTTGCTGGAACGAGTATTTCTTTGCGGCGCTACTGACCGCCACGAATGCGACGACCCTACCCGTCATGGTCGCGTCGCAAACGGGCTCCCAGGGGATCAACTGGTGGTCCATGGCAGCATTGTCCTCCGCCGCAATCCTGCCGCTCGTGGTAGTAGCTATCTTCCTTGAGAAATACATCATCAAAGGCATGGCCGCTGGCGCGGTTAAGTAAGCTCCGAGGCGATGTCCTTGGTCTGCTCATACAGCCTGCGGAACAGGCCGTGGGCTTTGTCATAGGTGGCGTTGGGGCGCGCCGTTATCGTCTGCGCCACCGGGTTCCATTTTGAAATATCATCCCGCTGCACCAGTCCAACAGCCAAGGCGGCGAGAAACGCGTCGCCGTAACTTGCACCGGTGGTCTTTTCACACACGATCTGGTCGATACCGGTAATGTCGGATGTGGCTTGCAACCACAGTTCATTCTGTGTCCCGCCCCCGACAGCAAGCAACCGTTTCGGGGACTGGCCCAGTTCGGCAAAAGTATCGGTCACATGGCGCGTACCGTGGGCGATCCCCTCGATCAACGCGCGATACATGTCGCCACGTGTGTGGGTGAGGTTTAACCCGAAGATCGCGCCTTTTGCATGCACGTTATGGATCGGCGTACGCTCACCTGAAAAATACGGCAGCATTAGCAATCCGTTGGCCCCGGGCGGCGACATAGCAGCCTCTTGCGCCAAGGCAGGAAAGGCATTTTCGACCTCGAGATCGCGCGCCATCTGATCCCGAAACCAATGTGTTAGCGTACCAGAGGTCGCCAGCCCGGCCATGGACGCATGTTCGCCTTCAAATAACCAAGGCGCATACCATATGCGCGGATCCGATACCTGCGATTGCGCCCGTAGAATGATGAAAATAGTCGAGCCATACATCATCATCATGTCACCCGGTTGATCGACACCGACCGAGAATGCCTCTGCCGCAGCGTCGATGGTGCCCGCTGTTACGGGCGTCCCCTCGGCAAGCCCGGTTTGGCGTGCGGCAGTTCGCGTGATATGGCCTGCGATCTCGTTCGACCACATCAAGCGTGGAAACTTATCCAACGACATGATGTCATCCGCCAGATCATCGTTCCAAGACTGCGTTGCGATGTCATAGAGCGGGGAAAAATTGGCGGCCGTGTAGTGATCGATGACCACTTCGCCCGTTAACCGTTGCACAAGAAAACTGGTGGACGTCAAAATATGTGCTGTTTGCGCGTATATCTTCGGGCGATGCCGTTTGAGCCACAGGATTTTCGGCCCGACCGATTGGGACGTCAATGCGTTGCCACAGCGCGCAATGATGGTCTCTTCACCAATGCGGGCTGTCAGCTCGCGCACCTCGGTGTCGGCGCGCCCATCGACACCGTACAGAACACCATTCATCAACGGTGTGCCATCCGCATCAACGGGCAGCATGCAGGGACCAATTGCGCTGCATGCCACCGCTTTAATCTCGTTGCTATCGACACCGCTGTTGTTCAGCAACGCCTTGCAGACATAGACAAAGTCGCCCCACCAATCCTCTTCGGGGCGGTGCTCGGCCCAACCGGGTTGCGGCACCAACATCTTATGACTTCGGGCCGCTTGCGCAATGATCGCACCACTCACATCAACCAAAACCCCTTTGGTCTCGTAGGTGCCAATATCGATGCCAAGCGTGTAGGCCATCAGGTGTAGTCATCCCGATCCAGCGAAAAATCCACCCCAATGCGGCTGATCGCGGCGTTCAGTAGTTCGGTCAAGGAAACAAGATCGCACAGATCGCACAACTCTCTCGCAGAATGCGAATACCTCATCGGGAATCCCATATCTATCGAGGCCACCCCTTCGCCTACGAGTTGCACGTAGGACAAGTCCGTCAACACGCCAACCTGCGCGCTGCGTTGCAAGGGGATGTCTTGCGCCACCGCTGCTGTTTCGAACAGATGGACCATCGCAGGGTGAGGAATAACACCGTTCAGTGTGCCACGCCCGTGAAACGAATACAGGCTCATCCCCGGACCACCACCCAGCACCATGTCCCCCCGCGCCGCCATATCCGGGGTATCGGTGGCAAGCATCAGATCAAGCTGTATGGCGATGGCCGGTTGCAGTTTTTGCGCCAACGGCTGCGCGCCGCGCAAATTAAACTCCTCAAGCACGGTAAAGGCCAGATGAACCGGCGGGCCATCTTTTCGATCCTTCAACTGTCGCGCCATTTCCAGCAGCACAGCACACCCAGCGCGGTCATCGACGCTGGTGCCAACAATCCGGTCATTCCCCAACTGCGCGGCATGCGGCGCATATACAACGGGCGTGCCGATGCGGATGCCGGCGGCCTCCACCTCGGCTGCAGAAGACAAACCAGTATCAACATAAAGATCGGCGTAAGGCGTAACTTGGTACTTTTCCGAGGGCGCGGTCGTATGGTGGCTTTTGTTCGCAATCACCCCTGCAACATCTCGCCCCTCGCCGATGCAGATCAATACCTCTTGGGCTGCGAGTGCGCGCTCCGGCACACCGCCCAGCCGCTCCAACCGGATCAAGCCATCGGCTTCAATCCGACGCACGATGAACCCCAACTGGTCCATGTGGGTGAACAGCATAACGCCAGGCCCCTCACCCGGGAAATTGGCAACCAGATTACCAAGTCGATCCGAGGTGCTTTCAACACCCATCTCGTTTAGTCGATCGCGCAAGGCACGCCGTACGCGGTCCTCATGGCCCGACAATCCCGGGACCATCATCAGGTCCATCAAATCGCGTTTGATCCGGTTCTTCATGTACGCATCTCACGTACCCGCGCCATGAAGTCTTTCGCACGATCTGGGTCGATCGCATTCCATGTATCACCATCGACCTTGAGAGATGACCCGACAATACAGCCGTCTGCAATGGTCAGAACATCTGCGACTGTTTCGTGCTTCACGCCTGTGTTTGCCATCACTGCGATATCCGGCAAGACAGCTTTAACGGCCTCGAGGTCCGACAATGCCGCGGCCTCACCCGTGATCTGACCCGACACCAGCACGGCGTCGGGGATGGAAGAAAACACCGCACTTCGGGCACGGTCAGGCAAAGATCGCTGATCGAGCGAATGGGCAAACTCGGCAGAAATGTTATACAACATTGCCATATCGGACCGCCCCAGCCTGTCGCGATACCGCATGGCCTTACCTGCATCCGGCGTCCACGGCCCCATGTCGGACGCATAGGTGCCGGTAAATATCTCCCGCACAAAGGAGGCGCCTGTGGCTGCGCCCAAGGCAATGCTCGACATCGGGTCCCAAAGTACATTGACGCCAAAAGGTATGGTAATCTCGGATTTTAGCGCTCCGATAATTGCGGCCATAGTCGCCGTGGAGGCTGTGTCGACCTCGAATTCATAGGGCCGGTCATTCTCATTGCCAAACATCACCGCGTCGAAGCCTGCGTCTTGCAACGCAAGAAGGTCAGCCCGCGCAGCCGCCACCAAGTCAAGGGATGGGTCAAAAAGCGGCGCACCCGGTAAGGCACCGATATGAACCATGCCAATCACTGGTTTGTTCTTCCCAAACACCCGTCTGAATTTTTCTGTCATTGTACGTACTCCCCCACCAAGACTATGCTCGGCAACCTGTTCACGCAAAGAGAAACTAGGCTATAGTCCTGCGTTAAACGGAGGAGGTCTAGATGGCTTTGAAGACACGGCACTGGGACCGGCTTGGCAATGGCGGGCTGACATTCACGGAATTAGGTTTTGGCACGGCCCCCTTGGGCAATCTTTACAAGGCGATCTCGGACGAAGACGCCCGCGCAACGCTTGATGCGGCTTGGGATGGCGGTGTCCGTTACTTCGACACTGCCCCGCTTTATGGGCTTGGGTTATCGGAGACGCGCTTGAACCCGTTCCTGCGCGACAAGCCGCGCGACGAGTATGTCTTGTCCAGCAAAGTGGGTCGGTTGATCCAGCCATGCGCGCCCGAACACCGCGCAGGCGTTGGCAAATGGTTTGATGTGCCGCAACGACGCGAGCACTATGACTACAGTTATGATGGCATTATGCGCAGTTTCGAGCATTCTTTCTCTCGGCTTGGCGTAGACCGGATCGACATTCTGTACGTCCATGACCTGTGCGTATTTTCCCACGGCTCCAAGGAAATTTCCGATATGCGGATCAAGGAATTCTTCGGCGGGCGCGGCTATGACGCGATGATCTCGCTGCGCGACCAAGGTGTAATCCGTGCGATAGGTGGCGGAATAAACGAGTGGGAGGTCTGCCAGGCGCTTGCAGAGCGCGGGGACTTCGACCTGTTCCTTCTAGCCGGTCGCTACACCTTGCTGGAGCAAAAAGCTCTCGATAGCTTCCTGCCGCTCTGCGATGCCCGAGGGATCGGGATCGTGACAGGCGGGCCATATAATTCCGGTATCCTGGCAACCGGAGCAAAACCCGGCTCTTACTACAATTATGACGCCGCGCCGAAGGACATCATTGATCGGGTCAATGCCATCGAGGCGGTTTGCACCGATCATGGCGTGCGTATGGTCGATGCTGCATTTCAATTCCCACTGCTGCATCCGGCCCATGTCGCGGTAATCCCCGGCGGGCAAGGCGTGGCCGAGACGAAGGGCAATCTGCAGGCCGCGCAGGCGAACATTCCGGCGGCGCTATGGGCCGACCTGAAAACCAAAGGACTGATGCGCGAGGATGCACCCACATGAAAATCGACGCGCACCAGCATTTCTGGCAACCGCTTCGGGGCGACTATGACTGGATGCCCCAAGACGACCGGACCCTAAACAGACCCTATGGACCATCCGATCTTGCGCCAAGTCTGGTCAAACACAACATTGATGGCACCGTTGTGGTGCAGGCCGCCGCAACGATTCAAGAAACGGAGTATATGCTTGGATTGGCCGACGCCACGCCTTCCATCAAAGGCGTTGTGGGGTGGGTTGATTTCGAGAATCAAAGTGATTTGGCCCATCTGAAGCGCTTCTCTGCACACCCGAAATTCCTCGGGGTTCGGCCGATGATCCAAGATATTCCCGATGTGAACTGGATGCTACGCGATGACGTCCAATGGGCCTACCGCGCAATTATTGATCTGGACCTGGCTTTCGATGCGCTTGGCTTTCCGCAACACTTGCCAAATTTCTTGACACTCATGCAGCGCTACCCAGAGATGCGAGTGGTTTATGACCACTGCATGAAGCCGCAAATTCGCGATCAGCGCACAGGGCAAGATGCGTTCACGCTCTGGGCTGACGGGATGTCACGACTGGCCGATGAGACGAATGGATGCTGCAAGTTTTCAGGCTTGATCACTGAGGCTGACGATGGCTGGGCAATTGAGGATTTGCGCCCCTTCGCCGAACACGTGTTAAAGGCCTTCGGGGCCAAGCGGGTGATGTGGGGGTCGGACTGGCCTGTCTGCCGATTGCAAGCGGAATACGGCGATTGGTATGACATAGCAGATGCGCTGACACGGGACATGACAGACTCCGACCGCGCAGAAATTTTCGGAGGCACGGCAGCCAGGTTTTATCGCTTGGAGTGAGCTGTCATAAACGCGCGCGGGCCCAGAATGTTAAAAATCTAAGCTTCAGTCCGCCCCGATTGCAATTGTCCCAGATGGGGCGAATTGAGCTACATTTACGCATTTTTTGTATCGGTAATCGACCAAGATGTTTGACCGTATGCGATAAGCCAACGCGGCTTTGTCGTTCACAGATTTCTCGACGACAAATCCTTACGTCAGCGACGAGGCCGCAAAAATCTGGTGCGACTGGAAAGTGACTTGATGCAACAAACAGATGGCAACAGAACGCCGTAGGTTGTCACGTTTGTGCCTGAATGATAACAGATTTATGGAGTTCTATGGTCCAACCGAAGACGATTTGGCGATCGCGAATTGCCGCAATGCACAAGTGGGAAATACCATGAAAATCCACCCTCAGACGCCCATCGCAGGCAATCCATCCCCCACGCTGAAAGATCGATTTGTGCTACATAAGGCATTGACCAAATTCATGTTATGACCGCGCACAAAAACACACAAAAACAATAAAAATCAGGTATATGAGGTAACTAAATGGCATTGAGCAAAATTGGTATGCTCTGGATGGAAGGTCCGCTGAGCTATCTTGAGGTGCTTTGCGTTAAGTCCTTTGTGGACGCGGGACACGATGTTGTTCTTTACCATTATGGGCCACTGGAAAACGTGCCGGACGGCGTCCGCTTGGAGAGCGCTGAACAGTTTCTTCCTAGAGAAGGGTTTCTAACGCATAGACGCACCGGCAGCCCTGCCCTGCACTCGGATGTGTTTCGCTATAAGATGTTGGAAAAAAACACCGACATGATTTGGGCAGACACTGATGCCTATTGCCTGAAGCCCTTTGAAACCGATAACGGCCACTTTTATGGCTGGGAGTCCAAATCACACATAAACGGCGGGGTTCTCGGCCTGCCCTCGGACAGCGACACTTTGGGCGAGTTGCTTGCGTTCACCAGCGACGAATACTCGATACCCAGCTATTATGGCCCAGAATACGAACAAGAGCTGATCACGGCCAAAGAGCAGGGCAATCCTGTTCATGCTAGTGATCAGCCTTGGGGGGTTTGGGGTCCGCATGCGATCACGCATTTCCTGCATAAGACCGGTGAAGCGAAATATGCCTTTGCTCAGGACGTGTTGTACCCCGTTCTCTACAAAGATCGGCGCAACATGCTGAAAAGGAATTTCGATCTATCGAACGAGATCACCGAAAACACCAAATCAATCCACTTCTATGGACGGCGTATGCGCAAGCGCTTGGTAGAAAAGGAGGGCGGCATCCCTCACCACAAAAGCCTGATTGGTGGGCTGCTCAAAAAGCACAATGTCGACCCGGCATCGGCCCCCCTGCCCGTCAGTAATCCGCCGGTTGCGGAGCCAGATCACCCACAAAGAAAGTATGAAAGCAGCTTGCCCAACCTGACTGACCTCGCTGACAAGCATGGCACTGACAAAGGCAGCACCAAGCACCGCTATAGCGAGATGTACCAGCTTCTGTTCTTACCTTTTCAAAACCGACCGATCAAACTGCTGGAGATGGGACTTCAAATAGGAGGTCCAGAGCACGGCAAAGACAAAGACCGTCAGACCAGTGATCTGCCCTCGGTTCGGATGTGGCTTGAGTTTTTCGAGAAGGCCCATGTTTATGGCCTCGACGTTTCTGATTTTTCTTGGTTCTCGGAGGAGCGTTTCACCTTTGTGCGCTGCGATATGGACAGGCGCGATGCGATCGTAACGGCGACCGCGGATTTACCTGTAATGGATGTGATCATCGATGACGCCTCCCACGCCTCACACCACCAGCAGAACGGCTTCTTAGAGCTTTGGGATAAGTTAACTCCGGGCGGGTTGTATATTATCGAAGATTTGCGTTGGCAGCCCAAGCACATGGAACATGATGGTATCACCAAGACAGGTGATCTGTTCTACGGCTTCCAAAGAGACAAAAAATTCGTCCATAGTGATCCGCAGCTGGAGGCAGAGTTCAACAAGATCGCACCAGAGATTTCAGGATGCTTTGTGTTTCAAGCCGGGTACAATATCCGCAAACGCAACCAAATGGCAGTAATTCACAAACGCTGAAGGTCGGCGACGGAGGGCAGAGACATGATGGATGCAGCAGCGCATCCCGACGCGGACGACCTGCCCAGCTGGTATCAGGAGATATTTCCAGCAGGACCCTGCAACGGCTTCTATCAGAAATTTGAACACCACGCCGTCATGTGTGTCGAGCGGGATCCTAATGTTTTGGTGGTCTCGTTCGACAACTTGGCAGAGGCCGGAAACAAAAACATGAAACGTGAGGCTTGGGCCGGCAAATTCTTGTCCGATCTGGGCGTCAGCCATATGGGCGTCTTTTCCCAAGGACCGACTTGGTTTCGCGACCAATCGCTTGTTACTTACCTGACAATGTTACGCGATCAGGGGTTCTTTCGCCGTTTTTCTCGCGTTGTGTTCTGCGGCACGTCTATGGGCGGTTTTGCAGCGCTGGCATTCGCGAGCTTGTCGCCCGGCGCGGTGGTAATGGCATTTAGCCCTCAATCCTCTCTGGATGCAGAGCTTGTGCCTTGGGAGCCGCGATTTCGTAAAGGCCAAGCCCAGAATTGGGAGTTACTTCATTCAGATGGCGCCGCTGAAATCGAGCAAGCCAGCAAGGTGTACGTTGTCTACGATCCGTTTGAACCGCTGGATTGCGCCCATGTTGACCGCCTGAGCGGAGAACACGTTGTGCGTTTGCCCGCGCCGGGATTGGGACATAAGTCAGCTCTGGTTCTGCGTCGGATGGATCGCTTAAAATCGGTTATGGCCAGCGCGATCCAAGGCGACCTCTCCCCGCTGAGCTTTGCTAAGATGATCCGCAATCGTAAAGATATCTATCTATACAAAGTGAATATGGTGAATCTTCTGACCGCTAAAAACCGCCACACATTATCGGCGCAGTTCGCGAAGGCCTTTCGTGCGCGGCGCAAACAAAGGAGTTGATGTTTTGACAGATTCGTCAGCATCGGACCAAGACGCGCAACCAGTGGCTGAAACCTTTCGGGATACTTTGTCCGAAATCGGAAATCGGGAGGGGTTTTTTCGCGACTTGGGGACGGAGCATTCGGCTTTATTTTCACAGCGTGGTAAAACACTGGTGGTCACATTCGAAAACCTTGACCACGTCCGCGAACAAACTGATGATCAATTGCCGTGGGGATATTCTTTTTGTGCCTCAAAAAACTGGTCGATGCTTGGGTTGATGGCGCATGGTTGGACTTGGTACCGAGATCCGGCAGTCTACGACTTTTTCGACGAATTGAGAGATAGCGGTTTTTTCGCCCAGTTCGACAAGGTTGTTTTTTACGGGGCGTCCATGGGTGCTTACGCGGCTTGCGCCTTTGCCTCAGCCGCGCCCGGGTGCGATGTGATCGCAATCAGCCCCCAAGCGACACTGAACCGCGACGTCACCAGCTGGGAAACCCGGTATCGCAAGGTCTGGAAGCGCGATTTCACCAATCGCTACGGATTTGCGCCAGACCAATTGAGAAACTGCCAAAAGGTGACTTTGTTTTATGATCCGTCTGCGCAATTGGACGCAATGCACGCGGCACTGTTTCGCGCGGATAATATTGAAAAACGAAAATGCAGGTACATGGGGCACCGGATTGCGTCGTTATGGGCGCTGATGGGGGTTCTGAAACCGATTGTTGAAGGCACCATCGAAGGAACGCTCTCGGAGCAGCGCTTCTATCAGTTGATGCGCGCGCGGCATGAGACCCCTCGATACCAAAAGGAGATGCTCTCCCGCCTCGTCAGTCAACAACGACACCCTCATATTGTTCGCCTGTGCCGATATGTATTAGATCGTCGTCGCGCCCCACATTTTCGAGCACAACTGCGTGTCTCGACGCAGGAACTTAAACCATGAGCCGGCTCATAATTCACATTGGCGCGCCCAAAACCGGAACCACCGCGATCCAAAGCCACCTGTATCGCAATCAGGATGCGTTGCGAAATCAAAGTGTTAACTACACGGTGACACAACGGAACCATATCGCGCATAACATCCTGCCGCGTGTCATTCGCAAAGGGAGCGGCCCCGCATATTTTGAAGACCTGGTGAACGAAATCCAGCAATCGCCTGCAGACAGCCACATCATATCCTCTGAGATGCTGTTCAACCCAGAAATCGCCCGCCGCATGTGTCAGCTTGCTGCGGATCATCTGCCTCAAGACATCTTAAAAAATACGAAGATTATTTGTTACCTGCGTCGCCATGATCAGTTCTTGGAGTCCCTCTACAAGCAGTTTGTGAAACGAGGCAAAATTCCGGCTGACCCGCCGGAGTTTTTAGAGCAGCAACTGTCTAAACTAAGCTACCAGCGCGTTCTGTCGACCTATGGGGACGTGTTCGGTCAGGACAACGTGGTGATCCGCCCGTTTGATCGCGCAAAGCTGGAAGGCGGTGACGTCGTCCAAGACTTTTTCTCATGCCTTGGCTTGCCCAAATCCGGATCAGATCCAGCCGCAGAAAGTGGCGAAATCAACCCAACGCTTTCGGCGGAAATCTCCGAGCAAATCGGATATATGGCGCTGCATGCCGGATTTAATCCACGCGAACTAATCCGGGCTGTTATTGCGCTTGGCGATCAAAACGCTTTCCGAAAAAACGACGTGTTTGACGGCGACGACCAGCGTAGAATTGCGGCACATTTTGCGGAAGATGAAGCCGCGTTGTGCGCTTGGACTGGATCAACTGCGACGCAGTTTTTTGATCATGACGACCTTGACTGCAAGGTAACGCCACCAATTTCGCTCCTTGAGCAGCACAATCGTTGGGCCCGCGCATCTGAAATTGTCGCGAAGGCAGTTTGCATCTGCTTGAAGCGCTCTGACGCATAATATCGAGCAAGCGACAACGGTGCTTGAACTAATCATCGACCAGTCGTGCGAGCGCCTAGAAGGCTTTAGCCACAGAAATATGGGGTGCGTCGACATTCAATGAACGAGAGAATCTGGAGAACGTATCGCTGATGCTTCATAGGGCTTGATCGACGCGGGTCCAGATATTCAAACCGCCCTAGGGCGATATGGATCGGGTGGACGGAGCCCAATAGAGCATTTTTCGGAACTAATCGCGAAGTTGTTGACATAATTTGTCGCTTACTCTTGAGGTTTCGTGAATATACAGCACATTAGACCGAACCAAAAACCTTCGGATTAGGAGTTCGCGTGTCCCTCTTCTTTATCGTTGCTTTGCCGTTCTTTGGCGCGCTGCTTCCAGGTTTGATGAACTCTGCTGGCAGGTCAGCAACAGCTGGCGTGACATTCACCGTCTCATTGGCGGCGTTTGTCGGTCTGCTGACCAACCTGCCGACGGTGCTTGCAGGCGACGTCGTAATGGCGCGGGTCGACTGGATGCCCTTGCTGGGACTGAACTTTTCACTGATGCTGGACGGGTTGGGCTTTTTCTTCGCCTTATTGATACTTGGCATTGGCCTTTTGATCATTGCGTATGCGCGGCACTATCTTAGCCGCGACGACAATATGGGGCAGTTTTTCACTTACCTTCTGCTCTTTCAGGGCGCGATGGTGGGTATCGTTCTAAGCGACAACATCCTGCTTTTGCTGGTTTTTTGGGAACTGACGTCGCTATCTTCGTTCCTGCTCATCGGATACTGGAAACACTTACCCGAAGGGCGTCAGGGCGCGCGAATGGCCTTGACTGTCACGGGTATGGGCGGTTTGGCGATGATTGGTGGCATGCTGATCTTGGGCCAGATCGTAGGCAGTTATGATCTTAGTATTATCTTGCAAAACCGCGATCTCATTCAGGCCGATCCATTGTACTTGCCTGCATTGATACTGATCCTGTTGGGCTGTTTTACCAAGTCAGCGCAATTCCCGTTTCACTTCTGGCTACCGCACGCAATGGCGGCCCCTACGCCGGTGTCGGCCTACCTGCACTCGGCCACTATGGTGAAAGCGGGGATTTTCTTGATGGCGCGGATGTGGCCGGTTCTGTCTGGCACACCGGAATGGTTCATGATCGTGACCTCCGCGGGGCTGATTACGATGGTGTTGGGTGCCGTGATTGCGTTGTTTAAGCACGACTTGAAAGCGCTGTTGGCGTTCTCCACGGTGAGCCATCTGGGCTTAATCACCATGTTGCTGGGCACAGGAACAGCCTTTGGGGCGATGGCCGCTGTGTTTCACATCCTCAACCACGCGACTTTTAAGGCGGCTCTCTTCATGTCCGCGGGGATCATCGATCACGAGGCCCACACACGCGATATTCGACGTCTGGGCGGCTTGCGAAAGCTTATGCCAGTGACGTTCGCGATCGCGTCGTTAGCCGCCTTGTCGATGGCGGGCATTCCCTTGCTCAACGGGTTCTTGTCCAAAGAAATGATGCTCGAGGAGGCACATCACACGGTGCTGTTTGGCGTACCTTGGTTGGTGCCTGCGTTGGCGACGTTCGGGTCGCTGTTTTCCGCAGCTTATTGTTTCCGTCTCATCGGGCATGTGTTCCTCGGCCCTGTACGCGATGATTATCCGGCCAAGCCGCATGACCCGGGTGCCGGACTGTGGTTGCCGCCCGCTCTGCTTGTCGTGCTCGTGGTGGCGATTGGTGTAGCACCGTTCATCGCGGAGCCTTTCGTAAAATTGGTTACGGCGTCGGTATTGGGTGACGCGGCCGAAGTGCCTCACGCGCATTTCAAGATCTGGCATGGACTTGTACCTGCGCTGTTCATGTCCGTTATCGCGGTTGCGGGCGGTTTGCTGATGCTGGCCGTTTTCAATCCAGCGCTGCGGTTCTGGGACGCTGCGCCCCGCCCCGAGGCGAAAACTATTTTCGAAGCGATTGTCGAGATGGCAGCAACACTCGCGCAAAAACTGATCCTGCCGCTGCACAATGGTGCATTCTCGCGCTACGCGGCCATCGGCTCAATCGTGATCTTTGCGGCGGGCTATCACGCTTGGAGCACAGGTACGGTTGGCGCACCAACGCGTACCATGCAGGCTGCCGGCCCCGTGACCATCGCAGGCTGGCTGATGCTCGTAGCTGCTACCGCGGGCATGGTGTTGATGCACCGTAATCGCCTGCTATCTTTGATCTTGATCGGCATTGTGGGCCTAATGGTCTCTATTGGGTTTGTATTCTTCAGCGCCCCTGACTTGGCGATGACGCAATTCACCGTCGAGGTCGTCACGATCATCTTGATGCTGCTCGCGTTGAACTTCTTGCCAAACACCACCCCCATCGAAAGCTCGGTCCTGCGTCGTGTCCGTGACACAGGTGTCGCTCTGGTTGGCGGTCTTGCGACGTTTGGGCTGTCTTACCACTACATGCTGCGCGATGCGGTCAGCACACCAATTTCTGAGTTCCATTTGGCCAACTCCTACAAAGGCGGCGGCGGCACGAATGTGGTCAATGTGATCCTTGTCGACTTCCGTGGATTTGATACCTACGGCGAAATTATCGTGCTGGGCATCGCCGCCCTGTTGATCTTTGCATTGACGGAAACACTGCTGGGTGGACCCGTGCGCGCACGACTGCTTAACTGGACGCCTGATCAGGCGCGCGCGGGCGATATGCATCCGATGATGATGGTCGTGCTGACGCGGGTTATTATGCCGGTAGTTCTAATGGTCGGTTTCTACATCTTCCTACGTGGCCACAACGAACCTGGGGGTGGGTTTATTGCCGGACTTATCGTTTCGATAGCGGTGGTCATGCAATACATGGCCAGTGGATTCGGTTGGGCGTCGGCGCGACTTAAATACCCCTATCACGGGGTGATTGGGGCAGGCGTTTTGATCGCGGGACTAACTGGCATCGGAGCTTGGTTCTTTGGCAAGCCGTTCCTGACATCTGACTTCACCTATGTCCGCATTCCGCCTTTCGAGAAGTTTGAGTTGGCTACGGCGGCGTTGTTCGACTTGGGCGTATTCCTCGCTGTGGTTGGCGCTGTCATGTTGTCACTTGAAAGCTTCTCCCGTCTTGCCCGGCTTGCGAGCGCACCCGACAACGATCACCCAATGGATATTGACCCGTCTCGCGACGATCTTCCGGCTGAGTTGGCTGCATCTGGAAAGGAGGCCGTTTAGCATGGAACTACTTGTTGCATCCGCCATCGGCATCCTGACTGCTGGGGGGCTCTACCTCGTCCTTCGTCTACGAACGTTCCCGGTTATTTTGGGCATCTCGTTGCTGACCTATGCCGTCAATATCTTTCTCTTCACCTCTGGGCGCTTGACCACCGGGGCGCCGCCTATTCTTCGTGACGGGGTGAACGTGTATTCTGACCCACTTCCGCAGGCGCTAGTTTTGACGGCCATCGTGATCTCCTTTGGTATGACTGCCGTGGTGGTTATGATCGGTCTTGGGGCCTTCCTTGGCTCCGACGATGATCATGTGGACGATCAGCCCGAGACCGATGAAGACCACTCGGAGGGCACATCATGACCCATTGGATCGCTGTCCCAATCATCCTGCCTGCCTTGGTTGCGCCATTCATCGTTCTTGCAGCGCGCCATCACATCGGCATCCAGCGCGTCTTGTCCGTGTCGGGCGTGCTGGCCTTGATCGCAGTTGCTTGCGGCCTGGCTATGCAGTCAGCCGACGGCACAATCACGCTGTATCAGATGGGCGATTGGGCGGCCCCTTTCGGCATCGTGTTGGTGGCTGACCAATTGTCGACCATGATGGTCCTGCTGACGGCGGTCCTGGCGCTGTTTGTGCTGCTCTACGCCATCGGATCCGGCTGGGACGAGCGCGGGTGGCATTTCCACGCGTTGTTTCAGTTTCAACTCATGGGGATCATGGGGGCATTCCTGACGGGCGACCTTTTCAACCTGTTCGTCTTCTTCGAGGTTCTGTTGATCGCGTCCTACGGATTGATGATCCACGCAGGCGGTAACGCGCGACTTCGGGCTGGGGTGCAATACGTGCTGTTTAACCTCATCGGCTCCACGCTGTTTTTGTTCGCACTTGGCTCAATCTACGCCGAAACCGGCACGCTCAACATGGCCGATCTGGCCAATCGCGTGGCACAAATTGGCGCGGAGGAAACTGTGGGTATTCGTGTCGCCGCAGTTCTGTTGCTGCTGGTCTTCGCGATCAAGGCGGCCCTCGTGCCGCTGCATTTTTGGCTACCGTCAAGCTATGCAGAAGCGCCCGCCCCTGTCGCAGCCCTGTTCGCGATCATGACCAAAGTTGGCGCCTATGCTATCATTCGGGTCTACACGATGATCTTCCCGCCAGACCTCGACGTCACCGCGGGATTACATGACCTATGGATGTTACCCGCCGCATTGGTCTCTTTGGCGGTCGGGATGATCGGTGTGCTTGCAGCAAAAAAATTGGACCGGCTAGTAGCCTTCTCGGTCATTGGCTCCATGGGCATGGTGATGGTGGCGATCTCGCTGTTCACGCCTGGCAGCATTGCGGCTGCACTTTATTACATCGTGCATTCGACATTGGCCGGTGCCGCGTTGTTTTTGATTGCTGATCTTGTGCGCACAGGGCGGGCGAACCTCGACCTGACGCTTCAACCGACTGTTGCCGGGAACTCCCTGACCGCAGCCCTATTCTTTACCGGCGCGATTGCCATGGCGGGCTTGCCGCCCTTGTCTGGCTTTCTTGGTAAACTGCTTGTTCTCGACGCCGCTTTCGATAGCGATCTCGTAGTCTGGATCTGGGTGATTGTACTCAGCTCGAGCTTGGTCAGTATTCTTGGCTTTGCCCGGGCGGGCAGTATCCTGTTTTGGAAAGCCCATAGCGTCGAGGCGACTGACGAGACCGATGCGCTGCCGCGACCAAATATGTTGTCTTATGTTTCAGTAGGTGGACTGATCTTGCTCTTGGCTGCGCATACGGTCTTCGCGGGGCAAGTCCACGGCTACACGACAACTATGGCCAAGCACTTGTTCGCGCCGGAGCCTTATATTTCTACCGTGCTGGATGCGCCGGGCAAACTGAGTGAGCCGACCGAGGGGGACCACTGAAATGACACGCGCATACCAATGGCTTTTGCCGCACCCGTTTCTTACTCTCCTGTTGGCGATTGTGTGGATGTTGCTACAAAACGAGGTCTCTGCGGGGATGGCGGTCTTTGGTATTATCCTTGGCATCATCATCCCAAGAATGACCTCGATCTGGTGGCCGGACACGCCCAAAGGCTTCCGCCTTGGCAAAATGGTAACTTATAGCATCATGGTGATGTGGGACATTATGGTTGCCAACATTCAAGTCGCCTGGATTGTTCTATCGGTTCCGAACTCAAAGCTGAGGCCCGCCTGGATCGTGGTACCGTTAGAATTGCGCCAGCCGGAGGCAATAACCGTGCTTGCCGGAACCATCACGCTCACGCCTGGCACCGTCTCTGCCGATCTATCGGATGAGGGGCATAGCCTGCTTGTTCACGTACTACATACCCATGACCCCGAGGCAGTGGTCGTAGATATTAAGACTCGCTATGAGCGTCGCCTAAAGGAGATATTCCAATGACAACAGCAACGGCATTGATAAATATTGCGTTGATCATCGCGTTTGTAGCACTGGCACTCGGGCAAATTTTGTCGATGGTGCGGCTGGTGCTGGGCCCGACGTCAGGTGACCGAATTCTCGCGTTGGACACGATGGTGATCAATGCGCTTGGGCTGGTGGTTGTGCTGGGGATACATCAAGGCGTGCAGATCTATTTCGAGGTGTCTTTGCTCATTGCAATGCTGGGCTTCGTGTCTACCGTCGCGCTCGCGCGCTTCATTTTGCGGGGAGATATCATCGAATGACCGCTGAAATTATTGGAACATATGCAGTTGCGCTGTGCTTACTGATCGGGTCAGGTTTTGTGGCCGTTGGTGTGATCGGACTTTTGAAATTCAACGATTCCATGACCCGCCTGCATGCGCCAACCAAAGTCGGCACGGTCGGGATTGGGGCACTGCTCTTGGCTTCAATTGGTCACTCTTTTCTGCTGGGTGAGACATCGATACACGAGCTGTTGATTATGGCATTTTTGTTTGTGACGGCCCCGATTTCAGCGAACTTTATCGCTAAGGTAAATATTCACCTTCGCGCCTGCGAAACACCGCCACCGCCACCGCGTGACGATGCATGGTCAACACTAAGCACGCCCGACGATAACGATGAAACCGTCTGACATAAGCGCTCACTGTTTGTATGCGTCGCGGCTTTGACATTAAAATTTCGCGCAGGTGAAGTCCTTTGATGTTGGCTATTGCAGTATTTTGCTGATTTGTAGTTGATTGAGCCAATCGCCCGCCGCGTAAAATTTTTTGCGGTCTACCTCGCTAAATCGATCGGATTTTCCATGACAACGCGCCATATACTGACATTCGAGACCTATGATGACTGGGATCTTGTGCCGATGATGGCCGACTATACCATCTATAACCTGCCGCATGGTGCCGCTCTGGAGACGCTGCCGAAGGAGGCGTTCGAACTGGTCGAGGCCTTCGCGTTTAAGGGCCACGATACCTTGGGCGCGCAGACTATGGACGCTTTTCCCAAACTCGGCATGATCGCGAATTACGGAGTCGGCTATGACACTATCGATGTTTCTTACGCCGCCTCAAAAGGTATCAAAGTGTCGAACACGCCAGACGTATTGACTGACGATGTCGCAGATTTAGCCGTTGGGATGATCATCGCAAGTTCACGCGACATGACGGGTGCGCATATGTGGGTCAGTTCTGGCAATTGGGCCAAAAACGGCGCGTACCCCGTGCAACGTAAAGTGTCCGGAAAACGTGTTGGCATAGTGGGTCTCGGCCGGATCGGACGGTCAGTGGCAGAACGGTTGCAGCCCTTTGGTTGCGACCTTCACTACTATTCCCGTAGTCCGAAAGAGACCCACGGCTGGACCTATCACGCCGACATTGTGGCCATGGCAGCCGCTGTCGATATCCTCGTTCTCACGCTGTCTGGCGGTCCTGAAACCGCGGGTATCGTTGGTGCGGAAGCGCTTGATGCTCTTGGACCTGAAGGGCTACTGGTGAACACTTCCCGCGGGACCACTATTAACGAGAATGCCTTGTTGAACGCGCTTGAAGCCCGCACAATCCGGGCCGCGGCGTTAGACGTGTTTTTGAACGAACCTGAAATTGACCCTCGTTTCTTGGCACTGGACAATGTGCTGCTACAACCGCACCAGTCGTCTGGAACTATCGAGACGCGGAAAATCATGGGGCAGCTTCAACGCGACAATCTAGCTGCCTATTTCGCAGGAAAGCCCTTGCTGACGCCAGTTGTCTGAGTGTGGTTTCTGAATAGCTACGTGGTCTCGCCGCTGACAAATTCGACAGGCAACACAATGTTCCGTTCAATCGGAACACCATTGATGCGAGCCAGAAGATTTCTTGCACCGGTGACCCCCATCAAACGTCGCGGAGTGCGAATGGTTGTCAATCTTTTTGGCAGCACAGACGCGAGATCGAGCGAATTGAACCCAACAACCCCCATGTCGTCGGGAATTGAGAGTCCCAAGGAATTACACGCCATCATCCCGCCAAATGCCATGTGATCATTCAGAAAACAGATGATGTCTGGTTGCTCCTCGTTGATTAGCTCGGTGGCTCCTTGGAAACCGGCAGTGAACGCGCTTTGCAAGGGCGGGCGAGAAACCGGAACATGATTTTGGCCAATCTGCCTATAGATATCTCGTATTCCGGCAAGCCGGGCATCGGCGCGTATATCGTGACCTTTAGGGGTGCTAACAAAAGCGGGACACTTATACCCACGCTCGGTCGCATGCTGACCAATTGCCTGACCTGCTTTGAAATGGTCGATGCCAACACACAAGTCGATGGGATCATCCGTATGATCCCAAATCTCCAAAACCGGGAGCGGACTGGCCTTGAGCAATGCGTAGGTTTCTGGGTGATGATCCACGCCTGTCAGTATGACGGCAGCGGGCTGCCAAGACAGCAACCGCCGCACCCAGATCAGTTCGGCGTCTCTCGAATACTCGGTTGTGTCAATAACACTGGAATAACCGGCCTTCTCAAAGGTCTGTCGCATACCGTTCAGAATTTCTGCAAAAACCTCGCCTGCGAAGGTTGGAAGCGAAATTCCGACGAGATTTGAGTTGGCGACAGCAAGTGAACGCGCATTGCTGTTGGGAACGTAGTTAAGCGTCCTTGCGATCTTAAGAATCTCCGCGCGCTTCTTTTCCGAGACGCCTTCCACACCGCGCAAAGCCCGTGAAACTGTCATGATGCTGACATTGGCTTTGGCAGCTACGTCTTCGATTCTCGTCGCTTTTGCGCGGGGGGGGATGCTATTTCCTAACGCCAATTCATAATTCTTATCAGCAGCATAACCGCCCAACTACGTTAACGCTAACGTTCATTTTGCCTTTGGAGGCTTCTCGTGATGCCTTCTGTGGACGATCATGTGGAATAGCTATGGTTGGCCAGATAGACCACCAGCAGCGCTGTTTGGGAGGACGGAGTGCCGAAGATTACCTTCGATCAAGTAGCCAAAAGCTACGGTTCCGTTGAGGTTTTGCCGCCTTTCGATCTTGCGTTGGACGACGGCGAGTTCACCGTCCTTGTCGGACCATCCGGCTGCGGTAAATCGACGACTTTGCGCATGTTGGCCGGTCTCGAGACATTGTCTGGTGGTGAGATATTCTTCGACGAAAAACCGATCTCCAAGCTTGAACCGAAGGATCGTGATCTTGCAATGGTGTTTCAGGATTACGCCCTCTACCCGCACATGACGATTGCCAAGAATATGTCGTTCGCGCTGCGCCTCGCGCGCGCGCCCAAGTCCGAGATTGAAGAAAAAGTGCGGCGCGTTGCTGAAATGCTAAACATTGCGCCGCTATTGGATCGCAAACCCGCAGAGTTATCGGGTGGCCAACGTCAACGCGTCGCCATGGGCCGTGCTTTGGTCCGAGACGCTGGAACTTTTTTGTTCGATGAGCCGCTCTCCAACCTTGATGCCAAACTACGGGGCAAGATGCGGGCCGAGCTCGCGGAGATGCGCGACACGATCGATAAGAACATGGTCTATGTGACTCACGATCAGGTCGAAGCCATGACCCTTGGCGACCGGATCGTCGTCATGAGCGACGGTTTGATCCAGCAACAAGGCACACCTGAAGAGTTGTTCAAATCCCCGGTCAACAAATTCGTAGCTGGTTTCATAGGCTCTCCGAGCATGAATTTCATTGATGGCGAGCTGGTCGACGACGACGGAAAAACTTGGGTACATGGCGACGGCTTCAAGCTGCCGCTTGATTTGGACATCAGCGCACGGATGAACGATGTGCAGACGCGCGCGGTGACCGTCGGGCTACGCCCGTCCAGCTTAACAACCGATATATCGCGCGGCGCGCCGATAGAGTTGAAGGTCGTGGTGTCCGAATATCTTGGCGCCCAGTCCGTACTTGTTACCCGTTGCGGCGGGGCGGATGTGCTGGTCGAAACGCAAAGCACCTCGCCGGTACGGGCGGGCTCTGTTCAGACGTTCGGCGTGCTGACAAATGAAATCATGATTTTCGACAAAGCCTCAGGCTTGAGACTTTGAATAAGAATGGCATCTGGGAGGATTCAATAATGCTATCACTAAAAACAATTTTAACCGGGACGGCGCTTTCGCTCTCACTGGCCGGGGTCGCGGTCGCAGACGGTCATGGCGGGCCGTATGCGCCTTACGCCGGAACGACTCTTGTCATCAATGTTCCAGCACACCCGCACTACAACGCGATGATGAAAGTGCTACCTGAGTTCACCAAAGAAACCGGCATCGAGGTGGAAGTAGATCAACTGCAATACCTCAAAATGCGTGAGCGCCAAACGCTGGAACTGACAAAAGACGAAGGCGACTACGACATGATCGCCTATGTGGTTTTCTCGAAGGCTGATTACGTCTTTGCGGACCAACTGGAAAATCTTGCCAAATATTTCATGAACCCGAAGCTGTCTGATCCAAACTATGACGCAGAAGACTTGATTGACGGCTATGTCGCCAACATCGGCGTTGCAGGTGGTAAAAAGGGTTACCTGCCGGGTCAAACCGGATCGTTGTTCGGTATTCCATACGGCTCTGAGACATCGGTTCTAGCTTACCGCAAAGACATCTTTGAAAAGCACGGCATCGACGTTCCGCAAAACTACGACCAGCTATTGGACGCCGCTTGTAAAATTCCGGAAGTCGAAGAAGGCATGGGCGGCATGGCCTCGCGTGCAGCGTCCGGCCACCAAGCCTCGCACGCATTCTTGCTTCACCTCGCCCCGCTGGGTGGCCGCGTGTTTGATGACAATTGGAACCCGATCATCAACAACGAAGCCGGTGTGGCCGCCGCGAATGCTTTGAAAACCATCGTTGATTGTGGCCCTGAAGGTTCGCAAACCTTTGGCCCGGCAGAAGCAGCCGCGTCTTTCAGCCAAGGCACCTCCGCGATGTTCATGGACTCGATCGCATTTGCGGCTGGGTTCGAAGACCCAAGCAAATCCAAAGTTGCGGGTAAAGTCGGCTATGCCCTGCACCCCGAAGGTGTTCGTCGTGGTTCTCAAACCGGCGGGTTCGGCATCGCAATCCCGAAGAATGCGCAAAACAAAGAAGCGGCATTCTTGTTGATGCAGTGGCTGACATCCAAGAAGGGTGACTTGATGGCTGCGATGAATGGCGGCAACCCGTCACGGTTCTCTACCTACCAAGATGCGGGCCTGAATGCGAAATATCCGTATTCCGCGACCTTTGGGGAAGCGCTGAAATATGCTGATCCAGACTGGCGCCCCATCATCCCGACTTGGGGCAAGATCAACGCGGATATCGGCACTACTATGAGCCAAGTTCTGACCGAAGGTCTGGACCCACAAGAAGCGCTGGACGGTGTGGCAGCGCGTGCCAAGGATATCATGTCCGAGGCTGGCTACTACACTTGGCAATAGTCGCCTGAGGGAAAGCGGTAGGCCAATGGCCTGCCGCAACCTCACTCTTGAAAACCCGGGAGCTGGATAGGTCTTAACCAGCCCCCTACTCACCGTCCAATTCCGGATCATCCCATGCAAAGCGCGAATGTAAATCGGCTCACGCCATACTTGTTCCTCGCCCCTGCTGCGTTGATCATGGCTGTCGCGCTGCTCTACCCGATTGGGTACATGATCTACGCGAGCTTCCTTGACTGGAACCCCAGCCAACGGATTGGTGAGGCGGATTTCGTCGGTCTGCGCAACTACGTCAACCTCTTGAGTGATGCCGCCTTCCTCGAGAGTTTCTGGGTCACCATCAAGTTCGCGGCCATCGTCGTCTCCGTGGAGATGTTTATCGGTGTCGGTCTCGCTCTCCTGCTTGACCGCAATATTCGCGGCATGAGCTTGCTCCGCACACTGTTCATCCTGCCGATGATGATCGCACCTATCGTCGTGGGTCTGATGTGGCGCTATATGTATCACCCGACCGTGGGGATCTTTAACCGGACACTAAAGTCACTGGGCTTTGAGACTGTCCCTTGGTTGTCTGACGGGTCGTGGGCGTTTGCCTCGGTGGTTATTGCCGACGTGTGGCAGTGGACGCCGTTCATTTTCATTCTGTCATTGGCTGCCCTGCAATCTTTACCGCAATCAGCCATGGAAGCCTCTCGCATTGACGGGGCCACGGGCTGGCAGCAAATCATCCACATCAAGCTCCCGCTGATGATGCCGGTGCTGATCGTGACGCTGCTGTTGCGCCTTATCGACGCCTTCAAAGTGCTGGAGGTTATCTTGGTCCTGACCAATGGCGGGCCGGGTCTGTCGACCGAAATCCTGTCTCTTCGTATCTCTCGCACCGCATCCGAGTTCCGCGAGTTGGGAGAGGCCGCAGCCATGTCAAACTTCTTGCTGATCCTTCTGATGCTTCTGACCTTCGGCATGTTTTTCTACAATAAGGCCGTCGAGGTTCGTGCGGCCCGGTTACGCGCAGCGGCGGAGGAAGACTGATGTCGGATAAAACCTATGACAAGCAAAACCCCGCTTTCTACGCATTGTTGGTAGCCTTGGTCGTGATGGCAGTCGGGCCCATCGCGATGATGCTCATGACGTCTTTCAAGCTGAATGTAGACATCATGTCAGACACGTCGTCGCTGATCTTCATGCCGACGTTGCGGAATTACGAGACGGCCCTGTGCGACTTTCTTTGGTACGAAGCAGCCCATGTCGACTATTGCGACAAGACATTCGGGCGGGCATTGGTCAATTCATTGATCATCTCTCTGGTATCGACGGTCCTGACATTGGTCATAGGCTGCATGGCGGCCTATGCTCTGGTGCGCTTCCGGTTCATGGGACGCGACACGGTTTCCTTGTCTACACTGGCCATGCGTATGGTACCGCCCGCGGTATTGCTGGTGCCGGTCTTTGGCATCTGGACCTTCCAGTTTCAGATTGACGGCACGCGCGCCGGGATCATCTTAGTGTACGTGGCGATGAACCTGCCCTTCGTGATTTGGATATTGCAAAGTTTCATCGTTCAAGTGCCAATTCAGTTGGAAGAAGCTGCGCGCATGGATGGTGCAGGCCCCTTTCAGGTCTTCTTTCTTGTGGTGCTGCCTTTGATCAAACCCGGGCTTGCGGCGGCAGCGATCTTCACCTTCCGAGTGGCGTGGAACGAATTCCTGTTGGCCAATGCACTAGCGGACCGCAACTCCCGAACCGTTCCGGTAACCATCGTCAACTCGATGACCGAGTTTGACATTGATTGGGGAGTGATCATGGCAACGGGCATGTTGCTTGCCATACCACCAATCATATTCACCTTCGTGGCGTCACGGCAGATTATCACTGGCATGACCGCTGGTGCGGTCAAAGGCTGATGTTGGAGTGGCTGTTGGCTCCGATGGACGCTACGCGCGTCCACGAGGTAGGTTGGCATCTCAGTTGGCATGCACGAATTATGGTTTTGGCTTGGGGCATACTGGTCCCCTTGGGCATCATTGTCGCGCGCTACTGCAAGATTTCTCCGAAACAGAATTGGCCCGAACAGCTGGACAACCGGCTTTGGTGGAACACCCATCAATTCTGCCAATACAGCGCTTGTGCGCTGACGGGTGTTGGCGCGTGGTTCATTCTCAATGCGCCACCACTGGCGGGGGGCGGCGGGATACATTGGTATCTAGGTTGGACCACGCTCGCGTTGGCTTGCGTTCAGATCGCTGGTGGCGTGCTCAGAGGGTCAAAAGGTGGTCCCACAGACTCCGCTAAGAGTGAATCTGTTCGCGGAGATCATTTTGACATGACCACGCGGCGTTTGGTGTTTGAATTTGTCCACAAGGGAGCGGGTTATATTGTATTGGGCCTGTCATGTTTGACCATCTCTTCGGGCCTCTGGCAAGCCAACGCGCCGAAGTGGATGCTAGCAGTCATTGTCTTGTGGTGGATCACACTCATGGTCATCAGCGTTATACTACAGCGCAAGGGGCTGGCGTTCGACACCTACCAGGCGATTTGGGGACCGGACCCAAGTCTGCCCGGAAACAAGCGCAAGCCAATCGGGATTGGCATTTCGCGCAAGAAATAACAATTTAGCGGTCCCTATTTCCTTCACTAAGCAAAAGTGCCGCATTGTTGAGCAAACAATAGGTGCGCACACGGGCTCACATTAGGGGCTTAGATAATTGAAAATATTCCGATAGCTACATCACACAAACAATTGCCGTTAGACAATTCAACCGCCATTGATACCGGCGCTTTTACACGGATGCATGCTGCCGTTAGTGCGATCCAATTTGTCTGACGTCAGCGATTATGGGTCCATTTAGGGCTATTTGCTAAGAGAGTGTTTGTTGCTCACCGTACCACCGAGGAGTGGACGATGACGAGCAGGCGCATCTTATGGGCCATTCGATCGGTGCAATTCGTGGCAGACCCGTCTACGGCAGCGACTTGGACCTGCGTATCCGCGCGCTATTGCAGGAGATGATCTCGTTCGAGACGCCTACATAGAAGCCGCGTCCAATCAAGGTGCTGCGTCGCGAAATCGATATGATCTTGAATGAAAAAGGCCACCGAACTGAATGATTCAGTGACTCGTCGCCGCGGCAGTCAAGAGACCGGTGCGGATTGTGTCAAACTCGAGAAGCCTCGTCGCGCAAAGTCTGTTAAAGACATCCGCGCTGCAAAGTGTAAAGCTAAGAAGCTCCACATCAGCATTTGAATTAGTCCAACCCTAGGATAACAATTCACCCTCGGCCTGAGGGCCGAGGGTTTTTCTTTGTGCAGGTAATCAACTTCCAAGCAGTGCTTTGTCGTCACCCCAATTCCAATCAGCCGGTGCGCGACGAAGCACTACATCATCGCGTCTGAGCGTATCTGACTCGGCATCATAAATATATTTGCTACCCATATTGCCGTATTCCATCACGTTACCATCGACTTCTCCAGCGACCATGAAAGTCTCAAGCCGTCTGTTGAAATCAAGCGCTGTGGTCTCAATTTGTACGTTGCCCCCTCCGATATCGGATATCTGCAAGACTAATGCCTTTCTTGGATCAGCCCACCTTCCGACGAAATTTTCCGCGTCGTCTTCTCCGCACGCAGATAGAAGGACCAGTGGTAGCGACATTAGTAGTGTTTTGAGATAGAGCATAGTTTATTTCCGATTTCTGTATCCACAAGATGGGTGCGGTTCGTCCGCACTAACCAACTCAAGATAAAGCGATATTTTGTTAAGATTGAGTTTCCTCACTGCAGCAATCTTCGGATTTTTGGCAAAACCCCGTTTTGGAGCCCACGCCCAACCAACTGCTGCGGCGTGAGATTGAAGAGGTCCTCAACAAAAAGCCCACTGGCCGGGTAAATCTTTTACTCCGTAGCCGAGGCGTTCAACTATCAGGCCGCCGCTCGCTGGCCTCCTACGATCTTCCTGATCTCATCAAGTCGATCATTTTGCGATGACATCGCGATCGGCTCCGCTTGTCTGACGTCAGCGTTTATGGGTCCATTTAGGGCTATTTGCTAAGAGAGTGTTTGTTGCTCATCGTGACCACCGAGGAGTGGACGATGAGAAAGGCAACGACGAGCCCCGGCGAGAAGATCGTGAAAGACATCAAGCGAGCAACCCGCAAGCACTATTCATCCGAAGAGAAGATCAGGATCGTCTTGGATGGCTTGCGTGGCGAAGACAGCATTGCTGAGCCGTGCCGCCGTGAAAGCACACCCTAATATAACTGTTTAGCTTCCGTCCAAGTGAGTTCCATGGGGTCCCTTCCCTCTGACGTTCCAACATGATTGACCGCTCAAACTCAGCCACACCGCCCAAGACGGTCAACATCAACCTCCCTGTGGGGGTACTGGTATCAATCCCCATATCAAGAATACGCAACGCTGCACCCTTGTCAGTCAGGACTGCAAGGACTTCCAACAGGTGCGCAACAGAACGCGCAAGGCGGTCCAGCTTGGTGACCACAAGGGTATCGCCCTCCCTCACATAGCCCAGCGCTTCGTCCAGCTTGTGACTGGCTTTCACGTCCACTGAGGACAAGGGCCTTTTCCAGCGCCTCCCTGAGTTGCTCTAATGGATACCTTCAAGGACCTTTGGAACCCTGCGACGGTACTCAAAGCTGCCCGTTCTATTGTTCTCTCTTAGGTATTTCACTGTCACATTCCGCATCGCTTAGACCTACTTTGTGTAGCTAAACGTGTAGTTGGGTAGGATGCAAGAGGATCATTAATCCTTAAACATCAATGCCTTGTGAGTGAATTAGTGGTGCCCCCACACGGACTCGAACCGCGGACCTACTGATTACAAATCAGTTGCTCTACCAGCTGAGCTATAGGGGCACTGCGGGCGCTTATAATGCGAGAAAGTGCGCGTTCGCAAGGCTGTAAATGCAACTATTCCTACAACAATTCGCTTTCGCATTTGATTGCAAGATAATGGGTCGGTAAACAAGCGAGAACCTTTTTAAAGACGCAAGGCATCGCTCGCATGGAAATCGTCCTACACGTCGGCGCTCATAGCACGGATGAAGATAACCTTCTGAAATGCCTGTACAAAAACAAGGGTCAGCTCGGCAAAAGCGGAATAATCGTTCCAGAGCCCTCAAGGTACCGGCCCGCCATTCGCGAAACCATGCAAGCGCTGGACGGCGACATCGCACCCATTGAAACTCAGGAAGCGCTCATTGACAGTATCATGGACGAGGACCACGCAGAGCGGGTCATTCTCAGCCATGAGAGTTTTTTGTGTGTCCCCGGGCGCAGCATCGGTAAAGGTGAATTCTACCCGACGGCAAGCTTCAAGGCCTCTAGATTACGGAACTTGTTCTCTCGCGAAAACGTGCGGTTCTGCATCGCACTGCGCAACCCGGCGACCTTCATCCCGACGGTATTTGATCGGGCAAAAGACCCGAATTTCGAAAGCTTCCTCGATGGGACGGATCCCATGGACTTGCGGTGGTCAGGGCTTGTCACGCGCCTACGCACCATGGTGCCAGATGCCCCGATCACCGTTTGGTGCAACGAGGATACCCCCCTGCTTTGGCCGCAAATCCTAAAAGCGGTTGCAGGCACGGATGACGAATTTCGCTTTGACGGGGTGAACGACTTTCTTGGCACCATCATGGGCCGCGGTGGGCAAAACCGCTTGGAGAGCTACCTTGCTGCTCACCCGCCCCAAACTGAAAGCCAAAGAGAGCGCATCATCGCAGCTTTCCTAGACAAGTTCGGTGGCGATGCCTTGGAGCAGGAAATTGACCTTCCCGGCTGGACCGAGGCTTATGTCAATCAGCTGTCCGAGTTGTATGAACGGGATGTGGACCTGCTCGATGCAATGCCCGGCGTCACCTTCATGACGCCGTAAGCCAATTACATTCCAAGCGCTTCTTTATAAAGCTCCAACACAGCCTCTTCCTCAGAGATATCCTGCGGGTCACGTTTGCGAAGGGCCATGATCTTGCGCAGCACCTTGGTGTCATAACCACGACCCTTTGCCTCGGCCATTACTTCTTTTTGCGCCTCTGCGAGGTCTTTCTTTTCTTGGTCAAGGCGCTCGTAGCGCTCCACGAACTGGCGCAGCTCATCTGCGGTGACACGGTAAGTGCTATCGACGACGGAAGTGTCAGACATGGGGGCGGTTCCTTGGCGCTTGAGTGGATCAGAACCAACGAGATACTAAGCCCCGCCCTCACCTTCAAGGTCCAAACGGTTGCGACAGTCGCTTGACTGGGCTAGGCCACCGCCACAGACACAAAGGAGTGTGCGCCATGTCCAACCTGATCCCCCTTGGGGCCGTGATTACATTGATGGGCCTCGTTGGCCTGATCTGGTGCATCCTCAAAGTTGCGCGCGCGCGCAAACAGGGCCTCAGTGACGAGGAACTGCGCGCTGTTATGCAAACCACGGTGGGCCTGAACCTTGGCGCGTTGCTCCTGTCTGCGATTGGGCTGATGATGGTGGTCCTTGGAATTATCCTGGGCTGACGCTCAAACTGAGCCCGCTTCCACCATAAAGTTGTTCGCCGTGCACATCGCCGCGTCGTCAGATGCCAGAAACAGAATCATTCGTGCCACATAGATGGGGTCGATCAGGTCAGGCAGGCATTGGCGGTCGCGATGCTTCTCGATGGACTCCGCCGTGACCCACAATTCCTTTTGTCGCTCTGTCATGATCCAACCGGGAACCACGGTATTCACGCGAATACGGTAGTCGCCCAAATCTCGCGCCATAGTGCGGGTCAGTCCCTGCACGGCGGATTTGGCGGTGGCGTAAGCTGGAAAATTACCCCCCGCCTCCATCCATGAGTTCGACCCCAGATTGATGATGCTGCCCTGACCGGCCTCGATCATGCCCGGTGCCACCGCTTGGATCGCGAAGAACATGTGACGCAGGTTGGTCTGCATCCGTTCGTCCCAATACTCCGGTGTCACATCGCGCCAGTCGTGGCGGTCGTCTCGGGCGGCGTTGTTGACCAGAACTTCGAATGCGCCCATCTGATCGGCCAGCTTGGCGATGGCAGCTTGTGTTGCCGCAATATCGCGGAGGTCGCACAGCTCGTACATCGCGCCCGTGGCGTTCGACACGGCGGCGCTGGCATCAGCATCAAGGTCCAAAAACGCCACCTGTGCCCCCTGCTCCACAAACGCCTCTACTGTGAGTGCGCCGATCCCCGACGCGCCACCAGAGATCAGAACACGCTTGCCCTTGAGGCTTGGGTAGATGGCAAATTCGGGCATGCGAAGTTCCTCGTCTTGGTTGGTTAGGTGTCATGATTTGCTCAGCCACACTTCCGCGCAAATGGGGGAATTGCAATGAACAAAGAACGTGAAGGATGTGTTGGGGTCCGATGATGAGACATGGCATAGCCACGAGCATTCTGGCTACGACGATATCGCAAACCCTAGCCGTGTGGCAGTCGAAGGCCTTGTTGCGCGCAGCGCGTCCGAGGTCGAAACACCGACCGACATTGCACGCGCTTCGGTGTCATTCACATCTGCGTCCCCGGTTCCGCTCAGATCGAGGCAATCATTGCCGAAATGCTATCTGCGCTGTCAAAAAAGATCTAAACCGTATTCAAATCGGCAAACTTCTGGCGCTCGTTTGCAAGCATCGTAAGCACTGGTGCGGCCCCCCAAAGGGACGGATCTTCGGGGGCCAGAACGGACAACCGCGACGCAATAATCGACGGCGTGGTCGCATCTGCATCCATCATCGGCCCGCCTCTGCTGCGCGGGTAGCCAAAGCCATGCACCATGACCGCGTCGATGTCACTTGGCCGCGCGGCAACGCCTTCGCCCAAAAGGCGCGCGCCGGCATTCACAATCGCTAGCAAAATGCGATCCCGAATGTCACGGTCCGAGAACTTGCGCGGCACGATGCCCTTGTGCGCGCGGTGCTCTGCGATCATCTTCAGCACGTCGCCGTTCGGAACGCCCATATGGTGCCCACCGGTATAGATGTAATAACCGCGACCGGACTTCTGCCCCAACCACCCCTGCTCCACCATCTTGTCGGCAATCTCGACATAGCGGGCGTCGGGGCTGCGAGGTTTCAACTGGCGGCGCGCATAAGCAATATCAAGGCCCGACATATCGGCTATCTGATACGGTCCCAGCCGGAACCCGAACTCCCGCATCGCACCGTCAATTTGCGAGGGTGTCGCGCCGTCTTCCAGCATGATGTCCGCGGCGTGACGATAGGCTTCTAGAATGGAATTCCCGATATACCCTTCCCCGAACCCGTTATGAACATGAGCCCGCACGGCGGTTTTTCCCAAGGCACGCGCGAAGCCTAAGGCCGTCATCACCGCTTGGGCGGATGCGTCGTCATGCACCCCGACCTCGACAAGTTTGTTGGCCTGCGCGGGGGCAAAGAAGTGCAAGCCAATGGTATCCTCTGGCCGCCCTGTCGCCTCTGCCAATGCGGCAAGGTCCAGATAGGACGTGTTGGTGGCAATCACTGCCTCAGATTTCGCGAACACTGCGATGTCAGCCAACAGGTTGGCCTTCAGCTCGAAATTTTCTGCGACGGCTTCAATCACGAGGTCCGCTTCCCCGATCAAGTCCAGCTTGTTGGTCAATTGCAGATGCGTCAGCGCCGCAGCACCTTGGGCTTCCGACAACCGCCCTTTGGCAATCGAGCGTTCGTAATGCGCCCCGATCCGTTCCAGCGCCGAATTCACCCCATGTTCGTCTAACTCAACCAAGGTCACCGCAAGCCCGCTTTGCAGCGCGGCAATCGCGATACCCGATCCCATCAGCCCACCACCGATGATGGCTACGCGTTCTACTTGCGCGGGCTTGGCCTCGGCCGCCTCGGGAAATTTCGCGGCGGCGCGTTCTGCAAAAAACGCATGTCGCAACCCTTTGCTTTCGCGCGACGTGACGCATTCCTCAAATGCAGACCGCTCTACCTGCAAACCTGTTTCTATGGGCAGCAGTAACGCAGATTCCACACAGTTGACGATCTTGAGTGGCGCTAGGGCATTGGCACCCAGCTCTGCTTTAACCCGCGCCCGACGGGCAGCAACCGCCGCCATATATCCCGCACCATCCAGCAGATGTGCGCGATGTTCCGACGTTGGCCGGGGCTTCTTTACAGTCGAGGCATAAGTGACAGCCTCCACTCGTAAATCATCTTCTGCGACCAGATCAACAAGCCCGATCTCAGCCGCGATTTCGGCGCTGACCTGATTACCCGTCAGCATCATATCAAGCGCCAACTCAGGCCCGATCAGCCGTGGCAAGCGCTGCGTGCCACCCGCCCCCGGCAAAATTCCAAGCAGTAGTTCCGGCAGACCCATCCGCGCCGTTTTCGCCGAGACACGGTAATGCGCGGCCATCGCCAATTCCAGCCCGCCGCCTAATGCCGTTCCTTGGATGGCTGCAATCACTGGTTTGCGCGCACTTTCCACCAAGCTGCAAAGCTGGCCCAGAGACGGTTCCTGCGGAGCCATATCAAACTCGCGGATATCCGCGCCCACCGGGAACGTCCGCCCGTTGGCGGCAATAATAATCGCGTCGGTCTTGTCGTCGGCCAGCGCCGCGTTCAATGCCGCAGCAATCCCCAAACGCACGGAAACGCCCAGCGCGTTAACCGGAGGGTTGTCAATAACGACGAGTGCTACATTGCCTTGGCGCTCTAGTCGAACGGGGTGTTTTGGAGCCTGTTTCATATAGCTTTTTCGCTTGGTTCGTGCGCTATGTCCACTGCCTGATTGATAAGCACCGGTATCGCGGCTGCGTATTTCTGTGCAGTTTCGGGGTTAGAGGCATTTCCACCCTGCGCCCGTGCCACGACGCCCTGCAATATCGCTGCCAGTCGGAAATAGCTGAACACGAGGTAGAACGCCCAGTTGTCAGGCGGCGCCATCGCGCGTTTTTTACAATATCGGGCGATGTAGTCCTGCTCCGAAGGCAAGCCCAATTCCGTGCGGCTCAATCCGCCTAACCCCCTCATGCCGCCCTCATAGGGAAGTCGCCATTGCATACATTGATACGCCAGGTCAGCCAATGGGTGGCCCAAAGTGGACAACTCCCAGTCCAGCAAGGCAATCACCTCCGACGCATCGTGCGCAAACATCATATTATCCAGCCGGTAATCGCCATGCACCAGTGCCACTTCCCCGTCATCCTCTGGCAGGTGCAGTTCCAACCACGCCATGATGCCCGTCATGCCGCGATCCGGCACATCAACAGAGGCAAGATATTGCCGCGACCAGCGGTCGATCTGTCGGGCAAAGTAGCTCCCTGGCTTTCCAAAATCGTTCAGCCCGACTGCGGACACGTCAACGCTGTGCATTGCCGCCAATGTATCCGCCATCGCGTCATAGACCGCCCCGCGTTCATGTCGTGGCATCTCAGGCAAGCTTGGATCCCAAAAAATACGGCCCTCCAGATACTCCATCACAAAAAACGCGCGCCCCAGGGGGGACATCTCGTCTCTCGCCAAATGCAGCATCTTTGGAACTGGAACAGCTGTGTCAGCCAAGCCCGCCATCACCTCGAACTCCCGCTCTACGAGATGGGCAGATTTCAGCAAAGGTCCGGGCGGCTTGGTCCGGAGCACGAAACTGCCAATATTGGTGATCATCTTGTAGGTTGGATTTGATTGCCCCGTTCCAAATTTCTCAAGACGCCTGATAGCCCCCAACTCAGGCGCATGCGCCGCAAGGTAGGGGGTCAAGCTGGCAATCATTAAATCTGTGGTCCCGCCCATAACACCGACATTACCCCGCTTTGCGCGATTGACAAGCGCCGCTCTGCCGCCGACCCTCGCAACAACGACAAGGAGGCACATTATGGACTTAGGGATCAGCCCACGACTGAACCCCATTCGCGACGCGGTGGCAGAGATGGTGCGCGACGAAATCGCCCCCTTGGACGCAGAATATTTCGCCGAAGTCGAAGTTGGTGATCGCTGGGAATTCACCCCGCGCCAAAGTGAGATCGTCGAAGGGCTAAAAGCCAAGGCCAAGGCTGCGGGCCTGTGGAACCTGTGGTCGCCTGCCACAGGTCATGCGCTATCCACCGTCGAATACGCCTATTTGGCCGAGGAGATGGGCAAGGCCCACCTCGCCCCCGAAACCTTCAACTGCAACGCCCCCGACACCGGCAACATGGAGGTGTTCGAGAAATACGGCTCCGACGCAATGAAAGACCGCTGGCTTGCCCCGTTGCTAGCTGGCGAAATCCGTTCCGCCTACCTGATGACGGAACCCGATGTCGCCTCCTCCGATGCGACCAACATTGCGCTGTCCTGCGTGCGTGACGGCGACGACTACGTCTTGAACGGCGAGAAATGGTGGGCTACCGGCGCGGGCGATCCGCGCTGCGCGGTCTATATCGTCATGGTGCGCACAGTTCGGGATGGGCCGAAACATGCGCAGCATTCCATGATCGTCGTCCCCTCGGATACGAAAGGCATAGAAAAGCTCCGCGCGATGGAGGTCTACGGCGATGACGAGGCGCCGCACGGCCACATGCATATCCGCTTCACCGATGTCCGCGTCCCCGCTGAAAACATGCTTTTGGGCGAAGGGCGCGGCTTCGAAATTTCCCAAGGCCGCCTTGGCCCCGGTCGCATCCACCACTGCATGCGCGCCATCGGCATGGCCGAAAAGGCGTTGGCGCTGATGATCCGCCGCTCGCTGTCACGCGAGGCGTTCGGCAAGCCGCTTGCTCAGTTGGGCGGCAATTACGACTATATCGCCAATGCCCGCACGCAGATAGAGCAGGCCCGCCTGCTCTGCCTGAAAGCCGCATGGATGATGGACCAAGGCGACGCCCGTGCCGCCGCCCCGTGGATCAGCCAGATCAAGGTCGAGGCCCCGCGCATTGCGTTGGAAATTACCGACCAAGCCGTGCAAATGTTCGGCGCGCAGGGTATTTCCCAAGACACCCCCCTCGCCCGCCAATGGGCGCATCTGCGCACTCTGCGCCTGGCAGACGGCCCCGACGCCGTGCACCGTCGCCAAGTCGCCCGCGCAGAACTTCGCAAATACACGCAGGAGAAAGTTTGATGTCCGAACTTCGCTACACGGCAGAAGATACCACCTGCATAGGCTATGTCGCCTATCCCAAGGGTGCAGGCCCGCATCCCGTCGTCATCGTCACCCCCGCTTTCGGCGGTCTGGACGATTTCGCGCGGGGCAAGGCTGACTGGCTGGCAGGCTTGGGCTATATCGGCTTCGCGGTGGATTATTACGGCGAAGGTCGCACCGCTCGCGACGAGGCGCAGGCCACCGAGATGATGCACGTCTTGCAAAACGACCGCACGACGCTATTGGTCAGAATGCAAGCCGCCTTGGACACCGCACGCGCTCTGCCCGACGCGGACAAATCGAACATCGCGGCCATTGGCTTCTGCTTCGGCGGCAAGGCCGTGTTGGACCTCGCCCGCTCCGGCGCGACGCTGGCTGGTGTCGTCCCGTTCCACGGCATCTTCGACGCGCCGCCTTCCGGCTGCTCTAAAATGAACACCTCCGTGCTGGTACTGCATGGCTGGGATGACCCGCTCGCCACGCCCGATCAGGCAGTTGGTCTTGCCAAAGAACTGACCGAATATTGCGACGACTGGCAGATGCTGGCCTTCGGCCATACCAGCCACGCCTTCACCAACCCTGCCGCGCAAAGCCCCGAGGCGGGTATGGCCTACGCAGCCTCATCAAACGACCGCGCGTTTGCAGCAATGCAGGCATTCCTCAAAGAACGCTTCGCTCAACGCTAGACGCACCCCGTAACCCACAGTAATTGGTACTCATGGACATTCGCACACTCTCCCCCGACTTCGCCGTATCGCCACAAATCCATGTCTCGGATATGGAGGCCATCAGGGCCGAAGGCTTCACCCACGTCATCTGTAATCGACCATCGGCAGAAAGCGCCCCCGGCGACAAACCCGACGAGATTGCGGAGGTGGTCACAGCCGCAGGATTAACCTTTGTGGATAACCCCGTGGTCATGGGCCAACTCACCATGGACAATGTCGAGGCACAGAAGATCGACGGCAAGGCGCTCGCCTATTGCGCTTCCGGCACTCGGTCTGCCATTGTCTGGGCCTTGGCAGTCGCAGGCACGCAGCCGACTGCTAAAATCCTCGACACACTTGCTGACGCCGGCTTTCCGATGCCGCAGCTTGGCCCCCAGATCGACGCATTAGCGAAAGGCTAGAGCATGGAAAACCCCGAACACCGCTGGCACGACATGGGCGGCGACGCCGCCGGTCCCGTCCCGATGGACGGCCACGACTTTGCCATCTGGGAAAAACGCGTCGATGCGCTGGTGATCCTTGGCCAGCAACGCGGACATTTCACCGTCGACGGCCTGCGCCGCGCGCTGGAGGACATGGGCGAGCAAGCGTTCGAGAGCATGACCTACTACGAACGCTGGGTTGCGTCGCTGAACCAGAACCTGATCGAGGCGGGCGTTTATTCGCTGGAAGAACTCGGCACCAAGATGGAAGAAATCAAGGCCCGCGGCGACACCTACGGCGCGGTGCAGTCGTGACCCTAACGCCTGGCTCCACGGTCCGCATCAAGACCATGTCCCCCTTGGGCCACATCCGCACGCCGCATTATCTGCGCGGCAAAACCGGTGTCGTCGAACGCGTCCTTGGCCCTTTCAAGAACCCCGAGCAACTGGCCTACATGGTCCCCGCGCCCACCCGCACGCTCTACCGTGTCCGCTTTGAGATGGGTCATATCTGGCCCAACGCAGAAGCCCCGCAAGACACGCTGGACGCCGAAATCTACGAACACTGGATCGACCAAAATGCCCCATGATCATCACGACCATGACCACCTGTCCGCGTCCGGCCACCCTTACCGAAAGGACAATGATGGCCAACTAACTTACTGGCAAACCATGGAAATCGCCATCCGCGAGTTAATGGTTGAAAAGGGCGAGCTGACGCCCGCACAAATCCAAGCGCAGATCGACGCGATGGATGATCGCTCCCCCGCGAACGGGGCCGCAGTGGTGGCCCGTGCATGGACTGATCCCGACTTCAAGAAACGCCTGCTGGCTAACGGCTCCGACGCCGCCCGCGAAATGGGCTTCGACATTGGCCCGATGCATCTGGTCGCCGTCGAGAACACCATCGACACACATAACCTGATCGTCTGCACGCTCTGCTCGTGCTACCCGCGCAATCTGCTGGGCCTGCCGCCCGACTGGTACAAAACCCGCGAGTATCGCTCCCGCGCGGTGCGCGAGCCGCGTGCCGTCCTGCGCGAGTTTGGCGTGGACCTGCCCGCAAACATTACCCTGCGCGTCCACGACAGCACCGCTGACATGCGCTATATCGTGCTGCCCGCCCGCCCCGAAGGCACCGATGAGATGACCGCCGAGCAACTGGCAGAACTCGTCACCCGCGACAGCATGATCGGCACCGGCCTGCCTAAATCGCCCTGATGGTGGAAAACAACGTCGCGCGGGGCATCGCCCTGATGCTCGCGGCCACGCTTATGTTTACGCTGATGGATGTCTGCGCCAAGGCGCTCTCCACCCGCGTCGACACTGTGCAGACCCTGTGGGCACGCTACACGGTGCAGATGGTGCTGGTCACGCTGATCGTGTCGCCGCGCCTGCGCTCCGTCATCCACACAGAGCGCCTAGGCCTACAGGTCTTCCGCGCCATCGTGCTGCTGGCCACAACCGGATTTTTCTTCGTCGGTTTCAAAAAAATGTCGTTGATCGAGACCACCGCTCTCATGCAAATCGCCCCGATTTTTATCATGGTGGGCGCCGCGATTTTCCTTGGGGAGACCTTCGGGATACGTCGCGCAGCAGCGGCGGCGATCGCTCTCATCGGTGCCATGATCGTACTGCGCCCCGGCACCGAAGCCTTCACCCCCTATGCCCTGTTCACCTTGGGCGGCGTGGTCTGTTATTCGACCTATGCGCTTGCCACACGCTACGCGGGTCGGGGTGAAGACGTCTGGACCTCGCTTTTCTACACCGGCACCGTCGCCACGCTGGTTCTCTGCGTGATGGTGCCTTTCTTCTGGCAGCCGCTGGAGGCCTCCGACCTGCCCTACATGCTGGGCGTCGGCCTGCTTGGCACCATCGGGCAATTGCTGCTGATCCGCGCGCTGTCCATGGCCCCCGCGTCTGTTCTTGCACCGTTCACCTATGTGGCGCTGATCTTCTCCAGCGTCTGGGGCGTGGTGTTCTTCAACAACTATCCCGACGGGCCGGTCTATATCGGGGCGCTTGTTATCGTCGGGGCCGGGCTTTATGTCTGGCACCGTGAAACACGGGTTAAAACCAGCTAACACATGGCACTAGGCAGCACAGCACAAGGGCGTCGCGGCGCGGGCGAATACGTCACCTATCTGGTGATCCGCGCCATTATCGGGCTGGCGCTGCTGGTGCCCTATCGCTGGCGCGTGCCCATGGCGGGCTGGATCGTCTCGCGCGTCGTTGCCCCCTTGGCGGGCTATTCCAAACGGGTGCGGGAAAACCTTGCCTATGTCTGCCCCGACCTGCCTGAGGCCGAGGTGAGGCATCTCGTCCGTGCAGTCCCCGACAACGCAGGCCGCACGCTGATCGAGATATATTCCGGCGCAGGTTTCACCGACCGCTTCAAACACGCCCCGCTGACCGGCGCGGGCGTAGAGGCACTGCACGAAGCCCACGCGGAAGGTCGCCCCGTCGTCCTCGTCACCGGCCATTTCGGCAATTACGACGCCCCCCGTGCGGCGCTCATCGCAGCGGGCTTCAACGTCGGCGCGCTCTACCGCGAGATGAACAACGCCTATTTCAACCCCCACTACGTCGCCGCCATCAGCAAGGTCGGCACGCCGGTTTTTCCACGCGGGCGTCAGGGTTTGGCGGGGTTGATCAAGTTCCTGCGCTCCGGTGGCATGGCGGGGTTTCTGGTGGATCAATACATGTGGGACGGCGAGGATCTGACCTTCTTCGGCAAACCCGCGCCCACCGCGCTGTCCGCAGCTGAATTGGCATTGAAATACAAGGCTTTGGTAATACCCGTCTACGGAATACGCCAGCCGAACGGCTTGGATTTCGAGGTGGTCTGCGAAGCGCCCATCGAGCACTCGACAGCCAAGGAAATGACGCAGACCCTCAACGACTCCTTAGAGGCCTTGGCGCGTCAGCACATGGATCAATGGTTCTGGATTCACCGCCGCTGGAAACCCGAACAGGCGGAGGTCCGTCAGTCAATCCGCGCGGCTGCCAAGATGGGGCCAAACGATCCGTCCTGAATAAACACTACCGCCGGATGATCCCCTGGCGCCTCGGCTTCAATGCTCAGATCAGCATCCCCGTTCCAATCGCCAATAGAAACCAAACTCTCTACCACGTTGTGATAGGTGACGTCCTTGCCGGCATTCTCGCCAGAGCGAATGCTCACCTTCTGCTCTCGGATGTAGCGCGCAACCTGAATCAACATTTTACTGGGCACATCGCCCGTCCGCCGTGCCTTTATCTGGAGAGTCCCGCTGGCATCGCGGGTCAGTTTCAGCGCCACCGTCTCTGCCATGTTCTTGTGACGATCAATATGCTTGGCTAGCTGCATGGCCTTGGTTCCGACAATCTCGTCAGTACCGGCAATCACCATCTGCGGCGTGTAGATCATGGTGCTTTGCGACGCACGGGCATAGCCGCGTTGACGCTCTGTATTGGCGGGACTCGCGAACTCGTCGACCCAGCCAAGGTAATCCCAATAATCCACGTGCAGGCTCAGGGCGATCACGTCATCGCGATCCGCCAATTCGCCCAGCAACGCATCAGCCGGTGGGCAGGAGGAACATCCTTGAGAGGTGAACAATTCCACCACAACCGGCCCACCCGCATAGGCGGGAAATGCGGATGCCAGTGTTAAAGAGGCAATTGCTGCGGCAGTCAGGCGTTTGATCATGTCAATCTCTGTGTTCCATAAGGGTCTTTCTCTAACTTAGGGTGTCACTACCCCACACGCCAATCAAGCCTTTGCGAGCAATGCGTCAGAGCCACCGCCGCGTCGCTTGCAGGTATATCTCGGCCTCGTCGCCAAAGGTCGCACGAAGCGTCGCCTCCTCGGGGATTATAAAACGGCGGTTCATGACCATGATAAACAGCGGGACCAACGCGAGACACAACAGCTGGCCAAGCCAGACAATCACGCCGGCCAGTATCGTTGCCATGCCAAGGTAAATCGGGTTGCGCGACAGCTGGTACGGACCCTCGACAATCAGTGTTTTAGGAACGTGGTGCGGCTCGATGGTGGTGTTGCGACGCCAAAACCAAAAGGCTGACCAGCCTATCAGCACAAGGCCAACGGCAAACAGTCCCCAGCCAACAATGCTCAATAGGGCGATGTTCAAACGGGCGGGCAATAGCATCGCTCCGACCCAGCTTAGGCAGATGAAGCCAAGCATCCAGAGCGGCGGAAGGTCAGGAAATTTGTTCATGTAACGACACTACCGTCGGCCCCACCGAAGGCAAAGCGCCATATGCAATAAAAGGCCCGCCACGAGGTTATCGCAGCGGGCCAAATCTTGGTCAGATTTTAAATTTAGGCCACAGCCAAGTCACGTAGCACGTAGTGCAGAACACCACCATGCTCGATGTATTCCTTCTCGATCGCTGTATCGATCCGGCATTTCAACGTGATGTTTTTTACCGTGCCATCCGCCATGGTGATTTCGCAAGGCACGTCGGATAGCGGCTTCAGATCGCCCTCAAGACCGGTGATGTTCACCGTTTCCTCGCCGGTCAGACCCAGCGATTTGCGGCTGTCGCCACCGGTGAATTCGAACGGGATCACACCCATACCAACAAGGTTGGAGCGGTGAATACGCTCGAAGGTTTCCGCGATCACGGCTTTGACGCCCAGAAGTGCAGTGCCTTTGGCAGCCCAGTCACGCGAGGAACCAGCGCCGTATTGCTCGCCCCCGAAGACGACCAGCGGTGTGCCTTGCTCCTGATACGCCATCGCCGCGTCAAAGATCGACGCTTGCTCGCCGTCCGGCCCTTTGGTGTAGCCACCTTCGACGCCGTCCAGCATCTCGTTCTTGATGCGGATGTTGGCGAAGGTGCCGCGCATCATGATCTCGTGGTTACCGCGACGCGAGCCGTAAGAGTTGAACTCGCGCGGGGCCACTTGACGCTCGATCAGGTACTGACCCGCAGGGCTGCTTTGCGCGAAAGAGCCCGCAGGGGAGATGTGGTCCGTCGTGATCATGTCGCCCAGAACGGCCAGAACCTTGGCCCCTTTCACGTCCGCGATCACGCCCGGCTCTGCCGACATGTCTTGGAAGTAAGGCGGGTTCTGCACATAGGTGGACGTCGCAGGCCAGTCATAGGTCAGGCTGTCCGTCGTCTCCACGCCCTGCCATTTGTCGTCGCCTTTGAACACGTCCGCATATTTTTCACGGAAGGCTTCGCGGGTGACGGTTTGCTCGACCAGATCCGCGACTTCCTTGGAGGTTGGCCAGATGTCTTTCAGGTAGACGTCATTGCCGTCCTTGTCTTGGCCCAGCGGGTCTTTCGCGATGTCGATATTCATGTCGCCAGCCAGTGCGTAGGCCACAACCAGCGGCGGCGAGGCGAGGTAGTTCGCACGCACGTCGGGACTGATGCGCCCCTCGAAGTTGCGGTTGCCCGACAAAACAGAGGTTGCGATCAGGTCGCCCTCGTTGACGGCTTCGGACAGTTCCGGCGCGATGGGGCCGGAGTTGCCGATACAGGTGGTGCAGCCGTAGCCGACAAGGTTGAAGCCGATGGCATCCAGATCCTCTTGCAGGTTTGCGGCTTCCAGATAGGCCGAAACCACCTGAGACCCGGGCGCCAGCGAGGTTTTCACCCAAGGCTTGCGGGTCAGACCCAGCGCACGCGCCTTGCGTGCCACAAGCCCCGCCCCGATCATCACATAAGGGTTCGAGGTGTTGGTGCAGGACGTGATCGACGCAATCACGATGGAGCCGTCATGCAGGCGGTAATCCTGACCTTTAACGGCAAGGGATTTGTGGTGCCCTACATCTCCCGGGATGTGCGCAGGAGCCGGTTGTCCGCCCTCGCCCGTCCATTCTTTCTTCTCGTCTGTCGGTGCGCTTTTCTCGGGACGCTGGCCTTTGATGTACTCGCCGAATGCTTTTGCCGCTTGATCAAGCGCAATGTAGTCCTGCGGGCGCTTCGGGCCGGAAATAGCAGGTACGATGGTGCTCATATCAAGGCTCAAGGTATCCGTGTAGATCGGCGCGTAATCCGCACCGCGCCAGAAGCCGTTTTCCTTGGCATAGGCTTCAACCAGCGCGATGGTCTCTTCCTCGCGGCCGGTATTGGTGAGGTAGCGCAGCGTCTCGTTATCAATCGGGAAGAAGCCACAGGTCGCGCCGTATTCCGGCGCCATGTTGGCAATCGTCGCACGGTCGGCCAGTGGCAGATTGTCGAGGCCTTTGCCGTAGAATTCCACGAACTTGCCGACCACGCCCTTCTCGCGCAGCATTTCAACGACTTTCAGCACAAGGTCAGTGCCGGTGGTGCCTTCGACCATGGCCCCCGTCAGCTCGAAGCCGACAACTTCAGGGATCAGCATGGAAATCGGCTGGCCCAGCATCGCGGCCTCGGCCTCAATGCCGCCAACGCCCCAGCCCAAAACAGCCGCGCCGTTGACCATGGTGGTGTGGCTGTCGGTGCCGACAAGCGTATCGGGATAGGCCACCATCTCGCCGCTTTGGTCCTTGTCGGACCAAACGGTCTTGGACAGATACTCAAGGTTAACCTGGTGACAGATGCCGGTGCCGGGCGGCACAACGCGGAAGTTGTTAAACGCGGACTGACCCCATTTCAGGAAGGTATAGCGCTCCATGTTGCGCTCGTATTCGCGGTCGACGTTCATCTGGAACGCGCGCGGGTTGCCGAACTCGTCGATCATGACCGAGTGGTCAATGACCAGATCAACAGGGTTCAGCGGGTTAATCTTTTCAGGGTCGCCACCAAGGTTTTTCAACCCGTCGCGCATCGCAGCCAGGTCGACCACGGCAGGCACGCCGGTGAAGTCTTGCAGCAGGATACGGGCGGGGCGATATGCGATTTCCTTGGGGTTCTTGCCGCCTTGCTTGGCCCAGTCCGAGAACGCCTTGATGTCGTCGACGTGAACCGTTTTGCCGTCCTCAAACCGAAGCATGTTTTCCAGCACCACTTTCAGCGCGGCGGGCAGTTTGGAGAAGTCGCCGAGGCCAGCTTCTTCAGCCGCCTTGATCGAATAATAGGCGAAGGTTTTGCCACCGGCACTTAAGCTGCGGCGGGTCTTGGCGGTGTCTTGTCCGACGACGATAGGCATAGCTGGGACTCCCGAAATTGACATAGAATGGAATTGCTATGGCCGTCTTGCCCCAAGAAACACAGGCGATCAAGGGGGCATAACGTCCTTTAAGCGCTTTTTGTATACTATTGCATACATTTTTACCTGTTTTCGCCACGCAGCCGATGCGCTAGGCGTGTTTCGATGAAATTTGGTGTCGAAAATCTGGCCTGCCGACGTGGCGAGGTGACAGTGCTCACTGGCGTAACTTTCGAGGTCGCCGCGGGGGAGGCGCTTATTTTACGCGCGCCCAACGGTGCGGGAAAGACCACGCTGCTGCGCTGTTTGGCGGGCCTGACGCCACCCGTTTCGGGCAAGCTCGGCTTCTCGACCGAGGATGTCGCCTACGCCGCCCATGCGGACGGGTTGAAGGCGCAGTTAAGCGTCGAAGAGAACCTGCAATTCTGGGCCGATATCTTCGGCACCCGCGATATCACCCCCGCTGTTGAAACCTTCGATCTGGAAAGCCTGCTCACGCGCCGCGCCCAAGACCTCTCCGCTGGTCAAAAACGCCGCCTATCGCTGTCGCGCCTGATGCTCACCGGACGCGCAATCTGGGCGCTGGACGAACCCACGGTCTCGCTCGATACCGAAAACGTCGCCCGCTTCGCCGCCGCGATCACTGCACATATGGCAGCAGGCGGCTCCGCCATCTTGGCCACCCATATCGACCTCGGCTTGCCCTCCGCGCGCACGCTCGACCTCTCGCCCTATCGCGCAATCTTGCAAGACGCCCCGTCGGATGACCCCTTTCTGGACGAGGCGTTCCTATGATCGCCCTCCTCCGCCGCGACCTTAGACTTGCGATCCGTGCAGGCGGCGGCTTCGGCCTTGGCCTTGCGTTTTTCCTGATCCTCGTGGTGCTGGTCCCCTTCGGCGTCGGGCCAAACTCCGACATCCTGTCGCGCATCGCCCCCGGCATCCTATGGGTCGGAGCGCTGTTGTCCTGCCTGCTGTCACTCGACCGCATCTTCCAGCTCGACTACGAGGACGGCACGCTAGACCTGCTCGCCACAGCACCCCTCCCGCTGGAGGCGGCCGCAACACTCAAGGCCCTCTCCCATTGGCTCACCACCGGTTTGCCGCTAACAATTGCCGCCCCATTCCTTGGCGTTCTGCTCAGCATGCCAAGCGGCGCAACCTTCTGGTTGGTGGCCTCGCTGGCACTCGGCACCCCTGCGCTCTCCATGCTCGGCACTTTCGGCGCGGCCCTGACTGTCGGCCTGAAACGCGGTGGGTTGCTGGTCTCGCTGCTGGTGCTGCCGCTCTACATGCCAACGCTTATTTTCGGGGCCGAGGCCGTGCGTCGTGGTGCCGAAGGCCTGCCCGCCACCACCGCCCTACTCTTCCTTGCAGCCATCACTGCAGGCTGCGCGGCGCTGCTGCCCTTCGCCTCCGCCGCCGCCCTGCGGATGAACCTGCGATAGAACACGCGCGAATGTGACATATGGCCCGCCGCAAATCCCATTGCCCCGCACGAAAGCATCCCATAACAGTAGCCCATGTCGATCTGGGAATACGCAAATCCGACCCGCTTCATGCAGACATCTGGCAAGCTGTTGCCAACGGTGGCTGTGTTGTCTTTGCTGTGTCTGGTCATTGGCCTGATCTGGGGGTTCTTCTTTACCCCGGATGACTACCGCCAAGGCTCCACCGTCAAGATCATCTACCTACATGTGCCCAGCGCCCTGATGGCGATCAATGCGTGGCTGATGATGCTTGTCACCTCGCTGATCTGGCTCATCCGCCGCCACCATGTCTCCGCCCTCGCAGCCAAGGCTGCGGCACCGATTGGGCTGACTATGACAGTGATTGCGCTGATCACCGGCGCGATCTGGGGCCAGCCTATGTGGGGCACCTATTGGGCGTGGGATCCGCGCCTGACCTCTTTCCTGATCCTGTTCCTGTTCTACCTCGGCTATATGGCGCTTTGGGCCGCGATCGAGAATCCCGATACCGCCGCCGACCTCACCTCGGTCCTCTGCCTCGTCGGCTCAGTCTTCGCGTTGCTATCGCGTTATGCGGTCAACTTCTGGAACCAAGGTCTGCACCAAGGCGCGTCCCTTTCGCTGGACAAGGAGGAGAACGTCGCCGACGTTTTCTACCTGCCGCTGCTGGTCTCAATAGCCGGATTCGTGCTTTTGTTCCTTGCGCTGGTTTTGCTGCGCACCCGCACCGAAATCCGTATCCGCCGCGCCGGCGCCTTGGTCGCGCGCGAACGTCTTAGCTAACCGCAGGCCCGCAAAGGACGCATCATGCCCGATCTTGGAAAATACGCCGACACCGTGCTGTCCGCCTATGCCATCAGCATCGTGATCCTGATCGGCCTTGTCGCGTTGTCCGTCTGGCAATCGCGCCGCGCACTCACCCGCCTCGCCGAGATCGAGGCACGCCGCAATGCTGCGAAATCCCGTTGATTTCATCTCAATAGATATATCTGATCTGATCTGACCAATACCGCTCCATCCGGTGCAGCGAATGGTTGATGGTATCAATCCCGTCATTGCCGAGGATGCCGTTTTCTTCCAGACCAATTGCGTGACGCTCGAACAGGTCGGTCACATGATTGCGCACCGCACGCCCCTTTTCCGTCAGCCGTACGCGCACCGATCGCCGGTCAATCTCACACCTCTGGTGGTGCATATAGCCCATCTCCACCAGCTTCTTGAGGTTGTAAGACACATTCGATCCCTGATAGTAGCCGCGCGATTTCAACTCGCCTGCGGTCACTTCGTTCTCGCCGATGTTGAACAACAGCAGCGCTTGGACCGAGTTGATGTCTAGGACGCCCAACCGTTCAAACTCGTCCTTGATCACGTCCAGCAAAAGCCGGTGCAACCGTTCCACCAAGGCAAGGCTTTCCAGATATCCGGTCATAAACATGCGAGCCTGTGGGCTGGCAACGGGGTTGTGCATACTCATATTTCGTTCTCCGACTGCGGGTGCTCGCACAGCCGGAATAGTCGGAGAATCACCAATAAACGGTTAAATGCGCGAAAATCTTCGCTAAAAGATCTTCGATCCGTTAACCGCTTGCGCAATCAGCCCCGCGAACCGCTCCGGTGCGGCCGCCTGCCCGGACGCCCACTGATACATATCATGGTCGCTCTCGCTCAGCATCTCGTCATAGAGCGCCAGATCGGCATCGGACAGCCCATCCAGCCCATTGCTTGCAAACCCGCCAAGGATCAAATCCATTTCCTTGATCCCGCGCCGCATAGAGCGCAGTTTGAGCCGCCGAAGCTTGGTCTCTCGCGGCTCGCCCTTTGGCCCCAACTCTTTCATTCCGGTGTCCGCAGCAATTTGCCCAGGCGCTTTTCCAGCCGCCCCAGATGATCCGCCAGTCGGGCGAACTCTGCCTTGGTACGGCGCATTTCCAGCAGGATGCCCTTAACGTCACCCGACAAGTCCACCTCGCCCACAGGCGCGTCCAGACCTTCGCCTTCCGCCGTCAGGAGCCAGCGCATGGACACATTCAGCATCCCCGACATCATCGACAAGCGGTTCGCGCGCGGCTCGTCCACGTCATCTTCCCAGCCGCGAATTGTCTTCAGTTTCACGCCCAGTTTCTTGGCGAGGTGTTCCTGTGTCAGCCCTTGCGCCTCGCGTGCGGCGGCGACACGGTCTCCAAATGTGGCGTTCTCGTTGCTGAAATACATTTCGGGGTCGTCCATTTCTGGCTCCTTGCAAGGGCGTTATCGCTTGATTGCGTTCGGGCCTATCCGTAAGACCCTCATGTCCATTGTTCAACCTGACGAGGCGTCACATGTCCTTCCTTTCCGAGACCCTTTCCCGCGTAAAACCGTCGCCCACCATTGCGGTGACCCAAAAAGCCGCGGAGCTGAAGCGCGCTGGCAAGGACGTGATCGGCCTTGGTGCAGGCGAGCCGGATTTCGACACGCCAGACAATATCAAGGATGCGGCCATCGCCGCGATCCATGCTGGTAAAACCAAATACACCGCCCCCGACGGCATCCAAGAGCTGAAAGAGGCGATCTGCGCGAAGTTCAAGCGGGACAACGGGCTGGACTACACGCCCTCGCAGGTCAGCGTCGGCACCGGCGGCAAGCAGATCCTCTATAACGCCCTGATGGCCACGCTGAACGAGGGCGACGAGGTCGTGATCCCCGCCCCCTATTGGGTCAGCTATCCCGACATGGTGCTGTTGGCAGGCGGCACGCCGGTCATTGCTGAAGCGTCGCTGCAAACCAACTTCAAGCTCACCGCCGACCAGCTGGAAGCCGCAATCACCGACAAGACCAAATGGCTGATCTTTAACTCGCCCTCCAACCCCACCGGCGCGGGCTATTCGTGGGACGAGCTGAAAGAGCTGACCGACGTGCTGATGCGCCACCCGCATGTCTGGGTGATGTCGGACGACATGTACGAACACCTCGCTTATGACGATTTCAAGTTCTGCACCCCCGCGCAGGTCGAACCCGCCCTGTATGACCGCACGCTAACCGTCAACGGCGTCTCCAAGGCTTACGCCATGACCGGCTGGCGCATCGGCTATGCCGCTGGCCCAGAAAAGCTGATCGGGGCGATGCGCAAGGTGCAATCCCAATCCACCTCCAACCCCTGCTCTATCAGCCAATGGGCGGCGGTCGAGGCGTTGAACGGCACGCAGGACTTCCTCGCACCAAACAACGAGAAATTCGTGCGCCGCCGCAATATGGTGGTGGAGATGCTGAACGCCGCCGAAGGCATCGCCTGCCCAACGCCGGAAGGCGCGTTCTACGTGTACCCGTCCATCGCGGGCTGTATCGGCAAGACCACCGCCGCAGGCACCAAGATCGAGGATGACGAAACCTTCGCCACCGCCCTACTTGAGGAGCACGGCGTCGCCGTCGTCTTCGGGGCCGCCTTTGGTCTCTCCCCCAACTTCCGCGTCAGCTATGCGACCTCGGACGAGAATCTCAAAGAGGCCTGCACCCGCATCCAGACCTTCTGCGCGGCGCTAAAGTAACTATACCAGCGACCGCGCCCGGCGGGCGCGGTCTCTCTCTGAGTTGAACGGCAGCTTCGAGCCCTTAGTAACTGATGCTGAGGCTTGCGCGAAGGTCGGCTTTCATAGTTACATGCAGAGTGTGACAGTCCCGATTTTTATACGTAATGATTGCGGTAGGGAGATTGGGCTATTGCGGGCGGAAAATTCTCTCAGTGGGTTGGGGTAAGGCATGCAGTCAGGTCAATGTTTATGTGGTGCCTTGAAGTTTCAAGTGACCAGCGAACCCAAAGACATTATCAATTGTCATTGCAATTTCTGCCAGCGCGCGACTGGAAGTGCTTACCTTGTTGAGACAATCTTCGATGAAGCAAATTTTGATCAAGTTAGAGGAAAGCCGGAAGTCTACCAGCACCAAAGTGCTGGCAGCGGCAAGATAATTTACATTCACTTTTGCCGCAAATGCGGCACCAAAACACATATGCTATTTGAACGTTTCCCCGACATTGTTGGCGTTTTCTCGGGGACGTTTGAAGAAACGGATTGGTTCCAACGCACAGCAGAAAACTCGCTACATTTCTTTCTAAGCAGCGCGCCCAAGGGAACAGTTCTACCTGCAGGTTTTGAGGTTTTTGATGGTCACTATTGGCTATCTGAAGGGGTGTCAGATAAACCCCAAGTGTTCGACGAACCAACCATTGTGACCGACGAAATACGCCGCGATAGCCGTGACCGCCTTCGACAGCACGAAGAGCAGACTTAAGCTTTGTGCATTTGTATGACCTTTTGAACGGTCTGACGTTCAGAAACGGCAATGAAGAGGTCGTGCAGCTTGGGTCGATCCACCAACAGGCGCTCTCTTTCAGGAAAAAAAATGACCAACATAAAAGCATAGAAGTCTAGTGCAGTGACACCACTCGGCAGAAAGAACGGTGATCCGGAGATTGCGGAATCTATGGCATCAAACTGCGTGAGAAGACGGCAGCGTGCGTTATCGACAAGTGCGTCGTGGGCAGCGGTGTCATCGATAAAACGTTCGGGATGATTGAGCTGCACAAACGTCATGTAGGGACTGGCTGCCATGAAAATAAGCCAGCGCAGAAAGACTGGACGCTCCCGCCCATTGGGACGTGGGATATAGCCTGTCTCTGGATGCCTATCCCCCAAGCTCAAAACAATTGCCGCGCTCTCACCAATGATTGTTCCATCTGGAAATGAAAGTGCTGGAACTTGTCCTGTTGGATTGATTTTCAGGTAAGCTTTGGAACGATGTTCGCCTGCTGCCATGTCAACGGGTTTCAGGGAGTAAGGCAATCCCATCTCTTCTAGCAGAACCTCAACGACCAATGCGCCTGACATTGCTTCCCAAAACAATGAGTATTCCACTGATTCCAACTGGGCCATCCTCCAACACTATGCAATTTCCTTTCACAGGATAAGAGCCTAAAAGCACGCATTTGACGACCGCGCGCGTTGGCCAAAACCAATTTTGGAATTGGTGGGAGGCGGTCAGACAAAGCTCAAAGCGGACACTGATCAACTCGTGGCGAACGGCAACTAAGTCCCGCAAAGCAGACCTTCGACATTCGCCCACCGACGCCTTGCGTCGTCGAACATCTCGTTAGCGGCCTATCTAAACCCCCTCACCGCTTCCTCCCCAATTGCACCAGCGCAATCGCCGCCACAACAGCACGACCACCGATGTCAGCAAGCCGGCCCAGCTGGAACCCCGTCTGGTCCCCCGCCAAGGCCACACATAGGCGACCGAGACCGCCTGCCGCAGCACCTGATCCCCCGCAGCGGCAAATGCGCCCCCCGCCAGCATCACGGCAGAGGTCGGCACAGGCACGGCGAGGCAGGAAAAATATGCCGGCAAGGCGACGACCACCAAGCCCCATTTGGCCACAAGTTTGAAGAAAAATCCGTCACGGGTGCTTGGCCAGCGCGATGCAAAGAACTCCGATCAAAGCGTAACGCAGAAACTTCGTGCCGTGATCCGGTTCAGCCTGATCCTTACCATCGCCCGCGTCGCTACTCTGGCAATACTTGTCAGCACCAGCAAAGCGGAGCCTTGGTCAAACTTCCAGTGCCGTCCCTGCGGCCAATCTTCGCTGATGCCGCCGTTGGGTGTGTCCCCCGCGCTTGCCCTGCTGCAATCGCCGTCGCAAGATACTTTCCGAACCAAAGCGGAGGCCCCTATGTCCGACTACGAAACCCGTTTTGACGCCGCCCTGTCAGAGCTTGAGGTGGCAGGCATCTGGCGCTCCAACGCCCAGCCGCCCTATATTTGGGCAATGCGCAGCTTGGGCCTGCATCCGCGCCTGCCCCACTATCTTCCCTTCTGGCGGGCAGACTTGGGACAAGGTGTGTTTTTCGGCACATTCTGGGGTCTCATCATGTATGCCAGCACTTGGGGTCCACAAAACATGCCCGTAAGTGTGATGCTCTTTTCATCCGTGACCGCCGGAGTCTTCTTTGGGCTGTTTATGGGCTTGTATTACAAGCACTGCAGACGCCGCTACAGCCTTTCAAATTGGGAGGACCTGCGTTCAGCCCCTAACGGGGAATTTGCCGCTTAAATCCCTGTTTCCTCAATGCCCTACCCTGTGCTAGCGTCGACCAAACCAACAAGGCGGGTTAAACCGAGCAGATGTCAGCCGAGCTTCCAGAGTTTTATTTTCGTGTGCGCGACAACGGGGCAACCGTATTTCGGGTCGATACCGAGAACCGCCAACGGCGCATTGAGATGTCCGAAATCGCGGTGGTCAACATCCGCAACGGCCAGATCAGACCGCACGGCGACCACGAGCTAAGCGCTGACGAGTTAGAGGTTATCAACGATTGGATGGAGGAACGCACTGCCGTGCTTTCCACCCGCGAAATCGACGACATCTACCGCGCGATTGACTACCTCAACTTGACCACCCACTGGGCACAAACCCGCGCCGAGGAGGACCAATTGGACGAGGTCACCGACGCGCTGCTGCTGGCAATGCACGACCTGCGCACGGTGCTGGTCCGCAAGAAAGCCGACCGGCTGCTGAAGGACGACTAGCCGCCCTTCCCTCAACACTCCCGCATGCCGCTCGCCCGCTTCGGCAATCCGCCGCCGTGCCGGACCGCGCACCGTTGCATCGGCCAGTCGCCGCTGGCGCGGCCCGCCTTTGATCGCAAGGATTGGCTCAAAACGCATCGCCGCGCGCCAGCCCGTTCCCCCGCGCTCCTTCCTGCGTCATGCCCTCGGTCGAGGCAGATCGCAACTCAAGGAGACACACCATGGCAATTGCCACAGATCTCGAGCGCTACATGCTTGACCTTATCAACGACGAGCGCACGTCCCGCGGCCTCGACACACTTCAACTGGAGCAAAACCTGAACGCCTCTGCAGATGCGCATTCCGACTGGATGCTGAATGCGGACGTGTTCTCGCATACCGGCGCGGGCGGCTCGACCGCTACGCAACGCATACAGGCTGCGGGCTTCGATCTCGACGGAAGCTGGCAGACGGCGGAGAATATCGCCATCCAGTCCGAGCGCGGCGATCCCGGATACGAGGACGACGTGGCCCAGTTGCACGAAAACCTGATGGACAGCCCCGGCCACCGCGCCAATCTGCTGGACCCCGACCTTGACTATATCGGGATCGGGATTGATGTCGGCGACTTTGACTACGGCAGCGGCGAATACAATTCGGTGATCGTGACGCAGAACTTCGGCTCCACGCAAGGCGAGGTCGATCTGGACACAGGCAGCGCGCCCGCCCCTACGCCGACCCCTGAGCCAGCGCCAGATCCCGAACCAACGCCGGTTCCCGAACCAGAGCCAGCGCCCGAACCCGATCCCGAACCGGCACCTGAGCCAGAGCCGGAACCAGCGCCGGAACCCGAACCTCCCACCGCCCCCTCCGGCGGCTTCAACCTCGAAGAGCTGCTCGCCAGCCTACAGAACGGGGATTTCTTCCAGTTCGCCTTCGACTGTAATCCCGATGCAGACGACATGGCGGGCGAAACGCTTGCCCAGCCGGACACAGAGATCGCGAGTGCTCCGGCTGCGAACTGGCTCGACATGGCGGCTTTCGATATCGGCGGCGCGCAAACCATGCTCGACACCTTCGACTTCAATTTCGACTTTATCTAACCAAACGGGGGCAGGCGCAGACCAGCGGCTGCCCCTCCCGCTAGGCAACTTTCAATTCGGCATACCGCCGTGCAAAGCGCCACCAAAGCGCGCCCGCCGCAAACATCAACCCGATCACCAAGCCAAGCCAGACGCCGACGCCGCCATAGCCCAAACTCACCCCCAGCACGTAGCTCGCGGGAATGCCCAAGCCCCAATAGCTCAGCGCCGCCGCATACATCGGCCAACGTGTATCCTGTATGCCGCGCAACAAGCCCAGCGCCATCACCTGCCCCGCATCGACCAGTTGGAACAACGCCGCGACGACCAGCAAGCTGGCACCAATGGTCAGAATGGCCGTTCGGTCGGGGCTGTCGGGGTCAAGGAAGCCCGTCATCAACAGCTCCGGCACCGTCAAGAAGGCGATGGTTGCCAAGACCACGGCCCCCATCGACAGCATCACTACGGCGCGTGCGCCCAAGGCCAGCCCGTCCCAATCCCGCCGCCCCATGGCGCGCCCCGCGCGCACAGTGGCTGCTTGGCTCAGTCCCACATGGATCATGAAAGTCGCGGCGGTGATTTGCAGCGCAATGCCATGTGCTGCCAAAGGCAAGGTGCCAATCAGCCCGATGATCAGCGCGGAGGCCGAGAACATCCCACTCTCTGCCAGATTGGTCAGCCCAATCGGCCAGCCCAGACGGAACACTTCGCGAAAGGCTTCGGGGTCCGGTCGCCAGATGCGCTGGAACAATACATGCTCCCGCGTCGCCGACCCGCGCATCACGTAGACGCCCAGCACCGCCAGCGTCACGACCTGCGAGATGACCGAAGCAATCGCCGCCCCGCGAAGCCCCAGCTCCGGCATTCCCAGATTGCCGAAAATCAGCGCGTAATTCACCAGCACGTTCAAGAACACGGCCATGATGGTGACCCACAGAACAACGCCGGTGCGCTCCAATGCGGCAAGGTAGCTCTTGATCACCATGACCAGCAGGGCCGGGAACAATCCAAATCCCGCGATCCTTAGATAATCCTGCGAAAGTGCCGACAGTTCGGGGTCTTGCCCCAAAGCCCGCAACAACGGGTCCGACCAGATCATCAACGGCAGGAACGCCAGCGCGTAGAGCGACGACAACCAAAGCCCCATGCGGGTGACGCGGCGGATGCGGGTGCCGTTCTCCGATGCGGCGGCCTCAGCCACCATCGGCATCACGGCAAAGGAGAAGCCCGCGCCCATGATGAACACCACGAAGAAGAACGACGTCGCCAGCACGCTCGCTGCAAGGGCCGTGACATCGTACCAGCCCAGCATGATCGTATCGACCATATGCACGGCAAACTGCGCCAGATGCGAGCCGACCAAGGGCAGACCAAGAACCAAAACGGCGCGGAGATGCTGAGGAAACGTCATATATCCAGCCATAGAAGCAAGCGCGCGCAGGGGCAAACCAAATAGCGCGGCGGGCGCTTTATGATGTCACTGGGCGAATGTCACAGTGATGTCGCGATTTCGTCAAGCTGCGGCTCTAATCCCCTGTCAATTAACGCTAAGTTAACTTCAATTCAGATCAATGTGTAATGACCCGCTTTACCGAAGCGTCATCCGTAACAAGAGCAACAGTATGATACGCACTCTCACCACCAACAAAACACGCGGCGCACTCGCACGTTTCCTACGCGACACTTCAGGTGCCGCCGTCGTCGATTGGGTGCTGCTGACCGCCGCCGTCGCAGGCATCAGCATGGCCGTCGGCACAACCATCAATACGGGCATGGAAAACGCCTCGTCAGACATCAAGCGCTGCATGAAAATTCAGGGCAAAATGTGGACGCGCGACAATGGCGACGATTACGCCAGACGGATGAAGCGCATCAAAAACCGCTGTAGCAAACTGTAAGGCCGGAGTTTCAGGCCACCCCGCCCCCTTGCGACCTAGTACCCCATGCCCATTTCTTCACGGGTCTTTTTGGTCGTACCGCGAAGCTCTATACCGAAGACCTGTTCACAGGGTTTTTTCTCATGGTCCCAGCACACCGCGCGGATGTTCTCCGTCTTGATGCTTGCGCCGGCAGTTCCCGCAGGAAACAGCACCAAAGCTGACCGTTTCCAGTCCTCACCTTGATAGCTGGCATCCGCCGTGCCACGGTAGACATCATAGGATTTGCCTTCGTATTCGTAGACCTGTCCCGTCGGTTTAAACTCGCTCCAATACTCTTGGGTACCTTGAAGCTCGCTCAGCGTCGAGCAGCCTGAAATCGCAATCACGCAGGCCGCGCATAATACTCTCATCATAGTTCCGTCCCCTTCTTACTCGGTAATAGTCGGTCTGGTTTCACATGCTGCGTTCGCCACGCGATCTGCCGCTTGCTGTCGGCAGGCAGGGCGCCACGGCGACCATGCCCTCGTATGACAAAATAACTCACAACATCACCTGCCCCGTCCGGCAGGATGGGCTACGGTATCACAAATCCGCGGTTTTGTCCTGGATCCCCCCTATGACAGCGCTTCCCCCTCCTTCATCACTCTGGCATACTGCGTCGCAAACCAACAAAAACGAGCAGCGGTATGAGCGACCTTCTTAGTCAGGGCCAAGACGACTACAACGCCTCCTCCATCGAGGTGCTGGAGGGGCTGGAGCCCGTCCGCAAACGCCCCGGCATGTATATCGGCGGCACCGACGAGCGCGCGCTGCACCATCTGGTGGCCGAAGTCCTCGACAACTCCATGGACGAGGCCGTCGCCGGTCACGCCAACCGCATCGAGGTCACGCTGAACGGCGATTACTCCGTCACCATCTCCGACAACGGGCGCGGTATCCCGATCGACCCGCACCCCAAGTTCCCTGACAAATCCGCCCTCGAAGTCATCCTCTGCACGCTCCACGCAGGCGGCAAGTTCTCCGGCAAGGCCTACCAGACCTCCGGCGGTCTGCACGGCGTCGGGGCCTCCGTGGTCAACGCGCTCTCCGACAGCATGGTCGTCCAGGTCGCCCGCAACAAGGAGCTGTTCGAGCAGCGCTTCTCCCGCGGCATCCCCCTTGGTCCCATCGAAAAGATGGGCCCCACCCAGAACCGCCGCGGTACCACGGTAACCTTCCACGCGGACGCCGAAATCTTCGGCAACCACCGCTTCAAGCCCGCCCGCCTGTTCAAATCCATCCGCTCCAAGGCCTACCTGTTCTCCGGCGTGGAAATCCGTTGGAAGACCGAGATCGACGACGGCGAGACGCCAACAACCGCCACCTTCCACTTCCCCGGCGGCCTGTCCGACTACCTCACCGAAACGCTCGGCAAGGCCACCACCTATGCCGACGCCGCTTTCGCCGGCACCGTCGACTTCAACGAAAAGTTCAACGCCGCTGGCAAGGTCGAATGGGCCATCAACTGGACCCCCGCCCGCGACGGCTTCATCCAAAGCTACTGTAACACCGTGCCGACCCCCGAAGGCGGCACCCACGTGCAAGGCTTCTGGGCCGCGATCCTCAAAGGCATCAAGGCGTATGGCGAGCTGACCAACAACAAAAAGGCCGCGCAGATCACCCGCGACGACCTGATGTCCGGCGGCTGCGCGCTGGTCTCCTGCTTCATCGCGGAGCCCGCATTTGTCGGCCAAACCAAGGACCGCCTGTCCACTGAGGCCGCCGCCAAAATGACCGAAGGGGCCGTGCGCGACCACTTCGACAACTGGCTCGCCTCCGACACCAAATCCGCCGGCGCGATCCTCGACTTCCTTGTGCTCAGGGCCGAGGAACGCCTGCGCCGCAAGCAGGAAAAAGAGACCTCCCGCAAATCCGCCACCAAAAAGCTGCGCTTGCCCGGCAAGCTGACCGATTGCACGTCGAAAACCCGCGCAGGCACCGAGCTGTTCATCGTGGAGGGCGACTCTGCCGGTGGCTCCGCCAAGGGCGCGCGCAATCGGGTTAATCAGGCGCTTTTGCCCCTCAAAGGTAAAATCCTAAACGTGCTGGGCGCGGCGTCCGGCAAGCTGCACTCGAACTCCGAGATCAACGATCTATGCGAGGCGCTTGGCTGCGGCATGGGCACCAAATTCAACGTCGAGGATCTGCGCTACGACAAGATCATCATCATGACCGACGCCGATGTCGACGGGGCGCATATCGCATCCTTGCTAATGACCTTCTTCTTCATCCAGATGCGCCCGCTGATCGACCAAGGCCACCTCTACCTCGCCTGCCCGCCGCTCTATCGCCTGACCCAAGGCCCCAAACGGCTCTACGTCGCCGATGATGTCGCGAAGGAAGCCGCTATGGCCAAGGGCTTGGGCGGCAAGGGAAAAATCGACGTGCAGCGGTTCAAGGGTCTGGGCGAGATGGATGCGAAGGATTTGAAGGAAACCACAATGGACCCCGCCTCCCGCGTCCTCATCCGTGTGACCGTGCAGGAAGACGAGCCGGGCGAAACCTCCGACCTGGTCGAGCGCCTCATGGGCAAAAAGCCGGAACTGAGGTTCGAGTATATCCAGCAAAACGCGAAGTTTGTTGAGGATGTGGATGTTTAAGGAAATCGTGAGAACCGCGATTCTTATTTTATTTTTTTCTTCCCCGTCTCATGCGGAGCCCGAGCCGTGCGAGAGCCTTCCTTACACTCGCGCAGCATTCGGCGTGTGGGCCGTCGAGAACCAAATTAGTGTCAGGACAGACCTGCTGGTTCGACTGGCGACCGATCCCAAACTTGTGAGGATGCTCAGTAATAAGGTTGTTTCTGGGAAATGGTATGACCCATACTCTGATAGAAATCTGTACGATGCGGACGAAGTCGAGATTGATCACATAGTCCCTTTGAGTTGGGCTTGGGCACATGGTGCAAGTTGTTGGAGCAGAGAGAAGCGTCGAGAATTTCACAATGACCAAAAATTTCTTGTGCCTATGGCTGCTTCGTTGAACTCAAAGAAGGGCGCAAAAATTCCAGGGGAATGGTCGCCGCCTGTCACACGAGCGCGCTGTGGTTACATTATCAAGTTCGCCAGAGCGGTTCGCATCTATGGTTTCGACATCCCTCAAAGCGAACGCGACCGCCTTAACAGAGTTGGCAAAGATTGGTGTGGGGAACGATTTTCGACGACTTTCCTAGATGCAGGATCGTAGGGTAGATGCCTATATGTACCATCGTTTAAGGCTCACCCACCCAGCTCGATTGGTTTTGAACAAGTCGTCTTTTAATTGGGAGTCATGAGCCGCGCATCGCCGTCACGCGGGGTGGCGATCAAACCTCCGTGACGGCCACTTAATGGCAGCCAAGCACTTCCCCCAAAACTGACCATTCCCGATATGAGCAAAATCGCCGCCCCATGGGGCGTGACGGCGATGCGCGGCGGCCTGCGGCCTTGATTTCGCGCGGGGGAGTAACCCCTACTCCTGCACCCCTTCCAGATACGCCACCAGATCAATCACCGGCTGGCTGGTCATGATCATCACCCCGTCCTCGCCGCGGATGGTCTCGCCACGGCCCTCGAAGAACTGCCCGAAGATCGGCATCGGGCTACCATGCGACACCAGCGGATCGCGCCCGTCGATCCGGCTGATCGCACGAACACGCGGAAACACCCCGTCATTTTCGGATGCAAGCCGGGTCAAGTCGGTCGGCTGGATCACCAAGACCGAGTTCATCGGCCCGCCCCCCTTCGCGTCCACCCCGTGGCAGGTGGCGCAATACTGCATGAACAAGTCGCCACCCGCCTCCGCGTCCTGTGCTGCGGCGGTGAGCGGGGCCAAAATTGCGACGGCCAAAGCGATAGATCGGATCATGATGTGCACTCCTCTGCTGACACGTCCAAGTCTACAGGGCGACCGCGCCCCGCGCCTTGATATGCGTCAACCGCGCTTCAGTGCCCGACGCAAAGCCGACGCTTTGCCGACCGTCTGCAGACCGTCAAAATCACTCTGTTTGCAGGCTGCGCAGATACTCCGCCACCAGCAGCAACGGCTCCGGCACAGGCGTCATCACCCCGTCCAGTTCGATCTGGTCCATCGGCCCCGAGAAGAAGCTGCCAAACTCCGGCATCGCCGTCTCGAAGGTCGGATTCCGGTGGAAACCGTCAATTGTGCTCAACACCCGCTCCATCGGAAAAACACCTTTGTTACGGGCACTTAGGGTCGTCAGATTAGCTGGTTTGCGCTCCAAACCCGACGCCACCCAGCCCGATCCGGTGCCATCCGCGCCGTGACAGGCCGTGCAATTATCCGCAAACAATTGCGCCCCTGTGGGCGGCTCCTGCGTGCATCCTGCCAACAGGCCAAGTGCCAGTAAATAAACAATTTTCATCTGCGCCTCCATTCGTTTTGCGGTCAGATTAGCAGCTTCTGAAACCTTCGTCTTGCGCCAAGTCAAACCCTCTTGCCCTTGTCGCAAAGACTTGCCACTGTGCGCCATGCGTTCGCTAATTCTCCTTGCTTTCCTGAGCCTTACCGCCTGCGGTCGCCCCCTGTCCGAGGCCGAGATGCGCTTCGCGTCCGAGTTCCACGGTTCCGATCTCGACGCCTCCAAGGTGCGGATCCGTCAGGCCCCCGTCCTGAAGCTCTACAACGCGACCTACCCCGCGCCCCCTCGCACCACGTGCGCACAGAAACTGCTGCCTCCCCCCGAAGGCCCCACCGTGACCGGCGCGCCGGGGGCTACGGTTTTATTCAATACAATCAACGTGAACCCGGACTACATTGCCCGCGATTACCTGCCCGCCTACCCCGATGCGGCCTTGCTACTGGCGTCGATGTTTCTGGCCCATGAGCTGGTCCATGTGTGGCAATGGCAAAACCGCGCGACCACCGGATATCACCCGCTAAAAGCCGCGCGCGAGCATCGGACCCAACCAGACCCCTACCTGTTCGAGCTGTCAGAAACACCAAAATTCCTCGACTTCGGATACGAGCAACAAGGTGCGATCGCCGCCGAATATGTCTGCTGCGCCGCCCTTGCCCCCAAGGCCCCCCGCACCACGCGGCTGGAGCGCCTGCTGACCCCCCATTTCAATCTCGCCGCCATGACCACTCGTCTCGACAAGTCAAAAGTGCTTTTGCCTTGGAGCGGGGTGGAGTTGGACGGCATCTGCGACTAGCCTGAACATCTGGAGGGATTTTTGATGAACACATACGATTTGTCCGGCCGCGTGGCCGTGGTCACCGGCGGCGCCCAAGGTATCGGGCTGGCTGTGACGGAACGCCTTCAGGCCTCAGGTGCAAAGGTTGCGGTCTGGGACATGCAAGACGCGATCTCCGGCAATTTCAACACCACCTGCGACATCTCGGATATGGCATCGGTCAAAGCCGCACTCGCCGCCACGGAGGACGCTCTTGGCCCTGTCGACATTCTGGTCAATTCCGCAGGCATTGCAGGCCCAAACGCCCCGATCCAAGACTATGACGACGACGCATGGGCACAAATCGTCGCCATCAACCTGACCGGCACTTACAACACCAACAAAGCAGTACTGCCGGGCATGCAGGCCCGCGACTATGGCCGCATCCTAAACATCGCCTCGATTGCGGGCAAGGAAGGCAATCCCAACGCCTGCGCCTATTCGGCCTCCAAGGCGGGGGTCATTGGCTTCACCAAGTCCGCAGGCAAGGAAAACGCGAGCCACAATATCGGGGTGAACTGCCTCACACCCGCCGCCGCCCGCACGCCAATCTTTGACCAGATGAGCGAGGAGCATATCGGCTACATGCTCTCCAAAATCCCCCGTGCGCGGTTCCTGGAGGTAGAGGAAGCCGCCAGCATGATCGCGTGGATCGTCTCCGCCGAGAACTCGTTCACCACAGGTGCGGTATTTGATCTGTCCGGTGGGCGGGCGACCTATTGAGCGCAAGCCCACGGACCATTGTCAGCATCATCGGCTACACGCTTGTTGCGCTCTTAGTCGTGGTTGGTGGATCTGTTGCTATCCTGTCGAAATTCGAGCCGCAAAAATCCATTATGTACCAAACAGTTAACATCACAGCACGCGGCCCCTCGAGCGTGAGCGACACCTCTGCGGCGCGAAGCGAACCAATTATCGAAATACAGCTGGCAGATGGACAAACGCGCCACCTGCCCAACTTATACTATGCCTTGCACCCAGAGCTTGAGATCGCCTGTCTCAGCATCAGCGAAGGCAGCTACAGCGGTGCACGAAAGCTGGCGCTGGTTCCAATGAACATGTGCAACCCGCCCTGACGATACCCGATTCATAAAGCGGAAATTTGCACGCCATTGCACCAGTAATGTCGGCTTGCCCCACTCCAGCGCCCATGCTTCACTTTGGCACAAATATTCCCGCCGGAGGCTCCGCTCGTGAGCAACACATCCTACGCTATCATCATGCTCGCCGCCGGTATCGGCATCCCCGTGCTTGCGGCGCTGAACGCCAGCTTGGGGCGCACTATCGGCGCACCTGCCGCGGCATCCGTCGTGCTGTTCGCGGTGGCATTTTTAAGCGCGCTTGTGGTGGTCCTGATCACAGGCCCTGCAGCTATTGCCAAGGTCGCCACCGCCCCCAAACACCTGCTCTTCGCAGGTGTGCTCATCGCATTCTACGTGTTGACCATCACCTATATCGCGCCGCATTTCGGCATCGGCAACGCGGTGTTTTTTGTGCTGCTGGGCCAGCTTATCTCTGCCGCGCTAATCGACCATTTCGGCTTGTTCGGCGCGCTCCAAACGCCACTCACGCTGACGCGGGCGACAGGTATCGCAGTCATGGCAGCCGGCGTTTTTCTGACCCAGATAACAGGCCGCGCTTAGCCGAGCTTTGACAGCTTGCCCCAAAGCTCGTCCCCGACTTGAACCACCGTCGCCTCCGCGCGTGATGCCCCGGGGATGCGCGCGCCGGGCTGCTCTGCCACGGCATCAACAACACGCACCACGCGCGCGTCGAAAGCCTCCGTATAAGTTCCCGGATCAAGCAGCAGATAGAACTGCCCCAGCCCGTGCGGCGGGCCGTCTGCCAGCTTTAACCCACCGACATCCAGCGAGTTGACGGAGCCTGTCATGGCTGCCGCCATCACCTCGCCCATCAGGCCAAAACCCCAGCCCTTATAGCCGCCCGCAGAGACCAACGCGCCTTTCAGCGCGGCGTCCGGATCGGTGGTCGGCTGGCCTTCCGCGTCCACGGCCCAACCCGAAGGAATGCTCTCCCCCGCGGCCTTTGCCATGGTGATTTTGCCCAAGGCCACGGCAGATGTGGAAAAGTCGAAATGCATCACCGGAGCGTCAGCCCCCGGCACCGTCATGGCCATTGGATTGGTGCCGATCACCGCCTTGTTTCCCCCCGGAGGGGCCACAACGGGCGAGGCATTGGTGAAGCCGATCCCCACCAGTCCCGCCGCGGCAATCTGCTCGGTGAAATACCCCAGCGAGGTGCACGTATGCGCATGGGCGACCGCAAGCGACGCCGTGCCGTTTTCCTTGGCCGCGGCAATCGCCTCTGGCAACGCGCGAGCAAAGGCCGCTTGGGCAAAACCGAACTTGGCGTCGGCCTTGACCGATCCGGGGCGCGGGCGCGTCACGACAGGCTCCACATCACCTTTCACGCGGCCCGAGGCCAGTTGTAGGCAGTAGCTTTCCAGATAATACAGCCCGCAAATGACGTTGCCCGTTTCCTCGGCGCGGCGCACCGCGCGGGCGACTTCCGCAGCCACCCAAGGGGCGGCTCCGTGGCGGGTCAAGGCCGCGACACTTAGGGTTTCAATCTCGTCAAGTGTCACTGTCGCCATGATTTATCCTGCCTTTTCTTCCAGCATCATCCATTCTTCTTCGGCGGCGTCGAGGACGGCCTGCCGTTCGACCAGCGCATCCGTGGCCTTTTGGAATTTGGCCGGATGGTCGGTGAACAGGTTCGGATCAGACAGGAACTCGACCAGTTTGGCAATCTCTGCCTCCAGACGCTCCATCTCGGCGGGCAATGCCTCCAAGCGGTGCTTCTCGGTGAAGGACAGCCCCCCGTCGGATTTCTTTTCCTCGGCTGCCTGACGCCCTTTTTCACGGCGCGTTTGCGCGGGCTTGTCGGATAGGACGGTGTCGTCCCCGCCTTCGGTGGCCTGCGACTTGTAGTCAGACCAGCCCCCCGCATAAACGGTCGCCTTGCCGTCCTTTAGGGCCACAGTGGTCGAGGCCACACGGTCCAGAAAATCACGGTCGTGGCTGACCAAAATGACCGTGCCGTCATAATCCGAGATCAGTTCCTGCATCAAATCCAGCGTTTCAATGTCCAAATCGTTGGTCGGCTCATCGAGGATCAGCAGGTTGCTTTCCCGCGCCATGATCCGCGCCAACAACAGCCGCGCTTTCTCGCCGCCTGACAGGGATTTCACGGGCGCGCGCGCTTGCGCCTCGTCGAACAGGAATTCCTTCAGGTAGCCCACCACATGTTTCGGCGTGCCGCGCACCATGACGTGATCGCCCTGCCCGCGCACGCGGGTGGAGGGGTCTTCGGTCATCGCGGACCACAAGGTATCGTCGGGGTTCAGCGCGTCGCGGTTCTGGTCGAACACGGCCATTTCCAAATTGGTGCCCATCTTCACGGTGCCGCTATCCGGTGCAACCTCGCCCGTCATCAGTTTCAACAGCGTGGTTTTACCCGCGCCGTTCGGGCCGACCAACGCGATGCGGTCACCGCGGTTCACCTTCAACGAGAAATTTTTCACGATGGTCTTGTCGCCGAACGCCATGGAGACGTCCTCCATCACAAACACCTGTTTGCCGGATTTCGGCCCTGCCTCCAACGCCATTGCGGCAGAGCCTTGGCGTTTGATCTGGCTGGCTTTTTCCGCGCGCAGGTCTTGCAATGCCCGTACGCGGCCTTGGTTGCGCTTGCGCCGCGCCGAGATGCCTTCGACAGCCCAGCGGGCCTCCGCCTTGATCTTGCGGTTCAGTTTGTGGCGTTGCTGGTCTTCCTCTTCCCACATCTTGTCGCGCCATTCCTCGAAACGGTCGAACCCCGTCTCCTGACGGCGCACCTGTCCGCGATCCACCCACAGCGTCGCGCGGGTCAGCGCGCGCAGAAAAGCGCGGTCGTGGGAGATCAGGATGAAGGCGGCACGGGTCGAGGACAGATGCCCCTCAAGCCATGCAATCGCTTCGATATCCAGATGGTTGGTCGGCTCGTCGAGCAGCATCAATTCCGGCGCCTCGGCCAGCAGTTTCGCCAAGGCCGCGCGGCGACGTTCCCCGCCGGAGGCCGCAGAGACCTCGGCCTCAAGGTTCAGCTTCAACCCTTCAGCGGCGCTCAAAAGCTTGTATTCCTCGCTCGGGTCCATGTCGCTCAACGCGAAATCGCCCAGCGTCGCAAATCCCGTCAGATCGGGGTGTTGGTGCATATATCCCGTGGTCACGCCCGGGGCGAGGAACCGCGCGCCCGCGTCAGGCTCGATCAGCCCGCCCATGACCTTCATCAAGGTCGACTTGCCCGACCCGTTGCGGCCCACAAGGGCCACGCGGTCACCGGGCTGAACCACAAGGCTCAGGTCTGAAAACAAGGGATCGCCGCCGAAGGTCAGCGATATATCGGTGAGTTGCAAATGAGGTGTACGTGCCATGGGACCACCCGCTACGGCGTCGCGGCAATGGCGTCAACTGGTCAGCCCGCCACAACGCGCAAAAGCTTCTTGCGCGCGGGCGGAATGGCCTTGATTTCCAGCCCGGTGAACACATGCAACGTGTTCATGTCGCGATCCACCACCGCGTGATCACTGACCCAGCCGCCCATCAGCAGGTAGGTGCGTAGCAAGGGCGGCATGGCTTTCATCGCCGCCTTCAAGTCGGGACGACGCAGTCGAAGTTTGCGGGCGAAAGGAAATACGAACGGCGCTTTGACACGCGGCAGCCAGCGTTTGGGCCCCAGATGGCGGTCTTTCAACAGCGAAAACGCGTCCAGATAGGCATCCTCCGACGTGCCTTTGAACGACGAGCAACCAAACAACATCTCGATCCCGGCATCGTCGACATATTTGGTCAATGCTCCCCACGCGACACGCAGAATATCTGGATCAGCATAGTCTGGGTGAACGCAGAACCGGCCCATCTCCACCATCGCGCCGTCAAATTCCGCCAATTGGGCGAGGCCATAATGTTGTGCAGAATAGCTTTGCTCAATCCCGCGGCCATTATCGAGTGGCATGAGGCGAAAACTGCAAACCAGCGCGCCGTTAGACTGATCCTCGACCAACATATGCAGGCAAAGCGCGTCAAAGGCGTCTTTGTCCAGCCCCACGCGGGCGTCTCGAAACGCCAAGGCGCGCAGCCTTTGTGCCGCTTCGACATCGGCAGGTCCGTCCGCAAAGCGGGCGACATAGCGGCCTTTGCTTAACAGTGGCATAACATCGACCTCCGGACGCCCCGAACATGAGGCGGCTCCCTACTGATCACATAGGTATCATAGTCGTGCGTGCGCAAGGCCGCGGCAGCGTATCAGCCGCCCAGAGCCTCGCTCACGTTGATCCGGCCGAAGTTGCGGATAATCTGGCGAATGAAGGTCACGTCGCGCACGGTCGTTTCGGTGACACGGCGCGACAGCGTGATGACGCGGCCATTCTCCAGCCCGAAACGCTCGACGTTTTGCAACACATCATCATCGCTAAAGCGCAACGCGACGACCTCGCGATCAACCTCTTGCGGTTTTTTATACGCGAAGTGGCGCATCTTACTGCCGACATAGAACCAGTCGCCACCACGCAAAACGCCTGATGAGGATGGCTTGCCAATCAAATCTTCCACAGTTCCGCGCGTATCGACGCCGACCGTTAGGGTCTGCAAGTCTTCTTCGACAGGAATATATCCGTGGTTGCGGATGATCTCCGAGCAGCCTGCAACAACCAACAGCACCGTTGCTGCGACCAGCTTCACCAGCCGTGAGGCCTGCTTGTTCTCACCGTGCCGCATGCGCGACCCCCGTTTTTTGTTCGTGTCTTGCTCTACTCGGGCCCTAGGGCTTAGAGAAGGACTTACAGAAGGACGCGCAAGTGATCAAGAAAGATAGCTCCCCTATGGCCAAGACAACCGTGCTACGTTTGGCGGATCTCCCCACCCGTAAAGACACCCAGATCAGCTACACCCCCGACGCCGAGGCCATGAAACGGCTTGCGACCGAGATGGATGTGAGCGCCGTGCGTAAGATGCGCCTTGAAGGCACGCTCCAACCACTCGGAAAAAAAGACTGGCAATTGCAGGCCCGCCTTGGGGTCACCGTAGTGCAACCATGCGTTGTGACGTTAGAGCCAGTGACCACTCGCATCGAGGAGCCTGTTTTTCGGCAATACCTTTCTGACTGGGAAGCCCCGACAAGTGCCGAGGCCGAGATGGACGGCGATGACATCTCCGAGCCATTGCCGGATGCACTAGACCTTGCTGAAATCGCCGCCGAGGCATTGGCAATGGCTTTGCCCCGCTATCCTAGGGTCGAAGGGGCGACACTGGATCAAACCGATTTCACCGAGCCGGGAAAAGCGCCATTGACCGATGAGGATGTGAAGCCATTCGCTGGTCTTGCGTCGTTGAAGTCAAAGCTGGAAAACCCCAAGAAGAACTGACCTTGCGTATAACCGCAGCGAATCTCTTGCCAAACGCAACGGAATGGGTATTTTCCGCGCTTCTTTAGATTATGGCTCTGGACGTGCCGCACCTGAGGCGTTAGACGCCCACGGAACGCCGTCGACAGACGCTACATTGACACACGGGCCAACGATGGCCCCTTAAACACCAAAGGTTGAGACATGGCCGTCCAGCAGAATAAAGTATCCAAGTCGCGCCGCAACAATCGCCGCGCCCATGACGCGCTGGTGGCTGCGAATCCAAACGAGTGCAGCAACTGCGGTGAGCTGAAACGCCCACACCACGTTTGCCCGTCTTGCGGCCACTACGCAGAGCGCGAAGTTGTCGCTCTGGCGAACGAAGTCGATCTGGACGACGACGCCGCTTAAGCCTAGGCTGCGTCGCAACAATAATGCGACAAACAGGCAGGCTTCCGGTGGGTTCAACTGACACAGTCATCTCTATTGACGCTATGGGCGGGGACTTGGGCCCCGCCGTTGTCGTTGAGGGTATGGCAAAGTCTGCCGCAATAAACCCTGATCTTCGCTTTATCGTGCATGGCGACCGCGCCGAGCTGGAAAAGCATATCGCAAAACGCGGCATCACTGACCGCTGCGATATTCGCCACACTGATGATGTGGTCACCATGCATGAAAAACCGTCCCACGTGATGCGGCATGGCAAGAACACGTCAATGTGGTCGGCCATCGACGCGGTGCGCGCGGGCGACGCCACCGTCTGCGTCAGCTGCGGCAATACCGGTGCGCTGATGGCGGTTTCCATGATCCGGCTGCGCAAGGTGCCCGGCGTGAACCGCCCCGCCATTGCCTGCCTCTGGCCGTCACGCAACCCGTCCGGCTATAACGTGATGCTGGATGTGGGCGCAGATATCCGCGCCGATCAGGATGACCTGCTGCAATATGCCCTGATGGGTCTCAGCTATGCCCGCAACGGCTTCGGCCTTGCCCGCCCCCGCATCGGACTGCTGAATGTCGGCACCGAGGAACACAAAGGCCGCGCAGAGCTTAAAGTCGCCCATGAGATGATCGAAGCCGCCGCGAAATACAATGATTTCGAATATGTCGGCTTCATCGAAGGTGGAGACATCCCGTCCGACCGTGTCGATGTGATCGTGACCGATGGGTTTACAGGCAACGTGGCCCTCAAAACCGCCGAAGGCACCGCAAACCTGATTTCCGGCAGGATGCGTGAGTCGTTCCAACATTCACTCTTCTCGCGCTTCGCAGCCTTGCTGGCCTATCCGGCCTTGCAACGGCTTAAAAACCGTATCGACCCGCGTCAGGCGAATGGCGGGGTTTTCCTGGGCCTCAATGGCACCGTGGTAAAATCCCACGGATCAGCCGATGCCACTGGCGTCTCGGCGGCAATCAAACTGGCGGTGCAACTGGCGCAATCAGGATTCGGTGAGAAGCTGGCAGCGCGGGTTGCATCCATTTCCGAAGCGGGCCAATCTGCAGAACCAGCTTCCACAAAGCCAGATGCGACAAAGGGCAAATCCAGCACATGAGCATGATCCGTTCCGTTTTGCGTGGCATGGGCCACGCCCTGCCCGAACGCGTCGTCGAAAACGCCGAGTTTGAGACTTGGATGGAAACGACCGACGCATGGATCAAGTCCCGCTCGGGCATTGAGCGCCGTCATTTCGCCGCCGAAGGGCAAACAACCTCCGATTTGGCCACCGATGCCGCGCGCGCAGCCCTTGCAGATGCGGGCATGGAGGCCGAAACACTCGACGCGATCGTCGTCGCCACCTCGACCCCCGATACAACTTTCCCCTCCGTCGCGACCATGGTTCAGGGCAATCTGGGCATGAAAAGCGGCTTTGCCTTCGACGTCCAAGCCGTCTGCGCGGGCTTCGTGTTCGCCATGTCCAACGCCGACGCGCTGATCAAATCCGGTCAAGCCAAACGAGTGTTGGTCATCGGCGCCGAGACCTTCTCGCGCATCATGAACTGGGAAGATCGCACCACTTGCGTGTTGTTCGGCGACGGTGCCGGTGCCGTGGTTCTGGAAGCCGCCGAGGGCGATGGGACCCCGCAAGATGCAGGAATCCTCGCCACCGACCTGAACTCTGACGGCACCTATCGCGACCTGCTTTATGTCGATGGTGGCGTCTCCAAGACCCAAACCACTGGCGTGCTGGTGATGCAGGGCAAGGAAGTCTTCCGCCACGCCGTCGAAAAGCTGGCGAAGACGGCCGAAACCGCGCTGGAGAAGGCTGGATTAAGCGAAGCAAACATCGACTGGGTCGTGCCGCATCAGGCAAACCTGCGCATCATCAAGGCGACCGCAACCAAGATGAATATCCCCATGGATCGGGTCGTTGTGACCGTACAAGACCACGGAAATACCTCCGCCGCATCGATTCCCTTGGCCCTGTCCGTCGCCAAGTCACAGGGCAAATTCGTCCCCGGTCAACTGTTGGTTATGGAGGCTATTGGTGGCGGTTTGGCGTGGGGTGCCGTGGTTTTGCGCCTCTAAGGCGTGAAAACCCGCTCAAACGGCGCATAAAGCGCGCAATCCAAGCCCTTGATATTGACTCGGAAATTCCCCCAAGCCTATCGTCTTGAAAACAATGACAAGGGGGACGACATGACTGCCAAAACATTGACCCGCATGGATTTAAGCGAAGCCGTGTTCCGAGAGGTCGGCCTGTCGCGCAATGAAAGCGCCGATTTGGTCGAAAGCGTGCTTAAGCACATGTCCGACGCGCTCGTCACTGGCCAGCAGGTCAAGATCTCGTCTTTCGGCACATTCTCGGTCCGCGAAAAGTCCGCTCGGGTCGGCCGCAACCCCAAGACCGGCGAAGAGGTTCCGATCCATCCCCGCCGCGTGCTGACATTCCGTCCGTCGCACCTGATGAAGGACCGCGTGGCGTCGGGCAACAAGGCCTGACCCGCCGATAAGAAAGGTCTGATTTTATGGCGACCAAAGCCCGCGATGCGTTCCGCACCATTTCCGAAGTGGCCGACTGGCTGGATGTGCCCGCACATGTGCTGCGCTTTTGGGAAAGCAAGTTTAGTCAGATCAAACCGGTGAAACGCGCCGGTGGCCGCCGCTATTACCGCCCCGACGACATGCTGCTGATCGGCGGCATCAAGAAGTTGCTGCATGACGACGGCATGACCATTCGCGGCGTGCAGAAAATGCTCAAAGAGGACGGGATCAAAGCCGTCAGTGCCATTTCGCAATCTCTCGATAATGTGGACGAGGCCGCATCCCCGCGCACTCTACAACGCAAAGCTGCGATGCCCGATATCGAAGACGCAGTCGAGGAAACGGCTCCCGAAGAAACAGCCCCTGCGGAAGAACAGGAAGCCGTTGCAGCGTGGGAGGCCGACGCCAAGGAAGAGACAAAAACCCCAACCGAACGCGCTCCGCTGGAACTCGACGCTCCCGCGGCGCAAGGTGACACCAAGACTTCTGAGCCAGAAGTCGACGCGGAAGATGCCCCGGAGGCCCCCTTCATCGATGTGGAAGAAGAGCCGCAAGTCGGGGGCGATAACATCGTGGAGCTGCCAGCACGTACAGACTCTGAGCCAGAGATCGCGACCACGCCAGAGCCGGACGACGAGCAGCCACAGGCTGAACCCGACGATACTGATGTTGCAGTGGAGAAGGTTGAACCGGTTGCAGCTAAACTCGCACAAGCTGACGAGGCCCCAGCCGAGCAGACGCCACCCCAAGCCGCGCCGGACACCCCCTCGCCCGAGGCTGTGCTGGAGAACTTCAAGCTCTCCGAGGCGCAGTTGGCAGCTCAAGCTTTGAAACGAAAGCTGCGCAGCACCCGATCCGACAGGCTCAGCGCTCAGGGGCTGGCACCGCATGTTGCGCGCCTGCAAGCGCTGCGCGACCGGCTTGCTCGCGATCTGTCCGGCCAATAGGCGGCTGTGCGCCGCGATGTTTCCTTCGGCCCCGCAATATTCTGGCCAAAGCCCTTGCCACCGCTTGGAATTTGGCTATGACATGACGCCATTAGTCGGGCTATGGCGCAGCCTGGTAGCGCGTCCGTCTGGGGGACGGAAGGTCGCAGGTTCGAGTCCTGCTAGCCCGACCAATAACAAAACGCCCGTGTGCTCAAGCGCCGGGCGTTTCGTGTATTCAGGGGGACGATGATGTCAGAGTTCAATCGGGGCGTGCTCGCCGATCATCAGATGCAGGCGATGATAGCATCAGGTGCCATCACTGCCGAAGAGCCGATCACCGACGGTCAAATCCAGCCTGCCTCTCTTGATTTGCGCCTAGGCACCCACGCCTACCGCGTCCGCGCGTCGTTCCTGACGGGCCGCGATCATCCCGTGGAGCGTCGCCTCAAAGATTTCACCATGCACCGGATTGACCTGACCGACGGGGCCGTTTTGGAAAAAGGCTGCGTCTATGTAGTACCGCTACTGGAACACCTTGCCCTACCCCGCGACATGTCCGCCGCCGCTTCCGCCAAATCCTCCATCGGGCGTCTAGATCTGCTGACCCGCGTCATCACCGACCACGGCGTCGAGTTCGACCGCGTGCCTGCGGGCTATGTCGGCCCGCTCTACGCAGAAATCTGCCCCCGCTCTTTTTCTGTTGTCGCCCGCAGGGGGCAAATGCTGAACCAGATCATCTTCCGCGTTGGCAAAACCGTCATGGACGACGATGAGTTGCGCACGCTTCACGCGGCCTCTCCCGTCGTGTCCGGCGAGGCTGTGATCTCCGATGGATTGGGATTTTCCGTCGATCTGAAGCCGACCAAGGGTGACCTGGTCGGCTACCGCGCCAAGCCCCATACTGGCGTGATCGACCTTGATAAGCTCGCCCATTACGACCCGTCCGAATATTGGGAGGAGATGCACACAAACGAAGGCCGCATCATCCTTGATCCCGGCGCATTCTATATCCTCGTCAGCCAGCAAAGCATTGTGATCCCACCGAATTGCGCAGCTGAAATGGCCCCTTATCTGGCCATGGTAGGCGAATTTCGCGTCCACTACGCGGGTTTCTTCGATCCCGGCTTCGGGTACTCTAGCGCAGGCGGCACAGGCTCACGCGGGGTGCTGGAAGTGCGCTGTCACGAGGCGCCATTCGTGTTGGAACACGGCCAAACCGTTGGCCGTTTGGTCTATGAACATATGTCAGAGGTCCCGACCCAGCTCTATGGCGTGGACATCAAGTCAAACTACCAAGGCCAAGGCCTAAAGCTGTCCAAACACTTCAAAGCACCCGCCTAAGTGCGTTTTGCCGCCAGCCGCTCGCGGTTCAGCGTATATACACCCGTTGCCACAATGATCAGCGCGCCGACCCATGTCCACAAATCGGGCAGATCACCAAACACAATCCAGCCGTAGAATGTGCCCCAGATCAGCAGCGAATACATCACCGGCGCGACCACCACAGCTTGTGCAACCTCTAGCGCCTTGATCACCAAGACTTCCGCCACTGCCGCCATAAGCGCGATGCTGACAAGCAAGACCATCTCCAACCCCATCTGTGGGGTCTGCCAGACGAACGGCAGCGGAATGGTCAGCAAAGCACTGCCGACGATTGCGGTATAGGCGACCGTTGTTTGCACCGGATCGGCACCAGATAACGCCCGCGACAAGACCTGCCTGCATGCGAAAGCCGCCGCCGCAACGAGCACCAGACCAACCGCGGGATGCAGAACCCCCATCCCCGGACGCATGACGATGAGTGTTCCCGCAAACCCGATTACAACCGCGACCCATCGCCGGATGCCGACCGGTTCTCGTAAGATCAATGCGCCCATCAACGTGACGATAAACGGAGCCACAAAGCTGACCGCCACGGCATCCGCCAAAGGCACGTAACTCACTGCAACGATAAACAAAGTTGCCGAGGTCGCCGCCAAAACCCCGCGACCGATCTGAAGCAGGGGCTTTCGGGTGTGCAGTACAGAAACCCCTCGCAACGCGATTAAGATCAGGACGCCCAAAAACAGTCCGAGCTGGCGCGACCAGACGATCTGGACCGGGTGTAAGCTGTCGGTTAGAAATTTGGCCTGCGTATCCACCGCTGAAAACAAAAACATGCCGCCCGCCATGTAAGCAATGCCGCGCGTGGAGTCCCCGTGGGGCTTCAACGGTTTGACCGTGATCGGCGTCGCTGTGGGGATGGGCATGGAAGCTCCTTCGCCGTCACGCTAGGCGCGGATGGTCAGAGGGTCCAGCCAAATTCGCAAGTAAATGAGGGGTTTAGAACCGCCCGATCCGGCGGCTCATCCGCACCGCCTGTTTGGCGCGTTTAGAGGTCTTTCCAGCGGCTTGGCGTTGCTCCGGCGTCAGGTCTTTTCCGCCCTGCCCGCGCTTGGCCGCAACATCGATGCCCTTGTTGATCCCCATATTGATCAACCGGCGCGTCACCATACGGATCACCATGTTAATAATCTGGTTCATCTCACCACTCCTAATACGCCCCTCGATTGATAAGGCTTAATCCTCGAAAAGCTCGTTCTGGCCTTCCGGGCTTTCATCTTCGTCATCCTCATCATCGCCGTTCAACGCCGCCCCGGGCAGCGGACGATTGTCCAGCAATCCGGCAGAGCGCAGTTCTTTCAAGCCCGGCAAATCACGCGCATTTTCCAAGCCGAAATGATCAAGGAAGTTTTGAGTCACCACAAAGGTCACAGGACGCCCGGGTGTCATGCGACGGCGGCCAAACCGGATCCATTCCATCTCGATCAGCTGGTCCACCGTCCCGCGCGACACCGACACGCCGCGAATTTCCTCGATCTCCGCACGGGTCACCGGTTGATGGTAGGCCACGATCGCCAACGTCTCGATCGCCGCACGCGACAGTTTGCGCGTCTCGACGGTTTCTTTTTGCATCAGGAAGCCCAGATCACCCGCCGTGCGCATCGCCCAAGCATCCCCAACACGCACCAAATGCACGCCGCGCCCCTCATAGCGCTTTTTCAGATACACCAACGCCTCTGCGGGGTCGGCGCCATGGGGCATCCGGTCCGACAATTCCTTTATCGTCACGGGTTCTACCGAGGCGAACAATATTGCCTCTACCATGCGTTCCTGTTCGCCCATGGGAGGTGCTTCGAACAGTGACTCTTCTTTTGTTTCAGACATTTAACTGTCCTTCTTGCGAATTTGTATCGGGGCAAAGGCGTCACCTTGCCGTAATTCCAGCTGACCCTGTTTGACCATTTCAAGAGAGGCCGCAAAAGTCGCTGCTGTCGCTGAGCGGCGCTTCACCGGATCCGTTTCCCAGCCCTCCGGCAGCCACGAATTCAGATCCGACCAGTCACCCGCATAGCCGATCAGGCTGCGCATCCGGTCCAAAGCCTGCTCCATGGTGAACACTTTCTCGCGGTCCATCACAAAGGGGCGGAACTCGTCCTTGGTCTTGATCCGCGCATAGCCTTGCATCAGGTCCAGCAACGTCGCCGTATAGGTCACCTTACGCACCCGTGTGACGTCTTCAGGCAGGCCACGGGCAAAGAAATCACGCCCCATCTGGTCGCGTGCCATCAGCTTGGCCGACGCCTCGCGCATCGCGCTCAGACGCTCCAGTTGGAATGCCAGATGCGCAGCCAATTCTTCGCCCGACGGGCCGTCTTCGGTCGGATCGGGGGGCAGAAGCAGGCGGGACTTCAAGAAGGCGAGCCATGCCGCCATCACTAGGTAGTCCGCCGCCAATTCCAGTCGCAGCGCCTTGGCTTGCTCAATGAAGACCAAATACTGTTCGGCCAGATGCAGGATGGATATCTTGCGCAGGTCCACTTTTTGAGTACGCGAGAGTGTCAGAAGCAGGTCAAGCGGCCCTTCAAAACCATCAACGTCGACGATCAACGCCTCCGCCGCCAAGCGCGCCTCGACGGTGCCCTCAGTCCACTGGTTCTCGGTCTGATCCTGCTCGCTCATACGCTACCCTGCAACTAGGGTGCGAAACTCCGCTTCGAGCGCCGAAATGTCAATATCTGTTGGGTTTTTGCGGTGTTTTAGCGCCCGCTCCGCCCGCTCTCGCCCAGCCCTGGTCATCGGCCCGCAGGCATCTGCGACCGCCTGCATTTCTGCCATGTTGCCGTTACAATGCAACGCGACATCGCAGCCTGCATCCAGCGACGCGCGCGCGCGCTCGGCAACGGTGCCCGACAAGGCTTCCATGGAAATATCGTCGGTCATGATCAGATTGTCGAACCCGATATCCTCGCGGATCATAGTCATCGCCTTGGGCGAAGTCGTGGCCGGCAAGTCATCGATGCACGGGAACACAATATGCGCCGTCATACCCATCGCCATATGGGTCAGGCGTCTAAACGGCTCAAAGTCCAGCGCGTCCAATTCATCGCGCGGCACATCGACCCTCGGCAATTCCTTATGCCCGTCGACCACCGCGCGGCCATAGCCCGGAATGTGTTTCAGGACCGGAAGCACACCACCATCCAGCAAGCCAAGTTCTGCTGCAAGGCACATCTCCACCACTGTATCAACATCCGAGCCGTAGCAGCGATTGCGCAAGACAGGGTGGCTTTCGGGCCAAACTACGTCCGCCAGTGGCGCGCAATTCACGTCGATACCGACCTCAAACAACTCTTCCGCGATCATCCGGTTGCGCAGATACATCGCCCGCGCCGCATTTTTTCCTGCCATTGCCATCTGATCCAAAGCTGGCGGGTATTCCCGCCATACCGGCGCGCGCATCCTTTGAACACGGCCGCCTTCTTGGTCGATAAGGATCGGGGCATTCCATCCAACCGCTGCCCTCAACTCCGATGTAAGCGCCGATAGTTGGGCGCGATCTTCGACATTTCGGGCGAAAAGGATGAATCCCCAAGGATTTACACTTGCAAAAAACCGACGTTCCACCTCAGAGAGCCTTAGCCCCTCGCAGCCAAAAATATATGCGCCTGAGGGCATTGCAGTCACCTCTTAAACTTTGCGCGTCCTGTGCCCTTGCACAATACGAACATACAGCCTCTTAGCGGGCCAATACGGGGATACAGGCGGCTTTCCCTGCGACCAAAACTGCACAAAAGCGTCGGGAGGCATTCAAATCATCGAAACCGACCGCGCGCAGGCGATAGAATTTTCGTCCGCCCGAGGTGGCTTCCTGTATGACGCGCGACTTGCCCTCGATGTAATCTTCGAACCGTGCGGCGATCTTATCCCATTCCGCACGTGCGGTCTTGGCATCGTCAAACGCGCCCAACTGCACCAACCGGGTTCCCGAGGCGATGCTTGCAGGGTCGACATCTTGCGTCGCGTCGCCCCCAACCGCCGATGCGGCTGAAGCTGCCGCGGCCTGTGCTTGCAGCGCGGCCAGATCGACCTTTGGCTTGCGTGTTGGGACGGGCGAACGTTTCACACCCGGAACTTTGGGATCAAGGATCGGGCGCGCAAGGTCTTCGGTGGGGGGCGCGTTGTCCAGCGGCTCAACCCCTTCGGACACCCGATCCACCAATGCCAACGCTTCCGCAACGGCGTCATCCGTGTTGATTTCGGTATTGAGTGACACAACAGTGCCAACGGCTTCCTCGACCACACCCTCGGCTTCGACCTCAATCTCACTCGACGGCGCAACAATCGCGTCTTCCTGCGATAGGTCAATCGGCTCCGGCGCAAGGATCACTTGCGGTGTCGGCCCCTCGGCTTCGCCTTCGGATTGCACGGAATTTACAGCCAAACCAGTATGTTGCGCCAACTGGCCACCAGGATCAGCGGGCTGCACACGGGCCGGTCCTTCCAGTGCCCGGATCACAGGCACATCGGTGACGTCGCGCACGGTCAATTGATAGCCCCAGACGGCCAACCCAAGCACCAATACCACGGAGCTGCCAGCGCCCACGAGGTTCATCATACGCGAAAAACCCCCTTGTTGCGGGGTCGCAGGCGCCTCAAACGCGCCGAATTCCAGATCTGCCATACTCGCCTCTCCGCCCCCGAATTGATTTCGGGTGGTCTGTCTTTAAGCCTGCTCGTGGCTCCTGAACCGGGCGCGGATCATTAAACGTCAGCGCATCTCTTCGGCAGGAGCTACACCTAGAATACCAAGACCTGCGGAAATAACAATCGCCGTGGCACGTGCGAGGGCGATTTTTGGCAAACTCGCGCTTTCACTGTCCTGCAAAAAGCGCAGTTCAGGCACATCGTTGCCCCGGTTCCACAGCGCATGCAGCTCTCCGGCCAACTCATAGAGGTAGAACGCGATGCGGTGCGGCTCGTTGGTACGGGCCGCTATCTCCACCAAACGCGGCCATTCCGCCAGCTTCGTCGCCAGCTTCAATTCGGCCTCATGGGTGTTGCCCGACAGGTCCACCTTGGCCAGCGCCGCGTCGGACACATCCCAGCCTTCGGCCTGCGCCTTGCGCAGCACCGAACACACCCGCGCGTGCGCATATTGCACATAGAAAACGGGGTTATCTTTCGATTGTTCCAACACTTTGGCGAAGTCGAAATCCAACGGCGCGTCTTGTTTGCGGGTCAGCATCACGAAGCGCGTCACATCCGCACCCACCAGGTCGACCACATCGCGCAAGGTGACAAAGGTTCCGGCCCGTTTCGACATCTTGAACGGCTCGCCATTTTTGAACAGGCGCACCAGTTGCGTCAGCTTGATATCCAGCGACACGCGCCCGTCCGACAGTGCCGAGACCGCTGCCTTCATCCGCTTCACATAGCCGCCGTGATCCGCACCAAACACGTCGATCAGCTCGTCAAAGCCGCGTTGCACCTTGTCATAGTGATAGGCGATATCAGGTGCGAAATAGGTCCATGCCCCGTCCGACTTCTGGATCGGGCGATCCACATCATCCCCATGCGCGGTGGAGCGGAACAGCATCTGTTCGCGCGGCTCCCAATCTTCCGGCACCTTGCCCTTGGGCGGCTCCAGCGTGCCACGATAAATCAGGTCCTTGCCTTTGAGATCAGCAATCGCCGCCTCGATCTGGCCTGTGCCATAAAGCGACTTTTCCGAGTAAAACACGTCCATCTCGACGCCCAAAGCCGCCAGATCAGCGCGGATCAGCTCCATCATCGCGTCGGTGGAAAACTCACGGATGTCTTCCAGCCAGACCTGCTCACCCTTGCCCACATAGGCGTTACCCACCTTGGCTTTCAGGTCCTCGCCAACCTTGACCAGATAATCGCCGGGATAGGTGCCGTCCTCGAACGCCACCTCTTGGCCATGCGCTTCCAGATAGCGCAAATAGACAGACCGCGCCAAGACATCGACCTGCGCGCCGCCATCATTGATGTAGTACTCGCGCGTCACATCGTAGCCCGCGTAGTCCAGCAAGGACGCCAGCGCGTCCCCGAAAACCGCGCCACGGGTGTGGCCCACATGCAAAGGCCCTGTCGGGTTGGCGGAGACATATTCCACATTCACCTTCCGGCCCGCCCCCAACTCGGAGCGCCCGAAAGCCGTCCCGCTATCGAGTGCGCCCTGAACCACATCGGCCCAAACGCCGGTCTCCAAGCGCAAGTTCAAGAACCCCGGCCCGGCCACTTCCGCCAAAGCCACACGGGCGTCAGCCATCAGCTTGCCCGCCAAGGCTTCCGCAATCTCGCGCGGGTTTTTCTTGGCGGGTTTCGCCAGCACCATCGCGGCGTTGGTCGCCATGTCGCCATGTGCCGCGTCGCGCGGCGGCTCGACTGCCACATTGGCAAAATCCAAGCCCTCAGGCAGCAAGCCCTCAGCCACCATGGCCTCTAGCGATGCAATCACAACGGTGCGAATGTCAGAAAACAGGTTCATCGTCTTACCTCATTAGTCCCGCGCGGTTTACCACGCCTAGATGCGCGGTCCACCCCATCATTGCTTCAAAAATACCTCGGGGGTTTGGGGGCAGCGCCCCCATCAAACAAAAGAGTGCGCGCAGCGCCCATTTTGGCTACTCGCGCTCCACCACATAACTGTCGGCAGCCACCCCGCCAATCAGCCGCTCATGCTCTTGCAACGCAAAGCGATCCGTCATCCCCGCAATGTAATCCGCCACGATCCGCGCCAATGCGGTCTCGCCGTCCGCGTCTTCCACATCCTTGCGCCACTGCTTGGGCAGCAAATCCGTCTGTGTCATAAACAACGGGAACAACTCATCCACCACCCGGGTCACCTGCACGCGCATTTCCACCACGGCAGGCGCGCGGTACATGCGGGTGAACAGGAATTCGCGGATCACTTTCAACTGAGCCCACACATCCGGCGAGAACTGCACCATCGCGCGCCCTGCCCCGCGAATATCCGCCACGGATGTCGGCTCCAACGCGCCCAACCGCGCTTTCGCCACGGCAATCACATCCTCGACCAGCACGCCAAAGAACCGGCGCAACGCTTCGTGACGGCGGCGATAATAATTCAGCCCAGGATACAACTCGTCCACCCGTGCAAAACACGGACCAACCAAGGGCAATTCTGCTAATTCATCCGTCGAGAACAATTCCGCCCGTAGCCCGTCATGCAGGTCGTGGTTGTTATAGGCGATGTCATCCGCCAAAGCCGCCACTTGCGCCTCGGCGCTGGCATAGGTGCCCAGTTCCAGATCATGCCGTGCGGAGTATTCAGTCAACGCAAACGGCAAATCGCCGGTCACCGGCCCGTTATGCTTGGCGATCCCTTCCAGCGTCTCCCATGTCAGGTTCAACCCGTCCCATTCGGCATAGTGACGCTCCAGCGAGGTCACGATCTTCAGCGCCTGCGCGTTATGATCAAACCCGCCATAGGGCGCCATCAACGCATCCAGCGCCTCCTCGCCCGTATGCCCGAACGGTGTGTGGCCCAGATCATGCGCCAAGGCGACGGCCTCGGTCAGCTCCTCGTTCAACCCCAACACGCCGGCAATCGTCCGCGCCACTTGCGCCACCTCGATCGAATGGGTCAGCCGCGTGCGGAAATAATCCCCCTCATGCTCGATAAACACTTGGGTTTTATGCTTCAGACGCCGGAACGCGCTGGCGTGAATGATCCGGTCCCGGTCGCGCTGAAAGCAGGACCGGAAGGTGCTTTCGTCCTCGGGGTAAAGCCGTCCGCGGCTTTCACTTGGATGGCAGGCATAGGGGGCCAGCATTGGGGTTTCCTCGTTCTTCTTTTTCCATGTCCTACACCACCGTGCCCCCCGTGACGAGAGCGCGCACCCCGTTGCGGATCGCCGCAGCCAAGCCCATATTTATGGGGCGAACAGGACTTCCTTACCCCTGCCCGAAAGGACACGAGACCATGTTCACCGTAGAGACCCTTGCCCCCGACCTTCTGAAAGTTGAAATTGGTGGAAAGATCACCGCCGAGGAAATGTCGAGCGGCCTTGATACCTTGCTACCATTGACCTCCGCCATGGCCGACGGCCGGATGCTGGCGCTTTACCACGATATTGAATTTCCTGAGGCCGGTGCGATCCTTGAGGAAATGAAACGCCTGCCCCAGTTGTTCGGCGTGATCGGCAAGGTGAAAAAGGTGGCCCTTGTGTCAGACCAGAAATGGATCCGCGATATGGCAATGCTTGAAGGCAAGATCATTCCGGGCATGACCATCCGCAGCTTCGAGTTCAAAGACCGCGCGCAGGCCGAAGCCTATCTGGACATGGCCGACGCATCGGACGGCGACGATGACGACACCGAGAATTTTCCGGTCTGACGCCTGAACGTCTTGAGATACCCCGTCGCTCGCCTTACCTTCTAGACAAACGCGCACTCATATAGGATGCGAGCGATGGAACTCACCCTGCCCCCCAAAGTCACTGACCGCGCTTTCGAGCGGTTGGCCGAAATCGGTGCGTCCGGTCAAGGCCAAGCCCTGCGCGTCGCCGTCGATGGCGGCGGCTGTTCGGGTTTTCAGTATGACATCAAGCTCGACACACCCGCCGAGGACGACCTGATCCTGTCGAAAGACGGGGAAACGGTCGTGGTGGATTCCGTGTCGCTGCCCTTTCTGGCCAATGCAGTTATCGACTTCTCGGAAGAGTTGATCGGCGCGCGCTTCGTGATCGAAAACCCCAACGCCACATCATCTTGCGGCTGCGGCACGTCTTTTTCGATGTAGCCAAACGCAAAAAAGGGGCGCCGCTTTTCAGCGCGCCCCAACCGAATGGCAATTCCCAGCACTTACATCTCGCGTTTGTACTCTTCCAAGGCCGCATCCCATGCCGGAGAACTCTCCAACATTTCAGCGTCAAACGGGATGAAATAGAGCCCCTGTATGGCCCCACGTGAAACCTGTACGTCCTCGGATTCGGGAACTCCACAGGCTGTCAGCGCCAATACGGCGCCCAGTACCAGAACTACTCTCATTGTCTGCCTCATGCAGTGTTTTGTTTTTATTTATTATTTGTGTCTTATGTAGAATCAGAACACGCAAATGGGGCGCAAATGTGACTTTGCCCCCGAATCAGCTGGTCAGCTGTGTCTTCTCAGCCACAAAAGAATGGCCCGAGAAGCTATGAGTTTCGACCCTACCGCCGCATGGACCGCACTAAAGATCGCTGCAGAGACACACGTCTGACCATAATGTCCGTCGGCCTCGCAACCTTTGTGGTCATTACGACTTTCGATCCGTCTGCGCGTGTCACGATTTCAACATAGGTCACCGTCTTGGCGCTTACAGCGCCGGTCAGTGCCATTGTGGCAGCTGCAACGAAGGGGATCAGGCGTTTCATGGCGTCTACCTTACAATCTGGTCAACAAGCGTTCTACCCATCAATCGCGGCGCGAATGCGTCAGTCACAGGGTCATTTCAGGGTCGCAAGTTAAAGTATACCACAAAAGCCCGAGGCAAAAACGGCCACGCCGGTGCACCCTAACGCGGCCGTTTAGATATCGCCTGCAGATTAATCTGTCAGGCGACTTCGCCTTTCACTGCGTCAGTTACAGCGTCCGGTGTCTCTTGTTTCTCGTCGTTGATCCCGCCGGTCGGCGCAGGCAAGGCCAGCGCCTCGTCCGGCATTTGCTCAGGCAGGTGCAACTCAACATGTCCGGTCACGGGATCCAGTGTCACGCGCGGTTTAACCGGCAATCCGTCGATCGCACTGTTCAACTCCGAGATAATGCGTTCAAAGTTCTGACGTTGGGTTTCCACCACAACTTCTTTCTCACGACCTCGAAACAAAAACTTGAGCATTGCGCACTCCCCGCGTGACAGACATCGATTCCTTAAGAGTTATATTGGCGCTTTGCACCCGGCACTGCGGGGAAAACCCGCGTAATCGGCGCATATCCGCAAATACCCGATCCCTTGCGTCCGTTTTTACGCACCAGAGCCCCGCAAGCGGGCAGCGCGCCCCTTGCCCCTGACCGCGCCTTGCGGGATACCTTGGGCGCACAGGGGGCCACATCCATGAAAATTGCGACGTTCAACATAAACGGCATCAAGGCACGCATTAACGCATTGACCGACTGGTTAACCGAAACACAGCCCGATGTCGCCCTGCTGCAAGAGATCAAAACCGTCGATGAAGGCTTCCCCAGCCAGCATTTCGAAGACATGGGTTACAACGTCGAAACCCATGGCATGAAAAGCTTCAACGGGGTCGCGATCCTGTCCAAGCTGCCCTTGGAGGACGTCACGCGCGGCCTGCCCGGCGATGACACTGACGAGCAAGCCCGATGGATAGAGGCCACCGTCGTCGGAAATGAACACGCGGTTCGGCTGTGCGGGCTGTATCTGCCCAACGGCAACCCGCGACCCGGCCCCAAATACGACTACAAACTCGCTTGGATGGAGCGGATGTATGCCCGCGCGCAGCACCTCATGGCAGACGAGATGCCCGCGATGATGGCAGGGGACTACAATATCATTCCGCAAGCCATTGACGCCGCCCGCCCCGACGCGTGGCGCGAAGATGCCCTGTTCCACCCTGACAGCCGCGCCGCCTATCGTCGCATTCTAAACCTCGGCTTCACCGAAGCTTTCCGCACCCGCAACCCCGCACCCGAGCAATACAGCTTTTGGGACTACCAAGCGGGTGCGTGGAACAAAAACGACGGCATCCGCATCGACCATCTGCTGTTGACGCCACAAGCCGCAGACCTGCTGAAGGACTGCCAGATCGATCGCGAATATCGCGGACGCGAAAAGCCGTCGGACCACGTTCCTGTCTGGGTGGAGCTTGCCGCCTAAAAGGCGCTCCACGCGGCCAAACCAACAACCGCCAGCATGGCCAACGCCATCCCAACATTGATCACCCGCTGCGTCTGCGGCGGCAGCGCCATTCGCTTGACCGCACTCCCCGCCCAGAGCCACAGGAAGTGGATCGCCAGCCAGATCACGTTGATGATCGCAAACTTCGTGGCCACCTCCATCCCGTAGGCGTCGGGGAAGATCGGGAAGCCGGAAAACAGCGTGGTATTGACCACATATGCCTTCGGGTTGACCGCTTGCAGCAGCAACCCGTCGCGCACACCGGGTTGCCGGCTCGCGGGTGAAAAGGCAATATTTGACCCCGCCAACGCAATGCGCGCGGCCAGATACAGCAGGTAGCAAGTTGACACCCCCAGCAAGACCAAGCGGATTACCGGGTTTGCCAAAACCAACGCGCCCAGTCCGGTGACAACCGCCAAGGCAACAAGGTTCGTGCCGAAAAACAACCCCGTCAGATAGCGCAACCCCGAGCGGAACCCGAACGCAGCCCCCACACCGGCTAAGGACAACACCCCCGGCCCAGGGGTTATTATCAGTAAGAAGATGGCGGCGGCAAAGTTCAGCACGGCAAGCTCACAAAGAAAAACCGCCGGCACGTTGCTGTACCGGCGGCTTTTACAGTGAACAGATGTTCAAAAATGATCAATCGTCGCGATGGACTTTTTCGCGGCGCTCGTGGCGTTCTTGGGCCTCGAGGCTCATTGTCGCGATCGGACGCGCATCAAGACGCTTCAGAGAGATCGGATCACCAGTCTCGGCGCAGTAGCCGTACTCACCTTCGTCAATGCGGCGCAGTGCGGCGTCGATCTTGGAGATCAATTTCCGCTCGCGATCGCGGGTCCGCAACTCCAACGCCATGTCGGTCTCTTCCGACGCCCGATCGGCGACGTCCGGAATGTTGCGCGTGCCGTCTTTCATGCCTTCGATAGTCTGGGCGGTCTCTTCCATAATGGAAGCCTTCCAGTCTGTCAGTTTGCGGCGAAAATACTCGGTTTGACGATCGTTCATGAACGGCTCGTCTTCTGCCGGTCGATAATCATCGGGTAGAAATGCTTCGGCTTTCATCCCAGTTCCTCACTTTAGTGCGTGCAAAGTGTTTGAGTGCGACTCAATACCAAACACGCTTAAACTTCCCTGCGTCCTCGTAACCGAAGCTCCCCCCCTTGTCACGCATATAAGGACCGTTAAAAGAGCGTTAGCGCGATCAATTATTCGTTAATCAACTCCACGTCACAGAGGCTTGTTTTGCTTATGGATTCTACGTCGACCCCTGCCCGCCCGCTGAAGTTCACAGGCACAGACAGTTATGTGGCGACCGATGATCTGACCGTTGCAGTCAACGCCGCCGTCACGCTGGAGCGCCCGCTGCTTGTCAAAGGCGAACCCGGCACCGGCAAAACCGAGCTGGCGCGTCAGGTCTCGGACGCGCTTGGGCTGGAAATGATCGAGTGGCACATCAAGTCTACCACCAAGGCGCAACAGGGATTGTACGAGTATGACGCTGTATCGCGCCTGCGCGACAGCCAGCTCGGCGACGAGAAAGTGCATGATGTCGCCAACTACATCAAGCGCGGCAAACTGTGGCAAGCCTTTGAACGCGAAGAAAAATGCGTGCTGTTGATTGATGAGATCGACAAGGCCGACATCGAGTTTCCGAACGACCTGCTGCAAGAGCTCGATCGCATGGAGTTCCATGTCTACGAGACCGGCGAGACGGTCAAAGCCCGCCAACGCCCCATCGTCATCATCACCTCCAACAACGAAAAAGAACTGCCCGACGCCTTCCTGCGCCGCTGCTTTTTCCACTACATCCGCTTCCCCGATATCGACACCATGCGCGCCATCGTGAACGTTCACTTCCCTGGCCTGAAACCTGCATTACTCACCGCCGCGCTGACGCAATTCTACGAGATCCGCGAGACCAATGGTCTGAAGAAAAAACCGTCTACATCCGAGGTGCTGGATTGGTTAAAACTGTTACTGGCGGAAGACTTAACTGCGGAAGATTTGAAACAGAACGGAGCATCTGCGTTACCACGCCTGCACGGCGCCTTGTTAAAGAACGAACAAGACGTACATCTGTTCGAGAGGCTAGCCTTCCTTGCACGGGGCCAGCGGTAACGGCACTGCGAACGGAAACAATAGCCCGCAAATTGCCCAATTCGTCCCTAACTCGCGCCTTAAAGAGACGATTTACAGGACGCTAATCGAGCAATAGGCGGGATAACTCCGTGAAGATCAGATCAGTGCGCCAATTACGGGCCAGAGTTATCGACCATGGTGCTGCGCCGATACGTGGACTGTCGCGGAATTGTGTCCACAGCGCCACGATGCCGGCCCTATGCGCAAATTCCTCACCAGATCGTGAAAACGGGGGTATAACCCTCTGATGCGCCGCTTAGCGATTCCAATTCTGTGCCTCATGGCCGCCTGTGTGCCCACCTCTGATAACGAGGTGGCAGGACGCAGTGCCCCTGTGGCAACGTCACTGCCGCCGATGAAGACCTTTACCAGCCAACGCGCTGGCGGCGTTAGCAGACCTAATTCCCAAATCGTCCAAGATTTTCTAGACCTGACCTTCCAGATGGAAAGTGGCCGCCCGCTGCCTTGGCTGACCAAATTCGAAGGCCCGATCAAAGTTTCGGTCACCGGACAGGCCCCCGCCTCGCTTGAAGGTGATCTTGCCCGCCTGCTGGCGCGCCTGCGCTCCGAAGCTGGTATCAACATCTCCCGCGCTACGCGTGGCGAAGAGGCCCAAATCATCGTCGAGGCGATCCCGCGCAAGACGTTGCAAAAAGCTGTACCGCAAGCTGCGTGCTTCGTGGTTCCGAACGTTAACGGCTGGTCCGAATTCAAACGCAATCGCGGCAATGGCAAAACCGACTGGACCCGCCTGTCCAACCGGAAAAAAGCAACCGTCATCATTCCGAACGACGTGTCCCCACAAGAGGTACGCGATTGTTTACACGAGGAAATATCGCAGGCCCTTGGCCCGTTGAACGATCTCTATCGCTTGCCTGATAGCATATTTAACGATGACAACTTCCACACCATCCTGACCGGCTTCGACATGCTAATCTTGCGTGCCTACTACTCACCGCAACTCAAAAACGGCATGACCAGAGGGCAAACCGCCCGTGTTCTGCCTGGCCTTCTCAGCAGCCTGAACCCGCGCGGCAATCGCGCTACCAATGCAGGTGCCAACCGCACCCCCAAGCAATGGAACGACGCAATCACCTCCGCCCTTTCCCTGCGCACGTCGCAATCGCAACGTGCTTCCTACGCAGCGAAAGCGGTAAAAATTGCGCAAGCGCAGGGCTGGAAAGACAATCGCCTCGCCTTCTCGCTGTTCGTGCAAGGCCGCGTGTCACTGGCGACCAAGCCGGAAACCGCTATCTCGGCCTTCGTGCAGTCCGGCAACATCTACAAGCAACTCTATGGCGCGTCGGTCCATTCCGCCCACGTCAACACCCAGATGGCCGCTTTTGCGCTGTCTTCTGGTCAACTCGAAGTCGCGATCCGCTTGACCGATGAAAGCATCCCGTCCGCGCGCAACTCGTCCAACGCCGCTCTTCTGGCGACGCTTCTGATGATCAAGGCCGAGGCGCTCGAAGCTTCGGGCCGCGACGATCAGGCCCGCCGCGTCAGGCTCGACAGTCTGGGTTGGGGCCGCTATGGCTTCGGCTCGGAACGCAATGTGCGGGCGCGGTTGAATGAGATCAAAGCATTGGCCCCCCGCCGGGTACGGAGCTAGGCACTAAATGGCCCCTCTCATCGGTATGCTGATCGGCGCGCTACTTGGCGCGGCCTTGGCAAAACGCAAAGGCGGCAACCGCCTCGACATGGCGCAATATGCGGGCGGGTTCGCCATCATCTTCGGCCTGATCGGGCTGTTCGTCGCCATCTATCTGGCCCGCGCCGCCGTCGCAGCCTGATGTTTCTGCCCTTCTTCGACAACCTGCGGGCAGCCAAAATCCCCGTCAGCTTGCGCGAATATCTGGCCTTCCTCGAAGGCATGCAGGCGGGCCTCGTCACCTATGACATTGACGGGTTCTACTACCTCGCCCGCACCGTAATGGTGAAGGACGAGCGGCATCTGGACCGCTTTGACCGCGCTTTCGCCCATACATTCCAAGGGCTTGAGAAGATCAGCCCCGAGGACGTTCTGGAAGCGATGGACCTCCCCGAAGACTGGTTGCGCAAGATGGCCGAAAAGCATCTCAGTGCCGAAGAACGCGCGGAAATCGAAGCCTTGGGCGGCTTCGACAAGCTGATGGAGACGCTGAAAAAGCGTCTGGAAGAACAAAAAGGCCGCCACCAAGGCGGCAACAAATGGATCGGCACCGCTGGCACCTCGCCTTTCGGTGCCTATGGCTACAACCCCGAAGGCATCCGCATCGGCCAGGACGGCTCCCGCCACCAGCGCGCGGTCAAAGTCTGGGACAAACGCGAGTTTCGCAACCTCGACGACACCATCGAGCTTGGCACCCGCAACATCAAAGTCGCCCTGAAACGCCTGCGCAAATGGGCCCGCGACGGGGCGGCAGAAGAGTTGGACCTGAACGGCACGATCCAAGCCACCGCAGAACACGGCTACTTAGACGTCAAAACCCGCCCCGAACGGCGCAACGCCGTCAAAGTATTGTTGTTTTTAGACATCGGCGGCTCCATGGATCCGCATATCCGCGTCGTGGAAGAGTTGTTCAGCGCCGCGCGCACCGAATTCAAACACATGGAGCATTTCTACTTCCACAACTGCCTCTATGAAGGCGTGTGGAAGGACAACTCCCGCCGCTGGAACGAGCAAATCCCGACCCATGAAATCCTGCGCACCTACGGCTCCGACTACAAATGTATCTTCGTCGGCGACGCCTCCATGTCCCCCTATGAAATCGCCTATCCCGGCGGTGCGAACGAGCACATGAACGCAGAGTCTGGCCAAGTCTGGCTGGAACGCGCCCGCGACCAGTGGCCGAGCCATTTGTGGATCAACCCGCTGGAGCACCGCTTCTGGCGCTACACGCAGTCAATCAGGATGATCCAGCAAATCTTTGGTGCGGATCGCATGGTGCCGATGACCCTTCAGGGCATCGAGGCGGGCATGAAACAACTGACCCGCGGGTAACAAAAAAGCCCCCCCGTTTCCGGAGGGGCCTTTGGTCTCGGGAGAAGACCGTCGGGGAACTTAGTAGTTAACGCGCTCAGCTGCCGAGTCGTTGCCCAGTGCGAAGAAGGACAGCAAGTCGGTGCTCGTACGAGTTGCTTGGCCTGCGGACACGTCCACGGTGCTTTCAGCGACCGAGTCGTTGGCTTTTGCGCCAGCAAGTTGAGATTGGAAGATGTTGCCGGTCGAGGTCTCGCCAACAGTGCGTTCGGCGGCAGAGTCGTTACCAAGCGCAAAAAAGGCTTGTGCATTGCTCACGTCAGCGAAAGCTGGTGCGGAAACGGTCAGGGCGATGGCGGCTGCGATGATGGTTTTCATAGTATGTACTCTCTTTTGTTTGTTTTCAGACTGTTGTCTGATGTGTGTGTCGGCGTGTTGCCGTTTGATGAGACTAATATGGGGCATACCACTTCGCGCTTCAACGCAATTTTTTTGCCAAATATGTGAGTTTTCGTGCGAATACGCACACTAAAGTTCGCGCCCACGCGCAACAGGTAACGCCCGCGTGAGAAGCCGATCACAAACCGTGAGACGGGTGAAATACCGTGCGAATCCGCGATTCCCGGATAGGGCTTGCCTGCATGCATGTCGCGCCCCATATCTAAGCGTATGCTGAAGCTGACCCCGATCCTGATCGCCATCATCTACGCGCTGGTGATGTACAAGTTCTCCGCGTGGAACACCGCGCGGACGCTGGATCAGCAATCGTCGCTCCTAGATGATCCGGAACTGGACCTACTCAACCTCGACATGGCTGGTGCGTTAGACCTGCCCAAAATCAAGGTCCATATCTACGAGATCGAGCCGATCAACGGCCTCGCCGCCCCCGACGGGCGCATCTTCATCACCCGCGGTTTTTTCAACAAGTATAAAGACGGATCGGTCAGTGCCGCCGAAATGGCCTCCGTCATCGCGCATGAGCTGGGTCACGTCGCCTTGGGCCATTCGCGCCGCCGGATGATCGACTTCTCCGGCCAGAACGCCATTCGCGTGGCCCTTGCCACCGTGCTGGGCCGCTTCCTTCCCGGCATTGGCATCTGGATCGCCAATATGCTCACCACCATGCTCGCCGCTCGCCTGTCGCGCAGTGATGAATACGAGGCCGACGCCTATGCCTCCGCCCTGCTCACCAAGGCGGGTATCGGCACTGCACCGCAAAAATCGCTGTTTCTGAAACTGGACAAGCTGACGGGCAGTCTTGGCGCGGGAACCCCTGCGTGGCTCCTGAGCCACCCCAAGACGGCTGAACGCATCGCCGCCATCGAGGCACGCGAAGCCAAATGGGGCGTGACCAAAACCTAACCGATCGCCTTGCCCAGCCGCGGCAACCGCGCGCGCTTCATCAAGGCGCGCAGCTCCAGCGCTTCCCCCGACATCTCGCAGGCCACTTTATATACGCCTCGGACAACCTGCTCCACGGCTTCCGGCGTCTCGAACCACAGCTCCATCATGAACTCGTCGGGGCTAAGGCGCTTCAAGCCTTCAAAAGCCAGTGTCTGGCGTGGAAAGTCTTTGGCGTTCATCGTCACGATCACATCCGCTGATCCGGCAATCGCCGCCGCCAAAACATGAATGTCGTTCTCGTCCGGCAAATGCAGCCGCGCCATGTCCCCGTCACGGGGCCGCACGCAGGCATTTGGAAACTGCGCCTTCAGCACCGCCACCTCGCCCCGCGCTTGCACTTCCGCCCCCGGCCCCAGCTTGACCGTCGCCCGCGCCCATTCCTCCAGAATGCGTTCGGACCACAACGCCTCGTACAAGCCCAACCCCGCGCAGCCCACCAGCACTTCGCGAAGTACGGTGGGGTAGATCACGCAGGCGTCAAGCAGCGCGCGCATCAGTCGAGGCGCAGGAAAATGGCCTTGAGGTATCCGCTTTCCGCCAAGGCGGGATGCAGCGGGTGGTCCGCACCGGCAGAGCCTGTGTGGATGATCTGCGCTTGACGCCCTGCTTTGCCAACGCCGCGCAACGACGCTTGGCGAAACTTGGTCAGGTCCGCCGCGTGGCTGCACGAGCACAGCACCAGATACCCGCCCGGCTTTACCAGCTTCGCCGCCATAGAGCCGACGCGGCTATACGCCGTCAGCCCGTTCGACAGCGCCTGCTTGTTGGGTGCAAAAGCTGGCGGGTCGGCCACGACCAGATCATACAGCTCGCCTTCGCTGGCCAGCGCTTCCATCACCTTGAACGCATCGCCCTTACGGGTCGCAAACTTGTCCGCCACGCCGGACGCTTCCGCGCCTTTTTCGGCCAGTGCCAAGGCCGGCTCGGAGCCGTCAACGGCCAGCGCGGACGATGCCCCCGCCGCCAAAGCGGCCAACGAGAAGCCTCCCACGTGAGAGAACACGTCCAACACGCTCCCGCCGCGCGGCAACTTCGCCGCCCAAGCGTGGTTGTCGCGTTGGTCAAAGAACAGGCCGGTTTTCTGGCCGTCCACCACATCCGCCATATAGGTCGCGCCATTCATCGGGACTTCGATCAGCCCCTCATGGCCGCCGATCAAGGTTGTTGACACGTCATCCAACCCTTCCAGCCCGCGCGCACGACCCGCAGCGTTCTTAATAACAGTGGTAGCACCGGTAACCTCGACCAAGGCCGCGGCCAAACCTTCGCAGGCGGTCTCGGCCCACGCGGCGTTCGGTTGCATCACCAGCACGTCGCCAAAACGGTCGACGATCACCCCCGGCAACCCGTCGGCCTCGGCGTGGATCAGGCGATAGAACGGCGCGTCATACAGATGCTCGCGCAAATCAAGCGCGCGGCGCACGCGGGCCACCAGCCAGTCCTGATCCAGCACGGCTTCGGGGTCGCGGTCCATGACGCGGCAGATGATCTTGGACTCGTTGTTGATGGTGACCACGGCGATTGGCGCGCGGTCGCTATCCTCCAACACAGCCAGCGATCCCGCCTCAAGGCGGCGGGCGCGGCGGTCGGTGACCAGCTCGTCTGAATAGACCCAAGGGGCGCCGCCACGGATGGTCAGGGCGTTGGCCTTCGGCTTCAGGCGGATGACAGGATAGGGTGAGGCGGAAAAAGGGGAGGATGTCATATCCTCCCCTTAGTCGGTATTTTCGTCAGGCGAAAGCCCGTCTGTGCGTCGCATCTCGCCCAGCGAGCGCTTTGATATCTTGGGATGTGATCACCGACCGGCGTGCCAGAACGACAAAATCCCGGCCCGCCATAGTCGCGGAACCGGGATTTTGACCAAGCTCTTCCGGCCTTGAGTAAGGCCAAACAGCAGTGGAATTAGGCGGTTTTGGAGCCAGCCAAAGTAGGCGCGGAGAATTTTGCAACGACCCAAGCCCGGGCGGAAGCAATCATTTTGGCAGTATATTCAGCGCGCAGTTTGCGGGCTTCACGTTCAATGGCTTCAACATCGATGTTTTCAGAGTTTTCGAATTTCATTTCAACAGTCCTTCTTGATCCGTTCGTTGGATCATAGATAGGTCAGCCCTGTTGCAGTGACATCCGCCAAAACCCGTATTACCGCCATGCAACAGACGCATAGCTGTTGCGTAAGCCTTTGACCCTACGTCATTCGTCTTGCATGTCGGCTACAGCCGCCCGCGCACCCGCCAGCATCCATGCGTGTTCCGACGCCATCACGAACACGTTGAAGCCATAGCCCTCCCACGCTTTTGCCGTCTGCGCATTCGGCACCCAGGTCACATAAGCCACTCCGGCCTTGCGGGCCGCATCGCCCACCCGCGTCATCGCCTCTTTCAGCTCGTCGTTGTCCACGGAGGTCGCGCCATAGGCCACCGAAAGGTCCGCAGGGCCGATGAACACACCGTCAACGCCCTCAGCGCCCGCGATGCCGGCAATATCCTCGACGCCTTCCGGCTCCTCGATCTGTGCGATCACGACAGTCTCTGTGCGCGACTGCTCCAACACCTCCGCCATGGAACGTGTTGCGTAGCCCGCCCAACGGGTCGAGCCCGCGAAACCGCGTCCGCCGCGCCCGAACCGCGCGGCCTTGGCTATCGCGCGTGCTTTCTCGGCGCTGTCCACATGCGGCACCACGATGCCCACGGCCCCCGCATCCATCACCTTCAGGATGTCATCCTCACCACCTGCGGGCACCCGCACCAGTGTCGGAAAATCCAGCGCCCGCGCCACTGCAAGGCAGGCGTCCAGCCGCATCCGGTCAAACGGCGCGTGTTCGGCATCGAGACAAATGAAGTCGAGACCGGACTTAGCCAGTATCTCCACCATCTCCACCGAAGGCGTCTTGACGAACGTGCCAAGCAGGCGGTCCCCCGATGCCATCCGCGCTTTGAAATCAGAAAATCCCATGACCGTCCCCTTTTGACTATTCACACTATCAATACGCCAAAAACCAGCACTGGCAACCAATCCTGCCCCTGCTAAGTTGAGCGTCATGGTTTTGCAATTCCAACCCGAAGGCATCTACTGCCCCGCAGGCGATTTCTACATCGACCCGTGGCGTCCGGTCCCCCGTGCGTTGATCACCCATGGCCATTCCGACCACGCCCGCTGGGGCCATGGCAGCTACCTCGCCACCAAGGCCGCTGCCCCCGTCATGCGTCTTCGCTTGGGTGACATCTCGCTCGATACCGTCAACTATGGCGAAACACGCCAGATCGGTAAGGCTCGCGTGTCCTTCCACCCCGCAGGCCACGTCCCCGGCTCCGCCCAGATCCGCGTCGAAGTGGATGGGGAGATCTGGGTCGCCTCCGGCGACTACAAAACCACCGATGACGGCTTCTCCGAGCCGTTCGAGCCGGTTCCCTGTCACGCCTTCATAACCGAAAGCACGTTCGGACTGCCGGTGTTCAAATGGGACGCCCAAGACGACGTCATCACCCAGATCAACGCATGGTGGGCAGCAAACAAGGCGGCGGGGCGGTTCTCCATCCTCGGGGCCTATGCCTTGGGCAAGGCGCAGCGCATCCTAGCCAATGTGGACACCTCCATCGGCCCGACCCTGACCCACGGCGCGATCGAGAACACCAACGCGGTGCTGCGTGCGCAAGGCTTGTCCCTGCCCGACACAATCCGCGTGACCCCTGACACGGACATAAAGGCCAACGCAGGCGCATTGGTCCTCGCGACGCCATCGGGCATGAACTCCACATGGGTGCGCCGCTTCGGGCAGGCCTCCACCGCCTTCGCGTCCGGTTGGATGTCGATGCGCGGCCACCGACGCCGCCGCTCCGCCGACCGCGGTTTCGTGATGAGCGATCACGCCGACTGGGACGGGTTGAACGCCGCAATCAAGGCCACAGGGGCGGAGCGGGTTTTCGTCACACACGGCTACACGTCCCAGTTCGCCCGTTGGCTGAACGAGCAAGGCTATGACGCGGGCGTCGTGGAAACCGAATACGAAGGCGAAAGCCTCGACGCGGCGGATGCAGAGGTCGTCGAATGACGTCCCGCAGCCAAAAGCTGTTCAACGGCTTCGCCCGCTACATCGAAAAACCGCTGCTTGCCAAGATCAAGGACCAGCGCCAGCTGGCCCGCGTGCTGGACGGCCTCGCGGTCGGCGGGATGCGCCCCTTGCGCGGCACCAACAAAGCCTTCCTGCACATGCCGAACTTCTGCATCCGCCGGATGATCCCGAACACGGCACAGGGCAATCTGCTGCTCTATTTCCACGGCGGCGGGTTCACAATCGGATCGGCTTATTCCCATCGCTGGCTGGCCGCCCGCATCGCCGCCGGTATCGGGGCGGAGGCATGGCTGCCCGACTACCGCCTTGCGCCCGCCCATCCCTATCCCGCTGCCCCCGAGGACTGCATCGCCGCCTACAAACTGGCCCTGACCTGCTTCGAGCCGCAGCGTATCGTGCTCGGCGGCGACAGCGCGGGCGGCACGCTGGTGCTCAACACCGTGACCCGCATCGCGGCCCTCGGCCTGCCCCAGCCCGCCGCATTGGCGCTGCTGTCGCCGCTGACCGATCTGGCGCATACCAGCCCCAGCCGCATAGAGTTCCGCGACACGGATATGCTGCTGCCCCACCAATGGGTTAGGCGCTGCATGCCTGCCTACCTTTCAGACAGCGACCCAAAAGACCCCGACATCTCGCCTGCCTATGCGGACCTCTCCATGGCCCCGCCCACGGCGCTGCATGTGGCAGAGGGAGAGATGCTTTATGACGACGCGGCCCATCTGGCAAACGCCCTACCTGACGTCGATTTCCAGACATGGACAAACGTCCCCCATGTCTGGCAACTCGCCGCCGGATGGACGCCGGAGGCCGACGCATCCGTCCTGCATCTGGTCGAAAAGCTGCGAGCGCACCTGCCATGAAGCGCTTTGCAGACCTGTTTACCGCACTGGACCAGACCACCAAGACCAACGCCAAGGTGGCCGCCCTCGCCGCCTATTTCCGCGACGCCCCTGACAGTGATCGCCTGTGGACCATCGCGCTGTTGTCCGGTCGCCGCCCCAAGCGCGGCGTGACCACGACACTCCTGCGCGAATGGGCCGCGGAGGTCGCGGACATCCCGTTGTGGCTGTTCGAGGAATGCTACCCAATCGTCGGTGACCTGTCCGAGACCATCGCCCTCGTCCTGCCCCCCGCCACAGGACGCCGCGACCGCACCCTGACCGATTGGCTGGAAACCGTCCGCGACCTTGGCGTGCTGGACATGGAGGCCAAAAAACAAACTGTGCTGGACGCATGGTCCACCCTGCCGCCCATCGAGCGTTTCCTGTTCAACAAGCTCATCACCGGTGGCTTGCGCATCGGGGTCAGCCAGAAGCTGATGACCCGCGCGCTGGCACAGGCCACCGAGATCGAGGAAGCCACGCTCGCCCATCGCCTGATGGGTGACTGGACGCCCGCCACGACCACGTTCCACGACCTGATCGAGGCGCATGATCCCGAGGCCGACGCCTCCAAACCCTACCCGTTCTACCTTGCCTACCAGTTAGAGGACCTCGACGCCCTCGGCCCGCCCTCCGACTGGCGGGCGGAACGCAAATGGGACGGCATCCGTGGCCAGCTTATCATCCGCCAGCGCCAGCCCTATCTGTGGTCGCGCGGCGAGGAGTTGATCACCGACCGCTTCCCCGAATTTGCCATCGCCCCAGACTTCATCCCCGACGGCACCGTCTTTGACGGGGAGCTTCTGGCATGGGATCACGCTACCGACACGCCACAAAACTTCAACGCGCTGCAAAAACGCATCGGGCGCAAGACCGTGCCGAAAAAGCTGCTGAAAGACGCGCCGGTGATCCTCTACGCCTACGACCTGCTGGAGCAGGACGGCGAGGACCTGCGCACGCACCCGTTGGACGACCGCCGCGCGCGGCTCACCGCCCTGATCGACACGCTACCATCGGACGCGCCCCTGCGCCTGTCCGCCCAACTGCCGTTCCAGACATGGGACGACCTCGCCCAAATCCGCGCCACCTCCCGTGACCATGCCGCAGAAGGCTTGATGCTGAAACGCGGCGACAGCCTCTACCTGTCTGGCCGCAAAAAAGGCGACTGGTGGAAATGGAAGGTCGACCCGCTGACCATCGACGCGGTGATGATCTATGCGCAGGCGGGCTCCGGCAGACGCGCGGGCCTCTATACCGACTTCACCTTCGCGGTGTGGAACGGCAACGAGCTGACCCCGTTCACCAAGGCCTATTCAGGCCTCACCGATGCGGAGTTCCGCAAGATCACCGCATGGGTCAAGAAGAACACTCTACAACGTTTCGGCCCCGTGCGTCAGGTCACCCCCGAGCATGTGTTCGAGATCGCCTTCGAGGGCATTCAGGCCTCCCCCCGCCACAAATCCGGCGTCGCCCTGCGCTTCCCGCGCATGCTGCGCTGGCGGCACGACAAGCCGGTGCAAGAGGCCAACACACTGGACGATCTCAAGGAAATGTTGGACACCTACGGCTAACGACCAAATCCGCCAATCCAACGCCATCGGTTTCATCTTGGCAAAAATATTCCCCCCGGAGGGTCCAATGCTCCCCACCAGCGCCCCGCCCAACGCGGCCAACACACCCCGGCAAAAAGCCCCCCAAGGCGCGGTCGACAGCCATATCCACATGCTCGCCGCAGCATCCGAATTCCCCTTATGGGAAAACCGCGTCGAGAACCCCGCCGAAGGCCTCGACATGGACGGCTTCATCGCGCGCTACCGCGCTCAGATGGACACCCTCGGCATCGCCCGCACGGTGGTCGTCCATTCCATCCTCTATGGCGGCGACAATGCGGTCACACTGGAGGCCATCCGCCGCCTTGGACCCGACACCACCCGCGGCGTCGCCCTGCTGCCCGACGGCGCACCCGAGGCCAAACTGGACGCGCTGGCCGCCGCTGGCGTCAAGGCGCTGCGGCTCAACTATATCCATGGCGGCATCCTGACATGGCAGGGCGCAAAGGCACTGGCACCTGCACTGGCCGCGCGGGACATGCACCTGCAAATCCTCGCCTCCGCCAATCGCCACATCCCGGAGATTGCCGACGACATCCGTCGCTTGCCCTGCCCCGTGGTGGTCGATCACATGGGCTGGCCAGATCTGGCACGCGGCACGGATGATCCCGGCTTTCAAACCCTGTGTCGGTTGCTGTCGGAGGGCCACGCTTACGCCAAGCTCTCCGCGCCCTACCGCGTCTGCGCGCCGCCGTTCACCGAGGCCACCCCCTTCGCCGCAGCCCTTGCGCAGGCCAACCCCGAGCGCTGCCTCTGGGGCTCCGACTGGCCGTTCATCATGCTGGCGGATGCGGCGATGCCCGATGCCGGCACGCTGCTCGACCGCTTCCACGACGCCGTATCGGGAAACGCGGATCGTCAGCGCATCCTCGTGGACAATCCGGTGGCGCTTTACGGCTTCTGACGCGACGTCGGGCTTGCGCAAGACGGGGCTTGGTTCAAACTGACGCGCACGTCACTTCGAAAGGCCCGCCCATGTCCAGCTTCGACAGCTTCATCGACATCGTAAACACCAAGGCAAAGGGCGCTATCAAAGGCACGGCCAAGTTGGTGGTGATCGACCACGGCGCGATCATCCTGTCTGAACATGGTGCCGCCGAAAGCGCCACAGAGGCCGAAGCCGACGTCACCCTCAAAGCGACCGAGGCCGTCTTCCGCGCGATCCTGAGCGGCGATCAGAACCCAATCACTGCTGTCATGAGCGGTAAGCTGAAGGTGGACGGCAACCAGATGCGTGCGCTGAAGGTCAGCGAAATCCTGACCTCTTAGGCCAGTTTCAGAACCTGAGGACGCGCGCCCGCAGCCCATGCGGCTGCGGCATCGCCGAATGCCTTGAACAATACCTGCGACACCTGATCCTGCGCCGCGCGGTATTCCGGATGCCATTGCACCGACAGGCTGAACCCCGGTGCGTCCTTGATATAGATCGCTTCCGGCGTACCATCGGGGGCCAAGCCGTCGATCACCACGCGTTCGCCAGCGGTTTTGATCCCCTGCCCGTGCAGGGTGTTGGTCATAACCTCTTGCGCACCCAGCAATTGGTGAAACGGACCGCCTTCGGTGAAGGTCACCACGTGGCGCAGCTCGAATTTTTCGTCCAGCGTGCCGTCTGGTGGCATCCGGTGGTTCATCCGCCCCGGCAGATCACGAATTTCTGGGTAGAGCGTCCCGCCCATGGCGACATTCACTTCCTGAAACCCGCGACAAACGCCGAATATCGGCTGACCTCGCTCAATGCAGGCACGGATCAACGGGAGGGCGATCCGGTCGCGCGACCGGTCAAATGCCCCATGCGCCTCCGTTTCGGCCTCGCCGTATTCTTCCGGATGTACATTCGGGCGACCGCCCGTGAACAGGAAGCCGTCGCAGGCCTCCAACAAATCTTGGACATCGGTGAGGGAAGGGCAAGAGGGCACGATCATCGGCAACGCACCAGAGACCTCGGCGATCGCTTGGCAATTCATGCTACCCGCCGCGTGGGCAGGATATTCGTCATTGATCAAATACGAGTTGCCAATAATGCCAACTACGGGGCGCGCCATAACTCTTAGTCTCCGTTAACCCTTCAGCCTACATGTAGCCCAAGTCCAATCGCAGGTATAGACGCGCCCGCGCACAGACCCTCTGCATGCGGGCAAAAGCTCAAGTTTTATGCGCATTACCTTAGGGCAGCTTACCCGTCGCCGACCAATCCGGCAGCCTCGATCCCCGCCAACGCGGCAATCAAATCATTGTCGGAGCTGTCACCCGTGACACCGACGGCGCCGATCACGTCACCTTTTTTGTCACGCAACAGCACGCCACCGGGTACCGGTACGACCGCACCTCCGAAAACGCCATTCACTGCGTTCATGAAATACGCCTGCTGCTCGGCCCGCGCCATCTGCGATGTGCCGGACATGCCCAACATTACTGCGCCGTAAGCCTTACCGCGTGCGATGTCGAAACGTCCCGGAGACGCGCCGTCTTCACGCTCGAACGCCTGCACATGGCCACCCGCATCCAGCACCACGACCGAAAGCGGCTTTAGCTCCAACTCTTGGCCCCTTGCGATGGTCTTGCGAACAATCGTGCGGGCCTTGTTCAGTGAAATTCCAGCCATGGTTCTGCCTCCTGTTTTGGTGCGTTAAGCGAAAGTCTTAAAGGCTGGCCTTCAACTCCAGTCGGCGGGCATGAAGGACAGGTTCGGTATAGCCCGAAGGCTGAACGCGGCCCTTGAACACAAGATCACAGCACGCTTGAAACGCGATCCCGTCAAAGCTCGGGGCCATCGGCATGTAGCTCGCATCACCCGCATTCTGTTCGTCCACTACAGCGGCCATTTTCTTCATGGCACCCATAACCGCGTCCTCGGACACCACGCCATGATGCAGCCAGTTGGCCAGTGCTTGGCTGGAAATCCGGCAGGTCGCGCGGTCTTCCATCAGGCCCACATCGTTGATATCCGGCACTTTGGAGCAACCCACGCCCTGATCGATCCAGCGCACCACATAACCAAGGATGCCTTGCGCGTTGTTCTCGACCTCGCGCATGATTTGCGCGTCGTTCCACATCTGGTAGGTCGCCAGCGGGATGTCGAGGATCGTCTCCACATGCGCGCGCCGCCCACCCGCTTTCAGCTTCTCCTGCACCGCGAACACGTCGACCTTGTGGTAATGCAGCGCGTGCAGGGTCGCGGCCGTCGGTGACGGCACCCAAGCGCAGTTGGCACCGGCTTTCGGGTGCTCGATCTTCTGCTCCAGCATCGCGGCCATCTGGTCGGGGATCGCCCACATGCCCTTGCCGATCTGTGCGCGACCCGACAGGCCACATTCCAGACCGATATCGACATTGCGGTTCTCGTAGCCGCCGATCCACGCCTTACGCTTGATGAAGTCCTTGCGCGAGAAGGCACCTGCCACCATCGAGGTGTGGATCTCATCGCCGGTGCGATCAAGGAAGCCGGTGTTGATGAACGCCACGCGTGATTTGGCGGCAAAGATGCATTGCTTGAGGTTGACCGACGTGCGGCGCTCCTCATCCATGATGCCTAGTTTCACGGTGTTGGCGGGCAGGCCCAGAACTTTTTCCACACGGGTGAAAATCTCGTCCGCGAAGGCCACCTCTTCCGGCCCGTGCATTTTCGGCTTCACCACATAGACCGATCCGTTGACGGAGTTCCGCAGACCTTCGGTCTTTTGCAAATCATGCATGGCGATCAGCGTCGTCACTATCGCGTCCATCAGCCCCTCATAGACCTCGCCGCCATCACGGTCGAGCACGGCGGGGTTGGTCATCAGGTGACCGACATTGCGCACCAGCATCAAGGCGCGGCCTTTGACGACCACATTGCCACCATCGGGTGCGGTGTAGGTCATGTCGTCGCGCAGCTTGCGGGTGATAGTCTTGCCGCCCTTCTCCACGCTTTCAGCCAAGTCGCCCTGCATCAGACCCAGCCAGTTGGAATAGGCTTGCACCTTGTCTTCGGCATCGACGCAAGCCACGGAATCTTCGCAATCCATAATGGCCGACATGGCACTTTCAAGCCGCACATCCGCAAGGCCCGCCTGGTCGTGTTTGCCGATGAAATGCGTGCTGTCGAACACCATCTCCACATGCAACCCATGGTTGCGCAGCAGTATCGCGTCAGGGTTGCCAGCGTCGCCCTTGTAGCCCACGAATTTCGACGGGTCCGCCAGCTTTTTGCCGTCGGCCAGCAGCGCACCATCGCGCACTTCGTAGCTTTTCACGTCGGCGTGGCTGGTGCCTTCCAGCGGGAAAGCCTCGTCCAGAAACACCCGCACGCGCGCCACCACGCGAGAGCCGCGGCCCTTGTCGTATCCACCTTTCGGCGGCAGCGTTCCCATAGCGTCGGTGCCGTAGAACCCGTCATAAAGACTGCCCCAGCGGGCATTGGCCGCGTTCAGCGCATAACGCGCGTTGGTAATGGGCACCACCAGTTGCGGGCCGGGGACGGAGGCGATTTCGGGGTCCACATTGGCCGTGTCGATCTGGAAGTCCTCGCCCTCGGGCAGCAGATAGCCGATCTTGGTCAGGAACGCCTTGTAGGCGGCATGGTCATGCGGCTTGTCGCGATTCTCGATATGCCACGCGTCGATCTGCGATTGCAGCGACTCGCGCTTTTCCAGCAGCGCCTTGTTCTTCGGCCCCAACTCATGCGCAATGTCCGAGAAGCTCTTCCAGAAATCATCCGCCGCGATGCCGGTTCCGGGCAGTGCTTTGGTTTCCACGAAGTCAGCCAGAAGGCTATCCACCTGCAAACCGTGCTTGTCTGTGCGCGTGACGGAGGTCTTGGTCATCTCGGGGTCCCTTTCGATGGGCGGGTGGCGTGTCTGAATACAATCGTATGCTGTCTAGAAAAAAAGTTTCCGATAGGCAACAAGATTGGGCCGAAACACCTGCCGACCTCAGCCCTTGGCGTTGCGGCACCGCTCGGAGCAGTAGCGCACCTCGTCCCACACCAACGCCCACTTCTTGCGCCACGCGAAGGGTCTGCCGCAGGTGGCGCAGGTCTTCGTTGGTAGGTCTGATTTCTTCCGCATACGAGCCATATCCGGCACCCTGACAACAAAAAACCGGCCTGCCAATGGCAGACCGGCCCCGAGTTGCGTCGGTAGTCGAGGGGACTAGTCGGTCGCAACCGCGGAAGCGTCTCCGGTACGGCCGTCAACTTGAACCTCGGCACCCTGCGGCTCGCCGCCTTGGTACACGGTCCAGCCGATCAGCGCCGCAAGCAGCACACCTGCGAGGACAAGGGCGCCCGCGATGCCGGTCAGCGGCCCCTTGTGCTGGCGCTGCTGCTTTTCCAGATTTGTGTTTGGTGAGGACATTGATGTTCTCCTTCCAATATGGCTGTCGGGCGCGCGCAATCCGGTTGCGTGGCCCGCTTCACAGACCTAACGTGCCAGCGCGACATAAGTTCCCTGATTTGTCGAACGGAGCCCCCATGAAAGACGCCAGCCCTGCCACCGCCCCTTTGGAAATCTTCCTCAGCGACTACACCCCGCCCGCCTATCTGGTCGACACGGTCGAGCTGGTGTTCAAGCTGCACCCCACCGCCACGCGGGTGCTGTCGAAGATCGCGTTTCGGCCAAATCCCGATGCTGCGGACCGGACGTTCTACCTGCATGGCGAGCAGCTCAAGCTGATCTCCGCGACCATCGACGGCAAGGACGCGAACGCCAAGGTCACCGATCTGGGCCTCACCGCGCAAGCCCCCGACGCGCCGTTTGTCTTCGAGGCCGAGGTTGAAATCAGCCCGCAGACCAACACCGCACTGGAAGGTCTCTACATGTCGAATGGCATGTATTGCACCCAATGCGAGGCGGAGGGCTTTCGCAAAATCACCTACTACCCCGACCGCCCCGACGTAATGGGCGTCTTCACCGTGACCATCGAAGGCGACGAGGCTGTAAAGCTGTCCAACGGCAACGACCTTGGCGGCGGCAAGTGGCACGACCCATGGCCCAAACCCGCCTACCTGTTCGCGCTGGTCGCGGGCGATCTTGTCAACCACCCCGACAGCTTCACCACAATGTCCGGCAAACAGGTGGAATTGAACATCTGGGTCCGTCCGGGCGACCTGAACAAATGTGCCTTCGGTATGGATGCGTTGAAACGCTCGATGAAATGGGACGAGGAGGTCTATGGCCGCGAATATGACCTCGATCTGTTCAATATCGTCGCCGTGGATGACTTCAACATGGGCGCGATGGAAAACAAAGGCTTGAACATATTCAACTCTTCCGCCGTTCTGGCGTCCCCTGAGACCTCCACAGATGCAAATTTCGAACGTATCGAGGCGATCATTGCCCATGAGTATTTCCACAACTGGACCGGCAACCGCATCACCTGCCGCGACTGGTTCCAGCTGTGCCTGAAGGAGGGCCTAACGGTCTATCGTGACAGCCAGTTCACCGCCGACGAACGCTCCCCCGCCGTCAAGCGGATCGAGGACGTCATCGCCCTGCGCGCGCGGCAGTTCCGCGAGGATAACGGGCCTTTGGCGCATCCCGTCAGGCCCGAAAGCTTCGTAGAGATCAACAACTTCTACACAGCCACCGTCTACGAAAAGGGCGCCGAGGTGATCGGTATGCTGAAAACCCTGATCGGGGATGACGCTTATTACAAAGGCTGCGACCTGTATTTCACCCGCCATGACGGGCAGGCTTGTACCATCGAGGACTGGCTGGCCTGTTTCGAGGAGGTCACCGGCCGCGACCTGACCCAGTTCAAGCTGTGGTATTCACAAGCTGGTACGCCGCGCGTAGCAGTAAAAGAGTCATGGAAAGACGGCACTTACACGCTGACCTTCACGCAGCACACGCCGCCCACACCGGGGCAGGACATCAAAGACCCCAAGGTGATCCCCATCGCCGTGGGTTTGCTCAACGAGGCGGGCGAGGAAGTCCAAGCGACCCGCATTTGCGAGGTCACCGACGAGGTCCACGCCTTCCGCTTCACCGGCCTTGACGCCAAGCCGATCCCGTCGATCAACCGCGGCTTCTCCGCCCCGATCATTCTGGAGCAGGACCAAGACAACACCACCCGCGCTTTCCTTTTGGCCCATGACACCGACCCGTTCAACAAATGGGAAGCGGGCCGTGCGCTGGCCCGCGACGTGATGATCCGCATGGTCACCGAGGACGCGACGCCGGACCAAGCCTATCTGGACGCGCTGCTGGCCGTCGCCCGCGACGACACGCTGGACCCCGCGTTCAAGGCTTTGGCGTTCTCCACCCCGTCTGCCGACGACATCGCACAAGCGCTGTTTGACGGCGGCGTGACGCCCGACCCGACGAAAATCTACCACGTCACCCAGACCCTGCGTCAATCCGTGGCCCACGCGATGCAGGACACCCTGCCCCGCATCTATGCGGAAATGCAGGTGGACGGCCCGTTCTCGCCCGATGCAGAGGCCGCTGGCAAACGCGCTTGGGGCAATGTCGCGCTGTCCTTGCTGACCCGTCTGGACGGCGGCGCACAAGCCCGCGCGCAGTTCGAGAGCGCGGATAACATGACCCAGCAACTCTCTGCACTTGGGGCGTTGCTGCGGGCGGAGGTTGGCGAGGAGGCCAGTCAGGCATTCTATGACCAGTGGAAGGATGACCGGCTGGTGATGGACAAGTGGTTCGCCATGCAGGTCAGCTACGCCAAGCTGGACGCCGCCCCCGCGACTGCCAAGGCGCTGACCGACCACCCCGATTTCGACATGACCAACCCCAACCGCTTCCGCGCGGTGTTCGGGGCGTTGGCGGGCAATACGGCTGGGTTCCATTCGCCCGACGGCTCCGGATACGCGCTTCTGGCGGACTGGCTGATCAAGCTCGACGCCAAAAACCCGCAAACTGCCGCCCGCATGTCCACCGCGTTTGAAACGTGGAAACGCTATGACGCCGACCGCCAAGCAATGATGCGCGAGGCATTGGAACGGATGAAGGCCGCCCCGAACCTCAGCGGCGATCTGTTGGAAATGGTCACCCGCATCCTCAACGCCTAACAGTCATAGTTCAGCCCAAATCCGCATTATAAATGACGGGCAACAACAGCGAGCAGATCTCTATGCCTATACTTATCGCCATCATCGGGGCCTTGGGCGCCGCCGCCTACTGGTACTTCCGCATGCGCGATATTGGCGTGGCGGGACGCGATCTGGTCAATGTTGCCAATGACGTGCGCCTCGCCGCCCGCCGGTTCGGCTTCTCGCGCCGCTCCAACGTGCATCCTGCGGAAAGCATCGAAGACCCCAAGGTCGCTATCGGCGGGCTTGCAGTGGCGTTTCTGGAACTGGACGACCTGCCCTCGCAAGAGGCGCGGATCGCGATGACGCGCGAATTGCAGCAAGCGACACGTGTTGATCTTGAAGATGCAGAAGAACTGGTGATCCTCGGCCGCTGGCTGATGAGCGAATGTGGCGGGCCGGAGCCCGCGGTCAGCCGTCTGTCGCGCAAGCTCTACAAGTTGGGCGGGGGCGAGCAGCTTGCCCCGCTGATGCAGGTGCTCAACGCCATCGGCGCTGCTGGCAACGGCGCATTGTCGGATCGGCAACGCGGCGCGCTGGACGACATCAAATACGCGTTCAAACTCTGACGCGAGTGCTGAGTCGTCCCAGCCTACGCCTAACCGTAGGCAACCAAACAAGATTCGGACGCGTGCATCCTCTTGCGATCCATGACATGCTGCAACGCAGCAAATCTATGGACGGATAACGGCATGTCAGGCACGGCGATCACAATTGCACAGCAGAAGGGTGGCAGCGGCAAGACCACGCTGACGGCCAACTTGGCCGTAGCCTTCACCAAGCTCGGCAAGCGGGTGGCGATCATCGACACTGACCCGCAAGGCAGCCTTGGCCGCTGGTTCATGGCGCGGCGCGAGACGTTGGGGGACGCAGGCATGGAGTTCTCCACCGCCTCTGCGTGGGGGATCGAATACGAGATCGGCAAAATGCTGGACGATGTCGACTTCGTGCTGGTCGACACCCCGCCCAAGGCCGATAGCGACCTGCGCCCGGCCCTGCGCAAGGCAGCCCTGACGCTGGTGCCGGTGGCGACCAGCCATGTGGACCTGTGGGCGACCGAGGGCGTGCTGGATCTGGCACGCCGCGAGAAAACACCCGCGCTGATGGTGCTGAACCGCACACGCGCCGGAACGCGACTGGGTCGTGACATTGCCGAAGCCGCCGCCAAGATCGACGCCGGACTGGCCGAGGCAAGCCTCGCCAATCGTGTCGCCTATGCCGAGACGTTCGGGCAAGGTCTGGCCGTGCAGGATATCGCCACAAAAAGTCCCGCCGCACTGGAAGTCGCCGCCTTGGCCACGGAGGTGCTGGCCTATCTAGACCAATAAGCGCAGCTGCGCAGATTCTTACCGACTTGCGCATCGCGCCATAAATCCGCCAGACTTCGGCTGTTGAACGCCACTCAGGACTAATTCAGGAGACCCTCATGGCCCGCAAAACCAAAACCGTGCTTATCACCGGCGCAAGCTCTGGCATCGGGGCGGCAACGGCCGTGCTGGCCTCCAAGAGCGGCTATGACGTAGGGATCCACTTCAACAACGACATGAAGGGAGCGCAACTGGTCGCACAAATGTGCGAGCAAGAAGGCGCGATTACCCACATGTTTTCCGGTGACGTGGCGAACCCTGAAGATGTGGAGCGAATCTTTGTGGAGTTCGACGCCGCCTTCCCGCAGATGGACGCACTGGTGAACAATGCCGGCATCGTGGACAAACCTCAGCGTGTCGAAGAAATGTCATACGAGCGCCTGCGCCGGATGGTTGACGTTAATCTGATCGGCGCGATGCTCGTGGCCCAGCAGGGTGTGCTGCGCATGTCGAAAGCCTTTGGTGGCGATGGCGGCGTGATCGTCAATACCGGTTCGGCCGCAGCACGTTTGGGGTCCGCAGGTCAATATGTGGACTATGCGGCAACCAAAGCGGGCATCGACATTTTTACCAAAGGGTTAAGCGACGAGGTTGCGGCGGACGGCGTGCGCGTTGTCGCGATCCGTCCGGGATTGATCGAGACTGCAATCCACGGCAAAGGCGGCTTGCCCGACCGCTGCGACGACCTCGCGCACCTTGTCCCGATGAAACGCCCTGGCGAGGCCGAGGAATGTGCCCACGCCATCTTGTACCTGATGGGCGAAGGAGCGAGCTACATCACCGGCACCAGCTTGGACGTCTCCGGCGGACGGTAAATCTGGATGCGTGCCTAGTCAGCTAGAACCACGGGCCGCGCGGCGGGTTTTACGTCAATCAATCGCTGCTCCAGTGGGACGCGCAACGCGATCTCGCGCGGGCGCGGAATGGGTTTGGTGTCATTAAGCGGCTTGCAGTAATTCTGCTTGCGCAACCACGACGCCATCTCATTGCGCTTCGACGCTTTGGTCATCGGGCCCCAATCGGCACCGACGCCCCCAAGCTTGCCATTTGCCTTTCGCGCAACAGCGTTGTCGCGTTTTACGGTGAAGGCCATGATGCGCACCGCACAGCTGAGATTGGCAGAGCCATTTTTCAACGCCGCCCCAGTGCCAACGCGGCATTTATAGCCGCGGGCCGTGCCGGGTAGAATTTGCGTCAGCCCGTACCACCGACCGCCGCCGCCGACCGCACGGGGTTTCCACGTGCTTTCATGTTTGGCCAGCGCGCTGAGGAATCCGTTCCAGAATTCGGCACGTTTCTGCAGGTCGTTGTCCTCATAGCTCGGACACCAATCTGCCATGTCGCGCGGCACCATGGTCAGCAGTGGCAAGCCGTGGCCTTTCAAGGCCTCCAAGGTCGTGCGCGTCCAAAGACGCCCTTCGGGGCGGAAATCCCAGCGGGCGCGTGGAATGTGATCTTTACGGGGGATGGGGCGCACGATATCCGAGGTTGCAACCGTCAAGGCCGCAGGCACGACATTGTCGGCCCCCGAGATCGGGGCACCTTGATCCTGAGCAAATGCGGATCCGGCCACAATACAAGCGGCGATTATAAGTGCGTGGCAGCGCATGGCGATTATGACAATCAGAGAAAGCTAACACTGACAAGTTTAAGCGTTTGTTGGCACCCGATTGTTTCCATTACAGCAACAAATCGCAAAAACTCGCCTGACTGCGCCCCTCTTTCGGCGAAATAACGCTGAACGGGTGCGGCTAACAAAGCGGTCGAGCAGGGCTTTGTCACCTTGCCGGAGCTTCGGAATTTAACTAGAACGCGGACGACCTAGTGGAGACCCCCATGCTTGATTTGACCTACGAGACCCCGAAGCCCAAAGTGATTGCCGGTGCCAAGCAAGATTGGGAGCTGGTGATTGGCCTTGAGGTGCACGCGCAGGTATCCTCCAACGCCAAGCTGTTTTCGGGGGCATCGACCAAGTTCGGGGCGGAGCCGAACTCCAACGTGGCCTTTGTGGACGCAGGCATGCCCGGCATGTTGCCGGTGATCAACGAAGAATGCATCGCGCAGGCCGTGCGCACCGGCCTCGGGCTGAAAGCCGAAATTAACCTGTATTCCGCGTTTGACCGGAAAAACTATTTCTACCCCGATCTGCCGCAAGGCTACCAGATTTCGCAGCTGTATCACCCCATCGTCGGGGTCGGCGAAGTGCTGGTCGAGCTGGGCTCCGGCGTCGCACGCACCGTGCGCATCGAGCGTATCCATCTGGAGCAGGACGCGGGCAAATCCATCCACGACATGGACCCGACGATGAGTTTTGTCGACCTGAACCGGACCGGCGTTGCGTTGATGGAAATCGTCTCCATGCCCGATATCCGTGGGCCGGAAGAGGCCGCCGCTTATGTCTCCAAGCTGCGCCAGATCATGCGCTATCTGGGGACGTGTGACGGCAACATGCAAAACGGCTCCATGCGCGCCGACGTGAACGTGTCGATCTGCGCGCCGGGTCAGTATGAGAAATACCAAGAGAGCGGCGATTTCTCCCATCTGGGGACGCGGTGCGAGATCAAGAACATGAACTCGTTGCGGTTTATCCAAGCTGCGATTGAGGTCGAGGCCAAGCGCCAGATCGCCATCGTAGAGGGCGGCGGCACTGTGAGCCAAGAGACGCGGCTTTATGATCCCGACAAGGGCGAGACGCGGTCGATGCGCTCTAAGGAAGAGGCGCATGACTACCGCTATTTCCCCGACCCCGACTTGCTACCGTTGGAGATCGAGCAAGCTTGGGTCGATGATCTGGCCGCACATTTGCCGGAACTGCCCGACGAAAAGCGCCTGCGCTTTATGGAGGAGTTCGGCCTGTCGGATTACGATTCAGGCGTGCTGACGGCGGATACCGCTGATGCGGCTTACTTTGAGGAAGTGGCCAAAGGCCGCGACGGCAAGATGGCGGCGAACTGGGTGATCAACGAGCTGTTCGGGCGTCTGAAAAAGGACGACGACAAGGCGATTACTGAGTCCCCCGTTTCACCTGCCCAGCTTGGCGGGATCATCGACCTGATCGCGTCGGATACGATCTCCGGCAAGATCGCCAAGGACCTGTTCGAAATCGTCTACACCGAAGGCGGCGACCCCGCCGAGATCGTCGAGGCCCGCGGTATGAAGCAGGTCACGGACCTTGGCCCGATCGAGGCCGCGCTGGACGAGATCATCGCCGCCAACCCCGCGCAGGTGGAAAAGGCGAAAGAGAACCCCAAACTGGCGGGCTGGTTCGTGGGTCAGGTGATGAAGGCGACGGGTGGCAAGGCCAACCCGAAAGCGGTGAACGAGCTGGTGGCGAAGAAGCTGGCTGGGTAAGACTCATGTGACGAAAAGGTGGTCATCCGACGAAAATGTCGGGCGATCATTCCGAGGCCGAAGTAGCGCGAAGCACCGCTATCCGCTATGTGTCGATGAATGAAGATTAATATTCAATCGAAGCTGCTCCCCACCCTGTTGGCGGGAATTTGTCTTAGCCTCCCGACGCCGCTATATGCTCGGACGGAAATAGACTGCCAATCCTCGCTGTCGGAACTGACTTGGGTGCTTAAAAGCGAAGAGCAATACGGCCAACTTCAATCGGAAAAAGCTGGAAAGGCACTGCACGGTGTCCGCTGCTCCGAGTCAGATATCATCATTTGGTTCGAGCAGAACTCCTGGACTCTGCGCGAGAAAACTACCGCGAGCGGGCAGTATTTTGGCGCAGCCTCTAGGAGATATAGCGCGGATAGGGGGCTGATTTTCTGCCGCCCACAACCTTTTTTGCTTAGATGGTCCAAGGGGGGCTGCTCGGCGCAGGCTGCCGTAAACATGTTCGAGGGCCGGATCACCCAGATTTTTTCTGGACCAACCAAATAGACGGGCACAGTGAACGCCGGCTTCGGCAGCTTTCATACGGCGATTATTATAAACACCCGACACACCTCCACCCACCAACGGCTAGGATGCCGTGGCGGGGGAAAGCGTCTCGCATCTTGTTAGCGAAATGGTGGCGCCACCAAAGGCAGACGGCCATGATCCATGCGGTTCCCCGAGAAGGTTTCCCCTCCAGCGGCCTTTGTTTCGCGAAACGCCAGCAGCCCGAACGGACTGCCGCATGTTTCTGATGTCTTGAGTGCGGAGGGTGTCACGCCGCCGCGCGGTACCGGTGACAGGGTTTAGCCTCAAGCCGTTAGCAATTTGGAAAGGCAGCGTGCGCCGCCAAAGGAACGTTTCGTTCACACTTGTTTCACTCGCATTGACGCGCAGGGTCGCGGCACAGTGGTGGTGTAGTTGTTAACGAGTTGCCTAGTTACCTTTGTTTGTTTGCGGAGCGCGCGCCTGATGGATCAAGCCACAGTTTACCAAGTGATCGGCGTGTGCGGGTTTTTGTTTTATATGGCCGGATATGCCGGAGTTCAGCTTGGCTGGCTGGACGGCAATGGCTGTGCTTATTGTTTAAGCAACACCATCGGGGCGTGTTTGGTCCTTGTGAGTTTATGTCATTCGTTCAACCTTGCCTCGGCCCTGATACAGATCACGTGGATCTTTCTTGGGGTCTTGGGGCTGTACCGCAGGCGTGTCGCCGTGGCGTCCGCGCACCAGTTAGGCTGAGCCCACGCCGCTTTTGCTGGACTCAGTTGCGGGGCTTTTGTAACAGGAACCCTTCTGCTGAAGGGGATACGTGCGATGCCAACATTTGAATACCAAGTCGTTCCGGCGCCGCGCAAAGGCAAATCCGTGCGCAAAATTCGCGGCAATGACGCCAAGTTTGCCAATACCATCAGCGTGTTGATGAACGAGATGGCCGCCGAAGGCTGGGAGTACCAGCGCGCCGAGACCCTGCCCTGCGAAGAGCGTCAGGGCCTGACGGGCAAGACGATCAAATACCATTCCATGCTGGTGTTCCGTCGCGAAATCGCTGCCGAAGTTATGGCGGAGGACGCGCCGGTTGTACCCGTAGTGGCCGCACCCGTGGTCGAGCAAAAAATAACCGCCGAGCCTGAACCAGAGAAACGGCCGGAGCCGGTTCTGACCCGCACCGAAGGCCCAGCCTCCGAAGGGTTCTTGGGGGGCGATAACGTGACCAAGCCGGATGACGGCAAAGAGCTTGCCGCCGAATAAGCGTTGAAGCGTCAGTCCGAGATGTCCAAAGCCAGCGCGTGAATGCGCCCGATCAGATCGGGGCCAATGGCGGCATGCACCGCCCGGTGGCGCTGTATCCGTGACATCTCCGCAAATGCAGGCGCACGAATTGCTACGTTAAAGTGGCTCTCGCCGCCCTCTTGAAAGCCAGCATGTCCACGGTGACTTTCGCTGTCATCAACCACTTCAAGATGCGTTGGCGCGAACGCTGTGCGCAGTTTGTCGTCAATCTGTTGTGTTATACCCATATTTTTTCCAATCTGCCCTTCACCTCGCTGCTCAAAACCCTAAAGTGTGTTCTCCGAGTCTAAAAGGTTAAGTCATGGCGCGCCCCCCGTTTGATCCATTTGAATTCGACATTTCCGCGAAGACCGATAAAGCGCGTCGCGCCAAGGGGCGGCGAGGTATGTCCGGTGCCGTGGAGACGTCTCAACGCACCTGCGAAGCACCGGGCTGCGAAGAGCCGGGCAAATACCGCGCCCCGAAATCGCCGGATGTGCTGGATGACTTCTACTGGTTCTGCCAAGCGCATGTCCGCGAATACAACCTGAAGTGGAATTTCTTCGAGACCCACACGCAAGAAGAGATGGAGCGCCAGATGTCCTCGGACAAAGTCTGGGAGCGCCCCACAAAGCCGATGAAAAAGGGCGAGGAACAGCGCGCATGGTCCCGCCTTGGTGTGGACGATCCGATGGCCGTTCTGGGTGAGAACGCCACCCGAAATCCGGGCCGCAACCCTAACGGTGCTGGGCGCAAACTGCCTGCCAGCGAACGCAAGGCGTTAGAAATTTTGCAAGGCACCGTCCACATGAGCAAGCAGGACCTGCGTACCAAGTACAAGAGCCTGATCAAAGACCTGCATCCCGACATGAACGGCGGCAACCGCGCCGACGAGGAGCAATTGCAGCAGGTCGTTTGGGCATGGGATCAGCTTAAGGATAGCCGCAACTTCGCGGGCTGACAAAACGCGGCGTCAGGTCGCTTGTGAATTCAGAGCTGGCGCAGGCCTTTCCCTTGCCCTTCCCCCGAATATGTTGCATCCCGTTGGGGTTATTCTGAGGGAACGAAAATATGGCTGACGGCAGCATGGATTTGAACACGAAACCGACCGAGGACATCTCGGTTCGCGAAGTTTTTGGCATCGACAGCGATATGAAGGTCAAAGGCTTTGCCGACCGTACCGACCGCGTGCCAGAGCATGACAGCACCTACAAGTTCGACCGCGACACCACCCTCGCGATCCTTGCGGGCTTCACCCATAACCGTCGCGTGATGATCCAGGGCTATCACGGCACGGGCAAATCCACCCATATCGAGCAAGTCGCCTCGCGGCTGAACTGGCCCTGCGTGCGGGTAAACCTCGACAGCCATATCAGCCGGATTGACCTCATCGGCAAGGACGCCATCAAGCTGAAAGACGGCGTGCAGGTCACCGAATTCCAAGAGGGCATTCTGCCTTGGGCGCTGCGCAACCCGACCGCGATCGTGTTCGACGAATATGACGCGGGCCGCGCCGACGTGATGTTCGTGATCCAACGCGTGCTGGAAGTCGACGGCAAGCTGACGCTGCTGGACCAGAACAAGGTGATCAACCCGCATCCCTATTTCCGCCTGTTCGCCACCGCCAACACGGTCGGCTTGGGCGACACGACGGGGCTGTACCACGGCACCCAGCAGATTAACCAAGGCCAGATGGACCGCTGGTCGCTGGTTTCCACGCTGAACTACCTGTCCCACGATGCGGAGGCCGCGATCGTGCTGGCCAAGAATCCGTTCTACAACACCGAAGAGCGACGTAAGACTGTCGCCCAAATGGTCACCGTGGCTGATCTGACGCGAACTGCCTTTATGAATGGTGATCTGTCGACATTGATGTCGCCCCGCACCGTGATCGCATGGGCGCAAAACGCGTTGATATTCAACGATGTCGGCTACGCCTTCCGCCTGAGCTTCCTGAACAAATGCGACGAGCTAGAGCGTGAAACCGTAGCCGAGTTCTACCAGCGTTGTTTTGACGAGGAACTGCCGGAGAGCGCTGCGAGTGTGAGCCTTGGCTAACAACGACAACCCCGCCGATCCGTTCAAAAAGGCGCTGGCTGAGGCGACGAAGACGCTCGCCAATGATCCTGATCTGGGTGTGGCCTTTTCGGTCGACCCTCCGGGGATGACCAACGATCAGGTGCGTCTGCCACAAGTCACACGGCGGATGACCAAGGCCGAAGTACTGCTCGCTCGTGGCACGGCTGACGCGTTTGCGTTGCGCCGCCGGTTCCACAGTGACACCACCGCAAACCGCTACCTGCCGCAAGGCAACATGGCCCGAGAGCTGTATGACGCGATGGAAACCGCACGCTGCGAGGCCATGGGCGCACGCTCAATGCCCGGCACGGCAGGCAATATCGACGCCAAAATCGGCGCAGAGGCGGAACGCAAAGGCTACGGCCAAGTCACCGAGGCGGGCCAAGCCCCCCTGTCCGTCGCGGCAGGCTATCTGATCCGCCATCTGGCGACAGGCCGCGAGTTGCCGGCCGATGCGTCCAACGTGATGAACCTGTGGAAGGATTTCATCGAAGGGGCTGCGGGTGGCACGCTGGAGAACCTGCAAGACGTGCTGTCCGATCAGGCCAGTTTTGCAAAATTTGCACGCCAGATTATCGACGATCTAGGCTATGGCGACCAGCTGGGTGACGACCCTGACGACATCAACGAGGATCAGGAAGACGAAGCCTCCGAGGACGAGCAGGACCAGGATCAAAGCGACGACGCGAACTCCGACAAGGAGGACAATTCCGAGGATCAGGACGCCTCTGCCGAGCAGTCGCAGGAGCAGCAGGACGACGCCTCTCAGGCGACGGTGCAGCTTGACGACATGGCCGATGCGGAGATGGGCGACGAGGCGGAATTGCCCGAGGGCGAGGCCCCGATGGACCCGCCGCCCCCCGCGCCTCATTCCGACGCGGACCCAAACTATGTGGTTTATTCGACTGAACATGACGAGGAAATCCGTGCCGAAGATCTGGCCGAGCCTGCCGAATTGGAACGCCTGCGCGCCTATCTCGACCAGCAGCTGGAGCCGCTGAAAGGTGCTGTGTCGCGGCTGGCCAACAAACTGCAACGCCGCTTGCAGGCACAGCAAAGCCGGTCTTGGGAGTTTGATCTCGAAGAGGGCATGTTGGACGCTGGCCGCCTTGCGCGTGTCATCGTCAGCCCGACTACGCCGCTTAGCTTCAAGCAGGAAAAGGACATGGAGTTCCGTGACACCTGCGTGACGCTTCTGATCGACAATTCCGGCTCCATGCGCGGCCGCCCGATTTCCATCGCGGCGATTTGTGCGGATGTTCTGGCCCGCACGCTAGAGCGCTGTCAGGTCAAAACCGAGATTCTCGGCTTCACCACCCGCGCGTGGAAAGGTGGCCTCAGCCGCGAAGGCTGGCTGGCCGATGGCCGCGCGCAACAACCGGGCCGCCTGAACGATCTGCGCCACATCATCTACAAATCCGCCGACGCCCCATGGCGCCGGTCGCGCGACAATCTGGGCCTGATGATGAAAGAGGGCTTGTTAAAAGAGAACATCGACGGCGAGGCGCTGGAATGGGCCCATAAGCGCATGATCGGCCGCCCCGAGGCGCGGAAAATCCTCATGGTGATCTCCGACGGCGCGCCGGTCGACGATTCAACTTTGTCCGTTAACCCCGCGAATTACCTGGAAAAACACCTGCGCGACGTGATCGCTATGGTAGAAAAACGCAAAGCGGTGGAACTGATCGCCGTGGGTATCGGCCATGACGTGACCCGCTACTACGAGCGTGCGGTGACAATTACCGATGTCGAACAACTTGCCGGTGCGATGACCGAACAGCTGGCCGCGCTGTTCGACAGCGACCCGCGCGCCCGCGCCCGCGTTATGGGCATCAAGCGCGCCAGCTAACCCCCATCATTGCTTCAAAAATACCTCGGAGGGGTCCGGGGAGGCAGCGCCTCCCCGGCGTCGCGACGCGCCATAAGCGCGGCGCAAACCCTTGCTTTCCGCTTGCACCATGGCCTAATTCTAAGCACCCTCGCGCCAAACCAAACTGAGGGCCTCCCATGTTTCAAAGCTTCGACGACGCCACCTCCCCCGACCAAGGCCCGCCGCGCTTGAAGGCTTTGCAACAACAGCTTGAAAAAGAGGGTTTTCACGGTTTTCTGATCCCTCGCGCAGACGCATATCAGGGGGAATATGTCGCTCCCTCGGACGATCGTTTGGCATGGCTTACAGGTTTCACCGGCTCGGCCGGATTTTGTGCTGTTTTGCGCGACATAGCAGGTGTTTTCATCGACGGGCGTTATCGCGTGCAGGTTAAGGCGCAGGTGGATACCGACCACTATACCCCTGTTGCATGGCCCGAAACCAAGCCTGGGCCGTGGTTGAAACAGCATCTGCCTGAGGCGCATAAAATGGCCTATGATCCGTGGCTGCATACCAAATCCGAGTTGGAAGCCATTGAAAACTCTGGCGTTACGCTTGTGACGACATCCAATCTCGTGGATCGCATTTGGACAGACCGCCCCGCACCTCCCATGGGGAAGATTGCCGTTCAACCGCTTGAACTGGCTGGTGAGTCTCATGACGACAAACGCGCAAGACTGGCCGCGCAACTGCACGACGCGGGCCATGATGCCGCCGTGCTGACGCTGCCGGACAGCATCGCGTGGCTGCTCAACATCCGCGGCACGGACATAAAACGCAATCCTGTGCCACATTGCTTTGCTGTGCTGCACGCGGATGCCAGCGTTGATTTGTTTGTGGCCGCAGAAAAACTGTCCGAGATTGGAGATCATCTGGGAGGCGAAGTTCGCATCCATTCCCCCGACGCTTTCCTTGGGGAACTCGCGGGCTTGAAGGGCACCATTCGTGTCGATAAATCCTCGGCCCCTGCCATCGTGTCCCAGACGATTACGGCTGAAGTCGTCTGGGACGAAGACCCCTGCATCCTGCCAAAGGCCCGCAAGAACGCGGTTGAAATCGAAGGAGCACGGGCCGCACATATCCGCGATGCCCATGCGATGGTGAACTTCCTTGCGTGGCTGGACTCGCAAAAACCGGGTCTGACCGAAATCGACGTGGTCACAGCACTAGAAGGCTTCCGCGCCGAGACCAATGCGCTGCGCGACATCAGCTTCGAGACGATTGCCGGGGCCGGACCGAACGGGGCTATCGTGCATTACCGCTGCACCAAAACCACCAACCGCGCGGTGAAAGACGGCGAATTGCTGCTGGTCGACAGCGGCGGGCAATATGTGGACGGCACCACCGACATTACCCGCACGGTGGTCATGGGGACGCCCACGCGCGAGCAATGCGAATGCTACACCCTTGTGTTGCAAGGAATGATCGCGCTGTCCATGGCGCGGTTTCCGCGTGGGGTCGCGGGCCGCGATCTGGACGCGCTGGCCCGCGCACCGTTATGGCGGCATGGGTTGGATTATGACCACGGCACCGGACACGGCGTCGGCTCGTATCTCTGCGTCCATGAAGGCCCTGCCCGTATCAGCCGCCTCTCCGAGGTGCCGCTCAAACCGGGTATGATCTTGTCGAACGAGCCGGGATATTACCGCGAAGGGGCCTTTGGTATCCGCATAGAAAACCTGATTGTTGTGCAAGACGCGCCTGCGATGGGCGACAAGCGGGACCAGCTGAGCTTCGAGACGCTGACATGGGTGCCATTTGACCGCCGCCTGATCGCGGTTGACATGTTATCACCTTTGGAGCGGCAGTGGATCGACGGCTACCACGCGAAAATTGCTGAAAAATTGAGCGTTCAGGGCGGGGTGCGCGATTGGTTGGTCGCTGCGACAGCACCGCTGTAAGGTCACGGCTTCCCAAAGTGTCATGAACATGCAATGTTCCTCGTTCAGCATGAACTGACCGTATTAAAGGGGCTCGTCACCATGGCCAACAAGATCAAATTGCGCACAGCACCCGGCAAATACTCGATCCGCGCGGCAGGTGCCGTTCTGGGCGAAAGCAGCAATGTGATCGAGTTGTCCGAGGGCGATATGACGCCGGTTCTCTATGTTCCGCGCACCGATCTGGCCATGGCGTTTTTCGACAAGACCGACACCAGCACCCATTGCCCGCACAAGGGTGACGCGACCTACTACACGCTGGAAGCCAAGAGTGGACCGATCCCGGATGCCGCGTGGTCCTACGAGACACCGCATAAAGGTTTGGAAGCCATTGCGGGCCATTTGGCGTTCTACCCAGACAAAGTGACCGTCGAGGAAGTCTGACCCACCGTCAGGAATGCTCTTCAGCCGCCGTCGCGGCCAAGGCGCGGTTATATTGCTTTAACGCATCAACCTGAAACAACGCACCCAGAATGGTGGGCGGCTCACCCTCTTTGCCCATCGTGGCGACGGGGATAAAGACGTCATTGTTCAGCTCGAAGATCGGCATTGCCTCCTCCAGCGTGGCGTTCGGGCCAATATAAATCCCCTGCTCGATCATCACCCAGATGTCTTCTTCTTTCGCCGGATAGGCGTGATTTTCGTCGCGCATGACGTTGCGCACGCGGAACATCGACAGCAGATACGCCTGTGGCCCTGCGGCCAAGTGGACATCGCGGCGTTCCAACTGTGTCAGGAAGAACGACCGGTCCACCAGACGGCTGGCCAGCGCCGTGGAGAGTGACACGGCGACCATAACGGCAAGCCCGGTTTGCCAGTCCCCTGTCAATTCAAACACGATGAGCGTTGTCGAAATCGGTGCGCCCAGCACCGCCGCCGCGACCGCCCCCATGCCCGCAAGCGCATATAGCGTTTCGGAGCCGGAGACGTTCGGGAACACGCTTGTGGCGATGCCACCGAAGGCCAGACCTGTCAGTGCGCCAACCATAAGCGACGGCGAAAACACCCCGCCGCCCATCCGGCCAGCCATCGTAATCGCCACCGCCGCGACCTTGAGCATGGCGAAGATGATCGCTTCGTAGAGCAGCAATTCACCGGTCAGCGCCGCCGAAGTGGTGCCGTACCCCACGCCGATGATATGCGGAAACCAGACGGCCATGAGCCCGAGCAATGCACCCGCACATGCAGGCCGGAGCCAGCGTGGCATGCCAGTGAGCTTTTGGATGTGGTTGCCCACATCATCAGCCCAGAAAATCGCTCGCATGAGAGCGACGGCGATAAGGCCGCAGACCAAGCCCAGCAATAGGAAGGCTGGCAGCTCTACATAGAAATCAAGCGTGGTGTTGGTTGGCAGAATGAACTCGGTCACGTCGCCAAATGCCAGCCGGTTGATCACCGTACCCGCGACCGAGGCAATAACGATGGGCGCGAAAGCATGCACGGCGAAGTGGCGCAGAACCACCTCCAGCGCGAAGAGCGCACCCGCGATGGGCGCGTTGAACGAGGCGGAGACGGCGGCGGCCACAGCACAACCCAGCAAGTCGCGGCCTGTGATGCCGTTGGCCTTGATCAGCCCGCAGACCCAGCTTGAAATGACGGCGGCAACGTGGACGACCGGCCCCTCCCGACCGGACGAGCCCCCCGTGCTTAGCGTAATGATGGACGCGGCGGCGGAGGCCAGCCCCGCGCGCTTTTCCACCCGCCCGTCATGCAGCGCGGAGCCCTCGATCACGTCTGCCACGGAGCGCACCCGCCCGTCATCAGTGAACACATGCAATATCCAGCCCGTCAGCAACCCGCCCGCAATGGGGATCAGAACTATCCAATACCAGTCCACGTCAGTGACGAATTCCTGCAACGCACGCACGTCCTTGGCGTTGTAAAGCACGCCTTGAATGACCGAGATTCCCCACCGAAACAGCAGGGCAGCAAGACCAGCAGCAATCCCAACCATCAGCGCAATAAACCAGAATTGCAGTTGGGACGGGCCACGGTGGCGTAGAACATGAAAAGCACGTCGCAACTCGTTGACCGCAGTCGTGATTTGGTCGCGGATAAAACCGCGATCCTCGTCATTTTGTGGTGGTTGCTCGGCCATATGTCCCCGACGCCCCGCGCTGCGTTCATTCCGTCTTAGGACAATGGATGCAGAGGGTCTAGGGCGCTAGACCTTCAGCAAGGACCGCGCGGCATCTTTGGCGGCATCGGTCACCGTGTCCCCCGACACCATGCGGGCGATTTCGTTGATGCGGGCGGCCTCGTCGAGCGGGATGACGGTGGAGAATGTCTGCTCGTCGCGCACCTGTTTTTCGACGCGCCAGTGATGCCCGCCCAATGCGGCGACTTGCGGTGAGTGGGTGACAACCAGCACTTGCGCGCCGTCGGCCAGCGATTTCAGACGGCGGCCCACGGCGTCGGCGGTGGCGCCGCCGACCCCTCGGTCAATCTCGTCAAAGATCATGGTGACGCCTTCGGCAGTGCCGGACAGGCAGACCTTGAGGGCCAGCAGGAAGCGCGACAGCTCGCCACCGGATGCAATTTTGTTAAGCGGGCCGGAGGGTGCGCCGGGGTTAGTGGCGACGGTGAAGGACACATCGTCTTGGCCTTCCGGCCCTGCGGCCTCGGGGGTGACGTCGGTTTTGAATACCGCGCGCTCCATCTTAAGCGGCGCAAGTTCCGTCCCCATCGCCTTGTCCAGCTTGGCGGCGGCGGATTGGCGGGCTTTGGTGACTCGGTCGGCTTCTTCCTGATAGGTCGCGGTCGCATCATCAAGCGCTTTGCGCAGGTCGGCCAGTTCCACCTCGCCCCCGTCGAGCGCGGCAAGTCGAATGCGCAGACCTTCGGCAAACTCTGCCAGATCATCCGCCAAAACGTCATGTTTGCGGGCAAGGCCACGCAGGGCGAAGAGTTGCTCCTCGACCTCCTCCAACTCCATCGGGTCGAATTGCAAGCGGTCCAGCACAGCTTCGACCACTTGCTGGGCGTCGCTAAGCTCATTGACTGTGCGTTCCAACGCGGACAGCGCGCCGTCCAATTGCCCTTCCGCCTGATCGGCAACACCGTCGAGCCAGCGGGCGGCGTCGTTGACCAGACCCTCCGCCCCGTTCAGGCCAAGCCCTTGCAATGCCTTGGCAATATCATCGCGGATACGCTCGCCCGCCTGCATCTGACGGCGCTTCACGTCCAGTTCGGCCTCTTGGCCGGGCTGCGGGTCAATGGCGTCCAGCTCGGCCACTGCGTGGCGCAGGAATTCTTCCTCGGCGCGGATCTCGTCCAGCGCCTTCTGGGCGCGCTTCAATTCGCGTTTAGCGGCGGTGAGCGCCTGCCAGCGGGTGCCAAGTTTGGACAGGTCCAGCCCCGCAAAACTGTCGAGCATTTCGCGATGCGCTTTGGGGTTCAGGATGCCGCGGTCGTCGTGCTGGCCATGCAATTCGACCAGCGTTTCGGATAGACTGCGGAGCAATTCGCCGGAGGTGCGGCGGTCGTTAATGTAGGCCTGCTTGCGCCCGTCAGGGTAGTTGGTGCGGCGCAGGATCAATTCGCCGTCATGCTCGAACCCCGCGTCTTCCAACACGGCCCAAGCGGCATGGCCCGACGGCAAATCAAACTGCGCAGTCACTTCGCCCTTCTCGGCCCCTGCCCGCACCAGCTCCGCGCGACCGCGCCAGCCAAGGACGAACCCAAGCGAATCCAATAGGATAGACTTCCCCGCACCGGTCTCTCCGGTGAGCACGTTGAGACCGGGCTGAAACTCAAGTTCCAACCGGTCAATGATCAACATGTCGCGAATTTCAAGCGTGCGCAGCATCTACACCACCTGTGGCGCGGGGCTAACCCCGCCGCCCCTTACAACCACTTGCCGCGGATTACCTGACGATAGATGTCCTGCAACCAGCCTTTGCCCGCCGCCTCCGGCTCCAGACCACGCCCTTGGAGCAGGTTGTAGCTGTCCTGATAGAAGCCCGTGGACTGGAAGTTGTGGCCCAGAATAGCCCCAGCGGTTTGCGCTTCGTCGGTCAGGCCCAGCGACAGGTAGGATTCCACCAGACGGTGCAACGCTTCTGCGGTGTGGGTCGTTGTCTGAAATTCCTCGACCACCACGCGGAAGCGGTTGATGGCTGCAGGATAATGGCCGCGCTTGAGGTAATAGCGACCGATTTCCATTTCCTTGGATGCGAGGTGATCAAACGCGAGATCGAACTTCAATACGGAGGATTTGGCGTATTCGCTATCTGGATAGCGCTCGATCACCGTGCGCAGCGCTTGCAGGGCTTGGAACGTCAAACCTTGGTCGCGGCCCACTTGGTCGATTTGGTCGTAATAGCTGATTGCCAGCAAATACTGTGCATAAGGCGCATCTTCATCGGCGGGATAGAAATCAAGGAAGCGTTGCGCGGAGGCACGGGAGTTTTCGTAGTCGCGGTCCGCGTGGTACGAGAAGGCCTGCATGATTAACGCACGTTTAGCCCATTCGGAATAGGGATACAGACGCTCAACCTCGCCAAACAGGCGGACTGCTTCGTCGATATCACGACTCTCCAGTTCGAACTCTGCACGCTTGTAGATTTCTTCCGGTCCGAAGGTTTCCAGCGGCGCTTCTGCTTTCGAGCCCCAGAAGTTGGCCAAGAAACCATCGCCACCGCGATTTCCGCATGCGGACAGGCTTGCAATCAACGCAAGCGCCGTGACTGTTTTTAGGATAGACCTGCTGCGCCCTGTCATTGACCGCCAACCTCTTTGCTTGACCGTCCCGGTGTCCGGTTCACGGCCTCTTTGGGCTGGTCTAACACATCTCTTTGCAGGGCAAAACGCCTTTATGATGGTTTAGGCAACCAGTGCCAGATCGGCTTTGCGTACGCCAACACCGGGCAGACGCGCTGCTTGCTCTGGCGTGCAAGGCACAAAACGGTAAGACGACGGGTTGGCAAACAGCTTGCGCAGCAATTTATTGGTCATCGCGTGACCCGCTTTTACGCCCGTGTAGCGACCCAAAATCGGCGCACCAGCCAAGGCCAGATCACCCAACGCGTCCAGCATTTTATGGCGCACAGCCTCGTCCGAGTGGCGCAGGCCACCGGGGCTGAGAACGTCGTTGCCATCTACGACAACCGCGTTTTCGTAGGTGCCACCAAGGGCGAGGCCATTGTCATGCATCATGTCGATGTCGGCCTTGCGGCAGAACGTACGGCTGTCGGACAGCTCGCGCACGAATGTTCCGTTGCGCATATCAAGCGCCATGTGCTGGCGACCGATTGCAGCGTCAGTAAATTCAATGTGGAAGTCGATTTCGAGACCGCCCGCAGGGGTCAACATCGCCATGGCGCCGTTTTCCTCAACCATAACGGGGGATAGGACTTCGATCGCATAAAGACGCGCCGCTTGCTTGCGCGCGCCGACTTCGACGATGGCCCGAACGAAATCAGCGGAGCAGCCGTCCATGATTGGAACTTCAGGACCATCCAACTCGATCAATGCGTTGTGGATGCCACAGCCCGCGAGGGCGGCCATGATGTGTTCGACGGTGGAAACACCGATGCCGGCATCATTGGTCAACTCGCTGCACAGCGGCTTGGCCCCGACAGCGGAGTAGATCGCACGGATCATGTTGTCTGCATCGGTAACGTCGGTGCGCTTGAACCAGATGCCAAAGCGCGCGGCAGCAGGATGTACGTCCATATGCACCGGCTTGCCGGAGTGCAGGCCAACGCCTTCAAAGCTGATCGTCTGTGTCAATGTGGCTTGCACGCAAGGCCCCCGATAAAGCCGTCACTTGGCTTCGCTGTCTAAAGTCTACGCCATCGGGGCACTTTGCCCGTCTGGATTGACCATAAAATATGGGGTGGGAGCGCGTGTCACAACTCACTCTTTATGACCGTTTGCAACATAACTGTCACATTTCGCCGCAACGCAGCAAGTATGTTGAAAGCAAAGGATAAAAACGACCAAGGCCGGGCATCGCCCGGCCTTGTGACGTTGCGTTACAACGTTTTTCCTAGTTGGCTTGACGGCGCAGGAAGGCCGGAATCTCGATTTTTTCCTGCTCCGGGTCTGCCTCAGCTTGCTGCGGCTTCGAGGCCGGAGCTTGCGACATTGACGGTTGATGACGCTGCGGCGCGGCGTGGCTTTCGCCCTCTGCGGCGCCGGTCATCCGGCCGATCAATGAATTGATGCCAAAGCGTGGTCTCTCTGCTTGTGCCTCTTCGGCTTGGGGCTGCTGTTGTTGTGCAGGTTGCTCGTGGTTCGGGTTGCGACCAACGGCGGCGCGCAGACGCTGCATGGCTTCCGGTGTCGGTGTGCCGGGCTGTTGGCGCGACTGGAACACGGGTTGTGCTGGCTCTGCTTCGGCAACCGGCTGGAAAGCTGGCTGTGGTGCAGGCGTATAAACCGGCTGCGGCAAACCATCTTCGGAAACGGCCTCTTCTTCCTCTTCGGCGATGCCTTCGAACAAGGACGGCTCGGGGGCTGCGGTGGCGGTCTGCTCATATGCAGGCGTTGCGGCACTATGAGTTTCCGGCACCGGCTGCGGTGCGGGTTCCGCACGCTCAAGCGGCAATGGCTGCGCCAGCGATCGACGCGCAACTGGATGCGCCAGCAACTCTTCGGTTGCCTCAATTCCCGTGGCAACCACGGAGACGCGCATCTTGCCGTCCATAGTGGTGTCCAGCGTGGAGCCGACGATGATGTTCGCTTCCGGGTCCACTTCTTCACGGATACGGTTTGCGGCCTCGTCCAGCTCGAACAATGTCAGGTCGTGACCACCAGTGATGTTGATCAGCACGCCTTTGGCACCGCGGAGGGAGATTTCGTCCAGCAGCGGGTTGGCGATGGCTTTCTCGGCGGCTTGAACGGCGCGATCTTCGCCCTCGGCCTCGCCTGTGCCCATCATGGCTTTGCCCATCTCGTCCATCACGGCGCGAACGTCGGCGAAGTCGAGGTTTATCAGGCCCGGACGCACCATCAGATCGGTGACGCCTTTGACACCTTGATACAGCACGTCATCGGCCATGGAGAACGCCTCGGTGAAGGTCGTTTTCTCGTTGGCCAGACGGAACAAGTTCTGGTTGGGAATGATGATCAGCGTGTCGACAACTTTCTGAAGGGCTTCAACGCCTTCTTCAGCTTGCTTCATGCGCTTGCCGCCCTCGAACTGGAACGGCTTGGTGACGACGCCGACGGTCAGAACGCCAAGCTCGCGGGCTGCTTGTGCGATGATCGGCGCGGCGCCCGTACCTGTGCCACCGCCCATACCGGCAGTGATGAAGCACATGTGAGCGCCAGCAAGGTGGTCGACGATTTCTTCGATGGTCTCTTCGGCGGCGGCGGCACCGACCGAGGGGCGCGCACCTGCGCCCAGACCTTCAGTGACTTTCACACCCATCTGGATCTTTGCGGGGGCCTTGCCCTGCTGGAGCGCTTGCGCGTCGGTGTTGGCGACCACGAATTCGACACCATCAAGCTCTTTCTCGATCATGTTATTCACGGCGTTACCGCCTGCCCCGCCAACACCGAATACGGTGATGCGTGGTTTGAGATCTGCTTGTTCTGGCATCCGAAGATTAAGTGTCATGTGCTGGTCCGCCCGCTTAGAATAAAGGTGTATGTACTTTTCACGAATGAGCCGTTGCGGCTCTTATGGTTATGCCCCGTTTCGGCAAATCCTATCGACACTCTCACCAGAGGTCACGTGAAAAAGGCAATTTTGCCACAAAATATGGCATTTTTCGGTCCATTTTCGGCAGCATTTCGCTTAGTTGGCTATATCTCGCGGAAACCGAGACCGCAGACACAAGACAAAGCAAGAACACTCCATGCGCAAGCGATTTGCATGGAATCAGTCTCGATTTCTGGGGGCCAACTGCTCGGCCTGTCATGCCTCTTGCGGGCAATGATTGAAAACTAGCGCAATGCGCGGGATTTGTCACCCCTTGTTGTCAAACCTAGGCCCGCCCTGCCGCAATATTATGCAACACGTCCATCGCGTCATCGGCTCGGTTCTCGGGCACGAATAAGTGATCGTGATAGAAACCTGCGACCGGGTTTACGCCCATGTTCTTCGCCGCCAGCGCTGTAGATATGCGCGCCATGAAACCCACGGCCTCCAAAGAGGAGTGAACGTCGAGAGTGATCATACGGCTTGGAAACTCGTAGGGCAGCCCTAGGGTTTCCGCTTCTTCCCTTAACAAGATCAGGGTTACGCCTTCAGCTTCGCGAAAGACCATGCGCGGAACTAGCCCATCCGGGACAGCATCGACGGTCGCGAATACGAAGACGCCATCAACGAGCGCTGGCTTGAGTGTTTGGAGAAGTGCGTCGAGGTCAGTTTCACCTGCCATTTACCAGTTGTCCTTGAACCACTTCACCGCGCGTTTGAGAGAGCGTGCGGGGTACCCGTCGACCGGAATGTCGAAATCCCACCACTCGTCCTGCGGGTGCGCTGCGAAAAGGCACGTGCCGACGGCAGACGCGAAACCCGGACCGGTAACCGATTGCGGCAGGCCCTGCACCCGAAGTGGGCGGCCAAGGCGGACCTGCTGACCAAGGATGCGCGAGGCCAAACCGTCGAGACCCGGAAGCTGGGACGCGCCGCCGGTCAGCACGATGCGCTGGCTGGGCAGATGCTCGAACCCAGCGGCGTCGAGACGGACGCGGACCTCTTCGAGGATTTCTTCCATACGTGGACGCATCACCCCGATGACCTCAGCGCGGCTGACCGTGCGGCGGTCGTGCTCCCAATCGCCAGTATCCGAGCTGAGGTCGATCATATCGCGGTCATCCATGCCCGTGGCCTGCACACCGCCATAGAACGTCTTGATCCGTTCGGCGGTGGGCATGGGAACCTGCAAGCCTTGGGAGATGTCGGAGGTGACGTGATCACCGCCCATGCGCACGGTGTCCGCATAGATCATGTGTTTCTTGATGAAGATCGAAATGCCGGTGGAGCCGCCGCCAAGGTCGATACAGGCCGCGCCAAGCTCTTGCTCGTCCTCGACCAGCGAGGAAATACCCGCCGCATAGGACGACGACGCGATACCCGCCAATTCCAGATCGCAGCGCTTTATACAATAGAGCAGGTTTTCGATGGGTGCGCGGTCGACCGACAGCATGTGCATGTCGACGGACAGCGCGTTCCCCGCCTGCCCGCGCGGATCACCAAGGCCGGAGCGATGGTCGACGGCGAAATTCACCGGCTGCGCGTGGAGGATTTCGCGGTTTTCGCCATAGTCAGGGATATCGCAGGATGACAGGACGCGGGCCACGCAGTTGTCAGTGACCGCACCGTCATGCAGATCGACACTGCCCGCCAGCCCGTAGGACCGTGGCTTGGCCCCTGCAAAGCACGCGATCACGTGATCGACCCGAACGCCTGCCATTTTCTGCGCGGCCTGCACGGCGGTGCGAATGGCGCGCTCGGTTTCGTGCATGGCGTCGATTTCGCCAAAGCGTACCCCGCGCGACCGAGTGGTCGCCGCCCCGATGACGCGGAACGAGGACTGCCCCGCCATGGAACCAATGCCGTCGCTGTCACGAAAACTGTCAGGGCCGTCAAAGCGCAGAACCAGACAGGCGATTTTGGAGGAGCCCACATCCAGCACGGCGATCACGCCCCGCTGCATGGCAGCTTGACGTTTGTTTCTCATGGCGCGTTGAGATTGATACAGATCGGTCATGGGACGTTTGTCTCTCGTTATCAGTTGTTGTTCACTTTGATGCCCTGCATTTCGCGCATGGAGGCCAGCGCGTCAGAGGTCATGCGGAGTGTGGGACGGTCAGGGTTACGGATGTCGATATGGGTCACGTCGCGTTTCAGCAGGTCTTGCGCTTCGTTCAGGGCCAGCACGCGATCTAGCGCGGGCATGGGTTGCTCGGGCGGCAGCATGATGCGTTGCGCACGGTCGAGAACCAAATCCCAACGGCGCTCTGAAATGCGCACGATGCCGATCACACGGTCGCGGATCGGCGCAGCACGCTCCAGCAATGCCAGCGCTTCGGCGACGGTCGCGTTCGCGCCCTCGCCTGCAATCAAAGGCAGATCTGGACGCGCGGCGCGGCTTTGCAGCGCAGACACACGGTGACCACCAACATCGAGCAATTCCAACCCGTCGGGGCCGCGCCAGACAACCGCAGGCACGCGCTCTTCGACGTTAATCTGTAACAGGCCACCAGCCCGTACGCGTATTTCGACGCGCTTCACCGCATCAAGGCTTTCGACCTGTTTGCGCATGGCCTCAAGGTCCAGATCAAAGCTGGACAGCGGCAAGTCCACCGGCATCACCTCGCGGATAGCGCTATTGAGACCGGCCGATGCGCCGTCGATCGCCATAAGCTTGACCATGAATTCAGGACGTTCCTCAACGGAGCGGCGAATTTCGGCGTATTTATCAGCAATCGCCTGCTGGCGATCAGAGTCGGAAAAATAGACCCCGAGGGAGGCAATGACCAAAAAACTGGGCATTCCAACGCGCACAATCTTGCGAAAGGCGGGGGTCAACCACAGGCGTTCCATCCGGTAGGACCAGCGGCTTGGCGCGGGATCGCAGTTCGATTGTCTTTTGGAGAACGGGTTCAACGATCGCACGACGCGTCCTCCACCATCCATTTGCACAGCTCGGCCATGGACATTCCGGTTTTCAGCGCCTGTTCGGGCGTCAGCGACGTTGGCGTCATGCCCGGTTGGGTGTTGGTTTCCAGCAGGATCAGACCGGCGGCCCCTTTGCTTTCGTCCCAACGGAAATCGGTGCGGCTGACACCGCGACAGCCCAAGACATCATGGGCGCGCAAGGCGTAGTCCATGCAAAGGGCGGTGATCTCTTCAGGGATGTCGGCAGGGACCACATGGCGCGAGCCGCCTTCGGCGTATTTCGCTTCGTAGTCGTACCAACCGTCGGTCAGGATATCGGTCACAATCAAGGCGCGGTCACCGACCACTGAGGTTGTCAGCTCGCGACCGGGTGCGAAAGCCTCGACCATCACGGTGTCGGGCATATCATCGGAGAGTTTCGGCGGGCTGTTGGCCCCTTCTTGGACCAGATAGACACCAACGGAGGAGCCTTCGTTATAGGGCTTCACCACGTAAGGCGCGGGCAAAACATGGGCGGACATCACGTCGGCCTTGGAGGCCAGTACGCTATAGACGACAGGCAAGCCCGCATCGCGGTAAATCTGCTTGGTGCGCTCTTTGTCCATGGCGGTGGCCGAGGCCAGCACGCCGGAATGGGTGTAGGGAATGCGCATCCATTCGAGCAGGCCCTGCACGCAGCCATCCTCGCCCCAGCGACCGTGGAGCGCGTTGAAGACAACGTCAGGCTGGAGGTCAGACAAGCGCACAGCCAGATCCGGACCCGCGTCCAGTTCCGTCACTTCATAGCCCGCCTCGCGCAACGCGGTGGCGCAATCGCGCCCAGATGACAGCGAAACCTCCCGCTCTGCCGAGGGGCCGCCCATCAGTACCACCACTTTGCGAATTGTCCTGCTCGACATATCCGCCTCAAATGCCCCTTTTTGGGGCTTATTTTGTGTATGGGGTCTTTGTGACCCCTATATTTGGTTAGTGCCTGCTCAGGTTAGCGTTTACCTACCCGAAGCACCTCCCATTGTAGCTCTATTCCACTGTGTTTGAGAACCCTTTTCCGCACCAGCTCGCCCAAATCTTCCAACTCTGCCGCCGTGGCGCCGCCTGTGTTGATCAGGAAGTTGGGATGCTTCTCGCTCATTTGCGCGCCGCCTAGGGTGTGGCCGCGCAGGCCCGCCTCGTCGATGACCTTCCACGCCTTCAGCTCGTGAGTGTCGTCGTCGCGGCCTGTGGATGAGAAACCGGCGGGGTTCCGGAAGGTGCTGCCAGCGGTGCGGTCCTTGGTGGGCTGCGTCGCGTCGCGCTTGGCAAGCTGGTCTGTCATGCGTTGGTGCAGCGTTTCGGGGTCGCCTTTCGGGGCCTCCAGCGTCACCTCGGTGATCACCATGCCGTCGGGCAGATCGGAGGAGCGGTAGGCGAAGTTTAGGTCGTCCGCCGTCAGGGTGACCGTTTCGCCGCTGCGCGTGATAGCCGTGGCTTCGACGAACACATCGGCGATGTAGGAGCCATAGCAACCCGCGTTCATCCGCACCGCGCCGCCGATGGCACCGGGGATGGTCCGCAGGAAGGTCAGGTCCAAACCTTGGTCTGCGGCTTTACGCGCCACATGCGCGTCGAGTGCTGCGGGGCCGCAGATCACGCGGGTGCCGTCGAAGGAGATACCGTTGAAGCCGCGGCCCATGCGGATCACCACAGCGTCGAGGCCACCATCGCGCACGATCAGGTTGGAGCCGACGCCCATGGGGAACACGGGAATGGCGGGGTCGAGGTCACGCAGGAACGCCGCCAGATCGTCGTGGTCTGCGGGCTGGAACAATGCCTTGGCGGGGCCGCCGACCCGCAGCCATGTGAGGTCCGCGAGGGGGCGATCCGGCGTCAAGGTGCCGCGAGGGGTTGGGAAAACTGTCATGGGAGTGGTGCTAAATGCGAGGGTGGATTTGGGCAAGGAGAAAGGCACATCTGTTCTCGCCGGCATCAGCCCGCGCGTCGGTTCGTCGACAGAAATTGGCTTGAGCGCGGGTTTCGTGTACTCTTCGAGCATTCTAGAACTGATTTTTCATTTAATTTGGAGAAGCCAATGCCTTCTTTCCATTCCAAAGGATACCCTTGGATCAAGTATTTTCTTGAACATCGCCTTCCAGCGATTGCTCGTACGAAACCCCGGGTCTTTAAAGCCTTTCAGAAGCATAGCAATCTAACCGAGAAGGATGCCGCAACCGTATTAAAGCCGAGAATGCTGCCGCGCGTTGTCCTAAGAGATATGCCCGGCAAATACGGAAACACTCCACTGGGCATGGCGCAGATTCAAATCGAAAAGACGTTTGCAAAAGAGCTCGAAGAAGCACTTTCGCACACACGTATGCCTAGCGGAGACTACCATGCCCCCACTGACTTGGAGGTGAACGGTCTTTTGCTGCTGGAAGCCACCATTTTGCACGAAATGGTGCACTACTTTAGATTGAAAACACTCGAGTCAGCCCGCATCAATGCCACGTCCGGTGCCAAGGGCTACGGGATTGAAGAGCGTCAAGCACGCAGATTTGAAAAGGACGCCTATGGTTATCTACCAGGGGTTCGAAACACCATGATGTCGCGGCATCTGCCGAAAACGTCAGTCTATATGGGTGAAGAAGAGGTGTAGTGACCACCAAAGGGTGGGTACCTTAGCTTTTTCTGAGACCAAAGAGTGTGGGGGGGCCACATCGCCCACTCTGCGGATTGCGATCCAAATTGCCCTACTCCGCAGGTTCGCCCACGGTTTTGCGCTTCATCCAGCGGCCCAGATAGCGGACGGGCCAGCGTAGGACAGAGACGCCTGCGGCGAGACAGATCAGGCCGATCCATGGGCCGTTCTCGAACGTCACCCACCCCAAGAGCGGCACGCCAATGGCGATCAAGATGTACGCCCTGCGCCAGAGATTGTCGTTCGACGGCAGCATTGCCAGCAAGTTTGCGGCAATCACCCATACAAATGCTGCGACCAAAGAAAGGCTCATACCAACCCTGCCAAATACCTGGAGAAACACGTCTCGACTCTGCCTAGAGTGGCCCAAGGAAATGATAGATAAAAGTCAGTCATTTCCCACCTTTTGCGGTCAAACGATCAGGAAGGCCATTGGCCCAAGCACTGATCGTCCCCGCTCCCAAAAGCACCACCATATCGCCTTCGCGGGCTTGTTCGCGGACGAGGCGCAGCAGGTCGTCTTCATCAATCACAGCGCGGGCGTGGCGGTGGCCGTGGCGCAAAAGACCTGCGACCAGATCGTCGCGGGAGGCGCCCTCGATAGGCTCCTCGCCCGCGGCGAAGATGTCGGCGATACCCACCACGTCGGCGTCGTTGAAGCAGGAGCAGAAGTCATCGAACAACGAGTGCAACCGCGAGTAGCGGTGCGGCTGGTGGATGGCGATGACGCGGCCCTCGGTGGCTTGCCGCGCGGCTTTGAGGACGGCGGCGATTTCGACGGGGTGGTGGCCGTAATCGTCGATGATGGTGACGCCACCCACCTCGCCCACCTTGGTGAAGCGGCGGTTGACGCCGCCGAAATTGGCGAGGGCGGTTTTGATTTCGTCAGCCTTCATGCCCAAGTGGCGGGCGACGGCCACGGCAGAAAGCGCATTGGAGACGTTGTGGTCACCAGGCATGGGCAAACTACAGCCTTCGATCACGATACCGTCGTTTTGCAACGCAATGTCGAAATGGGCGACGCCTGCTTTGTAAGTCAGGTTGACCGCGCGGACGTCGGCCTGTGCGTTGAAGCCGAAAGTGACGACACGGCGGTCGGTGATCTTGCCGACCAGCGTTTGCACCTCGGGGTGGTCGGTGCAGCACACGGCGAGGCCGTAGAACGGGATGTTGGAGACGAAATCGAGGAAGCCCTGACGGAGCGTGTCGAAGTCGCCCCAATGCTCCATATGTTCGGGATCGATATTGGTGACGATGCCGATGGTGGCGGGGAGGCGGTTGAAGGTGCCGTCGGACTCGTCGGCCTCGACCACCATCCACTCGCCCTGCCCCACGCGGGCGTTAGAGCCATAGGCGTGGATGATGCCGCCGTTGATCACCGTCGGGTCGATGCCGCCCGCGTCCAGCAGGGCCGCGACCATGGTGGTCGTGGTGGTCTTGCCGTGGGTGCCTGCGACGGCGATGTTCGATTTCAGGCGCATCAGTTCGGCCAGCATCTCGGCGCGGCGGACGACGGGCAGGCCTTGCAGGCGGGCCTCGTCGAGCTCGGCATTGCCGGGTTTGATGGCGGAGGAGATGACGACGACGTCGGCGTTCTCCAAGTTTTCGGCGCGTTGGCCCTCGAAGATCACAGCCCCCAGCTTCGCCAACCGGTCGGTGATTTTGGAGGTCTTGGCGTCGGAGCCTTGGACGGTATAGCCAAGGTTCAACAGCACCTCGGCGATGCCGGACATGCCGATGCCGCCGATGCCCACGAAGTGGATGGCGCCAAGTTCTAACGGGAGTTTTGTTGCTGCTGCGTTCATGGGCTCTTCTTTGCGAGAGATTCTACGATGTCTACCAGCCGTTTCGTAGCGTCAGGGCGCGAAACAGACAAGGCGGCAAGGACCATTTGCAGCGCGCCGTCGGGATTGCCGAGAATAGTTTCGACGTTTGCGGCCAATGTATCTGTGGTGAGCTGGCTTTCGGGGATCATAATCGCCGCACCTGCGTTTACCAACCCGCGCGCATTCGCAGTTTGATGATCGGCGGTTGCTGCGGCGAAGGGGATCAGGATGGACGGGCGGCCGATGACGGAAATGTCGGCAACCGAGGACGCGCCCGCACGGGAGATGACCAGCTGCGCCTCGGCGAAGCGGGCGGGGACGTCTTGGAAAAACGGCTGCACGTCAGCGTCGATACCGGCTTCGGCGTAGGTCTGCTGGGCGGTCACGGCGTCTTCATCTCGGGCTTGGTGGGCCACACGCAAGTTGGCCCTTAAACCCTCGGGCAAGGCGGCAATGGCGGTTGGGACGACCTTGGACAGGATACGCGCGCCTTGGGAACCGCCGATGACGACGACGCTCATTGGATAGTCACCGGGCGAAATATAGGGGGCCTCGGCGCGGTCCAGAACGGCTCCGCGCACAGGGTTTCCGGTGAAGATACCCTCGACGCCTTCGGGCAATTCGGTTGGCCACGTGCCGCAGGCCACCGTATCAACGCGTTTGGCAAAGACTTGATTGACGCGGCCAAGCACGCCGTTTTGCTCATGGATCGCGCGCGGCAACCGCATGAGGTAGGCCGCCGAGATTGCCGGGAAGCTGGGATAGCCGCCAAAGCCGACGACCACCGTGGGCCGGTCGCGGCGGAACCCCATCATAGCGGAGAGAACACCAGCGGCCAGCTTGAACGGGGCGGTGAGTTTTCCGGCGATGCCCCCACGCGCGAAGGTGGCCGATTTGACCTGCTCGATTTGGACAGAGTGGGGAAAGCCGCCCGTGTAGCGCGCGCCGCGTGCATCGGTGGACAGCTTCACGCGCCAGCCTTTTGCCAGCATCGCCTCGGCCAAGGCCTGAGCCGGGAACATATGCCCGCCCGTGCCGCCCGCAGCGATGACCAGAAGTGGCGCGTCAGACATTACTGCCCCCTGCGGCGCAGAAGGATGTCGCGCATTTCATCTTGCGGGCGCTGGCGCGTGAAGGCCAGAAGCATGCCAAGAGCGATGCCCCCTGCGATCAGCGACGAGCCGCCGTTGGAAACAAATGGCAGCGTCATGCCCTTGGCGGGCAGCAGACGCACGGCGACGCCCATGTTGATCACCGCCTGCATGGCGAACATGGCGACGAGGCCGGTGCCTGCGAGGCGGATAAACGGATCACGTTCCTTCATCAGGCGGTGCAGGCAGCGCACCGAGAAGATCGCATACAGCGCAATGATCGCCAGCACCATGACGAGGCCGTATTCCTCGGCGGCGACGGCGATGATGAAGTCGGTATGCGCATCCGGCAAGGACCATTTCACCGACCCCTCGCCCACACCCACACCGAAAAAACCGCCTTCACGGATGGCGTTGGTGGCGTAGCCCAGCTGGGTGGTCGGATCGACCTCGGCACTCAGGAAACCATCAATGCGGCGGGCGAAGTGTTCGGACAGCGAATAGGCGGTGACACCTGCGAAGGAGACCGCCCCCGCCATACCGATCAGCAGGATCATCGGCGCACCGGCCACGAAGTAGACAACGCCCCAGCCGAACAGCACCAAGCAGGCTTGGCCAAAATCGGGCTGCATCGCGAGAAAGCCCACGACGATCAGCGTCAGGATCAGCGAATAGAGCTTGCCGGGGGGGCCGTTGATTTCCTGACTGCCGGCGATTAGCCACGCGGAGGTGACGATGAATACTGGCTTGAGGAATTCCGACGGCTGGAACGAACCAAAGCCCAGCGAATACCAGCGCGTGGCACCCTTGCCGAAATCAGTACCGAATACCGGCAACAGCATCAGCGCGACCAGCGTGACCATGAAGAACAGCGTGGCGAGGCGGCGGACCATATGGGTCGACATCATCGACACCGCGATCATCACGCACATGGCCACGCAGCCGAAGAAGGCTTGACGGGTCACATAGTGGAACGGGTCGAGCCCGTTCTTTTCGGCCAAAGGCGGCGACGCCGCGAGGCCCAACAAAAGTCCGATGCCAAACAGCGCAAAAACGCAGGTCATCGACCAACGATCCAAAGTCCGCCACCATTTGGGTAAAATTGGCTCGCCCGGATGTACCAGAGCGGTGCCATACACCATCTCAGTCATGAGAATTACCGCCTTAACTGCCTCGATCGCCCGATTGTTCGGGTCTATGCGCAGACTCTAACGGGAAATTGCCGTGCAATCCAGCCTCTAGTTGGTGCTATGATCGGCATAAATCGGCTTGGAGGCTGCGAGATGAGCGAAGATGTGACGGTGAGATGCCAATGCGGTGGGTTTCAGGCGCGGCTGCGCGGGGCGGATGCGACGAATGGCAACCACGGGTTGTGCTATTGCACCGACTGTCAGGCCTTCGCACGCCACCTTGGGCAGTTTGGCGTGGCGACGGATGCCAAGGGCGGGACGGAGATTTACCAAACCCAGCCTGCGCGGGTGGAGATCTTGGCGGGCAAGGATCAGTTGGCGCTGCTGCAACTGAAGGAAAAGGGCCTGTATCGCTGGTACGCCAAATGCTGCAACACGCCGATTTGCAACATGGTGGGAAACCCGAAGATCAGCTTTGCGGGGTTTCTGGTTGCCAATATCGCCGAGCCGGAGGGTCTTGGCCCGATCCGGTTCCGCTACAAATCGGAGCAGGCGTTGGAGCCTGTGTCGGAGCCGTCCGGCAGCATGATCGGCTTCATCGCCCGCACCGTCCGCGCGATCGCGGCGGAGCGGATTTCAGGGCGCTGGAAGAAAACACCGTTCTTTGGCGAGGACGGTCAGGCGATTGTGAAGCCGTATGTGCTGAGTGAGGCGGAGCGGGAGAAGGCTTATGATGGGGTGAGATAGCCACATAAATAGCCTTCAAGCCTGCACAAAATAACATGCTAAGCTATTCAAAACCTTACCCGCGTGCGGGTTTTGTCAAATCAGATAGGGCCACACGCCGAGTTTCCACATTTTGAGAATAACTCGAGCTGTGCTACGACTTTTCTAGCATTTAGGGGAAATTACGATGAAAAGTCAGTTTAAAACGTGCCTTGTTGGAATCGTGCTTCTGGTTGTGAGTGCATGCGCTGAACCGGGAATTCCGACACTTGTGAAAGCCAGCACCAAACCATTGCCGGATGGAAAGATTACGATCGAGGGTGCCGACTACCGCCTTAAGCGCGCGATTGCCTTGAATGGATACAAAAAGGGAGAAGAAGTCTGGGCCATCGTCGTGACCGGCGAGACCTATTCCTGCACCACGGCCACTCAAGCAGGTTGCGAATTTACGTTGGAGAGAGCCAAGAAGAAGCAACGCGCTGAACGCGACATGGGGTATTGACGCATGACAAAAGTCAGCATGTTTTTGCGCTAATTCTGTAAGGCTAAGTCCGGCTTAGAACTTGGGGATCAAATCGGGAGTCGAGCGCTAAACACTCAACTTTGGCTCAAAACCTCAACCTGCGCGATGAAATCCTCGCCGCGTTTTTCGAAGCTGTCGTATTGGTCAAAACTGGCGGCGGCGGGGGCCAGCAGGACGGTGTCGCCTTTGACCGCATCGGCGGCGGCGCGGGCGACGGCGGTGGCCATGTCGGTGCAGACCTCGTGGGGCAGATCGCCCAGTTGCATGGCGAAACTCGCGGCCTCGCGACCGATCACATAGGCTTTGGTGACGCCGCCCAAGTGGGGCAGCAAGCCGCCCAAGCCGCCCTCTTTCTCCAGCCCGCCACATATCCAGCGGATGTTGGTGAACGCCTGCAACGCCTTGGCGGCGCTGTCGACATTGGTGGCCTTGCTGTCATTGACGAATTTCACCCCGTCCTTCTCGCCCACCAGTTGCGAGCGGTGCGGCAGGCCGCCGAAGCTGTGGAAGGCGGCCTCAATAACGCGAGGGGCAAGCCCGACCGTGCGGCAGGCGGCGTAGGCGGCGCAGGCGTTTTGGTGGTTGTGGGCGCCGGGCAAGCCGGGGACCGCGCGCAGGTCGATGGAGGCCATCTGCTTGCCCTTGCGCCATTCTGCGAGGAAGCCCTTCTTGGCGAAGACGTTCCAGCCGTCACCCGCCAGCTTGCGCCCGCTGGAGACGCGGATCACGCGGTCGTCGGTGGCACCTCCGGCCATCTGGTTGGCGAGGTATTGCCCCTCGTCCTCGTCCACGCCGATGATGCAGCGGTCGGGGCCGCCTTCGGAAAACAGGCGGCGTTTGGCGGCGAAATAGCCGCCCATGCCGTGGTGGCGGTCCAGATGATCGGGGCTGAGGTTGGTGAACACCGCGACGTCCGGCGTCAGGGATCGCGCAAGGTCGGTCTGGTAGCTGGAGAGTTCCAGCACCACGACTTCGCCGTCGATGGCGGGGTCCATGTCCAGCACTCCGCGCCCGATATTGCCCGCAAGTTGGGTGGGGCGTTGAGCGTGCTCAAGGATGTGGTGGATCAGGGCGGAGGTGGTGGATTTGCCGTTGGAGCCGGTGACGGCGACGATCTTCGGGATCCGCTCGAAATTATCCCACTCGGAGGTGGCGAAGGAGCGGAAGAATAGCGAGATGTCGTTGTCCACCGGCACGCCCGCGTCCCATGCGGCGCGCACGACTTTGTTGGGTTCGGGGTAAAGATGCGGGATGCCAGGAGAGACGATGAGCGTGGCCACGCCGTCAAACGCGCCTTGCTTGGAGAGGTCGCGGATGGTGAAGCCTTCCGCCGTCGCCGCGTCGCGGGCCTTCTCGTTATCGTCCCACGCGGCCACCTCTGCCCCGCCCTCGCGCAGGGCGCGTGCGGCGGACAGACCGGAGCGGCCAAGTCCCAGAACGGCGACGGTCGTGCCGGAGTATCCTTGAACGGGGATCATGCGGTAGCCCCTTGTAGGTTGTCGGTGTGATAATACGGGCCGTTAAAGGCCAGCTCCAGCGAGAAGGCGCAAGGCTGGTCAACGATGGCTTTCAGCCCTGCCGACAAATCCCCCAAAAGCGCGGTCATGAAATCCGCGTTGCGATGCGCCTTTGGCAGCATCGTGATGTTGACGATCACATGGGTGTGGTGGAAGTCGCTGATCTGGAAGGCGCGGGATTTGACCGCCCCTGCCCCGCTGTCATGGTTGGCAATCGTGGCCTCGATCAGGCCCATCATCGCCTGCGTATCAAGTGTCATGTCGGCGGAGTATTTGATCTCGGCATGGGGCATCGGGCTACCAGTCTATCTGTTGGCGGTCGCGGAAGAAGCCGCCTGTGGGGCCGGTGTCCGGTAAGGTGGCGAGCCAGATTGCGGTCTCTGCCCCCTCCTCCGGAGAGCGGGTCGCGCTGGCGCCGCCCATGCGGGTTTTCACCCAGCCGGGGCACATGGCGTTGACTTTAATGGTCGCGGGCAGGTCTTGTGCCGCGCGCAGCGTCAGGGCGTTGAGACCCGCCTTGGCGACAGCATAGGCCCCGCCACCGCCGAGCCCTTCGGCGAAACTGCCCCAGCCTGACGAGACGTTGACGATGCGCCCGTAGCCGCGAAGTTTCATGCCCGGCAGCGCGGTGCGGATCAGCTCGTAGGGGGCTTGCAGCATCACTTGCATGCTCCGCTCGAAATTGGTGCCATCATCGAACAACGGTACATCTTCGAGGATGCCCGCGTTGTTCACCAGCACGTCGACATGGCTGACCCATGGCCGCGCCTCGTTAATAGATGTCGGATCGGCGACGTCCAGGCGCTTGAACTCGACCCCCAGTTCCGCTGCTGCGGCTTGGCCGTGATCCGGATCGCGGGCGCCGATGATGACGCGCAGCCCCGCATCGCGCAGACCAGCGGCAATCGCCTTGCCGATGCCGCGGTTTCCGCCAGTGACGAGCGCGCGCTTCACCGGACTTTCAGGGTCGCGAGGCCGATCATCGCGAGGATCAGCGAGATGATCCAGAAGCGGATGACGATCTGCGGCTCGGCCCAGCCCTTCTTCTCGAAGTGGTGGTGGATCGGCGCCATCAGGAAGACCCGCTTGCCGGTTTTCTTGAAGTAGAGAACCTGAATGATAACCGAAAGGGTTTCGACCACGAAGAGGCCGCCGACGATGCCCATGACCAGCTCGTGCTTGGTCAGAACGGCGATGGTTCCAAGCGCGCCGCCCAAAGCGAGCGAGCCTGTGTCGCCCATGAACACAGCTGCGGGAGGCGCGTTGTACCAAAGAAAGCCGAGACCACCGCCGATGAGGCCCGCCATGAAGATCAGCAACTCGCCCGTTCCGGGGACATAGTGCAGGCCCAGATATTCGGTGAAGTCGACGCGGCCCACGGCATAGGCGATCACACCCAAAGTTGCGGCGGCGATCATCACCGGCATAATGGCGAGCCCGTCGAGGCCGTCGGTCAGGTTGACGGAATTGGCCGCCCCCACGATCACGAACATCGCGAAGGGGATGAACATGAAGCCTAGATTGACCAGCGTGTCCTTAAAGACAGGCAGCGCCAGTTGGTTAACCAGTGCGTCAGGATGCATGATCGTCGCGAAATAGCCCGCGATGCCTGCAATGATGAAGCCGATAATCAGGCGAATGCGGGCGGACAGCCCTGCATGGGAATTGGAGGTAACCTTGGCGTAGTCATCGACAAAACCGATTGCGCCGAAGCCGACAGTCACCGCGAGCACGATCCACACGAAGCCGTTGTCGAGCCGCGCCCAGAGCAGCGTCGAGAAGATCAACGCGCCGAGGATCAGCACCCCGCCCATGGTGGGGGTGCCTTGCTTGGTCAGAATGTGGCTTTCGGGGCCATCATCGCGGATCGGCTGGCCGTTGCGCTGCTTGCGTTTGAGCAGATTGATCAGGGGACGGCCAAACAGGAAGCCGAAAATCAGCGCTGTGAAGAACGCCCCGCCCGCACGAAAAGTGATGTAGCGAAATAGGTTAAAGAAATCGCCGCCATCTGAAAATGCGGTGAGCCAATACAACATGTAGCGGTGTCCCTCTTAGTTACCTGCTACGGATTGGCCCAAATTTGTGATGGCGTCAACGATCAGTGCCATTTTCATCGACAATGACCCCTTCGCCATGACCACATCGCCTGCTTTCACCAAGGCCAGCGGGCTGTCGGCCAGCTCGGCGCTGGTGGCGGCCCACAGACCCTGCTTCGAGGTCGGTAGCGCCTCGTAGAGGTGCTTCATCAGCGGGCCGATGCAATGAACCTGCTGGATTTCGGCCATAGCCGGGTGAGAAGCAAAGCCTGCGTGAAGCGCAGTCTCGGTCGGGCCGAGCTCTTTCATGTCGCCCAGAATGGCAACGCGACGTCCGGCTGGTGCGGGCGGCATAGCGGCGGCCAGCACGTCGAGCGCGGCCCCGACGGAGGCAGGGTTTGCGTTATAGGCGTCATCGAACAGGTCAATCCCCTGCTCGGGCATTTGCGCATCCAGATGGATGAAGCGGCGCTGACCGCGACCGGAGGGCGGTGCCCAATCCCCAAGGGCCACCGCCGCACGGCCCAAATCCGCGCCCGCAGCGGAAGCCGCCGCAAGACAGGCCAGCCCGTTCATCGCAAAATGCCGACCGGGAGCGCCAAGCTTGAACACCAATGCCTCGCCGTTATGGCTGGCGCGGCACACGGTGGAGGCATCGCCAGAGGTCGCCTCTAGAAGATGCCAGTCGGCGCTGTCGGTTTCGCCGAAGGTTTGGCGATTGGAGGGCGCAAGCGAGAGGAGCAGGCCGCTTGTGGGCAGGTCCGCGTTGATGATGGCGGTGCCGCCGTCTTCCAAGCCGTCGAAGATCGCGGCCTTCTCGCGGGCGATGTCTTCGACTGAGGCGAAGGCTTCAAGATGCGCGGGGGCGACGATGGTGATCACCGCCACATGCGGGCGGGCCATTTTGGCGAGCGGTGCGATTTCGCCCGCGTGGTTCATGCCGATTTCGATCACCGCGAAGTCGGTATCTTTCGGCATCCGCGCCAAGGTCAGCGGCACGCCCCAGTGGTTGTTGTAGCTTTTCTCGGCGGCGTGGATTTTGCCCTGCCCCGTTAACGCGGTGCGCAGCATTTCCTTGGTGGAGGTCTTGCCGACGGAGCCGGTGACGCCGATGACGCGGGCGGAGGTTCGCGCGCGGGCGGCGCGGCCAAGGGCTTCGAGACCCGTTAAGACATCGTCAACGACGAGCAGCGGCGCGTCCGCTGCCACGCCTTCAGGGATGCGGGAGACCAGCGCGCAGGCGGCCCCGCCCGCCAACGCCTGCGCCACGAAGTCATGCCCGTCGCGCACGTCTTTCAGGGCCACGAACATGTCACCGGCTTGCAGCGTGCGCGTGTCGATGGAGACACCGGTGGCTTCCCAACAGGTGGCGGATGTGCCGCCTGTTGCCGCGACGGCTTCGTCTGACGTCCAGAGTGTCATAGCTGCCCCTCCAACGCGGCAACGGCCACGCTTGCTTGTTCCACATCGTCAAATGGCAGCACGTCGTCGCCCACCGTTTGGCCCGTCTCGTGGCCTTTGCCGGCGATGAGCAGCGTGTCGCCGGGCCCGAGCGCGTCGACGCCGCGCAGGATCGCCTCGGCGCGGTCGCCCACTTCGGTGGCACTTGGGACGGCGCCCATGATGGCCGCGCGGATCGAGGCCGGATCTTCGGTGCGCGGGTTATCGTCGGTGACGAACACCACATCCGCGTTGTCGCGAGCGGCGGCCCCCATCAGCGGGCGCTTGCCTGTGTCGCGGTCACCGCCTGCGCCGAAGACCACCACCAAACGGCCCATGACATGCGGGCGCATCGCCTTGAGCGCGGTCGCAAGCGCGTCGGGTGTGTGGGCGTAATCGACGAAAACTGCGGCCCCGTTGGCGCGGGTCGCGGCCTTTTGCATACGGCCCCGCACGGTTGTTAGCATCGGCAGGGTTTGGAACACCTCGGCGGGTTTCGCCCCTGCCCCGATCGCCAAGCCAGCGGCGACCGTGACGTTGGAGGCTTGGAAGCCCCCGATCAGATCGAGGCGGGCTTGATGGACCTCGCCACCGAAGGAGAAGCGCAGGTCCTGACCGGTTGCATCGAAGCGTTGGCCAAGCAGTTGCAGATCGCAATTGTCGGACGCACCGACCCGCAACAAACGGTGGCCGCGTTCGTTTGCGATGGCGGCCATTTCCGCGCCTTTGGGATCGTCCATATTGATCACCGCCACGCCGTCCTGCGCCAGAACGCGGCGGAACAGGCCCGCTTTGGCGTTGAAATAGTCCTGAAAGGTGGCGTGGTAGTCGAGGTGATCTTGGGTGAAATTCGTAAACGCGGCGGCCACCAGATGCACACCGTCAAGGCGGCGCTGCTCCAGCCCGTGTGAAGATGCTTCCATCGCGGCGTGGGTGACGCCTTGGCCCGCCATTTCCGACAGCAGTTTGTGCAGTGTGATCGGTTCCGGCGTGGTGTGGGTCATGGGTGCTGTGAACACGCCTTCGACGCCTGCGGTGCCGAAATTGACCGCCTCCAGCCCCAGTTCCAGCCAGATTTGGCGGGTGAAACTGGCGACGGAGGTTTTTCCATTGGTGCCGGTCACGGCGACCATGGTGCCGGGTTGCGCGCCGAACCAAAGTGCTGCGGCATAGGCGAGCGCTTGGCGGGGGTCTTCTGTGACGATGAGGGCGGCGTTCGAGGCGGCGATCTCGTCCTCGGCGATCGAAGCGCCTTCGGGATCGGTCAGAATCGCGGCGGCGTCCATGCGCAAGGCGTATTGGATGAATTCCGCGCCGTGCATGTTGGAGCCGGGCAACGCCGCGAACAAATGGCCCGGCTTGACCAGACGACTGTCCACCGACAGGCCCGTCACCTCGACCTCGGCCCCACCTTGGGCTGTGAGCCCTAATTCATTCAGGCTTGCGCGTGTACGTGCCATTCTGCCCCCCGGGTTGTCGTCCCAGTATGGCCTTCGGGCTACTCGGACGCCGTGTTTACGACTTTGCTCAATTCACCGCGATCAAGCTCTGGCCGCAAGCCCAAAAGGGGTGCGGTACGCCGGATCATTTCAGCGGCGACTGGAACAGCGGTCCAACCCGCCGTGCGACGCGGCTTTTTGCCGGAGTTTTCAGAGGGCTCATCAAGGGTGACGATCAGCACATATTTCGGGTCGCTCATCGGGAAAGCGGAGGCGAATGTCGCGATGACCTTGTCCTTGTAATAGCCGCCTTTTGGCTTGGGCTTGTCCGCAGTGCCGGTTTTGCCGCCGACCTCATAGCCCGGAACGCGCGCAAACGAGGCGGTGCCGCGCTTCACGACTTCGCGCAGCATGGTGCGGGCTTGGGCCGAAGTGCGTTCGGAGATCACGCGCGGGCCTTTTTCGACAGTCTGCTGCTTGAGGAGCGTTGGCTTCACCAAGGTGCCACCGTTGACCATGGTCGAATATGCAGCGGCCAGATGCAGTGGGCTCGCAGCCATGCCGTGCCCGTAAGACACTGTCATCGTGTGAATATCTGCCCATTTCTTGGGCAGGAGGGGCTTCGCACCATTTGCCTCGACCAGTTCCACAGGAGTGGAGTCAAAGAAGCCCAGCGATTTCAGGAACTCTTTCTGACGCTTCGCACCAATGTCGAGGGCCATGCGTGCGGTGCCGATATTCGAGGACTTCACGATGATATCGGTGACGCTGAGTTGCGGGCCATAATTATGGAAGTCGCGGATGCGGAAGCGGCCCTTTTGCATCGGACCTTTGGTGTTGATCATGGTGTTCGGGTTCACCAAGCCTATATCCAGCGCCTGCGCTGCGGCGAAAATTTTGAAGGTGGAGCCAAGCTCATACACACCTTGCACCGCGCGATTGAACAGCGGGCTGTCGGACGGATCGCCCTTGATCAGGCCATTGGGGCGGGTGTTGGGGTCGAAGTCCGGCAGGGAAATCATCGAAATGACCTCGCCCGTGTGGACGTCCATCAGGATGCTTGTGGCGCCTTTGGCGTTCATCAACTTCATGCCGCCTTCCAGCACCTGACGCGACGCGGCCTGAATGGTCATGTCGAGCGACAGCCGCAGAGGCGCGCCATCCATGGCAGGGTCGCGCAGATAATTGTCGAACGCCTTTTCCACACCAGCGGTGCCGATAACTTCGGCGGAATGGACACCCTCTCGCCCGAAACTTGCACCTCCCAGCACGTGTGCTGCGAGTTTGCCGTTGGGATAGAGACGCATCTCGCGCGGGCCAAACAACAAGCCGGGGTCGCCGATATCGTGTACGGCCTGCATCTGTTCCGGGCTGAGTTTCTTCTTGATCCACAGGAACTTGCGGCTGCCGCTGAAATCCTTGTTCAACCGCTCCAAATTCAAATCGGGGAAAATCGCGACCAGCTCTTTGGCGGCGCGTTCCGGCTCGATCATCAGATGCGGCTGCGCGTAGAGCGAATTGGTGATCAGGTTGGTCGCCAGAACGCGGCCATTTCTGTCCACGATATCAGAGCGTTGCGCGACGATGTTCGCGCCCGAAGTTGAGGCGCGTGGCTCCGCCGCCTCAGTCGAGGCCAGCACCGTCATCCGAGCGCCAATCATCAAAAAGGCGAGGACGAAAAAGACGCCAGTGAACAGCAAACGGCTTTCGGCGCGCTGGCGCATCTTGTCGCGCATTTCCTCGTGCCGCAGGCGAATGTTCTCACGCTCGATGCGGTCGGGGTTTTCGCCCTTCTGTCTTGCTTGCAGAATTCGCGCCAAAGGGCGCAGCGGGGTGCGGATCATGGGTATTGTTCTCCGTCCTCGGCAAGATAGTTGCCGCGCACATCGACGGCGCCGTTGATCTCGTTGATGTCCAATTCCACCTCGGGTGCGGGGAAAGTGACTTGCGCCACATCGCCGAACTGGTCGGGGGTGATTGGTAGAAGTTCCAGGTCAGGGAAGTTCAGGTCTGCCAGATCGCGCAGGCGTTCGGGGCGGTTCAGGTAGGCCCATTCGGCGGCCAGCACCGAGAGCGTTTCGCGCGAGGAGCCGATTTCGCGTTGCAGGCCGGAAGCCGTTCGCAGCGCGTCCTGCGTTTCGTAGTTTTCGTAATAGGCCCAATAGCCAAGGCCCATGACCGCGAGGGCCGATACGGTGTAAAAAAGTCCACGCATTACAATAGCTCCTGTCCTGTCAGTTTGGGCAGGCCCAGACCCGCCCTCCCCTTATTTGCTGCGGGGGCGTCGGTGCGCCGCCCTACTCTTAGTTTGGCCGAGCGCGAGCGCGGGTTGCGCGCCAGCTCGTCCTTGTCCGCAGTCACCGCTTTGCGGGTGATCAACTCGAATGTCGGAGCGTCAAATTGCTGCTCTGGCGCGTAACGCGAGCCGCCACTGGTTTTGCCAGCGCGGGCTTGGAGGTATTTTTTGACGATGCGGTCTTCGAGCGAATGGAAGGTCACCACTGCCAACTCTCCGCCGGGTTTCAAGGCACGCTCAGCGGCTTCCAAGCCGCTGATAAGTTGACCGAATTCATCGTTCACCGCGATGCGCAGCGCTTGGAAGCTACGGGTCGCGGGGTGGCTTTTGCTTGGGTTGCCTTTGGGCAAGACGCCCTCAATCACCTCCACCAGTTTGGCTGTTGTGGTGATCGGGCGGGCAGCGATGATCGCCTTGGCGATGCGGCGCGACGCGCGTTCTTCGCCGTATTGGAACAGGATGTCGGCTAGCAGCGCTTCGGAGCCTTCGTTGACCAGATCGGCGGCGCTGAGGCCGTCTTGGCCCATGCGCATGTCCAGCGGCCCGTCGCGCAGGAAAGAGAAGCCGCGTTCCGCCTGATCGAGCTGCATGGAGGAGACGCCAAGGTCCAGCACCACGCCATCGACCAACTCGCCTGCGAGGGTGTCGAGTTCGGAGAAGGTGCCGCGCTTGAGGATGAGGTCGGGGTAGTTGCCAGCCCAGTCGGCGGCCATCTCGAAGACCAAAGGATCGCGGTCGATGGCGATAACCTTCACGCCCTTGTCGAGGAATGCTTTCGTGTAGCCGCCCGCGCCAAAGGTGCCGTCGACCCACACGCCTTGTAGCGTCACATTATCAAGGATTGCGTCGATGAGGACCGGCAGGTGCGGCGCATCAGGGTTGGTCTCACGCGGCACTTTTGCAGACATGGGCCTACTCCGCTGTGGATGGCTCTGGAGCCATCTCCAACAATTCTAGAGGGTCAAAGTCGTCGCCCTGCTCGTCGAGCCAGTCTTCGATGTCGGAGTTACGCGCCTCAAACGCGTCAGGTGCCCAGATCTGGAATGTATCGCCCATCGCGACGAACTTCGCTTCGCCCTTAAGGCCGATTTTCTCACGCAGCTTCGCGGGCAACACAAGGCGGCCTGTGTCGTCGGTTTGCGTAGGCAGGGATTGAGCGTTGAACAGATGCTCCAGCGCGCGACGGGGCTTGGAGCCACGTGGCAGGCGAGCGATCTTCTCGTCGACTTCTTTGATGGCCTCTTGCGTGTAGGCCTCAAGATAATTTTGGGATTTGCCACCATATACGATGACGACGTTGGGGCTTAGACCTTCGGTCCAGTCGGGGTCGGAGGCTTCCAGAACACGGCGAAACAGGGCCGGGATAGACACCCTGCCCTTGCTGTCCACCTTGTGGACGCCTTCACCTCTGAACCGTTGTGCCACTGTCCGCGCCACCCTTTCTCAAACTCGGACCCTTAAACGGAAAACGGCAAGTTGATCTGCTGCCACTGATCAACCTGCCGCCCTCGTTCCCGTCTAGGGAGATGTTTGACCCGCGCCACCTGGGGGGATGTCTGCTCGCGCAGGGTCAAACGTAGTTAGATAAAGTCGGTGCCTGTATGAAACCTTATGGTCGCCTTGGGGTTCTTAGTTGCCCCTTGTTTTTAGTTGCCGTCTTTACCGTGAGAACTTTGTGCCATGGGACCATATGGTAATCAATGGGTTTTTACGGGAACAAATGGGATTGTGGCTTTACGCAACCCACACAATCAGTAGATTTTCTCAAAATTTTAGCCTCACTGGTGAGTGGGTCGATCAAAACCACTAGATGTAGTGCTCAAATTTTTGGAAACTTTTTCCCACAATTTCCCATGAATTCGCGATTTTTAGGCAGATTCCCACACGCATCCCATGAAATCCCATCCGAATCATCGTCTTTTGAGCCGATTTTGATTCGCAAAGCAAGTTATCCACAGGCGATACGCGAAAACCCGCGCGATATTGCCATCGCGCGGGTCTGTGGGGCTTCAAAGCGGGCTGCTTAGGTCTTCAGCACCAGATGCGGCACGCCATCGGACCGTTTGCCGGTGCTTACTCCGTGAGGGTCGACCGTCGCGTTGATCCGTTGCCGGAACGACGAGAAGCTGTCGAACGTCACCACATCTACCGCCTCGTCCAGATGCAGGGTCATGCGGTAGCGCCCGCCCGTCACGGCAGACAGCGACAGGATGCGCCCCGAACAGGGTTGGTCCAGGTAACGCCCGCGCACGAAGTCGCCCACAGCCCAAGGCGGGCGGTGGTTGGAGAGCGCGGAGGCACGGGCTTGGAGGGTGTTCCAGTCGCGCAATCCCATTTGCTGGGCCAAAAGCTCCAACGACTGGGAGTGAGAAACTGGGGTATTTAGAACAGCCATCTGCGTTCGTAAGCGCTTGGCTTGGGCCTTTAGGTCTTCGACCGAGGGCAATGGGTCAGGAGTGGTCATATAATCACCTTATACAAGATGACGCGGTTTCGGTTTGATGGAGCCCGCATTGCCATCACCCTGCGCGTCAATTGCAGATGTGATCTTGGTCGGTACAGGATTTCACCAAAGGCCAAGCCTTGCGGGCGGCGGGCATCCTGCTGCCCTGCCGCCTCCTACACCGCCCTGCCGGCTTAGGTCAAGCCATGCCGCCTTTAACCAACCCCTCGGCCAGCTTGGCGTAGGCTTGCGCGACGGGACCGTCACCTGCTGCGATGGGTGTGCCGCTGTCGCCGGACAGGCGCACATCTATATCAAGGGGGATTTCACCAAGGAACGGCAGGCCCATCTTCTCGGCCTCTGATTTCACACCGCCATGACCGAAAATATGCGCCTCGGTCCCGCAGGTGGGACATATATACATAGACATGTTTTCCACGAGGCCCAGCACAGGGGTCTTGAGCGTGTTGAACATATCAATCGCCTTCTTCGCATCGAGCAGCGCCACGTCCTGCGGGGTGGAGACCACGATAGCGCCGGTAAGTTCCGACTTGGTGCAGAGCGTCAGTTGCACGTCGCCGGTGCCGGGTGGCAGGTCGACGATGAGCACGTCCAGCTCGCCCCACTCCACTTGGCCAAGCATCTGCTGCAACGCGCCCATCAACATGGGGCCGCGCCAGACGATGGCCTTGTCGGGGTCCATCATCAAACCGATGGACATCATGGTGACCCCGTGCGCCTTCAGCGGGATGATTGTTTTGCCGTCGGGGGAAGCAGGGCGTTTGCTGACCCCCATCATGCGTGGCTGGGAGGGGCCGTATATATCGGCATCCAGCAGGCCCACTTTGCGGCCCTGTTTGGCCAGCGCCACGGCAAGGTTTGACGACAGGGTGGATTTGCCCACGCCGCCCTTGCCCGATGCAATCGCCAATATGCGCGCCACGCCCTTAGGTTTGGTCGGGCCGGCTTGGGGTTCGGGGTGTTTGCCGACTTTCAGCGAGGGTGGCTTTTTGTCAGAATGGGCCGTCAGCAACACGGACGCGTTTTTGACGCCGTCCATACGCTCTACGATCTGCTGGGCGGCGGCCCGCAAGGGTTCCAAGTGTTTGGCCACCTCTGGGGCGGCTTCGATCACGAAGCGCACGGTACCGTTGTCGACTGCCAAGGCACGGATCATGTCTTTGGCGACGACGTCTTCGCCATCCGGAAGTTTCAACACACGGAGGGCGTCAAGGATCGAGTCGCGGGTCAAGGTCATAGGGCATCCTGTCTTCGGTCAGATTTCGTCTGTGCTTAAGTGAGCGTCCGCGCCGCCAAGGGCAACCCCGCAAGCTAACTCGCCGCAATCGTTTTCGATCTGCACACTCTCTGAGCAATTCACCAACTCTGGTGGTGGCGCAAATTTCGCATCACGAAAATGTCATAATTTGACTGACGTAAGGTAACAAAAACAAAGTGTTAAGCCATGCATTTGCTGCATAGCAGCATTGTAAATCTATCTATTGTTGCGGCGCAGCATTTCCCTAAATTGAAGGCAACAGAGACAAGGGCGTCAGATCGCTGACAGAGAAGCCCTAGACTGAAAGGTAAATGAAATGGCTTACACAACGAGCATCCGCACCGCACCGACCCTGATTGAGCGTCTGGTTGCATTCAAGAACGACTTGGCTGAGCGCCACGCGAAAAACCGCTTGTACCGCGAAACCTTGGACGAGCTGCAAGCCTTGTCCAGCCGTGAACTGGCTGACCTGGGCATGAGCCGCGCCAACTTGAAGTCGATCGCACATGAGGCGGCATACGGAAAATAAGTTTGCGTTCCCGGCTTTCCTCCTCCCTTAGGCCGGGTTCGCTTTAGTGGCGGCACCTTCCTCCTCCCTTAGGTGCCGCTACTAACCAGATCGGAGCAACTTCACCTCCTCCCGAGGTTGCCCGAAATACGGCGATGATCTTCCTCCTCCCTGATCGGAGCCGCACATAAGAACGGTGATGCACCTCCTCCCGCATCACCGTTTTTTTGTGTCTACATGTCAGGTAAAATTAGGCTCGGTCGTCCTTGGGAGACCCCATCACGACGTATGAGGTAATTGCATGCACCGCCTCTAGAGCGCCCAATATATCTGTGTGGAAAATTTTATACGCAGCGAGGTCGGCGCATTCGACACGCAGAAGATATTCAATTGTTCCCGTGATGTTGTGACACTCCCGCACCTCGGGACTGCGCGAAATCGACCGTTCGAACGCTTCCTGCGATGCCTTTGAGTGATCCGACAGCCCGACCCCCACATAGGCCACGAAGCCCGCACCGAGCTGCGTGCGATCCAGAACCGCCCGATAGCCTTTGATCACTCCGCGTCGCTCTAGATCTTGAACGCGGCGCAGGCAGGCCGACGGTGACAACCCCGCCCGTTCCGCCAATTCAAGATTGCTGATCCGACCGTCGCGGCTCAGCTCTTGCAATATTTTGTCACTGATGGCGTCCAAGGTGATCATAAGTTGCAAAACTAGATGAAACGCGCCGCATTACGCAACTTCAAATCACAGCTTAGCGCATAATCTGGGTGGCATGACTTATGACATACTCAGCGCCCTGATCCTCTTCGCCTTTGTCTCCTCCATCACGCCGGGACCAAACAACCTGATGCTGATGGCCTCGGGCGCGAATTTCGGCTTTCGCCGAAGCATCCCGCATATGTTGGGGATATCTATCGGATTCATCCTCATGGTGTTTCTGGTCGGCGTTGGGCTGGTGCAGGTGTTTGATTCATATCCGATGAGTCATCTGATCCTGAAAGTGGCCTCTGCTGCCTATATGTCCTGGCTTGCGTGGAAGATCGCCAATGCCGCGCCGCCGAAAAAGGGGGAGGTTGGCGGAACTCCGATGACGTTTTTCCAAGCTGCTGCATTTCAATGGGTGAACCCCAAAGCATGGGCCATGGCGCTGACGGCCATCACTCTCTACGCGCCAGACCGTTCAATATACGCGGTCGCACTTGTGGCACTCATCTTCGGCGCGGTGAACGGTCCGTCAGTTTCTACGTGGACTATTATGGGGCAACAGATGCGACGTCTCTTGACCAACCCCGCTCGTCTACGCATGTTCAACATCGCAATGGCGGGTTTGCTCGTTGCGTCGCTTTACCCGCTTTTGGCGGACTAAATTTAGGGGCCGAGGATGCACACCTATCTTGATCTAGACAAGTTTCCCTTGGATCGCCCCGATGACCCCGCCTACGCGGACCTTGTTGCGCGCTGCAAATCTGAAATATCGAAGGGCGGAATGTTCAATTTAGACGCGTTCTTGCGTCCTGAATACGCGCTGGCAGAAGCGAAGACCCATACGCCAAAGATGGACACTGAGAGTTTCAATCACAAGCGCGCACATAACGTGTACTTCACGAAATCCGTTCCGGGTCTTTCTGACGACCACCCAGCCTTGAAACTGTTCGAGACGTCGAACAATACGCTCTGCAACGATCAGCTTTCGGGATCTGTGGTTGAAAAAATCTATACATGGGCACCACTCCGGCGTTTTCTGGCGGAGGTGATGAACAAACCAGCCCTGTATCCGATGGACGACCCTTTGGCCGCGTTCAATGTGATGCGTTATGAGGAGGGTCAGGCGCTGAACTGGCACTTCGACCGATCCGAATTTACCGTCACATTGCTGCTACAAGCCCCCAAGGAAGGCGGCCTGTTCGAGTACCGCACAGATCTGCGCACCATGGATGATCCGAATTATGACGGCGTGGCGCAGCTTCTGGCTGGAAAAGACCCGCAAATGCAGCAGATGAATGTCGTGCCCGGAACGCTCAACGTGTTTCGTGGCGTGAACACCCCCCACCGCGTGACGCCCGTGAAGGGCGATCGCGCCCGCATGATTGCGGTACTGACATATTATGAAACGCCCGGTGCGCGCTTTACGGAAACAGAGCAGCTTGGGTTTTACGGCCGGACCGCTTGAGGTGTTCTAGAACGGAACATCCCCTGCACTATCAGCTGACACGAGGAACTTGCCGACCACTTTCTTGTCGCCCGCCTTGTCGAAGGACACGTCCAGCTTGTCGCCTTCTACGGCCATGATCTCGCCATAGCCGAACTTCTGATGGAACACCCGCTCGCCCACGGTGAAGGACGACACGGCTTGCGCGTCTATCACCATGTTTTTGCTTTCGCGAGGCTGTGACATGCCGCGACTAGCCTGCCGCTCTTGCAAGCGTCGCCAGCCGGGGGAGTTGTAGACATTGGCCTTGGCCGCCGCCTCGTGCAGATCACTGCCACCAAGCGCGTCCATCATATCGCCAACAGTGCTTGCCTGATGGCCATAAAGTCCAGGTGGCGTCAAAATCTCGACATGGCGTTCGGGCAGCTCATCGACGAAGCGGGACGGCAAAGCACTTTGCCATTGGCCGTAAACGCGGCGGTTGCCTGCGAAGGAAATCGTGCACAACTCCTCGGCGCGGGTGATGCCGACATAAGCAAGGCGACGTTCCTCCTCCAAGCCCTTGAGGCCGGATTCGTCCATGGAGCGTTGTGACGGGAACAGCCCGTCTTCCCAACCCGGCAGGAACACGGCAGGAAATTCCAAGCCTTTGGCCGCATGCAGGGTCATGATCGAGACCTTTTCGGTCGCGTCTTCGCTGTCATTGTCCATGACCAGCGCGATGTGTTCCAAGAAGCCTTGCAGGTTCTCGAACTGCTCCAGCGCCTTGACCAGTTCCTTGAGGTTGTCGAGGCGACCGGGGGCTTCGGGGGTTTTGTCGTTTTGCCACATCTCGGTGTAGCCGGATTCCTCCAGCGCCATTTCGGCGATCTCGATATGGGACATGTCCCCGATACGCGCGGCTGCGCCCCAACGGTCCAGCCCGTCGACCAGCTTGGCCAGTTCCACCGCGCCTTTGCCGCCGAGGCCTTTGGCCTCCAACAGCAGACGTGCGCCGTCGAGCAAGGACACACCATTGCTGCGCGCCATGACTTGGATTTTCTGCACGGCTTTGTCGCCAAGTCCGCGTTTGGGGGTGTTCACAATCCGCTCGAACGCGAGGTCGTCGGCGGGGCTGGTGATCAGACGGAAATAGGCCATGGCATCGCGGATTTCCAAACGCTCGTAGAAGCGTGGTCCACCGATGACGCGGTACGGCACGCCGATGGTCAGAAACCGGTCCTCGAAGCTGCGCATCTGGTGAGAGGCGCGCACGAGGATGGCCATTTGGTTAAGACCGATGGGCTTCATCCCGCGGGTGCCGCTTTGCATGGCCTCGATCTCGTCGCCGATCCAGCGGGCCTCTTCCTCGCCGTCCCAATGGCCGATCAGACGGACCTTTTCGCCGCCTTTGGCTTCGGTAAATAGCGTCTTACCCAAACGGCCTTTGTTGCCGGCGATGATACCGGAGGCCGCCCCCAGAATATGCTCCGTCGAGCGGTAGTTTTGTTCGAGTTTGACAATTTTCGCGCCCTCGAAGTCCTTCTCGAAGCGTAAAATGTTGCCCACCTCGGCCCCACGCCAGCCGTAAATCGACTGGTCGTCGTCGCCCACACAGCAGATATTCTTGTGCGAAGCGGCCAGCAAGCGCAGCCACATGTATTGGGCGACATTGGTATCCTGATACTCGTCCACCAGAATGTAGCGGAACCAGCGTTGGTATTGATCAAGCACATCAGGGTGCTTTTGGAAGATCGTCACCATGTGCAACAACAAGTCGCCGAAATCGCAGGCGTTCAGGGTGCGCAGACGCTCCTGATACTGAGCATAGATCTTGCCACCCAGATTGTTGTAGGCCCCTGCCTCCGATGCGGGCAAAGCATCCGGTGTCCACGCGCGGTTTTTCCAGCTGTCGATCAGCCCTGCCAGCATCCGTGCGGGCCAGCGTTTGTCATCGACACCCTCGGCCACGATCAACTGCTTGAGCAATCTGATTTGGTCGTCGGTATCGAGGATGGTGAAGTTCGACTTCAATCCAACCAGTTCGGCATGCCGGCGCAGTTGCTTCACGCAGATCGAGTGGAAGGTGCCAAGCCATGGCACGCCCTCCACCGCCTCGCCCAGTAATGCGCCAACGCGGTTCTTCATCTCCCGCGCGGCTTTGTTGGTGAAGGTCACCGCCAGCACTTCGTTGGGCCGCGCACGGCCTGTTGTCAGCAGATGAGCAATGCGCGCGGTCAGGGCCTTGGTTTTGCCCGTGCCAGCACCCGCGAGCATCAGGACGGGGCCGTCCAGCGTCTCGACCGCTTCGCGTTGCGCGGGGTTCAACCCATCCAGATACGGAGCCGCGCGCGCGCCCATCGCAGCCCCCATGGCGCGTTGGGACAGGGGCAAGCTGGCGGCCTCGAAGGCATCTTCGTCGTTAAAACTGCTCATGGCGCGCAAGATAGCGCGAACCTATCTGTAGGGAAAGAGGTGTTCTTATTTCGTTCTGCGTTTTGTTGATTGCCCTCAGGACGGCCTACGCCGCTTCGGGCTTAAAATCCAGCGACGCCCCGTTAATGCAGTGTAGCATGGCGCCGTCGATGATGAGCAAATGCCCCAGATGGCTGCCACAGCGACGGCAATGTACTTCGGTGAACGCCGCATCCTCGGCCATCGCCCCGTATTCGGGCACTGGTCCATCAATGGCGGTAAGCACTGAATCCGATTGCGCGTGCTCGAAGAATACCCAGCCCTTGTCTAAAACCACCTTGAAGCTTGCGTCATAGTTGTGCAGATCGCAGCCTTTGCAATGATATGTGCCAACGCGGGTTTCTTCCCAAAGCGGGCTGGATTTGCGCGCTTCGGTGAAGCCTTCGCGCATGATGGCGTAGCTCTGCTCCCCCAGCTGGGTATACCATTCGTCGATGGTGCGTACGACTTCGTACTGGAAATCCGACGCGCTACCAGCTGCGACGCTGGCCGATGCGGGTGAGCTTACTACGGTGAGTGCCGCGGCACCGGTACTGGCGAAAAATCCGCGGCGAGTGAGGTCATGGGCTGCGTTTTGTGTCATGGGAAAGCCTTTCGGGTTTATCAGCGGTACACGCGCCTTTTGGTGGTCGATGTCGAAAAAACGGGCGAGCCACGTTTCCACGGCCCGCCCGGAAAGCTCATCGCGTGATGCGGGTTTAGTTTCCGGCGGACGATTCAATTTCGGCGGACATTTCTGCCGCACTGTTGCTGTCGCCGAACAGCTGGATGTTCTTCAGAATCCGTTGGCGAGAAACAGTGTCGGAGTCGAAGAATGTCTGGCGTTCAGCAGCGCTCATATTGCCAAGAGCCAAACGCACACGGGCGGCTGTCGTGTCACCCATGGAGGTTTCGCGGACGATGGTTTCGGCAGCTGAGGCGTTGCTCATTGCGAACAGTTCTGCGGCCGAGGTATCGGCAAAGGACGGGGCTGCAAAGGCCAGTGTCGCGGCGGCGGTTGTGAGAAAGAGTTTCATGATCGTTATCTCCGAATTATGCAGGGTTTGGCCCAGACCCGGTCTGGACATCTGCGGAGCCTCAGGTAATCGTCATTTCAGTCCGCTAGAGCTCCACCCTTCAAATCCTAAGCACACGGGGCTGGCGCGATAGTGCCGTCCGTCCGGCTTTACTTGCAGATCGTCCAAAGCGACGCGCATCGTCGCGCAAATGTGTAAGGCTTGACGCCAACGTGTTTAGGGGGCGCTTTTCCGTCGCGCCAACGTGTTGCAGGTCGCACCGACGTGTATAGCGCGTGATCAACTTCTTCGAGATCAAGGAGTATGAGCCATGAAGTCCCAGAACTCCTTGACCTGATGCGTGTTCGCAGCACCGCCTGCATTGGCGAACACCTCACCTATCCATGGAGCGTCCGTATGGACGAAGACACCGGCACGGCGTGCTTTTTGCTGGTCTTGGAGGGGCGGAGCTGGCTCAACGTTGAGGGCGTGACGAAGGACATTCAGCTCTTTGAGGGGGACATTGTGTTACTCCCACACGGGAAGGCTCATACCCATTCCGACAAGCCGGAACACGGTTTCAATGACGAGGGTTTGCCGCATAGGGATGCGCATATACTCAGCGGTCATTTCCAGTTTTCCGACACGACGCCCCATGCGATCATCTCGCGCCTTCCGGACATTCTGGTCGAACGCAGCAGCGACCGTCACCGTGCACACAAGCTCGATCTGTTGGTGCAACTCATCAACGTGGAACTCGGCAAGCACTCAAACCCGCTGCCAAGCGCTCTGAACCATCTGACGGAGGTTTTGTGCCTTCACGCCATGCAAAACTGGATGCAGCAGACCATAACCCATGACGAGGCATTGCAGGCTTTGGCCAGCCCACGCATTAAAGAGGTCATTGACTGCATCCATTCCGAACCGGCGGCGGCTTGGTCGGTCGAGAGCCTTGCGAAGGTCTACGGGCAGTCACGCACCGCCTTCGCGGCGCATTTCAAGTTCGCGACGGGACATTCGCCGATCAACTACGTCCGGCAATGCCGGATCAGGCAGGCCTGCAAGATGCTGGAAGACACGTTCTTGTCAGTGGGCGAGGTTGCGTATAATTCCGGCTATGCCGACGCCAATGCGTTTAACCGCGCGTTCCGGCGCGAGGTTGGCGCCTCGCCCGGTGCTTACCGTCGGATGCCACGCGCATAGCTATCGTTGCTCTGTGCGCCAGTTCGGGTGAATCCACGGCTCGGAATTATCCGCCGGTAGCGGGTCACGGCCAAGGATGTGATCAGCGGCCTTCTCACTCACCATGATCGACGGCGCGTTCAGATTGCCATTGGTGATCCGCGGGAAGATCGAACTGTCTGCGAGGCGCAATCCGTCGACACCAATCACCCGACAGTCCGGATCGACCACCGCCATAGCATCATTGGACCGCCCCATGCGCGCGGTGCCGCAAGGGTGATACGCGCTTTCGGCATGCTCCGCGATGAAGGCGTCGATTTGTGCGTCTGTCTGGACGCTCTCACCGGGCTGGATTTCATGGCGGGTGAACTCGGCGAATGCGTCTTGCCCGAAAATCTCGCGTGTCAGGCGTATGCAGGTGCGAAAGTCCTCCCAATCGTCGGGATGGGACATGTAGTTGAATTCGATCTTCGGCGCGTCCGCCGGATCGGCAGACCGCAATGTGACCTGCCCGCGTGACTTGGACCGCATGGGGCCGACATGGGCTTGATAGCCATGCCCCTCTGCCGCCGCCTGCCCGTCATAGCGCACAGCTATGGGCAGGAAGTGGAACTGGATGTCAGGATAGCGCACACCCGCCTTGGAGCGGATAAAACCACCGGATTCAAACTGGTTGGAGGCCCCGAGGCCCAGCTTTGCCAACAGCCATTGTGTACCGACCCAGCCTTTGCCGGGGATGTTCCAGTAGCGGTACAGGCTGACCGGCTTGGAGGCCGCCATTTGCAGGTAGATTTCCAGATGGTCTTGTAGATTTTGCCCGACGCCTTGACGATCTGCGACGACCTCGATCCCGTGGTCACGCAGGTGTTGCGCGGGGCCGATACCCGACAGCATGAGCAGTTTAGGGCTGTTGATGGATGAGGCAGACAGAATGACTTCTTTTCCGGCTTTGATCACCTCGGTTTTGCCGCCGCGAATAACCTCAACCCCCGTCGCGCGACCATTTTCAATCACCACCTTCTGAGCCAAGGCCTGAACAAGTGTGCAATTCTCGCGCTTCAGGGCGGGTCGCAAATAGGCGTTCGCCGCCGACCAACGCCGCCCGTTCTTGATCGTGGCATCAAACGGCCCTACGCCCTCTTGCTGCCTGCCGTTGTAATCAGGCGTGACTTGGTATCCGGCCTGCTTCCCCGCCTCAATGAATGCCTTGGTCAACGGATTCTTGCCCGGACCGCGCGTCACATTCAACGGGCCATTCTTGCCGCGCCAGTCGCGATCACCACCGCGTCCGCCATCCGACCAGTTTTCCATGCGCTTGTAGTAGGGCAGCACATGGGCGTAGGACCAGCCGTCCGCCCCCTGCTCTGCCCAGTGATCAAAATCGCCTGCGTGGCCGCGCACGTAAACCATTCCATTGATTGAAGACGAACCGCCAACGACTTTGCCCCGTGGCGTCACCAGTTCGCGGTTGTTGAGGTGCGGCTCGGGTTCGGAATGGTAGCCCCAATCATAGCGCGACATGTTCATCGGGTAGCTGAGCGCGCCGGGCATCTGGATGAACGGCCCCCAGTCGGTGCCGCCATGCTCGATCACCAGCACGGATTTCCCTGCTTCCGCCAAACGGTAAGCCATAGCACAGCCAGCGGAGCCGGCACCGACGATGACGTAATCTGCTTGCATAATGTTCCTCGCTCAAACTTTCATTGAAAGTTTGGGGCCAATTTCTCCAAGAGAAATTGGCTCCTTGATCAAAATTGCGCCTCGACCGGAGTCATCGCGACGTAGACGGTTTTAACCTCGGTATAGTGATTGATTGCCTCTTTGGAGTTTTCACGTCCAACGCCCGATGCCTTGGAGCCCCCGAACGGGGCCTCCACGGGTGCAAGATTGTAAGTGTTGATGTAGCAGGTGCCCGCCTCGAACCCCGCAACCACGCGGTGCGCGCGGGTCAGGTCGTTGGTGAAGACGCCCGCTGCGAGACCGAATTCTGTGTCGTTGGCGCGGGCCATCACCTCCTCCTCGGTATCAAAATCAAACACTGCCATGACAGGGCCGAAGATTTCTTCGCGGGCGATGGTCATATCGTCGGTGACATCTGCGAAGACGGTCGGCTCGATGAAGAAGCCGTCGCGGTCTGCCATCTTGCCGCCCGCCACCAGAGTCGCGCCTTCATCCGTGCCTTTGTTGATGTATCCCAACACGATATCCATCTGGTCGACGGAGACCATCGGGCCGAAATTCGTGGCCTCGTCTAGCGGGTCCCCCATCACCGCCCCTTGCAGTCGTTCTTTGAGACGTTTCAGGAAAGCCGCCTTAATGTCTTTCTGAACGAACACGCGCGTGCCGTTGGAACAGACCTGCCCAGACGAATAAAAGTTGCCGAGGATTGCACCGGACACTGCGTTGTCGATGTCAGCATCCTCGAACACGATCAGGGGTGACTTGCCGCCCAATTCCATGGTGACATGCTTCATACGCTCTGCGGCAGCGGCGTAGACTTTGCGGCCTGTCGGGACCGAGCCCGTCAACGACACCTTGGCGGCCCGCGGGTCGGTGACCAGCGACGCCCCGACGGCACCGCGACCTTGGATTACGTTGTAGACGCCTGCGGGCAAGCCCGCTTCGTGCAGGATTTCGGCGACTTTCAAGGCGCATAGCGGGGTCGTCTCGGACGGTTTAAACACCATGGAGTTGCCGCAAGCCAATGCAGGGGCACCTTTCCAGCAGGCGATTTGCGTGGGGTAGTTCCATGCCCCGATGCCCACGCACACGCCCAAAGGTTCGCGGATCGTGTAGACCCAATCCTGACCCAACTGGATATGCTCCCCCGTCAAGGTCGCGGCCAAGCCGCCGAAATATTCCAGTGCATCCGCACCGGAGGTCGCATCAGCGACCAGCGTTTCTTGCAGGGGTTTTCCCGTATCGAGGGTTTCCAGAATGGACAGCTCGCGGTTGCGGTCGCGAATGATGTCGGCGGCACGGCGCAGAATGCGTCCCCGTTCAGTGCCGGTCATTGCGGCCCAGATTTTCTGGCCCGCATGCGCGGCACTCAGCGCTTGGTCGATGATCGCTGGCGTCGCCTCATGCAACGTGGCAATCACCTTTCCCGTCGCGGGGTAGATGCACTCTATCGGCGCACCGGATGTGTCTTCGACATAAGCGCCGTTGATGAAGTGGCTGGCGTTGGGTTGTGCGTTTTGCATGGGGTCAGGCTCCTGCAGAGTGATCTTTGAAACGGGTTTATTCGCCCCGAGGAAAGCGCTGGCTTTCCTCGAGAATGTTGAGGTCCATGTGGTTGCGCATATACCGCTCAGACGCTTTTTGAAGGGGCTGGTAGTCCCATGGGTAGTAGCCGCCTTTGCGCAACGCCTCGTAGACCACCCAGCGGCCCGCTTGGCTGTGGCGAACGGCGGCGTCATAGGCATCCAGATCCCAGCGGGCCTCGGCCTTGGCTTGCAGGGACGCGAGCGTGCCAGCATGTGCCGGATCAGCGGCAAGGTCGGACAACTCGTGCGGGTCCGCCTCAAGGTCGAACAGCTGATCGGGGTCCAACGCACAGCGGTTGTACTTCCATTTTCCGTATCGCAACGACACCAGCGGCGCATAGCTGGCCTCGGCGGCATATTCCATGGCGACGGGGGCGTCGCGGCTTTCGCCTTTGCCCAAAGGGGCGATGGACTGGCCGTCTGTCCACGGCATGACCTCGGACATATCGACCCCCGCGAGGTCGCACAGCGTCGGGCAGAAGTCGATATTCGACACGGGCTCTGTCACGAGACCCGCCTTCATATCCGGCGAGGACACCATAAACGGCACGCGCGACGAGCCTTCATAGAAACTCATCTTAAACCACAATCCGCGATCGCCCAGCATGTCGCCATGGTCCGATACGAACAGGATTGTTGCCTCCTGACGCGTGGCTTCCAGCGCCTCCATGACCTCGCCGATTTTGTCGTCGAGATAGGAGATGTTGGCAAAATACGCGCGGCGGGCGCGTCGAATGTGGTCTTCTGTGATGTTGAAGTTATCGCGGTCATTGGCGTCGAGGATGCGCTTGGAATGGGCGTCCTGCTCCTCGTAGGGGATCGGGCCGACGTCGGGCATCAGATGCTCGCAATCCTCATAGAGGTCCCAGTATTTCTTGCGGGCCACATAGGGGTCATGCGGGTGGGTGAAGCTGGCCATCAGGCACCAAGGGCGCGCGTCCTTACCTCGCGCCAGATCATAGATTTTGCGGGTCGCGTGATAGGCGACCTCGTCGTCATATTCCATCTGGTTGGAGATTTCGGCTACTCCAGCCCCCGTGACGGAACCCATGTTGTGATACCACCACTCGATCCGCTCTCCGGGTTTGCGGTAGTCCGGCGTCCAGCCAAAATCGGCGGGGTAGATATCGGTGGTCAGGCGTTCCTCGAACCCGTGCAACTGGTCGGGGCCAACAAAGTGCATCTTGCCCGACAGGCAGGTTTGATACCCCGCGCGACGCAGGTGGTGCGCGAAGGTCGGAATGGCCGAAGAGAACTCCGCCGCGTTGTCATAGACACCCGTGCGCGACGGCAACTGGCCGGACATAAAGCTTGCCCGCCCCGGCGCGCATAAAGGCGATGCGGTGTAGGCGTTTTTGAAACGGGTGGATTTCGCGGCTAGTTTCTTAAGGTTCGGGGCGTGCAGCCAGTCGGCAGGGCCGTCGGGGAAGAATGTGCCGTTGAGTTGATCAACCATGAAGATCAGGAAGTTGGGCTGTTTCATCATTCGTCCTCAAGATGCGGCGCTGCGAACGCAAGGATTGTGGCGGCGGAATCGCGGGAGATGGGCGCACCAAGGGCCGCGCGGATATAGAGCCCGTCGATCAAGGCGGCGATGGCGTCGGCAAGTTCATCCGGTTGGCGGGCAATCGGACGCAAAGCATGGATCAGGTTGGAGCGTAGGCGGCGCTGGTACACACGCAAGAGGCGCATCGCGTCGGGGCTGCTATGGGCTTTGACGTAGAAATTCAGCCACGCAGAGATCACTTCGGGATCAAAGCACGATTGCGCAAAACTTGCCTCTACCAGCGCCTTGAGCCGATCGCGCGGCGTGCCGGCCAAACTCAGGCGGCTGTGCACCTCGACAGCAAACCCCGCAAGGATATGGCGCATGGCGGCAAGGAATATCTGGTCCTTGTTGCCGAAGTAGTGATGCGCCAGAGCCGACGACATGCCCGCCCGTTTCGAGATCGCACTAACGGTGACATCAAGCGACCCCGCGGCGCCGATTTCGGCAATCGCGGCAGTGACAAGAGCCTCGCGGCGTATGGGTTCCATTCCAAGCTTTGGCATGGTGTCAGGCTTGGTGGTTTTTTATTGACTCGTCAATCAATAATAAATTCGCGGATAAGGGCTAGACCTTTGTCGCCGGAACAGGCGGCGTGGTTGCGCGTTTTAAAACAGCCTCGCGCCACGTGATGAAACTGACGGACGCGAGGATGATCATACCGCCAAAAATCACCCAGCCGTCGATCCCTTCGCCAAAAACGAGCGCGCCCAGCAAGACCGCCCAGAACAGCTGCAGGAAGGTTACCGGTTGCGTGACCGTGACGGGCGCGGCCTGAAAGGCCAGCGTCATGGTGAAGTGCCCGGCGGTGGCAAAGCAGGCAAGCAGGAACATCCAGCCCAATTGTTCAATTGTCGGCGTTACCCAAACCATTGCGGCTAACGGAGCCAAGCCGATGGTCACAGTGATCGAGAGCATACCGACAACAACCGCAGGGCTGACCTCATCCGCCATAACCTTGGCCGTCAGGTAGGAGCCCGCGAACATCACAGCCGTGATCAACATGGCGATATGGCCCGGCGATAGCTCTCGAAAGCCCGGACGCAAGATGACCATGGCCCCCACAAGCGCTGCGACGACTGCCAACATCCGGCGCAAAGCCAGCTTTTCGCCCAAGAAGAAGGCCGCGCCCAAGGTGACATAAACCGGTGCCAAGTAGTTCATCGCGGTCACTTCGGCGATGGAGATTTGAGTCATGGCATAAAACCACAGGGTCACGCCAAGCGTGTGCACCACGCCGCGAAAGCCGAAAAATTTCAGGGCGCGCGGTGTAAGTTTTGCCCTGCGGATCGGGCCAATCATCGGGATCAGGAAGACCAAGCCGAGCAGATACCGCAAGAAAGCCGCTTCAGCTGCAGGAAGCTCGGAGCCCACGTATTTAACGATCGCCGTGACGGCCACGAACATAAGCCCGGTGATCAACATCCAAATGACGCCCGCGACGGGCCTGTTTTGCGATTGTGCCATTGCGCCACCTGAAACCCAAGCGCGCGCGGGTGCAAGCCCTATCCTTTGACGATCAAACTAATGGCGATCACCCACATGGTCGCACCGACCATCGCGTCGAGCAGGCGCCACGCTTTCGGGCGGGCGAACAAAGGCGCGACGAGGCGCGCGCCGAACCCCAACAATGTGAAGAAGACAATAGATGCGCTCGCAGCCCCTGCCCCGAACACCGTGCGTTGATCACCGTACTGTGCCGCGATGGACCCGAGCAGGATCACCGTATCAAGATAGACATGCGGATTGAGGAACGTCAGTGCCAGCAAAGTCGCCGCGACCTTGCGCCAATCGCTGCGGGCGCGCCCTTCGACATTTAGCGCCTCGGTGCTGGTTGCCGCGGACCAAAACGCCATCGCCCCGTACGCCAGTAAAAACAGCGCCCCACCGTATCGCATGATCGGCCCCAACCACGGCATCTGCTCGTTCAGCACGCCGAAGCTGGTCACGCCAAGAGTGATGAGCAATGCATCCGATACGCCGCAAATCGCCACGCAAAGCAACACATGCTCGCGCCTAATTCCCTGACGCAACACGAAGGCATTTTGTGCCCCAATGGCCATAATCAATGTAAAGCTGAGGACGAACCCCGAGAAGAAGACTGGCATATCACGGCCTTAAGTATAGATTTTGACATGTCAGTACCCAGCTTGGTCAGAACATACTAGCTAATCATTCTAAAGTAAGATTAGATTGTCTAATGTATGATTACAGCCAGCTAGAGGCGCTCTGCGCCGTGATCCGAACTGGCAGCTTTGACGCCGCCGCCGCGCAACTGGGTGTCACCCAGTCCGCGATTTCGCAACGGATCAAACAACTTGAAGAAAGGGTCGGCACGGTGCTTGTGAAGCGCGGCCAGCCTTGCACCGGGACGGACGCAGGGCTGAAACTGGCAACGCACACTGACCAAGTGCGCCTGATGGAGAAAGCGTTGGAATTCGAACCGTCCGGCTCGGAGCGGCATACGCCAGTACGTATCGCGGTGAATGCCGACAGTCTTGCAACGTGGCTGCTTCCCGCGTTGGCTGAGCATGACTACTTTCTTTACGACCTGATTATTGACGACCAAGACCATAGCGCGGATTGGTTACGCGCCGGCGAAGTTGCCGCGGCGGTCACGGGCCATCCGGGCCCAGTGCAGGGATGCGATAGTCATGCGCTTGGATCTATGCGTTATTTCGCGACGGCGTCACCGGACTATATGGCCCGCCACATGCCCAACGGCCCAACCCCGGAGGCGTTCGAGCGCGCACCCGCAATGACTTTTAACGACAAAGACCGCCTACAAACGGATTGGGCGAAGGGTATCGCTGGCCGCCCTGTTAATTTGCCAAAACACCGCCTCGCCTCTTCACAAGGCTTTGTGGAAGCCGCAGGTTTTGGTTTGGGCTGGGGAATGAACCCCGAGAGCCTGAGCCGGGACGCGCTGTCATCGGGCAAGCTTGTGGAGGTTGCCCCGAACGCCCCCATGGACGTGCCGCTGTACTGGCAAGTGTCGCGGATCACGGCGGACCCGCTTCGCCCGCTCACCAAATCGGTTATGCGGAGCGCGCGCGAAGCGCTTATCCAACACTGAACGCAATCGAGAAAGGGCGCAGCCACTGGCCACGCCCCAATAAATAATCGTGCCGCGCAGAAGGCGTGCCCGTTAGCTCAGAGTTGCTCCATGACCTCGTCGCTTGCCTCGAAATTGGATGTGACGGTTTGGATATCGTCGTCATCTTCCAGCGCGTCGATCAGCTTCATCAGCTTGGTCATGCCTTCCAGGTCCAACTCGGTCGTCATGTTAGGGGACCAGATCAACTTGGTCGAATCCGACTCGCCCAACTCGGCCTCCAACGCAGTGGAAACCGTGTTCAGGTCCGTATCTGCACAGATAATCACATGGCCATCTTCAGAGCTTTCGCAATCCTCGGCGCCCGCTTCGATCGCGGCCATCATCACGGTATCAGCATCACCTGCAGACGCTGGGTAGGTTACCTGCCCCTTGCGGTCGAACATGAACCCGACAGAACCGGTTTCACCCAGATTGCCGCCGTTCTTGGTAAACGTTGAGCGCACTGTGGACGCGGTGCGGTTCTTGTTGTCGGTCATAGTCTCGACAATAACGGCCACACCGCCCGGGCCGTAACCTTCGTAGCGGATTTCGTCATAGTTCTCGGCGTCGCCGCCTTGCGATTTCTTGATCGCACGGTCGATCACGTCCTTGGGGACGGATTGCGACTTGGCCTCTTTGACAGCCATCCGCAGCCGGGGGTTTTTGTCGGGATCGGGATCACCCATCTTGGCGGCCACAGTGATTTCCTTGGCAAGCTTCGAGAATAGCTTGGAGCGCAGTTTATCCTGACGCCCTTTGCGGTGCTGGATGTTTGCCCATTTTGAGTGGCCGGCCATGGGTGTCTCCCCTTAAATGCAGTATCGAGCCGCTTTTATGCAAGCACCTGCACCTGCGCAAGATGCTCGCGCATGTTTCACTGCTTTCCGCTCCCTGCAAAGGCCGATACATTGAGGACATGACACAAGATCAAATCATCCTCTTCTCGCTGTTCGGCGCTGTCTTCGCGCTCCTTCTTTGGGGCCGCTGGCGCTACGATCTCATCGCCTTCACGGCCCTTATGGCCGGCGTGGTATTGGGCGTGGTCGACACAAAACACGCCTTCGACGGCTTCGGGCATCCCGCCACATTGGTCGTGGCGCTGGTGCTGGTGGTTTCCGCGGGGTTGGTTCGTTCTGGCGCGGTTTTTTTGATCACCCGCACCTTGGTGGATAGCGCGCGCTCCCTTGGGGCGCATATTGCGCTCATGGGATTGATCGGCGGCGTTCTGTCAGCCTTCATGAACAACGTCGCAGCCTTGGCCTTGTTGATGCCAGTCGACATCCAAACCGCCCGCAAAGCAGGGCGTGGGCCGGGATTGTCGCTGATGCCGCTTTCATTCGCCACTATTTTGGGCGGAATGGCGACCTTGATCGGCACACCGCCAAACATCATTATCGCGGCGATCCGCGAGGACATGTTGGGCGAGCCCTTTAAAATGTTCGACTTCGCTCCCGTGGGGGGCGTCACTGCCATCGTAGGGTTGATTTTTGTAGCGCTGATCGGTTGGCGGCTTATCCCGCAAGGCAGCGACGAAGGTCTTCGAGGCGATCCAATGGATGACTATGCCGACTACATAGCCGAGCTCACGATTCCAGAAAAATCCAAGCTCGAAGGTAAGCGGCTACGAGAACTGCTAGAAGATGCGGAAAAGGCGGATGTGGCGATCCTTGGCCTGGTGCGTGATGGCAAGCGGCGTTATGGCACCGCACAAAGCGTAGGCTTAAAGGCAGGAGATGCGCTGGTCTTGGAGGCCACGCCAGACGCGCTGGACGAGTTCCGCAGTGCTCTGTCACTAGATTTTTCTGATGCTGTGCGAGAAGAGCATCTGCGTGCCGAGAACGACGGCCTCAAGGTTATTGAAGTGGTCGTGACGGAGCAAAGTCGTATCAACGGCAAAACGGCGCAAAGCATTGGTTTAGCGTGGCGGCAACGCTCGGTGCTGATGGGGATCTCCCGCAGAGGCAAAAGTATCCGCCAGCAAGTACGCAAGACGGTTGTGGAGACCGGCGATATCTTGCTGCTTCTTGTGCCTCAGGATAGCGCCAATGACGTCACCGAATGGCTGGGTTGCCTGCCACTTGCCGCGCGTGGTTTGGCGGTGACGGAAGACCGGAAAACGTGGCTTGCCATTGGGCTATTTGCTGCCGCGGTTATCGCGGCCTCTGTCGGGCTTATCTACCTGCCCGTTGCCTTGGGCATCGTAGTCGTAGCGTTCGTGCTGACACGCATTGTTCCCCTCTCGGAGCTCTATACCCATATCGAGTGGCCAGTAGTCGTCCTGCTGGGGTCAATGATCCCTCTCGGTGCCGCGCTGGAAACTTCTGGCGGGACCGAACTCATCGCAGAGGCACTCGTGTCACTCACAGGAGGTATGCCGGCTTGGGCGGTTTTGACCATCCTTATGATTGTTACGATGACCTTGTCGGATGTCCTCAACAACACTGCCACCGCGATTGTTGCAGCGCCCGTTGGGATAACCATGGCGCAATCCATGGGCGTAAACCCTGATCCGTTCCTAATGGCTGTGGCGGTAGCGGCCTCTTGCGCGTTTATGACGCCCATCGGCCACAAGAACAACACGCTGATCCTCGGCCCAGGCGGCTACAGCTTCGGCGACTACTGGCGCATGGGGTTGCCGTTGGAAATTCTGGTGGTCGCGGTGTCGATACCGGCTATTCTGACGTTCTGGCCACTTTAAAAATAAGGGCTAAAAGCCCGCACTGCTTTCAAAGCGGTAGGGTTTGCCATTCAGGTCTGTGACAGTGACCACAACAAGCGGCCGGAAGGGCACCTCGGCCTCGTCGATGAGCACGGCGCTTTGCACTTCTTGCAGCGGCACCTGCCCTGGTAAAGTCCCAGCGGCCAACACCACCTCGTAGGTGTAAGGATACGGACATTCCGCCAATGTCCCCGTCCAGCCATTGGCGCGGCCTGCGGCACCTGCTGCACCCAGACATTGCGACCCGTCGTCCATTGCCACAAGCACGGCGTCTGCATCCAACGCAACCTGTACAGGGCGCGTCTCGCGTTCGGGTCGTGGCTCGGGCACTTCGAAGGGTTCACCGCGATCAAACAAACCGCCCCGCAAAATTCCACAGCTGGACACGGAAACTACTATGAGGGCAAAAAGGCTACAAGTTGTGGCGCGCATGGGGCCTCCGCAGGATAACTCGCCAAATAAATACACAGCACTCAATCCGCATGGAATGCCCAAAGGCAACTTAGGCGAAAATGCTCTGGTCAGAGTGGCCAGATTATCGGAATCATGAAGGATGCAAGCAACCCGATGGACAGGTTCAGTGGGATACCCACGCGTAAGAAGTCGGTGAAACGATACCCACCGGGGCCATACACCAACATATTGGTCTGATACCCAATGGGGGTGGCGAAGCTGGCAGAGGCGGCCACCATCACCGCAATCACCAGCGGCCTTGGGTCCAGCCCCATAGCAGAGGCCAATCCGATTGCGATGGGTGTGACCACCACCGCCACAGCATTATTGGAGACCAATTCGGTCAACACAGACGTCAAAAGATAAATACCCCAGACCACAAAGAACGGCGGCAGGTTCATCATCCAAGGGGCAAGTGCCTCAACGATTAGCGTCACAGCACCAGATGCTTCTAGGGCCGCGCCAATCGCGAGCATCGCAAAAATGAGCGCCAGAAGGCGGCCATCCACATGGGAAAACGCCTCGTCTGCATCGATGCAGCGTGTCAGCAGGACAATGGCGACCGCTAGGACTGACAGGAGAAAAATGGGGGCAAGACCAAGGCCCGCGAGCGCCACAAGCGCCAGAAGAGCGACAATGGCAATCGGTGCGTGAGACCGTCGGAACGCACGAGCGGAGGGGTGCGAGACGTCCACCAACTCCATGTCGTTGGCGAGGCGCGAGATGTCCTCTTGAGCGCCCTCAAGCAACAACGTGTCGCCCACGCGAACAATCAGGTCATCCAGCTGACGTCCAATATTCTGGTTCCTGCGATGTACCGCCAACGGGTAAACACCATAGCGGCGACGCAGGCGCATGGAGCCAAGCGAGCGGCCAATCATTTTGCACCCCGGCGTGATCAACACTTCGACGGTCGACGTCTCAACAGCAGACAGCTGGTCCACGCGTTTCAGCTCTTTGTTGCTTTGCAGAGACAACAGCTCGGTCATCTCGGTGCGCAACACAACGCGGTCGCCTGTTTGCAGGGTCACGTCCTTGAGATTACGGCGCAGAGACGTATCTCCGCGGACCACATCGACCAATCGCACGCCTTCGCGTTTGAACAGCTGAACGTCGAGAACCTCTCGCCCGATCAAGTTGCTCTCGGGTGGGATCGCCGCCTCGGTAAAAAACTTCATTTTCGAGCGATCAGAGAGCATCATTGCCATGCTGTCACGGTCTGGCAACAAGCGTGGTGCAATGAAACGTAGGTAGACCATTCCCCAAGCGACCAACACAATACCCAGCGGCGTAACTTCAAAAATAGTGAACGCTGCCAATCCATTGGCGCGTGCAACGCCATCAACCAGCAAGTTTGTCGAGGTGCCGATCAGTGTAAGCGTACCGCCCAGAATGGCCGCGTATGACAGCGGGATAAGAAGCTTGGATGCGGAAACCCCCAAAGTTCGTGACAACTGCACAAACACAGGGATCATCACGACGACGACCGGCGTGTTGGAAACGATGGCGGAAGAGATAACAACGAAAGCGAACATCCCCACCAATGCCAACGCGGGCCGTTTTGCAGCATTTCTGTCTGCGATGCGTGTGAACCAGTCAAGCGCCCCGGTGCGAACCAGCGATCCCATGATGATAAACATAGCAGCAATGGTCCAAGGTGCCGGATTCGACAGCACCGACAGCGCGGCGTTATAGGGAAGAACCCCTGTCGCGAGCAGAACGGAAGCCCCCCCGATTGCCACGACCTCGGTCGGATAGGTCTCGCGCACGAACAGCGCAAACATTCCCAGAACGACCAACAATGCCAGAACGGCACGTGCGTTTTGGGACAGATCGAAAAGCTCCATCACGGCTCCAATGGTTCAGGTTCTGCGAGCGGGCGCGGCTGAACCAGCGCCAGCCCGACGAGCAGTATAGCGAACGCGGCCCAGACCCAAAGCGAATAGCGCTCGCCCAGCAGCCACATGGCCCAAACGACACCGAAAGCCGTTACCAAATAGCTGACCTGCACAGCAAATACCGGCCCTGCGCGCCCGACAAGCCACACATAAGCCGCATAGACGCCTGCGTGGATTACCGCCGATGCGATCAGGGACCACTCTGCCGCCCCATAGGGCCGAAGGGGGTTGATGAACTGCCCCTGCCAAATTGCCAAGGGACCAGAGATCACGGCAGAAATAGCGCTCGCGCCAAACAATAGCTGCAACGGGTCAAGGCCAGCGGTCCCCCAACGCGCTACGTAGTTGCCTTCGACGGCGTAAAATAGCGGGGCAATCATGGCGACAGGAATAAACACCACCATTGCCCGATCGGGTAGGCTGGCCTCAGGAAGTACGATCAGCAGCACTCCACAAAGGCCCAGCGCCAACCCTGCAAGCCGTGACCACACGAAGTTCTCGTTGCCCAACAACACCGCCACAGGAAAGGCGAGCATGGGCACCAGCGACAACAGGATTGAGACAAGACCCGAGGGCAAATAAACCAATGCGGTGTAAGAACCGGCCCCCGGCAAAACAGTGCCGATCAGCGCAATCACAAGGCAGGCCCAAAGTTGCGGGATGCCAAGACGCATGGGTTTGCCACGCAATGCGCATAACAATCCCAAGATCACGCCGGAGATCACCACCTGCCAAAACACCAGACCGAATTGGCGGTGACCGCCCTCCACGGCGAGTTTGCCTAAAGGTTGTGTCAATCCCCAGCCCGCGCCCATGACGAACAACGCGGCAAACAAACCATTCCGTTCGCTCATTCGCCTAAATCCGTTGGGATAGCTGCTATCCACGGCAGCATGAGTTCGATCACGCAGGCCCAGAGGGCGACAGCCACCCGCCTTGGCGCACCATCTCAATACGGGTCGCGGCGCCAGTGCGGTCGTCGGTTTCAACATAGAGGCCAGAAAGCGTTGCTTCTTCCATCGCGGGGGTGAAACGACCTTTGACCATCCCCGTCACGAAGCGACGCATCGGCTCCGCCTTCTCCATTCCAATCACAGAATTGTAGTCACCACACATTCCGGCATCTGACAGGTAGGCGCAACCTGCTGGCATTATCATGGCATCGGCTGTGGGAACGTGGGTGTGCGTCCCAACGCAAACGCTGGCACGCCCATCGCACCAGTGACCCATAGCCATTTTCTCGGACGTGGCTTCACAATGCACATCAACGAGCGACGCTTGCACCATGCCACCACGCGGGTGAGTCTTGAGCACCTGCTCAAGCTTGCCGAAGGGGTCCTCGAAGGGGCGCTTCATAAACACCTGCCCCAGCACTTGCGTGACCAAAATCTTACGTCCGCGACCGGCCTCGAAGACACCATACCCTCGACCCGGTGCGTCTTTTGCAAAGTTCAGCGGGCGGATGATGCGCGGCTCTTTTTCGATAAATTGCAGCATATCGCGCTGGTCGAAGGCGTGGTCGCCCAAGGTCAGGCAATTAGCCCCAGCATCCAGCAAAGATGTTGCATGAGCGGCTGTTAGTCCAGCGCCGGAACTGGCGTTTTCCCCGTTTACCACGACGAAATCCAAAGCCCAATCAGCCCGTAGCTTGGGCAACCGATCCACGATGGCCGCGCGTCCGGCACGCCCCATCACATCTCCAAGAAACAAAATCTTCATGCGCAAGACCTAGGCTGGATGTTTTTCATGCGCAACACGCCCTCGTCGGTGATAATAGCGTCAAGCGGCTGATCAGTTTGTTCCAGCGGTAAGCCCTTGGCCTCTTGCGCAGCGAAAGCGTAGCCGATTGCAGTAACATTGCCGCCTGCGCGCAACCCTTCCAAGGTTCGGTCATAGAAGCCGCCACCGTACCCCAAGCGCCCGCCCTTTCGGTCAAACGCCACGAGCGGCACGATCAAAACCTCAGGCACAATCACTTCGGCACTGGCCGGCACAAAGGTCCCGAATCCGCCATCAACCATTTTACAGCCCGGCTCCCAGCGGTGGAACTCAAGTGGCTGCCCCTTTGCCTTGATGACAGGTACACAAACCGGGCCCCAAGCAGCCATGGCGGCCATAACGGGAACCGGATCAATTTCCGTGCGGATCGGAAGATACCCCGACAAGGCGCGGCCTTTATAAGGCAGCACGACCTCCAAAAGATGTGCCACGGCGGCGGCATCCTTGTCAGAGGATTTCGCGTCCTTGCGACGGGCGAATGCGGCTTTGCGCGCGGCGGCTTTTGCTTGGGTCAAATCATCCATCTTTGTGTTGTTGCCCGCTACTGCTCTCTTGGCAAGACCCTGTCTGCGGACCTATCGTGGATCTATGAACCTTCTCAGATTAGATCATCTTGCGCTGGCCGCCGAAACCTTGGACGCAGCGCGTGCCCATGTAGAGAGCGCGCTAGGCGTCCAGCTTGCAACGCGGGGCGAGCATCCGCAGATGGGCACCCACAATCACCTGATGTCCTTAGGGCCAGATATCTATTTCGAGGCGATTGCAATTAATCCTGATGCAACTGCGCCCAATCGTCCACGCTGGTTTAACCTCGACCATTTCGATGGACCGCCACGCCTGACCAACTGGATTTTGGCGACTGATGACCTTGAGGCGGCCTTGGCGGAGCTTCCAAACGGGTTTGGCACCCCAATATCGCTTCAGCGCGGCGATTTTAGATGGTCGATGGCAGTTCCTGACGACGGCATTTTGCCATGGGGCGGCTGGGGGCCTGCGTTGATCCAATGGCATGGTGACCTGCATCCTGCACCATTGTTACCTGAACAGGGCATACGTTTGGGTACGTTTGTCCTTCATCATCCGCAAGCCACCGAAATTGCTGCGACCCTTGCCCCCCTCTTGCCGCGCGACACGGTGCTGTTCGCGGAGGCCGAGACCCCAGGCCTTTCGGCAAATTTCGACACACCGCACGGGCGACGGGTTCTGACATGACTCTTGTCCGCCCAGCTCGACCTGACGACGCCGCAGGGATTTTGGCCATTCTCAATCCGCTTATTTCCGAGACTACGATCACTTTCTCCGCTGAGCAGTTATCAGTGTCCAATTTGCATGAGGCGTTATCCGAGAATCAAAGGCAAAGTGCACCCTATCTCGTCGCGGATAGCAGCGGCGCTATAGATGGCTACGCCAAGTACGGCCCGTTCCGTGCTGGTGATGGATATGCCCGCACCGCCGAGATTACCGTGCATGTAGCCCCCGCCGCGCGCGGCCGGAAATTAGGCCGTCGATTGGTCAATGCGTTGAACGATCATGCCAGTAATGCCGGGATACATAGTCTGATTGCAGGCATCTCTGCAGAGAATGTGCCTGCGATGGAATTCCATAGAAAACTGGGCTTCGAGCAAGTCGGGTTGGTCCCGCAGGCCGGGTACAAATTCGGACGGTTCATCGACCTTGTGCTGATGCAGAAATTTGTCTGACAAGCTGAACCGAATAGTTTAGTCTACTTCCGATGTCAGTTTGGACCCGCATATCAAACGCACTTGCTGCACTGGCCGCAGGCGAAAGCCTGTCGGACGTTTTTTCGCACTTGCGCACCCCCCCCGAGCGGCGCGTAGGCTTCACGATCGCCGTCATCGCACTCGGTGCAAAGATGGCGAAAGCCGACGGACATGTGACCCGTGACGAGGTCACCGCGTTCCGCGAGGTGTTCACCATTCCGCCAGAGGACGAAGCACAGGCAGCGAAACTGTTTAACCTTGCCCGTCAGGATGTTGCCGGATTTGATGACTACGCGCGCAAGATCGCCGCGATGTTCGAGGACAACCACGCAACGCTTTGTGACTTGGTTGAGGGGCTGTTCCATATCGCGGTCGCAGACGGCAGTTATCACCCGCTTGAAGACGAGTTTTTGCTGAGAGTGGCGCGCATTTTCAAGATCACGGAACAGGAGTTCCGCTGCCTGCGCGCGCGGTTCGTCGCCGATGCAACGCCAGATCCATACGCGGTGCTAGACGCCTCTCCGGAGATGGCGCTTGAAGATGTCCGCAAGCGTTGGCGGAAACTTGTAAAGGACACCCATCCAGATGTGATGGCTGCAAGAGGCGTCCCTCATGAAGCCGTCAAAATGGCCGAAAAACGCCTGATCCGCATCAACGCCGCGTGGGCCGAGATTTTGGCAGAGCGTGAGCCCGTTGCATGAGGATTGCCACCTACAACGTCGAATGGTTCACCTATCTGTTCGATGACGCCAATGAGCTGATCCAGAACGGCACATGGTCGTCGCGCTACAATGTCACCAAAGCCATGCAAGCGCAGGCCTTGAGCGTCGTCTTTCATTCCATTGACGCTGACGTTGTGATGGTGATTGAGGCTCCGGACACCTCACCCAACCGATCCGGACGTGTGGCATTGGAAAATTTTGCAGAACATTTCGGGCTACGTACCACGAAGGCGCTCATCGGGTACGACAACGACACCCAGCAGGAAATAGCCCTGCTCTATGACCCGAACGTCGTAACCGCGGTTCATGATCCTCGCGAGAGCAAGGCGGCCCCACACTTTGACAACACCTTCCAGATGGATCTCGACATTGATGCAAAACTGGACGACGTGGTTTTTTCCAAACCGCCTTTGGAAGTCGCACTGACGACCAAGGCTGGTGCAGAGTTGCGGTTGATTGGCGCGCATCTGAAATCAAAAGCCCCGCATGGGGCGCGAAATGATGCGGATGCGATGCGGATATCCATTGCCAACCGGCGCAAACAACTAGCGCAGTGTATTTGGCTGCGCGCGCGAGTCACCGAACATCTAACCGCAGGCGACTCGGTGATCGTGCTGGGCGATTTCAACGATGGACCAGGTCTGGACGGGTACGAAAAGCTCTTTGGGCGCTCTGGAGTGGAAATCGTGTTGGGGCAATCAGGCGATCCCGCTCAGACACTTTTTGACCCGCATGCCCACCAGATCATGACCCATCCTTTCGGTGCGCGGCCCACCACATCACGTTTCTATGTACGCCATGAAAAGCGCTATCTGAACGCCATGTTGGACTACATCATGGTCTCGGCCGATCTGGCCGCCAGAACTCCGCAATGGCATATCTGGCACCCGTTCGATGACCCAGATTGCTGGAATACCCCAGAATTAAGGGAGGCGCTGCTCATTGCCTCCGACCACTTCCCTGTGACGCTGGACATTCAACTCTAGGGTTTGAATTGTTGGGGCTAAGACCCCATATTCTACGTATGAAGCAGGTGTTCTTGATATGCGCGGTGGCACTGGCCCCATTTTCAGCTTCGGCACAAGAGAACGAGCCGCCCTTCGGATTAGGCGACCTAGCCCCCTTGGCCGATAACTTTCGCGATTTTTTTGATGCGTTCACCGAGGACATGATGCCCCTGATGAAGCAATTGTCCGAGAAGATGTCCGACCTAAATGCGTTTGAAGCACCGGAAGTCCTACCGAATGGCGACATTATCATCCGGCGCAAGCCGAAAGTAGAGGAAGCACCGGACGTTGAACCTAAGGTCAATCCAGATGGTAGCATCGACCTTTAGGCAGGTTTTTTTGCCCTTGGCCTGAATTTCTCTCTTGCAGCCCACGCGCACCGTCGCTAAATCACGGCTCACCAACGGATGCGGGCGTAGCTCAGGGGTAGAGCATAACCTTGCCAAGGTTAGGGTCGAGAGTTCGAATCTCTTCGCCCGCTCCAGTTTGGTCCAACAAAAACAGTTGGTTACGTTTAGGGTCACCTTCGGGTGGCCCTTCGTCGTTTCAGGGATTGCCAAATATTGCCAAACTCATTCAGGTTTTTCTGGGATATCGAGTTCGAAAACCGTGTTCCGAAGCGAAGATTCGGGGATGTGAAGGTAGTGTGCTTCGGTCACCCGTGAGTTCGGAGAGTGGCCCACAAGCTTCTTGATCGTGCTGAGTGGCACCCCCCGCAGATACTGATAACTGGTGAATGCCTTCCGCGCATACTTCGGGGTGAACTTCATGGGCTTCCCATACCGTTCCACCCCAGATCGTTTGACTGCTGACTTCAACGACTTGCGATAATTGTCCATCGGCTTGTTCTTACCATCACGGTTCGGGAACACCCACTCCAGGTTGGTAGATCGCTTCAACTTCAGCAAATCAGCGGCCAGACCGTCACCGAAGGCCATTTCCCGATTGGACAGTCCCGTTTTGGGCGTCTCACCATTCACAACGCCGACCTTCAGCACTTTACGGTCAAGGTCGATGGCATCCCACTTTAGCCTCTTTGCCTCACTTGGACGCAACCCAGTCTCAATCATCAACCTAGTCAGCACTGCTGGCATCTCTGGTAACTGCTGAAGAATCAGGACGATTTCATCCTGCATGGGGACCTCTGTGTCCACGGGGACCTCATTCAGCATCGGCACCTTAGGCATGACTTCTATCAGTCGATGGTTGTGGCACCAGTTCATCAATGCCCGCAGCTTTCGGCATTCGGTGTTGATCGTCACGGGTTTTACCTGCTCACCCAGACGATGACGCTGGTAAGCTTCGATACGTGCCGCATTTATCTTTGAGATATCTTCGTCTTTGAAGAAGCCCATCACGTGGCGCAGCCCATTCAGGTCAGTGCGCAAAGAACTCTCTTTCTTTAGACCACTCGTGACCCGAAGTTGCTGACCCTCCAACCACCTTCCAAACACATCATGCAACCCCAGCCCGCATTGGCCCTGATTCTGCATCATCTCGCCAAGCTGCAAATCCTTGTTCATTTGCCGAGCAGCCATCATTGCTGCTGACTTTGATGGATGCCGATGCCGCCGACGCTTTTCGTTACCGTTGAAGTTTGGGGGAACATCTACGAACCAATTTCCAGTCCCCTGCCCCTTCACGACCTCAGCCCGAACCGTAAGCGCACCAACCTTTTGTGTGGTCTTCTTAGTCATCCTAAGCCCCCTTCATCGCTTTGAGGGCAAGGTCAGCGGGGTTCTGATCCACAACGAATGGGGTTGGCGCTGAACGTTCCTTGGGACACCCACGACCTGTGCCACGCTTGGCGACATTCTTTCGCCCAGTGACATAACTTTCGATGTCCGACCGAAGATAGAGAACAGAACGACCAACACCTTCGTAGGTTGGCAGTTCATCGATAGGAATGCGCCGCAGCGTATCAACGGAACAATGCAGCAGTTCAGCAGCCTGTTTGATATGCAGGATGGTAGCTGACTGAGCCGCCAAGGCGTTGATCGCTGTGGTCAGCGCCTCTTCATCAGCCTGAGGAGGCAAAGCTGGCAATGGGCTACCCTGCTGTGCTTCAGATAGTTGACGAATGAACTCGTCAGGGTTTGTAGTGATAGGCATGTGGGTCCTCATGGATCAAAACATCAATTTGTTTTGCCCAGGACCTCCCCGAACCTCGTAACTGTCATCGCCTCGATGACCCGATTGGCATGATAATTGGGAACGATCCTGTGAATTACAAGATGTGAGGTTTAATCAGCTAAGCGGTGTGCCGCAGTGCTTGATAATAACTGCTGCGCGATATCCCCAGAGATGCACAAACGTCTTTGACAGATACTTCTGGGTCATCGTGCATCGCCTGGACCTGACGAATGATCACTGGCGTGACTTTGCGCGGTCTACCAAGCTCAACACCACGTTCCTTTAGGACACGCAAAGAGCTTTTCGTTCGGTCCGATATCAACGATCTCTCGTACTGGGCGACCACCGAGAGAAGTGTCAGGAACATATCGGCGACCATACCTGTGCCAGTATCGATACCATCGGTGATGCTAACAAGCCTGGCACCCGCACCTTTGATTTTCTCGACAATGGTAAGCAGGTCTGATGTGGAGCGACCAAGGCGGTCAGTTCGGTAGATGTAGACGACATCGGTATCGGTAAGCTGGGCCAACAACTGGTGTAGCTTCGGTCTCTTGGTGTGGTGAAGCCCACCTGACACCTGCTCGACAAAGATGTCCCTGCGATCAAGCTGGTTGTCATTGGCCAGAAGTGCTTCGATTTGAACATCTATTCCATTGTGTTGATCCGCTGTGGATGTGCGGACATACCCGAACCGTTTCCCTATGGTCGCCTCCTATGATGAACCCGCCGAACATCACTCCGCAAAAGGGTGTCCAAAAATGGACATCCCTTGTTTTCGAAATGGACGGGTTTGATGCACAGTTTGTATAGCGGGATCGGTACGATTCTTGGAGTCCCTGACCCTGTGCAAAAAACGATGGTTTGTTGGACACCTGCTTCGTCAAGGACTGCCCCGATGGTCATTCTCACCTTCAGGGACCGAGTGCCCCCCGTTCCTGAGGTGGACCACGGCATCCATCGCAACCAGTCTGTTTGCGACGCGGATCATAGACACTGCTAGAATGGTGTTTCACTACGGTTGTGGTAACGCAAGCTACGTGCAGACCATGGACACGACGATATGATATCAGAGCGGGCTTCCTCATCGGTTGCCGTCGATCCTGATGATGGTCCGTCTTTACTGCTGTTTGTGCTCGTGCCTGAGCCTCTGCCTTGGCCTCTGCCAGTGCAACGGTCAGTCGCTCCCTGAGCCACCGCCGTGGACGGTGATAGCTGTCACGTGTGTAGTCCCAGGCCACTGGATCGTTCTTTCGCAATTGGCTGAGCCGCTGCGGAGTGTGGAAGCGTCCTTGCCCGGTGCGGAGACCGCGTTCGTTCATCTCATCACAGATATCTCGATACGGCGGCATATGCCCGCGTCCATCAATGACCATCTGCTTTACAACTTTCAGCACGTCAGACTGCCGATCCTTTGCCAACTGTCTGCTCTTGGCAGCGGCCTGCTTCGACCAATTGCCGATGTCCGGCGACCCCATGGTTCCTCCGGCAGCCTGATACCGTTTAATACCAATGTAACGGGCGTTGTGTTGTGCTTTTGTGTCTTTGTGAATCTTGATGTGATCACCCGACTCGACCACTTGATCCAGGCACAAGCCTGTTGATGCATCGAAAATACGATGCCCCAGACCCTGGCGTTGAATCAGTTCAAAGATATCTGGTCGTCGGGCAATACGGTCGATGTTCGATACCAAGATGATAGCGAATGGATTGCGCTGAAGCAGTCGAAGGCACTTGCCGAGACCTGACGCCATCCTGATCTCAGGGTCTGCAAGACCAGAAACATGTTCAGTGATGTTATCAATGCATGAGTGAGAAATACTGAAATCAGGATAAACTGATTTGATAATATCAAGCTGGCTACGATACTCTTGTTTCGATTGTTCTTTGGTGCTCACTCTTCGGTATAGAATGAAACCACATGAGGAAATCCTCGGATTGATCGCCATTGATGATACTGAGTTTTTATATGTAAAATCCGAACTAGAGGATGAACCACAGAAGCCCTGCTCTGCTTGGCCTGGAGCCGCCACTTCCGCCGGAACAATCTGGCCATCCGGCGCTCCGGTCGATCTGCCCCAATCGTATTTCATCGAATGATCAATGCCCTTAGTTTTCGTTAGTCCGATTGAAGATAGTGAAAAAATCGCGGAGGCGGTAATTCAGCCCCCGCAGATGATGATGCTGATCACACCATGACCTTCGGATTATGGTATTTAGTCGGACCGCTGTCTGACAGAGCCACTTGAGTCAAACAGGCAGCAAACTTCATGACTCCAAACGATGCCATCCGCCTAAATACTAGGAGGAGGATGACCCATGATGAAACGCTTTTCCGTGCGGAACCTGAACGAGGATGCCATCGATATGCTGGCAGAGATCAAGGCTGAGGAACGCCGTGAACTAGGCGCGATCCTGGAAGATTGTATCAACACATATTGGCAGGACCTGTTTGGAGACGACGACGTTGATGACCTGACAGAAGCGGCGTAGCGGCTTTACAATGTTAGCCCACGGCTGACGTAAACATCCATGAAGGCCGGAGGTTCGATCAAGGGCTTACGTCATTGTATTCATAATTTGTGTCTTCCTAGTTTTCTACTGGTGATTGGGATAACGGAGGGGGTCAAAGTCCGTTGGCCCAGTCGATGCAAGCGTCCAGGCGAGTGATATCGCGGCTCTGCACGTCACCTCGACTGATCGCACTGCCATGGTTCTGGCCCCGCCCCATCTCTCGGCGGAAGATGTTTGCATTCTCGGCGTCCCAGTTCACAGGGGCTGGGAATGAGCGAGACGCACGGTCGGCCACTCGTTGAAACGTGCCACGAGGATACCGAAGATGGCCACGTTGGATGGCCACTTCAGCGTGAGGGTAAATGCCAACGCAGTATCCATAGAAAATCGCATCGCTCTCAGTAATGGATGGCTGACAAGCTGCTAGGCCCGTGAGTGCCGTGGCGAAGGCCGTCGCCCTGATCGTCGCTATCAACTTGTGTGCCCTCCTTTTTCTTTTTTCGGTATCTCCACCAAATCGTTCGCGCTTACCGCTCCGTCCGTTGCTACGACAATTGCAGTGAGGGTGGATCGATGTGGAAACACCCGCCCCGTCCTGATCCGAAAGACAGTGGCTGGGTTCACGCCAATTCGCTCTGCGAACGAAGCGCCCGAAATTCCATTGATCTTCAGATACTCATCCAACTTCATTGATATGCATAGTAAGCATATCATGCATGATTCGCAATATATGGAGATGAACAAATGTCATTCTGCACCTGTCACCATTCATGCATATCGTGCATTATGGGTATAGCACTGGAGCAACAAAGGCCGCGAAATGCTGCACAGGAAACTCAAGGAAGCGCGATTAGGTGCTGGTCTCACGATGGAGGCCGCAGCAGAGAAGCTGAGCCTCACGCAGAGCACCATCAGCCGCATCGAGGCTGGCGACACGGGTGTGACTTCACAGCGGCTCGTAGACTTGGCCTCCGCCTATGGCGTGTCACCAAGTGCTTTGCTCGATGGGTCGGTAGTGCGCAGCATGTCTGAGACGGACCTGGACCGACTGGGGATGGTGATTGAGTTTGTCGAAGCATCATTGGCTGATGCCAAACCCCGCCCACAGCCAAGCCAAATCAAGGATGTTGTGGTGACCATCTTTAAACAGGAAACCGCGATTGCTTGGGAGACCGGAGCCTCGTTCGACCCATCAAGATACCAAGACCTCGTGGCTCTTCTATTCAAGCAAAAGGGCCAAGCACGATGAACGCCGTCGAGATCGAACAGGCCATCGTCCCGGCCGTTCAAGCAGAACAACCGGATGTGAATGCATCCCAAGAACAAGAATGTGAGTTTCTACCGTGGTGAACCATCAGGAAAAGACGACTTTTATCTGGTCCATCGCTGACCTGCTGCGAGGTGACTACAAGCAGTCAGAATACGGGCGTGTGGTTCTTCCATTCACAGTCCTTCGTCGTCTGGACTGTATCCAGGCCCACAGCAAGGATCAGGTGTTGGCCAGGGCCAAGATGTTGTCCGACGCAGCAGCCCCAGAGATGCGGGAGCAGGCGTTGAAGTCCGCGTCCGGTCACGGTTTCTACAACACGTCGCCCTATGATTTTGGCAAGCTGCTCGATGATCCAGATGACCTCGCTGACAATCTAAAGGCTTACGTGAACGCTTTTTCCACCGACATCCGTGAGACCGTCGGCGTTCATTTCAAGTTCTTCGACCAAGTGCAGAGGCTAGAGGATGCCGATCTGCTGTTCCGTGTCGTGGAACGGTTTGCCAATCTCGATCTTGATCCAGCCCGCGTCAGCAACATGCAAATGGGGTATGTATTCGAAGAACTAATCCGGCGTTTCTCTGAACAGTCGAACGAAACAGCAGGTGAGCACTTCACCCCCCGTGAGGTTATCCGCCTCATGGTTGATCTTCTGTTCACCGAAGACGGGGATGCCCTCACCCAACCAGGTGTGATCAAAACGCTATACGATCCTGCATGTGGCACTGGCGGCATGATGTCCGTAGCCGAGGACTATCTCCGCGACATGGCACCGGATGCAAAGCTCATCGTGTTTGGTCAGGAACTGAACGGTGAGTCATATGCCACCTGTAAGTCAGACATGCTGATCAAGGGCCAGCGGGCCGAGAACATCGCCCAGGGGAACACATTTACGACGGACGCACATGCAGGCCGCACCTTTGATTACATGCTGTCCAACCCACCTTTCGGCGTGGAATGGAAGAAGGTTGAGAAAACCATTCGTGACGAAGCAGCCCTTGGCTTCTCCGGCAGGTTCGGGGCAGGACTGCCACGGGTCAGCGATGGGTCCCTACTGTTCCTCCAGCACATGATTTCTAAGTTCCATGATGATGCACCGTCCAAGCTGGCTATCGTGCTCAACGGCTCCCCTTTGTTCACGGGCGGGGCCGGATCGGGCGAGTCCGAAATCCGTCGCTGGGTCATCGAGCAGGACTGGCTAGAGGCCATCGTCGCCATGCCTGATAACCTCTTCTACAACACAGGTATCAGCACATATGTCTGGGTCGTGACCAACCGCAAACCCAAACGCCGTAAAGGCATAGTTCAACTGATCGATGCATCTGCCATGTGGACCAAGATGCGTCGGTCGTTGGGCGAGAAGCGCAAAGAGATCACAGAGCCTGACATCCACCGCATCGCCCGAATCTTTGGGGATATGGAGGTGTCTGACATCTCCAAGGTCTTCGACAACACTGACTTCGGCTACCACCGGATCACAGTCGAACGTCCGCTACGTCTGAACTTTGCCTTCACACCGGACCGCATCGCCCTGGTGGAGGCCGCGAAGCCATTTCAGAACCTCGCCTCGTCCAAGAAGAAGGGTGCGGCCAAGGAGCAAGAGATCACCGACGGTGAACTTCTTCAGGCCGACATCCTGTCCACCCTGCGTGGCATGGAGGGCGGGGAAGTCTGGACCAATAGAGAGGCGTTCACGGCTCACCTGAAGGCCGCGTTCAAGACCACGGGCGTGACCCTCGCCGCAGCCCCCTTCAAGGCCGTCCTGATGGCCCTGAGTGAGCGCGACCCAAAGGCGGATATCTGCCGTGACAAGAAGGGCAACGCCGAACCGGATGCCGACTTGCGGGACAACGAGAACGTGCCGCTGAAAGAAGACATCGCCGATTACTTCGAACGCGAAGTTCTGCCCCACGTCCCTGACGCCTGGATCGACCATTCCAAGACGAAGGTAGGCTATGAAATCCCCTTCAATCGTCACTTCTATCGCTATGAACCGCCCCGCCCACTGGCCGAGATCGACGCCGACTTGCAGGTGCTCGGTCGGGAAATTCACGACCTTTTGTCGGAGGTCATCACATGAGCCTCCACGTAACGAAAATTGACATTCGAAATTTCCGATCCGTTCGTAACCTCACTTTGTCTCCAGCGAAGCTTGCCGTGCTTGTTGGAAAGAATGATGCTGGAAAGTCCAATGTGCTCAGGGCACTCAACTTGTTCTTCAATGGGCGGACGATGCCTGGAGATGAATTGGATTTCTCGACTGATCACAATGTATTCCACCAACCCAATCGTCGGGCGAAAGAAATCTCGATCAAACTCGAACTCGAACTCCCAGGGTCATATCGTGACACCAACGGTGACTTTATTCAGTGGGAACGTCGATGGCGGGCCGAGGGCCTAGTTCATGACCAATACGAAGGTAGGCGGAGGGTTGCTGGGCCGCGTGGCGGTGCAGGTCTGGAAGTGGTGGACATACCAGACCGCTCCAACGTTCACGCACTTCTGCGAAACATCAACTTCGTCTACGTCCCAGCCATCAAAGACTTGGAATACTTCTCCGAGCTTCGTGCAAGCATCTACGACGTGATCGCCGAGGTTGCTGATCGGCAGTTCAGGGACTCCAGTCACGAGTTCGAAAATTCAATTTCTGATCAACTTGGCGACCTGACAACACAGATAACTGCATCGTTGGGGCTCAGGTCTCGTTTGGCGCTACCTAAAGACCTGAGCCACATTTTCGAGAGCCTGGATTTCTTGAGTGAGGGGCAAGACATCTCACTGGATGCACGTGGTGATGGTATCAAGGCACGACACATCCCGCTGATATTGAAATTCATGGCTGATAAGAAGCGGAGCCTCCAAGTCAGAGGCGCACAACCCCACACGTTTATCTGGGGATATGAAGAACCGGAGAACAACCTGGAACTGTCCAGTTGTGTCGAACTGGCAGATCAGTTCTGGGACTTCATCGATGAGGGCGTGTCACAAGTCTTTCTGACCACGCACTCCCCCGTATTCTACAACCTACATCGCAAGCAGGAAGAGCCGGAACGCCGGATAACCTGCCATCATATATTCAGAGAAGCTGAGGAGGACGGAACGCAGCAGGCAACCGAGCTTGGCGACCTAGATGATCGTATGGGAACGACAGCACTGTTCGCCCCAATGATAACCGAGCTTGAAGACAAAGTTCGACGGAAAGAACAGGCGCGTATCGATGTCGAGCAACTGGCTCAGGCCAATCGACGGAAAGTCTTTGTCGAGGGAGACTCAGACCAACTGATATTGCGAAAGGCACTGGCGGTCTTTGCACCGGACAGGGCCGGTGAGATAGATGTTGAGACCAAAGTGGGCGGAGGGATCAACTATGTGGTGGACATGTTGCAGTCGTGGCGAAGCAGAGCAAAGCATCACCCCGAACTTCCAAAGGCGGCAGGGCTTTTGGACCTCGATCCTGAAGCGCAGGCGGCGATCACGAACTGGAACGGTGTGGCTGGCAACACCAAATCCGCCAAGTGCTTCAGGCTACCGACACCAACGCACTTGATACCCGCTCTGCAAGCAGGCTTCAGTGTGCCCATTGTTCTTGAGTGCCTCTATGACCGGGATGCATGGGAATGGGCTGATGGGCGCAATCATCTCAAGGTTCGCCATGTCCCAAGCGTCATCTCCAAAGAATTAAACAACCAGATTGTCACGGGGCAAACGGCGCTGGACGATCACCTCGACGATGCATGGGCGATCTTCGTCAAGAAAGACTTCGAGCAAGCGGGCAAGATGCCCATGGCACGGCATTTTTCAAACAAGTCAAATGATGATTTCAGGGCGCGATTGCCTTTCCTGGCCCCTCTGATCGACAGTATCGTAGACTATTTGTTCCCTGCCGCTGACGACGCGGCCCCAGCGGATGTCGCACAGGATGGTCAAGGCAACGAGGTGGCTGAATGAGTGTTGCAGCATTTTCAGTCTTGGAGAACCTACTTCCTGCGACGAAGGCAAGGCTTGCCAAGGCCGATCTGGATCAGCGGCAAGAGTTTTACACACAACTGACCAATCACTGCTGGTCACCTGACCGGCTGTTGGAGGTGTGATGTGACGAAAGATACCTTCAACGGGGACTTCCACAAGGCGGTCACGCAACTGATCCAGCACCATGACAACATCACACCGTGGAACACATATGACCTGATGCCCGAAGAGGGTGGCTTGGATACCTCGTCCATCAAATTCTACGAATGCGGTAACGGAAAGCCCTTGGTGCATCATACGGCCCCACGTCGTGGTGGGCTGTGGATTCGGTCAATCGATATGCACGAAGATGCCTATGTCGGTGAGGGCATGAACCCGTTGGCCGATGATCCGGCACGGGCAGCCATGGCACCGGCGTCCCACATCCTGAAGCTCCCAGCGATGCAGGAAGGGCGGCTGATGTCCTATGACGGTCGCGACCTGTGGCGAGTGGTCGATATCATCAGGGAGTTGGCCGGATGAATGTTCAATCCTCAGCCTACGTAAGCACAGCCTCAGAATGGCTACCCACGCCGCCTTCTCACTGGCAGGTAAAACCTTTCCGTCATTGTTTTCGACCAAGTGACGAACGCAACGGGCCAACGCCAATCGGTGAGATGCTTTCCGTGTCGGGCTATCGCGGTGTTGTCGTAAAAAACTATGAGTTCGAAGAACAGAAGCGCAGTGCGGAGGAACTAGAAACCTACCGCGTCGTCCGGCCTGGACAATTGGCCGTCAACACCATGTGGTTAAACTACACTGGCCTCGGTGTTTCTGAGCATCTTGGCTACGTTAGTCCGGCCTACCGAGCCTATTGGGTTCAGCCGGGACTTCATGGCCGCTACGTTCACCATCTTCTTCGTTCATCAGTCTACGTGGCCGGATACACGTCGCTGCTTCAAGGTATCCGCCCTAACTCACTTCAAGTGCCCACAGACTCATTTCATTCGATCCCGATCCTTGTTCCCCCCCTTGAAGAACAACAGATCATCGCCGGGTATTTGGATCGGGAAACGGGGCGGATTGATGCGTTGGTGGAGCGGCTGGAGCGGCTCATTGCGCTGCTGACCGAAAAGCGTCAGGCCGTCATCTCTCACGCCGTCATCAAGGGCCTCAACCCCGACGCCCCCATGAAAGACAGCGGCATCGATTGGCTCGGCGAGGTTCCAGCGCATTGGGATGTTAAACCACTGCGATATGCAATTTGGTATCAGGAGGGTCCGGGCATTCTTGCGGATGACTTTTATGAGGAAGGTGTGCCGCTTATACGAGTTTCTGGTGTTCGTGGTCGTTGGGCATCGCTGGATGGCTGTAACTACCTTGACCCTGAAAAAGTTGAAAGGCGCTGGAAACACTTCAAGGTGACATTGGGCGATCTTCTGATCAGTGCGAGTGCATCAATGGGTGTTGTAACTGAAGTAGGACCTGATGTTGTCGGTGCAGTCCCATACACGGGCATCATCAGAATGCGTCCGATCCTAGGTGAAACTACTCGCGATTTCATTAGGTCCTTTTTCGTTTCAAACCAGTTTATGACACAAGTTGATCTTCTGAAGGCAGGTGCCACCATTCAACATTTCGGTCCATCGCATCTAAGCCAAATGCAAATGGCGGTGCCACCTATCGAAGAGCAGGAGCGGATTACTAGTTTTGTTGATGCTGCAATCAACGAGTATATGGAAACGGAGGCGAAGGCTCAGTCGGTGTTGGATGCTGTAAAAGAACGCCGCTCCGCGATGATCTCCGCCGCCGTCACAGGCCAAATCCCTCTCGCCGATATGACCGAGGAGGATCCGGCATGAATGAACTTCACGATTTCGTTGATGGGCTGATGACCTTCCAAAGGCCAGACCACGGATCGCCCCAAAAATCCGCGTTCATGCTGGAACATCGGGTTGGCCTCTTCATCACGCTTCTGAACCTTCACAACGTCGGTGCCATCAGCCTTGGTGCCGAACATCCCGACCCACCAGAAAGCTGTGACTTGTGCAGCAAACTACTGTCCGGCCAGCCGGTTTTCATCGACGGCCAGACACAGCGCGACGGCAACACCCAGTTCTCACCATGGGCGAACATGTGCTCCGACTGCTTTATGCAGGAAGGGCGTGGGATCGGTTGGGGCGTTGGGCAACTCTACCGAGGGGTCATCACTGACGGACAAGAGGGATGGTTCTTACTGGGTGGCGGTGATCCCGATGGTGTTTCAACTCCAACGGAGCCTTGGTCATGAACATTCACACGGAACGCACCTTTCAGGATATCATCAAGGCCAGCCTCTGCGAGGGTGGAGGCTATACCGAAGGGGACAGGACCACATTTGACGCCGAACGCGGTCTGTTCCCGCCGTCGATCTTCCGGTTCATCCAGACCACCCAGCCCGACACTTGGGACGCCCTGCAAAAGGCATATGGCCCCAAGGCCGAAGCCCGCATCCTAGAACGGATCATGGAGACGAAGGCCAAAGACGGGACGCTGCACCTGCTGCGCCACGGCTTCCGCGATGTCACCGTGGGGCAAGTGCGGCTTGCCTATTTCCGACCCAACACGGGCCTGAACCCCGATACCGCCGCCCGCTATGCCGCCAACGTCCTCGAAGTGACGGATGAGGTGCACCACTCCCTGCGCACCCCCAAGGACCGTCTGGACCTTGTGCTGTCGCTCAACGGTATCCCCGTCGCCACGGCAGAGTTGAAGAACAGCTTCACAGGGCAGACCGTCGCCAATGCGGTCAAGCAATACAAGTTCGACCGATCCCCCAAGGATGCAATGTTGGCCTTCAAGTCCGGTGCGCTAGTCCACTTTGCCGTTGATGGCTCCGAGGTTTACATGGCGACCAAGCTGGCGGGGAAGGCCACGTTCTTTCTGCCGTTCAACCGTGGCCGCGATGGCGGTGCGGGCAACCCCGATCACGCTTCGGGCCACCGGACGGCCTATCTGTGGGAGGATGTGTGGTCGAAAGATCGATGGCTCGACATTATGCAACGGTTCGTATTCCTCGACCGCAAGGAAGAGAAGGACGATAAGGGCAAGCTGAAGGTTAAAGAGACGATGATCTTCCCCCGCTATCATCAGCTTGATGTGGTCACCGCCCTGATCGCGGATGCCAAGGCCAACGGGGCGGGTCAGAACTACCTCGTCCAGCACTCCGCAGGGTCCGGCAAGTCGAACTCCATCGCATGGTTGTCGCATCGTCTGGCGGGGCTGCACGACGCCCAGGACAGCCGCATCTTTGATAGCGTGATCATCATCACCGACCGGCGGGTGTTAGATGCCCAGTTGCAGGAAACGGTGTTCGGCATCGACCACAAGTCCGGCATGGTGGAACGCATTGATCCCGCCAAGGGATCGAAGTCCCCGCAACTGGCCAAGGCCCTGAACGAGGGCAAGCAGATCATCGTCTGCACCTTGCAAAGCTTCTCTGCCGTCTATGGCAGCGAGGCCCATGATGTGTTGGACCAATCCGGCAAACGCTTCGCAGTGATCGTGGACGAGGCCCACGGCAGCCAGCACGGCACCGCCGCTGAAGATGTGCGCAAGGTGCTGGGATCGGACGGAAAAGACGCGGTGGAGATCGCCGATGGTGACATCGACCCGCTGATCGTCAATGCGATCCGTCAGAAGGGCAAGCAGCCGAACCTAAGCTTCTTTGCCTTCACCGCAACGCCCAAGAAGCGGACCGTCGAGACGTTTGGCCACTACCCCGCTGGATCAATTGAACCGATGCCGTTCCACATCTATTCGATGCGGCAGGCCATCGAGGAGGGATTCATCCACGATGTCCTGAAGGGTTACACGACCTACAAGGCGTTCTATCGCCTGGAAAAGACCATCGAGGACGATCCCGAACTGGAGAAGAAGAAGGCCCAGAAAGCGATTGCGCGGTTTATGTCGCTGCACCCGCACAACTTGGCTCAGAAGACTGAAGTGATGGTAGAACACTACCGCACCCATGTCCGGCATCGATTGGGTGGCAAGGCAAAGGCGATGGTCGTAACATCCAGCCGTCTTCATGCTGTCCGGTATCATCAGGCATTCCAGAAATACATCACGGACAAAGGGTATGACCTTGGTGTTCTGGTGGCCTTCTCCGGTGCTGTGCCTGATCCTGACATCGCAGGGCAAGAGTATACCGAGCCTGGGATGAACGGCTTCAAGGAAACCGAACTGCCGGACAAATTCGGCAAGGCGGACCAGCACTTTTTGATCGTCGCCGAGAAGTATCAAACGGGTTTCGATCAGCCGTTGTTGCATACGATGTATGTAGACAAACGATTGCAGGACCTTGCGGCGGTGCAAACACTGTCACGCCTCAACCGGACGACATCGGGCAAGGACGATACCTTCGTGCTCGACTTCGTGAACGAGGCTGACGAGATCAAGGAAGCCTTCAAGCCATATTTCGAGACTGCCGAGATCGACGAGCCAACCGATCCTAACATGATCTATCGGCTGCATTCTGATCTGGTGGCGTTCCAGTATTTCTGGGCCCAGGAGGTCGAGGCATTTGCCAGTGCGTTCTACGACCCCAAACGTAAGCCTCAGGACCAGGGTAAGCTCTACGCCGCCACAGACCCTGCTGTGGGACGCTTCAGTGATGAACCTGATGAAGACCGACAGGAGACCTTCAGGAAGACGCTGACGCAGTTCCTCAGGCTCTATGCGGCGATCACACAGATGGTGCGGATCGAGGACACGGACCTCGAAAAACTCTACACGTTCGGGCGGTTGCTCAGGGCAAGGCTTCCCAAGCGCGAAGGCGGCGGTGCATTAGCCATAGATGGGGATGTGGGGCTGGAATACTACCGTCTCAAGAAAACGTCGGAGGGAGATGCATCGCTTAACCAGGGTGACTTGGTGCCGCTGTCTGGCACGACCAGCGTTGGCACCAGTGGGGCTGGTGAACCTGAGTTGGCACAACTGTCGGAAATCCTGGGGACGGTGAACCAACGGTTCAACTATGATTTCACGGACGCGGACAAGATCGCCGTGGACCAGTGGGCCGCAGACATGATGGCTGACGAAGTGGTGGTGGCTCAAGCTCGGACCAATAGCTACGAGAACTTCACCATGGCCAATGCTGATGCCGTCATGGAGAAAGCGTTCGCCAGGAATGAACGAAACCCTGAGGTGCTGGCAAAGCTACTGGGTAATGCGGAAGCCTGGGCCATGGTGCGGGATGCGGTGCTGAAGGCTGTGTATGACAGTTCGCAGCATAGGCACTAACTCATGTTTGGCATCACCGCGATGGATTGATGGTGGTGTTGCTTACGGACTGATTTTCTGCTAACATAACAGCAACCGTTGGAACTGGCGGAAAAAATTGCCAAAGTTGCCAAATGAAGGTTTTGGCCTCCCTTCATGAGCCACAACTCAAGCACATTTTTTTGGCAGCCCAATTTCGAAAACACCAATAAAATAAGGCATTTTAGGTAGGCAGCCCAATTGCCAAGGTTAGGGTCGAGAGTTCGAATCTCTTCGCCCGCTCCAATTGGTAAAAAGAAAAAGCCTCGGCGCAAGCCGGGGCTTTTCTACATCTGGAGCCTAAAGTCGGGACTAAGCCGCAAGAATGTGTGCCAATGATCCTGAAACGCTCGTTCGTACGGAACGGCCATATTGCGCCACGTTTGACCGCAATTCAGGGAAAACGTCGAATAATTCCTCACGCGCGCCGTCATGCAGACCCGGCAAACTGAAATCGCCGGGCTGGTAGCTTTCGGTCGCAATTCCGTTTGCGGTGATAACCTGGTGTCTGTCAAACATCAGGTGGTAATAACTGACCTGACCGCTTGGCAATTGGCGCACGTTAATCCCGTCAACCATGTGACGGGCGGCAATGAGAACCTCTTCGTGACCAAAATAAAGCTGTGGCAGATGTCCTTCGCGCAAGATGCGATGCTGCGGCGAAACACGTAGGGGCAGTGCGTTACCCATCGCCCCGGCTATAAATTCGATTGGTGCATGGCGGGCGCTTGCCTTCATGTGACGACTACCAACCCACCGAATAGGCTGCGGGCCGTCATCCCGCGTCAGAACCAGATCACCCACGCGCAACGCCTCGACGAGTCTAGGTCCGCTAGGGGTCTCGATTAGTGTTCCATCGCAAAAGCAGATCGGCGCCGCGTTGAAAGTCACGAAAGCGCTGTCGGTATTCCCGTCTGTGTCCTCGATCGTATAGCTGAAGGATGTCTGACCGGTCGCACCACCTGTGTTGACCAAGGTGATGGTGCCGTTGGCATTCAGCGTAACGTCCTGCCCTGTTGCCAGCGTCACTGTTTGCCCAGAGACAACGTTCACACCATTGATTTGGGTTATGGTTAGCGCTTGTCCAGTAGGATCAGAGTCATTGGCAAGGATATTGACCGTCTTGGGATTGCTGCCAAAGGTATTAATCCCCGTGTCATCGGTTGCGATCGGATCTGTGTCGGACGTGTCTGGCACATTGTTCGACGCTATGACGATAGAGCTGTCATAAGCAGTGTCACCGACATCGGCGATCCCGATCATCAAGTCGTAAGACACGCCCGGCGTGACGGGAATATCAAGTGATAGCGTAACCGTGAACCCGTCCATCTCGGTCGCGTAGGTTCCGCTGGCGTTGTCGACATATAGGTTCGGATTTGCGCTATCGAATTGGCCGTTGCCCGGATTGGGGTCGTTGGCCTCTGAGCCATTGGACGGGTTGAAGGTGCCAGCATTGTTGATCCCGTTCACCGATATCTCACCGGATCCCACCGAAATCGGCTGCGTTACGCCATTCAGTTGAACCAAAGCAATGTCGTTAAAGTTCGAATAGACGTACTCGTTATATTCTTCCGAGTAGAAGCGAAACTCTATGTTGATTGACGTTTGGCCAGGCTCTGGCGTGAAATTGATCTCTAGAAAAGACGCATCGAAGGTGCTCTGTCCCGCAGCCGCATTGAACGCGGCATTACCGTCAATACCCGCGGTGTTTGTCGTCGTGCCACCGCCCGTGTTGTTCGCACCGGTTGCATTGGCGAATGAGGCGACGTTGCCGGTCGAGAAAATAACACCGGAGTCAGACGGAAGGACACCCGGGTTCGTGGTATCCCCGTCGGTATATGTAGCCGACGATCCCGACGCACCAGAATAGGTCGCAGAGTTGATGGTAAACCCTGACCCCAAAATTTCTGACGCCATCGCTACTGCGCTGGCGCTGGTATCTGCGTTTAACGCCGCCACTTGGCAAACCTTTCTAAATACTCTTGTTGGAACAATCGCCTAGGGGTGTTCGAAATATGGCGCGAGGGTGGAGAATTTACGAAAACTGCACAGATTTGCAGCTTTTAAGCCAATCGCGGTCAACCTTATGCCACGTTATCCACCTCGCTAACGCTGCATCGAACTATTTCGGCATTTTCGCGACAGCTACTTTCCGGCCATACGCGCCCCCTTGGCCTGCACGACCGCCCTGCGTATAAGGCAGCCAATTGCCTGAAGGAGAGACCGATGCGGACAGCTAAAATCACCCGCAGCACTGCTGAGACTGATATTTCTGTCGAGATCAACCTCGACGGCACCGGCGTGTATGACAACCAAACTGGGGTTGGCTTCTTCGACCACATGTTGGACCAACTGGCCCGCCACGCGCTGATCGACATGAAAATCAGCGCCAAAGGCGATTTACATATCGACGACCACCACACCGTCGAAGACACTGGCATCGCGCTTGGTCAGGCTCTGGCGGAGGCGCTAGGCGACAAGCGCGGCATCCGTCGCTATGGAGAATGTCACCTTGCCATGGACGACGCTCAGGTGCGTTGTGCTCTGGACTTGTCCGCCCGCCCGTTTCTCATTTGTAATCTTGAAATTCCTACCCAGAAAATCGGCACCTTCGATACCGAATTGGTGCGCGAATTCTTTCAAGCGTTTTCGACCCATGGCGGTATCACGTTGCATATTGATCGCCTGCACGGGTTTAACAGCCACCACATCGTGGAAGCGGCGTTCAAAGCTGTGGCGCGGGCGTTGCGCAGTGCGGTCGAGACCGATCCGCGCAAGTCCGACGCTATCCCGTCCACCAAGGGCACACTTTGATGGCGCGTAGCCGCACCGTCGAAGCCTTTTGATCTTTATCGGAGCATCCCTATGCTGACCGTTCTCGTCGACTATGACAGTGGTAATCTGCACTCTGCAGAGAAGTCTTTTCAACGCATGTCCGCCGAAGTGAATGGTGGTGATGTTATTGTGTCGTCTAAACCTGAGGATGTTGCGCGCGCGGACCGGATTGTGCTGCCCGGCGACGGAGCATTTCCTGCCTGTCGCAACGCCCTAACCCGTGACCGCGCCGCCCTATTCGAGGCGATTGTCTTATCAGTGATCGACAAAGGACGCCCCTTCATGGGGATCTGCGTCGGCATGCAGATGATGGCCAGCTGGGGCCATGAATATGAAGATACCAAAGGCTTCGACTGGATCGCTGGTGATATCTCGAAGATCACCCCGTCTGACCCATCGCTGAAAGTGCCTCATATGGGGTGGAACGACCTGATTTTAAGTTCCACAGAGCCACGGCATCCTGTTCTGAACGGTATCGAGACAGGTAACCACGCCTATTTCGTGCACTCTTACAGTTTTCGGGTCGCAAATCCCGCACATCGCTTGGCGCATGTGGATTATGGGGGCGACATCACCGCAGTGGTCGGCCGTGACAATATGATCGGCATGCAGTTCCACCCGGAGAAAAGCCAACAAACCGGCCTTCGTATGATTGGTAATTTTTTGAGCTGGAAACCCTGAAGTCTACCAGTTCATTGCCAGCACTGGCACGCCTTTCGCGTCGCTGTCGGAGAGCAGTTGCACCCAACCGTCGACACCGGCCAAGGGTATCGCGACCTGAATTGGCGAACACCCCGCTGCAAGCGTGCAGCCGCATATCAAAGCAAACGCAAGTTTCATTGCCCACTCCCTATATCCACTGATTATTTGACCTAACCAAACCATCGGCGGCGGGAGCTAAAATTTGATGAACGGGAAAAACGAAAAAGGCCGAGACTGAATCCCGACCCTAAACTCGTGGACGATCCGTCTTACTTGATGCGTGTCCAAGTTTGCTTGGAACAAAGCAACCCACCCGCGATACAACCCGCGAGTTTCAGGCTATTCGCGGCCAGATCGATCTTGCCGATGTAGATCTTGTTGTTAGATGGGCGCCAGACTTTACCCTCGTATTTGCCACCACCGACGGGCTTCATCGAGCGCACAATCTGCTTGCCAAGATTTGGCGATTTGTATTCACCGGCCTCGTTGAACGTCCGCGAAATGGTGCCACATATCGCTGCCCCGCACGTCTTGATCGTAACATGTGCGTAAGCACCGTCATCAACCTGGGTTTTCCAGACACCTTCTGCCGGATCGGCCATCGCCTGCCCTGCAAATGCCACAGCAAACGCTGCTGCAAACTTAAGTGATTTCATGATTTCCTCCCTGTTCTGGGGACAATGGTGCGAAATACAGGGCGCAAATCAAGCGTGACGTTGGGGCGCGGATGTGGAATAGACCGCGCAAATACAGCTTACACGAAGGCCTGACGCTATGATCCTTTACCCTGCAATCGACCTCAAAGACGGCAACTGCGTCCGGCTCTATAAGGGGGAAATGGAGCAAGCCACTGTCTTCAATGACGATCCGGCAGCTCAGGCCTTGGCCTTTGTCGAGGCGGGGTGTGAATGGTTGCATCTGGTTGATCTAAACGGTGCATTTGCGGGGGAGCCTGTAAACGGTGCCGCCGTGGATGCGATTTTAGAGCAAACCAAGGTTCCAGCACAGCTCGGCGGCGGTATACGCGATATGGCGACAATCGAACGGTGGTTGGAAAAAGGTCTGGCCCGCGTGATCCTCGGCACCGTGGCTGTTGAGAACCCGGACCTTGTCCGTGAAGCGGCACGAGCCTACCCCGGTCACGTCGCAATCGGATTGGATGCGCGAAACGGTATGGTCGCAACCCGCGGTTGGGCGGAAGAAACCGACATAGAAGTCACGGCACTGGCCCGCCAGTTCGAGGACGCAGGCGTAGCCGCGCTGATCTACACAGACATTAACCGCGACGGAGCCATGCAGGGCCCGAACGTAGAGGCCACGGCAGCTCTGTCGCGCGCTGTATCAATCCCGGTGATCGCATCGGGCGGCGTGTCGTCGCTGGACGACTTGCGTGCGCTCAAAGCGACCGGCGCACCACTGAACGGCGCTATTTCAGGCCGAGCGCTTTATGACGGCGCGATCGACCTGAAAGAGGCGTTGGACTTGCTGAAAGCCTAAACCCCTACTTCGCAGCCGCGCCAGTAAGTTTACCCAGAGCGCCCTGCATCGTTTTCACAAACGGCGCGTCGGCTGGAATATCCAGATCAGCGAACATATCTACCGGATCTTCGTAGACAAGAACCGATCCGCCATCGGCCTCGTGCACAGCGACCTTCAACGGCAAATATAACGACGCGCGTATATCCGTATTCATAGCGGGCGTTCCAAGCTTGGGATTGCCAAAAATCAGCACTTGAGCCGCAGGCAATTTCAGATCAACGCTTGCGGCCCCCTTTTGGTGATCAATCCGCGCGAAGACCGTCGCACCCGCATTGCCCACGGCGGCCTCCAAGGCATCCATGGTTTCAGCCACTGATTTACTGGATTTTACAGTGATTAGATCGGCAAAGGCAGGCATAGCAACACTCACGATTATGGCCGCAGACATAATTATCTGACGCATGATAGGTCTCCTCATAATACAATGGCGATTACAACACGACACCTACACCGAAAACACCAATCACTTCGCTGGCATCGGCAAGGAATTGCCGTTACACCAAGCTCGCAAACCGGAGCCGCCATTATGCTGAAGACACGCATCATCCCCTGCCTCGACGTCAAAGACGGCCGCGTGGTCAAGGGCATCAACTTCGTTGACCTGATCGACGCTGGCGACCCTGTGGAGGCGGCGAAAGCCTATGACGCGGCTGGCGCGGACGAGCTTTGCTTTCTTGATATCAACGCCACCCATGAGAACCGTGGAACCATGTTCGACGTGGTCACCCGCACTGCAGAGGCTTGCTATATCCCGCTGACGGTCGGCGGTGGCGTGCGGAGCCATGAAGACGTGCGCAAGCTGCTGCTGGCCGGAGCCGACAAGGTGAGTTTCAACTCAGCCGCCGTCGCCAATCCCGATGTCGTGGCGGAAGCCGCAGACCGGTTTGGCTCGCAATGCATAGTGGTCGCTATCGACGCCAAAACCGTGTCGCCGGGCAAGTGGGAAATCTTCACCCATGGGGGGCGCAAGTCCACTGGAATTGACGCCGTCGAGTTCGCGAAAACTGTTGTGGCCAAGGGCGCAGGGGAAATATTGCTGACCTCCATGGATCGCGACGGCACACGCGCAGGGTTCAACCTGCCCCTGACCCGCGCCATTGCCGATGCAGTGTCAGTTCCCGTGATCGCATCTGGCGGGGTGGGCACGTTGGATCACCTTGTCGAAGGGGTCACCAAGGGTCACGCCGATGCCGTGCTGGCGGCGTCGATCTTCCACTTTGGCGATTTCACCATTGCCCAAGCCAAAGCCCATATGGCCGAGGCCGGGCTGAACATGAGGTTGGGCGCATGACATTAGACGAGTTGGAAACCATTATCATTTCTCGCAAAGCTGCGGACCCTGACGGATCGTGGACAGCCAAGCTGTTGGCCAAAGGTCCAGATAAATGTGCTGAAAAGTTTGGCGAAGAAGCCATTGAAGCCATCATAGCGGCCGCGAAGAACGACCGTAGCAACCTTACATCTGAAGCCGCCGACGTGCTGTATCACCTGCTGGTGATGCTCGCGTCACGCGACGTCGCTCTGAGTGATGTTATGGCTGTACTTGCGGCCCGCACAGGCCAGTCCGGCATTTCCGAGAAAGCAGCGCGCAGCTAGCGCGTCACCGCAACCAAAGCTTTGCCCGTTTGATCTGGTTTCGTATGGCCTGCTCGCGGCGTGGAAGATTGCTACGGTCAAACATATCGCGCACCTTGTGGCCCTTTCTCTGGTAGACGATGCGCCGGATCGGCTCGTATTGCTTGAGCACTTTTTTCAGCTTGTTAGGCGCAGCGGTCTCTTCCAACAAGCGCACAACCTCATCGCGTTCACGCGCATAAAGCAGCGGTAAAACTCGATAGTGACATGTCACTTCATGATCGAGCATGTCGGAAACTTCGGGTACGCGACCACCACCAAATGAGTGGATCGTCAGAGGCAGCGCCACCTGATCAAGCCACGGCTTCATCTCTTGGCACACAAGCTCTTCCGGAGGATCGTCGCGGATGAGGCGCGCGTAGTCCAAGAAACGGTCGCCGAACTCTCTTGGGCAACGGAAGTAGAAAAAGCCTGCATTGAAATAGAGGTAGCGGCGCCAGTATTCGTCAGGGTAGCTGGTATCAAGTGAGCTTTCAAAATCCAGACCGAACTTGTTGTAGAGCGACCCCCAGATTTGATTATACCCGGGGCCGTATAGTTCCTGCTGTGGCCAGGTATTCTCTCGCTTCATTGATGCTGTTGGGCGATCAAAATCGAACGGAACAGTGCTTAAGTCGCCCGTGATCAGCGTGTCAGTATCTAAAAACAGAAAGGGCTCATCTTCGGGCAATATCTGCAGGGCCTCGATCTTATTGCCATACGGATACGCCCCCCCAAAAACTTGGTTCTCGAATGGTATGATTTCCGCGCCAAGCGCACCAAGTGCCTCTCGTACATCATTGTTGGCCATGCGTGGATCGGTATCCCAACGATGATTATTCTGCGGCTCCGCGACAATCACACGGCCTTTGAAATTCGGATTAGTGTGGCGCAACGAGGCCACTTGCAAAAGCGCCTCGAATTGCAGCCGACCACCCTGCCCCACCATCATAATATTGAAGTCTTGGACTTTAGCCGGTTTCGTCTTTTTCGGCGTGGTCGCTGCCGTTTTGGATTTCGTCTTGCTGCTCTTCGCCATCTGGTCACTTCTTTTTGCTTGGTCGGAGCATAGGGTCAAAGTGTCCACGCCGGAAGTCATATGGCCGATGGTGTGCTAAAAGTTTGCGTCATCCCCGCAAGTTGCGCGATACTGGAGGCAAGCCCACAAACCGGAGCCTCACGAATGCGCGTTTTCCTCATTGCACTGTCACTTCTGTTACCTAGTCTCTGCGCCGCGCAAAATTTCACCACATCAGCTGGCGTGAAGCCAATTCTGGAACTGATCCGCCCGCAATGGATCGCAATCAGGCCCTATGACGGCCAAGACCTGCTTTATATGACGACCCTGCTGACCTATCGTTGCGGTATTGAGCAGATCCGGTTTTCCTACAATGGCGGAGAGTTACAGGTTTGGGACGGGGAGCCATGTTACTGGGACGAAGCCTCCCCCATGGCGTTGAAAGTTGAAACGCACCTTCCATATGCTGTCGCGCCGCTTGATAGCTTGCAAACCGTGACCATCAATCTGCTGTTCGACGACGGCACCACGATGGAGCAGAGCTATCAGCGCAAAGATGTCCAAATCAACTAACCGTCGGGATACCTAATCGGTCCAGTCAACTTGAAACCAGTGCCGCTGCTGCTGTCGACCTCATCACTTCGATGTAGCGATCCTGTGTCCAGCCACAGTCCTTTCTAAGCATCTCCCAATTGCGGACTGACAAAAGTGTCCAGAGGAAATCTGTGGCCTCAGCTTCCGAAAGCCCAACTACAAGTTTGCCGTCATCTTTAAGTGCAGAAACCGCAGCAGCACAGCCGTGGCGGACGGCGTGCATGCGGTCATTCCACGCCAACATCGCTTCTTCGTCACTATCCTTGATGGCCAAAAGAGCTTTGGAAACTCCGTAGACAGTTGGGATATATCCCCCCCAAAAATTGATCCATGCTGAAAGCCTTTCAATACCTGAATTGGCCGCCCTGCTTTCGATGAGCTTACCTTCGATTTCATGAAGTTCGTCTAGGTAACGCGTTGTGGCGACGAGCAATTCCGCGCGGTTCGGGAAGTGAAGATACAACGCTTGCCTGCTGATTTTCGCAGCCTTGGCAATGTCGGACATTCGCACCGCGCTACCACCTCCTGCTTCTAAAAGGTTCAGAGTGGCAAGAAGTATGCGATCGCGAGTTGAGTTTATTTTACTTGACATGATGTAAAGTTGCTCGTTATTTCGGCACATGTCAACTTGACGCCGTGTCAAGTTTCGAATCTAAATTTTGGAGGACGCAAAAATGAAAACGATTGTATTCGGCGCATCCGGCACTGTTGGAAAACTGGCGGTGCAGCAGATGTTGGACGACGGACACGAAGTCACCGCCTTTTCACGCAACCCCGAAAAACTCTCCATAGACCACCCAAAACTGTCCTACATCGCCGGAGACGCCCTTTCCGCGCACTCGGTCGCGAATGCGGTTAGTGGACACGACGCGGTCGTCATTACGCTGGGGTCTGGCATGTCGCGAAAAAGCAAAATCCGGTCCCAAGGAACGCTGAACATTATTCAGGCCATGCAGCGGCACGGTGTCCAACGGTTAATTTGTCAATCCACCCTTGGCGCACATGAAAGCTGGAGCAACCTGAACTTCTTTTGGAAGCGCATAATGTTTGGGGCACTCCTCCGACCGGTTTTTCAGGATCACGAGCTGCAAGAAAACTTCGTGCGCGCCAGTGGCCTGGAGTGGACAATTGTCCGACCCAGCGCATTTGCAGATGGCCCGGCTACCGGAGCCTACAAGGAAGACATCAAGCCGATGGATCGCGCCCTCACGCTAAGTATCTCGCGCGCCGACATCGCTAAATTTCTGGCCCGCCAGCTATCCGAACTTCAATACGCGCAGCGTGCCGTTGGAATTTCGAACTGAGTGTTTGGTAGCTTTGGAACGTAACCTCACGGCCTGAGCAATTGTTTTGGCGTGAGAGGTGAAATTCCAAAACCCGTCTTAGGACGGTGATCTCGAAGTAAACTTCCAGAGAAATTCAGCGACCAGTATTGGGAAATGAAGTCTCTTCAAACGTAACTAACTCAAGGCCAGAAGAGTTGGCCTGTGGGTCAAAAACTAGAAGGTCGGTGGCGTGCAGGCGCTGATAATTCGGCACATAGAGTCGCTAACATTGCGGAAACGGTGTGGTAATTGACTGTCGAACAGGTATCCTTCGCCAACGCGGAGCACCTTAACCTGATCTGCAACGGTAATCTCAATTTCGCCTTGGGTAACGATTCCCGCCTCTTCACCAATATGGGACAGCAGTTCGGGCCCGGTGTCGGCATTTGGTGGATAAGCTTCGTCGAGAATTTGCAACGCATGATGGCTGGCTTGCCCGAGTTGGCGCAACGACACCGTTGGGCCGTCAGATTGTGGGGCAATTTCGATGAACTCATCCGCAGCATAGAAATACGTAGCCTGTTGCTCTTGCTCGATATTCGCGAAAAATTCTGCAATGCTCATCGGAATTGCGTCGAGAAGACTTTTGAGCGAAGCGACCGAAGGACTGGTCTTGTTCTGCTCGATCAGCGAAATCGTTCCGTTCGTCAAACCTGCGCGAGAGGCAAGTTCCCGCTGCGACAGACCATGTGCCTTCCGGAGCGCTTGTAGTCTTTTTCCAATATCCACACGTGTGCCTTTGCCGATTTTCGGTTTTTTGTTCTTAATAACAACTCCTAATCCAACATCGTGCTTACCGAAATACCATTCGAACAGCAGATTGCCACCATTTTGGGTGGCCGGAGCAATAGGTTTGAACTGTACGATTGCATATTGACACATATAATAAACGTATTACTGAGAATTTTAAACGCTCGACCATACGGGGAAACCCCGCGAGATAAATTTCCTTCAGCCCTACAAGGACGCCAGAAATGACGAATACCGTGAAAAAGAAGCCTCGCAAAACCGCCGCGAAGATCAAGCCGAGCATTTCGATTGTTCCAGAATCCGTACAAGCCACCAAGACCAATGCGGATCTGGTGGCCCGTCGCGAAGCCGCGGTAGCACGCGGAGTTGCGTCCGCCGCGCCGATCTTTGCGAGTCATGCTGAAAACGCCGAGCTTTGGGACGTCGAAGGCAATCGCTTTGTCGATTTTGCAGGCGGCATTGCCGTTCTTAACACCGGCCACCGCCACCCGAAGGTTGTTGCTGCCGCCAAGGCGCAAGAGGACCTTTACACCCACACCAGCTTTCAGGTTGTCCCCTACGAGCCCTATGTCGCGCTCGCCGAAAAGCTGAACGCGCTGGCACCCGGAGATCACGCCAAAAAGTCGCTGCTTGTCACGACAGGTGCCGAGGCTGTGGAAAATGCGGTCAAGATCGCCCGCGCCGCCACGGGACGTCCGGGGGTGATCGCGTTTACCGGTAGCTACCATGGTCGCACCTTGTTGACGCTGGGCATGACTGGCAAAATCTCGCCTTACAAAAAGGACGTGGGCCCGTTTCCGTCCGATATCTTCCGCGCACCCTTCCCAAGTCTGCGTGATGGCATCACAGTGCAGGACGCACTGACGGGTTTGCAAAACCTGTTCCTGACCGATGCCCAGCCAGAGCGCGTTGCTGCGATCATCATCGAGCCCGTGCTGGGCGAAGGCGGCTACACTCCTGTGCCGTTCGAAATGCTCAAAGCCTTGCGAGAAATCTGCGACACCCACGGCATCATGCTGATCGCCGACGAAATTCAAGCTGGCTTCGGCCGGACTGGAACGTGGTTTGCAATTGAGCATTCCGGCGTGGTGCCTGATCTGATCACTGTTGCAAAATCCATGGCGGGTGGCTACCCGATCGCGGGTGTGATCGGTCGCGCCGACGTGATGGATGCGGTCATTCCGGGCGGTCTGGGCGGTACATATGGCGGCAACCCCGTTGCCTGCGCTGCCGCTCTTGCTGCGATTGAGGCCATTGAGGAAGAAGGTCTTCTGGCCCGCTCGACAGCCCTCGGTGCGTATTTCCGCGAGCGGTTTGCCGAAATCGGCGCACGTATTTCGCCCCTTCGCATGTGGGACATCCGTGGGCTTGGCGCTATGCTGGCCGTTGAGTTCGTGACCGATTTTGAAACAGCCACACCTGATGCGGCGCTAACGAAATCCGTGATAGCCCACGCCTTGCAGCGCGGCTTGATCTTGCTGGGTTGCGGTATGCACGGCAATGCGCTGCGGATCATGGTGCCGCTGACAGCTTCAGACGAGATTGTCGACGAAGGGTTGGCCATCTTTGAGGCATCCCTTGCAGCAGCGATTGCAGAGCAGCACGCCTAAGGTGAGACCTCGAGCTAACGAGGAAAGGGCGGACCAATGTGGTTCGCCCTTTTCGTTTCAATTTAGAAGTAGCGGCATCATCAGTGTCGCAAGACTAAGAACCAGAAAAAATCCGGCCATATCGGTGATGGTCGTTAGCAAAGGGCCGGACGCCACGGCGGGGTCTTGGCCGATACGCTTGAGCAACAATGGCACTACACCTCCAATAGACACGGCGATCATAGTGTTCAGCGCCAAGGCCAAACCTATCACGAGGCCCAGATAAGCGTTGCCCTTCCAAACCCAACACACAATGCCGATCAAAATGCCCAGCACCACCCCATTTATCACGCCGACAGAAACCTCCTTGAGCCAGACGCGCATCGCGTCTTTGGGCCGTACAAGCCCCAAGGAAAGCTCTCTCATGGTGACACCGACAGCTTGATTGCCCGAACAACCGCTCATGTCTGACACCATGGGAAGGAAGACGGCGATGGCGATGACGGCCGCAAGGGTTTCTTCGTAGGCGGAAATAACGCTGGCCGCGACGATATTGAGAACGATGTTGGCCGACAGCCACGCCAGTCGCCGCCGAGATCGGATAGCAAGCGGCATGGTTCGCAACTCGTCCCCGACGATACCTTGCATACGCAAGTTTTCGGTTTCGGAGCGGGCGAGAATGGCCGCGTCGACGGCTGTACGCGAAACCACGCCAACAAGCGCACCATCCTCGTCGACCACTGGAAAGCCGAGGAAGTCGTAGTCATTAAACAGGTCTTGAAGTTCGGTCAGGGAGGCGTGCACAGGCACTGTCATCGGCTTGACCATAATGTCTTCAAGCCTACCACTGCGCTTCGCGGTCAATAGTCCGCGAAGTGAGACCACACCGACCGGATGGTTCTTGTCGTCGATAATATAGGGATGTTGCCCGTTGTAGCGCTCAAGATCTTCATCATCGCTGGCGAGGCTACGCAGAACGGCCCCAACGGTTTGGTCGCGCCTGAACTGAAAGGCATCAGCTAGCATCAAGCCACCCGCCGTTTCCGCCGCATATTGGGTCAGGCGACGCACTCCGGCGGCGTCTTCGGGGTCGATCCCGGCTAAAAGCGCTTCGGCGTCCTCAGCGTCCAGTTCGGCGATGACATCTGCCTGCACATCGGAGTCCAGCTCGTCGAAAATCTCGACCGCCTTCGCCGGGGCCTGCCCTTCCATCAGGTCGCCCGCGACCTCCAATGGGGCTTCGTCGATTAACCGAGAAGCCAATTCAGGCGTTAGAAGCGAGATAATGCTGTCTCGGTCTTGCGGTGAGAAGTCCAGAACGACCCGCAGCGCCTCGCTAATTGTGACACGTTCAAGGATTTCATTGAGTGACGTGGCGTCTTCTTGCGCGAAGGCTACTTCGACCGCATCTGAGATGTCGGTCTCTCGCGTTTCGCTGTTGTCCAATAAAGGTGTGTTCACTTGGTGCCCTTGTGTCGTGGCTTGCGAGGCCGGTTTGCATCGTCGCCAATCACACTAACTGAACTCAGCACACGTAACTTCGGTGGGTCAGAGGGCTCCAGCGTCGCGCATTGTCACGGGTTAGCTTACATGGTTTCATCAGAATACACGCGCTTTGATCGAAATATTAAACATTTTTACCCGCATTTCATGAATCTTGTTGCAAGAGAAGGTCGAGTTCGGCAGACTTTTGAATTCTTGTTGCCTAAGTTTTTTTGGCCCTTGCTTGGTCAAACCAAATTGTGGCGTACGCCGATCACCTGTTTCCGTTCCGGATGTTAGGGCTTAGAAGATGCGTGAAACAATGAGATGGACGACCCCGATGGGACGCCTCTGTTTTCACGGAGTATTCAAGACATGACCCCTTTCGCAATTGCAGGCGTGCAGATGTACGTCAACGCCCTTCAGCCCAATGTTGAGGGCATGATGCAGCGCCTCGACGTTCTGATGATGCGCTTCCCGTGGACCCAAATGGTGTTGTTCAGCGAACTCGCGCCATTTGGCCCTTTGGAAAAATTCAAGCTGCCACCCGAGAACGACGTCATCGACCGGTTTTGTGAAGCGGCCCGTCGCCACAAGATCTGGCTGATCCCCGGCTCGATGTTCCTGACGAATCCAGAGGATGGTAAGGTTTACAATACGTCTCTGGTTATCAATCCAGATGGCGACATCATTCGCCGCTACGCCAAGATGTTCCCATTCCTTCCCTACGAGGCGGGTGTCGCCGCGGGCACGGATTTTTGCGTCTTTGATGTGCCAGATGTGGGCCGCTTTGGGCTGTCGATCTGCTACGATATGTGGTTTCCCGAGACGACGCGCCAACTTACGTCGCAGGGCGTGGAGGTGCTGTTGCACCCGGTCTTGACCGGCACAACTGACCGCGACGCGGAACTTGCCATCGCGCGGGCGACCGCAGCTCAGTTCCAATGTTATGTCATTGACGTCAATGGATTGGGCGCCGGCGGTGTCGGCAAGTCACTCGTCGTTGATCCAACATCTCTGGTTTTGCACCAGTCAGCGGGTCAAGAAGACATGTTCCCGATCGAAGTCGATCTTTCGATGGTTCGCCGCCAACGCGAGACCGGCATGAAAGGTCTGGGTCAGGTCCTCAAAAGCTTCCGCGACCGACCCACAGATTTCTCTGTCTATGATCGCACCAGCGGTACCGACGCATTCTTGAACACGCTTGGGCCTCTTAAGGTGCCTCATCAGGGCTCCCGTGCAGGGCTGCATGTAGATGTACCTGCCAGCGCTGAGGCCGAAGTATTTGACCGCGAACCGAAACTAGGGTTCGGGGTTTCGCCCGCCATGGGCAAGACACCAGGTAACTAAAACAGAGGGTCTGCGGCATACAGCTGCGGGTTCATCGTGTTTTAGCCCTAATTGGGAGAACGACCGATGGATTCCGTCAGCGACTACTATTCCGCGACCCAACTTCGCGCCGACAGATGGAGCGCTTTGCGTGAGGCCGTGACGTCACTGTGCCGTGAGCAAAATGCCAAGAAAGCGGCAGCCACCAAGGTTCGGATCACCGATCTATTCAGTTCGCTTGCATTGATCGAACCCTATTGGGCGTTTCCAGGAATGGCTGCGTTCGACCACATGCGCCGCCAATTTGAACATGGAAACTTTGACGACCTGTCATTTACCGTGAATCGGGTCAAGCGCGCGCTGACCTCGGGGGCGTATCGCCGCCGCAGCATCCCGCTGGACCGTGACAGCACCGACGACGAAGAACACAACGACGAGGCACTGCTGTCGCCCGAAGCGCGCGCGATGGCCCGCCCCTACTTCGAGGTTTTGATCGTAGACAACGTCAACGACCAACAAGAACGCTGGCTAAAAAGCAATGTAGCACGCATGCGCCGCCCCGAGGACCCCTTTCACTATGAAGCTGTGGTCGTCCCCAGCCTTGAGGACGCGCTGATCGCGGTGCTTTTCAACCACAACATTCAAGCTATCGTGGTACGCCCCGGTTTGGCTCTGAAATCCAAGAACGAGAACGAAATCCTCGGAAAATATATCACCAATGCCAGCGAGACTGGCGAAATAGAGGCCATGTTGCCCGAGGACTACGGACCGGAGTTGTGCCGCCTGATCGCCCGCGTCCGCCCCGAATTGGACGCCTATCTCGTGACGGAGCGGTCTGTCGAAGACATCGCGGGGCTTGATCTGGGAATTTGCCGACGGGTTTTCTACAATCAAGAAGACTTTATGGAGCTGCACCTCAACATCCTGCGCGGCGTGGCCGCACGCAACAAGACCCCGTTCTTTACGGCCTTGGTGGAGTACTCCAAACAGCCAACCGGCGTGTTCCATGCGATGCCGATCAGCCGCGGTAAGTCCATCACCCGATCCCACTGGATTCAGGATATGGGTGCGTTTTATGGCCCCAACATCTTCCTCGCCGAAACCTCAGCCACGTCCGGTGGTCTCGATAGCCTGCTGGAACCGCAGGGGCCCATCAAAGAAGCTCAGGAACTGGCCAGCCGTGCCTTCGGGTCCAAGCAAACCTTCTTTGCCACCAATGGCACATCAACCTGCAACAAGATTGTGGTGCAAGCCGTGGTGCGTCCGGGCGACATCGTGCTGGTGGATCGGGACTGCCACAAGTCGCATCACTACGGCATGGTTCTGGCGGGCGCCGAAGTTGTCTATCTCGACAGCTATCCGCTGAACGAATATTCCATGTACGGTGCCGTTCCGCTTAAGGAAATCAAGCACCAGTTGCTGGCTTTAAAAGCGGCGGGTAAATTGCACCGGGTTCGCATGCTCTTGCTCACCAACTGCACTTTCGATGGTCTGGTTTACAATGTAGAGCGGGTAATGGAGGAATGTCTGGCGATCAAGCCCGACCTTGTTTTCCTGTGGGACGAGGCATGGTTTGCGTTCGCCCGCTTTAGCCCCACATACCGTCAGCGCACTGGAATGCGCACTGCCAACAACCTACGCGTCCGGCTACGGACTGACACGCATAAGCGGGCCTATGAGGCTCAACAATTGGAACTGGCTGACGCGACGGACGAGACGTTACTCAATACGCGGCTAATCGCCCCGCCCGATGCTAGGATCAGGGTTTACGCCACACAGTCGACCCACAAAACTCTGACGTCTCTGCGGCAAGGCTCGATGATCCATGTCAACGATCAGGACTTCAAAGGCGAAGTGGAGCAGTCATTTCATGAGGCGTATATGACCCATACGTCGACCTCGCCCAATTACCAGATCATTGCGTCGCTGGACGTGGGCCGCCGACAAGTGGAACTGGAAGGCTTCGAGTTTGTGCAACGCCAGATCGAAGCGGCCATGTCGATGCGCAAAGCAGTCAGCAGTCATCCGCAGTTGCAAAAGTACTTTAAGGTTCTGACCGCAGGCGAAATGATCCCCGAAGAGCACCGCCAAAGCGGTGTGACCAGCTATTTTGACAACGATCAGGGCTGGACGGACATGTGGGACTGCTGGGAGCAGGATGATTTTGTGCTGGATGCGACCCGTGTCACCTTGGCCGTGGGGGGGACCGGGTGGGATGGCGATACATTTAAGACAAAGATATTGATGGATAAATACGGCATTCAAATCAACAAAACCTCGCGCAACACGGTCCTGTTCATGACCAATATCGGCACGACCCGCTCCTCGGTGGCCTATTTGATCGAGGTCTTGGTCGAGATCGCTAACGAATTGGATGACTTGCTGGATGATGCGTCCAAGATGGAACGGATATCGTTTGATCGCCGAGTTAAAAATCTGACGGAAAACCATCCACCGCTGCCTGACTTCAGCAGATTCCACGACGCGTTCCGGCCTGATCAAGTGACGCCGGAGGGTGACATTCGCACAGCCTATTACCTCAGTTACGAGGAAACCAACTGCGATTATCTAGAATTGGACGGCTCGCTACAGGAGGCTCTGGATGCAGGCCAAGAGGTCGTGTCGGCCGGATTCATCATACCCTATCCGCCTGGCTTCCCGATCTTGGTGCCGGGTCAGGTCGTCAGCCAGGAAATTCTAGCATTCATGCTGGCGCTCGACGTCAGCGAAATCCACGGCTACCGCCCCGATCTGGGGCTACGGGTATTCACGCCGGAGGCATTGGCCGCCTTGCCGAAGGCTAAATCACTTCCAGCCACCGCCAAATAAACAAGAACAAGAAAGGGAAAACTATGCCAACAGTGCTCAAGAATATCTCGGAGATCCGCCGGTTCTTCCACCGCAACGAGGATCCCATCTACTTTATTTCGGCCACGAACTTCAACCTTCTGGGCCTTGATGAATGGGTCAAGAACTTCAAATATATCTGCTACATCGACTGTTACGGTGGCAAGCATCCCAACGTGTTCTGCCCGTCCGAGCAGCCCCATGCGGAGTTTCAGTCCATCGAGGACATCAACAACTACCTGCTGCAGCACAAGGAAGTCATCGACTTCATCAAGCGGCGCGGTGGCAAACCCAAATTCGTGTTTTTGATGTTTGACGAAGAGACCGAACGGCTGTCCAAAGAGTTGGGAGCGGACGTTTGGTTCCCGAAAGCCAAGCTGCGTACGAGCATGGACAACAAAATCGAGACTGTACGCATCGGCAACAAGGCCGGTGTGCCATCGGTGCCGAACGTGCTGGCGGAGGTGAAAGATTACGACGACCTACGCGCCACCTGCGAAAAAGCGGGCATTGGGCATGATCTGGTTTTGCAATCGGCGTTTGGCGACAGTGGACACACGACGTTCTTTATCAAGTCCGAGGCGGACTTCCGCCGTCACGAGCACGAGATCGTGGGCGAAGGTGAGATCAAGATCATGAAGCGTATCGACTGCCGTGGCTCTGCCATTGAGGCCTGTGCCACCAAGGAAGGTACGATTGTTGGCCCGCTGATGACCGAGTTGGTGGGCTTCAAGGAATTGACTCCATATCGTGGCGGCTGGTGTGGCAACGAAATCCTGTCCACCGCCTTTCCACCCAAGGTGCGCGAAAAGGCCCGTGACCTGACCTTCAAGTTCGGTGAACAACTGCGCAAGGAAGGCTATCGTGGCTATTTCGAGCTGGACTTCCTGATCGACAAAAAAACAGGCGATTTGTGGCTGGGTGAGTTAAACCCGCGCATCACTGGTGCGTCGTCCATGACAAACCACGCGGCGTTCGCCCATGCGGACGCGCCGTTGTTCCTGTTCCACCTGCTTGAGTTCTCGAAGAAAAAGTTTGATCTGGATGTGGACGAATTGAACGATCGCTGGGCGGACCCCAACATGATTGATAGCTGGTCGCAGATGGTGATCAAGCACACCAATGACGGCGTGGACATCTGCACCGAAGCGCCCGAGACGGGCATCTACAAGATGCTCGAAGATGGCAGTGTCGTCTATGACCGCTTTGACTACCACCGCCGCGCGGTCGAATCCGAGAACGAAGCGTTCTTTCTACGAATCTTGCAACCGGGCGACTACCGTTACGAGGGCGCAGATATTGGCATTCTAGTGACGCGTGGGCGTTCTATGACCAAGAGCTTCCAGTTGAACGAACGAGCCAAAAAATGGATCCACGGCATCAAGAGAACCGTGGACGGCAAGCCTCTGCCCGTGGCAAATGCCGGTCCTGCACTGGCAGATCCGGCATTCAAGATCCTGTAAGGAGACGGCATGCATTGGCGCGCCCTCAAAGAAGAAGTGCCCGGCCCTAAATGGGCCGGGCTTTTCGCCGAATATTGGCCCGACTACAAGCGTTGGTGGCTCAAAGAGGGCGATACTGCGCGCGCCAGCTATCTGGAAAGCAGGCGCGCCCTCAAAAAACACATGCCCGAAATCGTGCCGTTGTATGACGAGCTGTGCGATTTGGCGGGGGGCGGTGATCAGGCCGCCCGGTTCCTCAGCTTCTATTGTCCGCCGCCGTATCTAGCGGGCTGCAGTCAAGCGATATGGCCGGGCAAGGAGCCGGTCATTGTACGGAATTACGACTACAATCCTAACGCGTTTGACAGCTTGATACTGCACACAGGTTGGCAGGGTCGACGAGTAATCGGCACCTCCGACGGGCTGTGGGGCTTGGTCGACGGCATGAACGATGCGGGCCTTGCGATTTCCCTGACTTTTGGCGGGCGGCGCGTTGTTGGTGACGGCTTCGGCGTCCCACTGATCTTGCGATACGTATTACAAACCTGCTCGACGGCGGAAGAGGCTGGTGCTGTGCTGGCCCGCGTTCCCACCCACATGAGCTACAACGTCACCGTTTTGGATGCCAAACGCCGCTATTTAACAGCGATGATGGCGCCGGACAGACCTGCCGTCATCACCCATGCCGCTGTGGCAACAAACCACCAAGAGCACGTTGAATGGGTCAGCCACGCCCGGTTCACCGCCACGGTTGAGCGGGAGCGGTTCTTGCTGCAGCGCTTGACCCTCCACCGCGACCCAGAGGAGAAGTTCATCAGCGCGTTTCTCCAACCTCCGCTCTATTCCACAGCATTCGATGCTGGCTTTGGCACGCTATACACTGCCGTATACCGGCCTCGCCTTCAACAGATGGAAGTCCGATGGCCCGGCACCACATGGAGCTTTGCAATGGATGATTTTAACGAAGGACGGCGGCAGGTCCAAATACCTGGTGCGGCTTAAAGAGCGGGCATTCCGTTGCTGCACTTTAGTTCATCCATGCGGTGTTGAGAGAGACAACATCCCGATAACAGACAGTCATGTTTAGTATGGTGTGCTTGGTGCAGCTTGCAGCCATAAAAACAGCATGTTGAGTATGATGGTGGGCGACCCTGGAATCGAACCAGGCGTGCGTCTCCGCGAGGGAGTTACAGTCCCCTGCCACACCTTGCGGCCTGTCGCCCACTGCAGCGCTGGATATTAGTCATCCACTGCCCCGTCAACACGAAAACACGCCGCCGCTTGCGCTTTTCTCCATCAGGTGATCTAGACCACCTTATGAAACAGAAAAAACCCACTTGGGTCGTCCAGAAAGAACGCGACCGCCGCGCCGCTGCTGCCGAAACCGTTTGGCTCTTTGGCATTCATGCCGTACGCGATGCGCTTTCCAACCCGATGCGCGAGCGCTTGCGTCTCGTGGTGACCAAGAACGCAGCAGACCGTTTAGCCGAAGATATTGCATTATCCGGCATGGAGCCGGAGATTAGCGATCCACGTAAATTTGCAGCCCCAATTGATCCGCAATCCGTCCACCAAGGTGCGGCTTTGGAAGTCAAACCGCTGGACTGGGGCAGTCTTAGCAACCTGTGCGCGCCACGCGGGAAAAATGCCCGTGTCATTCTGCTCGACCGCGTGACCGACCCTCACAATGTTGGAGCTATCTTGCGCTCGGCTGAAGTGTTCGGTGCTCGCGCGGTGATTGCTCCGCACCGGCATTCAGCGCCGGAGACGGGCGCATTGGCCAAAACGGCCTCCGGTTCGCTTGAGCGCCAGCCTTACCTGCGCATCAAGAACCTCGCAACAACCATGGAGGCGCTGCGAGAGATGGGCTACCACCTGGTGGGTCTCGATGCGACTGGCGAAAGCGCGCTGGAAGATATCCCGCAAGACCAGCCTATCGCGCTTGTTTTAGGTGCCGAGGGCCCCGGATTGCGTGATAAGACCAAGGAAACTTGCGACACACTTGCCAGAATTGATCCGGCAGGTGAATTTGGGTCCCTTAACGTCTCGAATGCGGCGGCAGTCTCCCTATATGCAGTGGGACGCCCTAGTTAAGAGGCCCCTATGCGCCCGAACATCAAGATTGCCACCTGTTGCTACTGCAGCAGCCGCACGATTTTGAAGCCAACCGCCCGCGACGGCCATGAGTTGGCATGCGGCAGCTGCGGCGCGCCTTTGCACGAGATGAAGTGGCTTAAAGCCCCAAAGCCCGCGCGCAAAAAGCCTTCGCCGCTCGTGAGCACCCTCTCACCCAGGAAGAGCAAGCCAAGGCTTAAGAAAAGGCGGAGCACACCGTTCTGGCACCGCGCCTTGGAAGAGATATGGGACGAGGTCGAAGACATCTTCGACTAGTTCACGATTTTGTAAGAAAGCTGGAAATGAGCAGATTCCGGCCCCATCTATTCGGCATGGGCATAGCAACGGAACTGCATGCTCAAATTCACTGTCCCTCGTTCCGTGACTGCGCCCGTGGCCCCCCGCCATGGGCGCTTTTTTATAGGCTTGCCCAAGGCGCTTGGCACTCCCATAAATCCAGTATGGATTACACCGATGAGCATCTTAGCCGAATTTTGAAAACCACGAAGGTAGTTGCATGCGTTGGGGTTTCGACCAACCCCGTTCGGCCCAGCTACTATGTGGCCCGTTATCTGACACTCAAAGGTTATACCGTTATCGGGGTCAATCCCGGCCACGCTGGTAAAATGCTGTTTGGGCAGACCATTGCCGCAAGCCTGTCTGATATTCCAAAAGATGCCGGCATTGATATGGTCGACATATTTCGCAGACCCGACGCCGTACCCGCGATTGTGGAAGAAGCGCTTGAAAGCCTTCCCCGATTGCGGACAATTTGGATGCAAATCGGAGTTATTCATACGGAAGCTGCTGCACAGGCGGAAGCCGCGGGAAAAATCGTCATTCAGGACCGCTGCCCAAAAATTGAATATCAACGCTTGTTCGGAGAACTCCGCATGGGCGGCTTCAACACTGGAGTCATTTCTTCAAAGCTGTGATCAGCTTAGCCTGCAAACACGCCTGACAAGTCGCGAAACCCTTTGATCTCTATCGGGTTTCCAGATGGGTCGCGGAAGAACATCGTCCACTGCTCGCCCGGCTCGCCCTCGAACCGCACGGACGGGGCAAGCACCCATTCGGTTTTTGCAGCCTCCAACCGATCTGCCAAAGCCCGCCAGTCGTCATAACCAAGCACCAACCCAAGATGGGGCATCGGCACCATGTGATCGCCAACCTTACCGGTCAGATCATTTGCGAAAGGCGTCCCCAGATGTAGCGACAACTGATGCCCAAAGAAGTCGAAATCCACCCAAGTGTCAGTCGACCGCCCCTCTGCGCAGCCAAGAAGCCCGCCATAGAAAGCGCGCGCCTCGTCGAGGTCGGTTACGTGATAGGCGAGATGAAATGGAGTCAACATGAAGATGATTTACATACCATTGTGGCGGGTCTGCCAACCCACTAGTGTCCCCGACAACAAAAATTCTCAGGGAGACCAAAATGTCCGACACAGCAAACTACGGCTTTGACACACTGCAAATCCACGCAGGTGCCCGCCCCGATCCGGCAACTGGCGCACGCCAAACCCCAATTTACCAAACAACCGCCTATGTATTCCGCGACGCCGAGCATGCCGCCGCGTTGTTTAACCTGCAAGAGGTCGGCTACATTTACTCCCGCCTGACGAACCCCACGGTTGCCGTGCTGCAAGAACGCATCGCGACCCTTGAGGGTGGCGTCGGCGCGGTCTGTTGCTCCTCCGGTCACGCGGCGCAAATCATGGCGCTGTTCCCTTTGATGCAGCCGGGATGCAATATTGTCGTCTCCACACGCTTGTATGGCGGTTCGGTCACGCAGTTCTCGCAGACCATCAAACGCTTTGGCTGGGAAGCCAAATTTGTGGACATTGACGATCTGGCAGCGGTCGAAGCGGCCGTCGATGACAACACCCGCGCAATCTTCGGTGAAGCAATTGCCAACCCCGGCGGTCACGTCATGGACGTGCGCGCCGTCGCCGACATCGCGGACAAAGCAGGCATTCCGCTGATCATCGACAACACCACGGCCACGCCGTACCTGTGCAACCCCATCGCACTGGGTGCGACATTGGTTGTGCACTCGACCACCAAATACCTGACCGGCAACGGCACGGTCACCGGTGGGTGCGTCGTAGACAGTGGCAAGTTCGATTGGACAGCATCCGACAAGTTCCCGTCCCTGTCGCAGCCAGAGCCCGCTTACCATGGCCTCAAATTCGCCGAGACCTTTGGCCCCCTCGCCTTCACCTTCCACGGCATCGCAATCGGTTTGCGTGACCTTGGCATGACCATGAACCCACAAGCCGCGCATTACACACTGATGGGCATTGAAACCCTGTCACTGCGGATGGAGCGCCATGTCTCAAACGCCGAGGCAATCGCCGAGTGGCTGGAAAATGATCCGCGCATTGACGCGGTGACCTATGCCGGCCTGAAGTCCTCGCCCTATAATAAGTTGGCGAAACGGGTTTGCCCTAAAGGCGCAAGCGGTCTGTTCACCTTCGCAGTCAAAGGCGGTTACGACGCCTGCGTTAAGTTGGTTGATAGCCTAGAGATTTTCTCTCACGTTGCAAATCTGGGCGACACTCGCTCGCTGATCATTCACTCCGCCTCGACGACGCACCGCCAGCTAACGCCGGAGCAACAAGAAGCGGCTGGCGCCGGTGCAAATATGGTGCGGGTTTCTATCGGCACCGAGAATGTGGAAGATCTGATCGCTGATCTGGATCAGGCGTTGGCAAAAGCCACGGCCTGACCCATTTCCGCCTCCGGCATTGTTGTCGGGGGCGGTTTAACTTTCTTCCACCTCGAATGTGATATATCCTTGGCGTATCAGAGGTTTTGCCTTTGATGTTGCTGGATAACTGACGAGATGGCTCGCTCCGCATGACACCCAATTTTGCCCTCAATCTGTCTGAGGACGGCATCGTCCTCTTGCACCGCCATTCTTCTGGCGCTGGTTGGGCTGAAGTCGGGGAAGCCCCGCTGAATAGCGATGATCTTGGTGCAGCGCTTGCAGCATTACGTGACAAAGCGGAGGCGCTTGAGGGGCCTGACTTTTCGACCAAGCTAATCCTACCACCATCACAATTGCTCTACGCGACGATTGTGGTCGAAGAAGACGTCAAGGCTGATGTAGAGCACGCCTTGGAAGAACGTACGCCCTACACGGCCGCACAACTCAACTATGACATTTGCGGTGAACCGCCCGAAGTTATGGTCGTAGCTGTCGCTCGCGAAACGCTAGAAGAAGCTGAAAGCTTCCTTGGCCCGTATGGGTTTAACCCTGTGGGTTTCACGGCCCTTCCCGACCCGTCCCATTTTAGCGGCTCGCCAGACCTTGGCCCTCTGCCGTCCGTTGGCGGTAAGGTTGTTTCAGCCGACGACGATCCAATCAAAGTTTTGTCGCCTAAAGAAATTGCGGTGCTTGAGCTTCCAATCGTGGAACCGGAAGAGGAAATCGTCGAGACCGAAGCAGCGTCGGATCTGGATGAGCTTCCTGACGAGGTGATGCAAGACGATGATCCGGAGGCTGACGAAGAGCTGACCGACGTATCCGCTTCAACGCTGGTGTTGCCGACCCCACCTCCGGCGGCGTTTTCTTCGCGTCGCAAGCCGGTTTTGGGCCCAGCAACAAGTGAAACAGGTGATCTTGTCACGTCACGCGCACCGCGCATTGCAATTCCAACAGACGAGCTGCGCAAAGCGCCTGTGAGCAAAAAGCCGCCGAAGGTGGAACCCCGCATCAAAACGGGTGAAGCTGCAAAACAAAAAGCGGCCCCGCCCATTGTTCCACCACCTGCAACCAAGGCAGCAGACTCAAAGTCAGAAGAACCTAGAACCACCAAGTCCACTCGATTGGGGCAAGGTGTCGCTGCGCTTCGGGCAAAGGCGAGAAACGCGAAAGATCGCAAAGCTAAAGCAGAGCCTGCCAAGCCCATCGCTGCGCAGGCCATCCCGATCGCGAAGCCTGATCCTATCGCGGAGCTTGCTGCCCGTCAGGCAGCGGGCAAGCCTCGCTTCTTGGGATTGATCTTAACCGGCATCCTGATTGTAGTGTTGCTGCTTTTCGCAGCGTTATCTTCCTTCTTGTTACCCGACAACGCAGTGACGCGCTTCTTCGGAGGCGACACACCCGAAAGCGAAACGGTCGAGCCTGCCACTGCTCAGGCAACTGCACCAGCAATCGAAAACAACGAACGGCTTGCGTCCCTTCCACTCCAACCGGAGGGCGATATATTTACGATTCCGTCAGAGGAGGAAATCGCCGAGTCCGAGACCCCAGAGCCGGAAATTCTTCTCATCCCTGCGATGACACAAACCGACGCCGAAACCGCTTATGCGGTATCAGGCGTTTGGCAAATGGCACCAGATTTGCGTACAGAGATCTCGCGGCAGGATCTCGACGACCTTTACGAAAGCTCTCTCGATCCTGACCTGGCCTTTGAAGACGCACCGGCCTTGGCAAATTTCGATGCGACCGCGCAAGCACTGGAATTTCAGATACCAGCATCACCGCCTTCAGCATCCATTCTGTTTAGCTTGGATGAGCGCGGACTTGTCCGCCCTTCACCGGAGGGTGCCGAAAACCCAGATGGAATTTTAGTGTTCTCGGGCAAGCCACCAATTGTTCCGCCCCAACGGCCGGATGGATTGGCTCCGAACGCAGCTTCCGCTACCGAACCGGCGGTCGCCGAAATCGTTACTGCCACTAACCCTCTAGCGGGTTTCAAACCGACGCAACGCCCGTCTGATCTTCAAGAGCAGTTCGAGCGCGCGACACAGGGTGGGCGGTCCATCGCTGAGCTTGCCAGTATTCGCCCGCAGGTTCGTCCGGACTCTGCACAATTCAAAGCCCGCGAGGACGCAATTGCGCGCGCACTCGCGGAGGCTGATGCGGGCGCACAAGAAGCAGAAGCACGCGCTGCTGCCGAAGCGGCAGCACAGGCGGAACTAGACAAACCGACCGCGCAGGCAGTCGCCCGCTCGCTACGCCCGGGAAGCCGTCCGCGCAACTTTGCCCGTGTCGTTGCACGTGCCCGACAAGCCCCGTCTGAGGTACGTAATCCCGCAGCGGCAGCGTCTACCGCCGCAATCTCGCGCGGTAGCGGACCAGCTGTCGCACGAAACAGCCGCGCCTCACCGACCGGAACCACCCGTGCATCAGTTGCCCGCGCGGCAACGGACAATAACGCAATTTCCCTTGGTAAGGTTGCCTTGGTTGGGGTGTTTGGCACCTCGTCGAACCGCCGCGCGCTGGTCCGGATGCCGAACGGTCGGTTCAAGAAAGTGGGCATCGGCGATAGGGTCGATGGCGGTCGCGTTGCGGCAATTGGCGAAGGCCAGCTCAAGTATACCAAAGGTGGGCGTACAGTGACGCTGGCGATGCCGAAAGGCTAGACGAGCAGCACCGCAGCAAGGCCAAGGAAGGCAAAGAAGCCGACCACGTCTGTTACAGTCGTCACAAACGCACCAGACGCCAATGCTGGGTCAACACCGAGTTTTTCCAAACCGATGGGGATCAGGATACCGGCCAATGCCGCCACAACCATATTCACGACCATCGCCACGGCAATAACAACCGCAAGCATCGGTGTTCCAAACCATAAGAAGCCAACGACGCCCATAATCACCGCAAAGATCAGCCCATTGAAAAGTCCTGCAAAGGCTTCCCGCCGGACAACCCGCCAGACGTTGGACCCTGTAAGATCCCGTGTTGCCATCGCACGCACCGCCACAGTCAGCGACTGGGTGCCGGCGTTCCCTCCCATGGAGGCGACTATCGGCATCAGGACCGCCAAAGCGACAATCTGCGTCAGAATTTCCTCAAACTGCGCGATCACGACGCTGGCCAGAATCGCAGTAAGCAAGTTGACCCCTAGCCACGGCAGTCGTTGCCGCACGGTTTCCAGCGTTCTATCCGACAGGCTTTCTTCGCCACTCACACCTGCGAGGCGGAGGATGTCTTCTTCGGCCTCGTCGTCCAGAACGACCATTGCATCGTCGATGGTAATAACCCCGACAAGGCGTTCATCCTCATCAACGACAGGGGCGGAGATCAGGTGATATTGGTTGAAGGCGTAAGCGACGTCCTCTTCCGGCTGTTTGACCGGAATGGTGCGGAATGTCTCTTCGACGATGGATGTCAGCTTGGTCGCGCGCGGGCTGCCCAGCAGCTTTCCCAAGGTCACATTCCCCGTTGGATGGTAGGCAGGATTTACGAGAATGACGTGATAAAACTGCTCGGGCAGGTTATCCTCGCGACGCAAGAAATCAATGGTTTGCCCTACATTCCAATGCTCCGGCGCCACAACAAGCTCGCGCTGCATGAGACGACCGGCAGAGTATTCAGGGTAGCTGAGTGCCAATTCGACCGCGACGCGGTCTACGTCCGTCAATGCCCCCAAGATCCTCTCTTGGTTGAGGTCTTCCATATCCTCGACAAGGTCGACCACATCATCGGAATCCAGCTCCCGAACAGCCTCGGACAACACCCCTTCCGGCAGGTAGCCAATAACCTCTTCGCGCAGGTTCTCGTCCAGCTCCGATAGAACTTCGCCGTCGATCCCCATCGACCACAGCCCCAATAGGGCACGCCGCTCACCAGAGCTGATCTGCTCTAAAAGATCGGCGATGTCGGCAGGGTGAAGTGGGTCTAGCGCAACGTCGATAGCATTGGCATCCATGGCTTCAATCGCGGCATATACCGCAGAGATCACCGAACGCTCCAGCTTGTAGTCGTCTTCAGCGGGCTCGTGCGCCTCTATCAAATCATCGGCCATGATGAAGGTCCTGTAGCTAAAGATGCGACTAAACCCGTCATAACGAACGCTGAGCGTGAGCAACAGCCGCAATCTTCAATTCACATCCTCTGGCGCGGGCGCTACCACCGTGAGAATGAGCAAACCAACACATATCCTGCTGGGCCAGACTCTCAGCTTCTCCGGTGATCCGTTTCTGACCCCATTTGCGGATTCCGTCACTGTTGAGCAACGAGGTGCAGTCGTCCTTGGCGATGGCAAAATTCTGGCCATCGGTCCGGCGGATGAAATTGCAGCCCCTGAAGGTGTTAAGGTGGACGACTATGGCGATGGGCTGATCATGGCCGGCTTCGTCGATGCGCATCTACATTATCCCCAAACTGGTATTATCGCCAGCTGGGGCAAGCGTTTGATAGATTGGCTGAACAGCTACACGTTCCCCGAAGAAGCGCGATTGGCCGATCCCGACTACGCAAAAGAGATAGCGAAGCGCTATTTCGACCTTGCGTTGGCGAACGGGACTACCACGTCGCTCAGCTACGCCACAATCCACCCGTCCAGCGTTGACGCTTATTTCACCGAGGCGCAATCGCGCGGTGTGCGGGCGTTGGCGGGTAAAACCTGCATGGATCGCAACGCGCCCGACAATCTGCTCGACACTGCGCAAAGTGCTTATGACGACAGCAAGGCGCTGCTGGAAAAATGGCATGGGGTTGATCGACTAGGCTATGTCATCACACCAAGATTTTCCCCCACCTCAACACCGGAGCAACTGTCCGCGCTTGGTGCCCTGTGGGCCGAGCATCCTGAATGCCTGATGCAAACCCACATTTCGGAGCAACATGAAGAGATTGCTTGGGTTAAAGACTTGTTCCCCAACGCCCGCGACTATCTCGACACCTATGAGGCGCACGGACTTTTGGGCGAGAGGGCAGTTTTTGGGCACGCAATCCATCTTACCGAGCGCGAGCAGGCCCGTATCAAAGAGGTTGGCGCGGGGCTGGTGCACTGCCCCACGTCAAACACCTTCATCGGGTCTGGCATTTTCGAGACTGCGCGCATGAAAGCCGACGGTCAACGCGTTGGGCTTGCCACGGATACCGGCGGCGGGTCGTCCTTTTCAATGCTGCGCACAATGGCCGCTGCCTACGAATTGAGCCAGTTGAAAGGCAGCCCCTTGCACCCCGCTCAACTGATGTGGCTTGCCACTTGCGGCTCCGCGGGGGTGCTGCATTTGGGCGATAAGATCGGCAATCTCGCGGTCGGGATGGAGGCTGATCTAGTTGTGCTAGACCTCGCCTCGACACCCGCGATCGCGCAGCGCAGTCAGCGAGCTGGCGATATTTGGGAAGCCATTTTCCCAACGATCATGATGGGCGACGACCGCGCGACCAAAGCCGTTTGGATCGGGGGCAAGGCTGTGCGGCCTTAGCATCTTGTTCAGCAGCCGGATCGCCCGAATACCAGTACCCAATAGTCGCCCTCGGCGCGTGCCGCGCCGTATTCGCTGGCTTTCACCGATAAGTTATTTTTGCGGTGACCGGGGCTATCCATCCAACCTTGCATTACCTGTTCCGGCGTCTTCCACCCCTGGGCAATATTTTCTGCGGCAAAGCAATAGCTATACCCTTGGGCAATAACCCGCTGCGACGGCTTGGATTTATCCGAGCCAACGTGACTAAAGAACCCGCCGCTCGCCATGTCTTGCGCGTGAACACGAGCCGCGGCCGCAAGCTTAGGGTTCGGATTAAGCGGAGGTAGGCCGTTTTCGCTACGTGCCGCGTTGAGCAGCGCGCCGACATCTGCACGCGAAGCAACTGTAGCCGTTGGTGCGACAGCCGTTGGTGACAAGGGCGCGGACTCCTCCGGCGTGCAAGCCGCCAAAAATCCAACCGCAATCAAAGTCGCCGCATATGCTCGCGCCATTTTTCTGCCTCCCAAAGTTTAGCTCCGCTCGGCCAATTTCTGCGCCAGCCTGTTCTGTTTTGCCACCGCAGCAGCAAGGTCAAAATTCGCGAATTGGCCATCGCGAATGACGTCACGGCCCTCAACAATCAGATCGCGCACGCGTGTGGGACCAGCGAGCAGCAACGCAGCCGGATCCCAAGAGCCCGCACTTTCGACACCTGTCACATCCCAAATCGCGATGTCTGCACGGTAGCCTTTGCGGAGTTGCCCGCACTCACTGCCACGCCCCAGCACCTGCGCGCCGCCGCGCGTAGCAATCTCCAGAGCCTCGCGCGCTGACATCGCGTCTGCTCCACGGGCGACCCGCTGCAACAGCATTGCCTGCCGCGCTTCACCAATTAGGTTTCCGGCATCATTGGATGCCGATCCATCCACACCTAGCCCAACGGGGACGCCAGCGTCGCGCATAGCGCGAACCGGCGCAATGCCCGATCCCAGACGGCAGTTGGAGCACGGGCAATGCGCGACCCCCGTGCGGGTCCGTGCGAATAGGTCAATCTCTGCACCATCAAGTTTCACGCAATGTGCGTGCCAGACGTCGTCGCCTACCCAGCCGAGGTCTTCAGCGTATTGGCCCGGACGGCACCCGAATTTCTCAAGACTGTAGGCAATGTCTTCGTCGTTTTCTGCCAGATGAGTATGCAGCATCACCCCTTTGTCGCGCGCCAAAAGCGCGGCATCGCGCATTAGCTCTCGGCTGACAGAAAACGGCGAACATGGTGCCAATCCAACGCGCACCATGGCTTCGGGGCGCGGATCATGAAAGCGGTCCACAACGCGGATGCTGTCTTCCAGAATGGCGTACTCAGCCTCAACAAGCGTGTCTGGGGGCAAGCCACCATCGCTTTCGCCAATGCTCATCGCCCCGCGTGTCGGGTGGAACCGCAAACCAACTTCAGCAGCCGCCGCGATAGTGTCATCCAAGGTTGATCCGTTGGGGAACAAATACAGGTGGTCGGAGGTCATCGTGCATCCGGACAAGGCCAACTCCGCCAAACCGACTTGCGCTGACGTAAACATCTCCTCAGGGCCAAATCGTGACCAGATTGGATAGAGCGTTTGCAACCACCCGAATAACAGAGCGTCCTGCCCCCCCGGCACTGCGCGGGTCAGCGTTTGGTAGAGGTGATGGTGCGTATTAACCAGCCCGGGCGTGACCACACAGCCTTCCGCGTTGATGGTTCGGCCTTTCGTTATAAGGCCCTGCCCCAAATCAACAATTTCGCCATTCCGGATCAGAATATCTGCGCCCTTCAATTCGCTCCTGGCGTCATCCATGGTCAAGGCGATACGCGCATTTTTAATAAGTAATTCAGACATATGCTACCAACACCTCCAGCGCTGCGCGGTGCAATTCGGGCGTTGCAGCTGCGATAACTTGTCCACCTTGATCCGCCGGCCCTCCTTGCCAATCAGTGACGATACCACCGGCAGCCTCCACAACCCCAAGTGGACCTTGGATGTCGTAGGCCGCCAGACCTGCCTCAATCACTAGATCTACCTGCCCGATTGCCAGCAACGCATATGCATAACAGTCCATGCCGTAACGCGTCAGTTGACATTGCTTGGCGACGGACTGAAAGGCACGGGCTTCGTCGTCAGTTCCGACTTCGGGAAAAGTCGTGAACACCTTAGCTTGCGCCAGCTCTATTACGTTTGATGTCTGCAATACGCCCGCGCCATGTGGGCCGGAAAAGCTGGACTGCCCCAGCCCGCCAATGAACCGCTCTCCGATATATGGCTGATCGATCAAGCCCATGACCACGCCCGTACCATCGTGCAGCGCAATCAAAGTACCCCAAGTGGGCGTGCCGGAGATATAGCCCCTGGTCCCGTCAATCGGATCCAAAACCCAAGTCAGTCCTGACGTGCTGACCTTGTTCCCTAGTTCCTCGCCCAAAATTCCATCATCGGGGCGCTCAACCTCGATCAAGTCGCGTATCACGCGCTCAGCGCTGCGGTCTGCGACGGTGACCGGATCAAACCCTTCAGTAAGTTTGTTTGCCGTTTCCAGCCCACCGCAACGAAAGTAGCGCATGGTTTCATGTCGCGCGGCATCTGCCAGCCGGTTTGCCAATGCCACCAGCTCATTTTGTAATGTCTCGTTCATGGTTGCCCCGTGCTGCGCGACTTAGCGGTGTCACCCCTTGTCGCTTGGTGAGGCAATAGGATCAAGTATGGATCACAAGGAGGCAGACACCGTCTCACGAAGTCCCGCCGCCATTTCACGCAATAGGCGACGCTCTGCATCCGGCATTGTACGGTAGAAATGGATCAATGTTTCTGCATCCAGGAAATCATCCGGGATATCGGAATCTCTCGCGTCCAAACCGTAAAAAAAATAAGCAATCGACACCTCCAGAGCTTGCGCAGTATCCCACAGGCGTGATGCGGAGATGCGATTAGCGCCAGACTCGTATTTCTGTATCTGCTGAAAACGGATGCCCAAGGCAGAGGCCAACTCACCCTGCGTCATTCCGACCATCCAGCGTCTATGGCGCAAGCGCTTACCTACGTGAATATCAACTGAATGCGCCATGTCGCATCTCTCCCGATTTTTTCGCTCAGTCTGTACGCAGTGTGCAAATAAACTGTTAATTGAGCCGCTCCCGGCATGAACCAGATTCGCGATGGCCTCTTTTGCTGCGCCTCGTTAGGTTCGGCCAACACGATCACAGGAGCCATCGATGCGCGCATTTCAGGTCACAGAATTCGACACCCCTCCGGTTTTGCAAGACGTTCCTAAACCTGCCCCCGGACAGGGCGAGGTTCTGCTAGAAATCGAAGCATGCGGTCTAAATTTCGCGGATTTGCTTATGGTCAAAGGCACATACCAAGAACGGCCGCCTTTGCCTTTCACGCTTGGCATGGAGGTTGCAGGCACCGTAGTGGCTCACGGCGAAGGGGTTTCCGCGCCAGCCATAGGCACTCGCGTCGCTGTCTTCGGTGGCAATGGAGGCTTGGCGGAGTTCGGTACCTTTCCAGCCGCACTGTGCGTACCTCTTCCCGACATGATGAGTTTCAAGGATGCAGCCGCGTTTCAGGTTGCGTATTCCACATCCCACGTGGCGCTCGACTACCGCGCGCAGCTCAAAGCAGGTGACATACTCTTAGTCTTGGGCGCAGCCGGCGGTGTCGGACTGACTGCGGTAGAGCTTGGCAAGCTTATGGGGGCTACGGTCATCGCGGCCGCGCGGGGCCAAGATAAGTTGGCAGTTTGCAAGAATGCCGGTGCCGATCACGTCATCGACACCGGCTCCGAAGAGTTGCGAGAGGTGGTGAAGTCCTTGGGGGGCGCGGATGTCGTCTATGATCCGGTCGGGGGCGATCTATTCACCGCCGCCTTGCGCGCCTGCAACCCAGAAGCGCGGGTACTGACGATCGGCTTTGCTTCCGGCACGATCCCGCAAATTCCCGCCAACCATCTGTTGATTAAGAATATCAATGTGATCGGCTTTTACTGGGGCGGATATCTTCGGTTCAAACCCGAGGTGCTAACCGACAGCCTGAAGCAGCTGTCCTCGTGGTATGCTGAGGGTAAGCTTCATCCGCATATCAGCCACACGCTGCCGCTTTCAAAAGCTGATGAAGGGCTTGAGCTGCTACGCTCGCGCCGCTCCACCGGTAAGGTCGTGATCACGCCGTAAGCTGGATAGTATCTTGCGGGGACCATTCTGACAGATACGCTTGGCGGATCATGTCACGCAGCGTTGTCAGAATAGGGTCGTCATCGGCCTGTAGATACAAGACAATACGCGACTGACCGGGGTCGGGAAGCACACCATCATGCGCGATTGGCCCAGTTTGGCGCGGATAGACTCCTTTGATCGCGGCGTGGATGGCCAGATCGGCACTCACAACCGCCTCAACCGCGTTGTCGAGATCCGAGTCCACAACCATATCCCAATCAAACTCGGCATCATCCAGTCGCTTTAGAACGCCAGATCGGAAGATACAGTTTTTGCAGAATGCGACCGGCAGAGGTCTTTGTTTCCATGCTGAGCCACCAGCCGCCCCGATCCAGACCAATGGCAATGTCACCAAGGCTTCGCCCCCCGGCCCTGGGTGCTCTTCTGTGGTCAGGATAACATCGCACTCTCCGCGCCCGAACATCTCGCGCAGGCGCGTGGTCGGTGCGGAGACCATACGGATCTTCACACGCGGAAAGTCCGCCGCAAACGCGCGCAGGATGGGCGGGATATACGGGTAGATAATGTCATGGGGCACACCAAGAACAATTTCACCCTCATACTCTTTAGCTGTCAGTCGAGTATATACTTCGTCATTCAACGCTAACATGCGACGTGCGTAGCTGAGTAACTGCTCTCCTTGCGCGGTAAGAGAGACCGAGCGGTTCGAGCGGTCAAGCAGGGAGACATCCAGAGACTCCTCCAAACGCTTGAGCTGCATGGAAACCGCCGATTGCGTCAGGTGAAGGTAACCAGCCGCTTTGGTGACGCCGCCGCTATCCGCAACAGCAACAAATGAGCGAAGCGAGGTGATGTCCAAATTTCGGGCCATATCAATTCCTGTGATGCGTTATCTCAAAACCATTCATTTTCCATATGAACCACAACGTGGCACACATATCAACATAAATGATCTTAAAGCGAATTCACATCACACAAAACGAAGGCTCAACCAATGACCGACTGCACCTCATCCGCCGCACTCACTCGCCCCGCTGACCGCAAAACAGGGCTGTTGGGCTACCTCGACCTGTACAGGCAACGTCGCGCGCTGGCTGCGCTGGATGACACACGTCTTGCGGATATCGGCCTAAGCCGCCAAGAGGCTGAAGCTGAAGCAAGTCGCCCCGTTTGGGATGCGCCCGAATACTGGAAATAACCTCAGAGTGTTTGACGCCCGCCGCTTATCAGTGGCGGGTTTCAATCATGGTGTACATACGCCGGATCATGTTTCCAGCTGTAGTTTCAAACATCGCAGGAAGCACCGCATGGACCAACGCGGCCCCACCTGCTGCAAACAGCAATCCTGAAAAGCGCAGCGCAAAGCGCATATGACCGAAATAGGTTTCACCAACTGATGCCGGATGTGACCGCATGGCCTCAATAAAGGTTTGCTTGGATTGCGCTTGAGTGCTGCCGGACATTGAACTCTCCTGAATGATTTCAGCAAATATCGCACCTTCTCCTAGGTGGGATCATCCCAAAAATTATTGCTCTTTCGTAATATTGTGAGATATAATCCCACAAATGGCACAACACATAGATAATACAGACCGCGCAATCCTGAGATACCTGCAAAAAGATGCCACATTAAGCATTGATGCGTTGGCGGAGGCCGTCCACCTGTCGCGCAATGCGTGCTGGAGGCGGGTCAAGAGGCTGGAAGAAACAGGGGTCGTGCGCGCGCGCGTCGCACTGGTTGATCCAGCGAAGCTGGGATTGGGGCAATTGGTTTTCATTCTGATGCGCGCCGCAGATCACAGTCCCGATTGGCTAAAAGCTTTTGACCATGCGGTTCGAACGCTGCCAGAGATTACGGGTGCCCATCGGATGAGCGGCGATCTGGACTACGTTCTAAGGGTTCAGGTGGCGGATGTGGCCGATTACGACAGGTTTTATAAGCGTTTGATTTCCATGGTCCCCGTCCGCGATATCTCGGCAAGCTTCGTGATGGAGAACATCAAGGACTCCACAGCAGTGCCAGTTTAGTCGAAGCGTCGTAATTTATGACCAAAATACTGCGGAATAACTTGAAAACGGGGGCCACCTGCCCCACTTTAAGTGCATAACCTGCCGGATTGTGTCCGGCTTTGTATCAACCTGCCTGAAAGGGAGTGTTTTCATGGCTGAATATGAGACGATGGGGGCTGTCGGCGCTGGTAGCCGCTCTAACGCCGCCATCGATGCGGGCCTCAAGGCCCATATGAGCAAAATCTACGGCCTGATGTCGTTCGCGATGCTAATCACGGGTGGTGTGGCCTTTGCCGTCGGCACCAACGAAGCGTTGCTGGCCGCCATCTTCGGCACCCCATTGCGTTGGGTTGTCATGTTTGCGCCGCTGGTCGTTGTGTTCGGCATGGGTGCGATGATCAATCGCCTATCCGCTGGGGCAGCACAATTGGTGTTCTGGGCATTCTCCGCCCTGATGGGATTGTCGATCAGCTACATCTTCGCCGTCTACACCGGAATCTCGATTGCGCAGACCTTTATGGTCACAGCGATCGCGTTCGCAGGGCTTAGCCTGTGGGGTTACACCACCAAGAAAGATATCTCCGCGTGGGGTTCCTTCCTGATTATGGGCGTGATCGGTCTGATCCTGGCATCAATTGTGAACATCTTCTTGGCGTCTTCTGCCGTGCAGTTCGCGATATCGAGTATCGGTGTGCTGATCTTCGCAGGTCTGACGGCCTACGACACGCAACGCCTGAAGAACGAGTACATCCAGATGGCGAGCCATGGTGAAAGCGAATGGCTTGCTAAGTCCGCCATCATGGGCGCGCTTAGCCTGTACCTGAACTTCTTGAACATGTTCATGTTCCTGCTTCAGTTCATGGGCGGCCGCGAGTAAGCCTTCACTCTTTAGAGAATGAAAAAGGGCCAGCGCTTTGCTGGCCCTTTTTTCTTGCGCCGACGTTGCACTTTGCAATGCGACGACCGGCAAAATCTGAAATTGTCACCCGATTTAGTTGGATGCGGCCCGTGTTACATACTCGGTCTCTACCGTCGCCTTACGGGGCGGTGTGCCATATGTGTAAGTCTTGACTGTCGTATTCCCGACTTTGCGTATCTTAACAGTCTCGGTTGCAGAAACCTGCACAACTGCCTCGGTCTCGCTGTAAAGCCCCGTGCGCGACGACGCCGTACCTTGACGGATCACACCATCACTTGCCGCCGCACCAGACGCAATGCGCTGCCGCTCTGTATATACAGAGTAGCCAGTTGGTGCCGGAAATACACCCGGCTCGCCGCGTTGAGCACGGGCGCGGAATTCGGTAGCTGTATTCGGCGAAAAATGTGCCCCTTGAGCCCAATCGCCATGGACACCGCGCGCTTCAGTGCAGGCTGCAAGTCCTAACACTGACAGTAGTAATAGATTCTTCACGTCAAACACCCCCAATATGTTGTGGGTAGGGTAAAGGCGCGCCCTGAGTCCATCAAGGGAAAATCCCTTAAACTTGTCGTCTCATTTGAATATCGAAAATTTCAATGCCCCGACGACATCTCTAGCACTGCAAATCATTAGCCCAAAGTTTCGCATCACGGCTACACTCTAAAACGCAAAAAACCGCGCTTGACGGCGCGGCTTCTCAAGTTTCGTCAAAGGTACCCGATCTTATTTGATCTTGCCTTCTTTGTATTCGACGTGCTTGCGCGCAACGGGGTCGTACTTGCGCACGACCATCTTCTCGGTCATGGTGCGGGCGTTTTTCTTGGTCACATAAAAGTGGCCCGTGCCAGCGGACGAGTTTAGGCGGATTTTGATCGTGGTTGGCTTCGCCATCTCACTTCTCCTCTGGGTCGAGCACTCAATATCCGAGCGCCCGGAAATTCGGTTGAAGCCGCCTTTTACGCGCTTGGCGGCCCGAGTCAACCGCGAAAGAGGGTCAGTCCATGCACACTTGCAAAACAGCGACGTAAAGTCATGATTGAGGCAGTATTACCCAAAAAGGAACTACCCCATGCGCCTCCTACCGCTCGTCCCTATACTCATCGCCGCTCTTCCCGTCTCAGCACAAGACGCGGCAGACGCATTCGCCCCGGAAGCCGCGACTGCGCAAACCACGAAGGATAGCGGCGCGTCAATTGCCGCCTCAGAATGGATGGTCGCTGCTGCGAATCCACTAGCGGTCCGCGCCGGCGCGCGGGTCTTGTCGGACGGCGGAACTGCCGCGGATGCCATGGTTGCCGTGCAGTCCGTGCTCGGCTTGGTAGAACCGCAAAGCTCCGGTTTAGGTGGCGGTGCCTTTCTTGTCTGGTACGACGGCGCAACAGGTGAAATGACCACGCTCGACGGTCGCGAAACCGCGCCAATGGCTGCAACGCCACGCCTATTCCAAGACGAAAACGGCGAGCCGCTGAAATTCTTCGATGCGGTCGTTGGTGGATTGTCGGTTGGCACACCGGGCACGCCAGCGTTGATGGAGAAGGCCCACGCCATGTGGGGCCGCGCAGATTGGCCTTCTCTGTTCGCAGACGCAATAAATTTAGCCGAGGGCGGCTTCAAAGTGTCACCGCGGCTAGCGGCACTTGTGGCTTCAGATCAAGAACGGCTTAGCCGCTTCCAGCGCACTGCGTCCTACTTTGTCCCAGAAGGGCTGCCACTGGCAGAGGGAAGCACGCTAACGAACCTTGCCTACGCCAAAACACTGCGCGCGATCGCAAGTGGCGGCACCAAGGCGTTTTATACCGGGCAAATTGCGCAGGACATTGTCGATACCGTCGCGAACGCGCAAGGCAACCCCGGAGTGCTGTCCATGACAGATCTTGCTGTTTACAAGGTCAAGGAACGTGCGCCGGTTTGCGCGACATACCGTGACCACGAAATCTGTGGCATGGGGCCTCCTTCCTCCGGCGCGCTGACGGTCGGGCAAATCCTTGGGATGCTTAATGGTTACGACTTAGCGGCATTGGGTAAGGACAACCCCGAGGCGTGGCGGCTAATCGGCGACGCCTCTCGCCTCGCTTTCGCGGATCGCGGGCGCTACATGGCCGATAGTGACTTTGTGCCGATGCCAACCAAAGGTTTGGTGGATGACGCCTACCTAGCGGCACGCGCAGGTCTGCTGGCTACGGATAAGGCCCTAAGCGAGGTGTCGCCCGGCGAGCCACCGTTCGACCACGCCCTGCTTTGGGCCGACGACGAAAGTATCGAGCTGCCGTCTACATCGCACATCTCAATTGTCGACCAGTATGGTAATGCGCTTAGTATGACCACGACCATCGAGAACGGCTTCGGCTCTCGCCTCATGGCACCCGGCGGGTTCTTGTTGAACAATGAACTGACCGATTTTTCGTTCAAAACGCACGCCGATGGCGTACCGATTGCGAACCGTGTTGAGCCGGGCAAGCGCCCGCGGTCCTCTATGGCGCCAACAATTGTGCTGAAAGACGGCAAGCCCACATTGGTTGTCGGCTCCCCCGGTGGGTCACGCATCATCGGTTACGTTGCCAAGACAATCATTGCGCATCTCGATTGGGGTCTTGACCCTCAAGCGGCCGTCGCGCTGCCACATCTAGTGAACCGCTTTGGCACTTATGACGTCGAAGAGGGCACGAATGCAGTAGATTTAGCAGAACCGCTGACGGAGCTTGGGTTCGAGACCAACGCGCGCGCTCTGACTTCTGGATTGCATGCTATCGCAATCACGGATGAAGGTCTCCTTGGGGGTGCGGATCCGCGACGGGAAGGCATCGCACTGGGGAAATAACACCACCTCTTTGCCAAACTCAGATCGGGCCGCGACAGCGGCACGATCTTGACGAAAAGAATATGCGCGGAGGGCCTGTAAGCCGGATTCTGTCCAAGGGGTTGCCCCCTCTGGATGACCATTCATCTTAGGCCACGGTTGCCCGTGGCCCTCTAGCTGCCAACCCGAACCTGCTGGGGACAAAGCATCCCCGAAGGCCGAAGCCTCCACGCGGTTCCTATTTGGCATTGCTCCCGGTGGGGCTTGCCGTGCCACCCCTGTTGCCAGCGGCGCGGTGGGCTCTTACCCCACCGTTTCACCCTTACCCCCGCATGCGAGGGCAGTTTCTTCTCTGTGGCGCTTTCCGTCGGATTGCTCCGCCCGGGCGTTACCCGGCACCGTTGCCTTGTGGAGTCCGGACTTTCCTCGAACCCGAAGGCCCGCAGCCATCCAGCCCTCCGCGCGATGCCCCGCCTACGCGCCTACCCTGCGTTGGTCAATCCCGAAGTCATCCGCCAAGGCCTCCGCCATGGACACGTCGCGTGCGGTGACAGGACCTTGAGCCGTCGGGTTGAACCTAAGCCGGAAGCTTGCCAACAGTGTTTCAGGTTCCGTACTATCGGGATAGCCAAACGCAATTGCGGCGCGCACGAAGCGCGCTAGATCAGCCTCCGCGTCTTTCATGTTCTTCGGCCAAATAGCCAGTCGTTGCCGGACCAGCCGTTGCCAATCAAAACGCCGACCCGGATCAATTTTACGACCTGGGGCGAAATCGGAATGGGCGATCACGCCCGCTGCCGGAATATCCCAGCGTGCCATTATTCCGCTCAGCAATATCTCTAAAGTGTCAACCAATGGAGCGGCGAACGGCACAAACCCGGTGTTAGACATTTCAATCCCGATGGATCGGGAATTCACATCCCCCTGCCCTTGCCAAGTGCCGGTACCAGCGTGCCAAGCGCGCTTGCTTTCCTCGACCATCTGAATGACGTGGCCATCCTTACGGATCAGGTAGTGCGCCGATACCTCATTGTCCGGGTTGCACAACGTCCTGCAGGCGGCATCACAACATTCCATCGCCGTGTAGTGCAACACGACCAGATCAGGGCGCGCGCCATCCTTACGTTCGCCAAAATTGGGCGAAGGTCGCCATTCCGGCGTCATGAAGCTAGCCCTTGTTTACCAGTTTACGGTATTTCCCGGGATTCCAGCCGCAGGCATATCCGTCCCCATCTGGGTCCACAGCCAGCTTGTCTTTCTGCGGACCACCAGACTTAAGGAAGGCATCCTGCGCCAGCTCGGAAGAGCTATAAGTAGCGCAGGCCTTGGCCGTCTTGCTCTTGGAGAAGACCGAGCGGCGATAGACTTTCTGGCCAACCGGGTGACTGGTCTGCAGGGCGAACTCAACGGGGGTTTGTGCCCCACCTCCGCCCGGACGGCTTGGAAGCGCTTTCGGCGCGATTACCTGATACTGCGCGCTTTGAGCCTTACGGCGTTGCGCGTCGCTTTCGATGCTTTGGCGGCTTGAGACCGCTTGGAAATCCTGCTCGTCAGAAATCGACGGATTATTCAAGTCCGGCACTGGTGCATTGGGCGAGGTGTTCTGAATTCCAACTGGCACGCTTTCACCGCGGGCGGGTTGCCCAGGCGAGCCACGTACTGCGGCCACAGCGTCGCTGGCGGTCTGCTCCTCAGGAGTCTGCGGGGCAACAGTCTGTTGGCCAGACCTCTGCGCACGCAGTTCCGCGTCACGGGCCTGCTTTTGCGTCAAATAGGTGTCGTAATCGTCGAACCCGACGCCTGCACCGCTATCCGGCACAGCCGGTGCACACGCTGCCAACCCTGCCACAACCAAAACCGCACATATACCACGCATGAAAAGCCTCATTTCTTTTTAGTTGCGGATGAGATTACCACCATTTGGCGGGCTTCGCCACAAAACCGGCCGCCTGCTCAAGCGCGTAGGCGGTGTTGAGTAGATCACCCTCTTCCCATGGGCGCCCAATCAGCTGCAAACCCAATGGAAGCCCTTGTTTATCAAGACCCGCAGGAACCGCGATGCCCGGAAGGCCAGCCAAATTAACTGTGACCGTAAAGACATCGTTGAGGTACATCTGAACCGGATCAGCGTCCGCCATCTCTCCCAAACCGAACGCCGCCGACGGCGTCGCCGGCGTCAGGATCGCGTCAACGCCCTGAGCGAAGACGTCCTCAAAATCCTTCTTGATCAGCGACCGCACCTTGCGGGCGCGGTTGTAATAGGCGTCGTAGAAACCGGCACTCAGCACATATGTGCCGATCATCACGCGGCGCTGCACCTCCGGGCCGAAGCCCTCGGCGCGGGTTTTCTCGTACATTTCGGTGATGCCGTCGCCTTGGCCAATCTTGGCACGATGGCCAAAGCGCACGCCATCATAGCGCGCAAGGTTGGACGAGGCTTCCGCCGGAGCGACCACATAGTAGGCGGGCAGCGCGTATTTGGTGTGCGGCAAGGTGATGTCGACAATCTCCGCGCCTGCGTCTTTCAACATGGCAGTGCCGTCGGCCCAAAGTTGTTCAATCTCCTGCGGCATGCCTTCCATGCGGTATTCCTTGGGGATACCGATTTTCTTACCGCGAATGTCGCCGGTCAACGCAGCCTCGAAGTCTGGCACGGCCAGCTCGGCGCTGGTCGAATCCTTCACGTCGTGACCGGCCATCGCCCCCAGCATGATCGCTGCATCTCGCACGGATTTGGTCATAGGGCCCGCTTGATCCAGCGACGACGCAAACGCCACAACACCCCAGCGCGAGCAACGACCATAGGTTGGCTTCAAGCCGGTGATGCCCACGAAGGCCGCAGGTTGGCGGATCGAGCCACCCGTATCCGTGCCCGTCGCCGCCATGCACAAGTCCGCCGCCACAGCCGATGCTGAACCGCCCGACGAGCCACCAGGTGTCAATGGAGTGTCGTCATTGCCCCGACGCCAAGGGTTCACGACATCGCCATAGATCGAGGTCTCGTTGGACGAGCCCATGGCGAATTCGTCCATGTTCAGCTTGCCCAGCATAACCGAACCCGCATCCCACAATTGCTGCGTGATCGTGCTTTCGTACTCCGGCTTGAAACCTTCCAAAATGCGCGACGCGGCTTGTGACGGCACGCCCTTGGTGCAGAACAAATCCTTAATACCCAGAGGGATACCGCACATATCTGGCGCATCGCCTGCTTTTATCCGCGTATCCGCGGCGGCGGCTTGGGCGCGGGCAATCTCAGGCGTGTTGTGCACAAACGCGTTCAATGCTCCTGCATCTTCAATCGCACCGAGGCAGGCATTTGTCAGCTCGACAGACGTCACACCGCCTTTACGCAGCGCGTCGCGAGCTTCGGAAATTCCCAGTTTGTTTAGGTCAGACATTACTCAACCACCTTCGGCACAGCAAAGAAGCCTTCCCGCGCATCGGGGGCATTTTTCAACACAGCTTTTTGTTGGCTGCCGTCTGTCACGACGTCTTCACGGCGTTTTAGACGCTGGGGCGTCACCGATGTCATCGGTTCAACACCTTCCACATCCACCTCATTGAGTTGCTCCATAAAAGCAATAATCCCATTCAGCTCGCTTGCCAGTTTGGGCAAGTCTTCCTGAGGCACAGCAATGCGCGCCAGCTTGGCCACGCGGGCGGCAGTTTGGGTGTCGATGGACATCAGACAGGCACTCCTAATTTCGTCTCGCCCCGTTTACCCTCGTGCCCGCACAGCTTCAAGCGCAACCGCATGCTTCATCTTGGGTCACGTTTTCTGGGGCCCAAAAGCACGGCAAGGCAGCACTGCTACCGTTTCTTGGCAAAGAACGATTTCAACAAGGTCTCCGATATCTCCGAGGCAATCCCGTCATACACCTCAGGCCGATGATGGCTCTGCGCATGGTCAAACACCCGCGCACCTTGGGCAACACCCCCAGATTTCGGGTCAGACGCGCCGTAGTAGACACGTGCCACCCGCGCCGCAGCAATGACACCCGCGCACATGGCGCACGGCTCCAGCGTCACGTAGAGATCGCAGCCAATCAGGCGTTCCGATCCGATGGTTTCACATGCCCTGCGAATTGCCAGCATCTCTGCATGAGCGGACGGGTCGCTCAACTCACGTGTGCGGTTGCCTGCTTTCGCCAACACATCCCCGCCCTTCGAGACGACGACGGCCCCCACCGGCACTTCCCCACGCAGCGCTGCAAGTCGCGCCTCTTCCAAGGCCAAATCCATATGCGAGGTAAACACCATGACTTCGGATACCCCCTTCACAAGACCAAGCCAAGGGCGTAGGCCCACCACATGAGCACTGATACACCCAAAGGCGATCGTATCGCCAAAGTTCTCGCCCGCGCTGGCGTCGCATCGCGACGTGGCGCTGAGGCAATGATTGAAGCTGGCCGCGTGACTGTGAACGGCAAGCAGATCCTGTCTCCCGCCCTTAACGTGACCGAGGCCGACGAGATCGTGGTGGACGGCAAGCCCTTGGCCGAGCCGGAACCCACACGCCTATGGCGCTACCATAAACCATTGGGGCTGGTGACGAGTGAGTCGGATGAAAAGGGTCGCGACACGGTTTTTGACGCGCTACGTGGCACCCTGCCCCGTGTGGTAAGCGTCGGCCGGCTTGATATCAATTCCGAAGGTCTGTTGTTGCTGACCAATGACGGTGCACTCAAGCGTCAATTAGAACTGCCCTCAACCGGCTGGCTGCGTAAATACCGTGTGCGGGTGAACGGCACGCCAGAGGATCATACCCTAGAGCCCCTGCGCCGTGGTGTTGTTTCCGAGGGTGAGAAATTCCAAGGCATGGAGGTCGCCTTTGACCGCCAACAAGGCGCCAACGCTTGGCTCACCGTGGGCCTGCGCGAAGGCAAGAACCGCGAAATTCGCCGCGCTATGGACGAGGTCGGATTGAAGGTGAACCGTCTGATCCGCATTAGCTACGGCCCGTTCCGCCTGAACGACCTGAAGCCGGGCGAGGTCGAGGAGGTCAAGGGTCGTGTATTGCGCGAGCAGCTTGGCATGCGGGAAGACAACGAAAAGCCTATGCTGAAGAAAAAGCCCCCCCAAAAGCGTCGCCGCCAGTAGCGCCACACTTGCCGCGACACGTTGAGGCAATCTATTGCCCCCTTTGGATTGTTCTGTATTCCTAGCGACAACGCGAACAAACGGGGGCACACACATGGCCGATCTTCTAACTGCTGAAAATTTCATCAACCTTCTTATGCTATGCTTCCTGCAAGCGGTGCTGGGCTTCGACAACCTTCTATATATCTCCATCGAAAGCCAACGCGCGCCGGTTGCACAGCAAAAGGCGGTGCGCTTCTGGGGCATCATCATTGCGGTCGCCTTACGCATTGTCTTGCTGTTTGTGATGGTCAGGCTACTCGGCGCCCTGACGGAGCCATTTTACATCTTTGAATGGGACGGCATCCTGACCGGCGGCGTCAATTTTGCCACCTGCGTGTTCGTTTTCGGTGGTGTGTTTATCATGTACACGGCGGTCAAAGAGATCAGCCACATGCTCTCGGTCGAGCATCTTGGCCACGACGTCGAAGGCAAATCGGGCAAGTCGGCCTTCAAGGTCGTAGCGTTAATCATCTTCATGAACCTCATTTTCAGCTTCGACTCGGTCCTGTCGGCCATCGCTATCACCGAGGTCTTCCCGGTCCTCGCCGCCGCAATCCTGATTTCAGGCATTGCGATGCTGGTACTGGCGGACGGCGTCACCGAGTTCCTGCAAAAAAACCGAATGTACGAGGTACTGGGCCTGTTCATCCTGTTGATCGTCGGTGTCGTGTTGCTGGGCGAGGCCGGCGTGGCCGCATCTCATGCCACACACAATGAAGAACTGGCCTTGAAGGTGTTTGGCTACCCGATCATCCCGATGTCCAAATCGACCTTCTACTTCTCGGTGGTGGTTCTGTTCGTGGTGGAGTTCATCCAATCGGGCTACGCGAAGAAGCTGGCCGCCGAACGCAGCAGCGCACAAACCGGAACGCACTGACTTCTGGTAAGTTGCACGGCGAATGCCTATGTTTGCCGTGCATGATTTTTCTAGAACGACCATCGGGGGTGGTATGTCTGCCAGCGCGCTTCAAAAGATTTCATACGTTTTGCTCTTGGTGCTCGTCGCCATGGCATCGGCGGGCATACTCTGATGGCGCAGAAATTTGGCGGGCAATACAGCCCGGATGGGAGCAGCCCAGAGGCTCCTAAGGCTTCCCCGTTTGCGGGCAAGAAGCCTGCGATAGGGCGCACTCGTGCCAATCTTCTTTTCGTCGCCGGCCTTCCGCTTTTGTTTTCATCTATTGGTGATGGCGCACGCGACATGGCTTTGGCGTTGGTGGCATTTGCGCTTGTAGCACTTGGCGCATGGCTGACACGGGAAGGCATTGATGCGCAAAATGCCTATGAAGCGCGCACCATCGCGCGCCGCCCTGCGATCCCGCGCAAGCTGTTCGGCGCAATTGCACTGGGACTAGGGGTAGGCCTCGCAACCTTGGACACAAGCCTGATGGACGGTATTTTGTACGGTGTTATTGCCTTGGTCTTGCACCTGACCGCTTTCGGGTTTGACCCAATGCGCGACAAAGCCCTTGAAGGCGTGGATACTTTCCAAACCGACCGCGTTGCGCGCGCCGTGGACGAGGCGGAGCGTCATTTGCGCGCGATGACCGATGCGATCGCAACATCGGGCGACCGCACCATGATCGCCCGTGTCGAGCAGTTCCAAGCCACCGCGCGGTCCTTCTTCCGCACGGTGGAGAACGATCCACGTGACCTGACCACCGCGCGCCGTTATCTGGGCGTGTACCTGCTGGGGGCCAAAGACGCGACGATCAAGTTTTCCAAGCTTTATGCCCAAGGCCGTGATCCGTCCGTCAAAGCGGACTACACGTCGCTTCTTGACGACCTTGAGGAAAATTTCACCGCGAAAAATCAGGCACTTCTGTTAGATAATCGCACCGATCTAGATATTGAAATTGACGTACTGCGCGACCGTTTGCAGCGCGAAGGCATCCGCCTGAACGAAGGGGAATAACTTATGTCCGATACTGTCCGCCAAAAGGCCGAACAATCCACGCAAGCTCTGGCAGAGCTGACGGCGGTGGTGCTCAAGGAGCCCTCAACCGACCTTGTGCCATTGGCGAAAGCCGAAGCGCCCGTGGCCGCCGAAATCCGCCGCCGCATGGACGAGATCGACATGACCGACACGAATTCCATCGTGTCCTTCGGCTCTGGCGCACAGGCCGGTTTGCAAGAAATCAGCCAATCGATGCTGGCCGACGTGAAAAACAAGGACGTTGGCCCCGCAGGCGGTAGCTTGCGCGACATCGTCACCACCATCCGCGGGTTCTCGATCTCCGAGATGGATATGCGTCGCGAACGCTCGTGGTGGGAAAAACTGCTGGGTCGCGCAGCCCCTGCGGCGAAGTTCATGGCCCGCTATGAAAGCGTCCAAGGTCAGATCGACAAAATCACCGACAATCTGTTGTCGCATGAGCATGTATTGCTCAAGGACATCAAATCGCTCGATGTTCTTTACGACCGCACTTTGGATTTCTACGACGAACTGGCGCTCTACATTACCGCCGGTGAGGAGAAGATCGCAGAACTCGACAGCAAGGATATTCCGGCCAAGGAAGGTGCCGTGAAAAAGGCCAAAGAGAATGACCAAGTCATGGTGGCCCAGGAATTGCGCGACCTGCGTGCGGCCCGCGACGATCTGGAACGCCGCGTCCACGATCTGAAGCTGACCCGTCAGGTGACCATGCAATCGCTGCCCTCCATCCGGTTGGTGCAGGAAAACGACAAGTCGCTGGTGACCAAGATCAACTCCACCCTCGTGAACACCGTACCACTGTGGGAAACTCAACTGGCACAAGCGCTGACCATTCAACGCTCCTCAGAGGCAGCCGCCGCCGTGCGTGATGCGAACGATCTGACTAACGAGCTGCTAACCGCCAACGCCGAAAACCTGCGCACCGCCAACAAAGCCGTCCGCGAAGAAATGGAGCGCGGTGTGTTCGACATCGAAGCCGTCAAGAAAGCGAACGCAGACCTCATCGGCACGATCGAGGAAAGCCTGCAAATCGCCGACGAAGGCAAGCGCAAGCGTGCCGAGGCCGAAGTGGAGTTGCAGCGCATGGAAGGAGAGCTGCGCGATACGCTGGCCTCCGCTTCCGCGCGCGGCACGGCGTCAGGTCACAACGTCGGCTCGTCCGCCGGTTGATTGATGCGGGGCGCTTTTCATATTGCACTTGCGGGGCTGATGGCGGTGACGCTGTCAGCCTGCGAAGCGCCTGTGAGCAGTCCCCGCCCGGCGCAACGCGAGGCACCTGCGCCGGAGCCCAGCCAGAAGCAAGTTGAACCGTCGGCGCGCTCCAAGGAGTTGTCTGCTTACTATGCGCAAGTTCAGCGCAGCTTGATTTCCCAAGGGCTGTTACGGACCGATGGCGGTGGCTACGACACGCCATTCTCCAAACGCCAGTTGGTCAATAATTTCATTCAGATCGGGGTGTTCAACGAGTTCACGCTTGTTGATGGACTCTATACCGAAGAACGCTCCGAAGGTCGTGTGCAACGGTGGGAGAAGCCCGTCAGCATTTCGATGCAGTTCGGCGCAGCCGTATCGACAGACATCCGATTAAAAGATCAAAAGACTGTAGCGAGCTATGCCAACCGTCTGTCGCGGGTATCGGGCGAAAAAGTCGGGGTCACGCGCGGCAAAGGCAACTTTCACGTCGCAGTCCTGACCGTCGATGAAATCGAAGATTTCGGGCCGGAATTGATGAAGCTGATCCCCGGTTTGGATGCAGGTATCGCCCGCCAAATCACGAACATGTCCAAGCCGATCTACTGCGCGGTCTATGCATTCTCGGATGCGAGCAAACCTGACAGCTTCCATTCCGCAGTGGCCATCGTGCGGGCAGAACATCCTGACCTATTACGTCAAAGCTGCTATCACGAAGAAATCGCGCAAGGGCTAGGCCTCAGCAACGACAGTCCCGCCGCGCGCCCTTCGATTTTCAACGATGACGACGAGTTTGCGCTGCTCACGCGTCATGACGAGTTGCTACTCCAAATCCTCTATGACGAGCGCCTGCCGCTCGGCTCCACCCCTGCTCAAGCCCGCCCGATCATCGAAGTAATCGCGTCGGAGTTATTGGGCGGCGAAAGCTAACCTGAAGACCATTTTTGTGAGGACCACATGGGTATTTTTGATTTTCTGACCGGCGAGTTCATCGACGTCATCCACTGGGTTGATGACACCCGTGACACCATGGTTTCGCGCTTCGAGCGTGAAGGCCACGAGATCAAATACGGTGCCAAGCTGACAGTGCGCGAAGGTCAGGCGGCGGTGTTTGTGCATGAAGGCCAACTGGCCGACGTGTTCACGCCGGGGCTGTATATGCTCGAGACGAACAACATGCCGATCCTGACGACGCTGAACCACTGGGATCACGGCTTCAAATCGCCGTTCAAATCCGAGATCTACTTCGTCAACACCACCCGTTTCAACGATCTGAAATGGGGCACCAAAAACCCGATCATGCTGCGCGACCCCGAATTCGGCCCCCTACGCATCCGCGCCTTCGGCACCTACTCCGTCCGCGTCACGGACCCCGCATTGTTCCTTCGTGAGATCGTCGGCACTGACGGCGAATTTACCATGGACGAAATCAGCTACCAGATCCGCAACATCATCGTGCAGGAGTTCTCTCGTGCGATTGCCAGCTCCGGCATTCCTGCACTGGACATGGCGGCCAACACAGGTGATCTGGGCAAGCTCATCGCCGCTGCCATCTCGCCTATTGTCGCCCAATACGGTCTGACCATCCCAGAATTCTACATTGAAAACATCAGCCTGCCCGCCGCTGTTGAAGCCGCCCTCGACAAGCGCTCCTCCATGGGCATCGCGGGCGACTTGGGCAAATTCACCCAGTATTCCGCAGCCGAAGCGATGACTGCTGCCGCGTCCAACACAGGGGCCGCCGGTGGCGGCATGGGCGCAGGCATCGGGGCTGGTTTGGGCATGGCAATGGCCGGTCAAATGGGCCACGCCGGTCCTTGGGGTCAGGCCCCGCAAGCGCCTGCGCCCCACGCGGCAGCCCCGCCACCACCACCAGTGGAGCATGTCTGGCACATCGCCGAAGCGGGTGAGACCAAGGGGCCGTATTCCAAAGCCGCCATGGGCCGTATGGCGGCTGATGGTACTTTGCTGCGCGAAACGCTTGTCTGGACCGCAGGTCAGGACGGTTGGATGGCAGCTGACGATGTGCAAGAATTGGCACAACTCTTTACCATCCTGCCGCCCCCACCCCCGCAAGGTTAAGCACCATGGCGGCGTTGCTCTAAGGTGGACGCCGCCAGAACACTCCAAACCCATCATGCGGAATTTCCAACGTCATGAGTGACAACCCCCTCGACAATACGGCCCCAGAAATTGAGCACAGGTTTCCTTGCGACACCTGCGGCTCCGACTTGCGGTTCGATCCGGACGATAACGCGTTGAAATGCGATCATTGCGGCAATGTCGAGCCGATGCTGGAGGCCGTTCATTCCACCATTCGGGAACTGGATTTCCAATCCGCCGTTCGCGGCACACTTCAAGACTCCGAGATGGAAGAGATCCGCGTCTCCAAATGCCCCAATTGCGGCGCGCAGGTCGAGTTTGATCCCGACAGCCACGCCGCGGAATGCCCGTTCTGCGCAACACCCGTCGTGACAGACACCGGCACCCACCGCCACATCAAGCCGCGCGCAGTTCTCCCCTTCGAGATCGCCGAGCGCGACGCCCAAAAGTCCATGGTCGACTGGCTGGGCAAGCGGTGGTTTGCCCCGAACGGGTTGCAGGAATACGCCAAGAAGGGCCGCAAGCTCGACGGTATCTACGTGCCCTACTGGACTTATGACGCGGACACCAAGACCAGCTATACTGGTCAGCGCGGCAAGATTTACTATGAAACCCGCACAGTCGTACGCGACGGAAAACGCCACCAACAACGGGTCGCCAAAACGCATTGGTCTGCGGTCGGCGGGCGCGTGGCGCGGTTCTTTGATGACGTGTTGGTTCTGGCCTCCACCTCGCTGCCCAAAAGCTACACTGACGCGCTGGCCCCTTGGCATCTGTCGCAATTGGCCCCCTACACACCCGAGTACCTCGCCGGTTTTCGCGCAGAAGGGTACACCGTCGATCTGGAGGACGGCTTCCGGGAGGCCCGCGCCAAGATGGACGCAATGATCACCCGCGATATCCGTTTTGACATCGGCGGGGACAAGCAGCGCATCACGTCTGCCAACACCACAGTGAAGGACGTGACCTTCAAGCATATCTTGCTGCCCGTCTGGATGGCCGCCTACAAGTACCGCGGCAAGACTTACCGCTTCGTCGTCAACGGCCAGACTGGTACGGTTAAGGGAGAGCGCCCATACTCGTCCATCAAAATTGCGATTGCGGTCATCATTGGCTTGCTCGTTGCCTTAGCGGTTGGGTATGGCATGGCTTTGAACCAATAGAGAAAAGGTGGCGAGCATGATTCTGTGTTGCGGCGAAGCCCTTATTGATATGTTGCCCCGCACCTCCCAAGAGGGAGAGGCCGCCTTCGCGCCCTTTGCCGGCGGCGCGGTGTTTAACACGTCAATCGCCTTGGGGCGAATGGGCGTTGAACCGGGCTTCTTTTGTGGTCTGTCCACCGACCTGTTTGGTGAAACGTTGGAGGCCAAGTTGGACGAGGCGGGTGTCTCCTCTGACCTCGCCTTCCGCTCCACGCGTCCAACCACGTTGGCGTTCGTGCGCCTGACGGACGGCCACGCATCCTATACGTTCTACGACGAGAACAGTGCCCTGCGGATCATGACAGAGGCTGATTTACCCACCCTGCCGGAAAAGGTAGCTGCCTTGTTCTTCGGCGGCATCTCCTTGGTTGGCGAGCCTTGCGGCTCCGCCTATGAAGCCTTGATGGCACGCGAGGCCGACTCCCGCGTGACCATGATCGACCCCAACATCCGCCCCTCCTTCATCACCGACCGCACGGGCTATGTTGCCCGCATCACGTCGATGATGGCGATGTCCGACGTGGTGAAGCTCAGCGATGAAGACCTGCACTGGCTGGAAGGCGACGGCGATCTGGACGCGCTGGCGGGGGCGCTGATTGCACGTGGCACCAAGGTTGTCTTGATCACCCAAGGATCGGACGGGTCGGTTGGCTACACCGCGCAGCACCGCGTTGTGGTCCCTGCGAATAAGGTCGAGGTCGTTGATACCGTCGGCGCAGGCGACACCTTTAACGCGGGCTTTCTTGCGGGGCTGCAACACGCAGGCGCGCTGGACAAAGCCACGCTCGCAAACTTGTCGGAAGACACGCTGCGCGATGCTTTGGCCATGGGCAGCCGGACCGCCGCAATCACCGTTTCGCGCGCGGGCGCCAACCCGCCATGGGCTCATGAGCTGTGAGGGCGCTGCTGCAAAGGGTGTCCCAAGCCTCCGTCTCGGTGGATGGCGAGGAAGTAGGCCAGTGCGGCCCCGGATTGCTGATCCTGATCTGCGCCATGGCGGGCGATACGCCAGAACAAGCCACGCGCATGGCGGCCAAAATATCCAAACTGCGCATCTTCAAGGACGAGGCGGGTAAAATGAACCGCTCGCTGCTTGATACTGTTGGCTCCGCGCTCGTTGTCAGCCAGTTCACACTGGCCGCTGACACACGCAGCGGCAATCGTCCCGGCTTCTCCACAGCGGCACGTCCTGACGAGGGCCGCGCGCTGTACGAGAAGTTCGCCGCAGACCTGAGCGATCTTGGCATCGCCGTCGAAACTGGCGATTTCGGCGCTGACATGGCGGTCAGCCTTACCAATGACGGCCCTGTCACCATCTGGATGGACGACGCGCAATAGTCCCATTGGCGGCGCGGTTTCAAACGCGTAGGCTCCCGCATAGGGAGGAGACTACCATGACCAACAGGCACCCCATCGGTGGGCTATCGCATGTCAAAGGCACGACAGATACACCGCTTCTGGACCTGACTATTCCTGCGCTGCTGGCCCAAACGGCCACCCGCCTTCCGGACCACGACGCCTGTGTCTTCCCCAAGCAGAATATCTGCTGGAGCTATGCTGAGTTCGCGCGCCAGGTCGACCGCCTAGCTGCTGGCTTCCTCAATCTTGGCCTCGCCAAAGGTGACCGCGTCGGCATCTGGTCGCCAAACCGCGTCGAGTGGCTGCTGACACAGTTTGCCACCGCGCGCATCGGGGCAATTCTGGTCTGCATCAACCCCGCCTACCGCCAGTCAGAACTGGCCTATGCGTTGAAAAAAGTGGGCTGCGCCGCGTTGGTCACCGCCCAAAACTTCAAGTCCTCGGACTACATCGCCATGATCCGCGCGGTTGATCCCAAACCCGCATCCCTGCGCCACCTCATCGCAATGGGTGAAGCGCCGGAAGGCTTCTTGGTATTCGACGACATCTTGTCAGATGAAACCGCTCAATTGGACGCGATCACCGCAACGCTCGCACCTGATGATGTGATTAACATTCAGTACACCTCTGGCACGACCGGCCACCCCAAAGGCACCTGCCTGACGCACCGCAACATCGTCAACAACGCCTATTTCACCACCGCTACGATGGCTTTCACCGAAGCCGACCGCCTGTGCATCCCCGTGCCATTCTATCACTGCTTTGGCATGGTCATGGGCACGTTGGGCTGCGTGGCACATGGGGCCACGATGGTGGTCCCCGGTGAAGGGTTCGAGCCGCACGACACCTTGCAAGCGGTTCACGACGAGAAATGCACGGCGCTTTATGGAGTGCCGACCATGTTCGTGAACGAAATGGCTTTGCCGGATTTTGGTTCGTTTGACCTGAGCCACCTGCGAACAGGTATTATGGCGGGGGCGCCCTGCCCCCGCGAGGTCATGAAGAAGGTGCAGCGCGACATGCACATGACCGGTGTGACTATCGCGTATGGTATGACCGAAACCTCACCTGTTTCGTTCCAATCCGGACTCGACGATCCGTTGGACAAACGCGTCGGGACGGTAGGGCGCATCCATCCTCATGTGGAAGTCAAAATTGTTGATGATGCCGGGGACACCGTGGCGGTGGGCCTACAAGGGGAGCTACTGACACGTGGTTACTCTGTCATGCAGGGCTATTGGGGCGAAGACGCCCAAACCTCTGATGCTATCCGTGACGGCTGGATGCATACCGGTGATCTCGCAACGATGGACGACGAGGGATATGTTAAGATCACCGGTCGGGTCAAAGACATGATCTGTCGTGGCGGAGAAAACATCTATCCGCGCGAAATAGAGGAATTCTTGTTCACGCATCCAGACGTCGCGCAAGCTCAGGTTTTCGGCATCCCAGATGACACCTATGGCGAGGTGGTCTGCGCATGGCTCGTGTTGCACGAAGGCAGGCAAACTACTGGCGATGACATTCGTGCCTTTTGCAAAGATCAAATTGCCCACTACAAGCTTCCCCTTCATGTCCGCTTCAAGGAAGAACTACCGATGACGGTTACGGGAAAGCCCCAGAAATTCGTCATGCGAGACGCAATGATGGCTGAACTTGAAAAGATGCCTCCTCAATGACCAAGCGCGAACCTTTTGAAATCGGCGACACCAGTATCGAAGCTGGGACCCGCGTAACGGTGAACTTGCCAATTTCGACGCTGTCGGATCACACCCCCGTGACGATGTCGGTGCATGTAATCCACGGCAAAAAACCCGGGCCAACTATGTTTGTGTCTGCAGGTATTCACGGCGATGAAGTAATCGGCGTCGAGATTTTGCGCCGCCTGTTACGCACCAAGTCGCTTGGTTCCCTGCGGGGAACTTTGTTGGTGGTTCCCATCGTGAATGCCTTTGGTTTTCATAATCACTCGCGCTATCTGCCTGATCGTCGCGACTTGAACCGCTGCTTTCCCGGCTCGCCTGCCGGCTCGCTCGCGTCGCGTCTAGCACATGACTTTATGAACCATGTCGTCAAGAGATGTAGCTTCGGCATTGATCTTCACTCTGCCGCCATCCACCGCACCAATCTGCCGCAAATACGGGTCTCCGGAGTCTCACCTGAAAAGATGAAACTTGCTCAAGCTTTTGGGGCACCCGTCATCCTCACGTCCGCGCTACGCGACGGGTCACTGCGGGCTGCAGCGCGTGATCTTGGTATCGACGTGCTGCTTTACGAGGCGGGCGAAGGGCTGCGTTTTGACGAAATGTATGTTCGGGCGGGTGTGGCTGGCATTCTGCGGGTTATGGCTACCCGTGAGATGTTACCGCGCAAAGCGGTGACGCCCGCCAAGGCCAACTCCATCCTGTGCAAGTCATCGAAATGGGTGCGTGCGCCAGCGGGTGGGTTGCTCCGCGCGTTCAAAAGCGAGGGGGACGTTGTGACAGATGGCGAGGTACTCGCCGCTGTGTCCGATCCGTTCGGTGAGAACGAGGTGGAGTTGTTCGCATCCTTCGACGGCATCATCGTGGGGCGTGCCGTCATGCCAATCGTCAACGAGGGGGATGCAATCTATCACATCGCCGAAGTCGTCTCGAACGCCCGTGCTGAAACGGCGGTCGAGGACTTATCTGTTCAACTGGAAGAAGATCCGCTGTTCGACGAAGACGAAATTATTTAGGCCCCGTTTACGACATGTGTTGCGTTGGCCTTACTGTTTAACACCACTCGCGCGTTGGGGAGATCATTGGATTCGGCTTTCGTTAGCGCTTCCGCTTCGGAGTATCCGTGGTCGTGCCAACGTTGCAACAGGCGTTCGCGCAGGACGTTGAACGGAACGTCGAGGAAAATACTTAAGCTCCAAAACTCGCGCAACTGATCCCACGGCGCCGTGTTAAGCAGCAGGTAGTTGCCTTCGACAATCACTGTTTGACAATCAGCTTCGACCCTGCCGCCGTCCGGAACCACGCAATCGTTGCTGCGATCAAATGTCGGGTAAGAGATCGCGAGGGGTTCGCGGAGCGCTTTGACAAGCGCCACGAAGCCTTTCGCGTCGAAGGTTTGAGGAGCACCTTTGCGGGCGAGTAGGTCGCGTTTGATCAGCACCTCGTTATCCAGATGAAAGCCATCCATTGGCACCACTGCCGCATTCGGCAGCGTCTCTGCCAGCTGCTCCGCCAAAGTCGATTTTCCGCTGGCGGGAGCACCCGCGACGGCAATCAGACGGCGGTTTTGCGTCGTGGGTAAACTCTTGAGCAGCGCAAGTACGTCTGACGAGACCGGTCGTGTCACGCGGCCTCCGTTTGGGTCGGTGCCTCCTTAGCGCCGGTCATGAACGCCACTGCATCCGACATGGTATAGTCCTTGGGGTTGATAACGCAGAGACGCTTGCCCAAGCGGTGAACGTGAATGCGATCCGCAACTTCAAAAACGTGCGGCATGTTGTGGCTGATCAAGATAATCGGGATGCCGCGCGACTTCACGTCCTGGATAAGCTCCAAGACCTTCCGGCTTTCTTTGACACCCAAAGCAGCGGTCGGCTCGTCGAGGATGATAACCTTGGACCCAAAGGCAGCGGCCCGCGCGACAGCGACACCTTGGCGCTGGCCGCCGGAGAGAGTTTCAACAGCTTGGTTGATGTTTTGAATTGTCATCAATCCAAGCTCGGTCAACTTGTCACGCGCCCGACGTTCCATTTCTGGACGGTCCAGCTGACGCATCCATTTGCCCATGAAGCCCGGCTTGCGTAACTCGCGCCCCATGAACATATTGTCGGCAATCGACAGCGCCGGCGACATGGCAAGGGTTTGATAGACCGTCTCAATCCCTGCCTCACGGGCTTGGATCGGCGAGGTGAAGTGGATTTTCTTGCCTTCAAGAAAAACCTCGCCTTCATCCGGTATAACTGCACCAGAGACTGCTTTGATCAGCGAGGACTTACCCGCCCCGTTGTCACCAATCACCGCCAGAATTTCACCCGGCATCAGGTCGAAGTCACAGTGGTCCAGAGCAGTTACTTTGCCGTAGCGTTTAACAAGCCCGCGTCCTTTGAGAATAGGTTCCATTATACCGATACCTTTCTGATCCACTGGTCAACTGCAACGGCGCCGATAATCAGCGCGCCAATCAACAAGTAAGTCCATTGCGCGTCCGCACCCAGCAGACGCAGGCCAAGGGTGAATACACCCACGATAAGCGCGCCAAAAAGCATACCCAAAATGGAGCCGCGCCCACCAAACAGCGAGATGCCGCCAATCACCACGGCCGTGATGCTTTCGATATTGGCCAACTGGCCCGAGGTTGGCGAGACGGAGCCGATCCGCCCGATCAACGCCCAGCCCGCAAACGCGCAGATCAGGCCGGAGAGCATATAGACGGAAATCAATGTGCCTTTGACGTTAACCCCTGACAGTTCTGCCGCTTCGGGATCATCGCCAACAGCGTAGACGTGCCGTCCCCAAGCCGTTTGCTTCAGGACATAGGCCAGCACCACAACAAGCATCACCATGAAGATGACGCCGATTGTGAAATTGGCCCCACCGCGCCCGGCCTCGTCTGCACCAATGGTGAATTTTTCGCCAAACACTTGAAGCAAGGGAGCCTCTGTGGAGATCACCTGACTACGAATAGTCTCGTTCGCGGAGTAAAGGAAATTGGTCGCCAAAGCGATCTGCCACATACCCAGCGTCACAATGAACGGTGGCAGTTTCATTACGGCGATCAGCCAGCCATTCAAAAAGCCAACGAATGTGCCGCAGAGCAGGCCACACACGATGGCTATCTCGACCGGAATTCCATAACGGAATGTAAACTGCCCCATGACGACCGAACTGAGCACCATGATTGCCCCCACGCTCAGGTCGATGCCGGCAGTTAGGATAACGAGGCTTTGCGCCGCACCCACGATCCCCACAATGGCGGTCTGCTGAAGGATCAACGTCAACGCAAAGGGAGAGAAGAATTTGGAGCCAAGAAGCAGCCCGAAGACAAGGACTGACATCAGCAGTACAATCAGCGGGACCAGCGCCGGGTTCACATGCAACCAATGCTGGATCGTGCCAAGTGCACCGCGATCAGGCACCTCGAATTTGGCTACTCCGTCATTCGTGTTTTCAGCGCTCGACATGGACACCCTCCCACAGTTGGCTTGTGATTAAGTTTAAGGGGCGGACCAGGCCGCCCCTTAAATGTTGGTCTATCTTAGAGGATTAACCCCAGCAGAGGTTAGTACCTTCTGTTGTGTCGATGCTTTCGACACCTTCGGCAGGTTCGTCCGTGACCAAAGCCACGCCAGTGTCAAAGAAATCTTTGCCTGGAGTTACTGCTGGTTTGGTGCCGTCTTTGGCCCAAGCAGCAATTGCTTCGATACCTTTGGACGCCATCAGCAGCGGGTATTGCTGCGATGTCGCACCGATTACACCGTCTTTAATGTTCTCGATACCAGGGCAGCCGCCATCTACAGACACGATCAGCACGTCGCCCTCACGACCGATAGATTTCAGCGCTTCATAAGCACCGGCAGCGGCTGGCTCGTTAATGGTGTAGACCACGTTGATTTCCGGATCTTTGGCCAGAAGGTTTTCCATCGCCTTGCGACCACCCTCTTCGTTACCCGCGGTGATGTCGTTGCCAACGATACGTGGATCAGTTTCGTCGCCCCATTTGTTCGGATCGCCCAAATCAATGCCAAATCCTTGCAGGAAGCCTTGGTCGCGCAGAACGCCAACGGTTGGTTGGGATACGGCAAGATCAAGCATTGCGATCTTGGCGTTCGCAGCATCTGCACCAAGTTTGGCCGCTGCCCATTTGCCGATCAACTCACCAGCAAGGAAGTTGTCTGTCGCGAAGGTAGCGTCCGCAGCGTCAATAGGAGACAGCGGAGTATCGAGAGCAATCACTACAAGGCCAGCATCACGCGCTTGCTGAACAGATGACACGATAGATGATGTGTCGGAAGCAGTTAGCAGGATGCCTTTGGCACCGTCTGCGATACAGGTTTCGATCGCTGCGACTTGTGTTTCGTGGTCACCGTCAACCTTGCCAGCGAAAGACTTCAGCGTCATGCCAAGCTCTGCCGCTTTGGCCTCAGCGCCTTCCTTCATCTTGACGAAGAACGGGTTGGTGTCGGTTTTCGTGATCAGGCAAGCCGTGATCGCGTGGCCATCTGCAAATGCAGCACCGGACAGGGCTGTCAGCGCGACAGCTGAGGTTGCGAGTAATTTCTTCATGAAGTCCTCCCAGACATGTTGTGGTCCGCAATGCGGATCAGAACCCCGCCCTACCGGCGGAACTGGCGCTAAGAAACGCGATTCGTGACGTGGGGTCAATAAATAAATAAACTTGATTTATTAATTCGACATGCCATTGTTTCCGTTAGAGGTGCTGCGTATAGGATCGCACGTATGGATGGATCGAAAGTCAGATCACTCAGTGGCGGCGCAAACCAAAGTGGTTTGCGTAATCATAATGAACGCCTGCTGCTTTCCATGTTGCAGCGTGGTGGCGCGATGCCCGGAAGCGACCTCGCACGCATTGCGGGCCTATCCCCACAGACTGTTTCAGTCATTTTGCGCAAACTGGAGAACGATGGACTCCTGACACGTGGCGCTCCCGTCCGCGGAAAGGTTGGCAAGCCCTCGGTACCTATGACGCTAAACCCCGACGGGGTCTTTTCGCTCGGCGTCAGCATTGGCAGGCGCAGCGCCAAGATTGTACTAATGGACTTCACAGGTGTTATTCGCGCCGAAGTCGCCACCACATTTCCTTACCCCCTGCCCGCCCAAATCTTCGCGTTCATGAAAGACGGGTTCGCAGAGCTAACCGCCAAACTTCCGCTCGCACAGCAGCAGCGACTTTGCGGCATTGGGGTCGCCGCACCGTTTGAGCTATGGAACTGGCACGAGATGGTCGGCGCTACCGCTGAGGAGTTTGCCTTGTGGAAAGGCATCAACTTTCAAGACGAGGTTGCCGAATTTAGTGACCTTCCAGTGCATGTGGTCAACGACGCCACCGCCGCTTGCCGCGCGGAACATGTTTTTGGGCGTGGTAAGGAATTTCGAGACTATGCATACTTCTTCGTCGCCGCATTTGTCGGGGGCGGAATCGTGCTTAACCACTCTGTCTATGAGGGTCACCAACACAACGCCGGCGCTTTGGGCTCCTTGCGCAGTGTTGGACCAAACGGGGAAAGTCGTCAGTTAATTGACATCGCATCCATCCACTTGCTTGAAGCACGCCTTTCAGAGGTAGGGCTGGACCCCAGCGGATTATGGAACAGCGACGACTGGAGCCCCTATGCCCGCTATGTTGAACCCTGGATTCGCCAAACCGCCCAGGAGCTTGCCAAGGCCGCCCTGTCAACATGTGCGGTTATCGACTTTGAGGCGATCCTGATCGACGGCGGCCTCCCTCTGGACGTCAAAGAGACGTTGGTTGCACGGACGCGTCGCTACCTTTTGAACCAAGACACGCGTGGGCTCATTCCACCGCAGGTCGAAACTGGCAAGATTGGCCGACAGGCACGCGAAATCGGGGCCGCCTGTAGTCCAATTTTCTCGCAATTTCTGCTGAATACCAACGCGGGATTAGCGCTGTAACCTCTGCTGTTTCCTGAATTAGGTAGCCCCTTACATCGCGCGTCAAACTCTCTATTCTGACAGTGACTTTGTACGATCCAAGGATGACTTCATGTCACGCAGAATCGACCTCAATTCCGATCTGGGCGAGAGCTTTGGCCCATGGAACATGGGCGACGACGCGGCAATGTTGTCGATCGTCTCCAGCGCCAATATTGCCTGCGGCGGTCATGCGAGTGATCCTGAAACCATGTACCAAACCTTGCGTCTCGCCCATGAAAACGGCGTGAGGGTGGGGGCGCATCCCGGCTACAATGACCGTGAGGGGTTTGGGCGAAGGATCATCCCCATGCTTCCTGTAGAGATTGGTCGGATGGTTGCCGCCCAGATCGGTGCATTGCAAGCCATGTCAGCCATGGCGGGGACCAAGGTCAGATACGTGAAGCCCCACGGCGCGCTTGGAAATTTGGCAGCAGCGGATCGAGATGTTGCCAATGCCATCATCGCGGCAGTCCAAAAAATTGATCCACAGCTGTCGATTCTAGCCATTTCCGGAATGCAGTTGGAGCAGGCGGCGCGCGTTGCCGGTATGCAAGTCTACTCGGAAGTTTTTGCCGATCGTGGCTATCTGTCGAACGGGCAATTGGTGCCACGTGGGCAGGAGGGCGCGATGATCCACGACCCATGCGAAGCCGCCGAGCGGTTACTCGCGTTTCTGGAGACAGGTTTGATGCCGGTTATTGATGGTGACCCGATCAAGTTAGACGCACAGTCCATTTGCGTACACGGCGACAGTCCCGATGCGGTTGCAATGGCGCACGCAATTCGCGAGCGCCTGACCGCCGCGGGCATATTGATTTCCGGCTTCGCGCAAGAATGAGTGTCCCGAGCTTCAAAGCGGTCGCAGACCATGCATTGCTGGTTGAGTACGCCACCGAGATTAGCGACGAGGTGAACCGAACCGTCATCGCGTTGGATCACGCCATCGCAGAAGCTCAGATCAACGGAGTGCAGGAGGTTGTCCCCGCGCTGGTCAATCTGCTCGCTCTATTCGATCCTACGCAAACCACCCACCGAGAGGTGGAAGCTGCCATCCGCGCGTTGCTTCCCGTTGTTCCGGCGGACGATGCGAAAGCCGACCATCACGTTCTCGACATATGCTATGACGAAGGCATGTCCCCCGACCTCGAAGCCGTCGCAAAGGCCCGCGGCATGAGCCAAGAAGCAATCATCAAAGCCCACGTTTCTGCGCGTTACCGTGTCGGCATGTACGGTTTTGCACCAGGTTATGCGTATTTGTCCGGAGTGCCAGACGCCATCCAAGTGCCGCGAAAGACCACGCCCGTCCGCGACATTCCGGCAGGTAGTGTAATGATCGCAGGACCTCAATGTCTTGCTACCACCATCATCATGCCAACCGGGTGGTCAATCATCGGCCATACGCCCGCGAAAATCATGACCGGAGATCCAGCACGGCCCTTCTTGTTTGACGTTGGTGATACGGTCTCGTTCAACCGTATCCGCCGCGAGGCATTATGAGTAGCGCGCAACTTCGTGTCGTCCATGCGGGGCCTTTGGTCACCATCCAAGACGCCGGGCGTTTCGGGCACATGCGTTTCGGCGTTTCGGCTTCCGGCCCCATGGATCGCAGCAGCTTTGCCATCGCGAATGCCGCCCTCGGACTGACGGAGGCGAAGACCGGCATAGAAGTCTCACTTGGTGGACTGGTATTGGAGTGCCGGCAAGGAGCGGTAAGCTTCGCGGTTGCCGGTGGTGGGTTCTCTGTAGATTGCGCTGGCGTTAAGTCGTCATCTTGGACGGTGCAGACCCTCTTTGAAGGTCAGAAACTGATCATCAGGGGGGGCGCATGGGGGAGTTGGACTTACCTCGTTTTTTCGGGCCGCCAGATTGCCAGAACTTGGCTAGGGTCTACTGCGACACAATCCATGTCAGGCTTCGGGGGCGGCGCGTTGCGCTCGGGCCAAGATATCGAAATTGAAGATGCACACGTCCGCGATGACCGCATTGGAGACATCCCCTGCCCCGCTTTTGCCCAACCCGATGGCACGGCGCACGTGGTTGTCGGCCCGCAGGATCAACATTTTCTGCCTATCTCGGTCGAGGCATTTTTGAGCACGCCCTACAAGCTCACTGACGCCTTCGACCGAATGGGCGTGCGTTTGAGTGGCCCGAAGCTAGAGCTGAGCGAAGCGCTCTCAATCCCATCAGAACCAATCTTGCGCGGCTCGGTACAGGTTTCGGGGGATGGCGTTCCGACAGTTTTGCTTGCGGACCACCAAACCACTGGGGGCTATCCAAAAATCGCGACTGTCATTTCATCTGATCTTGACCGATTGTCACAAATGCGCGCGCAGGACCGTATCAAGTTTACTGCAGTAACTGCTGAACAGGCCGTAGAAATAGTACGCTCCGAGGCAGACGCAAGGCGCACCTACATCAATGAACTCGCCAAGCCCCGACCAAGCTTGAACGAGCGGCTGCTGCGTGAAAACCTAATTGGCGGCGTGGTAAGTGGAAACGACGACTAGCCACAAAAAAGGGCGCGGAGCCATCGCCTCGCGCCCAATCATTGCCGTTGGTCGTTGATCAGACCATGATCGTGTAGATCCCCAAGAATATAATGGCGGAAAGGATCGCCGCTGCGGGCACCGTAATGATCCAAGCCGCGATAATGGTCATGAAGTGGGATCGGCGGACAAGTTTGCGACGGCGGCGTTCTTCGGTCGCCATGACAGGACGATCCGGCATAGCCATCCGCGCTTTCTTGATCCGGCGTTCCGCATCCCATTCGCGGAAGAAGCCCACGCCGAACACGCCGCCAACCGCGATATGTGTCGAACTAACCGGAAGGCCCAGCCAACTGGCCACGATCACAGTAATCGCCGCCGACAACGCCACGCAATAAGCGCGCATCGGGTTCAGCTTGGTGATCTGGCTGCCTACCATCTTGATCAGCTTGGGACCGAATAAAAACAGACCAAAGGAGATACCGAATGCGCCGATAACCATGACCCAGATCGGAATGCTGACTGCATGGGTGAAGTCACCTGATTCCGACGCCTGCACGATTGCCGCCAATGGGCCAACTGCGTTGGCTACATCGTTCGCGCCATGTGCGAAGCTCAGCAGTGCCGCAGAGACCACTAACGGGATGCCAAACAGAACCTTCAGAGACTTGTTGCGGTTCTCCAGACCCTCGGATTGTTTGCGGATCGTGGGAATCATGATGGCCCAAGTAACAACGCCAATTGCAGCCCCGATCATCAATGCGGTGGGCATGTCGATCTTGATGATTTTTTTCAGACCCTTGAGCGCCAAATACGCAGCGAACGCACCCGCCATAATACCGACCAAAACTGGTACCCACTTGCGCGCCGCGGCAATTTTATCATCCTGATAAATGATGCGGGATTTGATTAGCCAAAGGAACCCCGCTGCCACAAGCCCGCCCAGAACCGGCGAGATCACCCAACTGGCCGCGATTGCACCCATGGTTGACCAACTCACTGCAGCAAGCCCCGCCGAGGCGATGCCTGCGCCCATCACGCCGCCAACGACAGAGTGTGTGGTCGAGACGGGCGCGCCGACCCATGTGGCAAGGTTCACCCAAAGTGCCGCCGATAGCAGTGCGGCAAGCATCGCCCACATAAAGGTTTGCGCGTCGCCCATGCTCTCGGGCGCAATGATGCCTTTGGCGATGGTTGAAACCACGTCGCCACCAGCGATAAGCGCACCGGCACTCTCAAAAACTACGGCGATTGCGATGGCACCGCCCATAGTCAACGCATTTGCGCCGACAGCCGGCCCCATATTGTTGGCTACATCATTGGCGCCGATATTCAGCGCCATATAAGCCCCGAAACACGCAGCGATTATCACGATAAGCGAGTTGTTAGCTTGACCAAAGATCATTGCCGCCGCCAAGCCAGCCAAAACGATGAACACAAGCGCAATACTTGGGCCGACAATAGGCCGCGACACGTAGCTGGTCGCCATCTCTAAGTTGGAGTAACGCGCTAGGTCACGATCCAGCGTTTCTAGGTGGCGTGGATCGCCTTGTGGTTGTTCAGACATGAATCGTTCCCCAGATTTGTCGGGGGAGTAATCTCTTAAGTCAGTGCCGAAATCAACCGCCCGAATGCGCGCATGACGGAACTGCTAAAATAGTCACAAAGCACGAAATATAGACTTGAGTTCATGTTCACGCACGAGACCGGCTGCGTCGGACGGGCTGACCCATTTGCGGCGGCGTTCCCGAGACTCCGGAAAGTCCTCTTTCAGGTTCTCAACCTCGAAGGAATATACCAGCGTTTCGACAGCAACTGGCAGGCCACTGCTCAGGGTTTTGTCATATGTATAGGTTCCGATAGATTTAGCGGCCATTTGTCCTTCGGAAACTCCGGCCTCTTCCCACGCTTCTTGTCTGGCAGACTCGGGGGAGCTTAAACCGCGAATGGGCCACCCTTTGGGGATAATCCAACGACCGGTATCACGGCTGGTCACGAGCAGCACCTGACGATCATCGCCCTCGTCGCGGTAGCATAATGCTGCGACCTGCAATCGCTTTGGACGTTGCAACATCGGGGACAGAAAACTGTCCCAGACCCCGCGAAATAGTTTGATCATCAGTGAAACCGCTCAAGTTATTTTTATTGTTGTTGCAGCCAACATATTGACTCGAAGCGAAAATTGCAAATCTGGGCCGCTCAGAGAGCCTTGGAGGTCGACAGATTTGTCGACCAGCCATGGTCTGCAACTACTGATACACGGGGGGCAAAAGTGGTGCCCAGGGGCGGATTTGAACCACCGACACGAGGATTTTCAATCCACTGCTCTACCCCTGAGCTACCCGGGCACCGGGTGTTCGCATAGGGTGTTTACCTGCGAACGTGGGCCTATTTAGGCTAGTGATTTGGTGCTGTCCATAGCGTAGTTCACGAAAAGTACAAACTCCGGCGCATCAGGCCGTTAGTGAGGCTTCGAGCCATCACCGGCTGGGCCACCTGAAGCGATCTCACCCAGTTTTTTCTCCAGCTCTTCCATCAACTCTTCATCATCGACCGGGTCTTCGCTGGGAAGCGCATAAGCACCCGTCATCCAGCGACCCAGATCAATATCAGCGCAGCGCTTCGAGCAAAACGGGCGGAATTTCTCGACTGTTTCTTTGGAACAAATGGGACAGCTCATTGGGCCAGTCCTTTCGGTATCGGCAGACGTTCGCGTTTGCGCTGCAACTCGTAATGCCCCAGCGGCGTCCAGCCAACCAACGAGGTTTCAATGGGGTCACTACGGAACGCACTGCGCAAGGCGGTTTCAAATTGCTTGCGGTCTTTTTTCGCCATAGGCGCCAGATCAAGGGTGATCTGCCCCCCCAACCCGCGCAGCCGCAACATCCGCGGCAAAGCCTTCGCCACGGCTAAATTGGCCTTCAAACCTGCAGCCGGTGAAAAATCGCCGCCCGTGTTCACGTCCACGGCGACCAGTGCGCGGGTCGGCTCTATGAACATGGATGCTTGGCCAAGTGGCACCTCTTCACGGTGAAGCAACGCCAAGTCGTCCAGCACGCCATGGGCCTCGAAGCCCTCCACGGTCTCATCCGAATGCGGCCAGTCACGCCATGCCAGATCATGCGGCCCCTGTGCGTCGACGAGAAGTTCGGGTTCACCCTCGATATCCGCCAAAACCGCATCCGCAAGATCTAGCAGGCTGTCGGCTTCCTCGGCGATATCATCGGCATCAAGACCAACCGCGCCCGTGCGCAGAATAACCCCATGCCCTGCCTCAGGTGCCCGCGAGCGGTGCAAAGCCTCCAAAAGCGTCTCGCGCAATTCTTCGTCGCGGACTTGGCGTGAGACGTTCAACCCTTTCGCACCCGGTGTCACGATCACGCTGCGACCTTTGAAAATCAGCCGGTCGGTGACTGGCACCGCCTTGTGAGGCTCGGCGTAGGAGGTCACTTGCACAAGCATTGTTGTGCCGGGCTTCAAGCCCTGCGCGCCGCGAAACAAAGCGGTCTGTCCGTCGGGCAAGGTCATCATCATGCCGCCCTGCCCTTTAAGCGGGCGGTCGGCCACAGCGCGGTAAATCGCACCCGGTGCAGGTGGAGCATCCTCATCCGGCGCGATCAGCAGATCATCCAGAACGCCGTCCACCATGCGTGCGGCGGCTTCACGGCCAGCCAGCTCGCCTAAGACAATCAAAGCCCCCTTCATCGCGCGGCCTCATATCCTGCGGTTTTCAACAATTGCGCGGCTTCGGCCACGGGAAGCCCCATGACCCCTGTGTACGAGCCTTGTATCCACGGGATGAACGCACCAGCGGGGCCTTGGATGGCGTAACCCCCTGCCTTTCCCTGCCAATCATCAGTGGCAAGATAGGCGTTCAACTCTTCATCCGAGAGGTTCTTCATTTTGACCGCGGTGACCACGTCAGCTGTCCAAATCCGGTCGCCACGTTTCACCGCCATTGCGGTAATCACGCGATGTCTGCGCCCTGACAGCGACAGCAGAAACTGCGCGGCCTCGCCCGCATCGGCGGGTTTGCCCAAGATACGGCGGCCCAACGCGACTGTCGTGTCCGCGCATAAGGCCACCTCGTTATCCGCAAGCACCAAAGCCTCTGCCTTGCTGCGCGCAATCCGCCGGCAATAGTCGCGCGGCTTCTCGGCGGGCAGCGGGTCTTCGTCTATATCAGGGGGGCGAATGTCGTCCGGGGTGATCCCCAGAGTCGCCAAAAGCTCCAGCCGCCTTGGCGAGCCGGAGCCGAGCACGAGCCTCAACCCGGCTTCCCGGGTCAGAGCGGTCACTTGAAGCGGTAGTTGATCCGACCCTTGGTCAGATCATAGGGGGTCATCTCGACCTGCACCTTGTCGCCTGCCAGAACGCGGATGCGGTTCTTGCGCATCTTGCCTGCCGTATGCGCGATGATCGTATGGCCGTTTTCCAGCTCGACCAGGAACGTCGCGTTAGGCAGGAGTTCCTTCACGACGCCGGGGAATTCGAGCAGTTCTTCCTTGGCCATGTTCACTCCGTTGTTATGCCCACCAAACTGCGGGCGTGGCACTAAATGCGCCGGGACTTGAGGGTTTTCAAGGGTTAACTGGGCCTGCGCAGGGCGACATGACGGTTTTGTGGGTGTTTTGACGCCAGAGATAGGGTTTCAGGTCAGTTCTGACGATCGCCTGTGCCTACAACGCCAACTTACGGGGATTTTTTCCGGTAAATCTCGAATCCGCTTTTGACGTCAATCAGCTCGTACTGCTGAAAGTGCGGCAAGAACCTCGGATCTTCACTAAAGAACTCAACATAGGAGAAATCGGGGTCGTCGATATAGAATGGGTTCTTGTCGACGAGCAACAAGTCGGCCGCCCCGCCCACAAAATCGGTCACCACGTCCGCGCGCGTTTGAGCCAAGACACCCTCAACTGCTAAACAATCCGCAGGCTTGGATTTGCACGCGGTACTTTGGAGCCGGTTCAGTGCGCCGGGGATCAACCACAATGCGGGGTAACGGCTTGTCCACTCACCACCGGAATCCAGAACCAACGGGAAGCTAGGCCAAAGGCTGGAGGAGAACACCGCAAGGCGACGCTCGGCCCCGGCGCTTTCGAGATAGGGCTGAAACAACGTTGTGGCTGGACTGCGGTACAAGCCTATCCGAGCACTGTTCACGCAAATCAGTCCGAGACAGGCCAACGCCAAAACGCGGACTACAACTGAGCTAGCCGGTCGCGACAAAACCCAAAAGCTTGCGATGGCAATAAGGGAAAAAGCAGGTGTGATTTGATAGCCGTAACCTGTCCATTGGGCAATGTAGATGATCAGACAGGCAGCGGTTGCAGCAAAGACGACATCGAACCCGCGGGGCGCACTATCTCGGACAGCAGCTAAAGCCAAAAGCGCAAAGGCGACAATCAACGCCGGTGAGGCAGTTTCAATCACGCTCCGCATTGAAAACCCATAGGCACCATAAACCTTGGCCGCCATCGGAACGATGACATCCAAATACTCCGGGTGCCACAGCTTAACCAACACAACATAGCCAAGTCCCATGGTAAGCAAAACAAGGTTGGATACCGAAGTCATCGGCCGTACTGAACGCGTTCGCGCACAAAGCGCCACGGTGTTTGCGATGGGGATCAGCATGAAATGCGGCTTCAGGCATAAACCAATACCTGCAAATACCGCTCGCGCCGCCTCACCCGAACGCGTCGAGTTTACAACGCTGCCACTCAAGGCCAGACCAAAAACATAAGGCAATAGCACGATTACCAACGTGTGTTCCCGCTGCGCAAAGTCCTGCACAAACGGGACCGTCAAGGCAAAGCAAGCGCCCGCCAGTAACCCGAGTTTGTGACGCTGCGTCATCTCATCCGTTCGGTGCAATAGCTCCCAAACCCACAACAGGCTTAGCGTAAGCACACCGCAGGTTAATAGGATTTGCGCCCGAATATCTGCCACGCCCAAGCTATCTGCCACCCATATGGCTGGGGCCGTCAGGTAGAAGTTCAACGGTGGATTCACTTCAACCAGATCAACGTACAGGCGCGCGCCTTCCAACCATTTTCGGGTGGCGACCAAATACCAAGCGGTGTCGTGGTTGATAAGTCGGCCCTGTAACACCGCGAAGCACAATAACCCGAACCCCATCGCTGCAAACACACCGTGCCAGTATCCTGACTTGCGCGGCACGACCTCAGCAAAGGTCCACATTTTCGAGACGACATAGGTTAATACGGGAACACATATCCCGACAGCGATCATGGCAACTGCAAAGGGCGCACCTAAGCTGGTGTGGACGAGATGCGTAATCCCAGCGCTCGACGCCAGCCCAGCCAATGAGACAAAAAGGAACCGCTGTGCGTGGATGTCGTGATTGCCCACGACCTGAAAGGTGAACCTTGCATGGCCTGCGTAAGACAACCCGAAAGCCGTGCAAAAACCCAATAGGTTGGCCAATTGAGCGGGCATATCAAGAAGCGACTGAGCTGCTATCGCCGCCAGCAAATGGGCCAGTGTCGCCAGAACTCCTACGCTGAGGAAACGGTGGACTCGCGCGGTGATCACTAGGCAGGCTTTCGTTTCCGCAAGATTGCCATAACCGACAGTCCTGCGGGCATACGCACGCGCCCCAGTAAATGCCGCTCGCTGGAAAAGACATTGTAGAGCGCACGGTTCAATCCCGGCGCCGGCATGGTGTCATCGGGCGCTTCGCTACCAACCAACTTTTTGAGCGCACGCATCCCTACCGCCACGGGCAGCAGAAAACTATTAAAGTAGCCGCATTGCACGACCTCGAGGCCAGCGTCCTTTGCTGTTCTGCTTAGGCTAGCTTTGCAATAGCGGCGGAAATGGTGGTGAGAGACATCATGCTTGGACCATAGCCACTGGAAAGCTGGCACCGTGACGAAGATCACCCCGTCATCGGTGAGATGATCGCCAAGCGCGCGCAGTGAGCCGCAATCATCCTCGACATGTTCCAACACATCAAAAAGCCCTACAAGATCATAGCGCTTGCCCTCGAAAGGGATACCTGTTGGCAACGCTCCAAATGGGATTGTGACGCCAGACTTGGCCTCAGCAGTTGCGCGGGCGTCGTCGTCAAACTCGAACGCATCCACCTCGCCAAATTCAGACAACATTTGCAAATTGCCACCTGTGCCGCACCCAGCCTCAAGAATGGCGGCGTGCTCTGGCAACGGAATGATCCGCTGCATGGCGGACCGAATGATGTCCCGTCGTGCCTTGAACCACCAATGCTCTGCCTCTTGTTCGTTCATGCGGGCGTAAACTGATCTATCCATTGTGTGCTGTGTCCTCAAAATCACTAGTCGAGCGGACCACGTATATGGGCCGTCCCCGGACCTCCGCGTAAATTCGACCGATATACTCACCAAGGATGCCGACGGCGAACAGGTTCAAGCCGCCAAACATCAAGATCAGGATCACGGTCGACGCATAGCCGGGCGTGTCGGCGCCGAATACCACTGTGTAGAAAAAGACGAACGCCGCGTAGATAAACGACGCGATGGACAGAAGGAAACCGACATAGCTCCAGACCCGCAACGGCATTGTTGAAGCGGATAAGATGCCATCCAAAGCAAAATTCCATAGCTTCCAATATGTCCAAGTTGTTTCCCCGGCGCGCCGGTTGGGACGCTCGAACGTCACCTCTTGCGCATCGAAACCGACCCAGCTGAAAAGGGCTTTGTTAAATCGGGCGCGCTCGCCCATTTGGCGCAGAACATCCACTACCTGGCGATCCAGAAGGCGATAATCGCCGACATTCATTGGGATCTTTTGCTCCGCTAATAGATTGAAAATCTTATAGAAAGAGTTAGCAGTTAGTCGTTTTAACCACGTGTCATGACTTCGATCAATGCGGCGCGCGTTGACGACCTTGGCTCCGCCTTGCCACTTCTCCACCATCTCAGGGATCAATTCGGGCGGGTCTTGTAGGTCAACGTCCATCGGGATCGCTGCATCGCCATGGGCGTGCTCCAACCCTGCGCACAAAGCAGCGTCTTTGCCAAAATTTCGTGAGAGGTTGACCAATCTTACCCGAGGGTCCGCCGCTTGCGCCAGCTCTACAGCAGGCTCGGTCGCATCGGAACTGCCGTCATTGATAAACAAAACCTCATAGTCGATCTCTGGGCAACTTGTTCCCATGACCTTGGCGATCGTTGCGGTGAATGGGGCAATGCTGTCCTGTTCGTTGTAAACGGGAACGATCAGCGACACCAATAGTCGCTTGGTCTGCGCCACGCGGCCCTCTTTTACTTGTTTGGGAAATTTCTCGTACCCCATAGTCAAACCTCAGCCCTTGTGCTGCGCACGCACAGCGCAACATTTCACCTAGAGCTGATTATCATCACCTAGTTTGGTGCAATTGAGTTTGATAGTGGGTATTTTTGCGGCAACGGAAACAGTCCAAGCGGCAAGATCAGCTCGCAGTTGGCGCGCCAAAGCGGCCCAAAATCCGCTCTTTGATCTGTTCCCGTGCCATCCTGTAGGAGTTCAGTTTTTCCTCGCGCCCTTCGCCCAGACCTGTTGGGTCCAGAATTGGCCAATATTCAACATCCAGATGGTAAACGCGTGTCAATTCAAGGGCTTGCCGCTGCGATGCCGGGCTTAGCGCAACGATCAAGTCAAACCCCGACAGGTCATCGCCCCATTCCTGCATTTCCTCGAAAGACCTTGTCCGATGACGGGACAGCTCAACCCCCATTTCTTTGCAAACAGCAACAGTGAAGCCATCGATGTCGAGATCATTCTTTACGCCCGCAGACTGAACATAAATGTCTGTACCGTAGAATTCTTTCATCAACCCTTCAGCCATAGGCGAGCGCACGGCGTTGTGGTCGCAGCAGAACAGAACCGACTGTGGTTGGTCCGCCCCCATCCCCTCAGCCCCCGAAATGCAGAACGCAAATGAGGGTAAACAGGCGGCGGGCCGTATCGCTGTCGACTTCCGCCTTGCCCTCCAAGCGCTCTTCTAAAACGCGCGCACCTTCGTTGTGGATACCACGTCTCGCCATGTCGATGGTCTCGATCTGGCTGGGCGGTAGCTTCTTCACAGCGTCGAAATAGCTTTCGCAAATTTGGAAATAGTCCTTAACAACCTGCCGAAATGGCCCCAATGATAGATGAAACTCAGCCGCCTTGTTGCCGCCATCCGTGTGCAGGTCAAAGACCAAACGGCGTTCGCGAATGGACAGGTCTAGTTTATACGGCCCATCTGGCGCGCCGTCTTGCGGCAGCTCAAACGTGTTGTCCTCAATCAGGTCAAAAATAGCGACTTTGCGTTCCTGCTCGATCTCTGGAGTTGGGATCGGCAGACCGCTGTCGTCAATGGTGACTTCGCATAGTTTACTCATTCTTCATTCAACCTATTCAATCGCGCCCGAACCGACAATCCATGCGCTTCCAACCCTTCAGCCTTTGCCAGTGTCTCGGCAGCAGGGCCGATGGCTTTCAGCGCTTCGGGGGTCATTCGCGCAAGTGTCGTGCGTTTCACAAAATCCATCACCGACAGCCCGGACGAGAACCGCGCCGAGCGTGCCGTGGGCAGTACGTGGTTCGGTCCGCCAATGTAGTCACCAATCGCTTCTGGAGTGTACGCGCCAATGAAGATTGCGCCAGCGTGGCGCACACGCGCTGCTAATTCGTTTGCATTTTCACAAGCAATTTCAAGATGTTCTGGTGCAATTCTATCAGACAACATTAACGCTTCATCCATATCTTTCACGACAATCACTGCACCAAAGTCACGCCAGCTTGGCCCCGCAATCGAGCGGCGCTCCAGCGTTTCCAAGCGGATTTCAACTGACTTTGTAACCGCTGCTCCAAACGCTGCATCGTCGGTAATCAAAAGGCTCTGCGCGCTTTCGTCATGCTCCGCTTGCGACAGTAAATCCACCGCGACCCAATCAGGGTCATTGTCTTTGTCCGCGATGACCAATATCTCGGACGGCCCTGCTATCATATCTATGCCAACGCGCCCAAACACGCGGCGCTTGGCGGCAGCAACGAAGGCATTTCCCGGTCCGGTTATCTTGTCGACCGCTGCGATGGTTTCCGTTCCATAAGCCAGCGCAGCAATCGCCTGCGCGCCGCCAATTCGGTAAACAGTTTCGACGCCCGACAGACGGGCGGCCAGCAGCACCAACGGGTTGGCGACACCGTCAGGTGTGGGCGCGCAAATCACCAGCCGCTCCACCCCCGCGACTTGCGCGGGTATGGCGTTCATCAGCACAGAAGAGGGGTAGCTTGCCAACCCGCCCGGCACGTATAGCCCCGCGGCCTCAACGGGGGTCCAGCGCCAGCCAAGCATCTCGCCATGGGGGCCGTCCCACGCTTCGTCTTGGGGTAGTTGGCGGTCGTGATAGGCGCGGATGCGCTCGGCGGCCAGCGCTAGTGCTGCGCGCTCTTCAGCCGGAACTTTCGCGATTTCCGCGTCCATTTCCTCGCGCGAAAACGCCAGCGTCTCGGGTGTCAAATCCATCCGGTCAAATTTGGAGGTTAACTCGATCACCGCCGCGTCACCGCGTGATTGCACATCGGCAATTATCCCTGCAACGACAGCGTCCACATCGGGGCTGTCTTCACGCTTCATCGTCAGAAGCCGGGCAAATTGAGTGTCGAAGTCAGCGTCAGCGCTGTTGAGAAACATAGGCATGCCGCCTCCATACCGCGCAGGCGCGGAAGGCTCAACGATCCAAAGCGCGTACCATCAATAAATCGTCGCACTCTTCACCGTCGATGATCACGGATCGTGGAATTCGGCCCACTTGTTCGAAGCCGTTGCGGATGTAGAACCGCTGGGCGCGCGGGTTTTTTGCCCAGACGTAGAGCTCCAGTTGCAGCACACCCATCTGTCTGGCCTTCTCCGCCAGCGCATCCATCAGCGCTTGCGCTGCACCCTGCCCCTGACTGGCGGTGCTCACATAGAACGGCCCGATCATCGCGCGATGCCGTGCCGAGGCAAAGCCGTTCTGCGCCAGCCCCGCAAGGCCGATCAACGTCTCGCCCGCAAAGGCGCCCATTATCTTGCCGCTATCAAGAACCCGCGCAACCTCATCCGGACTCGTATCCCGAACCTCATCGAGCGACCTCAGAAACGCGGTCGGGTAGTTGGTAACCCCTTCAATGTGCAGCGCTTGAAACGCCTCTGCATCCGCACTGGTGAGCGTCCGGACTTTCACTCCGGGTGCTTCGGGGCCTTGCGGGAAGGGGCGATGTAGGGGCGCGTGACGTCTTGCAGCGTGATGTTCACGCATTCCGCTTCCAGTGCAATTGCGCCGTCGCCTGCGAGTGTCAGCTCGAAGCGCCCTGCCCCATCCTCACCCGCTTTCCACGTGATGGACAACAACGACAACACCATTTCGGGGTCGGACCGGTCCAAGCCGCTAGACGACACCTTGGTCACGTCGTCAAATGCCAGCACCGCACGAACACGTTCGAAATCCCGCCCGCGCCGCTCGGCGGCAGGCAAATCTTCCCAACGGAAGCGGTTCAACAACAACGCAAAGCGACGTTGCGCGGGTTTCCACGCCATCTCGCTCACCGGAAATACCGCGTCCTGCGCAAGCGACGAGATCACCGTGACGTCATCAGCATCCTCTGCCGTCAGACGAAGGGAGCGCGCGGCGCCGTCCTCGAAACTCGCGTCCTGGCTCATTCAGGCACCCGTTTGATCAATGCGCCGACGCCACCCAACTTCTGTTCAATCCGCTCATATCCGCGGTCAAGGTGGTAAACACGGCCGACGGTCGTCTCTCCTTCGGCGGCGAGGCCCGCCAGAATGAGGGAAACCGAAGCTCGGAGGTCGGTCGCCATCACCGGCGCACCGTTCATTTTCTGAACGCCCGTCACCGTGGCATGGCCACCCTGAACGTCGATTTTAGCGCCCATCCGGATCAGTTCCGGCGCGTGCATAAAGCGGTTCTCGAAGATCGTCTCGTGCAGTTTCGACGTGCCGTCGGCAAGGCACAGCGCCGCCATCATCTGCGCTTGCAGGTCGGTCGGGAAGCCCGGGAACGGCTCTGTCTCGACATCGACGGGCTTCAGCCGGTCGCCATTGTGGGACACTTTCAAACCACGCTCGGTTTCGATGATCACAACGCCCGTTGCTTCCAGCTTGTTGCAAAACGCATCCACCAGATCACGACGGCCGCCGATCAATTCGACCTCGCCCCCCGCAATGGCAGGCGCGATCATGAACGTGCCCAACTCAATGCGGTCGGCGATCACTTCGTGGGTCGCGCCGTGCAGCCGGTCGACGCCTTCAATGGTAATCTCGGACGTACCAGCACCGGAAATCTTCGCCCCCATAGCGCTCAGGCATTTGCACAAATCAACAGTATCCGGCTCGCGCGCCGCGTTCTTGATGACGGTCGTGCCTTTCGCCAGTGTCGCGGCGGTGATCGCGTTCTCGGTCCCGCCCACCGTGACGAACGGGAATTCGATCACTGCGCCCGTCAAACCGTTCGGGGCGGAGCAATGCACGTAGCCTTCGTCCAGCGTAATCGTGGCCCCCAGCTTTTCCAGCGCCATCAGGTGTAAATCCACCTTGCGCGCGCCAATGGCGCAACCGCCGGGCAGCGACACCGTTGCCTCGCCTTCGCGGGCAACCAGCGGCCCCAGCACATTGAACGACGCGCGCAGCTTGCGCACCATTTCGTATTCAGCTTTGCGGTTGGTGATTTCTCCGGCAGACAACACCATGACGTTGCCCCCGTTCAGCAGCGCCACTTCGCACCCAAGGGATTCCAGCAGTTCCGACAATGTCCCGATATCGGAGAGGCGCGGCACATTGGTCAGCGTCAGCGGCTCGTCACTCAAAAGCGCGGCAGTCATCAGTTTCAGGCAAGTATTCTTTGCTCCGGAGATCGTAATCTCCCCCTTCAGCGGACCATTGCCCGTGACGACGATCTTATCCATGGTTTACTGCCCTTTTGTCTCGTTATCGCCCGTATTTCCGGGGGTTTTTCTGGCGCGCGCCTGCTGCTTACGACGTCCCATATTCGCCTTCAATGCCGCCTTCAACCGCGCCTCGCGTATTTGTGCGTGATGCTGGGGTTTGGGGGTGTCTTTGTGGGATGTCCGGTCACTCATGAAACCGTCTTAACCCAGGGCGCTCAAAGGGTCCAGATTAGGGTTGCGCCGAGAAGAGTTTCACCCTAATACCCCGCCCACACGCAAGTGTAGATGCTGTGGTAGCTCAGTGGCAGAGCACACCCTTGGTAAGGGTGAGGTCGAGAGTTCAATCCTCTCTCACAGCACCATCTCCCCAATTCCTACTTTCAGTGCCCTCAGATGACCGCGGGTGCGCAAACTTTTCTACAAAGTTTGATATCGCGCAAAAACAACCGCGTCGATTTCCGTCATTGCAGGGTCATGGAACATATAGACACCCTCAAGGCTCACGGCCTCTTCGATGCGCGCGTGCCGCGCTACACTTCGTATCCGACGGCTGCGGTCTTCACCACGGATGTGCGCGATGATTTCCAAGCGCAATCGCTTGGCTCCCTTGATCCCGATGTGCCGGTCTCTGTCTATCTCCACATCCCGTTTTGCGAGCGGCTCTGCTGGTTTTGCGCCTGCCACACACAAGGCACCGTGACCCTCAGCCCTGTCGAAAGCTATGTCGGGACGCTGGAAGCCGAGCTGGAGTTGCTGCGCGCAACCTTGCCCAAGGGCATACGCATGGGGCGGCTGCACTGGGGTGGCGGGACGCCCACCATTTTGCCACCGCACCTGATCCACCGCTTGGCCAAGGCCGTGCGCGATGTCTTCCCACCTGCTGAGGACTTTGAATTCTCGGTCGAGATTGATCCGACCATGGTGGACCGCGCCAAGATCGACGCGCTGGCCGCCGAAGGGATGACCCGCGCCTCTATTGGCATTCAGGATTTCGACCCGCTGGTCCAAGCCGCCATCGGACGCGAGCAACCGTTCGAGGTTACCCGCGCCTGTGTCGAAGATTTGCGTGCGGCGGGGATCACCTCGCTCAACACAGATCTGGTCTACGGCCTTCCGCACCAAACCGAGGCGCGCATTTCCGACACCATCGACAAGGTCCTGACCTTCGCGCCGGACCGCGTGGCGCTGTTCGGCTATGCCCATGTTCCTTGGGTGTCGAAGCGGCAAAAGCTCATCGACGAGGACGCGTTGCCCGACGATCTGGCCCGCTATCATCTGGCGCAACTCGCCGCGGAGCGGTTCGAGGCCGCAGGACTTCCCGCCGTCGGCATCGACCACTTCGCCCGCCCCGGTGACGAGCTGGACACCGCGCGCCGCACAGGCCGTTTGCGTCGCAACTTCCAAGGCTACACCGCCGATACCTGCCAGACGCTGATCGGGCTTGGCGCGTCGTCCATATCGCGGTTCCCTAACGGCTATATCCAGAACGCCCCCGCTACGGCGGCCTATATCCAGCGCATCACGGCAGGCCAGCTAGCGGGCTCACGCGGATACGAGATGAATTTCGACGACCAGATCCGCGCCCGTGCAATCGAGCGCGTGATGTGTGATTTCAGGTTGGACATTGCGGACCTGCAAGAAGAGTTCCGCGCACAGGCGGCGAATATAGCATCGCTTTTACCGCAGGTCGCCGCCAAGTTTGACGGGCTGGTATCGCTGCAAAACCAATGTCTCGAGATCAAGTCCGAGGGCCGCGCGCTGACCCGCATTATCGCAAGTTGCTTTGATGCGCATGTTCCAGAAGGGGTGCGCTACTCCCGCGCGTCCTAGAGCGCGGACACGCCGATCACCACAGGATGCAGCCACAATAGTGTCGCGAAAGCCGCGACGCCAGCGGCGAGGCGCATCACCAGTTCCAGCCAAGAGCGCGGGCGGTAGAACCGCGGAGCCGTGCGGGTCGCATCGCGCAACGCCTGCCACCGATCCACGCCCATGACGCGCTGTTTGCGCCTGTCGATCAACAGGCGTCCGATGACGGCAAAGCCTCCAAGCGTGCCAAACAGGATCACATGGGCAAGGTCACCGTTTGGCAGCAAATGCAGCCCCGCCCAAAGGGCCAGCGCCAGCAAAACCGGATGGCGGGACCATCTGACAACGCCCGCCCTGGCCGGATCAAAATCGTCGTTCCGCGCCCCGCCAAAAGAAAACGGGTTAGGCCGCCCAAGCGACAACGCTAGGAGCAAACACACCGCCAGCATGCCCAGATGAACCGCGTTGCGATGCCACGGCATTTGGGGCCACAACACTTCGAACGGCGCCTGCCCTGCGGCCCAGACCAGCAAGGCCAGCATGGCAATGGACAGCGCTGAATAGGCCATCCCGAACCCCGCCGCGCCAATCCGCCCGACGATCCGCGACTTCACAGCGGGGCGCACGGGGATTGAATGGGTCACGAAGAAAGCCACAAAAACAGCTGCAAAGGCAGACCAACTCATGGCTCAGGCACCGTCTTTGCGGCGCAGCAACAGCGGCCCGTAGGCCACGGCGAAGCCGCCAAAGGCAACGATCCACAGCAAGCCCGAGATATGATAGAACACCGGCTCCCCTCCGGCGAACACTCGCGCGGCGACAGACCCGAACAGCGCCAGGTAGATAACCAGCGTCCCACCGCCCGCATGCAAATTTTGCCCCGTATGCCCCAGCGTCGCACGGGTCATCACCGCCAAGGTCATGGCCCCAATCGCGCCCGCCATCCACAGATGCTGCGCCGATTGCGTCAGCTCAAGGTCAGGCAGCACAATCGCCAGCCCGATGACAATCGCGCCCAGCGGAATGAAGGCATAAGCGACGTGTAGCACCCAGACCAAGGCCTCGCCGCCTGTGTGATGCCCTTTCCAGCGCACCACCCGCACCAGATGCAACGCACCCAACACCAGAAGCGCCAAACCAGTAACGCTGCTTTCCGGACGCAAAACCCATAGGAGCAATCCCGCGATACTGGCCAGCAAGACCCCTTTGTCGAACACCTGCATCGGCGGGGTCGGGCGTGCGTCTTTGCCCTCTCGGGCCAACCAGTTGCGAGTGAAGGACGGCACGATACGCCCGCCGATCACAGCAATCATCATCACCCCTGTGCCAACGCCCAGCCTCAGCCCGACGCCCTGCGCGGCAACTTCGCCTTGCGCGGCTTCGATGTGAAACAGCAGGTTCGCCAAGGTAAAGACCGCGAGCAGGCCCAGCACCATCAGGTTACGCCAGTTCTTTCCGGCGACAATCTCGCGCAGGATCACCGCGCCAAGGATAACGGGGAATGCCAGATCAATCGCAGGGGCGACGCCAGACGGTAGCAACTCCGAGAACAACACCGCCACACGTCCCGCCAGCCATATCCCGAACATCGCCGCCAGCGGCCAGCCAACCAAGGGCAGGCGTCCGGTCCAGTTCGGAACCGCCGTCAGCAGGAAGCCCGCCAGAACAGCGCTCAGATAGCCGAACAGGAACGCATGCGCGTGCCATGAGACGGAATCGAACCGTGTCGGTAGTGTCACCGCGCCCGATAGCGCCGGTATCCAGAGCAGCATCGCAAAACAGGCCCAAACCGCCCCGAACAAAAAGAACGGGCGGAAGCCGAAGCTGAACAGCGCCGGCCCTTGCCACGCGCGCATCTGCTCTGCGGATGAAGTTGCCATGCCGTGTTCCTTAGTCTGCGCTGCGGGCGTCTGCCGTATCCATAAGATTGCGGATGTGGCGGGCGAAATACCATGTGGCGGGAATGCCAATCACACAACCAATCGAGATTGACCAGAAGGCCGTCAGAACAGGCCCGCCGATCCAGCTGAAGATCAGGGAGGCGAAAAACACGTTCACCGCCATGGCCCCTGCCCCGAACGGGTAAAGGACCACCGCGATACGCGCAACGGACCAGCCCCGATCCGTCATTTGCGAGAGACCAGTCTATGCACCAGATACAGCGCCGCGATTAAGCCCAAACTGCCCATGGCGAACCAGAACTCTGCCGTGGCAGATTGCGCCTGAGGCATCGGGCGGTCAAATGAGCTGGCCCAAACGGGCATGGCCAACAGAGAAAAGAGAGGGGCAAGGATACGCATGTCAAACCTCCTGCGTGAGTGTGCGGTAAATGTCGGGCAAGGCCCGCGTAAGACGTTCAGGGTTGGGCAATAGCGCAAAGCCGCCGCGCCCGAAGATGCGTGCGAACCAGTCCTGCCCGTCCTCGTCGATGATGACGCCGAACAGGTTCTGCCCCGCGCGACGGGCTTCCTTGACGGCCATATGGCTGTCTTCGATACCATGCTGGCCTTCGTAGTGGTCAAGGTCGTTCGGCTTGCCATCGGTCAGTACGATCAGCAGTTTACGCGCGCTCGGCTCCTCGGCCAATTGCGCGCTGACATGGCGGATGGCCGCCCCCAGACGCGTATAGTGGCCGGGTTTCAACGCACCGATATTGTTGGTCACCTCGGCGTTCATCGGGGTATCGAACCCTTTGCAACGGGTCAGGAAAACACGGTCGCGGCGCAGGGAGGAAAAGCCCCAAACGCCCAGCCGGTCCCCCGCCGCGTCGATGCCAGCGGCCAGCGACGCCATGGCCTCACGGGCAACCTCGATCACCGAGGTGTCGCCAATCGCGGCTTCAGTCGAGCGCGACGTGTCGATAAGAAACGCCACGGACAGGTCGCGTTCAACCTGCCGCGCGCTTTGCCATATCCGGTCGGACCCGCGCCCTGTGGCCATCAGGTCCGCGCGTGCGGTTAGCAACGCGTCAAGGTCCAGCTCTGTGCCATCCACCTGACGCGGCTGCAGAATGCGGCGCGGGCGCAAGGCTTCGAACTGGCGGCGCACCTCGCGGATGCGGCGTTCGTTGGGACGGTAGCTGAAGGCCGGATCGGGCTGCGCAGGCGCATCCAACACGCGGCAATGACCGTCCATATAGCTGCGGCTGCGGTGGTTCCATTCGGGGTATGTGTGTTTCCCCGCCAGCGCCTCGTGATCTGCGTCAGACGGCGACAGGTCCAGATGCAACCGCAAGCGCGTTGCGGCCTTGCGGTCATGCTTCGACAGGACGATCTCGTCCTGATCGTCCGCCGCCTTTTGGGCGTTCTCGTCGTCATCATCATCCACGCTGCGGTTGATGTTCATCGACTCGACCCATGACAGGATCGACTCGAACCGGTGAATGATGAAGCTGTCTTTGCGGTTTTGCTGCTCCTGATCCTTGCGGCTCCCCAGTTTGCGAGTCGTCGTCGCGGCGTTGGGCGGCGGGGCGGCGGGGTCGGCGTGTTCCTCGCCCGCAGCAGCCCCCGAGCCGGCGGGCGCATAGCGCAGCCAGATCGGGACCGGCGCGAACGGCATGTAGCCGCGCGGTGTGTCGTGGGTCACCATGACAGGCGTCCCGCCGCAGAGCTGGTCGCGCAAGGCAGTCTCGATAACGCCTTCTTGTGCCGGACGCATCACGTCAGGTCGGTTGGCGGCGCAAAACCGCGCCATTTCCGTGTAGGCGGCGCACAAGCCGGGACATTTGGCATAGGCGCGGTCGGCGGCCTCTGCGTTGGCCCGTATCTGGGCGCAATCCAGCGCGGCCCCCTCGCCCGTCAAATCAAGCTCCGACACATCGGTCACGGCGGCCAGTGCAGTGAGCCAGAAATAGGCGGCGCGATTCAGTCGAGCCTCTGGAAACGCCGCGATCACAGGCGGCAGGGACAGCCGCTCTCCATCAAATCCCGCGACCCATTGGCGGTCGCGTTCGGCCCCCAGCTTGCGGCGCAGCGGCCGGCGGTGACGGGCAAGCGTCGCGGGCGCTTCACCCAGTTCGACACCCGCGTTGCCACCCAACGCGCGAAACAATACCGCAAGGCTGGGCCGGACCGAGGCGAGCGTGACGCCCGCCTCGGGATACATAACGTCAGCCCCGATCCCGCTGGCCATGTCATGCCACAGGTTGCCCACCGTTTCTTCGGGTTCCATGAGATCGAGGAGTTTCATCGCAATTATCCGTAGATGGTAGAGATCAGGTCGCGCAGCGCCTGACCAACGTCCGGCTCGTCGCTGAGCGGTTCGATAATCGCTGCCTCAAGAGCCTGATCAACCCCCATACCGCCCGCCATAAGCGTCGCCGCATAGATCAACAGACGGGTCGAGACACCCTCCTCCAAATCCATGCCCGATAGCGCACGGATGTGACCTGCAAGCCGGACCAGCGGCGCGACACGCCCCGCCTCCAACCCGCTTTCCTGCGAAACGACTGCAATCTCGATCTCGGGGGTCGGAAAGTCGAACGATACCGACAGGAACCGTTGCCGCGTAGACGGTTTCAGCCGCTTGAGCACGTTTTGATAGCCGGGGTTGTAAGATGCGACCAGCATGAAGCCCTTGGGGGCCACCAGCTCCTCGCCCGTCCGGTCGATCATCAGCGTGCGCCGTGTGTCGGTCAAAGGGTGCAGCACCACGGTGACGTCCTTGCGGGCCTCCACGACCTCGTCGAGATAGCAGATGCCGCCTTCACGCACCGCGCGGGTCAGCGGGCCGTCGACCCAGACGGTTTCGCCGCCTTTCAGCAGGTAGCGCCCGATCAGGTCGGCGGCGGACAAATCGTCATGGCACGCCACCGTGTAAAGCGGCTTGCCCAGCTTGGCTGCCATGTGCTCGACAAAGCGGGTTTTGCCGCAGCCGGTCGGCCCCTTCAAAAGAAGGGGCAAACCATTTTCATAAGCCGTCTCGAACAGGTCACACTCGCGAGCGGTCGCCTGATAGAACGGCAGTTGCGGGGTTGCTTGCATGTTCATCGCCTACTCTCCTGCAACGGGGTTCGCCGCGCCGGGTGTGATAACCTCGCTCTTACGGACAACTAACACGGAGTAGATGAACAGGATGGCACCAACAACAACCGCTATCCCTGCGCCAAAACGCATCAGATAGAAGATTGACAGCGCGTCCTGCACGTCCATGTAGTAGTCGCCCACCACCCGCTGCATGTGGGTCTGGATGGTGCCCGCAAAGGTTAGCACGAAGGTCATGAACGCCATGCCGCCCGTCATCAGCCAGAACGAAACCATATTTAGCACTTGGTTATACGGTTCGCGGTTGCGCAGCATCGGCATTGCGTAGGTAAACACCGCCAGGTTCAAGGCCACATAGGCACCATAGAACGACAGGTGACCATGTGCTGCGGTGATCTGCGTGCCGTGGGAGTAGAAGTTCACGCCATGCAAAGTGTGCAGGAAGCCCCAGACACCAGCGCCGAAGAAGGCCACGGTGCTGGACCCCAGCGACCAAAGCAGGGCCGCTTTGTTGGGGTGGTTCTTGCGCCCCTTCCAGACCATGACGAAGGCAAAGGTCATCATCAGGAAGAACGGAACTACCTCGAAGGTCGAGAAGATCGAACCAACCCACTGCCAGTATCCCGGAAGACCGATCCAGTAGAAGTGGTGACCTGTGCCAAGGATACCGGAAAATAGGGCGGTAGCCACGATAACATAGAGCCATTTCTCCACGACCTCACGGTCCACACCTGTCAGCTTCAGAAGCAGGAAGGCGAGGATTGCGGCCATGACCAGTTCCCACGTGGCTTCCACCCAGAGGTGAACCACGAACCACCAGTACATCTTGTCCAAGGACAGGTTGTCGGGGTTGATAAAGGCGAACACCCACAGAAGCGATAGCAGCCACAGGCCCATCAACAGCACGTTGGTGATGGCGGTTTTCTTACCCGCCAGCACCGTCATCGAGATGTTGAACAGGAAGATCAGCGCCGCGACGAGGATGCCGAACTTGACCCAGAGCGGTTGCTCCAGAAATTCGCGCCCGCCGTGGATACCCACGAGGTAGGAGCCGACCGCGCCCAGCGTGCCGATCATCAGGATCGCCAGTTGGATATAGGCCAGTTTGGTCGAGTAGATTTCTCGCTCCGACTCTTCCGGCACAAGGAAATAGGCTGCGCCGAAGAAGCCCAGCAGCAGCCAGACGATAAGCGCGTTGGTGTGGATCATGCGGATGATGTTGAACGGCAACAGCTCCGACAGGAAGTTGGGCGAGACGTAAATCCAGCCCGCGAGAAGGCCGCCGATAACCTGTATTCCGAACAGCGCCATGGCACAGACGAAATAGGCTAATGCGACTTTTTGAGATTGATATTTCATGATGTTGTCTCCTTAACCCGCGTCATTGGGCGGCCAGCCCTGCGTGTCGGTCTGATCTGCCCAGCGAAGGAACTCGGCCAAGCCGCGCATCTCTTCCTCGGTGATCTCGAAATATGGCATCTGGCGTCTGCCTTCGATGCCCGACGGTTGGGAACTCATCCAACCTTCCAGCGTCTCGTAAGCTGCTTCCGGGTCGTCTTGCACGTCCCAGCGGGTCATGACGTTACCAAGCTCGGGTGCGAAATAGGCACCTTCGCCATGCAACGTATGGCAGTTAATGCAGGAGTGCCGTTCCCACACGTGTTTGCCAAGAACCACTTCTTCGCTCAGTGGCATTCCGGCGGTTGATACTTGCACCACGTATTTGTGGCTGTGAACGGACATCGCAACAAAAACGACTACGAAGAACAATGAGCCTCCGTAGAAGATGTTGCGCGCCCGCGACTTGGTCAGGAATTCAGCCATTCTCGGGCCTCCTCTAGGTTCGGGATGATCAGGGCTTAACGCGCGCCGCGAACATCGAGTTTGCGCCAGCACAACGTTCCACGCGGAAAGGCCCGTAAAGTTGAGGAGGAAAGGACATGCGATGCCGAATAAGACGTTTGACGACCCGGATCTAACGCTTAAGGATTTGATGGCCAGATGGCCGCAAACGATCGAGGTCTTTATGCGTCACCGCATGGTATGTGTGGGATGTTTGATAAACCCGTTTCACGCGGTCATAGATGCCTGCGATGAATACCACATGGATTACGACGCATTCATCGAAGAATTACGAATCGCAATCGATTCAGGGGCAACATCGTAAACACGATAAACGGCGCAACGCGCGCCCTTTCCTAGAGCTGGCTCAAGATAACCAGCGCGTGAGGATCACACACCTTGATCCGCTTGCGTTGGCTTTCCACAAGCCCCTGTTTTTCCCACGCACTCAAAAGGCGGCTGACCGTATGCAGCGTTGTTCCGGTCAGTTCCGAAAAGTCCTGTCGTGTAATCGGGAAGTCGATCTCTATCCCGTCCGCTACTTTTCTGCCGGTTTGGCTAATTAACCTGAGCAGGGCATTGGCGACCCTCTGCTCTACATGCTGCGTTGCAAGCTCCATTATCCGCGTGTTCATCTCACCCACGCGCTGACCAACGATCTTATAGGTCTCGGTCGAGAAGCCTTCATAGTCAGTCACGAAGACATCCCACAAACGCATAGGCCAGCTGAGTGCGATGGATTCCGTCGCCGTTATTGCGGTGGCAGGATAGGTGTCGTGCCCCAACGCACGCGCCATACCAAAGAGCTGACCCGATGGGATATGAAGGGCAGTGACGCGTTCGCCAGTCGGCGAGATACGCACCACCCGAATGTAGCCGTCTAGAAGCAGGTAGAACCGCTCGGCAGGCGCACCTTCGTCGAACACGGCGACGCCCTCATCGAACCTCCGAGATACGGCTTGATCCAGAATTGCACGAATCTCACCTCTCTCCAGCTTGGAAAACGGCGGCAGGTGCGTCAGCAGGCTTTCGTCAAGCCGCGGCAGTGTTTTCTTGGGCGCAGAATCTGGCATGACGCCGTTCATGCCACAGCCTTCGCACGGCTACCACTCATATCAACCATTTTGTCGCAGGGTTACTCAAGCGGAAGTTTGCGCAAGCACAACTTCTGCACTGCAGAAACGGTTCACTATTAGGTCAAGCAATCACGCAGATCGAAAGGACAAGACAATGATCCGCAAACTGGCAACTGGCCTCGCACTCGCCGCTCTGATGGGGGGCGCTGCGCTTGCCGAAACCTTTGAAATTCAGATGCTGAACAAGGGTGCTGACGGCGCGCGGATGGTGTTTGAGCCTGCGTTCGTACAGGCGGCCCCCGGCGACACAATAAAGTTCATAGCTTCAAGCAAAGGCCACAATGCAGAGACCGCCAAAGGCATGTTCCCTGAGGGTGCCGAAGGATTCAAGGGCAAAGTCAACGAAGAACTTGAAATCACGCTGGAGACCGAAGGCGTCTACGCGGTGATCTGCAAACCCCACTACGCCATGGGCATGGTTATGACCATTGCCGTCGGCGATGTGGACGCACCCGAAGGCTTCCTAGAAGGCCGCGTTCCGAAAAAAGCTAAGAAGCGCTTTGAGACGCAACTCGGCAATCTGTGATCACCACCGATACCCGCGGCTAGGTCGGTACGGCTCTACCCGCAAAACCAGAACCCCATGGAGGGAAACATGACCAAATTTATCAACCCAGGCCTCAAGAAGACAAGCCGTCGCAATGTTCTGCGCGGATCGGTACTTGCTGGTGCCGCCGCACTGACAGGCGGGGCTGCAATAGCTGCGCGGCGTGGCCCACAGATGACCAAAGCCAACGAAACCTCGGCCAAGCTTTACAAGGCCGCCGCTGAAGTCAAAGTGAAAAGCACCGCAAGTGTGGCCGATCTTTCCGGCTACACCCGCGTCAAACAAGAATTGGTCGCCCCTCCTTTTGCGCCAGAACATGAACAAGTCGCTAAAGGTGGCCCAAAAATCGTTGAGATCACGATGGACACCACAGAACGTCTGATGGTCGTGGACGAAGATACCGGCGCTGAAGTCTGGGCACTGACCTATAACGGCTCGGTCCCTGGCCCGCTGATCATCGTACACGAAGGCGATATGGTCGAGCTGACCCTGCGCAATCCCGAAGACAGCCAAATGGAGCACAACATTGACTTCCACGCGTCCACTGGCGCGCTTGGCGGCGGCGGTCTGACCCACGTCTTCCCAGGCGAAGAAACAGTGCTGCGCTGGAAAGCCACGAAGCCCGGTTGCTTTACCTATCACTGCGCGCCGGGCGGGGCGATGATCCCCTACCACGTAACCCATGGCATGAACGGCGCCGTGATGGTGCTGCCGCGCGATGGCCTGAAAGACAAAGACGGCAATGCGCTTAAATACGACAAAATCGCCTATATCGGGGAGCAGGATTACTACCTGCCAAAAGACGAAGACGGCGAATTCAAGACCTATGAACTTGCTGGTGACGACTATGCCGACAGCCTCGATGCTATGCGGACACTGACACCCACGCACAGTGTTTTCAACGGCGCTGTTGGGGCGCTAACCGGAGAGAATGCGCTGAAGTTCAAAGTCGGCGAGACGGTCCTGATGATCCACAATCAGGCGAACCGGGACTCACGACCTCACCTGATTGGGGGGCACGGCAACTTTGTTTGGGAAACGTCCTTCAGCGACGCACCAATGACTGGTCTCGAGACTTGGTTTGTCAGAGGCGGCACCGCGATGGCTTCGATGTACACGTTCGAGCAACCCGGCGTGTATGCCTACGTGAACCACAACTTGATCGAGGCCGCCTTGCTGGGTGCCACTGCTCACTTCGTGGTGGAAGGCGACTGGAACAATGACCTGATGGAACAGGTTGTCGCCCCTCGACCCTTTGCAACCTGAGATCAGGAGTAAACGAAATGGCCATCGCTACCAAAAAATTGCATCTGCCCGCGTCGCTAAGACCGGCCCTTGCAGTGGTGGCGGTGGCCTTGATCGGGGCCGCGCTCATTCCTCGCGGCCCCGATCCCACTCTTCCGATGCCTGTCATGGCCAAAACACCGATTGTCATGCCTGACGGCAACACCTTCTATGCGCAACAATTCGAAGTCACCGTGGCGGAATGGAACGCATGTTTCGACGCCGGAAGCTGCGCTATCCAGTTGCGCGTGCGCAAGGGTTTCGACGCTTCAAATACACCCGCCACCGGACTAAGCTACGTGGACGTGAACCAGTACCTGACATGGATTAACGAGGGTACGGCGCATGAATTTCGCCTACCGACAGTTGACGAATGGAACCACATGGCGCACTCGGTTCTCCCTGAAGAGCCGGACCCGATTTTCACCGACCCATCCCTGACTTGGGCTGCCAGCTACCTGACCGAAGGCAACGCCCCGCGCGGGCTCAAAACCCAAGGAAGCTTCAGCACAAGCCCAGAGGGCGTCGCAGATCTTGATGGCAGTGTCTGGGAATGGACGCAGGAGTGCTACGCAGGTGCTGCCGACGGCCTAAGCGCTGACCGGTGCCCCGCGTTCTTTGTCGCAGGCGAGCACGTCGCAGCCATGTCCTACCTAATCCGCGATCCGGCCCGTGGTGGATGCGCAGTTGGCACCCCGCCTGCGCATCTTGGTATGCGGTTGGTCTCTGACTATCCTGCCTGACGCCCCTACTCCGCTGCGACCGGAGCAAACTCAATGCGACGGTTTTTCTGACGCCCTTCGGCAGTTGTATTCGGGGCAATTGGCTTGGTTTCACCGTAGCCCAATGACTGTACTCGTGACGCGGTAATACCCTTCGCCGCAAGGAAGGCGACCACCGAGGCAGCCCGCCGCTCGGACAGCGATTGATTTGCGCGGGCGGACCCGTAGCTATCTGTGTGACCGATGACTTGAACCTTCAGGTCAGGGCACCGACTAACAATATCAACAACATTGGCCAGCAACGGTACGCTTTCATTGCTCAATTGCGCCGAGGACGTTGCAAAATAGATGTTCCCCGTTCGCGACAGAATCTCAAAGCGACCGACGCAGGCCTCCTTGCTAAAGTCACCCTCTGGCTCCAAAGCCGCAGATGCGACGGGCACGGGCTCTGACGTTGGTGCTGGCGCAGAACTATCTAACGCTGCAAACACGATGTCAAAATTGACCGATGTGGAAGGTATGATTGTAACGCCAGCCGCCTCTTCCAGTTTTTTTAGACCACCCATCAAATCAAATGCCGCCAGATCAATGCTGATCGGCTCATAAGTTGCAACGGACACTCTCGTGTCATCCAGCAGGGTCAGCGCAAGCTGCGCTTCGATGGATTTTGTCACGCCGTGCAAATCAAGTGTGACCGGCAGGGTGATGACTTTGCGGCGCTCAGCACGCAATTCGTCAACCAAACGGGGCGACAATCGCGCTTTGACGATAGCTTCTGGATATTTGAACGACTCGAAGAACAAAAACCTCATTCGGACGTTACGCAGGTCAACCTTGGTATCAACGCTGTCCAGCGCTATGCGAATTTCCGCGGAGCCGTTGCCGTCGATTGCGCCTGTCAGGGTGGCAAAGCTAGATTGCTCAACCTTGGTCTGGTTTTTGATTGATTGAAATCCAATACGAGAATTCTCGGCATCCAACTGCCACCCTGCCCCGAACGGGCCGTCTGATTGCGCCAATGCTGGGGCGCACAACAAGCTCATTATCATGAAGGCAATATGGACGGGTCTTAGGCAATTGATGGTCATCGCAGGCTCCAATCATCGTAAAAATTATAGGCATCCACCTTCGGCCCAAGCTCGTAGTGCTTCTTTAAAAGGCCGGCCCAGTGGATGTTGAATGTTCAAACGGTGGACGTTTTCATCTTTGGTGTAATGCGTGGCTTGCGTACAAAGCGTAGCTTGTGTCCATTCATGGCACGTACTGCAGGTCTTATTTTTCCAGTATTCCTCTGGCAGTCCTTCAATTGGTGGAAAGACCGGCGAAGTCTTTAAGAGCGTGCTAAGACTGTAGCGCTCTAGAGTTTCCCCGAAACCCGAAAGCGGCTCGATGAAGGTGACCGCTCCGGACGCTGGTGCGTCACCGGTATCTGTTTGGGTGATTAGGGCTGCCAATATCACCAAGGCATCTAGATCAAATGGACTTCCCGGGAAATCCTCGCGAAACTGGGCAATCAACGCAGCATCGCCGGAATCCTTGATAACGTTCCAGCGATCCGCAGCCTCATCAGCCATGGCCGGAAAGCTCATGATAAGGGCGCAAACCAACGCGCAGCCCCATAGGGTAGTGAGACGAAAACGAGTGGGCATATCCGGCAGTCACTCCTGTAAAGAACTTAAGGCTAACGCACTCTGGGGCCAAACGGGCAACTATTCTACAAGATTTTAAAAAGCCTACCGGAACTCGCAACAGATTGCGCAGTTTTTTACGCCCGCCCAGAGGCATACTCTGGACGGGCATATTGTTTAGATCTGGGTTCTAGCGAGCGCTAATCCACCCACTCCCATGGACGGGTGAAGCTGCCAAGCACGTGATTAACGGCATCTTTTGTCACGTCTCCACGTTTGGCGACCTTCGCCACCAACCCGCGCTTCTTGTCTTCGGCAACTGAGACAACTTCGGCTGCAACGTCGGCCTTTTTGAGAGCTTGGTTATAGATCCGCGTGATCGCCATCTTGCGAAGCTCCGGCTTGAATATCTTGCCGACCGCGGTCTTTGGCAGTTCGTCCATCAACTCAATATATCTCGGATGCGCCGCGCGCTCATGAACCTTCTCTTTGGCAAAAGCCATCAATTCGTCGATGGTAGCCGTGCCGCCGTCGACAAGCTCCACATAAACGCATGGAATTTCGCCAGCATGGGCGTCGGGTTGCCCGATTGCCCCTGCGAAGCCGACATCGGGATGTCCGGCCAAGGCTTCTTCGATCTCGGCAGGGTCGATGTTGTGGCCACCACGAATGATCAAATCCTTGGCGCGGCCTGTGATCCACAAATAGCCGTCTGCATCCAGACGCCCCAAGTCACCGGTGCGCAGATACTTGTCGTCATAATACAGGTCCACGTTTTTGTCGGCCTCGGTATAGGTGTGGCCTTCGTAAACGCCGGGGTTGTGCAAGCAAATCTCGCCGATCTCGTCCACGTCACAGACCGATCCGTCGGCGACGCGGCGGATGGTGACATCTGTATACGGGAACGGAATACCGATCGAGCCGACCTTCTTCTCGCCCGACGGCGGGTTGATCGACACAAGGCAGGTCGCTTCGGTCAGCCCGTAGCCTTCAACGATGGTCACGCCGCAGGCTTTCTCGAACCGGTTATACAGCTCAACCGGCAGCGGGGACGAGCCGGAAAACGCGATATTCAGGCTGGAGATATCCGCATCAACAGGACGCTGCATCAACGCGGAAATCGCGGTCGGCACGGTGATCATGAAGGTCACTTTGTACCGCTCGATCAGCTTCCAGAAATTGTCGAACACCCCATCGCCGCGATAGCCTTGCGGGGTCGGGAAGATCACATGCGCGCCGGACGCGATCACCGACATCAGCACCACATGCGATGCGAACACGTGGAACAAGGGCAGCGGGCACATCAGCACGTCTTCTTCGGTGAACAGAAGCTTGCGCCCCAGCCAGCCGTTATAGACGACGCCGGAATACTTGTGCTGCGCCACTTTCGGCATGCCTGTCGTCCCGCCGGTGTGGAAGTAGAAGGCCACACGGTCGCCTGCGCTGTCTTCAAAAGCAAGCGAAGTGGGTTGCTTGTTCAGCTCGGCGCAAAAGTCGAGCACCTTGGCATGGTGAACTGCATGAACTTTTGGCCGGATAAACGGCACGATGAATTTCTTCAGGCCCGTCAGATAGCGCAGCAGGTCGATTTCCAGCACATGCTTCACATTCGGTGCATGTCCGACCGCTTCGGCGACTTTCTGGGCAAGGTCCGTTTTCGGGAACGCCTTCAGCGTTACTACGACCTTGGCGCCGGTTTCGCGCAGGATGGCGCTAATTTGTTCAGGTTCCAGCAGTGGGTTGATCGGATTCACGATCCCCGCGATGGAGCCACCCAGCAGCGTATATGCGGTCTCCGACGCGTTGGGCAACACATAGGCCACCACGTCATCCTCGCCGACGCCCAAGGAGCGGAACAGGTTGGCCGCCTGACAACATTTGCCGTGCAGCTCGTCCCATGTGAGCGTTTCGTTTTTGTCCGTTGGCCCCGATGTCAGCTGATAGGAGAACGCGTTGCGCTTTCCGAACTTGTCCTTCGTAGTGGTCAGGAACTGATACATCGTGCGTGGCAGGTTACGATCTTCCCAAGCACTTTCCGCTTGAATCGCGTCCCGATCCGCCTTGGTGGCGAAGTTTCCCATATTTTCCTCCCTTAGCGGCTCGTTATCGCGCCGTTCTTGTATTGAGCTTAAACGTAAAGGGAATAAGGCGTCGCGCAAGCCTAACGCGGCGAAACCGTGCATTTTTTGCCCCTAGTCTCTTCAGCACCTTCCAAGCGCGAGCGTTGAAGCGACGCAATCTACATTTTGCAGACCAAGGTTTAGCACCCTATAACATGAGATCATCTTATAGTTGGAGCGTATCAATGGACCTCACCTTAATCCGATCCTTTTTGGAGGTCGCAGCCACTGGTTCCTTCGTTGCCGCCTCGGAGCGGCTGTTCGTGACACAATCGGCGGTTTCATTGCGCATCCAGCGGCTTGAGGATTCGCTGGGCCGCCCGCTCTTTACGCGATCCAAGGCAGGCGCGGAGCTAACGCAAGCTGGCATAGAGTTCGAACGCTATGCGACGTCTCTTCTGCGTGTATGGGAAGAGGCCCGCCAGCAGGTGGCGATTCCAGAAGGGTTCACGCGCCGCTTGTTTATCGGCGCACAGTACTCGCTATGGCCACGCTTGGGATTTCGTTGGATCGACGCCCTACGCAACGCAATGCCCGACCTCAACATTCGTGCGGAATTGGGCTTGCCTGATCGAATGACCCGTGCGCTTTCTGAGGGCAGCATTCAGGCGGCGCTGCTGTATACTCCGCAATTGCGCCCGGGCCTTGTCGCCAGCAAAATCACTGAAGAAAAGCTGGTGTTGGTGGCGGGGTACCCGAACCCTACCCTAGATTTGGCCGACCGTTATGTCTTTGTCGATTGGGGCCCTGAATTCCTGCATGCCCACGCCGCCGCCCTACCGCATCTGACAAATACTGGGCTGACACTCGCACTTGGGGCGCTGTCAGCGGAATTCATCAAGCGGCGCGGACTAGCTGCTTACCAACCGGCCCGCTACGTCAAACGCGATCTGGATGCAGGAAATCTATGGTTGGTGCCTGACGCACCAAGCTTTCCCTATCCGGTCTACGCCGTCTGGCGCGAGGATGTGGAAGAAGGATTACGCGCGGAAGCAACCACCGCGCTAGAAGCGGTACTGGAAGAACTTTCCGGTGAGCATGACGAAGTTATGGAGGCATTGGATCATCTGTCCGACCACCACATAGACCACATGCCAACAGGGCTGGATGAAACGTAGATGCGAAGCAACTAGATTCATAACCAATACTCGTTTCATCTATGATTATTTTGAATTTTCCTTATCCGTAGCTATTCCCTATCTCCCTCCTCAGCAGAGATGCTCCCGATCCAAGGCTATGTTGCCAAAGGACGGGTCACCTTCTCAGGATAGGATTGATCCATGAACAACACACTGAAACTGGCTTCCGTCTCGTTGGTTGCCCTCATGCTGGCCGCGCCTGTCGTGGCACAAGGCACTTTGGTCGGAACCAAGGCATTGGACGACCGCATCGACGACATCACCGATGACGTCAACGAAGACATCGCACGCGGCACCGACGCGGAACGCTTTGGTGAAAACGGCGTAGCACAAGGCTTTCGCGGCTCTGTCGCGCTGACTGCATCCGGCACGTCCGGCAACACCGACACTGGTGAGCTTTCTGGCGCAGGCCGTTTGTCCTATGGCATCGGTGACTGGAACCACTCCGCAGGCTTCGCGATTGAATACGGCGAAGCAAACGGCCTGAAAAACGAAGAGAAGTTCTTCGCGACCTATGAAGCGAGCCGTTACTTTACACCCAAATTCTATGTATTTGGAATCGGCCGCTATGAATATGACGGCTTCTCGGCTCCTGTTGTGGCCGGTGGTGCTCCTGTAGCGGGTAACGCAACTGATGCGTTCATCGGTTTTGGTCCCGGTTACCGTGTCCTCAACTCCGAGCAGCAAGCTTGGCGCGTTCAAGCAGGCCCCGGGGTTCGCTACACGAAAGACTTCGCCGGCGTGACGGAAACCGAAGTGGGCTTCATCGCGTCATCTCGTTACTACCTCAAGCTGACCGACACCATGTCGCTGACCAATGACACCGACGTTCTCGGCTCATCCGCGAACACCGTGGTGTCCAACGACCTTGGCGTGAACTTCAAGATGACGGACGCACTGTCGACCCGGGTTTCCTACCGGACCGACTATAACTCCGACCCGGCAGTCGGTCGTAAATCGACTGACAACACTCTGGGCTTGTCGCTCGTACTGGGTTTCTAGAACCGCGCGTATGGTTCCCTCGGCGGTTTGTGCACCTCACCGACCGAGGGCGTCCAAACGGAAAGGGACGGCCAATGGCCGTCCCTTTTTTCATGTCTCGCTTGGCTGATATTACCCTTGAGGAATCCGGAGAACTTGACCTGGGTAAATCTTGTCCGGATGGGTCAGCATCGGCTTGTTGGCCTCGAAGATTTCCTCGTAGCGCGCGCCGTTACCCAATGCCTTGGCAGAGATGCCCCAAAGGGTATCGCCCTTCTTGACAGTGTGGAACACTGGGTCGCCGCCGGCCACCTCGTCTTCAACCTCGGCCACGCCTTCGACGTTGCCCACCGCCAGAATGATTTTTTCCTTAATCTCTTGGCTCACTGCGTCGCCGGTCACTTTAACCTTGTCGCCCTCCACCGAGATGTCCAACCCGGACGCGTCCAGTCCCAGATCGGCGATTTCTTTTTGCAGAGTCGCTGCATCCGGCTCAGCCGCTTCAGCGGCCCCGAACAGCGATTTACCAGCGTCTTTTACAAAGCTCCAAAGCCCCATGTCGTATCTCCCTTTTGTGACATAATAGGTTGGCAAAGACGATGAGCCGCCCGGAGCCATTTGGCAAGCCACCAGTTGCGGGGAATTATTCTGCGACAGGCGCTATTTGCCTACGAGTAGCTATCCGTGAGTAAACCGTGAAATGCCTATTTGGGGCGGGACTCCCGAGGTGATCTCGTTAATCTTCTTTATCAATAAGTTAACGAACAGAAGAGATTAGAGATGAAAAAAGTTGTTTTCATAGTCGTGACGATGCTCGCCTCGGCCACTGCACACGCTGACCAAATAGCCACGCCCACAGGTGTCAGTGGTTCCGAAATTGTGAGCCATGGTGGCGGTTGCCGTAAGGACTCACCACGAGGACAGTGCTGTCACGCGGGCTCAAAGCCCTATCACTGCCACTAACCGATCACTACGGGATAGCGTCGATTTACTCCGCCGCGATCCCAGCCGTGAATTGGAGCTTTGCCAAACGGGCGTACAGCCCTTCCTGCGCGACCAAAGTGTCATGAGTACCGGTGGCAACGATGCGACCATCCTCGAACACCACGATCCGGTCGGCTTTCTTAACCGTCGCCAGACGGTGTGCCACAACCAGCGTCGTGCGATCGCGGCTCAAACGCTCAACCGCTTGCTGCACCAAGGCTTCGCTCTCCGCGTCCAGCGCCGAGGTGGCCTCGTCCAGCAAAAGGATCGGCGCGTCCCGCAATATGGCGCGGGCAATGGCAATACGCTGCTTTTGCCCGCCCGACAGCATCACGCCCCGCTCGCCCACATATGAATCATAGCCGTCCGGTAGCCTGCTCAGGAAGTCATGCGCGGCGGCGGCCTTAGCGGCCTCTTCCACCTCGGCGTCCGTTGCGTCGGGGCGGCCAAAGCGGATGTTCTCGCGGGCGGACGCAGCGAAGATCACCGGATCTTGAGGCACCAGCGCGATATGGCGGCGGAAATCTTCGCGCGCCATGTCCCGCAGGTCGCGCCCGTCCAGCCGGATCGTACCGCTTGTCGGGTCATAAAAGCGCAACAGCAACTGGATAATGGTGGTCTTGCCCGCGCCCGATGGTCCGACAAGGGCAATGGTCTCGCCAGGTGCGACGTCCAGTGACACGCCATCCAATGCGGCAATGTCGGGCCGCGCAGGGTAGCGGAAGGTGACGTTCTCGAACTGCACCGCGCCGGTCAGGTGGTCCACGGCGGCAGGGGCCTGCGGGTCTTTCACCGTGTCTTCAGCAGACAGCAATTCGACCAAGCGCTCGGTCGCTCCGGCGGCGCGTTGAAGCTCGCTCCAGATTTCGGACAGGGCGGCCACGCCGCCTGCCACCATGATCGCGTAGATCAGGAACTGCACCAGTTCACCGGCCGTCATAATGCCCTCGCGCACGTCGCGCGCGCCGATCCACAGCACACCAACGACGCCAGTGAACACGAGGAAGATCACGATCACCGTCATCACGGCACGGGTGCCGATCCGCTTGCGCGCCGCCTCGAACGCCGCTTCGGTGAAGCCTGCGAACTTGACGCGTGACGGGGCCTCGTTGGTGAAGGCCTGCACGGTTTGCACCGATAAAAGCGCCTCGGACGCGTTGCCGGATGACGCGGCAATCTGGTCCTGGTTTTCGCGCGACAACACGCGCAGACGGCGACCCAGCACGATGATCGGGACGATCACCGCAGGCACGATAAGCAGAACAAGTGACGTCAGCTTGGCGGATGTCAGTAGCATCAACACCAAACCGCCGATTAAGATCAACAGGTTACGCAGCGCAATCGATACGGACGAGCCGATAACCGACAAGATCAGCGTCGTGTCCGTGGTAATCCGTGACAGTACCTCGCCGGTCATCACGCGCTCGAAAAACTCCGGCCCCATGCCGATGGTCTTGTCAAATACGGCGCGGCGGATGTCGGCCACCACACGCTCGCCCAATCGGGTCACCAGATAGTAGCGAAATCCGGTCCCGACCGCGAGTAGCGCTGCAACAGCCAAGGCCGCGCCGAAGTATTGGTCCAGCAGTGCTGCCTCGTCGGTGCCGAAACCGTCGACCACGCGGCGCACAGCCATTGGCAAGACCAACGACACGCAAGCCGTAAGGGTAAGGGCCATGGCGGCAGCGATCATCAGGGGCAGATACGGTTTCATGAAGGGCCACAAGGCCCCCAGCGCGCCAATCCGCTTGGACTTTTCGCGCTCCGCTTCGCTGCCAAGTGCCTTTGCCATGATGCCTCCGTTTATCGTCGGCATGGCTTACCGGAGGGGCGCGGGGGCCGCAAGCGCCCAGAGGCCGCACCTCCTACAAGGCTTTCAGCCTCGGGCGTTCGTATCTGGTTTTGGTTCTTCGTCAAACGCCAGCAGGGTGATCTTGCGTCGCGCCCGCATCTTGGACGGCGTCATGCCGTATTCATCCTTCACGGCCTTGGACAGCGTGTTGACCGAGCCGAAGCCCGTCGCCACTGCAATATCTACCATAGGCATCAGGGTTTCCTCGATCATCGTCCGCGCCCGTTTGGCCCGCAGCTTTTTGTAGAACCTCGCGGGGCTGTCATTGAACACCTTGCGAAACACTCGCTCCAGATGGCGGGTCGACAAGCCGACCTGCGCGGTCAGCTCCGCCATGGGCATGGGCTCGGCAATGGTATCCTCCATCAGCCGGATCGCTTGCGTCACATGGATGTCGAACAGACCCTCATTGTCGGCAATATCTTTGGGTTGCTCCGCATCGCTTTTGCGGATCGTGTGCAACAGCAGCCGGTTGCCAAGCTCCGCCACATGCGGGGCCTGTAGCTGCGACGCGATCAGGCCGATGACAAGTTCCGCCGTCGCCCCGACCCCCGCGGCTGTGATGATGCCGTCGCTGTTTTCGGAAAACCGCGTGGTCAGGTTCGGGTGGTAGCCGCTTTCTTCCAACGCGGCGATGTCGCGCCAATGGGTCGTTACCCCGCCCGCGGGCTGGGTGGTGGATTTGATATAGACCGTGGCCGCATCCGACAACAAAACCACCAGCCGCGCCTGACGCTGCATGGCCCGCGCCCGCGCCAGCCAAGCGGGCTTGTCGTCCTGACGCCCGCCCACGACGATCATCACGTCGGAAAAGCCGTAATTCACAATCGCGGGTTCCGCCCGCACCATCATGCCAGACGCCCCCTTCACCAGCCCCGGCGCGTCCGAAACATAGCGCCACGAGAACCAGTCTTCCGCCAGCGTGTCGTTGGCCTGCGCCAGCGTGTGGGTGATCGCTGACAGCTCCAACTCGGAAAATCCTGCCGTCACGTACAGCTCGAACATGCGTCGCGCGGAGGTCCCCGCGGCGTTCGGTGCCGGATCTGTGGGCAGGTGGCCTCCCATGGCGTCCTTCTTCTAACAGGTTGGAAACTATGTAGGACGTTTCGCGCCTTATCGGCAACCGCGCTCAAGCTGGCGCTGGACGGCGGGGCGCAGTTGGGGTCAGATGGCGGTCGCAGAGACAACAAGGAACCGGTAGAATGAGAGGCGCAGATCTTTTAGTGCAAACGCTGGCAGCCGCAGGCGTCACCCGCATCTTTTCGCTGTCGGGCAACCAGATCATGCCGGTCTATGACGCCTGCTTTGACGCTGGCATCGAGATCATCCACACCCGCCATGAGGCCGCCGCCGTGTTCATGGCCGAAGCCTATGCCCAACTCACTGGCACCGTCGGCGTCGCCATGGTCACCGCTGGCGCAGGGGCCGCAAACGCTTTAGGGCCACTGTTCACAGCGTCCGAGTCGGAAACCCCTGTACTGCTGCTCACCGGCGACTCGCCCCTTGGCCAAGACGGCAGGGGCGCGTTTCAGGAACTCGACCAAGTGCCGATGACCACCCCCGTCACCAAGCTGTCCTTCCGCCCGACCCGTGCGACCGATTTCGGCATCGACACCGCCTGCGCGTTGCGTGCAGCGCTGTCGGGCAGGTCCGGCCCCGTGCATATGGCCCTGCCCTTTGATCTGGTCGACGCGGACGCAACGGGCGGCGTGATCCCTACTGCGCTCGGAAAAGAACCGATGCCCCTGTCCGATGCCGACCTCCAAACCCTCACGCAGGCCATCTCCAAGGCCCAGCGCCCGCTGATCCTGTGCGGCCCCGCGATGAACGACGCCCGCAACCCCGGCAAACTCGCCGCGTTGCAGGACGCCCTCGGCGCGCCCGTGATCGCCATGGAAAGCCCGCGCGGGCTGAAAGACCCGGCGTTGGGTGATGTCGGCATAGCCTTGGCGCAGGCCGATTTGATCGTCACCTTGGGCAAGCGCATCGACTTTACCCTCGGGTTCGGTGGCACAAATGTCGTCGATGCAGCCTGCGACTGGATCGTCGTCCAACCCTGCGCGACCGAGCGCGACCGCGCCCACCGAAACCTCGGCACTCGCCTTCAAGCCTGCTTCGCAGCCGACCCGCGCGACAGTATCGACGCGCTTGTCGGCGCGGGCCAAGGCGGCCACGACACATGGCGCAAAGAGGTCGCAAACCACATCGCCGCCCGCAGCTTCAGCGAGCGCGACACCGTGCTGTCCGGCAAAATCACACCCGCCCAGCTCTGCGCCGCCGTGCAGCGGCAACTCGACAAGGCCGAGCACTCGATCATGATCTGCGACGGCGGCGAGTTCGGCCAATGGGCGCAAGCCGCCACGAATGCCGACCTGCGGGTGACCAACGGCATCTCCGGTGCCATTGGTGGCGGGCTGTGCTACGGGGTCGGTGCCAAATGCGCCCACCCCAACGCCACTGTTTTCGCCCTGATGGGCGACGGCACGGTCGGCTTTCACTTCGCCGAGTTCGAGACCGCCGTCCGCGCGGGCCTCCCCTACGTCGTCGTCATCGGCAATGACGAGCGCTGGAACGCAGAGCACCAAATCCAGCTGCGCGACTACGGCCCCGACCGCCTGATCGGCTGCCAACTCAGCGGCGCTCGCTACGACGAGGCGGCGATAGGCTTGGGCGCGCATGGCGAACACGTCACGGACGTGGCCGAGCTCGACGCCGCCCTCGACCGCGCGGTGCAAAGCGGCAAACCCGCCTGCGTCAATGTCCAGATCGAGGGCCTGCCCGCCCCCAGCGGGGCCGCGCATTAGTCAAGTGTGAAGCCTTTGGCCTTGATGAAAGCGCCAAAATCCGCCCGCTCCGGCAGGCTGTATTGCCGCGCCTTATCCATCGACCACGTGTAAGCGTCACTGGTGCCATAACGCTCCGCACTACGCTGCGTACGGTAGGGCTGCACCTGCGCGCGATGGGCATCGTACGCTGCTACATCCGTCGCAACATCCTCGCTGAACCGGTCCACATGCACTGTCGCCCGTAACGGCAATCTCGGGCTGATCTGCCCCTTACCTGAGGGATACCCCAACGCCAAAGCCGCCACCGGAAACACATGCTCCGGCAAGCCCAACAACTCGCTCGCCTCCTGCGCATGGTTGCGGATGGTGCTGATCGGGCAGCAGCCCAGCCCCGCCGCCTCCGCCGCGATCACAAAGCTCGCCAAGGCAATCCCCGCATCCACGCTGGCATTGAAAAACGCGTCCAGATGGTCGTTGGCGAACGCGAGCCCCTGCATCTTGTGCACCTGCCGCTGGCGGCGGTTGTTGGCGCAAATGACCACCAAAGACGGCACCTCCGCAATCCACGCCTGCGGCGAGACCAACTCCACTAACCGCTCTTTCAACGCCGCATCCTCGACGATCACGATGTCGCGCTGTTGCAGGTCGCTTTTCGATGGCGACGACAGGGCCACAGCACTGAGCGCCCTGAGCACCTCCAACGGAACCGGCTCGGGCAGAAACGCCCGACACGACGCCCGCCCCGCGATGCCTTGTAACACAGGGTTGTCCTGCAATTCCTCTGGCACTTCAGGGGCATCCATGAACCGCGCGGCCAGAGCGTCGGACAGCCCGTTAGTCATGGTGCTTCAAAACCGCCTGCACCGCTGGTCGCGCTTCCATTCTTGCGCGATGCGCCAAAATCTTCGGAAACGCGCTGTCATCCACGCCATCGCCCTTCAGCCACCGCGCCACCAAGAACAGATACGGATCACAAACCGTATATTGCTCGCCCATCACCCACGGCCCTTGCAGATAGCGCGCCTCGATCAGAGCCGCACACTCCGTCATGTTCTGCGTCACCTTTGCCCGCATCGCCTCCTGCGAGGCCGCATCATCCGACCACCGCGCCCCACGGTGCTTATGCGCGTGGGCCACATGTACCGTCGCCGCCAGATACAGGTTGAACTCTTGCGCCTGAGCGAAGCCGAACGGCGTGTCGGGGATCAACTTAGCTGCCCCGAACACCTGCCCGATATAGGCCAGCAGCGCAGGGGTTTCGGTCAACACGCCGTCCGGCGTGACCAGCGCGGGCACGCGGCCCTTGGGGTTAATCGCCAGATACCCCGGCTGCAAATGGTCCTTGTTAGCGAACTCCAGCAGGTGCAAATCGTACCCTGCCCCCGCCTCTTCCAATGCGATATGGACCGGCAAAGCCGCGGTCCCCTTGGCGTAATACAGCGTCAACATTGGCGTCCCTTCCCCAAATTATCACCCGACAATAGCGTCAGGGCCGCATTTGGAAAGGTGTATGGGTTGTAATTATAACTTACAGAATGGGTAAGTCTTTATTCCTTTATGTTAGTAAAACCTGCACCTATATTCTGAGACGCGTCGGTCAATCCAAGGGGGAGCAACGCTTTGCCAAAAGAGCAGCAGATGTCCGTATCCGTCTGGCGCGGCGGGGCCACAGGCGCATTCCAGTCCTTCGACGTGAAGATGGAGGACAACCAGACCGTCCTCGACGTCGTCGCATGGATCCAGCAATACGCCGACCCGACGCTCAGCTACCGCTATGCGTGCCGTGTAGGCATGTGCGGCTCTTGCGCGATGATGGTGAACGGTGTGCCGCGCTGGACTTGCCGCACCCACGTGAACAAGGTGCTGAAAGACGGCCACATGGAAATTGGCCCTTTGCGCAACCTGCCGGTGATCAAGGACTTGGCCACCGACATGGACCCGTTTTTCGACAAATGGATCGCTGCCGAAGGCCTGCACCACCCGACCCAGACCCGCGACGACCCGATCGAGACCATCGACCCCGCAAACGCAGCCCGCGTCGAGATCAACGCAGGCATCGAGTGCATCAACTGCTCCGTCTGCTACGCCGCCTGTGACACGGTCGCGGGCAATCCCGACTACCTCGGCCCAGCCGCCCTGCAACGGGCGTGGAGCGTTTATAATGACAGCAAAGACGCCAACAAGCAGGCGATCCTTGACGCCGTCTCCGGCGTGGGCGGCTGCCACAACTGCCACAGTCAGGGCAGTTGTGCCGTGCATTGCCCCAACGATCTGAACCCAATGAACGCCATCGCGGGGCTGAAGCGCGAGACCGCCCGCAACTTCTTCAAGAGGCGCACATGACGCTCCGGCTCTACATGGCGCAACGCATCACGGCGCTGGTCATGGCGCCGCTGGTGTTGATGCATATCGCGGTGATGATCTACGCGATACAAGGCGGGCTGTCGTCGGCGGAAATCCTTGGCCGCACCCAAGGCAGCATCCTGTGGTTCGCGTTCTACGGCACCTTCGTTGTCGCCGTGTCGATCCACGCGGCCATCGGGTTGCGCACTGTGCTGTCCGAATGGGCGGGCCTACGCGGCACCGCATTGAACGCGGTCGCATGGGCCATCCTTGCCCTGCTCCTGATCCTCGGGATGCAGGCCGTCTACGGGGTCACCGCGACATGAGACACGGCCACCGCACCCACACGCTTTGGATCGCGTACCTTTTGCACCGCATCTCCGGCGTGGCGCTGGCCTTGTTCCTGCCCGCCCATTTCTGGGTGCTGTCCTACGCGCTCAACGCGCCGCAAAAGCTGGACGGGTTCCTGCACTGGGCGGAAACACCCATCGTCAAACTCGCCGAATTCGGCCTCGTCTTCCTGCTCTCCGTCCACATGCTCGGGGGCCTGCGCCTTATGGCGCTGGAGTTCCTGCCATGGACCTCCGGTCAAAAAACCGCTGCCGCAAGCGCCGTAGCCGCCTCGACATTCCTTGCGGGCATTTTCCTTCTGAGGGCCATCTGATGCAGATCGAGAGACACGACACCGACATCCTGATCCTCGGCACTGGCGGGGCTGGCATGTTCGCTGCACTCCATGCGCAACAAAGTGCACCGGCTGGCACCAAGATCACCATCGCCGTCAAAGGCCTGATCGGCAAATGCGGCTGCACGCGCATGGTTCAAGGCGGCTACAACGTCGCCCTTGGCGGCGGCGACACGGTCGAACGGCATTTCATGGACACCATCCAAGGCGGCAAATGGCTGCCCAACCAAGACATGGCTTGGAAGCTGTGCGAGCAGGCCGTGGTGCGTATCCGCGAGCTGGAAAACGAAATCGGCTGCTTTTTCGACCGCAACCCGGATGGCTCCCTTCACCAAAAGGCCTTCGCGGGCCAGACCGCTGACCGCACGGTGCACAAGGGCGACCTCACGGGCATTGAGATCATCAACCGCCTGATGGAGCAGGTCCTGTCCCGCCCCGTCGAAAAGCTGCAAGAACACCGCGCCATCGGGCTGATCCCGACCAAGGACGGTATCGCTTTGGCGGGTGTTCTGATGATCGACATGCGCACCGGAAAATTCCGCTTCGTGCGCGCCAAAACCGTACTGATGGGCACCGGCGGCGGGCCGACCATGTATAAGTATCATACGCCTTCCGGCGACAAGACGATGGACGGGCTGGCAATGGCCCTGCGTGTGGGTCTGCCCCTGCGCGACATGGAAATGGTGCAGTTTCACCCGACCGGATTGTTGGCGGGTGATCACACCAAGATGACCGGAACCGTGCTGGAAGAAGGCCTGCGCGGCGCAGGCGGGCAGCTGCTCAACGGCGCGGAAAACCGCTTCATGTTCGACTACGACGCCAAGGGCGAGCGCGCCACCCGCGACGTGGTCAGCCGTGGCATCTTCGCCGAGATGCGCAAGTCCAACACCACCGAAAACGGCGGTGTCTATATCTCAATGTCCCACCTCGGCCCCGACAATGTCCGCGCCAAATTCCCCGGAATGGTCAAGCGCTGCGCCGATAGCGGCTTTGATTTGGCCGCAGGCAAGGTGGAGGTGGTCCCAACCGCGCATTACTTCATGGGCGGCGTCGTGGTCGACCCCGACACCCGCACCGCTCTGGAGGGCCTCTATGTGGCCGGCGAGGACGCGGGCGGTGCCCACGGTTCCAACCGCTTGGGCGGCAATGGCGTGGCAAACTCCACCGTCTATGGCGGCGTCGCGGGCGACGTGATGGGCATGGATATTCGCAACATGGGCGCGTTGCGCGATCCCGACGAGGCCGTTCTGGATGCCGAAATCGCCCGCGCCCTCCGTCCGCTGCAAAACAAGATCGCCCCGATCCAGCCCTTACGTGACAAGCTGCAAGAGGCCATGTGGGAAGACGTGGGCGTGATGCGTACCGAAACGGGGATGGAGCGCGGCCTGACCCGCATCGCCGATATTCAGGCGGAACTGCTGGAGGCTGGCGTCGCAGGTGACAACCTCGCCTTCAACCTGACATGGCATGATTGGCTGAACCTCGCCTCGCTGTGCGAAGTCTCCGAGGTCATCACCAAGGCAGGCCTCGCCCGCGAAAACTCCCGAGGCGCTCATTTCCGCGAGGACTTCCCCGAGAGCGGCTCCATGGAAAGCAGCTATTTCACCGTCGCCCGCCAAACAGGCGACACCCTCGACGTCACCCGCGAGGACGTCCAGTTCACCATCGTCAAACCGGGCGAAACCATCCTGCCCGAAGGCGAACCCGTCTCATTAGTGGAGGCCGCAGAATGATCCCCATCGACATCATCCAGAAAACCGCCGAGACCTTGATGGACAAAGCGGCCATCGAAATCCCGCAGGACTATCTCGACGGACTGCAAGCCGCCGCTGACGTCGAGGATGGCGACCTGTCCTCCTTCGTGTTGCAGGCCATGCTGGAAAACTACGAGGCGGCCAAGGAAGACCGCCGCGCCATGTGTGGCGACACCGGCACCCCGCGTTGGTACGTCAAAATGGGCAACGAGACGCAGATCGAAGGCGGCCCCATCGCGCTGGAAGCTGCCCTGCGCCGCGCAACGGCAAACGCCACCAACGGCGTGCCTCTGCGCCCCAACCGGGTGCATCCTTTGTGGCGCACCGACCACGACAACAACGTGGGCATCGGCGCGCCGGAGATCGAGTATGGCTACGAGCCGGGGGGCGAATGGATCGACCTGATTACCGTGCACAAGGGCGGGTTGTTCGGCACCGACTACCGGATGCTGTTCCCGTCCGATGGGATCGAGGGGATCAAGCGGTTCTACCTCGACAGCCTCGTTGCGTTCGGCAAACGCGGCCTCGCCTGCCAGCCTGCCATCATCGGCATCGGGCTTGGTGGCTGCAAGGACACGTGCATGGTCTTGGGCAAACGCGCCGCCTGCCTGCGCACGGTGGGCTCGGAAAATTCCGACCCGAAAATCGCAGCACTTGAGCGGGAATTCAAGGAGATCGGCAACTCTATCGGCATGGGTGCCATGGGCTTCGTCGGCAAATCCATGGTCGTCGATTGCAACATCGAAGTGGGCTACTGCCACACTGGCGGCATGCAAATGTCCGTCCACGCCTTCTGCCTGTCCTCGCGCCGCGCGGTGGCGCGGGTGTTCGCGGATGGGCGGGTGGAATACCGCACCGACCCCAACTGGTTCACCGACTACCAACGCCGCGAAACCGTCGAATGGGACGCCCCCGCGATGGAGGCGGCGGAATGACCCAGCCCCTGTCGGGCATAAGAATTCTCGACCTCACCCATGTGCTGGCGGGACCGTACGCCACGGGCCAACTGGCGCTGATGGGGGCCGAGGTGATCCGCATAGAACGCCCCGGCGGCGACGACTTCGTGCGCGGCCATGGAGGCACGCAAGCGATGCGCGACGCGGGGCTTGGCGCATCGTTCCTAAGCCAGAACTCCGGCAAGAAATCCGTGGTGCTGGACCTGAAAAGCAAAGCCGGACTGGACGCCGCTTTGTCCTTGGTGGCCGAGGCAGACATACTGGTGCAGAACTTCCGCCCCGGCGTGGCGAACCGCCTTGGCCTAGGCTTTGACGCCACCACCATGCGCAAGCCCGACCTGATCTATGCCAGCCTGTCGGGCTACGGCCCCGACGGCCCGCTCGCCTCCCGCCCCGCTTATGACCACATTCTGCAAGGCGTCAGCGGTTTAATGGCGATGACAGGAAGCCCTGAAAGCGGCCCCCTGCGCGTCGGCATCCCGATTGTGGATTACGTCGCGGGGCAGTCCCTTGTCGCCGCCATTCTCGCGGCTCTTCTGCAACGCGCCAGACAACCGCTGAAGCCGCAGGAGTTGCATGTCTCGATGCTCGACGCGATGACCAATCTGATGGGCGCTTACGCGGTAAACCACCAGACCACTGGCGCGTTGCGAGGCCTCGACGGCAACCGCGCGTTCTCGGACTCGCCCTTCTCCGGTCGGTTCGATTGCGCCGAAGGCCAGCTTGTCATCACCGCCAACACCCCTGCGCAAACCAACCGGTTGTGCCTCGCTCTTGGTCACCCCGAACTGGCGCAGGCCGATGCCGAGACGGTCGCGAATACCCTCGCGGAGATTTTCGCCACCCACCCCGCCAGCCACTGGGACACCGTGCTGGCGGAGGCCGATGTCCCCGCCGGCCCCGTCCTTACTTTGGGCGAAGCACTCGCGCATCCGCAGATGCAAAACTCCCCCTGCTGGCACGACCTGCCGGTGCCGGAACTGGACCAAACCGTCCGCGTCCCCGGACTGAGTTTTCGCGCCCCATGGGCACCCAAAACACTCGATCCCGCGCCCACATTCGGGCGCGATACGGATGAAATCACATCACCGGAGGCCGCCCAATGAGCCCGCGTAAAATCCGCCTGAGCACCACGCCCACGCAAGGGGCCCTCGATGATCTGCAACTTGGCGACATCGTCTATCTGGACGGGTTGATGTATACCGCCCGCGAAGGCGTCTACAAGCGCGCGCTGGAGGAAAAAGCCAACATTCCCATGGAATTGCCCCGAGATTCAGCCGCCAACTTCCATTGCTCCCCCGCCGCGCGGATCAACCCTGACGGCTCGTTCGAGATGGGGGCCGTCACCGCCACCGCCTCCTTCCGCTTCGCCAAATGGCTGCCGGAATGGATGGAGAAATCCGGCGCGAAACTTATCATCGGCAAGGGCGGCATGACGTCGAAGGACTACAAGTCCTTCTTCGTCCCCAACGGCGCGATTTATCTGTCCACCGTTGGCTACGGCACCGGCGCGTTGCTGGGCCGCGGGGTCGAGAAAGTGGAGGCCGTTCACTGGAACGAGGAACTGGGCCTCGCCCAAGCTATGTGGGTCATCAAGTGCAACAATATGGGGCCGTTCATTGTGGCCTCTGACAAAAACGGCGACTGCCTGTTCGAGCGTGAAAACGCCAAAATCGCCGAGAACCTGCACCGCGTCTATGAAGGCACCCGTCCCGCGACGCTCAAGCGATACGGCGAGACCGACGACCGCAGCGACGAGGTGATCTAGGCGCGCACTTCCAGCGCCAGCGTCTGGAAGCGCGCCAGCTCCTCCGGCACCTTTTCGACGCCCAACCCCGGCGTGTCCGTGATGGCGAACGCACCGCTCTCCACCAGCGCCCCGTCAAACGCGTCACGCAGAGGGTTGGGATTCACATCGACCTCCAAAAGCCCGTCGCCACCGATGGCCGCCAGCAAATGCCCCGACGCGATCAGCCCGATACCGCCACCAAGGAAGTGCGGGCAGTAGCGCAGGCCCGCGTCACGGGTCTTGCGGGCCACGGCGGCACAGCCGCTCAACCCGCCCCATTTGACGATATCTGGCTGTATCACCGACAGATGCCGCGCGGTGATCGCCGTGTCGAAATCCGTGTGGCCGGTGATGTTTTCGCCGCCTGCCAGCGGGGTCTTGAAAGTGTCCGCCAAAGTCGCCCAGTCCTCTACGGGAAGGTCCGCACGGATAGGCTCTTCCAGCCAACCCAGCCCAACGGCGTCGATCCGGCCTGCAAAAGCCAACGCGTCCGCCACCGACCACGCCTGATTGACGTCGGCCATGAGCGCTTCGCCACCCTGCAAACTGCCAGACAGGTCGCGCAACTGGTCCATGTCACCCGCGCCGAAACCGATCTTCACCTTGAACGCATCATGTCCCGCCGCACGGGCTTGGGCGATAAGTTCCGGTGCAGCACTTATGGCGATGCCGCTGGCGTAGGTCGGGACCCAGTTCGCTGCGTCCGCATTCAGGAACCGCGCCACCGACACCCCCGCCGCGCGGGCGAACATATCGTGCAGCGCAATATCCAGCCCCGCGATGACTTGCCGGAATGGCCCCCATTCGCCCGATTGCAATGCGCGGATGTGGGTCTGCGCGGTCAGGCGCTCGAACAAATCGCCCGCCTGCGCCACTTCCGCCCCCACCACCAAATCGCAAATGTCGCGCACCAATAGCTGCGCGCGATGCTCGGCGGCGGCGGCAGGCCAGTTGGCGAATATCTCGCCCCAGCCGAAGCAGCCGTCCTGATCGGTCAGCTTCACGAATACCGCCGGACGGTCCCGCATGACGCCGAACGACGTGGCCACCGGCACCTTCACCGGCACGCGGTAGCAAAACACCTCGACCCGTTCGATCACATGCGCCATCTAAAACACCTCCCGCGCCAACAAGATCAGCCCCGAGACCAGCATCATAGCGATCAGCAAACGGCGGAACTGGTCGTCGGTCAGCCGTTTGAACACGGATATCCCGATTTGCGCGAAGATCATCGTCACCGGCAGGGCCACCGCAATGTAGGTCAGCGTTTGCGTCGTGTAGGCCCCTTTGAAGGCGAATACCAAGGCGGTCACCCCTAGCACTACGACGTTGAAGGGTTGCAGGACCGCTCGCGTCTCGGATTTGGGCCACGGACGCATGGCGCACCACATGGTTGGCAAAGCCCCCGACAGGGAGGCCGCCCCGCCCAGAATGCCGCCTGCGAAGCCGATCAAACCGTCGACCACGGGCGTCGGGCGTTCCAGCTTTGGCAGGGAAGAGCGCAGCGTGAAAAATCCACCATAAAGGATCAGAAACCCCGCGATGATCAGCTTCAGCATGACCGGCTCCAGCACGGACAGGGCCGCCACGCCCAAAGGCACACCGACCAGTGCGGGCAGCAGAAAACGCGCCAGCCTGCGCGGCTGGTCAAGGATCGAACGGCGCACCAGCCACACCCCTTGCAGGCCGGAGATGACCGACATGATCACCACGACCGACACCGCCTGCGCGGGGGGCATGATCTGCAACCAAAACCCCAAGGCGAACAGCGCCGTGCCGAACCCCGCCAGCCCGTTGATAAAGCCGCCGGATGCCGCCCCAAGGGCGAGGATGACGAAGAAATCCAAAGTCATGGCCCTATCCCGCCCCTTGCGGAAACGGATCGAACCGGCCCACCGCAACCGCGTTTAACAACTCTGCCTCAACCTCTTGCAGCACGCGCAATTTCACCGTGTTGGCCAGCGACATCAGTCCCAATTCCCGCACCGGCGCGTCATCACCCAACGGGATGTGTTTCAACGGCAGCGGGTTCGGCGGCTCCACGCTCCGGCGCGGCACAATCGAGACGCCCAGATCGGCATGCACCATGCTGGAGATGATCTCTAGGTTTTCCAGCTCCATCGTGTCCTTCACCGTGATGTTCTTTTCTTGTAGCCAGTTGTCGATGAAGTCGCTCAGCAACGCCTTGCGGGTGAAGCGGATGTAGGGATGTGTGGCCAGTATCTCGAACGGATCCTTCGAGGTGACATTCAGTGAGGTCAACAGCTCCATCGGCTCCTGACTGATCGGCGCCCAGCGCATATTATGCGGGACCACATGCGGCTTGGTGATCACGGCGGCGTCCAGGACTCCGCGTTCCAGATCAATCAACAGCTCTTTGGTCTGGCCCGGCGTGACGCCAATATGAAGATCGGGAAAGCGCGCCTTGATCGAGGTGATGGCGAAAGGGATCAGGCTGGTCAGCCCCGTCGGCACGCTGCCCAGCGACAGGTTGCCCCGCAACCCGTCATCGCCCAGAACCGAGGGCAGCAGGTTATCATAGGCGGCCACAATCTCGCGGGCGCGTGTGACGATGGCGCGCCCGACCGGTGTCAGCTCCGGCGTGCGGCGCGTGCGATCAAACAGGGTGACGCCCCACCCCGCCTCCAGCGCTTTCATCTGTTGGCTGACGGCGGCATGGGTGACGAACACCGCTTCGCCAGCCGCGCTGAAGGTGCCGTTTTCCTCGACGGCAATTAACGTGCGGAGCATTCGGATGGACATGGATGACGGGCTTTATGTTAGCTTGGCTTTCGGTAATTGTAATCAATTGCCGCTTTATACAAGAATGACTTACCAATAACATTTGTCAAGGATCGACGCTGCCCCTAGCATGTCGATAACATAGGCTGCACACTCATCAGCCAGAAGTTTTTGGGAGGAAACTATGAAATTTGCGAAATTCAGCGCTGTCAGCGCAATGGTAATCGGCCTTGCCACGGCCGCATCCGCCGCGGACTACCCTGAGCGGCCAATCAATATGGTCATTCCTTACGGCGCAGGCGGGGCCACCGATATCTCGGCGCGCACGATTGCGGAGCCTTTGGGCAAAGCCGTCGGCCAGTCGCTGATCATGGCGAACGTCACCGGTGCTGGCGGCGCGACAGGTTCCGTCGCGGTCAAGAACGCCAAGTCGGACGGCTACACCATGCTGTTCGCCCGTGTTGGCTCGCACTCGGTCAACCCGGCGATGAAGGCGACCCTGCCTTATACACTGGACGATTTCCGCTTCGTGACGGTCTACGAAATCAACCCGTTTGCCTGCGCAGTCGAGGCCAATTCCGACATCAATTCTATGGATGACCTGATCGCCAAGGTGGCCGAAGGTGGCGTCAGCTACTCCTCCTCCGGCGTGGGGTCCGGCCTGCACTTGGCGGGCGCTATGGTGCTGGACGAGTTTGGCGTCGAAGACCCGCTCAACGCGGCGACACACATCCCGCAAAAAGGCGGTGGCGCGGCTGTCACAGCGGTGTTGAACGGTACGGCCACCTTCTTGTGCACCAACTCCTCGGCCCTCGCCAGCTTCGTGGCCAACGGCCAGATGAAGCCGTTGATGGTCACCACCAAAGAACCCGTGGTCGGCTTCGACGCGCCAACAGCGGCTGATCTGGGCAAGCCTGCGCTGCACCAGCTTGTCGGCTGGACCGGTATCGCGGGCCCGGCAGATATCTCGGACGAGGTCGCCGGAAAATGGGGCGAGTGGATGGCCGCCGCCGCGGGTGACGAGGAATTCGTCAGCTCGATGGAAGCCCGTGGCTCGATCATCGACGTGATGAGCCCTGAGGACGCCAATGCGTTCATTCAGGAGCAATACACCACATTCCGCGCGCTGGTCGACAAACTGGGTATGCGGATCGAAGGCTAAGGCCTAACGTATGAACGGCGCGCGGGGCTGATGCTCTGTGCGCCGTTTCTTTATTCAGCGAGGCCCGGACATGCAAAACCTCCACCGGCAAACGCTCATCGGATTGTTCGCGGTCGTCGCGGGCCTGTTCCTGATGATCGTGGCGATACCGAACTGGGTGTCCTCGCCCAGCAATGTGCGCAACATCATCCTGTCGCCGGTGTTCTGGCCCTATACCTTGTCCGCCCTCACCATCGTTATCGGTTTGGGGCTGACGATTACGGGGCATTTCTCGTCCGAAGACATGTCCCAAGAGAAAGCCGAAATCCCCGGCGGATATGGCCGCCTAGTCATCATGGCCGTGGTCATGGTGATCTACATGTTCGGCCTGCCGCGCCTTGGTATGGTCTGGACCTCCATGCTGGCCTTCGTCGCCACCGCGTTTCTGGTCCGCACCTCGCATCCCAAAACCGCCGTGATTTGCGCGCTGTGTGTGCCGCTGATCCTCTACGGGTTCTTCGCCCATGTCGCCAGCGTCGCCATCCCGCAAGGTAATTTCGTGAGACTGCCATGAGCCTGATGGACAGCATCCTTGCCGGCCTGTCGCTGGTCGGCAATTTCGAGGCATTCTTTGCCCTGTTCGCAGGTGTCGCCATCGGCACCATCGCAGGCGCAATTCCGGGCATGTCGGCCACCATGGCCGTGGCCCTGACCCTGCCATTCACATTTTCCATGCAGCCGATCATCGCGATCCTGCTGCTGTTGGGCGTCTACAAAGGCGGCATCTTCGGCGGCTCCATTCCCGCGATCCTGATCAAGACACCCGGAACACCCGCTTCCAGCGCCACGGTGCTGGACGGCTACCCGCTGGCCGAAAAAGGTCAGGCGGGCAAGGCGCTTGGCATGGCGCTGTGGGCGTCCTGCACCGCCGATCTGATCTCCAACCTCGCGCTGATCCTTTTCGCGGGCTGGCTCGCCTCCTTCGCGCTGAACTTCGGCCCGCCAGAGTTCTTCACCCTGATCCTGTTCTCGCTGACCATCATCGCCGGTGTGTCCGGTGCCAGCCTTTTGCGCGGCGCGCTCTCAGCAATGCTGGGGCTGTTGCTGGCAACCGTTGGCCTTGATCTGGTCTACGGCACCAACCGCTTCACCTTCGGCGATCCCAGCATGATGGGCGGTCTCAACTTCATCGCGGTCCTGATCGGGCTGTTCGCTATCCCGGAGGTGCTGGCCATGGTCTGGGACCCCAAGCCGCACAAGGGTCAGACCCGCAGTCTGGGCGACAACAAGGTCACGTTCGGGGAATACAAGCGTTGCTTCAAATCCATCGTGCGCGGCAGCTTTATCGGGGTGTTCCTCGGCTCCATCCCCGGCATCGGCGCGGCCCCTTCGGCCTTCCTGTCCTATAGCGAGGCGCGGCGCAAATCGCCCAACCGCGACAATTTCGGCAAGGGCGAGCTGGAAGGTGTCGCCGCCTCCGAGGCGGGCAATAACGGCGTCGCAGGCGCGACCTTGATCCCGCTTCTGGCGCTTGGCGTGCCGGGCGACGTGATCACCGCTATCATCATCGGCGCGTTCATGGTGCACGGGCTGCAACCCGGACCGATGATGTTCATCCTCAACGTGGATATCATATACGGGCTGTTCATCGGCCTGATCGTCAGCTCTGTCTTTCTGTTCTTCATCGGCTCCGTCGCCATTCGCGGCTTCAAATACGTGGCCGACATCCCGCGCGGGGTTCTCTTTCCCGGCGTGCTGGTGCTGTGCGTGTATGGCGTGTTCGCGGTGAACAACAACATCTTCGATGTGGGCGTGATGTTCGTCATGGGCTGGGTCGGCTTCGTGATGCTGCGCAACGACATTCCTGCCGCCCCGTTCCTGATCGCCTTCATCCTCGGACCACTGCTGGAGGACAACTTCCGCCAAGCCATGCTGATGTCCGGCAGCTCCCCCACGATCCTGTTCCGCGGCCCGATCACGTGGTTCTTCTGGGGCCTGACGGTGCTGACCGTCATCGCCATCATCCGCGCAGGCATCCGCGCCACACGCACCTTGAAACGGCGGGCCTAGGCGGCAGACCTTACAAGCGACAGCAATCGGGGCCGCCAGCGCTGTGCCTGACTGTCGTCGCGGGTCAGCATGACCAGATCGCGCGTCAGGCCTTCGAGCGCGTCTTCAACCACATGCACCCGCGCATCGGCATAGCGGCGAATGTCGGGCAGTGGCAAAACGGTGTAGCCGACGCCTTCCTTCACGCATTCCATGCAGGCTTCGATGCTGTCCAGAACCAGCGTATTTTTCGGCGACACCCCTGCCCCCAATGAGGCCGCGATCAGTTTGCCAATACCGGTGCTAGGCCGGAAATGGATGAACGGCATGTCCTGCGACAGATGTTCCACGCGCATATGCGACCGGCCCACAGGCACCGCCAAGCCCATCGGCTCGGACGCGATCAGGTCAGCATGCAGCCCCTGCGCCGCCCCTTCCACCCGCGTGACAATGGCGGCGTCCAACTGGCCTTGCACGACTTGCTCCGTCAACACCTCCGACAGGTTGGAACGGTAGCGGAACGTCGCCCGCGGTTCCCGCTCCCCGGCCAGTGTCACGAATTTCGGCAGGATGCGGGCGCTGGCGGACTGGATGAAGCCCAGCTTGAATGCCCCGCTCAACCCCGCACCCGCAGTGCTGAGATCATGCAAGGCGTCAACGGCACTGATGACCCCCTTCGCCTGTTCCGCCACCTGCCGTCCCAAGGGCGTCAGCCGTGGCGGGCGGAAACTGCGGTCGAACAGCTCCGCGTCCAGCTCGGCTTCCAGCGCTTTCATCTGCATGCTCAGCGCGGACAGCGTCATATTCTGCAACTGCGCCGCCTCGCTGAAGGACTGCACCTGCAAAATTCTGACAAGGGTTTCGAGGGCGCGGGTTTGCATTAATTCAACCTAACTGAACTTACACTTCATTCTTATTCGATTGTTCTGGAGAAGAATAGCCCGCACACTCGCGTTATGAAACATGCATCCTCCTCCGATTCCTATCGTGCCATCGCGCAGGATCTAGCCGCCAAATTCGCGCCGCGCGCCGCGAAGTGGGATCAGGAGCGGATCTATTGCTGGGATAACATCACCGATCTGACCAATGCGGGCCTGATGGGCATGTCCCTGCCCACGCGGTATGGCGGCCAAGGCGCGTCATGGCTGGACACTGTGATCGTTGTCGAAGAACTGGCGAAGGCTTGCACCCTGACCGCCCGTATCGTGGTCGAGGCAAATATGGGCGGGATCAGCGCGATCATGGCCTACGGGACCGAGGCGCAAAAGGAATTCGTCGCGCCTTACGTGCTTGCAGGCGACAAGCCCGCCATCTGCATCAGCGAGCCGGACGCAGGTAGTGCCGCCACCCAGATGACCACCACCGCGCAGCGCGTTGATGGGGGTTATGTGCTGAACGGCACCAAGCACTGGATCACCGGCGGCGGGGTGTCGAAGCTGCATCTGGTCTTTGCCCGCGTGCTGGACGAAGCAGGCGAGGAGCAGGGCATCGGTGGCTTCATCCTGTGCCAAGACCCTGACAACGGGATGGACCACACCGGCTTCACCGTCGTGTCGCGCGAACGCACCATGGGGCTGTGCGGCATGCCGGAAACCACGCTTGCGTTCAAAGACGTGTTCATCAAGGACGCCCATGTGTTGCGCCCGCCGTCGGGTTTCAAACGCGGTTTTGCCGACCTGATGAACGCATATAACAGCCAGCGCGTGGGCGCGGGCACCATCGCCATGGGCGTCGCGGCGGGGGCTTTGGAACACGCCAAGCGCTACCTGCTGGAGCGCGAGCAGTTCGGTCGCCCGCTGGCGGAGTTCCAAGGGCTGCAATGGATGCTGGCGGATATGGACACGTCCGTCCACGCGTCGCGGTTGATGCTGCACGAGGCGGCGCAATCGCGTGGCCCGAACGGGTCGAGCTTTCCCGACATCGCCATGGCCGCGCGGGCCAAACTGTTCGCTTCCGAGGCGGCGATCAAGGTGGTCAACGACGCGTTGCAAATGTTCGGCGCACGGGGCTACGGCAGCGAGGAGCCGCTGGAGCGGATGTATCGCGACGTGCGCATGTTCACCATCGGCGGCGGCACTGCACAGATCCTGCGCACGCAGGTGGCGGGCAGCATCTTGGGCATCCGCACGCCGCAAACGCGCGGCGGTTACTGAGCCTTTTTGATAACCGGATAGGCGGCGCGAAACTTCTCGTAGGCCGCGTCATACTCCGTCTGCAACGCACGGTCCGGCTGGATCACTTCGCTGATTTCCGGCGTGGTCATGATCTGGTCCAGCGGCATCCCTGTCGCCGCCATCCCCAATCGTGCGGCCCCCAGCGCCGCCCCGAACTCGCCGCCCGCTGGCAGCGCCAACGGCACGCCCAGCACGGTCGCGATCAGGTGCAACCAATAGCGCGAGCCGGTGCCGCCGCCGATGGCGATCAGTTGTTCCAGATTAGCCCCCGTGGATTTCAACGCCTCGAAACTGTCACGCAGCCCGAACGCCACGCCTTCCAGCACCGCGCGGGTCATGTCATCGCGCGTGGTTCCTGCGGACAGCCCTGTAAAGCTGCCGCGAATGTTGGCGTCGTTATGCGGCGTGCGCTCGCCGGACAGATACGGCAGGAAGCGCACGGAACCGGGCCTTTGCAAGTCCTCACCCAAACCCGCCGTCAACTCTTTTGGAGAAGTTCCGGTGATCCGCGCCAGCCAGTTCAGGCTGTCGGTGGCCGACAACATCACCCCCATCTGATACCAACGATCCGGCACAGCATGGCAGAACGTATGCAACGCGGTGTCCGGCGCGGAGCGGTAGCCGGCCCGCGCGGCGAGCACCACGCCGGAGGTGCCAAGGGATACAAACCCCTGCCCCTCGTCCATCGCCCCGATCCCGCAAGCGGCAGCGGCGTTGTCGCCCGCGCCGCCCGCAATGGTCACGTCCGACACGCCCCATTTCGCTGAAAGATCGCCGCGCAGCAGTCCTGCCGCCTCCGACCCTTCGACAAGCCTTGGCATCTGGTCGCGGCGCATGTGGCCGACCTTCAGCAGGTGATCCGACCAGTCGCGTTTGCCCACATCCAGCCACGCGGTGCCCGCGCTGTCTGACATGTCGGCCACGTAGTCTCCGGTCAGGTAGTAGTTGAGGTAGGCCGCGGGCAGCAGCACGCGGGCGGTCTTGGCGAAGACCTCCGGCTCACGGATGCGGACCCAGTCGAGCTTAGGGGCGGTAAAGCCCGGAAAGACGATATTGCCCGACAACTCGCGCACCTTGCCGGTGCCATCCAGCCGCGCGGCCTCCGCCGACGCGCGAGTGTCGTTCCACAAGATGCACGGGCGCAGCACGGAGCCCGCATCGTCCAGCAAGGTCGCGCCATGCATATGCCCCGCCACGCCAATGCCTTTAAGGTTCGCAAATTCCGGGTGCGCTGCGCGCATGTCCTCTACAGCGCCTTCAAGGGCTCTGACCCAGTCGGCGGGATCCTGTTCGGACCAGCCGGATTGCGGATGGGACACGTCGTAGTGACGCTCGGTCGCTCCGATGACATGCCCGTCCGCATCGACAAGCAAAGCACGCAGGCCGGATGTCCCTAGGTCAATTCCAAGAAACGTCATGTCGTCACCTTTCATATGCCCATTGCAGGCATCGCTTAGACGTCTTTTGTAGATGATCCTTGAAATCATTCAACGACTGAAAAAACAGCGCAATAGCCCCGATTGGGTGTCGATAGTTCAACAAAATAAGTACTTGCGTCACGTTCGGGAGGTTTGGAGCGGGCGGCGGGAATCGAACCCGCATCTTCAGTTTGGAAAACTGAGGTCTTAACCATTACACAACGCCCGCACTCAACACTCGAAATAGGCGATAGCGAATGGATGGTCAAGAAGCCACCCGTGCGCTGTTCGAAGTTTTGGGCAGGAGGCAGAAGAGCAAATCACCGACTTCGACCAGCCTCGCTACGGCCTATAGACATAATCCGCGTTGACACATCTCGGGGGCATGGGAGTTCGGCATATATCCGCTGCCCACAAGCAGCCGCCCGCTCAAAATTTTGGCGATGAAAATCTTCCTATCGGCAAGGCAATTTTGCCCTTTTAACAAGCAGAAGACGACAAAATTTTAACATATTTTGCCACCATAAATCTGCCTCTACTAGGAGATCGCCATTATGGTTACGAAGACTGAAGCAATTTCTGCATTAACAAATGAACTGTCTGTCAGCTCGTATTCCGGCCAGGCCTTCGAGAACAACATCGACACCATCGAGTTTGGAAGCTTCGAGTATCTGTCAACGCCATCCGATGCATTGGCATACGCCACAGCATCGGGCAACGGTGTCTTATTTGATTTTGGCAATGACGATACCTTACTGGTGCAAAACGTCACGAAGGTCCAATTGACTAACGATATCGACATCATGTGATCTGAGGCAACTTAGTTGCAGCGCTGAGCATACACCGAGCAAAATTTACAGCCTCGGGTTTTGCGCCAAAACTCGCCGCTGTCGCCAATTCTACATTGTGAGGTTGCACACTGCTTATTGGCCTCACAGAACTGCGACTGTTTAGCTGCTGGCTTTGAAGGCGACTTGGGTTTCGCGGCAGTCGGCTTGGGTGCAGCAACCTTGGGTCGCGCAACAGCTTTGGTTCTGGTTGGTGTCGCATTTTTGCGCGATGCGCGGGCGGTCTGTTTGGAGCGCCAAGTCGTCAAGTCAGCATCTGTTACTTGGTCTCGCAACGCGGACAGCACGGCCCGAGTGGCCTGCCCTGTTACCGGCAGTTTCTTGGCCTTTTCGTAATCGCGGATTGCGGCTTCGGTGCGCCGGCCAGCAATGCCATCTGCTGGCCCCAATGCGTGTCCAAGTGCCGACAGGCGTTCTTGTAGTTCGACCATTTCACTGCGGGTAAACCCATCTTCAATATCTGGTTCTGAAACGGTGTTGTCACGAGCGACCTTGGCGGGAGGGTCCCGCAGTTGCGGTACAGTCCCACCTGCCTGTTTGATCCGTGCGCGGGCCAGTTCAGCAAAGAACCCGTCGGGGTATATCTCCAGATAAGTTTGCAAATCCGATGTCTGAAAACTATCTGAAATGGACTTCCAAAAGACGATTTCGCCGGCACTTGCATTTGGAACGTCTTCTATAGCGCGGTCGGTCACAATAAATTCAGGCGCAACGGGTGAAAGGCTGCGGGTGTCGTTCAGGAAAATCTGTTCCGCCGGCAAAGCCCCGTATACGGCTGGCTCTTGTAGACCACCGGTTAACTGAAGGACATCCTCGCGGACCTTACGCATCATCAAGCCAACTTCGAGATTGGGCTGGCCTAGAGCCGCGACAAGGGCGTTGGCGTAGGGGCTGTTTCGACCCGTTCCGTCGGCAGCAGTCGTGCCTTCCTTTGCCGCAAAGGCGACAAGCGTATTTTTTGTTGGTTCGACGGATGATAATCCGTGGCCAATTGACCGACTTGCGGTGCTCCTGCTCATAGACGCGGCAAATGGATTATTGCGACAAGCATCAACGATGACCATGCTCAGTTGCTTTGCGCCGCTGGCAGAAAATATCATAGTTTCAAGCTTCACAGCTTCGAAATTGACGTCCGAGTCTGTTTCCAGCACAGCATCCACCGGAAGGAGATAATTCTGGCGATCAATCTCGATGCCGTGGCCCGCGAAGTAAACGAGGGCAATCTCGGCTCTGCTGGCGCGGCGCCGGAAATCACGCAGCGTATTGAGCATTGATCCTTGTGTTTGATCAGTATGAAGCAATACCTCAAACCCCACCGCGGTGAGCGCGGCTGCCAAGTCTGCCGAGTCATTGGGAGGGTTTTTAAGTTCTGCTACATTTTCATAAGCCCCGTTTCCAATGACCAGTGCAACGCGTTCCACCCCGCTCTCCTGCGCTTGGAGCGGGGACATCAATAGCAGTGTCGAAGTAGCGATCAGAAGCACCCGGGCGAACAAGTTCCAAATGTTGGCAGGCGACGTCGCTTCCAATCTCAGGGCTAAACTGTTCATCATCCGCTTGTAACATGTCGACCCTTACGTAAACAACCACCTGCACTTGAGGATTCGACCTCACAAGCCCCCTGCAGTTTCCCGTGCTTTGTGCAGTCCCATGAATATCCTTGCTAACCGTTGGTTTTTTATAGACACGTCTTGGCAAGTTGCTTTTGCAAGCGTATGCAGAAATGATGTAGACAGCTACTACTACGGGTAAAATTATGAATAACTTCCAAAGCGAGAAGGCTGCTGTGCTAGCATATCACGCTGCGATCGACGGTGACCAAGACGGTTTATCTGCGGCCCTAACGCGCCATACAAGCGATGATTACCAATGGCGCGGTTATCACCCATTTGGTGAACTCAGCGGAGCAGATGCGGTCGCCAGCACCTTCTGGAAGCCTCTGCGCAAAGCCTTAATGTCTATGCAACGACGCGAGGATGTTTTCTTTGCAGGCGCAAACCACGTTGATGGAAAGCAAGGAGTTTGGGTCGTTTCCATGGGGCACCTGATGGGGCTTTTCGATGCGCCGTGGCTGGGGATCAGGCCCACCGGAAAAATGGCGTTCTTACGCTATTGCGAATTCAATCGCGTCGAAGACGGGAAAGTGGCCGAGACTGCGATGTATTTCGATATCCCTCACTTGATGGTGCAAGCGGGCCAGAACCCCTTCCCTCCGCAGACTGCGGCGCATCTGGTGCAACCCGGACCGATGACACATGACGGGTTGCTTCGCGACCAGCAGCCCGCTGAAGATGGTCAGGCGACCATCGATCTTATTCACCGAATGATCAACGACATAGGGCAATGGAACAGCGGCCTGCCCCTTGTCGACGAAATACGCCAAACTTGGGCGGAGGATATGATCTGGTGGGGGCCAGAAGGCATCGGCGCGACCTACACTATTGAGCGGTACGCCAAGCAGCACTCCGCACCTTTTCGGGCAAGCTTCGCTGACCGGTCCAAAACAAACCACATCGCACGGGTGGCAGAAGGAAATTACGGTGGCTTCTTTGGGTGGCCCAATTTCTCTGCACGCCCCACCGGTGGATTTATGGGAATGCCGGCAACTGGAGTTTCCGGTGAGTTCCGTGTGATCGACATATATCGCCGGTCTGGTGACAAGCTCGCAGAGAACTGGATTTTCATTGATCTGCTGCATTTTTGGAAATGCCAAGGTGTAGATATTTTAGCGCGCATACAGGAAAATGTTTGTGATAGCTGATCCTGTTTTGCGGATCAGCCGTCAAAACACAAAATGGGTGATACTTTAGCTTCCTAAGTTCTTGTGTTTGTCATCGCCGCAACCGGGCAATCTGACCGAACCGCAATCACAGTGACCAATCGTGAGGCATGACTGGCGTCAGTGAGAGCAATTTCTTGGTGTAGTCTGCCTCTGGGGTTTCGAAGACTTGTTCCGACGCGCCCTTTTCCTGAATTCTTCCATTTCGCAAAACAACGATATCATCGGCCATTTGCCGTACAACCGACAGGTTGTGGCTAATAAACAGGACAGTCAGCCCAAACGCCGCTTGCAGATCCTTTAGCAGGTTCAAAAGCTGGGCTTGAATTGAAACATCAAGAGCAGATGTCGGCTCGTCGCAGATCAAAATCGTGGGGCGTGCCAGTAACGCGCGCGCGACAGCTATCCGCTGGCGCTGGCCGCCCGAAAACTGATGCGGGTACTTATCGATAGCATCAGGGTCCATACCAACGAGGCTCAGCATATCAATGCACAAGTCGCGCCGTTCGTCGCTGTCATTGACCAGACCGTAAAGCCACAGCGGCTCCGCGAGGATAGTGCCGATGCGGTGGCGTGAGTTAAGCGACGAGAACGGATCCTGAAACACCATCTGGATCAACTGTCGTGATGGGTGGTGGCGTGACCGGGTCTTCCCCCCTGGAAGAGGCGAGCCACCCAAGGTCATTCCGCCGCTGGAAGGCGTGATCAGCCCTGTCAGCGTTTTGGCGAGCGTCGATTTCCCTGAACCGCTCTCCCCGACGATGCCCATGACTGAGCCCGGCTGAACGTCGAAACTGATGTCATCAAGCGCAACAAATGGCTTGGGTTTGTGCCAGATTGACGTGCGGGTGCCGGGGAATTCTACGGTGATGTTTTGCAACGAGAGGCCAACCGCCTGTTGTCGAACGCCTTCCAGCAGCCACGCCTCCGCGGCATCACCTTTGCCCGGACCTGACGCCGCCAGCCCGTCGTCTTCTTCGGGCACGCGAAAGCGGGTGATTTTGCGGTCCAAGGGAGGCACCGCATCCATCAATTGTTTGGTATAGGCATGTTTAGGGTGCCCCAAGACCTGCGCAGTTGCACCGCTTTCGATCAGCTTGCCGTATCGCATTACGGTAACTGTGTCGGCAATTTGCGCGATTACACCAATGTCATGAGTGATCAGGATAAAACCAACCTTGCGTATATCTGCCAGTCGCCTGATCAGATCCAATACCTGTGATTGCACCGCCACATCCAGCGCGGTGGTAGGCTCGTCTGCGATGATCAGCTCGGGGTTCGTACATAGAGCCAAAGCGATCACGACGCGTTGGCGCATGCCACCCGAAAACTGATGTGGGTAGGCTTGCATGCGCGATGCAGCATCTTCGATCCCCATTTCTTCCAGCAGATCAATAGCGCGCTTCTTTGCGTCGTTTGACGGAATATCTTCATGCGCCAAAATCGTCTCAACCAGCTGATCCTCAATTTTCATCAAAGGATTGAGGCTGGTTTGCGGGTCTTGAAAAATCATAGAAATACGCTTGCCGCGCAGCGCATGTGCCTCAAAGCGGTCAAGGGCGCGCAGGTCGGTGTCACCCAGCATTAAGTCACCGTTGGCAATATAGCCCGGCTGTTGCAGCAGCCCAATGATTGCAGCCCCCACGGTGGACTTCCCCGCGCCACTTTCACCTACCAAGCCGTGGATTTCTCCGGGCGCAATACTCAGCGACATATCCTCGACCGCCGTCACATCGCCAAAGCGCGACGGGAATTTAACGGTGAGGTGTTCGACCCGCAACATCAACGCAACCTCGGGTTGAAGACATCGCGCAGGAAGTCACCAAGGACGTTGATCGACACCACGAGCGCCACGAGGAACAGCGTCGGAATCCACAATATCCACCATTCCCCCGACAGCAGAAACTGCATGCCGATCCGGATCAGCGTGCCCAAGGATGGACTATCCGCCGGCAGCCCTATCCCAAGGAAAGACAGCGTGGCTTCCAGTAAAATTGCGGAGGCCAAATCAACTGTCATGATCACCAATAGTGGCCCAAGGATGTTGGGCAAGATATGCACGAACATCACCCGCAACGGGTGTTGGCCTTGCATGACGGCGGCTTGTACGTATTCCTTGTTCATCTGCACAAATGTTGACGCACGCGCGGTGCGGGCAAAATTCACCCAAAGCGACAGTGCAATCGCAACTATCAATACCGTAACGCGCAGATTTTGCTGCATGTCAGGCGGCAAAATCCCTCGCGCGATGCCATCAATAAGAAGTGCAGTCAGAATTGCGGGTAAGGCGAGCTGGATATCGGCAATACGCATGATCACAGCATCAAACCTGCCACCAAAATATCCGGCAACGAGACCCAATCCTACCCCTAGAAATGTAGCGATCGTCATGGCCGAAATGCCAATGATCAACGACAGGCGCGCGCCATAAAGGATCGACGAGATCATGTCCCGCCCTTGATCATCTGTCCCTAGTAGAAACTTCTCGTTTCCAAACTCCTCCCACACGGGCGGCAGTAGCCCGTCCATCAAAGAGAACGACGCCAAATCATATGGGTTCACCAACGCGATCCACGGCGCAAATACCGCCCCTAGAATGATCGCGACCGCCACGATAGCTGCTAGCATGACAAAAGGAGAACGGGTGAATAGCCAAAGCCCCTCGTGCCGCTTTATGAATGCCAGCATTACGAAACGTCCCTTATGCGTAGCCGCGGATCAATGGCGACGTAAAGAAGGTCCACAATAAGGTTCACGACGACGAAAAAGAACGCGATCACTACCAGATAAACGCCCATAACGGGGATATCGACAAACCGGATCGATTCCAGAAACAGCAGCCCCATTCCGGGCCACTGAAAGACGCTTTCCGTGACGATGGAAAAGGCGATCACGCCGCCAAATTGTAGCCCGATGATCGTAATCACAGGCACCATAGTGTTCGCAAGCGCGTGCCTAAAATACAGTCGACGCATAGGTACGCCGCGTGCCGTGGCAAAGCGGATATAATCCGACCGCATCACTTCCATCATCTCCGCACGCACCAGCCGCATGGTCAGCGTCAACTGATACACGCCCAACGTAAACGCAGGCAGGATCAGTGCACGCCAACCGTCGACCGTTAGAAAGGATGTCTCCCAACCGCCCAATTTCACGGTGCCGCCGCGCCCAAAGGTGGGCAGCCAGCCTAGCTGCACGCCAAAGAAGAAAATCAACATGATACCAATGACAAATGTAGGGATAGAAACGCCTACCAATGTCGCCATCAAGATCGCTTGTGTTGCGAACCCACGCGGGCGAAGCGCGGTATAGACACCCGCTGGAATACCCACGAAGAGCGAGATCAAAAGCGCTACCACGCCAAGCTCCAGCGTTGCCGGAATACGCGTGGCAATCATTTCGGCCACGGGTTGGCGTGTGCGGTAAGAGAAGCCGAAATCGCCCTTCAACATGTCGCCGGTGAAGCGTGCGAATTGCAGGGCGAAGGAGTCGTTTAGACCCAATTCCTCGCGCAGACGTTCTTGATCTGCCACCGACGTCTCAACGCCCGTCATCTGCGTAATAGGGTCGCCTACAAAGCGGAACAAGGAGAAGGCCAGAAAGGCAACGGCCAGCATAACAAAGACCGACTGAACCAGCCGCTTTGCGATGAAATATGCCACTGCCTTTCTACTTTTCTTTTGCCCCTAGTTCACAGTGACCCAGCGAAGCATGAAGAAGTTATCTGCCCGTTGTGTCAGGTCGATATTGTCCTTTGCAGCCCAGATAAGCGGTTGGGTGTAGAGCGGAATATAAGCCACCTCATCCTGAGTGATGGACACAACCTCATCGACCAAAGCTTGGCGCGCCTCAGGATCAATCTCTTGTTGGATCATCGGCAATAGTTCATCCACACGCGCGTTGGAGTAGTTGCCGAAATTCCATGACCCCAACTTCCGCTCGTCATCCTGACTGTGCATCAAGAAGCGGATCGGATGCTCCATGTCAAAGGTGCCCGGCGACCAACCAAGCAAGTACATGTCAAAATCATCTTCGCGCAATTGTGGCCAGTAGTCGCGAACGGGACCGGTCGACAGCTCTGCCTTGAGACCCACAGCGGCGAACATCGACGCTGCAGCACGGCACAGCGCCTCATCGTTGATGTAGCGGTCGTTGGTGCATTTCAGCCCGAAGCTGAAGCCATCGGGGTATCCAGCCTCGGCCAGTAGCGCCTTGGCTTTGGCCGGATCAAATTCCGGTCGGTCCGAATTGGCTTCCGAATACCCGGAGATGCCAGCGGGAACCAACTGGCTCGCCGCTTCGATTTTGCCGCGAAACAGAACCCGATCAATGGACGCCATATCAATTGCATGGGCCGCCGCCAGACGGACACGCGGGTCGGTGAACGGGTTCACGTCGGTGACGTCTGAAGAGTACAGCAGCTTGTCATGCTCATGTCCGAAGCCGAACATGATGACGCGGGTCTCCTCGCCTTCGAGCACCTTAAAGCCGTCACGGCTCTCGACTTGGGCCACGTCTTGCAACGGGATCGGCTGGATGAAGTCGATTTCACCCGACAAAAGTGCGGCCAGACCGGTGGCCGCGTTGCCGATTGGGGTGAACGTCGCCTCGGTCACGTTATGGGCTGCCTCATCCCACCATCCGGCATGCGGTGCCAGCACGGTTTTCACGCCCGGATCTCGGGTGGCCACGGTAAACGGGCCGGTGCCGTTAACATTCAGCGTAGCGAAGTTCTCCGCATCACGAGCGGGCAAAGCAGCATCGTTAGATGTCGCCCAGTCTTTGTCGAGGATCATGAAGTTCGCGATTGAAGACGGGAATAAAGGGTTTGGCGCAGAGGTCACAAAATCAATGGTAAACTCATCAACGACACGGACTTGGGTCACAGGAGCAAACCACGAGCGCACGTCCGCTGCCTCGTTAGAGGCGCGCTCATACGAGAACATCACATCCTCGGCGGTAAACGCCGAGCCATCTTGAAAGGTTACACCTTGGCGCAAGTTAAACCGCCAACCGTTTTCCCCGCCGAGTGGCTCCCAAGATGTGGCCAGCGATGGCTCAATCGACATATCCCGGCCTCGGCGCACGAGGCCCTCATAGATGTTGTTCAAGAACGATAGTACCGGCGCCGAGTTAACCGCATGAGGGTCCATCGTTTGCGGATCGGTGGTGGAGGCCCACTTGAAGGCTTCGGCTTGCGCACTCAGCGCGGTCAGCGACAATGCCCCGCCAAGCAATAGTGATTTCCCTATGGTACTTCTCATAACGCTCTCCTGAATGATAATAGCGCGCAAGCCTGCGCTTTATCTACAATACGTCAAGGACGATTAGGATTCTGACGATAAGTTGAAGTGATCAAATTCTGAAATTTGGCCACGGCTCTGCCAGTTAACAGACGCGGCCTCGGTGATCGAAACACCGCGCAAAGCTAGGCTGTCATGACATCGGACGTGATTAGCCCGCGATTTGGCGCTGTGCCTTCATGCTGATTGAACAAACTGAAGGAACCCGTAGACTAACCTTCATACGGAGAGTTCAACTCGCCGCGAAAATTGCACAACAGCAATGCTACAAGGGAGAAAACTATGACACTCAAAACGATCAAGATGCTGGCGACAGTGGTTGTCGCCTCGACAATTGGACTGGCCTCCGCATCGGCCGACGTCCTCGATACGATCAAGGAGCGCGGCAAACTGATTGTCGGCGTCAAAGCCGACTATAAACCCTACGGCTTCTTGGACACGTCCGGAGCCGTTATCGGCATCGAGCCTGACCTTGCCTCAGATGTCGCCGCCAAGCTTGGAGTGGAGGTTGAGTTCGTACCTGTGGTCAGCTCAAACCGGATGCAATTTCTGGAGCAGGGCAAAATTGACCTGATGATTGCCACGATGACCGACAAGCCGGACCGTCGCGATGTCGTTTTGATCCCCGACCCTAACTACTACTCCTCCGGAACCAATATTCTATCGCTGAAAAGCCTTGGTCTGAAAGAATGGGAAGACCTCCGTGGCAAACCGGTCTGCGGCATTCAGGGCGCATTTTACAATAAAGCAACGTCGCAAAACTACGGCGCTGAAATCGTGGCCTTCAAAGGCACTGCCGAAGCCTATTCCGCGTTGAAAGCAGGCAACTGCGCGGCGTTCGTTTACGATGACAGCGCAATTGTTGCGAAAACCAATGATCCGGAATGGGCAGACTACGAAATGCCGTTGCCAACAATTGACGACGCGCCATGGGGGCTGGCCGTCCAGCTGGGTGAAGGCAATTTCGCCGCGTTGATGAGCGAGATGATCGTCGACTGGCACAAGTCCGGGCGCATCCTTGAGTTGGAAACAAAATGGGGTGTCGCTAATACGCCGTTCGCCAAAGCAATGAATGAAAAGTATAAGTAAGCGATCTGATTGGCGGGGCTTTTGCCCCGCCGTCTACATGATCATCGGAGCATCCTTGAATGGAATTTTTCTTTGACTGGTTCCGCGTTCTCAATCAGGAGACGGGGGTCAATCTGCCTTTTCTCTATGACAGCTACGACCGCAACCGGATATTCAATGGCTTTCTGACGACGATCTGGCTGTCGCTTGTCTGCCTGTTTTTTTCGGTCATCATCGGAGTGATTGGTGCTTGGTTACAGGCGTCTTCGTTCAAAATAACCCGGCGCATCGTCAACGGTTACATCCAGCTGTTTCGCAATACGCCGCCGCTGGTACAGCTATATTTTTTCTATTTCGCCATCGGAACAATGCTACCCCGTGTGGAGAATGACTGGGGTGGTCAATCGCCACTTCTGGGCAGCTTTGCCTGGGCGGCCATATCCTTGTCGTTCTTTGCAGGCGCGTTCAACGTCGAAATCTTCCGCTCAGGTATTGAAGCCGTACCGAAATCCACCGTCGAGGCCGCCGAGGCCTTGGGCTTTTCAAAACTCCAGATTTACAAAGACATTACGCTCCCGCTGGCCTTCCGTGTGGTTCTGCCTGCGCTCAACAACAATTTGGTCAATTTGGTCAAGACAACCACGCTGGCCTACGCCATCGCCGTGCCTGAATTGCTGTACGAGGCCAATCAGATTTGGTCGGATAATGTGAATGTCACCGAAATGATGATCTTCCTGTTACTTGCCTATTTCGTACTTGTCGGCGTCCTCGTAGGCGGCATGAACCGCTGGGAACGGTCGATGAAAATTCCGGGGTATGGCTAAATGACGTTCAAGACTGACCTTCCGGTTATGATGCCGGTCAAACCCCATGAGCCGGAGCCGTTTTTGCGTCTCAAGTTGTGGCATGTTGTGCCGATTGCGTTGCTGTGCATCGTCGGCACTACCCTGGCATTTGCAGCGGACGGGGACGCGAAGCAATCGCCGCTCGCCGTTTTGATGAACTGGGCACCGCTGTTGTTACGTGGGTTCATCTTTAACTTGGTGATCTCGGTCAGTGCGATGGCCTTGGGCACCGCTGTCGGCGCCTTACTTGGCTTGGGGCAAATCTCTCCGAACCGTATCATGAGCGGGGGCTCTTGGTTTGTGACGCAATTCTTTCGCAACGCACCGTGGCTTGTCTTGCTCTTTTTTGCGATGTTCTTACTCCCGTTTGAGCTGTCGATTTTAGGTCTGAAAATACCCTTTCCTGATTGGTTCAAAGCCATCCTTGGGTTGTCTTTGCCCGTGATGGCCAACGTGTCAGAGATCGTTCGTGGCGCGGTTAAATCATTGCCAAGCGGTCAGTGGGAAGCCGCAGAAAGTCTCGCCTACACCCGCCGCCAGACGCTTTGGCTCATCATCTTGCCGCAATGCGTCAAACGGATGTTGCCACCTTGGATGAACTTGTACTCCATCCTGACAATGGCGACTGTTCTCGCTTCCATAGTTGGGGTCTCTGAAGTCATGACGTTGACAGGTCGCGCCTTGTCAGCCGAAGGGGGGCGTCCTGAACTGTTGGCACCATTCTATGGCTTCGTGTTGTTGCTGTTCTTCGTCTATTGCTATCCGATCGCGCGGTACACTGTGCGGCTGGAAAAGAAATTCGCCGTGATCAACTAAGGAAATGATATGAGTTGGACCCCTGCCGATCCGATGGTGTCTATCAAGGATGTGCACAAGTCTTTTGGTGACCTGAAAGTCCTGAACGGTGTGTCTCTTGATGTGATGAAGGGCGATGTGATCTGCATAATTGGCCCCTCGGGGTCAGGCAAATCTACCCTTATTCGCTGTGTAAACGCATTGAACGACATTCAGCAAGGTTCGATCCTTGTCGAGGGTCAGGAGGTTAATGATCCCGCCCTCGACAAGCTGGAACTGCGCAAGAAGGTCGGGATGGTGTTTCAGCAATACAATCTATTTCCACACAAGACTGCTTTGCAAAACGTCATGATGGCCCCGGTCAGAGTTCTAAAGCGAGATAAGGTTGAGGCAGAAAAGCAAGCGCGGGACTTGTTGGCCAAGGTTCGCCTGCAAGGAAAAGAAGACGCGTTCCCCGGAGAATTGTCCGGTGGACAACAACAACGTGTCGCCATCGCACGCTCTCTTGCGATGCAACCAGATGTGATCCTGTTCGACGAAGTCACTGCGGCGCTGGATCCCGAAACCGTCGGCGAAGTTTTGCAGACGATCAAAGACCTCGCAGAAGACGGCATGACCTGCATCCTTGTCACACACGAGATGGGCTTTGCCCGCGAAGTGGCCGACCACATTTATTTCACCGACCGAGGCGTCATCGTAGAGCACGGCCCGCCCGCTATCTTCTTTGACAACGCTACAGATCCAAGAACCAAGGAATTCCTGAGCCAAATTTTGTAGCGCGGCAGCTTGGTGTCATCGCTGTTCCATCGCAGCTTTACTGAAACGTTTCAGGGAAAAAGAACGTCTGGGCCGGGACGCTCAATCCTGGTTGGCCGCTGGGGGTGTCGGCTGCAAGAACGATACCGGCGTCCGCGTCAGTTGAGAACCAGAAATGGAGATCCCAAAGGCGTGGATGCCAAACAGCTGGGAGCACCGACACGGGGTTATCAACTTGGGGTGCAGGATCCGGCTGATAGGGCGGGCTTCCGGGGATTTGGGCCGGTGTGTTCGGCCCGCCGGGCAATGCGATAGGCGTTTGCCCCGGCACGCTCTCGTTTGGTGCTGTGCGGTGAAACCCGCCGTCTCGCAGATGATAGCCTGCTTCGTGCAAAAACCAGTTCTCCGACGGGATACACCCCATTCGTGGACGGCGTTGGGCATTGATGTGAAGCGCGCCATATGCGGCACCAATCAACGTGTAAGGCTCATCGGAGGTCGCGTCGGTGATATCGACCACATCATTTGATTGCGGCGAATATAGCAGCAAGGCAGGTACACCCGGCTGGATATTATTGTAGCGGGCGTCATGAACTTTCAACGCGGTCTGAGCAACAGTCGCCGTGTGTGAATAGGGAACCCCCTGCCCTTCCAACGAAACCGGCCCCAAATGCGCAGGAGAAAGCGCGTAAGCGGGATGGATGTTTTGGCCGCTTTGTTGCCGTAGCAACGTCATGGTCTGAAACACTTGGGCCAACGTCGCCTCGATTGACGCGTCCGAGCAAGCCACGATGCGCCTGTGCGGCTCGCGCGTGTTTGGGACAGAATAGGCAGTACGGGTCTCATCACTACCTTGCTTGCGATACTTTACGCCCCAGACATAGAACAGTGAATCTGCTTTCCAGAAAGTCGGTGCCTCCGTTACCAAAGCCCGCCAAGCCCCAGCTTGTGATCCGGCTTCAACCTGCTCTGCCTCAACGCGATTGGCAGCCGTCATATCGGGCCAATAATGTCGCGCGTAGCTTACCCAGACCTCCTCGATGATAAAGTCGTCATCCACGACAAGTGTCGCGTTAAAATACTGCGTATTGTCTTCCCAATTCTGTGTTTCGTCAGCAACAAGAACGGGGGCAGAACACCCTGAGACAAAAATAACCACAGCACAGATTAAAAAGTGAAAAACTTGGAACTTTGACATGAATTGGCTCCTCAAATATTCAAGTAGCATATCACGTTTGGCGCTCCGCGTTTCAGAGTTCTCAAAAACGTCAATCTTCAAAATAATGGCGCCGCAGCTCACCAAATTCTGGAGAAGACTCGACCGAAAGGATCATTTAATCTCGCTGTCGCTTCATAGATTTAGCGCAAGGCCAAGACTTTGCTTGCTAATCCAAGGCATCAGCGGAAAATGGCTTACCTAGCGTAAACCATTAGCTGGAATCGGCTCACCCGTGTATTCTAATCCCTATATTAAAAACAATTTTATGGGTGCTTGCTATGGCAATAAGACCCACCTTCCGCTCGCTTTCCGGGCTGTCTATTGGTTCAGAATTACCGATCCGTGCCGTCACGTCGACAGGTGCAATAATTGCAGCAGCGGAAGCAAATTTTGGCGACCTTTTCAAATTCCCATTTAAACCAGACGTGATCAAAAATATTTTCGAACCTTCACGACTGGGCGACTCCGTGTTGCGCGTGGATGATCTTTTGGCGATCCGAATAGAGTTACGGAATTGCGATATTAATCCCGGACCGCCGCCGGTAATTCGCAAGAATGCCCGCGGTGCCGGTCGGTTAATTTTACACTTTCCTCCGCAAGCAATTACCGAAGAAACATTTTTTGAAAGGCCACCGCCGGGGATAAGTGACCCTAAAGAGGGGGATCCGGACCATCCTGCTCATAGGGGGGAAGACAAACCCGAACCGGGAAGCGGGGATGATAATCTGCGCGAACCCCCAATCCGAGCCCGGATTGCCGATGAATCGCGCTTGGTCTTCGACGTACCTGCAGACCTCGATATTGAGTACTCTCTGAAAGGCGTTCTAACGGCGGTTCAGGATTTGAAACCCGTGGTCGCGGCCAATGCCAAGGCGAATGTGAAGCCTGGAAAATTCATCAAAGTCAAAGATTTGCTGAATGTCGCGGCACTAAATGCGATGTCGATAAAATCCAGAGCGGCCTTGTCATCGCATGTTGCTTCGTCTGTGCGGCTGGCCGCTCAAGGCAACCGGATGTCCACGATCCGAATGCGTCAGTCGACCAGCAATACCAAAGCGCTAAACCGCATTACTGACCGATCCATATTGGATGCCGGGATCAGCATTCGAACAGGGCCAAAGCCGCGCAACCCGTCGCAAACACAAACAGCAATTGAAATCCCGTGGCGGCTGATCCTGTCACCTCATACCGGCGCGCGCTGGCGGCACGCGACCGATCCGGCGCACTCCACGGCCACCAATCACACGGAACTGTGGCATACCCGCATGGTCACACCCCATAGCGACGGCACCGAAGTTATGCCCCCCTATGAGGACCCCAATCGCACGGTACGGGCGATCTGGGCAAAGAGCGGAAGCGGCTTGGAGCAGGCCAATCCGGTAATGACGAGCGATATGCCGGGCAGTTCCGACGACTTGCCAGCGCCAAATACGGTGCCGTTCCGCCAACCGCTCGATGATTTTGACCGCTTCCAGATCGCGCATCTGTCGTCAAATTTCTCGGTGAGCAATTACAAACCGGAGCCGATCGACACGAAGACCCTGATGCTATCGTCTCTGGGGGGGTGGTTGGACAGCCGCGGCTCATGGGATCCACTTGGCATCTCGGTGGAGGAATGGGTGCATCGCGCGTCCATGGCTCGCGACCACTACGTCAAAGTAGTCTATCGCGGCTTTCTGGCACCGTTCGGTCATCGCGTTTCATTGGTCAAAGTGTCCGAACGAAAATTCCACAAAGACACCGACGGCAAATCGCCCGATCTAAGCCAACACGCCTATATCCGTCAGCGGTTCTTTATCGTGATCCGCGAACATCGCCGCGCGTTTGACGATGATGCGTTTCAGGCCACCAGCAGCGTTGATGGAAGCGTCAACTACGCGCGGCAATTCCCATTTGCCGAAGTCGAGATACTGACCGACAAAACGCCTGACCTAGACCTGCCAAGCGATACTGAGATTAACGGCAAAGGACAGCTGTTTTTCTGGCCACATGTCGGCGATCAGCCGTTCATGTTCCAATGCGCCGCAACCGATCTGGACGGGCGGAGAGTCCAGTTCGAGCTGCCGATGATCTTTATGGACAACTCAATGGCCTGTCCGCGTACATTAAGCGGTGACAAGTTGATACCCGCTTGGGATTTGGCGCAAAACAACGCCGCCGATGCGGCCACCGAATACAACGCCAATGGCGCGTTCAATTCGGTTGATTTCGGGTTTCAGAAGCTGTCGATGGCGACCACGTCCAAGCCCGGCGACACTGCAGTCGACGCCAAGGAAGTTATCTTTAACGTCGAGGCGCCAGAACGTCCAAGCCCGGGAAGTGATGCGACCAATAACCCGACGCTGCGCAGTTATAGCGCCGATCTGACCCGACCACTTTTCGTCCCCAAGCTGTTTCAGGTAGAGGCCAAACTCGGGCCTGTCGCTCACCTCACTGGGTCGGCAAAGACCAACAAGTTACAATGGAACGGTCAGTACCTTCGTGTCGGGTTTAACACCGATATGGGCGCACCAGAAAACGACCGCAATATTGGCGAGGTGTTTGCGGATATCATTCAGACCGGCAGCACGATGGGAAAAATGGATTTCTCCTCTCAGGGGGACAAGTCCGGCGGGTTCATGCAACCGAACTTACGCCCGCTGGCATTGTCGCGGATGGCAGGGCCGGTCATGTCCGACGTCACCGAATTTGCCAAAGGCAAGCTTGAGGAAGGGGCGGGTTTCCCGACCTCACCCAGCGATCTGCCTTTGCCACTGCTGTTTGGCTGTATCCCGCTTGGTGATTTGATCGAAGCTGTGAGCAACATTGCCGGTGACGGCGAAAAAGTTCCGAAATTTGTGTCAGAAGCAGGTACGCAGGTCGAGACGTTCGTATCTACGCTGCTGCGCTTGTTTACCTTGGCGATTGACCTGCCCAAGGCCCCGCTCAGCACTGCGCAAGGTGCGCTGGAGCAGGTATTTGCGACGGTCGAGGACCTGGTTCAACAGGCTGGCGTCGTTGCCGATACCGCGCAGGATCTGATCGACCGGCTGAACGAGCTGAAAGCGCTGGTGCAATCGATCAAAGCCAAGATCGAAGCCGCCGCCAATGTGGATGTCGGGTCCATCGACACATCACCTGATTTCGCCGCCGCATTGGCCGAAATACCGGCTATTCAGACCAAGATCACTGAAGTCATCAACGTCCTTAATGGCCCCCTAGGCCAGCAGCTTCCAGCCAATATCCGCCAGCAAGTCATTGCCCTGCTGAACGGGTTGAAAACACTTTTGGAAGCCGTGACAGACAGTGTGACGGTGTTCAATACCGGCAAGGACGTTTTTGCCAAACTTGATGCCATTGTCGGCGATCCCGCGGTCTTGGCTGAACTGTTCGAAAATCCGGGCGATTTTGGCCAGAAACTGACGGAACTGGAAGCCACAATCGGGCCCTTCCGCACCGCCATAGGTGACTTCGATTTGTTGCCCGACGGCGTGCGCGCGCCAATTGTATCCGCACTTGCGGACTTTGAGGACGTGCTGGATATCGCCGCAGATTTAGCAAAGCTGTTGGAAATGCTGACCGGTGACGAGCTGACGATCCGGTTCGATTGGAATCCGGATATCGCCAGCTGGCCCAGTTCTGACCCGTTATTCCGTGCGAATGACAAGAAGGGACTTGTTGTTGCAGTCGAAGGCAAGGTCAAGAAAAACGGATCATCCAGCCCGCAAATCTCGGTCACCTGTTCGCTGCGCTCGTTTGATCTGGTCCTGATTGCGCCTGCGTCATTTATCGAGCTGAATTTTGACAAGATCAGCTTTTCCATCGACAGCAAAGCCAAGATGGATGTTGATGTCATGCTCAATGACATCAAGTTCGTCGGCCCGCTTAGTTTCGTCGAATCCCTGCGCGATTTGATCCCGCTGGATGGGTTCTCGGATCCGCCATATCTCGACATCACCACCGAAGGCATCCACGCCGGATTCGACGTGTCGTTGCCAACAATTGCAGTGGGTGTTCTGAACATTTCCAACCTCAGCCTTGGGGCCGGATTCACGGTGCCGTTCATTGGCCAGCCGCTATCGGTGTCGTTCAATTTCTGCACCCGTGAACAGCCGTTCTGCCTGACTGTCTACATGTTCGGTGGTGGCGGTTTCTTTGGCATCACCATTGACCCGCACGGCGTGCAAATACTCGAAGCAGCGCTGGAATTTGGCGCGTCACTGTCGGTTGATTTTGGCGTTGCGTCAGGCGGCGTGGAAGTCATGGCGGGAATTTATTTCCGCATGGAACAGGACGAGGCCAGCCTAACCGGATATTTCCGCTTGGGGGGGCACGTTTCGGTTCTGGGGCTGATCTCAGCGTCGATCGAATTGTATCTGGAGCTGGAATACGAGTTTTCTTCCGGCAAATGTACAGGCCGCGCATCGCTGACCATTGAAGTGTCGGTTCTGTTCTTCTCCGGTTCTGTGACCATCGAATGTGAAAAGAAATTCGCAGGATCGAATGGCGATCCAAGCTTGCGCCAGATGATGGGGCTGAATTCCGAAATACCACTTGAGGACGAGTTGGCTGCGATCAACAGCCCCGATGTGGATTACGCGTGGCGCGACTACGTCGAGGCCTTCGGCTAACGAAAGGACGGACAATGACAAAACAACTTCTGGTCTGGACCGTCCTACCTTACGGACGTGTGACCGAGGGCGATCATCGCGGCAAATGGCGCGTGTCGATTGTGGTTTCACCACGACTGACACCGGAAGCGGCGGACGAACAACAGCTGGGTGCATTTGGCGAATGGCTGTCGTGGCCAGACACGTTGACACAAGCAAGTTTCGGGTTGCGCGTCGGAGCGCGGACAGGCGCGCTAACGGTAATTTCCAAGCCTGATCCAAATATCTGGTCACGCTTTTTCACGGATCAAACGCCAGTCGCGGGTTTCGTCTACAAGGACATGAGCAAGGTTAATCTGCATTCCTATGCGGTCCGTAACGTGCTTGCCTTCGCGCGGACGAACTATGCCAATCTGGCGGTGCAGTCCGGCGATGAACATCCCAAACTGTTGCCGTGGAAAGAGGCCGATACCGGCCTGCGCGGAATGCTGAGCGATATTGGCACCGCAACAGACAAATTTACAGTGAGCGACCGCGAAATCGAAGTCATGCGCCCGGGCTTTTCACGGTTTCACGATGACGAGCGCAGGCTCAGTATCGAACGCAGCGTCTTTGGTGATAAATCGGTCTATGAAATGGATGTGGTGGCCCCCGGGGTCGAACGCGACGGGGTAGCGCCTAGCACCGTCGCGCGCGCGCCGCTGCGGGCGATGCCGCCGGATTGGAACGATCCGGCAGGTGGCGGTCCAGATGCTGCGTTGATGGGCCAGTTCAACTCCGAAGACGAGTATACCTTTTATCAGGCGGACCGGTTTTACCGGCGCAAACAGGCCAGCAAGGCCGAAAAGAAAAAGCTGCGCCCTGATTTCAAAGACATCCGACCATCACCTAAAGCACCGGACTATGATTTCCACCGCATTGTTGCGTCCTTGGGCGACTATGGCGCGTTGATGCGGCAACTGGGATTGGTGATCGATTGCGTGATCGAAGACGACGCCCTGATCGAGGATATGATTGCCCCGGGCAGTGGCAATGGTGTTGGTCAGATGCAATTGCAAATCAAGTGGCGTGGCGCCGCCCCTGGGGATGACGCGACCCCGCGCACGGCTTGGTACGCAGAGCAAGATCGCTTCGTTCCGCAGCCGCGCACAATGGAGCATGCCGCAGGCATGTTGCGGCTGGAAGAAAGCGATGATGGCTGGCATTTGGCCAAGCAAAAAGACGGCGGCGGGCTGTTTGATATGTATCAGGTGGACCCTGATGGCGCGGCACTTAAAACGGTGAATTACACGCTCACGGCGCAAAACCTTGTCGGAAAAAGCCTGTCGCTTATGCAAGAACATGGCGAGGTAACCTACACCACGCCCGACCGCCAACCTGTCGCGGCACTACGCAGCTGTGGCATAGGGGTCTCGCAACACGGGCGGGCGCAGGAACTTGCAAAGCTCGCGGCGGCCGCGGATCTAAAAAATACTGAAATCGTCAACGGAAATGCCGAAAATGTCGTGCTGTTTGCCGAAGATATTCATCGCGGCTATCGCGTCGATATCGCGGATGTTCCGGACCAGATACAGCCCGGAAAATGGCAAACGCTTTGCGCGCGCGACGGGGATTACCGGCTGATTGAAACCGATGAAGCGCTCAAATTTGAAGCGGATGAAGGGTATGTTTCGGGGTCTTCACTGGCTGGCGATCCAGACGACGCCGATACGCACTACATGCATGAAAGCCTGTTTCGCTGGAACGGTTGGAGCCTTGTGGCCCCCCGCCCCGGCAAGACGATCAAGTCTGAAACCAACGAGGACAATAACCTTCAGGCAGAGGGTCCGGCAGATGTTACCGACACGGCAGAAAACGGCAACGGGCTGGCGGTTACATTTCGAGCCGTCAAAGGCTCCCTGCCACGGCTTCGCTTCGGACACTTTTTTCGCGTAAGGGCGCGGATTGTCGATCTGGCCGGGAACTCTCTGGCGCTGGATGATGCATCTATCGAGCCGCTTGAGCACGCCAGTGAGCCCGTCGGCTATTGGCGGTTTGAGCCGGTTGACCCACCAGCCGTGTTGCAACGCGAACGCCTCAGCGAAGGCGAACAGCTGGAGCGCATGGTGATCCGCTCGAACTTCAAACTTAAATCTGCCGACTATCTGCAAACACCGGACTTTGTCGCGGCGTCAAACGAAGACGCATCTCAGGACTTTGCCTACACAGAGGTCAACGAGCGGCATTTCGTTCCCCCCAAATCGTCTCAGCAGCAATGTGAAACCCACGGTCTTTTTGACCCGTTCTTTGGCGGTGATTGGGCTGACGCCAAGAAAGCCTATGAAATTGCGGCGCGTGAGGCCGGATCTTTGTATGACCATGTTCCCGGATCACAGATCAAACTGATCACGCCGACAGCGGTCAAAGATGCCGCGACAACGAGCATAGTGCCACCAGAACTGCCAAGTGAGACCAACCCGGTCGGCGACCGAATGGTTGGCGGGCAATATATTATCCACGCCGAAGCACATGTCGCTACGCCCTACCTGCCCGACGGGGCGGCTGGTGGGGTCGCTATTCGCGCCGTTCGAGGACACAAATTGCCCGGTGCTTTGCCGGGGATGATTTTAGGCGATCACTGCCGCGTGGTTGAACTGGACGATGAGCTTGTTCTGATGGTGCGCCATGGCGATGAATGGCCGCACAGCAAGGGTTTCCGGCTGATTTTGGCTGAGCGCGATGAGACCAATATCGACCTGCCTTGCAATGTGTCCTTCGACGATGGTGGTGAACCGGAATGGGACGAAGGTCGCCGCGAATTGACGCTGTTCCTTCCAAAGGGCCAGATTTTGCACTTGCGCTATGCCAGTTTTGTGCACCCCGAATTTGCCCATCATTTCGGAATTCCGCGCTGGAGCAACTCGGCGATGGCGGCGGATGCGGTGATGAAGTCATCAACCGTCGGCGCCCATTGGATGATCACGCCTTACCGCGGATTGACACTAGTGCATGCGACCCAGCAACCGGTCTGTTTGCCGAACATGACCAAGATGACTCCGCAGCGGGGAAAAGGCGACCAGAACGTGCGGTTAAGTTGCCGAGAAGTCGAGTTGCATGGCCCTTCAACCGGCAAGTTCGAGGTCGAAGCCACTTGGCGCGAATGGGTCGACGATATCAACAGTGACCGTCCAGAACGCGTCGAGTTCAAAGGGCAGCTTGGTGAGGTCCGGCTTGCCGATAACCACATCAACCGTTTCCCACTATCGACTGCGGTGGACGACCAATTGGCCGACCCCGAAGCCGTGCGTGGCGACATCCATGAACTGGGCGACACCCGGTTCCGGCTGATCGAATACCGTATCCGCGCAACAACGCGGTTTCGCGAATATCTGCCACCGGCCATGTATGACAAAACCGAACTAATATCGAGATTGGGTCCGGTCGCCATAGGCGAAAAATTTGCGCTACCCGCCGAGGATGATCCGGGCGCGCCGGTGTTGCGTGACGCAAACGGCTCGCGAAAGCAGTCGCTGGTCAAATCATCCGCAGCCCCGCGTGAACCGCGACTGCTGTATGTCCTGCCGACATTCCGGTGGACCCGCAACAACACCAGCACCAAACATGATGCCACGCGGGTCGGAAACGGGCTGCGCATCTGGCTTGACCGACCTTGGTTCTCGTCCGGTGACGGCGAGTTACTGGGAATTATACTCCATAAAGAAGGTGGCAATCTCGCCAATATCCCCGAAGACATGGAACAACTCGTGACCCAGTGGGGCACCGACCCGTTATGGGAAACAGCCACGCCCAAAAAGTCCATTCGGGAAAGCGATTTCGGTGCGAGTGTCGTCTCGGAAGACGTCAAGTTGCAAGAAAAACCCGACGCCCCAAAAGTGCGGATTGTGGGGCATCGCGTCCATTGGGATGACGACCGAAAGCTCTGGTATTGCGATGTCGAGTTGAACCCCGGGGCTACTTATATGCCGTTCGTGCGGCTGGCACTTGTCCGCTATCAACCCAACTCCATCGGGGGAACCAAAATCTCCAAGGTCGTGCTGGCAGAATTCGCGCAAGTCCTACCACGCAGACGCATCGTCGCGACCCCCAAAAACGCTACGCTAAAAGTGGCGTTGCATGGCCCCAATCCGATACGCGGACCGATCGAATTTACCCGAGACTCGTCGTTTCAGAACGTATCCTTCGTCAATGGCCCCTTCGAGACGGGGCGCAATCGGGTCGAGATCGTACTGCAACAGCGTGATGACGGGATCGACAGTGATCTGGGGTGGAAGGACGTCAAAGTCCTGCACCAGCATGTGGTCGGTGAAGACCCTGACGATGATGATGGGCCAACGATCAGACCCGTCGCGCGCGACCCCGGGCGGGTTGTATTGCGTCGCAGCGGCGGGAGTATCCGTTTGCCCAACATGGTCAACCGCGGCAATACCCCGACATTGCGCACCACGTCCAACCTGACGCGCGCGGGAGCCGCAGCGGTAAACTCGCTGGTCAAACGCGGCACCGGACTGACGGTGGGGGATATCGGTGCGTTGGATCCGTTTGTTACCGATCCATCTTTCTGGGACGCCGATGTCAAAATTCCATCAGGCAGCGGTGCACGACGCATCGTCGTGCGAGAGTTCGAGCGATACTATTCGGACAACACCGCATCGGAACAGGTCGGGACCACGACCTTCCCACGCCGGATCATTGAGGAACGGCTGGTGTTTGCAGATACGGTAACGATTGACTGAGGTTGAAGATCTGCGCTGATATCATGCCAAGCGCTTACGGCTGCCAGCCTTCATACAGAGCGTGGGTGCGTAACAGCGGCAACTGCTCTGGCCTGCCGGTCCGTTCCGAAGCATATAGGGCGGTTACAAGTTCCACCGACGCACGGCCCTGCGCGAGGGTGACTGCATCTTCCCCTGTGGCAATGGCTTGCAAAAATCCCTGAAATCCCATGCGTGGCGCGGTAACTTCAGCCAGCGCTGACGTAATCGCTTCCGCTGAACTTGCGCGCGGCGTGATCGTCCATTCTGAAGCGGCAGGTGCGTAGGGCGACAGCCCGCTTTCGGCAGTGAACCCCTCGAACATCAACCGGATGCGCGAAGTGTCATCCCCTGCCCCTAGCGTGGCCGACGACGTAACCAACGCGCCGCTTTGCATTGTGAAGGTAATCGCCGCGCAATCTTCGGTTTCAATGTCGTTCACCCGCGTCGCTAGCTGCGCGCTGACCTGTGCCAAGGGACCAAGCAGCAGGCAGATCAGATCGTGAGCATGAATGGCATGACCAAGGATCACGCCGCCCTGCTCCCCTGCCCAAGTACCGCGCCACGGGGCCGCGTAGTAGTCTGCATCACGCCGCCAATGTGTCTCAACCGAAGCAGCGAAAGCCTCGCCTGCCAGACCGCTCCGGATCAAGTGCAGAACCTGCGCGACACCCACGCCAAAGCGGTATTGGAACACAGGATATACCGCGCGACCCGTCTTGGCAGCCACCTTTTCCAGCTTGTCGACGTCTGCAAGCGAGGTGGCGACTGGCTTTTCGCAGATCACGTCCTTGCCCGCCTCCATTGCGGCGATGGCTGTGGAGACATGCAAATGCGGTGGCAAACAAACGTCAATGATATCCACGTTGGAAGACAGGACTTTGGCCAAATCGGTTTCAACTGGAATACCGCCCGCGATGTCTTCCGCCCGCACGCGGTCCAGATCACAGATAGCGGCGACTTCAAAATGTTCAGGCAAAGCGCGGTAAGCACTTAGATGTTCGCGGCCAATGCCTGCGCCGATGATCGCGACTTTACGCATCCGCCATCTCTTGTGCGCGCAGCGCCAACTCCATCACCTTGAAAGCGTGCGATTGCGGCATCGCGGTTTCAGAACGGTCGCGAATGTCGACCACCAGCCGGGCGAAATAGGGTAACCCCGCGTCGCGCGCGTCTATCTTTTCGCAGCGCGTACCAGTGGTCAGAAGTAAGTGATCGGTGCCGTCCGCTCCGCCCACATCCACATATTTGCGCAACTCAATAGTGCCTTCAGTACCGAGGATGGTAAGCCGCCCGTCGCCCCAAGTTGGCAACGCATCAGGGGTGAACCAGTCAACACGAATATAGCCGTGACCTTCTGGCGCGCGCAGGGCGATCTCCCCGAAATCCTGAAAGTCACCACCGATGGAGATCGCAGTGGCCAACGTCACCTCTGCGTCTGAGGCCCCTGTAAAATATAAAAACTGATCGATCTGATGCGATGCAATATCTGTCAGAATTCCGCCATTACGGGCAGGATCGAAGAACCAGTCGGGGCGCGTGGGGCGATTTAAACGGTGAGGGCCGAGGCCCACGGTTTGCACCACACGACCAATCGCGCCCGCCTGCACCAATTCGGCGGCGCGGGTAACGCAGGGCACTTCGAACCGCTCGGAGAAGTCGACCGACCAGATACGACCGGTACGGGCAACACAGTCTTTGACTGCATCAAGTTGAGCCAGTGTCGTGCAGCCCGGTTTATCGCTCATCACGTCTATTCCTGCATCCATCGCGCGGATCGCCAACGCGGCCCGGTCGCAAGGAATGGCCGAGATAATCACCATGTCCGGCTTGGCCTCTAGCACCGCATCAACAGTAGGAAACCTTGGCACATCGGGAAAGCGTTTGACGAAGCCGTCCAGTGGCTCCGGCGTTCCCTCCGTCCACCAACCGACACACTCCGCGCCTTGATCCTGCATATTGCCAAGCATCCCGTAGGCATGGCGGTGGTCGATGCCAAGGACGGCAATTCTCAGGTTAGACATTTGGGACTTTCATTCTTTTGCCCTCCAGGGATGATTCCATTAACGCTTCGATAAGTGCATGTGTCTTGAGCGCGGCACGGCCCGTGACGAGTGGGGGGCGCCCCGTCTCAATTGCTTGCACAAAATCATCCAGCACGCCTTGGTGCCACGCGTGAGTAAACGCCATAGGATCCGCACCACCGCCGGTTGCCGCGTTTGCGCCATGGGTCTCCGTGCGTCCATCTTGCCAGTGGATGTGCAGTTCCCCAGATTTCAACCGCGCGGAGGCGTTGGTGCAATGCAGGGTTATGCTTTCCGCCCCACCGGGGAAACTGGCGGTGGTGGCAGTCAGTGTACCGACCGCGCCATTCGCAAAATCAAGCCCAGCGGCAACCGTATCCTCGGCCTCCATCCGGTGCAGCTTGGTGGTGCGCGCCATAGCCTGCACTTGTGTCACGGGGCCGGTTAGTGACAGGGCCAGATCAAGCGTGTGGATCGCCTGCGTGATCAACACGCCACCGCCGTCTTGTGCAATCGTGCCGCGTCCAGGAGTGTCGTAATACCCTTGGTCGCGCCACCACGGGACATTGATTTCGGCAAGCGCCAACTGCCCCAAGGTACCGTCAGCAATAAACTCAGCCAGCTTTCGCGATGCCTCCCGCATGCGGTGCTGGAAGACGATGCCTAGCGGCAGGCTCGCCCCTTCACAGTGCTCCACGATGGCGGTGGCCGCGGCAAGGCTACGCTCTACAGGTTTTTCCATCAGGATCGGTTTACCCGCCTGCACCAAAGCGTTGATAATCTCGGTGCGAGCATTTGGCGGCGTGGCGACAATGGCGAAGTCCAGATCGGGATCGGCGCAAGCTTCGGCCAAACTGACCGCGCTTATGCCATGCTCTTCGGCATAGGCGACGGCGCGCTCCGGCCTGCGCGCGCAAACGGCGGTCAAGCGCGCGTGCGAGGACGCCTCCAGCGCCAGACGATGTGTGTCCGACACCATGCCCACCCCGAACAATACGGCGTTTTTCATGCGATCCTCCCAGTCAGGTGGACCGTGCGCCAATCGTCGGGGAGGGTCAACGCCACAAGCCCCCGGGCTGGTGTGAAACCATCGAGGGTGGGCAAAAATGCTCTATTCGGAAGTAGTAAGGGTGGCGGCGCCGCCGAAGCGTGGTGTGCCCCCGGACAGGGTTTTACCCCCGCATCCCGTCCGGCTTTTGGCCGGATACGTATCGCGCGATTTGATCGGGTGCCCCGCTGCCCATGCTGGTCGCGACCGGCTGGCGGGATCCTGATTAACCACTCTTGTGACGTCGAGAGGTGTTCTACGCCCCAGCCGTTGAGGCCGCGTTAACCAAGCGTGCGGTGCTACACGCCGGGCGGCGTGCGCAGAATCGCGCGCTTGCGCGTGCGCACCCAGATCAGCAGGCCGGAGCCGATAATGATCGCCGCCCCGATCAGCGTCGCCGCGTCAGGGATGTGGCCCCAGATCAGGTAGCTGGAAATCGACAAGAACAGCAGGAAGAAATACGCGTAAGGCATCAGCGTGTTGGCCGTAGCAAAGCGATGTGCACGGGTCAGCAGCTCGTGACCTGCCCAGCCGAAAACGCCCAGCAGGACCAACAACACCCAGTCTAGCGCGGTGGTCGGATTGGTCCATGTCCAGATCGCCGTGGGCAACAAGACCACCGTGCCGAACAGCCCCATGTAGAACTGCATGATCTCGGTCGAGACCACCCCCGACAGCTTGCGGGTCAGGGTCGAATAGAGCGCCATCGCCACGGCGTTGTGGAATGATAATAGCATCGCCCAATGGAACTCCGCCCCGAAAGGCCGCATCACCACCAACACACCGACAAAGCCCAGAAGGATGCCGAAGATGCGCCATGGCCCCGCCCGTTCGCCCAGCAACGGCCAACCCAGCAGGCACACCAATATCGGCGAGGTGAACATGATCGACGCGGTCACCGTCAGCGGCAGATAAATCAGGGCAATGAAGTTGAGGGCAGTCGACGAGGTCAGCAGATAGGCCCGCAATAGCACCAACCCGAGCCGGTCTGTCTTGAACCGCTCCGCGTCCATGCCGCCGCGTGCCACCAGCCATGTGGAGATGACGAAATGCCCGACATAGCGCATGAAGGCCAGCTGCAACGCGGGCAGCCCCGCCAGCACCAACCACTTCACCGAGGTGTCGATCATCGAGAAAAACAGCCACGCCGCCAGCATCATCCCGATGCCAAGGGTTGCGCGATCTTCCAGCGCTGGAACGGCGACGCGGCTCATGTATTACGGCTTCAGCTTGGCGGCGTAGAAGTCCACCATCTGGGAGACCATATCGTCTCCACGGCCCTCGTCGCGGGCGGTCTGCAACGCGCTCAAGGTGCTCTTCGACATGATCGAATTCACCCCTGCGTCATCCGCCATCTTGGCATAATACCCCACATCCTTGGCCGCGTTCTTGATCGCGAAGGCCAGCTGGTTCGGGTCACCATCCACGCCGTAGCCCTTGACGAAATCCATCATGCCGGACTGCAACGGCCCCGCGCTCATTACGTCATAAAGCGCCTTGCGGTCCACGCCCTGCACATCCGCCATAGCGAACGCCTCGGCCATGGCATTGGCCACGGTCATGCCGAAGAAGTTGTTGATCAGCTTGATCGTGTGGCCCGAGCCAAGCGCGCCCAGATGGAAGACGTTCTCGCCCAGATCGTCCAGCACGGGTTTGACCTTGTCGAACGCCGCCTTGTCGCCGGCGCACATGATATTGAGCAACCCGTCCTTGGCATGCGACGGCGTGCGGCCCAGGGGCGCGTCCAGATAGGCACCACCTGCGGCCGCGACCTCCACGCCCAAGGCTTTGGTCGAGGCGGGCAGCGAGGTGCCGAAATCAAGCACCACCGCACCGGGTTTCAGCCCCGCGATCACACCGTCCGCCCCGTGCATCCGGCCCTCGACCTGATCCGACGTGCCCATGCACAGCATCACGATATCGCAGGCTTCCGCCACCTCCCGCGCGGTGCTCGCCTCGGTCGCACCACGGGCCATGGCCTGATCCACATAAGTGCGGTCGCGGTTGCCCAAGACGACCAGATCATGGCCCTTGTCCTGCAAACGACCGACCATAGCGCCGCCCATAAGGCCAAGCCCGATAAATCCAATTTTACTCATGCTGTCTCTCCTGTCTTTTCCAGTATTAGTGCCGCGCCAAGGCGGCCAATTTCGTCACTACATTTCGCCCCTGCCCCATTGCCGCCCGTGCACAGAGCAATCCGGTCGGACAGGCGAGCTATCTCCGGCAGGCGGTCCTTGGTCCAAGACGTGACGCAGGCTTCCATGCTTACCGCGCGAATATCCAGATCGGGCATCAGCTCGCGGATCATTCCGTGCAGGTGGTCGCGGACCTTCGCGTTGCCGCCCGAGCGGAACCACTCTCCGATGGCCTGCTGGCCGACCAGAGGCACATCTTCCGGATCGCCCCCCAGTTTGATGTAGAGCTTCCCGTCAGGGTAACGGATCGGCGGCAGTAAATACGGATCTTCCGGCGTGTCATAAACCAGCGTCGGCATGGTGTTCAACCGTGCGGCCTCCGCCTCGCTCACCTCGAAGAACGCGACTGTACGCGTGTAGACCTCCAGCTTTGGCGGGCGCGCCAGAACCGTATCGGTGTTGTAGCCAGCGGCGACCAGAACTTGGTCGAAGCGGTGGCGGCCTTCGTCGGTGGTCACCTTCACATGATCGCCGCGCTCGTCCAGTCCCTCTACCGTTTTCTCCACTAACGTCGCGCCAAAAGAGTGTGCCGCCTTGGTCTGGGCCGCGACCAGATTGCGCGGGCTGACATGGCCCGCCCGCGTTGGTTCATGGTAGCCGGTGAAATGTTCGGGAAAGCGAAAGAACGGGAACCGTTGCGCCAGCTCTTGGTGGTCCATCGCGTCGCAAGGCACGTCATGCTTCAGCCGCCCCACGTCCACACGAGCCATGAACGCCTTGCCCCCCGCCATCACCGCGCCAGTTTCGGTGTAAAACTGGATGCCGCTTTGCCGCTCAATCTCGGCATACCGGTCAATCGCCGCTGTCGAGACTCCGACCCAGTATTCATCCAGCGCATTTTTGCGTGTGATCCGCCCCTCGTCGTAATGCGAGCCGAACACGCCTGCGTGGCTGCGCTTGTCGCGCGGCTCGGGCGGACCAATCAGGGTCACGTCCTGCCCCGCCATCGCCAGATGCCGCGCTGCCGCCGCACCCCAAAGCCCCCGACCGATGACGGCTATGCTCACTTGGCCACCTCGAAGGACCGTGCGCCAAGGCGCTTCTGGATTTCGTAAATGGTGAAATTGTCGGTGGGCAGCGGCGCAGGAATACGCGCGCCGATGCTTTGCACTCGCGGCTCCAGCGTTGGATCACCGCACAGCATCCGGTCGTTGTAGTCCTTGATGTCGCTCCAGCGGGTCAGCGAGCCCATGATCGGGAACGCATCCGCCGCCATCATTTCATAAAACAGCAACCGGCGGTCGCGGGTCGACTGGTTGAGCGCCGAGCCATGCACGATCCGCCCGTGATGGATCGACACCGAGCCGGCTGGTCCCTTCAACTCCACCGCGTCCTTCATGTCGAAACCGCAGGCCGCAAGGTCCATGGCTCCTGCAAATACCCCGTCGACATGGTGGTCATAGATTGGATGTTTGTGCGAGCCGGGGAACACCATCAGCGGGCCGTTCTCACTTTCCATGTCGTCAAGGATCACCGCGATGGCCAGCACGTCGTCATTGGTATGCGGATAAAACGCGAAGTCCTGGTGCCACTCCACCGCCGCGCCGAAGCCTGCGGATTTCATGTTCAGCTTGGTCGTGTGCAACCGCAGGTCCGGCCCCACCAGATCACGCGCAGGGGCAAGGATCAGGTCGGAATACATCAGGTCGCGCATCACCTTGTTATGGGTATGCGGCAGTTTGATACGCCGCACGCGCGGGGTTTCCGGCGTGTGGCTGTCTTCCAGATCGATCTCGTCGGTACTCTCGGTCAGGCTCTTGGCCTGCTCCTGATACTTGGCAATCTCGGCGCGCAGGCTAGCCAGCACATCTTCGGGGATGCGCTTTTCCAGAATGAGATAGCCGTTCTCGTCATAGAAGTCTTTTTGTGTTTGCGTCAGCGTTTCCATAGTCAATTGTCCTCCAGTTTACGCCCCATGACGGGATTGCGCGGGTGGGTGGGCCGAGGCCGCAGGCGAGGTCAGCCGCCCGTGCTCGGGGCCACCGCCGCCTCAATCTTCAACGTCGTCTCCAAAGTTTTTCGCCCCTCACGGGCAGATAACAGCGGCGCGACTTCGCCCGCGCAGACCCGCGCAAAATGCTCCAACTGCGCTACCAGTGGCACGTTGAGAGCGACGGCATGCTCCTCGCGGTGTGGGCGTTGAGACCAGTCTGCCGCCCCCGACCAGACGGTCAGCGACGGAAAAGCCACAGCCCCTTCGGTGCCGCAAATGCGCAGGTAGTCCTCGCCCGTGGTGGCGATGTTCGGGTTCTCACCCGTCCCCGCCTCAAAGCTGTAGGGCGACGCGGTGGTGTCGGCAAAACTGATGCTCGTCGCCAACCCGCCGTCGAACCCCAGCAGCGCCACGCCGCTTTCCACTCGTGCAGCACCTCGCTGTGCGTTGGAGCCGAGGCCCTGCACAGAAGCGACCTCGCCGAACAGGTGCCGCAGCAGATCGACCTCATGCACCAGATTTATCAGAACGGGTGAGCCGTCCGGCCCTGCCCGCCATGGCACCTCGAAATAGGGATCAGGCTTTTTCAGCGCCCAGATCATCGACGCCAGAACTGGCGTCCCGATAGCGCCATTGTCCAGTAACTCTTTCAGCTTTGCCACCGCCGCGTGGTGGCGGCGGTGATGGCCCACAAGCGTCTGCACGCCTGCCCGCTCGGCTGCTGCAATGATCCGGTCAGCAGCCTCCAACGAGTGGGCCACGGGCTTCTCGATCAGCATGTGCCAGCCGCGCACCGCCGCAGCCTCGGCGTGGTCTGCGTGCAGATGCGAGGGCGTGGCGATCAGGATCGCGTCGGCCTCTACATCTACTGCGTCGATGCTATCGAAATGCGGCACATGGGTCTGCGTCAGTTGCGGGTCAATGACGCCAACCACGTCGACCTGTGGCATCTCCAGCGCATGCGCCAGATGCCGCGCGCCGATCAGACCTATGCCCGCAACCAGCAGCCGCACTACATCACCGCGCCGATTTGCCATGGGACGAATTCGAAATCGCCCAAACCCTGCGCCTCGGACTTGGAGACCTCACCGGACGCCACGCGCAGGATCAGATCGTAAATCTCGCGGCCCTTTTCTTCCAACGACACACCCGCTGTCAGCATGTCGCCTGCGTTCACGTCCATGTCGTCGGTCATGCGGGTATACATCTCGGTGTTGGTGGACACTTTGATGGTCGGGCTGGGCTTCGACCCGAAGGCCGAGCCGCGCCCCGTGGTGAACACCACCACCTGACAGCCGCCCGCGATCTGGCCGGTGACGGAGGCCGGATCGTAGCCGGGGCTGTCCATGAAGGTGAAGCCCTTGGCGGTCACGGGCTCCGCGTATTTATAGACGCCCGTCAGCGGCGAGGTGCCGCCCTTGGCTGCGGCCCCCAGCGACTTCTCCAAGATCGTGGTCAACCCGCCCTTCTTGTTGCCGGGCGACGGGTTGTTGTCCATCGAGCCGCGATTGCGCTCGGTATAATCCTTCCACCACTCGATCATGCCGATGAGTTTTTGGCCCACTTCGGACGACACCGCGCGACGGGTGAGCAGGTGTTCGGCACCGTAAATCTCGGGCGTTTCGGCCAGCACGCCCGTGCCGCCTTGGGCGGCGAGCAGGTCGCAAGCGTAGCCCAAAGCCGGGTTGGCCGTGACACCGGACCACGCGTCAGAGCCGCCACATTGCAGGGCGACTTTCAACTCGGACACCGGACATTCGCTGCGGGTCGCCTGATTGGCGATCGGTAGCATGGCCTCGACCTTTTTGATGCCCAGATCAATGGTCTTTTGCAGGCCCGCCACGCCTTGGATGTTCATCACCTGAAAGGACTCGTCCTGTTTCAGGCCATACGCGTCCAGCAGCCAGTCGATCTGGTTCATCTCGCAGCCCAAGCCCACCATCAGCACGCCCGCGTGGTTCGGGTGCTTGGCATAACCCCACATGACGCGCTGCAAAGCCTCGAACCCGTCGCCGTCCCCCGCCATGCCGCAGCCGGTGCCGTGGACGAAGGCGCAGACGCCGTCGACATTGGGGAAGTCTTTCAGGCGTTCCGGAGTGAAGTGGTCCGAGATACGCCGTGCGGCCGTCGCGGAGCAGTTTACCGAGGTGACGATGGCGATGTAATTGCGCGTGCCCACCGAACCGTTCTCGCGGCGGTAGCCCATGAAAGCGTCACCTGTGGCAGGGGTAACGGGGCGCATGTCGGTGCCGAATTCGTAGTCCTGCGCGGTCGGCACGAAGTCGCAGTTTTGCGTGTGGACGTGATCTCCCGCCGCGATATCGGTCGAGGCCACACCGATCATCTGCGCGTATTTGCGGATCTGCTCACCCTTCCCGATGGCGCGGGTGGCGATCTTGTGGCCGGAGGGGATCAGTCCGGTGGTGGCGACGTCTTCAATGGACGTCCCCGCTTCCAAGGCACGGGTGGCGGTGACGACATTGTCGTCTGCATCTAGGCGAATGGTGTCTTTCATGGGGTCTACTTTCAGGCGCAATAAGGCGCGTCGGAGGTCCAGCGGTGAATGTCGATATGAGGCTCGGCGGCGAGGCGTGCGCGGGCGTCTTGCCACATGCTGCGCCATGCTTTCCAGTCGTGCAACTCGGAATCCGGCTTGGCGCTAGATCGGGCTACGAAGTCTGGGAAATGGCTGCGGCCCGTAGGCTGGCCGGTTTTGTTGAAGCGCAGGTCGAACGACCAGCGGATGCCTTGCGAGATGTTCGGCAGGGACGCGTGCGGGACCAGCGGGTGGAACAAAACCGCACCACCAGACGGAACAGGTAAAGGCACCGCGCCGTCCTCATCAATGAACGCGTCCGCGATGGCGGTTTGCTTTTTCGGGCAATGGGGCAGGATGTCTTGCGGGCCGTTGAAGGGCTGCACCTTCAGGCAGCCGTTCTCGATGGTGGCGTCAGTGACGGCGAGCCAAACGGTGACCATGTCAGTCTCGTCCGCTTCCTCCAATGCCACTGCGCGGTCTTGATGCCAGTCGGTGGAGGTGATGTGCGCGCGCGCCTCGTCCGCATTCAACTCGGTCGCAGGGGGCTTGATGCGCACATGCTGGATGGGGTTGGAGGTGATCTCTGGCCCGATCAGATCCTCGACCATGTCCAGCAAGCGCGGATGCGTGACCATCTCGAACACGGCGGGGCCGAAATGCATCGGCGTGTCGGCAGCAATGCGGTCGCCCGGCAGGGAGATATCCATGGGTTGGAACCAGTCACGCCCCGCGCGGTAGGCGGTGACGAGCTTGTCTTCGAAGCTGTGCGCCTCAGGCAAACCCCACTTCGCATAGAGCCTATCCAGCAGGTCCGCATATTCCTCGCGCACCCGCTGGAGTGTCTCTTGCGGCACCACGTCAGGGACGACCAGATAGCCGTCTCGATTAAACGCAGCTATCTGGTCGGTGTTGAGCATTATGCCCTCCTACGGAAGCAGGAGCGAGACGATGGGCGGATAGATCAGCAGCACCGACAGCGCACACAGCTGGATACAGATGAACGGCAAGAAGCCTTTGAAAATATCCGTCAGCGAGATATGCGCAGGCGCCACCGACTTGAGGTAGAACGCGGCAGGACCAAAGGGCGGCGATAGGAAGCTGACCTGCATGTTCATACAGAACACCACCCCGAACCAGATTGCCACGTGGCGCGGGTTTAGTTCGCCGAACATGCCGATTTCCTCGATCGGCAAGCGCTGTACGATGGGCAGAAACACCGGAATGATCAGCAACACGATGCCCACCCAATCCATGAACGCGCCCATGAACAGGAGGATCAGCATCATAGCCAGAATGATCCCCATGGTCGGCAAATCAGAGCCAACAATGAAATCGGCCACGTATGTCGGGCCACCAGCGATGGTGTAGGCACCGGCCAAAGCCGCCGCCCCGATGGTCACCCAAATGATCGTGCCGGTAGATTTGAGCGTGCGCATCAGCGAATCCCAAACCAGATCGCTGGAGGCTTCGCCGCGCAAGACCGCGATGACGAACACAGCGAAGGCGCCCATACCAGCAGCCTCGGTGATGCCGGTGATGCCGCCGTAGATGGACCCCAGAACAACGCCGATGACGACGATGGGCGGCACAAGGCCCTTGCCCATGTCCCAGCCGATTTTGGTGCGCTCGCGACCGAAGGCAAAGAAGATCAGCAGCAGCGCAATCGCGACCAATCCGGCGAACCAAGGCACATAGTCGGCAGTGCCCCAGAAGATCGGATCAACACCGTCACCTTTGTCGACGTTCTCACCCGTCATGGTGAAGAACAAGGCCCGGAAGAACAGCACCACGGAGAAGCCTGCAACCAGCACCGACATGAACGCCCCAAACAGAGCCAGCTTTGCCAAGCCGCGTGGCTCGCCCTCTACCGGGTCGGGCAGCGGTGCATCTTCCGGGCGCAACTGTGTGCGCACGATGATGTAGATGATGATGAAAGAGGCCAGCATGAAGCCCGGAAGGAAGGACGCGGTAAACAGCGCCTTGATCGAAGTCTCGGTGATCAGGCCGTAGATAATCAACACGATAGATGGCGGGATCATCGTACCAAGGCTGCCGGACGCACAGATCGTGCCGATGGCAAGGTTCTGATTATACCCCAGCCGCAGCATTTGCGGCAGCGCGATGAGCCCGAGAAGAACAACCTCGCCACCGATGATGCCGGACATGGCGGCCATGATAACGGCCATGATCGAGGTCACGATGGCGATGCCGCCACGGGTACGGCTCAACCAGACGTTAAGCGAGGAATACATATCTTTAGCAATGCCGGAGCGTTCCAGCAGAGACGCCATGAAGATAAATAGCGGAATTGATATGAGCACATAGTCCGTTAAGAGCCCGTATATTTTCTGCGCCAGAATATTGAGCGGCCCTGACCCCGGCCTGCCGGTCAGTATCCCGTCCCCGAAGGTCCAAGGAGCGGAAAGAAGTGCAGGCTCGAATTTCATGACAAGTACCAGCACCGCCAAAATGGCCGAGGCCATGCCCAGCGGCATACCGATCGCCAGCAGCACCAGCAGGCCCATCATCAAGACGAGCGAGATTGTTCCAATATCCATTATTCTGCCCCTACAGCTTTTTTCAGCCGTTCGATTTCATCTTCGTCAATATCATCCGCAGCAGTGTGCTTGACGGGCTCGGCGTTCCAATCAGAGATCAGATTGACCACTGACTGAACAGCGACCAGCGCCACGACAATCAGCACCATGGGTTTGACCGTAGCCGGGATGGGTGGGTTGAAAGCGGAGCCGAACAATTCCCAGCGCGCGAATTTCGCAAATGCCTCGCCGTAGCCCCCGTAGCACAAGAAGAAGGCGAACAACACGATCAGCGAGGTCGAAATGATATCGCAGACCCGCTGAATGGGCCGAGGGAACATGTCGTAGAGGATAAATATCCGAATATGGCTACGTTGCTGCATGGCATAGAGACCCGCGCACAGAAAGACGAAGCAGGCCAACCAAAGTGACAGCTCGTTGGCCCACAGTGTCCCGGCGCTCAGCACGTAGCGCACGAATACCTCGTAGAGCATGACCGACGTTAGCAAGACGATCAGCAGCATGGTAACGCGGCCGATGAAGACCGACAGGCGATCCAGCGGTCCCCATGCCTCAAATTCCATTGCGGCGCGGCGCACTGTCATCACACCCCAAATGGCCGTGAGCGGAATGCCGATAAAAGCCAGAATATCGATGATGTCGATATATTGCCCCATGACAACGGGCATGCCCGGCGCAACATCGGTGCGTTCAAAATGGGCCGCAAGCTGATCGCCGTGACCGCCCCAATCAAGGATGAAGGCTGGCATGTGCCAAGTCACCCATCCTGTGCATAGAATAAATGCCAAAGGCGCAAGCCACTCGACAAGCGTGCCAGATTTCTGATCCACGGAAGTCCTCCCCCAAAACAATCAGACGCTATCGCGCCGATCTGCCCTGTCCCTGTTATATCTTAAACGGACAATTTCAGTGTCATTAAGACCTAATGAGAAGGGCGGCCGCCTTGGACCGCCCTTCCTTTTAGATCTTACTTAACCAGACCCAATTGAGTGAGGTACTCAATGTGCGACGCAACCAGAGCTTCTGCTTCTGGAGTGTCGGCGAATTCAGGCCATGTCGCTTGTGCGGCATTGCGGAACTCTTGCAGGTCTTCTGGAGCCCACTGGGACAAGGTCACGCCCTGCTCACGCAGCTGCGACGCAGCTTCGGCGTTTTTCTTCTCGAAGGTCAGCGCGGTACGCAGCGCCAGCGCTTCCATGCCAACTTTCATGATGCGCTGGTGCGCAGCTGGCATTGCGTCGAAGACAGCCTTGTTACACGCAAGGTGGTCGGACGGCATCGAGTGGAAGCCAGGGAAGTTGGCGTATTTAACGATGTCATAGAGACCCAGGCCAACATTGTTGGCCAGACCCGACGCATCCGCGCCGTCGATGATACCGGTTTCAAGCGCTGTAAAGATTTCGGTGAAATCCATCACGATCGGCTTGGCGCCCAGCTTTTCGAAGATTTTGGTTTCCATGCCGGGGGGGGAGCGGAACTTCCAGTCTTTGAAGTCAGCCACTTTTTCGATTGGCTTGCCGGATGCGAAAGATTCCTGGCCGTAGATCCACCAGCCGATCAGCTCCATATCGTATTTGTTGTACAAGGGCGCTGCAGCATCAAGACCGCCACCGTAGTACAACCAGCTTAGCTGCTGGTAAGGCGTGTCGTAGCCGCCCATGATGTCGCCCACAAACTGGAATGCGGAGTTTTTACCGGTCTGGTAGCCACCACCGGTCATGTCGCAGTCGATGATACCCGACGCCGCGGCGTCAAATGTCTCAACCGACTTCACCACGGAAGACGAGTAGAACATCTCCACCTCGATGCCGCCGCCGGACATGGTTTGAATATCGTCGATATACTGTGCAGCCAGCTTGCCGGAAACGGTTTCTGGTGCGTAGTGAGTTTGGATGCGCAGCTTGCTGACGGCGTGGCCATCGGCCAGTACACCGGTAGCAAGGAGTGCTACGGCCGCGACTGAGCTCGCGGCGGTTTTCATAAACTTCATAGTGTCCTCCCAGACGAATTTTATTGTTTTCGCAGATCGGGTCCCGTGGAGGTCGCCCCCAGCTTGACCCTGCGTCCGGAGACCCTAGCAACCGAATCTGGCGCTGCCAACAAAAATTCTATTTTTTCGTGAATCTTGATATTTTGATGCAATTTCAAAATTTTGTATGCTAACTAGTCCGATAACACATATTGTGCTCCGGCTGGACGCGACCCACGACCGCGACAGATCGGACTCCATGGAGGAGACCATCGATGGCAAAAATCACAACCGCGACTAAGTTGGACACGCCTGCGATCTATGACGACCTTCACAGAAAACTGGTTACCGCGCAATTCAATCACGGCGAAAAGCTGAAGTCTGAGGAATTGCGCCAGATCTACGGCTGCTCGGCGAACACAATCCGGGAGGTTTTGTTCCGCCTGTCGACCGCCGGTCTGGTGGCCTTCGAAGAGCAACGTGGGTTTCGCGCACGTCGCACTTCCCGCGAACGCCAGCACGACCTGACCCAGTTCCGAATCTTGCTAGAGCAGGAGGGTGCAAGTCTGTCGATGCAACATGGTGACATCGAGTGGGAGGCGCGCTTGTCGGCCGCTCACCACAAACTGAGCCATATCGAGGGCGAGGTCCGACGGAGCGGCACGGTCCAACACGTTCTGCCCCTATGGTCCAACGCAGAATGGGAATTCCACGACACGCTGATTTCGGCCTGCAGATCGCCCTTGCTGCGCGAAACCTACAAAATGATCTACGATCAATTCCGCCAGCAACTTGTGTCGCGTGAAAGCAATTATGGCTACTTCGTCGACAACGTCGAGGAGCATCGCGCCATCCTTGAGGCCGCGCTGGCTCGCGACGAAGCTCTGTGCCGCCAACACATCCACGACCACCTTGCGCGCAACATGATCAGCTAGGGCTGGCCGCGCCTAGGTTGGTCGTTTCAGCTCGTCATCGAGATAGACCTGGATGATCTCCTTGAAGCTGCCCTCCGCCTTGAAGCCCAAGGCAAGCGCGCGCTCCGGCGCGAAATTGCGAGGCCAGCCTTCGACGATCTTCTGGATCACCGGATCGGGCTGATGCTTGATCAGTTTCACTACGTCGTTGCCAACAAGGTCGCGCAACGCCTCGATCTGCTCGGCCACCGTGCAGCTGACGCCCGGCAGGTTCAGGGCGCGGCGGTTTTGCAGACGGTCGGTATCCAGCGTTGCGGCATGGGTCAGGAACCCCGTGGCGGAGCGCGGGCTGGCGTGCCAATGGCGTGTGGTGTCGGCCACCGGCAGAATGGCCTCCTGCCCGTTCAACGGCTCACGGATGATGCCCGAGAAGAAGGACGACGCGGCGGCGTTGGGCTTGCCCGGCCGCACACAGATGGTGGGAAGGCGGATGGAGATGCCGTCGATGAAGCCCTTGCGGGAAAAGTCGGAAATCAGCATCTCGCAGATCGCCTTCTGCGCGCCGTAGCTGGTTTGCGGCGCGGACAGGAATTCGTCGCTGATCTTGTCGGGATACGGCCCGCCGAACACCGCGATGGACGAGGTGAAGACGACACGCGGGCGGTAGCTCGGGTCCGCCTCATGCTCCGCACGCAGCGCTTCTAGCAGCGCCCATGTGGGGTGCATGTTGATGGCCCAGCCTTTGGCGAAATCGGCCTCTGCCTCCCCCGACACAATCGAGGCGAGGTGGAATATTACATCCGGCTTGGTCTTGGCCAGAGTTTCGGGCGTGCCTGCATCAGCGATGGAGCCTTTGATCTGCGTGGCACCAGTGATTTCAGTCGACGGAAAGGCGATGTCATGCAGGGTGATGTCGACCTGTTCGCCGTTCAAGCCATTTGCCGCAATGTGGCGGGCCAGTTTCTGGCCGACCATACCGCCGCCACCGAGGATGAGGGCCCTCATGCTGCCACCTCGTTGCGCTGTAACAGTTCAAGATAAAGGCCGGAGTGATCCTTGTCGGCGCCATCCATGTTCTCGACGAAATCAGCAAACCGGTCGCGGGTCATCTGGGCTGTGGGGAGGCTCAGGCCCAACTGGCCGCTTTCGTTGAGCAGGTTGTCGAGGTCTTTAAGCTGGAATTTGGACAGGCCGCCGGGGACGAAATTGCCTTCCGTCATCCGCTCGCCATGCTGTTGCAGGATGGTGCTGTCGGCGAAACCGCCTTTCAGCGCGGCGCGCACGGCGGCGGGATCAGCGCCGCCTTTTTGGACCAGCAACATCGCCTCGGCGACGGCGGCGATGGTGACAGCAACGATCGCCTGATTGGCGAGCTTGGACAGCTGGCCAGAGCCAGTGGGTCCGACATGAACGGGGCGGCCCATTGCGTTGAGGACCGGCGCGGCGCGGGTGAAGGCGTCCGCATCACCGCCCGCCATGATCGCCAGCGTGCCTGCTTCCGCGCCTTTGGTGCCGCCGGAGACGGGCGCGTCGAGATGCTGGAACCCCAAATCGGCCAGATGTGCGGCCTGCGCGCGCGCCTCCTCGGGTTTGGTGGAGGACATGTCGATCCAGAGCGCGCCCGGCTTCATCGCAGCGGTCACGGTGGCGTCGGTGACGAGACTGCCGACCGCAATCCCGTCCGATAGCATGGTGATGACGACATCCGCACCGGCCACCGCGTCGACCACCGTATCGTGCACGGTAGCCCCCGCCTCTGCGAGCGGCTCCGCCTTGTTGCGGGAGCGGTTCCAGACGGCCAGCGGGAAGCCCGCTTTTGCGATATTGCGCGCCATGGGAGCACCCATCAGTCCGGTGCCAAGTAGCGCGATTTCGTGGTCTTGCATTGAGTTCCCCGTTCAGGCTTTGGATGGCTGTTTGCGGTAACACTAAGCCAAGGCTTCGCGCGTGAAAAGCATTGAAGCGGGCTAGAATTAATTCTAGGCATTGGCGAGTCGTGCCGCCCGCCTGCTCTGGGCGCTGCATCACAACCTATCATTTCAGAAGGGATGTTCCGTGTCACATCAAAGACTTACCGGAAAGCGGGCAATTATAACGGCCGCAGCGCAAGGTATCGGTCGCGCCTCGGCTTTGGCCATGGCCGATGAAGGTGCGAAAGTTTTTGCCACCGATGTGAACGCTGAAGCATTAGCCGATTTGACCCACGAGAACATCGAGACCTTTGTGATGGATGTGCGGGATACGGCCTCGGTGAAGGAGGGAATCAAGCTTGCGCAGCCGGACGTGTTGTTCAACTGCGCCGGCGTAGTTCATAACGGCTCGATCCTCGAATGCTCGGATGCGGATTGGGACTTTGCGTTTGATTTGAACGTCCGCTCGATGTTTCGCACGATACAGGCCTGCCTACCGGGCATGTTGGAGCGCGGGAGCGGCTCGATCATCAATATGTCGTCGGCCCTGTCCTCCATCATCGGAGCGCCGAACCGCTTTGTTTACGGCACAACCAAAGCAGCCGTCATCGGCATGACCAAATCCGTGGCAGTTGAGTATATCAAACAAGGCGTTCGCTGTAATTGCATCTGTCCGGGCACGGTGGAAAGCCCCAGTTGGCACGACCGCGTGACCGCCTTGGGAGAGAAACTTGGCAGCTATGACGCGGCGATGGAGCAATTTGTATCGCGCCAGCCCATGGGACGCGTGGCGACGGCAGAGGAAATTGCCGCCTTGGTGGTTTATCTGGCGAGCGATGAGAGCGGGTTCACGACAGGCCAGCCGCATATCATTGACGGCGGTTGGTCGGGCTGACGTCGGAGTTTGAGTATTTTTGACCAAATGGAAACAAGGGTGCTGCTCGGGGCGGCGCTCGTTAACCTTAACGGGATGTGAAGATGACCGAGAAACCGAAGCTGAGATCGCAACAATGGTTCAACAACCCTGACAATCAGGAAATGACCGCTTTGTATTTGGAGCGGTATCTGAACTACGGGCTGACCCGCGAGGAGCTGCAATCGGGCAAGCCGATCATCGGGATTGCGCAGACGGGGTCTGATTTGAGCCCGTGTAACAGGCACCATATCGAGCTGACCAAGCGAGTGCGCGACGGGATTATTTCCGCGGGCGGGACCGTGATTGAAATCCCCGTGCATCCCATTCAGGAAACCGGCAAACGGCCCACCGCGATGCTGGACCGGAACCTGGCGTATCTGTCCTTGGTGGAGACGTTGTTCGGCTACCCGATCGACGGCGTGGTGCTGAATATCGGCTGTGACAAGACCACACCCGCGCTGCTGATGGCGGCTGCGACGGTGAACATTCCGGCGATTGCCTTGAGCGTGGGGCCGATGCTGAACGGCTGGTTCAACGGCGAGCGCACGGGCTCCGGCACCATCGTATGGAAGGCCCGCGAGATGCAGGCGGCGGGCGAGATCGACGATGATGGGTTTATGGATCTGGTGGCGTCCTCGACGCCGTCGGTTGGCTATTGCAACACCATGGGGACGGCCACGACGATGAACTCCTTGGCGGAGGCATTGGGAATGCAATTGCCGGGCTCTGCCGCGATCCCTGCACCCTACCGCGAGCGGGGGCAGATCAGCTACCACACCGGTCAGCGCATCGTGGAAATGGTGCATGAGGACTTAAGGCCATCTGACATCATGACGCGTCAAGCGTTTGAAAACGCTATTGTTATCAACTCGGCCATTGGCGGGTCGACCAATGCGCCGATCCACTTGAACGGGGTTGCGAAACACTTAGGCATTGAGCTAACCAATGATGACTGGCAAGGGATAGGCCATAAGGTGCCTTTGCTGGTGAACCTGCAACCGGCGGGCAAGTATTTGGGTGAGGATTACCACCGTGCGGGCGGCGTGCCCGCGGTGATTGGCGAACTGCTGAAGGCGGGGCTGCTGCCCTACCCTGACGCGGTGACTGCCAACGGCAAAACCATGGCAGAGAATTGCGGTGATGTGCTGACCGGCAATGATGACGTGATCTATTCGATTGATGCGCCGATGTTGAAGGACGCAGGCTTTATCAACTTGAAAGGCAACTTGTTCGATTCAGCTATCATGAAGACCAGCGTAATTTCCGAGGAATTCCGCACGCGGTATTTGTCTGACCCTGATGATCCTGACGCCTTCGAAGGCCGCGCGATTGTGTTCGACGGGCCGGAGGACTTCCACCACAAGATCGACGACGAGAGCCTTGCGATTGACGAGCATTGCATCCTGATCATGCGCGGCGCGGGACCGAAAGGGTATCCGGGTGGCGCGGAGGTGGTGAATATGCGCCCGCCTTCCTACCTGCTGAAGAAGGGCATTCACGCCCTGCCCTGCGTCGGTGACGGGCGGCAATCTGGAACGTCCGGGTCTCCGTCAATCTTGAACGCCTCGCCGGAGGCTGCTGATGGCGGCGGGCTGGCGTTGGTGCAGACCGGAGATCGGGTGCGGATCGACTTGCTGAAATGCACCGCCGACATGCTGGTTGACGACGCTGAACTCAAGGCGCGCGCTGAGAAACTGGTGAACGGCTCTATCGAGGTGCCGGACAGCCAGACCCCTTGGCAGGAGATTTTCCGCGCCATGGTGCGTCCGTTCTCGGAAGGGATGACGTTGGAAGGTGCGACGAAATACCAAGACATTGCGCGCAAATACATGCCGCGTGACAACCACTAGGGAGATTTGAGATGAAACTTGTACGCTACGGAGACGTGGGCGCAGAGAAGCCCGGGATGATTGACGCGGACGGCGTGCTGCGGGACCTGAGCGCGCATGTGAAGGATATTGACGGCGCGCATTTGGGGGATGCCGTCTTGACCACGTTAAAAGGCGTGGACGCGACCTCTCTGCCTGCGGTTGACGGATCGCCGCGTATTGGCGCCTGCGTCGGCAGCATCGGCAAGTTCCTGTGTATCGGTTTAAACTACTCGGATCACGCGGCGGAAACAGGCGCGGCTATTCCAGAGCATCCGATCCTGTTCTTCAAGGCGAACTCCGCGGTTGTGGGGCCTTATGATGATGTGATGATGCCGCGTGGCTCTACCCATACGGACTGGGAAGTCGAACTGGGCGTGGTGATCGGCAAGGAGTGCAAATACGTCTCCGAAGCCGACGCACTGGACTATGTGGCGGGCTATTGCGTGATTAACGACGTGTCCGAGCGACATTTCCAGACGCAGCTGACGGGTCAGTGGACCAAGGGCAAATCCTGCGACACATTCGGACCGACCGGCCCGTGGCTGGTGACCAAGGACGAGGTCGGCGACGTGCAGAACCTTGCCATGTCTCTGGACGTGAATGGCAAACGCATGCAGACCGGCAACACCAACACCATGATCTTCACCGTGGCACAGATCATCGAGCATTTGTCGGGGCTGATGACCCTGCATCCGGGTGATGTGATCACCACCGGCACTCCTCCGGGTGTGGGGATGGGGATCAAGCCAGAGCCGGTCTACCTGAAAAAGGGTGACGTGATGGAGCTGGCGATTGAGGGGCTCGGCACACAGCGCCAGACTGTTGGGCAGGACGCATGAGCAATCCTGGTCTGTTGAAAATTGGCGGTGCGACGGAAGAGATGATGTCGCGCCTGACGCCTGAATTCACCATCCACGAGCTTTCCGAGATTTCGGATTTGGATACTTGGGCAAGTGAATACGGCGCCTCGGTCGAGGCGGTGATGACAAACGGCCATGACGGGGTTCCACCTGCGGTTATGGCGGCGTTGCCGAACCTCAAGGCGGTGTCCGGTTATGGCGTCGGCTATGACGCGGTGGACACCGATGCCTGCGTGGCGCGGGGCATCAAAGTCTCGCACACGCCGAATGTGCTGAATGGTGAGGTGGCGAATACCACCCTGCTGCTGCTGCTCGCGGGTCTGCGCAACTTCCGTCACGACGAGGCATGGGCGCGGTCGGGGGATTGGGAAGCCAAGGGCAACGCGCCTTTGGCCAACTCACCCGATGGCAAGACTATCGGGATTTTGGGGCTCGGCCGCATTGGTCAGGAGATTGCCGACCGCTTGTCGGTGTTCAACCCGACCATCGTGTATCACACACGGTCCAAGAAAGACGTGCCGTACAAGTATTACGGCGATCTGGTGGAGATGGCGAAAGCTTGCGACGTGTTGGTCTGCATCACGCCGGGCGGACCTTCTACGAATAAGATCGTGAACAAAGATGTGCTGGAGGCTTTGGGTCCGAAGGGCATGTTGATCAACGTCTCGCGCGGCTCCGTCGTGGATGAGGACGCGTTGATTGCGGCTTTGGACAGCGGCAAGCTGGGACTGGCTGGCTTGGACGTGTTCGAGCGGGAACCGCATATTCCTGACGCGTTGAAAGCGTCGGAGCGCACGGTGTTGTTGCCGCATGTCGGCTCTGCCACGCATGAGACGCGCGCGGCCATGGGGGCGTTGACGGTGGAGAACTTGCTGCAATGGAAAGCAGACGGCTCATTGAAGACGCCAGTGCCGGAATGCGCACATCTATGAAAATCGCTGCGGTTTAGGCACGGCTCTGTAATGTGCCACTGGACGAGGTTTTGGTCGGTCATAACGCGGCTGCCACCGGTGTACCGTCGGCAGTTGGGGGAATTCTGCACGCCGTAGATGAGTTAAATCTGCGGCGCCGGTGCCAAGCTGATCTATCCGCGGCCTGACACATCAAAGGGAGCCGATGAAATATGCGGCCGGGATCAATTGGCAGGTTTTGAGCAAGACTGAATCCCAGCAAGTGAAGCCGTGTAGGGATTGTGTCCGCACCTCGAAGCAGCCGCTAACAACCCAGCAATCAAAGCCTTTGTCCCTGAATTGGCAACGTGCTGTTTCCAAATCAGGGTTCTAATGCCCCAGAATTGCCCAAATCCTTCGCCATTAACTATTCCCAGATATTTGGCGTGTAATCCGCCACTCAGTAACCCGTGAGGACTTGAAAGATGCGTAAATTTGTAATGACCTGCGCCGCATGTGCAGTTGCCTTGACTGCCGGTGTCGCCGGAGCCACCGGAGTAGAAGAAGACGAAACTCTTGGTGTTAACGACCCGCTGACCGAGCGTCGCGTCGACATCAAAGGTGGTGTTTTCTTTCCTCCGATGATTTTGGCAAGCGCTGGCGAGACGATCTACATTCGCAATGAAGAAGAAACAACGCACGACGTCACTGCCATTGACGACAGCTGGACAACCGGCCCAATCCAACCTGGTGAAGTGGTTGAAGTGGTTGTCGGTGCCGACATGGTCCACTGCTTCAAATCGTCTTACAACGACGAATACAAAGGTGCCTTCGGCTCCGTTGAGACTGGCGCTGCTCCTGACTGCTTCGAGCTGTCCGGCGCTGGCGACGGCGAGGCAAATGTGCAGTAAACGCACACAGACCTAGTTTTGCGAAGGCCCTGCTGGAAACGGCGGGGCTTTTTGCTGTTTGGTAGTGGAGTGATGGGATATTTGGTCCGATTGGACCCCGTCGCTTCTAGATCACGGCAGACAAATTGGTGGGCCGCGCGCTACTTCACGCACGGCCCATGTGGTTTGATTACTTCTTAACGATACGCCCGTCTGTATAGGCTTTCACCGGGCCGTTCCCAGCCATGTATTCAGCCAGAACGTCAGCCACATCGGGTCCAAAGTCGTATGCGTTTTCAGCGTCGGTGAACATTTTAAAGCCGTCACCCCCGCCGCGCACGAAGTTGTTGGAGACCAGTTTGTAGGTCGCCGCAGGATCAATCGCGACCCAAGCGTCACCATCCTTGACCGCAACATCCTGAATTCGGCCCTCGTTTGGTGCAACTGACGCATCCCAGCTGAATTGCAGCCCCGCCACTTGTGGGAAGCGGCCTTTGACCTCTTCCACCTGACTCACGCCATTCTCAAGTGCGTCGATGACCGTTTGGCCGGAAACCTCAAATGTCGACAGCGTGTTCTGGAACGGAAGTACGGTAAGCACCTCGCCCATGGTCACTTCACCTGCGTCGATCGAGGAACGGATACCGCCAGAGTTGGCAATTGCGATGGTCACACCTTGATCCTTCACACGATCCAGCATGGCATCTGCGATCAGGTTGCCCATCGAGCATTCCTCGACACGACACACGTCGCGGTCGCCAACAAGCGTATCGGCAGCCTCGGCAACGACCTTGTTGCGGATCTCATCCAGCGGCGCGGCCAATTCACCGATGCGCGACACGATTGCCGCATCTTCGACGACCTGGCCGTCAATCAAGATCGGCTCGCCTTTGGCTTCGGTGATTTTGCCGTCATCATCGAAGGAGACGTTCAACTCGCCCAAGAATTTTCCGTAAGCGTAAGCCTGCACAATGGCTGTGTCGTTCACCATCACAGGATAGACATCCACCGCACGCTCCTGCGTGTTGGACAGCAGCGTGTTGGAGTGGCCGCCGACGATGACGTCAACGCCGGTGGTGTTTGCTGCGACCAGCTTGTCGACAACGAAGCCGGAGTGGCTGAGTACGATGATCTTGTTCACGCCCTCCGCGGTCAGCTTGTCGACCTCACCCTGCACCGCTTCGGATGGGTCGGTGAAGATGATATTCTTGCCGGGAGACGCCAGATCGGGCGTGTCCTGCGGTGTCAGGCCAATCAGGCCGATTTTCTCGCCGCCACGCTCGATGGTGGTGGATTTCATCAGCTTGTCGGCCAGCGCAGGCTCTCCCGAGACGTCCGCGTTGGACATCAGAACCGGGAAGCCCACCGAATCCATGAAGCCGGCCAGCACTTCGGGGCCGTCGTCGAATTCGTGGTTGCCGACGGTCATACCGTCATATTCGAGGCCGTTCATCATCTCGGCCGCAACCTTGCCTTTATAGTAGGTATAAAACAGCGTGCCTTGGAACTGGTCGCCGCCATCCACAAGGATGGAATTGTTGGAGCGCGACCGCGCGTCCTTCACGGCATTGACCAGACGGGCCCAGCCGCCGAAGCACTTGCCTTCGGTATTGTCCTCGGCAGAGCAGCCTGAATCGTATTTGCTGATCGGCTCGAACCGCGCGTGGAAATCGTTGGTGTGCAGGATGGTCAGCGAGTAGTCGGCTGCAGCAATCCCTGAGGTCAGGGTCAGGGCCGCAGCGCTGGTGAGAAGGGTCTTAAGCATTTGTATGGTCCCCCAATTGGATATCTGCCGATAGAGTGGCGCTATTAATTGCCGGAGTCAAAGCCCCGTCGCGAGTTGGCGTAACGTCACCTTGTGACAGGTCTATGACTTGACCAAAACTTGGGCAGCGGGCATGTGAACCGCATGCTTATTTACAAGATCATGACCGCCGACGCGTGGTCCGAGTTTCAGGCCAAAGGCCGCTTTACCGGCGCGCCGATTGACCTGACGGACGGCTACATCCATTTCTCCACCGCCCAACAGGCGCAAGAGACCGCCGCGAAGCATTTTGCAGGGCAGACGGATTTATGGCTGGTGTGGGGGGAGGCCCCCGCCGACGCCACGTTGAAATGGGAAGTGTCGCGAGGCGGGGCGGAGTTCCCGCATTTATATCGCGACTGGTTGTTGTCCGAGGTTTCCGGCGGTGCCGCCCTTCGGTGGGACGGTGCTGCGCATAGCTTCCCCGCGAGCATGTCATGAAACTTCTGGAGAGAATTGCCCTTGCAGGCATGCATTGCGTAGACCCCGAGCGGGCGCATGGCTTGGCCGTGCAATCCTTGAAGTTGGGCCTTGGGTTCGGGCATGGTCCGGTCTCCTCGCCTCGCTTGCACACAACACTGGCTGGACTGGATCTGGCGAACCCCGTCGGCCTCGCCGCCGGTTTCGACAAGAACGCCGAAGTGGTCGGCCCGCTCGCGCAGGCGGGCTTCGGCTTTCTGGAAGTCGGCGCCGCGACCCCGCGCCCGCAACCGGGCAACCCCAAGCCGCGTCTGTTCCGGCTGACCGAGGACCAAGCGGCCATTAACCGCTTTGGCTTCAATAATGAGGGCATGGACGTGATCGCGGAGCGACTTGCGTCGCGTGTTGTCGGTGTGCCTGTGGGCTTGAACCTCGGGGCCAACAAGGACAGTGAGGATCGCGCGCGCGATTTCGCCACAGTGCTGCGCCGCTGCGGGCCGCATGTGGATTTCGCCACGGTCAACGTGTCGTCGCCCAACACCGAGAAGCTGCGCGATCTGCAAGGGCGTGCGGCGCTGTCGGCGTTGCTGGCGGGTGTGATGGAGGCGCGGGCCGAGCTGCGCACCCCCATTCCGGTGTTCCTGAAGATCGCGCCTGATCTGGACGACGACGCCCTGAGTGAGATCGCCGAGGTTGCCGTTGAGACGGGCCTCGCGGGGATCATCGCCACCAACACCACCTTGTCGCGTGACGGGCTGAAGTCACCTCATAAAAACGAGGCGGGCGGGCTGTCAGGCCAGCCGGTGTTCGAGAAAAGCACCCGTGTTCTGGCGCGTTTGTCGGAGTTGCTAGACGGTGCGATGCCGTTGGTCGGCGTGGGTGGTGTCGGTTCTGCCGAGCAAGCCTATGCCAAGATCCGCGCAGGCGCATCGGCGGTGCAAATCTATACCGCCATGGTTTATGGCGGGCTGTCTTTGGCGGGCGATATTGCGCAAGGCTTGGATCAATTGCTGGAACGCGACGGCTTCGCGCATGTTGCGGACGCGGTTGGCACTGGGCGCAGCGACTGGATTTAGGCCGCCTCGGCCTCCAGCGCGGGATAACGCAGGCCAAGAGTGACGGCGCGCGCAACGAACAGAACAAGCAAGCTCATCCACAAGCCATGATTGCCGAAGGCGGGCATCAGCATCGTCAGCGCCGCGCAATAGATCGCGAAGGAGATCGCCATCATGTTGCGCATGTCGCGGGTGCGTGTGGCCCCGATGAAGATGCCGTCCAGCATATAGGCCCCCACCCCCAGCACCGGAGCCACGATCATGTAGGAAAGATAGCTGCGTGCTTCGGCCTGCACCTCGGGGGCGGTGGTCATGATATCGATAACCTGCGGGCCGAACAGGGCGAAAGAAACGCTTAGAAACACCGTAACAATCACTCCCCAAAACGAGGTCAGATAGGCGCTGCGCCGCAAGCGTGACCGATTGCGCGCACCCAGCGCTTGACCGACCAACGCCTCCGCCGCGAAGGCGAAACCGTCTAGCGCATAGGCTGTGATGTGAAGGAACTGCAGCAAAATTTGGTTGGCCGCCAGCGTGATGTCGCCAAAATCCGCGCCGAAGAACAGGAATGAGATGAACGCAGCCTGTAGCAGAACAGAGCGCAACAGGATGTCGGAGTTCACCAAGGCCATGCGCCTCAGTCGCACGCGGTCGAACACGCGGGGCCAGTCTTTCCACGCAGGGGTTTGGAACGCATCACGGCAAAGCCACAGGCCAAGGCCCAGACCTGTCCATTCCGCAATGAACGTCGCTAAGGCCACGCCTTCGACGCCCCAATTCAGGTGCAGAACGAAGACTAGATCAAGTGCGATGTTCAGCCCGTTCATCCAAAGCTGCATGACCAGCACCGCGCGGGTGCGCTCCAACGCGATGAGCCATCCGGTTATGCCGAAAAGCGCAATGGCAGCGGGGGCGGAAAAAACGCGGATCGCCATGTAGTCGCGAGCGAGGCTCTCGACCTCGGCGCTGGCGGGGGAAAGTTGGAACGCGCCCCAGAACAGCGGGATTTGCAACGCCATGATGGCAAGGCCTGCCGCGATGCCGACCATCAAGGAGCGCGACAGCATGGCCGAAACCTCGCCCGTCTGTCCTGCCCCCTGCGCCTGCGCGGTAAGCCCCGCCGTTCCCATGCGCAAAAATCCGAAGAGCCAGTACAGCCCCGACAGGATAACTGCGCCAATGCCAACCGCCCCGATGGGTGCAGCAAGACCCATCTGGCCCACAACGCCAGTGTCCACCGCGCCCAAAATGGGCACGGTCGCGTTGGAGATCACGATGGGAAGGGCGATTTTGAGAACGCGCCCGTGGGTAAGACTGTCAGCCATCGTCGCGGGTGGGCATCAGGAAATGCCCAGTAGCCTGTGCGAAGATGCGGTCGTGGTTGTCCTGCCATGCCTCGACATGCACCGAGGCGTAGCGCCTGCCGGAGCGGTTGACCCGCGCCCGCGCATAGGCGTCGCGCGGGAGGCCCGTGCGCAAATAGTCCACCGTGAAGTCGATGGTTTTGGGCATCGGCGGCAGGGCGTCGCCGGCCAGTTTGCCCTCCTCCATGTCCGCCCATTGCGACGACCATGTCAGCTCGATGATCGAGGTGATTTCCAGAAATGCCGCAGTGACGCCGCCATGGATCGCGGGCAGCAGCGGGTTGCCGATCAGATCTTCGCGATATGGCAGAACGGCCGTCAGCTCGTCACCGCGACGGTCGAACTGGACGCCGAGATACTGGATATAAGGCACGCTTTCGACGAGACCGCGCAGGGCGGCATCGCGGCGGGTTTTGATGACCTGAACGGGTTCGGGTTTCCGCATGGCTCAGGCTCCTTTCGCGCGCTGGAAGGTGAACGCACCTGTCGCCGAAGCCACAGGGTTGTCGTCATCGTCGTCCAGCGCTGTGGCCCGCACAAAGGCGACCGAACGCGTGACGTGGTAGCATTCGGCGCGGGCGCGGATGCGTTGGCCGGGCGTCGCGGCCCGCATGTAGTCGATGCGCAGATCGATCGTTGCCGTGCCGACCGGCGCATCCCCGTGCGACATCACCGCAGCCCCGCCGCAGGTGTCCATCAGCGCAGAGACCGCTCCGCCATGGATCACGCCGGTTGCGGGATTGCCGACGAACCGCGTGTCGTAAGGCATCGAGATAATCGCCACGCCATCACCGATTTCATCCAGACTCATCCCGAGGGCGCGGGAATGGGGGATGGCCTCGATAAACTGGCGGGCAAGCTTTGTGCGGTCATTTTCTGTACTCATGGGGCTATCTGTGGCAGCTTTCACAGGGATGTCCAAGATGTGCGCTGTAAGCTGTGACTAATTATCTCTCACATCAGCGGCTGGATTGGCGACGGCACCTATGCGAAGATGCGACTAGCACAACTTGTTTGACCAGACAGGGTATACTCAATGACGTTAGACAAACGCCTCACCTTTAAAGAAATGTGTGCCGAGTTTGACGTGACGCCCCGCACGTTGCGCTACTACGAATATATCGAACTACTGAGCCCGGAGCGCGACGGGCGCGCCCGCTTCTATCACCCGCGCGAAGTGGCTCGGATGAAGCTGATCATGCGTGGTCGCAAATTTGGCTTCTCGCTGGAGGAAATCCGGCAGTGGCTGGACATGTACAATTCAGATCACCAAAACCGCGCGCAGATGGAAGCGGTGATCGAGTTTGCGGACAAGCAAATGGGCGAATTGCAAAGCCGCCTCCAGCAGATCGAGGAGTCGATTTCGGAACTGCAGGCGCTTCGGGATCAGGTTGCCAAAGACCTATAAGGCCAACCGCATCGTTTTCACGGATAAGTGACGGGCTACGCGTTGCCGTTGCGGCAGTTCCGGGGAGGAAATCGCACTAATTCCCCTTATTTATATAGAATTTACGGGGAAATATCAGGGCCGCTCGTCACAATTCAAAGCGCTTTGATTTTTCGAAAGTTGCGCAAAAACGTGCCTTACCTTTCCTGACATTACGTCAACCCAGTTCTGACGCCACGTTACATTTACGTTAACGTCAACAATGCTTGTAAGGTGGCCTCACGTTCAACATGTCCTACACATCGAAATTGTATTGTGGAGGACGTAAAGATGTCTGAGGAAACTATGACTATTCGGGAAATGTGCGATGCATACGGGGTCACCCCCCGCACCCTGCGTTTCTACGAAGCCAAAGAACTGCTGTTCCCGATCCGTGAGGGCCAACGCCGCCTTTTCACCAAAAGTGACCGTGCCCGCCTGAAGCTGATCCTGCGCGGCAAGCGCTTCGGCTTCTCGCTTGAAGAGATCCGCCAGCTTCTGGACCTCTATAATATTGGCGATCAGCAGGCGACTCAGTTGGCCCTGACTTACGAGATTGGCCAGAAACGTCTGTCAGACATGATCAAACAGCGCGACGAGTTGAACGAAGCCATTGAAGACCTGACCGCCCAGTTGAACTGGGGCGAAAAGATGATCGCCTCGCTTCACATGCCAAAGGTGGCCAACAGCTAACCCCGATTTTCAATTTCGCAGAGAGACTCACATGCCCAGCTACACCGCTCCAGTAAAAGACATGCAATTCGTCCTGCACGATGTCCTGAAAGTAACCGAACAGGACATCCCCGGATATGACGAATTGGAGGCCGACTTCACCTCCGCCATTCTGGAAGAGGCGGGCAAGATCTCGTCCGAAGTGTTGCAACCGCTGAACGTGGTCGGTGACAAAGAGGGCTGCGTGTTGGAGAACGGGGTGGTTCGCACCCCGAAAGGCTTCAAGGAAGCCTTTGAGCAGATGAAAGAAGGCGGCTGGACCGCGCTGGATTGCGATCCTGAATATGGTGGCCAAGGCATGCCCTACATTATGGGGACAGCGGTGGGCGAGATGATGGTTTCGGCCAACATGGCCTTCAACATGTATCAGGGTCTGACCCACGGGGCCTACTCCGCCATTCACGCCCATGGCACGGATGAGCAGAAATCGACATATCTGCCCAAAATGGTCAGCTGCGAATGGACCGGCACCATGAACCTGACGGAGCCCCATTGCGGCACCGACCTGGGTCTGATGCGCACTAAAGCCGCCCCGCAGGGCGACGGAAGCTATAAGATCACCGGCCAGAAGATTTTTATCTCGGCGGGCGAGCATGATCTGGCCGACAACATCATCCATCTGGTGCTGGCCAAGATCGAAGGCGGGCCGGAAGGCATCAAAGGCGTGTCGCTGTTTATCGTGCCGAAGTTCCTTGTGAACGAAGACGGCTCGCTTGGCGCACGCAATGGCGTCGCCGTCGGCTCCATCGAAGAAAAGATGGGCATCCACGGCAATTCCACCTGCGTGATGAACTATGACGAGGCCACGGGCTATCTGCTGGGCACCGAGCACAAAGGCATGCGCGCCATGTTCACCATGATGAACGAGGCACGCATGGGCGTGGGCCTGCAAGGCTACGCACAAGCCGCCGTGGCATATGAAAACGCCGTGATCTACGCAAATGACCGCCTGCAAGGGCGTGCCGTGACGGGTGCGGAAAACCCCGACGGCCCTGCTGATCCGCTGATCGTGCACCCTGACATTCGTCGCAACCTGATGGACCAGAAGTCCTTTGTGGAAGGCGCACGGGCGTTCACCTTTTGGGGCGCGCATTTGATCGACCGCCATGTGCGTGGCGGCGACGAGGCGGCTGACGGCCTGATCTCGCTGCTGACACCTGTCATCAAAGGCTTCCAAACCGATAAGGGTTTTGAATACGCCACCGCGGCGCAGCAAGTTTATGGTGGCCATGGCTATATCGAGGAATGGGGCATGTCCCAGTTCGCGCGTGATGCGCGGATTGCGATGATCTACGAAGGTGCCAACGGCGTTCAGGCGCTGGACCTTGTGGGCCGCAAGCTGGCGCAGGACGGCGGCAAGCACGTGATGGCGTTCTTTGACTTGGTGAAGAGTTTCATCAAGGAAAACGGCGGCAATGAAGAGTTTGACAAAGCCTTCCTTGAGCCGCTGAAAACCGCGTCCAAGGATTTGCAAGCCGCAGGTATGTATTTCATGCAAAACGGCATGAAGAACCCGAACCATGCCTTGGCTGGGTCGTATGATTTCATGCACATGTTCGGCCATGTCTGCCTTGGCTTGATGTGGGCGAAGATGGGCAAAGCCGCGATGGAAGCACTCGAAGGAGGCGCATCGGACAAGGCGTTCTACGAGACCAAGATCGCGACCGGCAAATACTATATGGCCCGCCAATTGCCCGCGACCGGCATGCATCTGGCCCGTATTGAGAGCGGAGCCGATACGGTTATGGCGCTCGACGCGGCGAATTTCTAAGGTGGTGGCGGGGTAAACCCCGCCCTACCCTTTTTTCGGAGACGCCAATGCCCAAACGCCTGAAACTGACCCGCCGAGTGAACCTTGCCATGACCGAAGACGCATGGCGCAAGCTGAAGAAATTCAGCGCAGAGGCGGGCTTGGATGAGGGCGAGGCGCTATCGTTTCTGTTCGAGAATTTCAGTAGCGTGACGGATGAAAGCAACCTCACCCATCGCCTGCGGATTTTCAATTCCGAGCTGGAGGCGCGGAAAAAGTAACGACACGCAGTTTGCGAGGCTGGATGCCTCCGGCGGGAATATTTCTGCCAAGATGAAATCACAAGGGTTAAGGGAGATCCGGCGATGACAGCGAAACTTTACTGCTTTGGCGAAAGCGGCAATGCCTACAAGGCGGCGCTGACTATGGAGCTGGCCGGGTTCGAATACGAGCAGGTCTTTGTGGACTTCTTCAAGGGCGAGGCCCGCACCGACGCGTTTAAGGCGATCAACCCTATGGGCGAAGTTCCCGTGTTGGTTGATGGCGACCTGACGCTGACGCAATCCGGCGTGATCCAGCAATATGTCGTCGATCAAACCGGCAAGCTGGGCGGCACTGCGGCGGACACATACGAAGTGCTGCGTTGGGTTTTGTGGGACAACCACAAGCTGTCCTCGCAAGTGGGAATGACACGATTTTTGATGAATTTCCTGCCCGAGGATAAGCGCCCGCATGACGTCATCGCCTTCATGCAGGGCCGCCTGAAAGCTGCATACAGCGTGCTCGACACCCACTTGGCGGGGCGCGACTGGCTGGCGGGTGACTGCCTGACCGTCGCGGACCTGTCATGCTGCAGCTACCTGTTCTACGAAGAGCCGTTCGGGTTCGAGCGCGCCGACTGGCCTAATATTGATGCTTGGTTGACGCGTATCAGTGAAACGCCGGGTTGGAAGCACCCGTATGACTTGATGCAACGGGCGTTGCCTGCATGATCGCACGTGCCAACATTTTGCTGGATATCTGCCGTCTTGACCGCAATTATGCGCGTCAAGAAACGGAGAAGTCATGTTCAGCAAAATGGCCCTTGGTGGCATCTGGGCCTACCAGCAATACCTGTCGCCGAGCAAAGGGTTTCGCTGCGCATACGCGGTGCGCCATGGCGGCACGGGCTGTTCCGGCTACGCCAAACACGCGATCCGCGATCTTGGGCTGTGGCGGGCGTTGCCAGCCATCTGCGAGCGTTTTCGGGACTGCCGCACGGCCCATCTGGCCATCAAGGCAGATTGCGTCTGCAATCAGGCACCCTTGGACGAAGACGAACGCGCCGAGTTGGAGCGCCGCCGCCGCGACGACAAATGGTACAACAAATGCGACTGCTGTAGCGCCGGTGCCTGTGAGTGCGGCTCCGCCCCGCTTGGCTGTTTGGGGCGAACGGGCGCAAGCAAAGCTGCGGCCAGCAAAGGGTGCGATGTCAACCCGTGTGACGGGGATATCGGGTTCGGCGGCTGCGACTGCGCGTCCTGCGACTGCGGGGGCTGCTCCTGCGGCTAGGGCCGCGCCATGATCCTCGCGGCGTTCCTTATCGGCATGGCCCTGTGTGGCGTCACACTCGCGTTGATCCGCGCAGAAGACACCTTCGACAAGTTAGGCTCTGCCGCCGCGATGTTTTGCGCGTGGTGCGCCTTTGGCATGTTGCTGATGGCAGGCGTTTACGGATTGGGGCTGGTTTTGCCCGCAATCGCAGGCGGCATCGTGCTGGCGCTGCGATCCACTGACACATTCGGTCAACGGCTTGGTGCCTTGGCCTCGTATAAACTCCCGTTCGGAGTTGGGGCGCTGGTTTGCAGCGTTCTGGCCTGGATCGGGGTCCTGAACTTAATGGAGGAAATTCCCTATGGCTGAAGCCTATATCTATGACGCCGTGCGCTCGCCCCGCGGCAAGGGCCGCAAAGACGGCAGCTTGCATGAGGTGACTGCGGCGCGTTTGTCTGCGAATATCCTGAACGCGATAAAAGACCGCAACGGCCTTGAGGGCCACGCTGTTGAAGACGTGATCTGGGGCAACGCAACGCAAGTGATGGAGCAAGGCGGCTGCCTTGCGCGCACCGCCGTGCTGGCCTCCGAGCTGGACCAACGCATCCCCGGCCTGTCGATCAACCGCTTTTGTGCCTCGGGCATGGAAGCCGTGAACATCGCGGCCAACCAGATCAAAGGCGGCGCAGGCGATGGCTACATCGCGGGCGGCGTGGAGATGATGGGCCGCGTGGCCATGGGCTCTGACGGGGCGGCGATTGCCGTGGATCCAAGCATTGCCATGGACACCTATTTCGTGCCGCAAGGCATTTCGGCGGATATCATCGCAACCGAATACGGCTTCACCCGCGAGCAGGCCGACGCTTTGGGTGTCGAAAGCCAGCGCCGTGCCAAAGCCGCGTGGGACGACAATCGTTTTGCCAAGTCGATCATCACGATCCGCGACCAGAACGGGTTGGAAATTCTCAGCACTGACGAATACATGCGGCCCCAGACCGACATGCAAAGCCTTGGCGGGTTGAACCCTGCGTTCCAAGCCATGGGCGAAGTGATGCCCGGCTTCGACAAGGTCGCGCTGATGAAGTACCCGCATCTGGAGAAGATCAACCACATCCATCACGCGGGCAATTCGTCGGGCATCGTGGACGGCTCTGCCGCTGTGCTGATCGGCTCCAAGGAATTCGGCGAGGCACATGGGTTGAAGCCACGTGCACGCATCCGTGCGACCGCCAAGATCGGCACCGACCCGACCATCATGCTGACAGGTCCGGTTCCGGTAACCGAGCACATCATGAAGCAATCGGGCATGAGCATTTCCGATATCGACCTGTTCGAGGTCAATGAGGCCTTCGCATCCGTTGTGCTGCGCTTCATGCAGGCGTTTGACGTGGATAACAGCAAGGTCAATGTGAACGGTGGTTCAATTGCCATGGGCCACCCGCTGGGTGCCACCGGCGCGATCATCATCGGCACGCTGCTGGACGAGTTGGAACGCTCTGACAAAGAGGTGGGTCTTGCCACGCTTTGCGTCGCCTCCGGCATGGGTGCCGCCACCATCATCGAACGCGTTTGAGGATTAGGGATATGACTGATTTCACCATGAAAACAGACGCTGAGGGCGTCGCGACAATCACTTGGGACACCGTTGGCAAGTCCATGAACGTGATGAACCAACAAGGATTTTACGACCTTGATGCGCTGGTTGACGAGGCGCTGGCGGATGATGCCGTCAAGGGCATCATCATCACATCCGGCAAGCCGGACAGCTTTGCGGGCGGGATGGACCTCAACATCATCGCCAAGATGAAGGAAAGCGCGGGCGACGACCCTGCCCGCGGCTTGATGGACGGGTTGATGGCGACCCATGCAGTCCTGCGCAAGATCGAGCGTGGCGGCATGGACGACAAGAACAAGGGCGGCAAGCCGATTGCCTGCGCCATGCAGGGCACGGGTCTTGGCATCGGGTTCGAGATTCCGCTGGCGTGTCACCGCATCTTTGTAGCTGACAATCCGAAGGCCAAGATTGGCCTGCCGGAAATCATGGTCGGCATCTTCCCCGGCATGGGCGGCACCACCCGTGTGACCCGTATGCTGGGCGCGATGGGCGCCTCGCCGTTCCTGCTGGAAGGCAAGCTGTCCAACCCGCAGAAAGCCAAGGCCGCTGGTCTGGTGCACGAGGTTGTGCCAGCAGACGAACTACTCTCTGCCGCGAAAGAGTGGGTTCTGTCCGAGCCGAAGATCGTGAAACCATGGGACGAAAAGGGCTACAAAATGCCCGGCGGCGCGCCGTATCATCCCGCAGGTTTCATGACCTTCGTGGGCGCATCCGCCATGGTCAACGGCAACACCAAGGGCGTCTATCCCGCCGCCAAAGCGTTGCTGTCTGCGGTCTATGAAGGCGCGATGGTGCCGTTTGACACCGCCCTGAAGATCGAGGCGCGCTGGTTCACCAATGTACTGCTGAACCCGTCGAGCGCGAACATGATCCGCTCGTTGTTCATCAACAAAGAGGCGCTGGAAAAAGGCGCTGTGCGCCCCGACGTACCTGACGAGACCGTCAAGAAGGTCGGCATCATCGGTGCGGGCATGATGGGGGCTGGCATCGCGCTAGTGTCTGCCATGGCTGGGATCGAAGTGGTGTTGATCGACGCGAAGCAGGAGTCGGCAGACAAAGGCAAAGCCTACACCGCTGACTACATGGACAAGGGTATCGCGCGCAAGAAAGCGACGCCCGAGAAGAAAGAGGCCGCGCTGGCACTGATCACCGCGACCACCGATTACGCCGCGCTGAAAGGTTGCGATTTGATCGTGGAAGCCGTGTTCGAGGATGTGGGCGTCAAGGCCGAGGTGACCAAGAAGGTGCAAGCCGTTGTTGGCCCCGACTGCATCTTCGCGACCAACACCTCGACCTTGCCGATCACCGAGTTGGCGAAGGCGTCCGAGAGTGCGGAGAACTTCATCGGCATCCACTTCTTCTCGCCCGTCGAGAAGATGATGCTGGTCGAGATCATCAAGGGCAAAGGTACGGGCGACCGCGCGGTGGCCAAGGCGCTCGACTTCACCCGCCAGATCCGCAAGACCCCCATCGTGGTCAACGACGCGCGGTTCTTCTACGCCAACCGCTGCATCATCCCCTACATCAACGAGGGCATCCGCATGGTCAAAGAGGGCGTAAACCCTGCCTTGATCGAGAACGCGGCGAAGCTGGTCGGCATGCCTTTGGGGCCGCTGCAACTGGTGGACGAGACCTCAATCGACTTGGGTGTGAAGATTGCCAAAGCGACCAAGGCGGCAATGGGCGACGCCTATGACGACGCGGTGGACGAGTTGCTGTTCTGGATGGCCGATGAGGGCCGCTTGGGTCGCAAGACCAATGCGGGCTTTTACGAGTATGATGCCAAAGGCAAACGCCAGTTGCTGTGGGAGGGCCTTGAAGCCAAATACCCCGTGGCAGATGAACAGCCTGACCTGACCGAGGTCCAAAACCGACTTTTGTTCGCGCAAGTGCTGGAAGCCGTTCGCGCCATCGAAGAGGACGTGCTGATGGATATCCGCGAAGGCGACGTAGGCGCGATCCTCGGTTGGGGCTTCGCGCCTTGGTCCGGCGGGCCACTTTCATGGCTCGATATGGTCGGCACGCCTTGGGCGGCGGAAACCACGAACGCGCTAGCCGACAAATTCGGCGAGCGGTTCAAGGCCCCCGATCTGTTGGAAGACATGGCCAAGAAAAACCAGAGCTTCTACGGCAGGTTTGATCCGGCCAAGGCGGCTTAGGTCTGAGAGCTTGCGACATGAAACACGCAGAACTACGATCCGACCACAGTAATTAGTGAAAGGATCGGGTTCATGCGTGTTTTTGTGGCGTCTTTGATAGCTATGAGTGTGTTGGCCACAGGGGCCAGCGCCGATGGCTTCAAGCGGATCATGACCGAGGCAGAGTATCTCAGCATCGTTGCTGGAAAGAATTATTGCAACGAGACCGGTTGTTGGAAGGCCAGAAAGAACGGTCGGATGACCGGCAAATTTGGCAAGGCCAAGTTCAAAGCCAAGTGGAAATGGCACAAAGGGTTCGGATGTCGTTCAGGTACGCTTGGCGGAAAAAAAGTTCCCGACGATTGCCAGTTGTTTGAGGTGAGCGGTAAGAAACTGCGCGTTACCCGCAACCAAGGCCGCGGCAAGCAAGTTGTTTATTCGCACAACTAGCTGGCGATTAAGTCCAGGCAGCGGCTACGGGGCGTGCGCGCTCCATACGATCGGACCCGCCCATGTTGCGTGCCAGAAGACGTGACTGGCGGTCGTTGAGTGGTGCAAACCGCAGCACGCCGTTTGGTGCCGGGATGTCAATGAATACGCCGCCTTCGACGACCAATGTTTCTGCGCCTTCAAAGCGGATCGTGACATGTATCAAATCATTTTTGACGCGCGCCCGAGATATCCCGCAATATCCAATTAGATTTTCAGCACGAACCGTCACGCAGGCCTCGCCGAACAGCGCGCCAACAGCGTCGTCTTCAATAACAAGGCGCGTATCAGGAGAAACCAGCATAGAGTGCTCGTTGCCGATCGCACCCTTGGGCACCAATAGCGGCCATTGGCCTGCATTTGCCTTTGCCGAAGCCAATGACAAGGTCGAGACCTCGATCTCTAAGATGACTTGCTCGCCGTTTTCTGCGGTCAACACCTTGTCGCCTATTTGAAGTTCTTCAACAGGGGTCCAGCGATGACGAGTTGCAACCTTGGTACCTGCAAAAATGCCCGCACTTGGAGCTGTCGTCAGGACAAGGGGATTAACTTTGGCGGTTTTACGGATGGATTTGAAAAACATGTCTCACACCTGTCAGTTCGTTTTTTGATTGAGGTGAGAATGCGCATCGCTCGAGTCAGAGACTGGGCGGCATAAAGGTCATTTTGGGGCGAATTGTGTTCAAATTCGGAACAATCAGAACCGGTAGTTAAATCGCGCAATGTCAGGGGCGGCGATGTCGGCCATCAGGGCACGGTCGGCAGAACTGTAAGCATCCCTGTAGCTTCCACGATCCGAACGATTGTCGTGCGGGAACGCGCCAAGCTTGCAACCGATAAGAGCCTCCAACTTTGGCAAGTCATCGTCTAGGTACTCCAGTCGCACGAACAGAGCACACTGCTCGCGCCCCTGCGCCGTGGTGACATAGGTGCTATAATGCGAGGCCTTTAGCGAAGCTGTGGTCAGAGGGTGGTTCAGGAACGAGCTGAATTTCGAGTCTTGCGCAAGATGCACCGCCGGATGATGAAACGACTGCGCCCGAAGCCAGTGGTAGTAGCTCACCACACGATCCCAGGGGTTGCGCACCATTGTGAACACCTGGGCGGCATCAATCTGACTTTGCGGCACTAAGCCAACGATATCGCGCAGGGTCGAGTGCTTCCAAAGCCGCCCCGCCGCCTGCACATTTTTCAATTTTCGGCGTCGCTTTAGCGCTTTGGGAGTATCGCCCAGCATAATGTCATCGGCCTTGGCCTTGGCCTCCAAGGCCAGTGCCATCGAGGTGCCCCCCGTCTTGGGAATATGCACAAAGATGTAGTTGCGACCTGATGAAATGATCATGCGGCCCCGCTGCGTTTGATAATGACGACACCTGCGCAGATGATACAGACCATGCCAATCAGCGCCAACGCATCTGGCACCTGCCCCCACAACACGTAGCCCCACATGCCCGCAGCGATGAGGAATGAGTACTCGAACACCGCCACATGGCTCGCCTCGGCCAACAAATAGGCGCGAAATAACGCGGCGATACCGACAAGCGACACAAGCGCCTGACCGAATGTCCAGAACAACGCGCCTTTTGTCCAAGGCTGCAAGCCCGTTCCGAAAAAGCCGTTGATCGCTGGATCTGATACCGTCTCGCTTAGCACCAAAAGCCCTAGCGCCCCCCAGATACCCAGAGCTGCAAAGAACGCCGCCACCAGCACTGCTTCGCTTTCCTCAGCGCAGTATTGCCGCGTCGCCACTGCGCCCATCGCGTATAGAAGCCCCGCGCCGACCGGTATGACGTTCAGCGCGGTCGCGTCGCCACCCGTGGGGCGCAACACCAACATCACCCCTACGAACCCTAGCAAGACCGCCAACACGCGCCAACGTCCGATACGCGCGCCGTAGAAACCCCACGTAATCAGCAGAACGAAGATAGGAGCGGTTAGGAGCCCCGCCGCGACTTGGGCAACCGGTAGGCTCGCCACTGCGCCAAAGTACAAGATCATTGCAGACGAGATGCAAAACGAACGCCACGCCACCGCCCACCAGTTGCGCACTTGCAACCGCCAGCCCATAATCAAGGCCATTGGCAATAACGCAGCCAAGACGATGGCAGAGCGAGTTGCGTGAAACTGCCAAATTCCGATGTCATGCGCGATTATGGGAACAAAACTGTCGATGAACGACAGGCTGACCATACCGAACACCGCCAAACAAGCAGCCTGACGTGGATCATGACGGGCCAATATGGGACTTGTGGCGTCAATTGTCATACAATTCGCCCTTCCCCGGCAAAAATTCACTTCCCAAGCTCATTCCGCTTGGGCACTCTTACGGTGCAGAATTGCCTGCAACGGGGGGAATGACAATGGGCTGGATGGCTGACGAAACCGGACTGGAGAAGCGTGCGGCGAACTATGTGCCGTTAACACCATTGTCCCATCTCAACCGTGCGCGCGACGTGTTCCCTGATCGCGAGGCCGTGGTCTATGGCACCGCCCGTTTCAGCTATGCGGAGTATCATGCGCGGGTTTCCCGTCTGGCCTCAGCCTTGGCCAAACGCGGCGTCGCCCCGGGCGATGTTGTCGCCACCTTGATCCCCAACCTGCCAGCGCAAGCAGAGGCACATTTCGGCGTACCTGCATGCGGCGCGGTGCTTAACACGATCAACACCCGTCTCGACACCGGAACAGTTGCCTACATCTTCGACCACGGCGCCGCGAAGGTCGTACTTTGCGACACGCAATTCCTGCCGCTGGCCGAGGCCGCCAAGGCGGCCTGTGGCGGCGCAGGCCCCGATATTATCGAAGTTCCGGACGACCAAGCGGGCTTCCCGGCTACTGCTCGCCACACCACCTATGAAGAACTGTTAGCCACGGGAAACCCAAACGCCAAGTGGCACATGCCCGAAGACGAGTGGGAGAGTCTCGCACTGAACTACACCTCCGGCACAACCGGGCGACCCAAGGGTGTAGTTTACCACCATCGCGGTGCGTATCTAATGACCATGGGTACGGTGATTTCTTGGCGGATGCAGCTTTTCCCGAAATTCCTGGCTATTGTGCCGCTGTTTCATTGCAACGGGTGGAACCACACGTGGATGATGCCAGTCTTAGGCGGCACGGTGCATTGCTGTCGCGATGTCACGCCCGAGGCCATCTACGCCGCAGTCGCGGATGAAGGCGTTACCCATTTTGGCGGCGCGCCCATCGTGTTGAACATGGTCGTCAACGCCCCAGCCGAAGCCCGCAAGGCGTTCGAACACCGCGTCGAGGTTTTCACAGCTGGCGCTCCCCCTGCTCCGGCAACCCTCGCGGCTATTGAGGCGCTTGGCTTCAACGTCACACATGTCTACGGCCTGACAGAGACCTACGGCCACGTCACCGAATGCCTGTGGAATCCTGACTGGGACGGGCAGGCCGACAATGAGAAAGCCGCGTTAAAGTCCCGCCAAGGCATTGCCATGCCGATGATGGAGTATGTCACAGTCGTCGACGAACGGAACCAGCAAGTGCCTATGGACAAGAGTACGCAGGGCGAAATCGTGATGCGCGGCAACTCGGTTATGAAAGGCTACTTCAAAAACCCCCAAGCCACAGAAGAGGCATTTCAGGGTGGCCACTTCCACTCTGGCGATATCGCGGTTCAACACCCTGACACCCACATCCAAATCGCTGATCGCGCGAAAGACATCATCATCTCGGGCGGCGAAAACGTCTCGTCGGTGGAGGTCGAAGGCGTACTCATGTCTCACCCTGCTGTGTCGCTTTGCGCTGTGGTGGCCAAACCAGATGACAAATGGGGGGAAGTCCCATGCGCTTTTGTTGAGCTAAAGTCAGGCTCGGAGGTCAGCGAAGCCGAACTTGTAGCTCACGCTCGTGCTCAGCTGGCGGGGTTTAAAACCCCTAAAACCGTGGTCTTCCAAGAGCTCCCAAAGACTTCGACAGGTAAGATCCAAAAGTTTGAACTGCGCACACTGGCGAAGAGCATCTAGTTCCTAGCGGTAGTGAACGTATCAACGACGCAAATCCCGGTCACTTTTTGCCCTGATTTCAGGCTACCCAGCGTCACGGGTGTACGCGCGGGAAGCTAAGCTTCGTGACGTCAATTACATAAAACGGGAAATACCCGTCGGTGCCAAACTGGTTGCCTGCTTCCACATGCGTCGGTAGCCGAAAGCCCTCTACATCTTGGAACTTGGAGAGGTATCCCCCGAATGGCTGGATACGATAGGTTCTTTCGGCGTTCGCATCGCTCCAGCGGGAAAAGGCCACCCAGATAGGACGGCCATCTTCACCCACGCAAATATCGACGGCTTGCTCAAGCCCGTCATGTCTGACAATCACGCGAGCCTTGTTTTCTCCCGCGTCCTGCCACTCGACCCCATCACGCGGCAACAACGCGGCCGGAGTCCAGAACACTGCCTCTGCGATATACCGACCAAAGGCGGCCCGTCTATGGTTTGGATTGCCTCCAAATCGCGCCACGGGAAGAAGTCCCGCGAGCCAGAATCGCGTCCACTTTGCGCTGTCCGATCCTGACATGCGCATCACGCCAGACCCGCCAGCCATTTTCCACACAAAGCCTTCAGGGGCGGCAATTACCTGCTCGGCGCGCATATCCATGTAGTTCGGTGCCTCTTTCGAACCGAGACTGAATTGCCCTTCCGTATCAACCTTCGCCACCGTGACCAACGGCGTGCCGTCCGCAATGGTAAACGAGAAAAAGCGTCGCGCAGGTTCGGGCAACTCTGCCACCAGATCCATCGAGAAAACGCGTGGAGCGGTGGGTTGAAGCCGCAAGAGGCGTCTCATCTCCACCCTGTCCGAGTGATGGTCAAGCTGCCGCCAAACCAACAAATAGCAAATGCCGATCGCCAGCAGGATGAGACCAACATCGAGAAATATCTTCACATAATCCATATCGACCGCGCTCAGGGAACATCTTGGGTACCTATACCTGAAAATCCGCCCCACTCACACTCCCCTGTGAAAACACCGGACGCGGCGCTCAAACACGTTGAGCCAATTCAGGTTTCAAGTTATCGTCGTCCCACCTAATAAAAAGAGCAGGCAGCCGCACAAAATGACGGCGTTGAAAGAGTATGATCGTCTGGAGTCGACCGGAATTTGGCGCGAAAGCCCGGATGCCCAGCGTCGTGACGTTCTTATTTCCTTCGGTGATGCCACCCTGATAATCCGCGACAAGTCTGACACGGCGTTGGCCCATTGGTCCTTGCCCGCGATTGAACGTCTTAATCCCGGCGCGCGTCCCGCGTTGTTTCGTCCTGGCCCCGATGCCGGCGAGGAGTTGGAACTGGATGACGGCACGCTGATTGATGCTATCGAAAAAATACGCAGGACGGTGGCGCGGCGGCGTCCACATCGCGGTCGCCTGCGGCTCTATATCTTCACCGGACTGCTCGCCGCTATTGGCGCATTGGGCTATTTTTGGCTACCCGGCGCACTGGTTCGTCATACCGTCACAGTGGTTCCTGAAAGCAAGCGCCTTGCCATCGGCACCGCACTTCTGGGCCATATGACCCGTCTGACGGGCGATACTTGCCGCTCTAACCTCGGGGCCGCTGCTTTGGCACGGCTGAAGGCGCGCGTTCTGGGCGACGGGTTGCGCAAGGCATATGTAGTCCCATCTGGACCAGAGGGCGCATTGTCCTTGCCGGGCGGACTGCTTTTGTTGAACCGCACGGTTGTCGAAGATCACGATGCCGCAGATGTAGCCGCTGGCTATATGCTGGTCGCTGCAGAGCAGGCCCGCAATGCTGATCCGATGGAGCTTCTGTTGAAAGAAGCGGGCGGGGCCGCGACACTGCATCTGCTGACCACAGGTCAGATCGAAGATGATGTGTTGCGCGACTATGCCGAGACGCTGCTCGCCGCGCCAATGCCTGCCCCAAACACCGATCTGTTGCTGGACCGTTTCGCTACCGCCAAGGTTGCTGCAAGCCCTTACGCCTATGCGGTCGATGTCACTGGCGAAAGCACGCTAGAGCTGATCGAGGCCGATCCCTATCGCGGCATCGAAGCGCCGCGGCTGATATCGGACGGGGATTGGATCAGCCTCCAGGAAATTTGCGCCGAGTAGGCAAGCGGACGTCTCAGAAGATGCCCAGCACACGCCTTTGCTTGGCCGTCGCACGTTTTCCTGTTGCAGGATCAATCAGATAACGCGGCACCGTGTTCGACCACACCAACTGCATCTGCGCCTTTCCAGACGTGGTGCCCACGCCTCGCAAGGGGTTCAAACGGCCATCATCCCACGCCTTTTTGTAGCCCTTTGGAACAGGCAACCGAGACTCAACGATCTTGCGGTTCGCCTCTTTCGGCCCAACCAACTGGCCTTGGGTTTTCTGATTGCGGCTTTGCGGCGAGACCCCTTTACGGATCACCGTAGGTGAAACACCGTCTTGAGGCCCGCAGCGCGCGCCGTTGTTGATAAATTGCGAGCTGAACTCGCTGGCGCCGCAACGATAGACTACGCGTGGTTGCGCGGTTCCCCGTTTTGAATTGACCTGTTTGCGTACCACGCGAGTTTGCACTTTTGGCGTTGGTACGGCTTTGCGCACAACACGTCTTGTCGTTTTGGGTGTTGGTGCGGCAACCTTGGTGGTTCTCTTCACGACCTTTGTTCGCGCAGGGGTACGCTGTGTCTTTGCCTTGCGGACAACTTTTTTCGGGGCGGCCTTAGGTGCCGCTTTCGCTGTTTGGGTTGAAGTGCCAAGGCTGGGTCGTTGCCCGCAAATTACTTTGCGCGCACGCGTGACGCGCGGAACCCACTTCACGTCTCCACTAAAGCCAGCACGAATATAGACGCAGCCGCGGCTGTCTACATATTGCTTACCCTTGAAGGAGGCAGGCGGGTTTTCCGCTGGACCATTATCGCGGCGCAAACTTTGTGCATCTGCACCGAAGAGCCCCATGCTTAGCGCCAAGATTGAAACGGACAGCAGTCGCAGAAGTCGCATATTAGTCCCCACTAAATATAGTGGTGACAATGCAACAGTGACACAATCAAGTAAAGCTAGAAACTACCTTATTTTGTGCCGAACATGCGGTCGCCCGCATCCCCTAGGCCCGGAACAATATATCCATTGTCATTCAAGTGACTATCTACCGAAGCTGTTACGATCGGCACGTCTGGATGAGCCTCTTTCATCCGCGCGACGCCCTCTGGCGCGGCCAAGAGACACAAGAATCGGATGTTTGTTGCTCCGGCTTTCTTCAGTAAATCAATCGCTGCGACGGATGAATTGCCGGTCGCCAACATCGGATCTACAGCGATGACCATGCGCTCGTTCAGATGCTCGGGTACCTTGAAGTAATACTGAACCGGCTGCAGCGTTTCCTCGTCGCGGTAGAGCCCTACGAAGCCCACGCGGGCGCTCGGTATCAGCTCCAGCATCCCGTCAAGCAACCCGTTACCTGCCCGCAAAATGGAGATGAGTGCCAACTTTCGCCCCGCAAGGGTCGGCGCATCCATCTCCTCCATCGGGGTCTCGATGCGTTTGGTCTCCATCTCCAGATTGCGCGTGACCTCATAGGCCAGAAACTGGCTGATCTCGCGTAACAACTGCCGGAACACCGCAGTGGAGGTGTCCTTCTCACGCATGAGCGTCAACTTGTGTTGTACGAGCGGATGATCGACGACGGTTAGGTGAGGAATATCGCTCATGAGGCAGGCTCCAGTTTCTTTAGTAAGTTTTTGCGGGTTGCGTCATCGCAAAACGCGGCGTTTGCGGCTGTGATGTTTACGTCGCGCACGATCTCGTCGTCCCAGCCAAAATGATGGCCCAGAAGATCATATTCCGCACCAAGATTGGTGTGAAAGAACGGCGGATCGTCGGTTGATACTGTCACCTTCACCCCACGCTCGCGCAGTTTTTCGATCGGGTGAGAATGCCAGTCAGGATAGACCGCAAGTGCCACATTCGAGCCTGGGCAAACTTCCAGAACGATTTCGTGTTCAGCCAGATGATCGACGAGCCTCGGATCGTCGATGGACTGCACACCGTGACCAATACGCTCGACCCCCAGATCGCGCACTGCCTGCCACACGGACTCGGCACCGCCCCATTCTCCTGCATGGGTGGTCAGGCGCAGTCCCGCCTCACGCGCCATGTCAAAACTGTAGGCAAAGTCGCCCTGCTTGCCCCTCATCTCGTCGCCGCCCATGCCGAATCCGGTGATGAAATCGCCAGCGGTTTCAGCCGCGCATTTGGCGGCGGTCTTGGCCTGATCGGGGCCGAAATGGCGGATGCATGTAATAATACCCCGCATTTCAATCTGCGGCAGTTTGGCCGAGGCTTCTTGCATCGCGTGCATGTACTCACGCCACGCCCCGACATCGCCGCCGCCGCAAAAGTCCGGCGACAGGAACGCCTCGGTGTAAATCACACCCTGTTCTATCGATTGCTCCAGCACTGCGGTGGTCAGGCGTCCGAACTCTTCTGGGCCGGTCAGGACGGTGCATGCCGCCTCATAAACGCTCAGGAACTGGTTGAAACTCTCAAACCGGTAAGAGCCGTCTTCGTTGAATACACCATCCAAGCTAACGCCCTTCTCCTGCGCCAATCCTCGGATGAACGCAGGCGGCGCTGCACCTTCGATATGCAGATGAAGCTCTATCTTGGGGATATTCATAGGAAACTCCGCCCGGGGCCACGTTCAGACAGGCCCAAATGATCCGCAACCGAAGCCGCGACGTCGACAAACATGATCTGCCCGATGTCCTTTGCGCCAACGCCCGCAGCGACCACCGGCACTTGTTCGCGAGTGTGCTCGGTGCCGACCCATGTTGGGTCATTGCCGTGGTCGGCCGTAAACAGCATAAGATCCCCGTCACGCAGCTTGTCCAAGATAGGCCCGATGGCCTGATCGAACCATTCCAGATGTGCCGCGTATCCTTCAGGGTCGCGGCGGTGGCCATACAGGCTATCGAACTCCACGAAATTCGCAAAGACCAACGCACCGTCAGAAGCCTCGTCCACTAGGTCTGACAGATGGCCCATTAGGACATCGTCAAAGCCTTTGCGGTTTTCGTCGAGGCCACGCCCCGAAAAGATGTCACCGATTTTTCCGATGCCGTAGGTCGCGCGACCGTCCGCCTTGGCCCAATCCAATAGGGTCGGTGATGGCACTTCCATTGCATAATCATGACGATTCTTGGTGCGCAGAAAACTTGCAGCATCCGTTCCAACGAAAGGCCGCGCGATGACACGCCCAACGTTCATGGCGTGCAGGATTGGGGCCATGTGCTGGCAAAGCTGCTGCAGTCGCTCCAATCCAAAGCTTTCCTCATGAGCGGCAATCTGGAACACGCTGTCGGCCGACGTGTAGCAAATCGGCTTGCCTGTCCGCATGTGCTCTGCTCCCAACCGCTGTATGATTGCAGTGCCGGAGGCATGACAATCGCCTAAAATGCCGTCAGTCCCGCTGAACTTGGCAACTTCCGCACTGATCTCAGGGGGAAAGCTGGGAGTTTTATCGGGAAAGTAATGCCAGTCCCACGGCACCGGAACACCCGATAGTTCCCAGTGACCAGACGGCGTATCTTTGCCCAGAGAGATTTCCCGGGCGACGCCGTGCAGGCCCTCGGCTGACGCATCAGGCAGACCAATTGTCTGCCCCAGGCCAAGCCGCATCAGGTTCGGCATTTTCAGGCCAACACGCTCGTGAATATGCAGCAATGTGTTGGAACCTTCATCGCCGAAATCGGCCGCATCGGGCGCACCACCGCACCCTACGGAATCGAGGACGATTAGGAAGGCACGGCTCATATCGCCACCCGATCAACAAATAGCTCGGGCGGCGTTACTGCCGCGGCCCCGATCTGGAATGCCTTGCGCACTGCGCGCTCTGCCTTGGCTGCGCCTTCCTCGGTTGCGGCATGAACCATCGCCAGCGGCGTAGTTTTGTTGACGGCATCGCCTATTCGCCTGAAGCCGGACAACCCAACCGAGGGATCGATCTTGTCGGTCTCGCGACGGCGACCGCCGCCCAATTCGACCACCGCGAGCCCTAAGGCCCGCGTGTCGATTGCGCGGATGTGCCCTGTGGCAAGCGGCAGAACTTCGCGCACGATATTGGCCTCGGGCAAACAAAACCGCCAGCTTTGGTCGAAGTCCGTGGGGCCACCCATGTAAGCTACCATCCGGCAAAACCGTTCCATGGCGGCACCAGAGGTAATGGCATTGTTGAGCATGTTCCACGCACCCTCGGCATCGACGCTCATCTGCTTGTTGTTGCCCAAAACCTCGGCCCCTAAGGCCAGTGCTACCTCGCGCAAGCGCTTCTGGCCGGTGCCACTGAGGGCTTCCATCACGGCGCGGATTTCCACCGCGTTGCCCGCTGCTGTTGCCAAAGGTTGGGACATATCCGTGATTAATGCCGTTGTGGGGCAGCCTGCCCCCGATGCAACTTCAACCAGTGAGTAGGCCAAGCGTTTGGCCTGTGCCGCATCCTGCAAAATCGCGCCGTTGCCCGTCTTCACATCAAGCACCAGCCCCTGCAAGCCCGCTGCCAGTTTCTTGGCTAGGATCGACGCGGTAATCAGGTCGATACTGTCTACCGTAGCGGTCACATCGCGGATCGCGTAGAGACGACGGTCAGCGGGCGCAACCTGCCCTGATGCTCCAACAATGGCACATCCAACCTCACGGACCACGTGTTGCAATTTCGAGGTCGGTACACTGCTATTGTAGCCCGGAATGGCCTCCAGTTTGTCGAGCGTGCCGCCTGTGTGGCCCAAGCCGCGCCCTGACACCATCGGCACGTATGCCCCACACACCGCCAATGCTGGAGCCAATACCATGGAAACGGGATCTCCGACCCCGCCGGTTGAATGCTTGTCAAGCACCGGACCCGGCAGTTGCCATCGTAAAACCTCGCCACTATCACGCATGCCTTCAGTCAGGCCCACGCGCCCGTCCGCGCCGAGCCCTTCCATTGCCACGGCCATAGCGAACGCGCCTGCTTGCGCATCGCTTACGCCGGATTGCTCGGCCAACGCCTTTCCGAACCAACGGCACTCGGCAGCACTTACAGCTTGGCGGGTGCGTATTTTTCCTATGATTTGTGCTGCGTCCATCTTTACGCCATGTGCCCCGCGTCGAATGCGCCCGGAAGCAGCGCCGCAACGGTGGTTTTCTCCAGCGCGCCGCCAATGGTGGCCAGCGTTACCGGAACGTCGCCTTTGGCAAATTCGGCCAATTTTTGGCGGCAGCCACCGCAGGGCGGAACAGGAGTTGGTGATCCGGCCACGACGCACACTTCCGCAATCTCGCGCTCGCCTGCGGCAACCATGGCGGCTATCGCGCCCGCCTCTGCACAAGTTCCTTCGGGATAGGCCACGTTTTCCACATTACAGCCAACAAAGACAGTGCCGGACTTTGTGCGCAATGCGGCCCCGACCTGAAATTTGGAATATGGCGCGTGCGCATTCTCGCGAACGGACAGCGCGTGCGGCAGCAGATCAGACATCAATGTCCCCCAAGACGTTTCGCGCGATAGTGAAGTGCGCGGCGCAGAGTTTCAATGCCTTGCCATCGGGAAAAGTCGAGGGACTGCGCATTTTCGCGGCTAGGAACTTATTCCGTGTAGCGCTGTATCAAGAAGGACTGTCCCATGCGCGCCAGCGCCAAAGCGGCAAGTCCGCAGCACTTGTAAAACACCCGCGGAGTTCGCCATCTTGAAATACGTCCCTGCGAAGGATGCTCAGGTCATGCCCGTTCACTTGATCCAGCTCCTGCGTATCGACAGCGTGACAGTTTGTGTAAAACGCTTGCGTGACTTTATCGAGCTTTGCCAATGCACGTCGCTTTGGATGAACCCCCTCGATAATCAGGCACCCGCTGCGCAGCACGGCGCACTACATCGGCTGCATAACATACCCGTCGCAAGGCGACCTTACTCGCGTTTCCAGCGGATGCCACAAAGCCGGACGATGGATACCATCGCCTGCTCTGCCACCGCGACCTCACTTTAGGCGGGCCAGCAAATCTGTCGGAGACGCCGCCCGATCAGGCGCCCTGAGGGTAGCCTAAGCCCTTGAGCGCATCCGCAATCTCGTCAAGGATCGCGGGATCGTCGATCGTCGCGGGCATCTTGAAATCCTTGCCATCAGCAATGGACACCATGGTCGCGCGCAGAATTTTACCTGATCGCGTTTTGGGGAGGCGGTCTACAACGCAGGCCAGTTTGAAAGCCGCCACGGGACCGATCTGGTCGCGCACCCGTTTGACGATCTCTTTGACGATCTCCTCATTTGGACGATCCACGCCGTTGTTGAGGCATACAAAGCCCATAGGCATCTGGCCTTTCAGCGCGTCACTAACACCAATAACCGCGCATTCAGCTACGTCCGGGTGGCCTGCGAGAACTTCTTCCATCGCGCCTGTAGACAAGCGGTGGCCTGCCACGTTGATCACATCATCTGTACGGGCCATGATATAGAGATAGCCATCTTCGTCGATCATGCCCGCATCACCGGTCTCGTAATATCCGGGAAAGGCTGTGAGATAACTTTTGATGAATCGCGCTTCAGCGTTCCACAGATTTGGCATGGTACCCGGCGGCAGCGGCAACTTGATCGCAATCGCGCCCAGCTCTCCTGCCTTCATCGGGTGACCGCCCTCGTCCAGAACTTGAACATCGTAACCGGGCATGGCCACCGTTGGCGATCCGATTTTAACGGGCAACGGTTCGATCCCCATGGGATTGGCCACAATCGCGAAGCCCGTTTCGGTTTGCCACCAATGGTCGATGATCGGCTTGCCAAGGTGGGTTTGCATCCACTCGATTGTGTCTGGGTCGGCGCGTTCGCCCGCCAGATAAACGGTCTTCAGGCAAGACAGGTCGTAGTTTTTGATCAACTCGCCATTGGGATCTTCGCGCTTCACGGCACGGAACGCCGTTGGGGCAGAGAAAAAGCTTTTGACTTTATGTTCCGCAACAACGCGCCAGAATGTGCCCGCGTCGGGGGTGCCGATGGGCTTGCCTTCGAACACCACTGTCGTGTTCCCGTGGATCAGAGGGCCATAGCAGATATAGCTGTGCCCCACGACCCAGCCCACGTCGGACGCCGCCCAGAACACATCGCCACTGTCGACGTCATAGAGGTTCTTCATAGTCCAGTTCAGGGCAACCAAATGGCCTGCCGTTGGGCGCATGACACCCTTGGGCTGACCAGTTGTGCCGGAGGTGTAGAGAATGTAGGCGGGGTGGTCCCCGGACACCGGAACACATTCGGCAGGCTCAACCCCGTATTGGAAGCCGTGCCAGTCGTAGTCACGACCTTCGATCAGCTTCGCCACCTCCTGCTCGCGCTGGAAAATCACGCAGAAATCAGGCTTGTGCGTCGCCATCTCGATAGCGCCGTCCAGCAGCGGTTTGTAATGCACCACGCGTCCCGGCTCGATTCCGCAGGAACTTGCGATGATCGCTTTTGGCGTCGCGTCATCAATACGCACGGCCAACTCATTGGCGGCGAAACCACCAAACACTACCGAATGCACCGCCCCAATGCGGGTGCACGCCAACATGGCTTCCAGTGCTTCTGGCACCATGGGCATGTAGATGATGACGCGGTCGCCTTTCTCAATGCCCTTGGCGCGCAATGCACCCGCGAGAGAGGCCACCCGCGTTTGCAACTCGGCGTAAGTGATTTCGTGTTTGGTATGAGTAACCGGGCTGTCATAAATGATGGCCACACGGTCACCATTGCCCGCTTCGACGTGGCGGTCCACTGCATTATAGCAGGTGTTGACCTGTGCGTCCTTGTACCACTCATAGAGGGGTGCATTGTCAGAGAAGAGCGCCTTGGTCGGTGGCTTCACCCAATCGATAGCTTCCGCCTGCTCCATCCAAAACCCTTCGGGGTCGTCAAGCGAGCGCTTATATATATCGGCATATGTCATTGGGGTCCCTCCTCATTCCTGACGCGATTAAACCGTCACGATGAGGAGGGTGCAAGGCACAGGATGCCACAGTTTGCGCTATCAGCTGTAGAGGCGTTGTACACCAAAGCTGTCGTGGATCTCGTTCGCAGTCGCCGGACCAATACCCAATGCGGTCGCCAACTCGTGTAGATACTTGGCTTCCTCGCGGTTGTCCGGCTCTATTGACATCACCGACATGGAGTAGACCTGCGTCTCCAACCCTTTGGGCGTGTCGTTGGCAAGTGATGCCGCATCAACAGGCTCTCCCATCGCGTTCCGCACGAATGCCATATCGGCCTCGGTAGCGTCTTGGCCGATGGTGGCCATCAGGGTTTCCCGCTCGGTTTGGTCGATTTCGCCGTCGCACCGCGCGGCCATGACCATAGCGCGGATCATCAAACCTGCGGTGTCTTCTTCGGCTGGTTCTTCTACGGGATTGTCTTGGCTCAGCAGGTCTTCCAGCGATCCGCCAGACCCACCACGGGCCGTGGCCAAGCCACCTAGCAGGCCACCGATACCACCAAGTCCACCGGCCAATCCGCCGGTACCGCCAGAACCAGATTTGCCCCCGGTCAAACTGCCCATAATGTCACCTAAACCACCGGAGCCACCTGCCCCGCCGGCCAAACCGCCAAGTAGCCCACCAAGACCGCCAGTACTGCCTGCACCGCCGGTGCCAGCGGCCGTCGTGCCGCCTCCACCTTTCAAGCTATCCATAACCTTCCCGAGGCCGCCCGATTGCTGGACCTTTTGCATCCCCTTGGCGACAGCAAAACCGATGGCGACTTTGGTAACCATATTCATCAATGACATAGTGTGTTCTCCGTATCAGGCAGCAGACCACCGCAGCGGGGCCCTTCCCGTAAGAGAATGGCGACGGCACGGTCAGCCGTCTAGGGGGAAAGTCAGACCAGTTCCGGCTCTCGGCCCAAACGGTTGGCCAACGAAGCAACAGTGAGCCCCTGCACGATGATCGAGAAAATTACGACCATATAGGTCGCGGTCAAGATCAGCGGCTTCCACTCGTTCTCGGGCAGCGACAGAACAAGCGCTACCGAGATCCCGCCCTTCAATCCCCCCCAGGTCATGATTGGGATTACACCCTTGGAGAATTCACGGAACGGGCGCAGCAGCAAGATCGGGACGGCCACCGCCACAAGTCTGGCGACCAAAGCCAAAGCAATCGCAAACACACCAGCCAGTATTCCGTCCATCGAGAAAGCAACCGCAAATACCTCGAACCCAATCAGCAAGAACAAGACCGCGTTGAGAATCTCGTCAATTAATTTCCAAAAGCCATCGACATAGCTGCGGGTGAGCTCGGACATGCCGTGTTTCGCACCGATATCACCAATCAAAAGCCCTGCGCAAACTGCCATCACCGGGCCGGAAACATGCAGATACACCGCCAGAGAATACCCGCCAAACGCCAGTGCAAGTGTGATCAGAACCTCCAGAGAGAAGTCATCGATATGGCGCATCACACGGAAAGTGAGCCAGCCCAGAACAACACCAAGCAGTGCGCCGCCTACGGCTTCTTGCAAGAACAGCTTGGCCGCACCCATGAGCCCGCCGTCGCCGTGAGCCTCACCGTGAGCGTCAACAGCAGGAAACGCTATGCCGACCAACACCAAAAAGACCACGTAGCCTACGCCATCGTTGAACAGGCTTTCGCCCGCGATCTTGGTTTCCATACTCTTCTTCAGATTAGCTTCGCGCAATACGCCCAACACAGCGACCGGATCCGTTGGAGAGATCAGTGCGCCAAACACGAGCGCGATCATGATCGGCATGCCAGTCAGCCAAGAAAACCCGAAGCCGGCGATAACAGTCGACAATCCGACACCCAGCGTCGCCATAAGGGCAACCACCCGCCATTCGCTACGCAAATCCGTCAGCTTCACATGCAACGCACCTGCGAACAGGAGCAGTCCCAGCATACCTTCCAGCAGTGTCTCAGGGAAGTCGATGGACTTCACCGTCGAGCGCACCTGATCCGCCACCCCCAGTTGCGGTGCCAGAAAGTCGACGCCCATCACCCCCAGCGAGGCCAGCAACGCCACGATCAAAATACCAATCGACGAGGGCAGTTTGAGGACCAGATAATTTACGGTGCCAAAAACCGCCGCCAGTACCAGCAGCAGCGATGCGATTTGCAAAAGGTCCATGTGCGGGCTCCGCTTTACTGTTCGATTCCATGCCCTCTCGCGGGGCGATTTCGGCCAACTTATCCCATTCGGCCCTTCAAGCCAGCCGCAATCGCGCGCTGCGTGCTTTAGGTGCAACGCATCCGCATGCTCAGCGCGATTGACACCCACTGCGCAAACCTCTTAGGGCGGCATACACATCCAACCGGAGCCCCTATGCCACCTAAAAGCCAAATCGACACGTTCGGCGTAATCTCGTTGTTGGGCCTAGCCCTGTTATTGGCGTTTAATCAGGTGGTCATTAAGGTCACCAACAACGCCTTCCAACCCGTATTCTTCGCAGGTATGCGCTCTGCCGGAGCAGTGGTGTGCATTTTGCTCTGGATGAAATGGCGGGGGCTAAAACTGACCCTACCCCGCGCGGTGGTCCCATCTGCGCTGATGATCGGTGTCGTGTTTTCGATCGAGTTCATAATGCTTTTTACGGCGCTGGACCTGACGACCGTGTCCCGCGCCTCGGTGATTTTCTACTCCATGCCTGTCTGGTTGGCATTGTCGGCACATTTTCTGATCCCCGGTGACAGGCTCACCCCGCGTAAATCGCTGGGGCTGGTCATTGCGTTCGCAGGGGTTGCTTGGGCCATTCTTGACCGCAGCGACGGAGGCGAGGCGTCCTTGCTGGGCGATCTATGCGCCTTGGGCGCAGCGATAGGTTGGGCGGCAACGGCACTTCTGGTCAAAGCCACTCCGTTGAAAACGGTGCGCCCCGAGATGCAACTGTTCTATCAAGTGGCGATTTCCGCCCTAGTGCTATTGGCGGTCGCACCCTTGTTCGGGCCACTTATCCGTGACCCGCAGCCCATCCACTACGCCGCATTGGCCTTTCAGATCGTGGTTGTAGTGACCTTCGGCTTTATCTTCTGGCTCTGGTTGATGTCGATCTATCCGGCCTCTGGCGTGGCCAGCTTTTCGTTCCTGTCGCCGGTCTTATCAGTCCTGATGGGGTGGCTGTTGCTTGGAGAACAGATCGGCGTATCCATCCTTGGCGCGCTGACCTTGGTGGCAGTCGGCATCGTGCTGATCAACCGCGCCCCGAAGACTTAGGTACCGCAGAACGTCTGACGCACCATTTGTTGCTCTGTGGGCGCGGTTTCCAAATCTGCAAACTCTGCGCGGTCCTCGTAGGGCAGTGCCAGCGCCGCGTTCAGCCGAAGAAACGGCGCGTAGTCGCCCTGCATACCTGCTTGGATCGCCTCTTCAACGCGGTGATTGCGCGGGATGATCGCGGGGTTCGCGGCGCGCATGAGCGCGGCGTCCCCGCCGCCCCACTCTGTTTCCCATTCATCAAAACTGGTCGGGTCCACAAATTCATCCCGCGCGGCCCGCCCACGTGCCATGGCGCGGAACACCCGTGTGAAGTCAGCTTGGTTATTCGCCATCCGCGTCAACAGGTCTTGCACCTGCGCGACTTGCGCATCGCCGCCCACCGAGTATCCGATCTTGGCGAAGAAAATCCGTTTCCAAGCGACCGTGTAGAAATCGCCGAACGTGCCGAGTGCTTCTTTTGCCGCCGAGATCGCCTCGTCGCGATCTGCGTCGATAAGGGGCAGCAAGCTTGTTGCGAGTTGCGCGAGGTTCCAGACCAAAATCTCGGGCTGGCCCTGATAGACATAACGCCCCTGCTGGTCGATGGAGGAGAACACTGTGGCCGGATGATACGCGTCCATGAAAGCACAAGGACCGTAGTCGATGGTCAACCCGCCCACATGCGTGTTGTCGGTATTCATTACGCCATGGATAAAGCCCAGTCCCATCCACTTGGCGACCAGTTCTGCCTGCGCCTCGATCACGGCGTTCAGAAACCCCAAGGTATCGCCTTGGTCCAAATGCGGGTAGTGGCGGGCAATTGCGTGGTTCAGCAGGATTTCGACTGCTTCTTCATCCTGACGTGCCGCAAAATACTGGAATGTCCCCACCCGAATGTGCGACCGCGCCACGCGCGTCAGAATAGCGCCGGGCAGTCCGGTTTCCCGCTGAACCCGCTCGCCTGTGCTCACAGCCGCTAAAGCCCGCGTTGTCGGCACGCCAAACGCATGCATCGCCTCGCTGACGATGTACTCGCGCATCACCGGTCCAAGCCCTGCACGCCCGTCGCCCATCCGTGAATAGGGCGTCGGGCCAGAGCCCTTGAGCTGGATATCCCAGCGTGCGCCGTCAGGGCCAACGACCTCGCCCAGCACATTGGCGCGCCCGTCGCCCAGTTGTGGCGACCACCCGCCAAACTGATGTCCTGCGTAGACTTGCGCCAATGGGTCCGCGCCGTCGGGCATGGCGTTGCCCGCCAGCATCGCGAGACCCGCATCCGAGCGTAGCCATTCAGCGTCCAACCCCATTTGATCTGCGAGATCATCGTTCAGGGTAATCAATGCAGGTGCCGCGACAGGCGACGGGTTCAGCTTGGTATAAAACCGGTCCGGTAAGCGCGCGTAAGAATTGTCAAACTTGGGCGCGATCACAGCCGTGCAATCCGCTCGTTCAGCAGTGCAAAGAAGCCGTCCGCATCCAAGCCCCCCATGAACATCGCGTTCGGCGTGCGGTCGGTCACGCCCCACCAATCCGCGACGGTCATACCAAGGGTCAGCTCTGATCCGGTCTCGATCTCGACGTTCACGTGACGGCCCGAGAATAATTCGGGCTTCAGCAGATAGGCAATCACGCAAGGATCATGTAGCGGCGCACCTTCAGAGCCGTATTTCTCCTTGTCGAAGCGCTCGAAAAAGTCGGTCCATTCCGCCACCATGCGCCCCGCTTCATTGCCAAGGTTTCGAAACGCCTCGACCCGCGCGCGGTTGGTCAGGGCCTTGTGGGTCACGTCCAGCGGCATCACCACTATTGGCACGCCAGAGGCGAAGACGATCTTGGCGGCCTCGGGGTCTACGTAGATGTTGAACTCGGCAGCGGGCGTGATGTTGCCGACCTGAAAATAGGCCCCGCCCATCAACACGATTTCCTGCACCCGTTCCACGATGTCGGGGGCGCGGTTGAATGCGGTGGCGATGTTGGTCAGCGGACCAAGCGGGCACAGCGAAACTGAGCCGGCAGGCTCGGCACGCAGAGTTTCGATGATAAAGTCCACCGCGTGCTGATCCTGCAAAGCCATGGTCGGATCAGGCATCACAGGCCCGTCGAGGCCCGTTTTACCATGCACGTGTTCGGCAGTGACCAGTTTGCGCGTCAGCGGCGCGTCACATCCCGAGTATACCTTGGTGTCTGGCAGCCCAGCCAACTCACACACGATACAAGCATTTTTCTGCGTCAAAGGCAGCGGCACGTTACCCGCCACCACAGTGACGCCCAGCACATCCAGCTCCTCCGGCGAGGCCAACGCCAGCAAGATAGCAACGGCGTCATCCTGCCCCGGATCGGTGTCGATAATAATCTTGCGCGGGGTGTTCACAGTGGTCTCACTTTCAGCTTTGCCAATCTATTTTTCTGACGTTCGACCACCTCAAACCGGAATCCGTGGAACGAGAAAACCTGCCCGATGGTCGGGATGGATTGTGCTTCGTGGATCACAAGGCCAGCGACCGTGTTGGCTTCTTCGTCAGGAAGCGACCAATCCGCCATGCGGTTCAGGTCGCGAATGGTCATACCTCCCTCTACCAAATAGCTGCCATCGGATTCAGGTCTGAGTGCATCGGCCTCGGCTACGTCGAATTCGTCGGTAATCTCGCCCACGATTTCTTCGAGGATATCCTCAAGGGTTATCAATCCCTGCAACGCGCCATATTCGTCTACCACCAGCGCGAAATGCGTGTGCAGGCGCAAGAATTGACGCATCTGGTCGTCCAGCGCGGTCGTTTCAGGCACAAAATACGGCTTGCGTACGACATCCATGATGTCGAACTCGCTGAGGTTGCGGGCCGCCTTGTCTTCCCCACGCAAGGTCTTGTCCACCGCGCGCAGCAAGTCCTTGGCGTGCATAACCCCTACGATATTTTCCTGCTCCCCGCTAAAGACCGGCAGGCGCGTGTGAGGGCTGCTCAGGCATTGGCTGATAATTGCTTCCGGCGGGTCCTCGGCATTGATCATCTCGATGTCCGAGCGGTGGAGCATGATCTCCTCCACATCCCGTTCGTTCAAGTCTAGCGCGCCCAGAAGGCGGTCGCGTTGCTCCTTATGAACAACACCTTCCTCATGGCCCAACGCCAATGCACCAGCGATTTCCTCGTGCACCGATAGAATATGGCTATCGGGGTCGGTTTCAACGCCGAACAGTTTCAGCATCCACCGCACCAAGGCACGCACTGCAGTCACAATGGGCGCAAAAACAAGCACAACAATTGCAATTGGCCCCGACACTTTCGCGGCGGCCGTCTCGGAATTTGTAATGGCGTATGTTTTCGGTAGCACTTCCGCAAAGATCAGTACCAGCAATGTCATAACCAGCGTCGCCCACGCCACGCCGCTTTCACCAAACACCTTGGTAAACAGCGCGGTCGCCAATGACGCCGCAAGGATGTTCACAAGGTTGTTGCCCAGCAGGACCGAACCGATCAGCCGCTCGGTATCCTCTGTGATCCGCAAAGCTCGCACAGCGCCGGGGGATCCTTTGTCCGCTTGGCTGCGCAGTTTGCCACGTGACGCCGCAGTCAGCGCCGTCTCCGAGCCGGAGAAGAACGCCGATAGCAGCAAGAGCACCACAATGCCGCCCGCGGTCATCCAGAAAGCAGTGTCAAAGATTGTTGATGCGTCGTCCATCCGGGTTTTCGGTCCTCTAAAAGAAAGCTAAGTGAGAGTTATGGGGTGCCAAGCCCCCTGCTTCAAGGGAAACCGCCACATGACCTCTATCCGCGATCTGGGAGAATTAAGCGGTGAGGTGCTGTTGTTTGGTGGCGCGTACTCCAACGTGCAGGCTTTGGATGCGGTGATCATGACTGCAAGCGCACGGGGCATTCCTGCCTCACGCTGCATCTTTACCGGCGACGTGGTCGCCTATTGCGCAGATGCGCTGGCCTGCGCCGAGCGTTTGGCAGGCATGGGATGCCACACCATCTTGGGCAATTGCGAGCAACAGCTTTTGAACGGGGCTGCCGATTGCGGATGCGGGTTTGAAGAAGGAAGCGCCTGCGATGTAGCCTCGCAGACGTGGTTCGAGCACGCTTCCAGGCAGATCGGCCCGCGTGCATCAGATTTCTGGGGTGACACACCTGATTGGCTGACATTCACCCATTCCGGCCAACGATATGCGGTGATCCATGGCGGCGCGCTGGATGTGGCGCAGTTTATCTGGCCATCCGACACGGGTGCGGTTTTTGAAGCTGAGTTTGCAGAGATCGAAGCCAAGACGGGAATAATTGACGCCGTGATTTGCGGCCATTCTGGCATTCCGTTCGAGCGCGTCATTGGCGCACGGCGCTGGATTAATGCTGGCGTCATCGGAATGCCGCCCCACGATGGCAGGCCCGCGACCCGTTACGCGATCTTGTCGGGCGACGGGGTCCGGTTCCATTCATTGAACTACGATACCGATGCCGCCGCGCGTGCTATGGAAAACGCAGGTTTGGTCCAAGGCTACGAAGCAGGGATCAGATCGGGCCTATGGCCAAGTGAGGATGTTTTGCCTAGCGCGTTGCGACGCTAACCTAGTCTTTCGCCAGCGGATGATGCTCTAGCACCAGCTCCTTAAGGCGCTCGTCAAGAACATGGGTATAGATTTCGGTCGTTGAGATGTCGGCATGCCCGAGCAATGTTTGAATGGCGCGCAGGTCCGCCCCGTTGGCCAGAAGATGGGTCGCAAATGCGTGGCGCAACGTGTGCGGTGTCACCTTGGACGGGTCCACGCCGCCTGCCACGGCCAGTTCTTTGATCAACACATAGAACCTGTGGCGCGTCAGATGGCCACTTTTTCCGCGCGACGGGAACAGAAATCTCGACATCGGCTTGCCCTTGGCCTGAGCAGCAGCATCTGTTTCGTCACGCGTCTCTATCCAAACCGCCACCGCATCGCGTGCAGACGCCGCAAGCGGCACCATACGTTCCTTGCCCCCCTTGCCCCTGACCAGCAACATGCGCGGATCACCTCGCGCAGCGGCCACAGGCAAGGTCACCAGTTCCGTCACCCGCATACCGGTGGCATAAAGTAGCTCCATCAGACATGTGTTACGCAGCCGGTCCTCGACGCTGCGTGCGGAAGTTTGCGCCGCACCAAGCAAGCGATCGACCTCTTCGACGCTGAGGGTTTTCGGTAGCGACTTCTTGCGCCCCGGCCCCTTGATCTGGATAGCGGGATTATCCTCGCGCCAACCCTCTTCATAGGCGAAACGATAGATTTGCTTAACAGCAGACAGCCGCCGGGCGCGGGTAGATTGAGCCAGCCCCTGATTATCGCAATGGATGAGGTAATCTTCTACGTCTGCGCGCGAGGCGGTCTCAAATGTCGGACCACGATCAGCGAGCCAACCCGCAAAGTCGATCAGATCGCGCCCATAGGCCAGCAAGGTATTTTCGGAGGCGTCCAATTCGGCAGCCTGAGCGTCCAGAAACGTCTCGATCCAGCGCGACATGGTAGCCGGAGGGCTCAACTGCGTGGCCTTGTTATTAACGTATAAAGCGCCATGCGGCGCGCGATATCGGCAAACCCCAAATTACGAAGCGTGCGCAATCCATTTTCCAACGCCAGAGGATCGGCACTCGCGCCGTCTTCCATCAATTTGACAGCCTTCAGCGTAGCCAGCCCCAAGTTGCCTTCTTCGATCACGGGCTTCAGATCAGGTGCCGGACCGGCAGCGGTAAACGCCGCAGCGACCGCCCCTTCCAGCGCATCAAGACTTCCAGATTGCGCCACCTCAGCAATGGCGGCCACGTCACCCCGCGCAACGGATCGCCAAAGCGCGGGGGTATTTGCCGCGATCGCATCAGAGTTGGCGGCGGCTTCGTAGGCTGGTGACAACAATGCCAAACGTGTCGCGTCCTCGCGCACCTCATCTATCAATGGCAGGCCCAACAGGGTTTCTCCGAACATGCTGGCCAAGGCAGGCTCCAACCCGGCGCGGCGCATTGCCCGAACTGCCTCAGGAAGCTGCGTTGCTACGGCATTAGGATCACGGGCTTTCAGCGCGGTCTCAAAGGCCTGCACCGCATCCACACGGTCCCAAACGCCACCAGACGCGGCAGGCTGGCGTTCCGTATATATCGCCAACAGTCGTGACGGCAGGATGGCGCCAGTGCGCGCCAACCTTTCGGCAGCAGTAATTCGTGGCTTCCAGCCGCCGTTTTCCGACAGCGCAGCAAAAGCAAAAGCGTTTGGCAAGGTCGACAGAGATAGTGGTTCGCCAATCGCTTCGTGCATTCGAAAGACCAGTGGCGTTACACGCGTGGGAATTGGTAGCGGGGCCTCACGCTCAAATAATTCAGGATCTAGAAAACGTGCCATCAAGGCATCTTCGGCCGGCGTCATCGCATTGAGGGCCTTCGCAGTGCTGAGCGTCAGGTTTGCCGCGTCCCAATCCCCCGCCCGCGCCATGCAGAAAATGCGCGCAGGATAGGTTGGCGACAAGTCGGGCTGGCGCAGCATGCGCGTGCAAGCCACGTCTTCTTCACCCGTCAGAAGGCTGACATCGAACCACCGCTGAAACAGCGGCGCTGTGCCCGGATCTGCGCGGTCCAACAACGCCTTGGCCTGCTCCAGCGCCCCCAAAGACAACAGCTCGTCCACGCGGGCCTGGAACAGGATTTCCGCATCGCTGCTGTCGATTGGCGGAGCCAGCTCGGCCAGCAGCACCCGCCGCATCAACTCGGCCAACGGGGGTGGGAGGTCGGGGCGCAGATTGCTCATTGCAGCGGCGAGCGTCGTGGAACTCGTCGTCCCCCAAAAAACCGCCGGAATTCCTGTGACGGAACTGGGCAAAAGTCCTACTGCATCGCGGCTTGGCGCGCCGAGGGTCGTTGTTACTACGGAGGCAGGCGTGGCGGACCGGGCCACGTCATCGACTGGCTTAGCTTGTGGCAACTTTGGCGGTGCAACGATTCGCGGAGCTTCTACAACATTCGACAACCAGTCGATTGCAGAAAGCGGCTCTTCTGCGCGGGCCTGACCATTGGGCCCCGCAAGAACGTTCAAAACAAGAAGTGTTACGACAAAGTTTCTAGTTCGCATCCAAAGTGACCGGTTGATTCACCTCGACCCGACTTGGCGTCAGGTCGCCCAAATAGGCATAGCCGACAATACCGACAATTCCCATCACGATTAGGAAAATCAAAGCTTTTAGAAGCCGTATCACGCTGAATCTGCCTTTTATCTGGGGCAACTTTTGTTGCCGCCCTTTGCGCCTGTCGGTTGATTCATATATGGCTTTTTCGGCAAGTTCACTCCATTCAGAGCAGAAATAAGTAAATTGAGCGAGAGAATGCCACCCAAAGCCATGACCCTGACCCGCCCCTTGGTCCTCGTGGGCATGATGGGCGCTGGAAAAACAGCCATTGGCGGGGCCGTGGCGCGTAAACTGAACGTAAATTTTCTGGACAGTGACGAAGAACTGGTACGTGCGGCCGACCGCTCGATCGCAGAAATATTCGACCGCGATGGCGAGGCGTTCTTCCGGGCTCGCGAAACAGAAGTGATCTCACGCTTGCTGGACGGGAAACCCGCAGTGCTGTCCACCGGGGGCGGCGCGTTCCTGAGTGAGACAAACCGTGCGTTGATCGACGACAAGGCGGTCTCTGTCTGGCTGAAAGCCGACCTGCCGCTGCTCTGGTCGCGCGTGCGCCACAAGACAACCCGCCCTTTGCTGCGCACGGATGATCCATTGGCCACGCTCACCGAGATTTACGAGGCGCGCACGCCGATCTATGCCCAAGCCCAGCTGAATGTCGAAGCCCGCGCCGAGTATTCCATCGACGACATGGCCGACCAGGTCATCGCAACCCTGAGCAACGCCAATTTACTGAAAGAAGCCGACACGTGACACATCCGCATGAAACCGTCCGAGTCGCATTGGGCGACCGCAGCTACCGCATTGAAATTGGCCACGGGCTGTTAATCAATGCAAGCGACTGGGTGTCGCCGTTGCTCAGCCGCCCACGCGTGGCAGTGGTTACCGACGACACGGTCGGCCCGCTGCATCTGGATGCTCTTCGCGATGGTTTGGCGGCAGGCGGAATTGAGATGGCTCATCTCACCCTACCCTCGGGCGAGGCGACCAAATGCTGGCGCTACCTGACCGAAACGGTCGAGTGGTTGCTGGAGCAAAAGGTGGAGCGCGGCGATATGGTCGTGGCCTTTGGCGGCGGTGTGATTGGCGATCTGGTTGGATTTGCCGCCGCTATTTTGCGGCGCGGCGTTCGGTTTGTGCAGATTCCAACGTCTCTTTTGGCACAGGTCGATAGCTCGGTGGGTGGCAAGACAGCCATCAACTCGCCCCATGGCAAGAACCTGATTGGCGCGTTTCACCAGCCATCTTTGGTTTTGGCCGATGTCGCTGTCCTCGGCACCCTGACCGAGCGCGATTTCCTCGCTGGCTACGGCGAAGTGGTGAAATACGGGCTTCTGGGCGATGCGGCATTTTTCGACTGGCTTGAAATCAACGCCCCCGATCTGGCAGCCGGAGACATCACCAAACGTATCGAAGCCGTTCGTTGGTCGTGCCAGATGAAAGCCGACATCGTAGAGCGCGACGAGACAGAACAAGGCGACCGTGCGCTGCTCAACCTTGGCCATACATTTGGCCACGCATTAGAAGCCGCTACTGGATATTCCGACCGATTGCTTCACGGTGAAGGGGTTGCCATAGGCTGCGCACTGGCGTTCGAAGTCTCCTCACGCCTTGGCCTGTGTTCTCAAGAAGACCCAAGCCGCGTTCGAGCGCATCTCAAGGCGATGGGGATGAAAACGGACTTGCACGATATTGCAGGCGATTTGCCCGATGCCGACGCGCTGATGGCGCTGATGGGGCAGGACAAGAAGGTCACTCAAGGCACGTTGAATTACATTATGACGCGCGGCATTGGTGAGGCATATGTCACCTCGAATGTCGACCCGAAGGTCGTCAAATCCGTGCTCGTAGACGCGCTGGCTTAATAGCTAGCTGCCGAGGATCTTACGCACGTAGTTCCGTGTCTCGCGGTAAGGCGGCACGCCCCCGTGCTTTTCAACAGCACCCGGCCCGGCGTTATACGCGGCAAGCGCAAGACGCCAGCTGCCAAACTTGCGGTACATTTGCTTGAGATAGCGCGCGCCGCCCTCAAGGTTTTGCTTCGGGTCACGCGGGTTCACCCGCAGCTTACGCGCCGTCCCAGGCATCAACTGGGCCAACCCGATAGCCCCTGCGTGGGACACGGCGTGGGGTTTCCAGCCACTTTCCTGCTGCACGAGGCGCAAGAATAAATCTGTAGGAATTCCGTGCTTGCGTGCCGCGCTTTTGGCGTCTGCCAAATAGACGCCCTTATAAGAGCCGCGATAGCGCGGGATCGCGGTCGAGACTCCGAAAGCAGCCTTTTTGGTGCCTGGCTGCAATTTTGTGGACGCTTTGTATTGTGACGACAGGCGCCCGTCGAGCAGGCGGGCCTGCGAGCTAAATATCTTGGAGCGGTTGCTGGTCGAACCCGAAGAAACCAGCCCTTCGGCCAGTGACGAATGCGGGAATGACGGGGCCATCAAAGCAAATGCCGTCAATGCTACCAAGAACTTACGCATGAACACTGGTCCCACTCGCCCCATCAAACTTCGCGCAATATAGTTGATTTGCGGGGTTCCGCCACCCCCTGAGCAAATTTGCGCCTACCACAGAGTGTGGTTGTAAGTCTCCCATTAACCAAATACCGACGATATAAGAGCACCAAAGCAAGATTCGGGAGACGCACGCACATGGCCGGTTCAGTTAACAAAGTCATTCTTATCGGCAACCTCGGGCGCGACCCAGAGGTCCGTACGTTCCAAAACGGCGGCAAGGTCTGCAACCTGCGTATCGCCACGTCAGAGACTTGGAAAGACAAGAACACCGGCGAGCGCCGCGAGAAAACCGAATGGCATTCGGTCGCGATCTTTCAGGAAGGTTTGGTTCGTATTGCGGAGCAGTATCTGAAGAAGGGCTCCAAAGTTTACATCGAGGGCGCGCTGCAAACCCGCAAATGGCAAGATCAAAGCGGTGCTGACAAATATAGCACCGAAGTGGTGTTGCAAGGATATGGCGGCACCCTGACCATGCTCGACGGCCCAAGTGGCGGCGGCGGTGGTGGCGGTGGCAACTACGGCGGTGGCGGTGGTGGCGGAAGCTACGGCGGCGATCCGATGGGTGGCGGCTATGACAGCGGTCCGTCTGGCGGCGGTGGCGGTCAATCCAGCCCGTCGAGCGACATCGATGACGAAATCCCGTTCTAAGTCAGTTAGAACGACCAAAAATTAAGGGGCCCTCGCGGCCCCTTTTTCGTATCGTTAGTGGGTTACTTGGCTATTTCCGCCAAAGCAGCACAGACAAAATAGCCATCATCAGGAATATGGCTCCGGGGATTAGCACCATGAACTGCAAATCCTCACCGGACAATTGCCATGGCATGCTCACGCCGCAATTCGCGTTGTTTGAAAACGCGCAGGCCATGCCAGAAATGTAGAGGTAGACGAACGCCCACAGCCCGGCAAAGCAGACTGTGAGCATCGTCATCGTGATTGCCATTACGCGTTGGAAACGGCTCATTTTAGATTACGCCGCAGCAGATGCTGGACCTTGACCCCGACGGCGACGGTTACGTTTGCGCTTGGGCGCTCCGCCCGATGGGGCCTCGCCGCCAGCCGCTTTGGGTTTGCCTTGGCCCCGACGGCCACCGCCGCTTGGACGACCACCGCCACGATTTCCGCCACCGCCGCGTGCAGGCTTCTTTTCTTCCTCGGACGGGGACCAGCGACGGCCACCCGCGACAGGAATGGTGATCTTCAACATCTTCTCGATGTCTTTCAACTCGCCCATCTCGTCGGGTGCACAGAAAGCAATCGCCTCCCCTTCGCGGCCCGCGCGTGCGGTCCGGCCAATGCGGTGCACGTAGCTTTCAGGAACGTTTGGCAGATCGTAGTTATAGACGAACCCAACACCCGGAATGTCGATCCCACGTGCAGCCACATCGGTAGCAACCAGAATTTTCAGATCCCCGGACTTGAACGCCGCTAGAGAGCGGTCGCGGTGGTTTTGCGATTTGTTGCCGTGGATAGAGCCAGCCGCAAAACCCTTTTTATCCAAGAGCTTCATCAACTTTTCCGCACCATGTTTGGTGCGGCAGAACACCAGCGCAAGATCGTCGCGGTGCTTGTCCATCAGCTCGATCAGCAGATCGTTTTTCGCGGCTTTGGCAATGTAGTGAACCGATTGCGTGATCTTGTCCGCAGTCTTGCCGGGTGCCGCAACTTGTACGCGACGCGGGTGATCCAGATAGGTCGCAGCCAATTCTTCCATGAGTTTCGGCATGGTGGCTGAGAACAGCAAAGTCTGACGGTCTTTAGGCAGTAAGGGTGCGATTTGGCGCAGCGCGTGGATAAAGCCCATGTCGAGCATTTGGTCAGCTTCATCAAGCACCAGATACTTCGCATCGCCCAGCACAACAGATTTCTGCTGCAACAAGTCAATCAGACGGCCCGGAGTGGCAACCAGAATGTCAGTGCCGCGCTCCAGCGCCTTTTTTTGCGGGTTAATCGACACGCCGCCGACAACCATGTTGATTTTTAGATGGCCGCCGCCCTGAAACATTCTCAGGTTGTCGCAGATTTGCTTGGCCAGTTCACGTGTCGGCGCAAGGATCAGGCCGCGCACGGTGCGTGGCGCGGGTTTGGTGCCAAGCTTTACCAGATTGTGGATGATCGGCAGCCCGAAGGCGGCAGTTTTGCCGGTGCCGGTTTGGGCCAAGCCCATAACGTCGCGGCCGGTCAGGATGATCGGGATGGCTTCTTCCTGGATAGGGGTCGGGTTTGTAATCCCGTTTTCAGTGAGTTTCTCGGCAATTTTCGGGGAGATCCCCAAAGCTTCAAACTTGTTCAAGTCATGTCCTCTCGTGACATGTGGGCCCCACGCCTGAATCGGCGGTGAGGTCGCGTTAAATTGGTCGTGGAGGCGGTTCCTCCACCGGACCCATTCGCGTGAATATCGGGAACGTGTGTGCTGCGGCGGTGCAGTGCCTTGCTGATTTTGCAAAGCTCACGCGGCACCATAAGTGCGCAGACTTGCAGGGCAGATGCGCCCTGAGAGAAGATAAGTCAAGCCTTGGGCGCTATTTGGGGTGGAGGCTTGGCGATGCCGCGCCTAAAATACATCGCAATGACGAAGGGGGCACGCCATATGGGAAAATCCATTATCAGCCGCTCGGCCGAACGCGGGCTGCGCATGACCGGCCAACGCCGCGTGATTGCGCAAGTGTTGGAAGAGGCGGACGATCACCCTGATGTCGAAGAATTACACGCCCGTGCGTCAGCGCTGGATGCCGGCATTTCTATTGCCACAGTCTACCGCACGGTGAAATTATTTGAAGAAGCCGGGCTTCTGGAGCGGTTGGAGTTCGGAGATGGACGTTCGCGCTATGAGGACGCCGAGCGCGATCACCACGACCACCTAATTGACATGCAAACCGGCGAAGTGATCGAATTTGTCGACCCCGAGATCGAAGAACTTCAAGAGCGGATCGCCAAACGGCTTGGGTACAAGCTGAAAGGACACCGATTGGAATTGTATGGGGTAAAAGATAGCTGAGTGCTTTCCCAAGCTCGACCATAATAATTGGGTCTCTCTAGAGTCTCTTGTTATCGCTAACAGTCCTTGGCTTGCCCTTGTCACGCTGCCCCTTTATACCCTGCCGTAACGGTAACCTGACCCTAAGGACTCCCCTGATATGAGCGCTATTATTGACATTCACGCCCGTGAAATCCTCGACAGCCGGGGGAACCCGACAGTTGAGGTCGACGTTATGCTGGAAGACGGCACCATGGGTCGAGCGGCGGTTCCCTCGGGGGCGTCTACCGGCGCGTATGAAGCTGTCGAAAAGCGCGATGGCGACAAAAAGCGCTACATGGGCAAGGGCGTGTTGGACGCGGTCGCTGCGGTGAATGGTGAACTGGCGGAAAACCTGCTGGGCGAAGACGCGCTGGACCAAGTTGGCATCGACGAAATGATGATCGAGTTGGACGGCACCGAGAACAAAAGCCGTTTCGGCGCGAACGCAATTTTGGGTATTTCCCTGGCGACTGCAAAAGCCGCCGCTGACTACACATCGCAACCGCTGTTCCGCTATGTCGGTGGCACCTCGGCCCGCGTGCTGCCAGTGCCGATGATGAACATCATCAACGGCGGCGAGCACGCAGATAACCCGATCGACATCCAAGAATTCATGATCATGCCAGTCGCTGCAGAGAATATCCGCGAGGCCGTGCGCATGGGCTCCGAAGTATTCCACACGTTGAAAAAAGAGCTGTCCGCAGGCGGTTATTCCACCGGTATCGGCGATGAGGGTGGATTTGCACCAGCGATTTCGTCGTCTCGTGAAGCGTTGGATTTCATTTTGAAAGCTGTTGAAAAGGCCGGTTACAAACCGGGCGAAGACATCTATCTGGCGCTGGATTGCGCCGCGACGGAATACTACCGCGACGGCCACTACGACATGAAGGGGGAAGGCAAGGTCCTGACGTCGGACGAGAACGTGTCCTATCTGGCGGCGCTGGTGGACGACTACCCGATCATCTCGATCGAGGACGGCATGAGCGAGGACGACTGGGATGGCTGGGCCGCCCTGACCGCCGTTTTGGGCGACAAGGTGCAATTGGTGGGCGACGATCTGTTCGTGACCAACCCTGCCCGTCTGGCCCAAGGGATTGAGAAAGGCTCCGCCAACTCAATGCTGGTAAAGGTGAACCAGATCGGGACGCTGACCGAGACGTTGAAAGCCGTGGACATGGCGCATCGTGCAGGCTTCACCAATGTGATGTCGCACCGTTCCGGCGAGACCGAAGACGCGACGATTGCCGACTTGGCCGTAGCGACGAACTGTGGCCAGATCAAAACCGGATCGCTGTCGCGCTCTGACCGTTTGGCGAAGTATAACCAGCTGATCCGCATCGACGAGATGCTGGGCGAGACGGCGGAATATGCTGGGCGCTCGATCCTGAAAGGATAGAGTTACTGTCCGGCAGTAGCGGCGGCGGATTTAGCCGCCACGCACGACCGTTACCGGCTGTGTTGATTGAGCGGGCCACGGGGCCCGCTCGGAGGGCGTGATCAGCGGCATCACATTAAACCTAGCCGGCCGCGCCGGCGATGGTCTCAACGTGGGCGCACACATTGCCCCGCACGCTGATCGGTTTTAGCTGCCCCCCTTACTTTGCAAAACAGTAAAACAGCCCGTTGCCGCCAGTGCCCTGCAAGTCCGACTGAGAGCAGCCGCGCGATGGGTGCGCCGCGACCCAGCTGGTCGGGTCAGCCCCGCCACCGGTGCGGTCATGGTGACCGACAGTTGCAGCGCCCTCGCCGTTCGACGTCCAATTGGCGCAGTTTGCACCGGTGGACATGCCCGCAGCGTCCGAACCTGTCAGGATGTCGTGCATGTTCGGCTTGTCGCCGCGACCGTTGACAATGGCACCCGACTCGGAAACCGAGTTTTCCTTACTCAGAGCATTGGCCGCCGCGTCGTGGAGGTTCGCAACATCCGTAGCGACCGTGACCCCGTTGTGATTCACCCAAGGGCCCGAGCCGATGCGGTCGCGCGCGTTGGTGCTGTCGTCGGACAGGTAAGCGGCCCATGTGCTCCCTGTGATGCCAGCGGTTTCAGCCAGCGCCGTGCAATGGGCATCTGCCCCTGCCAATCCACCCAAATTTGCCCCGTCGCCCAAGCCAATAGACGTCAGGAAGAAGCTTGCCCCCTCATGACCATCCGCACTGGCACCCATTGGTGGCATCGCGACAACGACTGCCAGCGCGGCGCATTTACAAAATAAGTTCATTTGGAATTTCCCTTCGAATTGGTTCAAACCAGCGCAACATAGCGTGGAATCCATAGGTCACCGGTCAAGTTCCCGTGTATGTGCTGCCCCTCCACTGGCTAGACCAAATTCCATTGAGCCTTGGTAACCCCAGCGATAGGTTGTCGCCATGACCGCAGATGACTTGATTACCCGCCTCAACCTCGCGCCTCACCCCGAAGGGGGATGGTATCGCCAGACATGGGTGGCAGATGGTGACGGGAGGCCCTCCGGCACGTGCATATATTTCTTGCTCAAACAGGGCGAGCGGAGCCATTGGCATCGCGTGGATGCGGGCGAGATATGGCACTTTTACGCGGGCACTCCGCTGGTTTTGTCGATATCTCCAAGTGACACGGGACCGGCCACCGACCACATTTTAGGGCCGGATTTCGCGGCAGGGCAGCGACCTCAGATTGTGGTGGAGGCTGGTGAGTGGCAAGCGGCCTCTGCGCCTGACGGGTGGGCGCTTGTGGGCTGCACGGTGTCACCGGGGTTCACGTTTGACGGGTTCGAGCTGGCCGCTGCGGGTTTTGACATCCCTAGGGGTGACTGACCGTCCCGCCCCCGACATTGGCCCCTACGCCGGTGGTACTAGGGCAACTTGTGGGCAGGCCACGCGCCACGCGCACCGCGAGATACGCGAAGGCCTGCGCCTCCAGCATGTCCCCGTCGAGGCCGTGATCGTCGATGTTGTCAATTTGCGCGCCAGTGAGCATGCGCAGGCGGGCCATGATGTGCGGGTTATGACGACCGCCGCCGCAGACAAGGATGCGGGCGGGCGGCTTTGGCATATGTTCCATCGCGCGGGCGACGGCGGTGGCGCAACACTCGGCGAGGGTAGCAGCCGCATCGGCGTCGGAGAGGTCCGCGACTTGGGCGGAGAGTAGCGCAAAGTCGTCGCGATCCAGCGATTTAGGCGGGATTTTATGGAAGTACGCGTGGGTTAGGAATTTATCCACGATTTGCATGTTCACTGCGCCTTGCCCGGCAAAGGCTCCGTCGCGGTCATAAGGTTGGTTTAGGCGGGCCTGCATCAGGTCGTTGATCGGAGCATTGGCCGGGCCTGTATCAAAGGCAAGCAATGCGCCCTCGGCTTGGGGCTTGTCGTAGCTTGGGTCGACATAGGTGACGTTGCCCACGCCGCCTAGATTCAAGAACACCGACGGCGATGTCAAAGAGAGGTATTTGGCGCAGGCAAAATGGAAAAACGGTGCCAGTGGCGCGCCCTGCCCGCCCAGTTGCACATCGGCACTGCGGAAGTCCCAGACCACGGGGCATTGCAGAAGTTCGGCCAACAGCGCCCCATCACCCGTTTGGTGCGTACGCTGGTTGTCGGGGTCATGGGCAAGGGTTTGGCCGTGGAACCCGATGATCCTTGGCGTTTGGTCAGGGTCTGTCGTCATCATGCGTGACAGAAGGGCCGCGTGGACTGTTTCTACCGTCTCGGCGGCTCGGGCGACATCCGCGCCATCGTGCCATTGGCCAAGGGCCTTTGCGATGGATGCACGTTCATCAGCACTATACCCGCGATAGTCGCTGACACCGAACTCCGCGATGGTTTCGCCGTCGGTGCGCAGCAGCGCTGCATCCACCCCGTCAAGGGACGTGCCGGACATCGCGCCAAGCGCCCAAATTGGACCGTTGATCTTCAATGGCTTCCCCTCCGCGCCCCTCACGCCTATAAGGCGCGAAACACTGTTTTGCAGGGACGATACCCCAATGACCTACCATGCCAAATCCGAATTTCTGACCGTGATGATGGAGCGTGGCTTTCTGGCCGATTGCACCGACTATCAAGGGCTGGACGAGGCTTTGATCAAAGGCGTGGTTCCTGCCTATATCGGCTACGATGCCACGGCAAAATCACTGCATGTCGGTCACTTGATGAATATCATGGTGTTGCGCTGGTTCCAGAAAACCGGCGGCAAGCCGATCACCCTTATGGGCGGTGGCACAACGAAAGTCGGCGATCCGAGCTTCCGCTCGGATGAACGCCCATTGCTCGACGATACCGCGATTGCCGCCAATATTGATGGTATGCAGCGTGTTTTCGCCAAATATCTCGACTATGGCGAGGGCGAAACCGATGCCGTGATGCTCAACAATGCCGAGTGGCTGGACGACTTGAACTACCTTGAGTTCCTGCGCGATATCGGGCGACATTTTTCGGTCAACCGGATGCTGAGCTTCGAGAGTGTCAAGTCGCGGTTGGATCGGGAGCAATCTCTGTCTTTCCTCGAATTCAACTACATGATCTTGCAAGCCTATGATTTCCTTGAACTCAATCGCCGGTACGGCTGCCTGCTGCAAATGGGCGGCTCGGATCAGTGGGGCAATATCATCAACGGCATCGACCTGACGCGGCGGGTGTTGGACCACGAAATTTACGGTCTGACCACGCCCCTGTTGACCACATCCGACGGACGCAAGATGGGTAAATCGCAAGGCGGCGCGATCTGGCTGAACGGCGATATGCTTAGCCCTTACGAGTTCTGGCAATTCTGGCGCAACACAACCGACGCGGATACGGGTAAGTTCCTGAAACTGTTTACAGAACTTCCAGTGGCGGAATGCGAACGCTTGGGCGCACTCGAAGGCTCGGAGATCAACGCGGCCAAGGTGATCCTTGCCAATCAGGTCACCGCATTGATGCACGGCGAGGATGCGGCGAAGACTGCCGAAGCAACGGCGCACGACGTGTTTGAGAAGGGCGGCACTGGTGACGATTTACCAACGCTCACGTTGACCACGGAAGACTTGGGCGAGGGTATTTCCATCGTCCAGCTGATCGTGCGATCCGGCCTCGCTGGGTCAGGCAAAGAGGCGAAACGGCTGATCTCGGAGAACGGTGCCAAGATAAACGACGAGGCGTTGACCGACGCTGGATTGTTCATCACTGCCGACCAGCTTGCGCAGCCGATCAAATTGTCAGCGGGCAAAAAACGCCACGCCTTGGTAACCCTGAACTGACAGTTTCCACAAAACGGTCGGGAGGCCCCGACCCGAACAAAGTCGGGCCGAAGGCTCCGTTAGATCACGCTACCCGTAAAGGGCGACGGGCGTGCCAGCGATCGCCGACACATTCAGTAGACCGCGCGCGGTGATGGACGGCGTGACGATGTGGGCCTTGTTGCCCATGCCCATCAATATTGGCCCGACTTCCAGTCCACCGGCCTTCATTTTCAGAATGTTACGCACGCCCGACGCCGCATCTGTATTGGCGAAGACCAGCACGTTAGCGGCACCTTCCAACCGGCTATTGGGCATGATGCGCGTGCGCAACTCTTGGTCCAGCGCCGCATCCGCGTGCATTTCGCCCTCGTAGGTGAAGTTGCGCGGCTCCGCGTCCAAAATATCCAAGGCTCCACGCACCCGACGTCCCGTCGCGCTGTCCAGATTACCAAATTGTGAGTTGGAACACAGCGCAATTTTAGGCTCCACCCCAAAGCGCCGCACATGGCGCGCCGCGGATATAACCGTCTCTGCAATCTGTTCGGCAGTGGGTTCGGCATGCACATGAGTGTCGGCTACAAACAGCGGCCCGTCTTCCAAGATCATCAGCGACATGGCCCCGACGGGATGCAACTCTGTGCTGCCCAGAACCTGTTGGACATAGTTCAGATGCCATAAGAACTGGCCGAATGTGCCGCAAATCAGACTGTCTGCATCGCCACGGTGCACCATGACAGCGCCAATCGCGGTGGTATTGGTACGCAGAATGGCACGCGCAAGATCAGGGGTCACACCACGCCGCGCCATGATTGTGTGATAGGTCTGCCAATAGTCGCGATAACGAGGGTCATCGTTGGGGTTCACCAACTCAAAATCGCGACCGGGCTTTATTGACAGGCCCGCGCGTTCGGCGCGGCGCTCGATCACATCCGGGCGACCGATAAGAATCGGCTTGTCGGTCGTGTCCTCCAGCATCGCATTGGCGGCACGCAGGACGCGTTCGCTTTCGCCTTCGGTGAAGACGATCTTGCGGGTCGCGGTGCGCGCGGCCTCGAAGACAGGGCGCATAATGAGCGCAGATTTGAACACCGACCCGTCGAGTTCGGCCTTGTAGCTTTCGATATCTTCCAGCGGGCGCTTCGCGACACCACTTTCCATCGCAGCCTTGGCAACGGCGGTCGCCACCACGCCCATTAAGCGTGGATCGAAAGGTTTAGGGATCAGGTAATCCGCGCCAAAAGTCAGTTGCTCGCCCTGATACGCGGCGGCGGCCTCCGCAGATGTCGTCGCACGAGCGAGTGCTGCAATGCCCTCGACACAGCCAATCTTCATCTCGTCATTGATAGTTGTAGCGCCTACATCAAGTGCGCCACGGAAAATGAAGGGAAAGCAAAGGACGTTGTTTACCTGGTTCGGGTAATCACTACGTCCGGTAGCGATGATCGCGTCCGGCGCAACCTTGCGCGCCTCGTCCGGCATGATTTCCGGCGTTGGATTTGCCAGCGCGAAGATGATTGGGCGGGAGGCCATTTTGGCGACCATTTCAGACTTCAGCACGCCGGGGCCGGAGAGACCCAGGAACAGGTCCGCACCATCAATCACGTCGCCAAGACTACGGAGGTCGGATTTTTGGGCAAAGGCAGCCTTTTGCGGCGTCATTTCCTCGGTACGGCCTTCATAGACCAAACCAGCGATGTCGCAGAGCCAAACGTTTTCGCGCTTCACGCCCAACTTCAACAACATGTTCAGGCAGGCGATGCCCGCGGCACCACCGCCGGTGGAGACGATCTTGATGTCCTCGAATGCTTTGCCCGCGACCCGCAACGCATTGGTTGCCGCAGCGCCAACCACAATGGCAGTGCCGTGCTGATCGTCATGGAAGACCGGGATATCCATCCGCGCGCGGCAAATGTCTTCTACGATAAAGCAATCTGGCGCCTTGATGTCTTCAAGGTTAATCGCGCCAAAGGTCGGGCCTAAGGCGCAGACGATTTCAGCCAGTTTTTCGGGGTCTTTTTCATCCAACTCGATGTCGAAACAATCGATATTGGCGAATTTCTTGAACAGGACGGCTTTGCCCTCCATCACCGGTTTGGAGGCGAGTGCACCGATATTTCCAAGGCCAAGAACGGCTGTCCCGTTGGTAACCACTCCGACCAGATTGCCGCGCGAGGTGTAGTCGCGGGCCGTATCAGGTTCAGCCTTAATTTCTAAGCAGGCTTCGGCCACTCCGGGAGAATACGCACGAGACAGATCGCGACCATTGGCCAAAGGCTTGGTTGCGCGGATTTCCAACTTACCGGGCTTCGGGTAGCGGTGATAATCCAAAGCGGCCTGACGAAGCGCCTGTTGGCGATCCTCATCGGTGCGTTCATCTGCCATCGTGTTCCTCCCAAAATAAAGTAGTTTAACATTAAACTACTTTTTCGTAGCGCCTTCTATGTCGCGCAAAGTGCAGCGCAAGGCAAGTCTTGCATATTGCGGCGCCTGTACCCACTCTGCGTCAAAACGGAGGGGTCATGCCAGACATCATTGCGGAAATTCGCCTGCCCACACAAGAGTTGCGCAACGATATTCCTTTCTACACCAAAGTGCTCGGGATGCGGATGGATATGATTTACCCCGCCGATGACCCGACCGTAGCAGTGTTCTCCGGCTATGGCCTGCGGTTACGCATCGAAAAAGACGCGCCGGAGCCTGTGGGAACGATCCGCATCCTGACCGAAGATCCTGATGGGTTCGCAGATGGCAAGCGCGAGTTGATCGCACCGAACGGCACGCGCATCGAGATCGCGGACCGCAACCCGCCGTTAATCATGCCCGAAACGCAGCACGCTTTTGTCGTGCGCCGGCTGGCGGATCAAGCTCCGTGGATCATTGGTCGCGCGGGAATGCACTATCGTGATCTGATCCCCGACCGGCTTGGCGGCTCGATCATTGCGTCGCATATCCGCATCCCTGATGGCGGGCCGGTGCCGGACATGATGCATTATCATACGGTCGGGTTTCAGCTGATTTTCTGTTATCGTGGCTGGGTCGATTTGGTCTACGAGGATCAGGGCGAGCCCTTCCGACTACACGCAGGCAACTGCGTAATCCAGCCGCCGGAAATCCGGCATCGGGTATTATATGCGTCTGATAATATTGAAGTTATCGAGATTGGTGTCCCTGCTGAACATGTCACAACGATTGACCATGAGATGAAACTGCCAAACGGCCCTGCCAATCCTGATCGCGATTTTCAGGGGCAAAAATTCGTGCACCACAAAGCCGAAGACGCATCTTGGCAACCGTTTCGCATTGCCGGCTTCACCTGCCGCGATACCACGATTGCGCAAAACACCCGCAATGTCGCAGGCGTTCAGGTTGTGAAAAAAGACGGCGTGGCGGATTGGTCCAGCCACGACGCCGATATTCTGTTCACTTTTGTGATGGACGGCACGATGGTCCTTCAAGGCGAGGGCAAGGAGCCCTATGCGTTGGAAGCAGGCGATGCGTTTGTTATTCCTCCCAGCATGAAGACCAAATACGCCGACGCGTCCGACAATCTCGAGCTGTTGGAAGTGTCATTGCCGGGCGTCTTCGAAACGCACTAATCAAGCTTGGCTTGGCACTTCACGCGCGCGGAGTTCTTTCAACCGTTCCTCGGCCTCTTCCATCGTCAGATCGTCGCTAAACGGCATTTCGTGCAGAATCGCCAATTCACGCAATTCATAGCGCTGTGCATCGTTCATAAGGGCGGGGTCGGATGTTTTGTTCTGGGTCATGTGGAAGCCTCCTGATGGTATTGCATTCAGGGGTTAACGAATATCGAAGCGCGAAGTTCCCGAAATCAGGCAAATTGTTCGCGGATCAAGCGCTCTTCCAGCCCGTGACCGGGATCGAAAAGTATGCGGTGGGTCACATTCGGCTCGGACGTGATTTCAACCGACACGACATTTCCAGCAGACCGGCCGTCGGCGTCAGCCATGACAGGGCGTTTCTTAGGTTGCAGCACCTCAAAGCGCACCTTTGCCGCCTTTGGCAACAACGCACCGCGCCAGCGCCGAGGGCGGAATGCGGACATAGCCGTTAAGGCCAAAACCTCTGACCCGATGGGCAGGATCGGGCCGTGGGCCGAATAGTTATACGCAGTCGAGCCTGCGGGGGTGGAGACGAGCGCGCCGTCGCAAACCAGTTCTTCCAGCCGCTCGCGCCCGTCCACGAAAATACGCAACTTGGCCGCTTGGGATCCTGCACGCAGCAGCGACACCTCGTTGATGGCCAACGCTTCATGGACAGTCCCATCCTCGCGAATGGCCTTCATACGCAGCGGATTTATGTCTTCCTCAACCGCCTCGGCCAGACGATCCCGCAGCTTGGGCTCATGGTACTCGTTCATCAAAAACCCGACCGTGCCGCAGTTCATACCATAGACCGGCGTGTCGAGATGCTGGGTCGCATGCAGCGTTTGCAGCATAAAGCCGTCTCCGCCCAAGGCCACGATGACGCCTGCCTCTTCCAAAGGCGTATCGCCATAGCTGTCGACCATAGCGGCGCGGGCTTCACAGGCCACATCCGTGTCCGAAGCGAGAAAAGATATTTTGTTAACGTCGAGCATCTACGGGCAAGTTTCCAAGTCTTTCCAAGACCTTCGCGTGGGAAAGCAGGAAACACAAGTACATCATCGGCAACAGCAGGACGCAAGAGAGCGCAAGCGTGTCGCTTTGACCGCTTCCGATCCTGATAAAATCCCCTTAAAAGGCGCACAATTCTTGCGCTGCCTCTTAGGGAAGGAACCCCCAATGAACGCCACTCACCGTGATGACGGCTTTTTCACCGAAAGCCTAGAGACCCGCGACGCCGAACTGTTCGGCGCCATCACCAAAGAGCTGGGCCGCCAGCGCGACGAGATCGAGCTGATTGCCTCGGAAAACATCGTGAGCCGCGCGGTCATGGAAGCCCAAGGCTCCGTGCTGACCAACAAATACGCCGAAGGCTACCCTGGCCGTCGCTACTATGGCGGGTGCCAGTATGTTGATATCGCAGAAAATCTGGCGATTGATCGCGCGAAACAGCTGTTTGGCTGTGAGTTTGCCAACGTGCAGCCAAACTCCGGCTCGCAGGCGAACCAAGGCGTGTTTCAGGCGCTGATCAAACCGGGCGATACCATTCTGGGCATGTCGCTGGACGCAGGCGGCCACCTGACGCATGGCGCGAAGCCGAACCAGTCGGGCAAGTGGTTTAACCCGATCCAATACGGCGTTCGCGCTGACACGTTGGAGCTGGACTACGACCAAGTGGAAGCACTGGCACTGGAGCACAAACCACAGCTGATCATCGCCGGTGGCTCCGCCATTCCGCGCCAGATCAACTTCGCCAAAATGCGCGAGATTGCCGACAAGGTCGGCGCGTTTCTGCTGGTGGATATGGCACATTTCGCGGGCCTCGTGGCTGGCGGGCAGCACCCCTCCCCGTTCCCGCATGCGCATGTGGCAACGACGACGACACACAAAACCCTACGCGGGCCACGTGGCGGCATGATCCTGACCAATGACGAGGCAATCGCGAAGAAAGTGAACTCCGCGATTTTCCCCGGTATCCAAGGCGGGCCGCTGATGCATGTGATCGCGGGCAAGGCCGTGGCCTTCGGCGAGGCGCTGCGCCCGGAGTTCAAAGAGTACCAGAAGCAGGTTGTGCTCAACGCGCAAGCGATGGCGGATCAGTTGATCAAAGGCGGCTTGGACATCGTGACAGGCGGGACCGACACCCATGTGATGCTGGTCGACCTGCGCCCCAAAAACGTGAAGGGCAACGCGACCGAAAAAGCTTTGGGCCGCGCCTACATCACCTGCAACAAGAACGGCATCCCGTTCGATGACGAGAAGCCGACGATCACCTCCGGCATCCGCCTCGGCTCCCCTGCGGGAACCACGCGCGGGTTCATGGAGGCCGAATTCCGCCAGATCGCCGATCTGATTGTGGAAGTGGTCGACGGACTTGCGGCCAATGGCGAAGAAGGCAACGCCGCCGTGGAAGATGCAGTGAAAGCCAAGGTGCTGGATTTGTGCGGCAGGTTCCCGATCTACCCCGAGCTATGAGTTAGCGCACAACTCGAAGAAAAAGGCCCCCAGATGTCGGGGGCCTTTTTTGTATGGGTCTGTCAGGTGGGATGCGATAACAATAACCGACAACAATCGGTCAATCATCTACACGGAAAACTGCTGTTTCGCTTGAAGGTACAGCGCACGAGCACGATACTCAGCGCATTCGTATCTCTTGCGGTGCCTTTAGCTTAACGGCGGCGCTTTTTCGCCAGACCAAAGGCGCCCAAGGCGCTCAGTAGAAGCATGCCACCGGCAGGGAGCGGAACAGTTGGTATTTGACCGACCTGCACGTAGTGACTCAAACCACCTTGCGCACCGCTTGCCTTGTCATATGAAAATGTCAACGCACCGCCACTGTCGTTACGCAAAATGGTGTGAGACGGTGACTGGCCGATTTTTAGAATGACGTACAGAAAGCTGGTGACATAGTTTACGCCACTACTGGTGCTATCAACTTTGCTGCTATCGCCCAATCCATAACTCGTATTCAGTACAGAATTCATCCAAGTCAGTTCGTTCGATGGGTTGTTGCCATTGAACGGGAATTCAAACAACTCGCCCGGATCACCGAAACCAAACGATCCGCCTGCGTTTGTCAGTACGGAGCATGCAGCGCTACAATTGACGGTGCCCCGAATCCCGTTCGGACCGCCACTAGAGGCGGCAACGTCATTGAATACTTGAACTTGAGATGCTTGAACTGCACCAACAGGTAGCAGTGCGGCGACGATTAAAATCCCCAGACTTTTCATGCGCATTGTCGTCTCCACTAGTTAAAAAACACATTTAGTTAACGTAAAGTTAACAGAAATCTCATTTTTTCGCAAAAACTAACTTCTGCAACCCATTGTGGCCATAGTCTGTTGTTTGAACGCGACAAAGTCGAGCCGCGGGAAGGGGCTCAACGACAAATTCGCTGATCTCAAACGACAGTTAGCGGTCGAAAACGCGTTTTTTGTGCCGAATCGCTCACCAACCTCACTCCTCTTTGCTCAGATAATGAAACTTGGCATAGCCATCCGCAGACCGCCTCTATTCAGCCGCCCGCCCTGCCTCTAGTTTCCGTTGGCGTTCTTTCCAGCGGGGCATCCGGACAGCCTTGCCGGCCATGTCGGAGTAAATCGTCTCGACGCGGGAAAGTGACAGGCGACCGTCGGGTTTGTACCAACTCGTCACCCCATTGAGCATGGCAATCAAGGCCAAGGTGGTCAGCTTGGTATCGTCTACGTCAAACACGCCTTCGTCCTGACCGCGCTTCAGGATAGCCTCAAGCGAGTTTTCATACTGGCGGCGCATGTTTTCTAGCGCTTTGAAGTTGTCCTGCTCCAGATTGCGCAACTCCATGTAGGAGATGAACACCTGCTCTGGGCGCTCCAGATGGAAGCGGATGTGGAAACGGGTGAAGGTCTCCAGCTGGTTGATCGGCCCGTCGGGCTTCTCCTCCGCCGCCCATGCATCCAGCACCTCTTGCATGTGTTCGCGCAGCAAATCGAACAGCAAGGATTGCTTGTCAGGCGTATAAAGATAGAGCGCACCAGCCTGCACCCCGACCTCTGCCGCGATTTGGCGCATGGAGACGGCGGCAAAGCCGTGGGCCGCAAACAGCCTAAGCGCCGCGGCGCGAACGCGCGGGCCGGTGATGTCGGAATGTGAACCAGTTTTGCGTGCCATATGGTCATGCTATCTGAACACGCGTTCATATCAAGCCTATATGTGGCGCTGGACGGCCACGACCACGGCCCCTATTGTGCGCGACAGTATTTACACTCGGACTGGTTTTATGCGCTGCACCCTTCCCGCCCTGACCATTGTGCTGCTGTCCGCGTGCACCGCAAACCTGCCTGACATTGACAGCACCATCAGCAAGTCGGCCCGCAACGCGGACTATCCCGCTCTGCAACCTTTGCCCGACCTCATCGCCCGGTCCGAGGCCGGGAGTACCATCGTGGTGCAAACCGAAATCCTTGAGGGGCGGGTCGCACGGTTAAAGGCCCGCGCACGTGCTTTGAAAGGACGCAGCATCATTGACGGAGCCACCCGCTTGAGGCTGTTGAACGCTGTGAAAGACCGCCCTGTCTAAGCAGGTTGCATTGCGCCCCTGAGCGATACGCGCTAACGAGCGCGCAATACCTTTTTTGACGGAGCATCCCCCATGTCTGACCCCCTTCGCCTTGGCATCGCAGGACTGGGCACCGTCGGAGTGGGCGTCGTGCGCATCATCCGCCAGAAAGCCGCGCAGCTAGAAGCGCGCACCGGGCGAAAAATTGTGATTTCCGCCGTGTCCGCGCGATCAAAGAAAGATCGTGGCATTCCGTTGGACAGCTACGCGTGGGAGGATGATCCGGTAAAGCTGGCCACCCGCGATGACGTGGATGTGTTTGTGGAACTGATGGGCGGCGCTGATGGCCCCGCGAAAGCTGCTACCGAGGCGGCGTTGAAGGCGGGCAAAGATGTCGTGACCGCCAACAAGGCAATGCTCGCCGAGCATGGTCAGCAACTTGCGCTTCTGGCGGAAAGCGAAGATCGCGTCTTGCGTTTTGAGGCGGCGGTGGCAGGCGGCATCCCCGTCATCAAGGCGCTGACCGAGGGCCTTGCGGGCAACGATATTACCCGCGTGATGGGGGTGATGAACGGCTCTTGCAACTACATCCTGACCCGCATGGAAAATGCCAACCTCACCTATGAGGAGGCCTTTGCCGAAGCCGACGGCCTTGGCTACCTGGAAGCCGATCCAGAGCTGGACGTGGGCGGCATCGACGCCGCGCACAAGCTGGCACTGCTGGCGGCCATATCCTTTGGCACACAGGTGAAATTTGACGGCGTGCAACTGGAAGGCATTGGCCGTGTCACCATAGAGGACATCCACCAAGCCGCTGACATGGGCTACAAGATCAAGCTGCTGGGCACCGCCCAGATGACAGGCCGCGGACTAGTACAGTCAATGACGCCATGTCTGGTTCCCGCCACCTCGCCCCTTGGACAATTGGAAGGCGGCACCAATATGGTGGTGCTGGAAGGCGACCATGTCGGCCAGATCGTGCTGCGCGGCGCGGGTGCTGGTGAAGGCCCAACGGCCTCCGCGGTGCTGTCCGATATAATTGACATAGCGCGTGGGCTGCGGCTGCCGACCTTCGGCCAACCCGCCAGCACACTGAAAACCACGCCATCCGCCAATTCCGGCAGTCCCGCACCGTTTTATCTGCGCATGACGCTGCATGACAAACCCGGCGCGTTGGCTAAGGTCGCGACCTGTCTGGGCGATGCGGGCGTTTCGATTCACCGGATGCGCCAGTACGATCATCTGGACGACAAAGCGCCGGTGCTGATCGTGACACATATGACATCGCGCGATGCCTTGGACGAAGCGTTGACCAAGTTGCCGACGACCGGGGTGCTGGCCTCTGACCCTGTCGCTTTGCGGATCGAAGAAGTCTGAGACGGCGTGATACCGCCGTCCTTGAACCCTGAACCCGCCCCCGCTAAACGGAATGCAACTGCCATTTAAGGATTTCCACATGACCGTTTCCACCGATCAATTCCAAGACCGCATGTTGTCGCTGGGTCTTGCCCGCGTTTCCGAGGCCGCCGCGCTGGCCTCCGCAAAGCTGATCGGACGCGGCGACGAGAAGGCCGCCGACCAGGCCGCCGTGAACGCCATGCGCGAGCAGTTAAACCTGCTCGACATCGCAGGCGTCGTGGTCATCGGTGAGGGCGAGCGCGACGAAGCCCCGATGCTCTTCATCGGCGAGGAAGTCGGCACCGGTAACGGCCCCGGCGTGGATATCGCGCTGGACCCGCTGGAAGGCACCACGCTGACCGCCAAGGACATGCCCAATGCGCTGACCGTGATCGCGATGGGCCCGCGCGGCTCCATGCTGCACGCACCTGACGTCTATATGGACAAATTGGCGATCGGGCCGGGCTACGCAACCGACACCGTGACCATGGAAATGTCGGTGAAAGAGCGCGTGGCGGCACTGGCCAAGGCCAAAGGCTGCAAGGCCGATGACATCACCGTATGCGTTCTGGAACGCCCGCGCCACGAGCAGATCATCGAAGATATCCGCTCCACCGGCGCAGCCATCCGCTTGATTACCGACGGCGACGTCGCAGGCGTCATGCACTGCGCCGAGGCCGCCACGACAGGCATCGACATGTATATGGGCGAAGGCGGCGCACCCGAAGGGGTGCTGGCAGCGGCAGCACTGAAATGTATGGGCGGGCAGATGTATGGCCGCCTTGTGTTCCGCAACGACGACGAGCGCGGACGCGCCGCCAAGGCGGGCATCACCGATCTGGATAAGGTCTACAGCCGTGACGAGATGGTGACCAAGGACGTGATCTTTGCGGCAACCGGCGTCACCGACGGCTCCATCCTGAAGGGTATCCGCCGCGAGGTGGGTCACCTGACCACAGAGACGATCCTGATGCGCTCCAAGACCGGCTCGGTCCGTCGCATGACCTACCGCAACCCGGTCAGCTAATGACGCAAGCCTTCCTTGGTGTAGAGAATTCGCTGACAGGCCGCCGCTGGGTGGGCCTGTCAGTTGAACAGGAACGCCAAGCGGAGACTATGGCCCAACAAACAGAGCTTCCCCGTCCGCTCTGCGCGACACTGGCACGCCTTGGGGTGCCGGTTGAAGAGGCCGAGGGCTACTTGGCCCCTGCCCTGCGCGACCTGCTGCCGGACCCATCGATGTTGAAAGACATGGATACTGCGGCTGATCGCTTGGCTGTCGCAGTCCGCAATCACGAAAAGATCGCCGTATTTGCGGATTATGACGTGGACGGAGGGTCCTCCGCCGCGCTGTTGATCTGCTGGTTGCGTGAGATGGGTTTGCCCGCGACGCTCTATATTCCCGACCGCATCGACGAGGGCTACGGCCCCAACGCGCCCGCGATGGCCGGGTTGGCCGCAGATCACGATCTGATCCTATGCGTCGATTGCGGAACCTTGTCCCATGACGCCTTGGCGGCAGCAATCGGTGCGGACGTGATCGTTCTGGACCATCATTTGGGCGGCGAGACCCTTCCCCCAGCGCTGGCCGTGGTAAACCCGAACAGGCAGGACGAGGACGGCACGCTTGCGCATCTCTGCGCCGCTGGTGTGGTGTTCCTGCTGCTGGTCGCCGTGAACCGCGTGATGCGGGGCGAGCGTGATGTGCCAAACCTGATGGCGATGCTGGATCTGGTGGCACTTGCGACCGTCGCCGATGTCGCCCCGTTGGTCGGGGTGAACCGCGCCTTGGTGCGGCAGGGCCTGAAGGTAATGGCTGCGCGCCAGCGCGTGGGCCTTCGGGTGTTGTCTGACGTGGCGCGGATGGACACGGCGCCGACCTCGTATCATCTGGGCTTCCTGCTTGGACCACGGATTAACGCAGGCGGGCGCATTGGCGCGCCGGATCTTGGCGCGCGGCTTTTGTCGACAGATCAAGAGCACGAGGCGCAAGCCTTGGCTGAACGTCTGGACACCCTCAATACCGAACGCCGCGAAATCGAAGCAGCCGTGCGTGAGGCTGCTCTACTACAAGCCGAGGAGCGCGGGTTGGACGCACCGCTGGTCTGGGCTGCGGGCGAAGGCTGGCATCCTGGTGTCGTCGGCATCGTGGCGGCTCGTTTGAAGGAGGCCAGTAACCGACCCGCTGTCGTCATCGGGCTGGAGGGCGACGAAGGCAAAGGATCCGCACGTTCCGTGACCGGCATCGACCTCGGCGCGCAAATCCAGAAGCTGGCCGCCGAGGGCCTGCTGATCAAAGGCGGCGGGCACAAAATGGCTGCTGGCCTGACGGTCGCCCGTGACAAGTTGGAACCCGCGATGGCGCGGCTAACAGAGATGATGGAAAAACAAGGCGCCGGTTTGCTTGGACCGTCCGATCTACGGCTGGACGGGATCATTATGTCCGGCGCGGCATCGGTCGAGCTGATCGAATTGATCGAGCAAGCAGGCCCATTTGGCGCAGGCGCTGCGGGACCACGGTTTGTCTTCCCGGACCAACGCATTTTGTTCACCAAACCTGTCGGTGAGGGACATCTGAAAATCAGCTTTGGCGAGGGCGGGCCTGAGAAGATGGATGCGATCGCGTTCGGCGCGTTCAACTCCGATCTGGGACCGACTCTAGAGGCCCATGCAGGACGGCGATTCCATTTGGCTGGACGGGTCGAAATCAACAGCTGGCAGGGTCGGCGCTCGGCGCAGCTGCGTTTGGAAGATGCGGCACTGATACAAGCTCCGGCCTAACAGCCCCTGGTTTCAAGGCTTCGTGAAACTTTCCACACTGCGTCGACATTTTCCTCTTGCCAGCGCCCCGCGCCTTGCCTAAATAGCCCCTCACGATCCCGGTGCTCCCTTCGTCTATCGGTTAGGACGCCAGGTTTTCAACCTGGAAAGAGGGGTTCGATTCCCCTAGGGAGTACCACTTTCGTTTCCCCAAAACGGAACAACGCTGAATTCATGCGGTTAATTGCTTTGCTCAGTTAACAGCATCGAACAGTTCAGGGCTAAACACTGTATGGCGTGCCCGCCCCTGATCCTTTGATGTATAGAGCGCACGGTCAGCATCATTCAGCATGCGGTCCGCAGCGGGGGCGCTGTAAAAGCTCGACAATGTCGTCCCGATGCTGGCCGAGATTCGGCAGAGATCGCCGTCATATAAGATCGGCTCTTCAAGCCGGGAGATTATCCGCCACGCGATACCCTCCAAAACCGTTAAATCAATGGCGCCGTTAAAGATGAGGACGAATTCATCCCCGCCAACCCGCGCCACAAGATCGCTTGCGCGGGTCTCGTCTTGCAGCACACCGGCGACGACTTTTAAAACATGGTCCCCCGCCCCGTGCCCAAATGTGTCGTTGACCTGTTTGAAATGGTCCAAATCCAAATGCATCAGGCCGAACGGTTCCCCCGACGCTTCGAGGTGACGCAGCAAACTGTCCATGCTGCGCCGGTTCTGAAGCCCGGTAAGCGTATCCGTATAGGCTTGTTGTTCGGCCTCAACCCGCGCACCTTCCAGCCGCGAATTGAGCCGTTTTGACTCCTCTAAGGCAATTGATTTGGCCTCGATCAGGTAAAGCATGTCGACAGTAGGATCGGCGGGCGCGAAATCTGCGCTGCTCAGGTTATAGCGCTGAACAGCTTCAACGACATTGACCCCAAGGGACAGGTTTAGCAACGCACCTTGGGGGGCGTTCATCACGCCCGGCGCTATCGGCCGCAACACCGGCCATGCCTCACCCGTGACGCGCCTATCAGGCAGCAAAGGGTGACGCGCGGACAATGGGACGAATAGCCCCTTCATACCCAGCCTATGCCCATAGCGAAACTTGGTCCGAACCAAGCAACTTCCATGTTCCAGAAGGTCGCTGAATTCCAGAATATGAAGCGGTCGCTTTATCTCGAAGACTTCCAGCAGCCGTTTTCCGATCAGGGTTTCGTCCGGTCGCAGCTTGGCCAATGTGGGCCCTGCTGACATGATGTGGCCAGTGGATGAGACGTGCATATGCATCGGCATCAAGGCCCCGAGCGCATCAGGGGCAATCGGGACATACTGTGCAGGCACCGGATGCACGAAATCACCGCTCATGTTGCGGTGTCCTCCGTCACCAAGCCGAAGCCACGATCCGCAGCGAATTCCGCCTCGAACAACTCCACCATGACACGCTCAATCACCTCAACGCCCAATGCAGAGCGTTCGAGGTCCAGCACGACAAGTGCCCCATAGTCGTCGGCCATCGCCCGCAGAATGCCCAGAAGCACCGCCCCGAATCCCGGCCGGTCAAACTTCACCAATACGCTGAACGAGGTGCCGGAATGCGCCTCGACTTCCAGTTGGGGGAGACCCAGATCAGGCAGGGCCAGTTTGACCCGATCATGAAGATCATCAAGCGACAGGAGAAATTCTTCAAATGATGTGCCACCAAAGCGCAGCAACCTGCGCACCGTCTCCATACGTTTGTGGGTGACCAGATAGGCGCCTACATCCTCCAGCACCTGCGTCGGCGTCTTCTCAAGTTGATCCGAAAGCGCCAGAAGAACATCGTCTAGATGATCGTCAGGATAGGGTAGCATCGCTTCATATTCATATAGCTGGTGACCGGCCTCCGCGACCACCTTGTCCCAGAGCGCATCCCCATAGATGTCCTGCGCAAAACACTGCAACGCGCGATGAACCAAGCCGTACATGTGATGCCTTTTCTCAACCCTGAAAACACATCTGCCGCAAAACGGTTAAAGAAACGCCAAGAAAAGGTTTCGGGATATCTAAGGTTGGAGATGTTAGCAAACCTTGGACGCCTGCATAGAGCCCGTTCTAGAAACCTGATGTTCTTGCTGCAGCCGTTGCACCTAAATGCTGCGTCAACAGAAGCTGCGCCCGCACCAGTCCGCCTTGCTGACTTTGGCTGCCCCTAGCATAGCACCAAACGTCAAAAGTCCGTCGGCACCCCACCTTCGGATTTCCGGCGGGCCACGAAATCCGCCAGCTCATCGCGGATGGCAATGTCTATAGGCGGGGCCTCGAACTCTGCGATGATGCCCTTATACATCTCGTGCGCCCGCTCCGCCGTCCAAACGCCACCATTCAAATCCCACGCCTCGTAATTGGACCAGTCGGAAATCAGCGGCGAGTAGAACGCATCCTCATACCGGTCCTGCGTGTGCTGGCAGCCGAAGTAATGCCCGTTCGGGCCAACCTCGCGGATCGCGTCCAGTGCAATGTCGTCAGGCGTCGTAGCGTAGGTGGCAGGCTCCATATACCGTTGAATTTGCTGGATAACATCGCAATCCATGATGAACTTCTCGGGGCTGGCGATCAGACCGCCCTCCAGCCAGCCCGCCGCGTGGTAGACGACGTTTGTGCCAGACTGCACGGCGGCCCACAGGGAATTCGACGTCTCCCACATCGCCTGCCCGTCCGGAACGTTCGCGGCGCACACGCCGGACGAGCGGATCGGCAGCCCGTAAAACCGCCCCATCTGCCCCGTCATCTGCGTCGCGCGCATGTATTCGGGTGTGCCAAACGCGGGCGCGCCAGTCTTCATATCCACGTTCGACGTAAACGTCCCGATGGCACAAGGGGCACCCGGATTAACCACTTGCAGCAGCACAATCGCGGCCAGCCCTTCGGCCAGCGACAACGTCACCGCGCCCGACATGGTCACGGGCGCCATGGCCCCCGCCAAGGTAAACGGCGTCACGATCACCGGCTGGTTGCGCCGCGCATGGATCATAGCGCCTTCCAGCATCGGGAAATCGTGTTTCAATGGCGAGACCGAGTTGATGTTCGTATACATATGCGGCTTGGCATCGAACTCCTCGCGCGTCATGCCGCCCGCGATGCGCACCATCTCCATCACGTCCTCCACCCGCTCCTTACCCAGCGAGTAGGCATGCACGACCTTGTCCGTCAGGGTCAGCTTTTCATACAGGCAGTCGAGGTGACGTTCGCGCGCGTGGATGTCGATAGGCTCCACCGGATAGCCGCCCGCGAAATGGATGCAGTTGAAGAACTGGGTGAGCTTGATGAACTCCTTATACCCCTCGAAATCGCCGGTGCGCTTGCCGCGCTTCAGATCCCACATATTGGGTGGCGAGGAGACGTTGCCGAACAGGATATGCTTGCCCCCCATCGGGATAGCACGGTCGGGATTGCGCGGGGTGATGGTAAACTCCGCTGGCGCATGGTCGAGCATTTCCATCACGAAATCCTCGCCCATTCGCACGTTGGTGCCATCGACCTTGCAGCCCGCGCCTTTCAGAATCTTGCACGCGTCAGGGTTCAGAAATTCAATGCCGATCTCGGACAGAATGCGCATCGCACCTTTGTGGATGGCCTGAACGCCGTCTTCGTCCAAAGGCTCCGTCGGCTTGTCGGTGTTGACCGGAATGCGCCACGGCATCTGCTCCGGCAGCTTGGAGGTCGTGCGCCTGGCGTTCCCCGCACGGCCACCGCCGCGCTTACGTTTGATGGGTTCATCTGCCATGTCGCTGTGACCTCCGGTGTTAGCTGCCCACCCAGCTTGCACCGCGCCCCAAGGGCAGGTTTGGCGTTTACCGACGGGTTACGTCGCTTTTGGCGCAAGGCTACCGCGCGGCCAACCAGTGCGGGATGTCCGCGATGCTGTTCAAAACCACATCCGCATGCGGCTCCAGATCGGCGCGTCTCGCGGGGCCGGTCAGCACGCCCACGCAAATCATCCCCGCATTACGGCCCGCATGAAGGTCGTGCGTGCTGTCGCCCACCATCGCCACCTCGGACGGGGCAAATCCGCAATGGTCCGAGAACGCCAGAAGCATCTCCGGCGCGGGTTTTCCACCAAAGCCGGAATCGAAGCCCAATATGCGCGCGAACCGCGTCTCAACCCCCAACGTGCGCATATGTGCATGGGCGGAGCTTTCGGCGTCGTTCGTCGCAATCCCCAACGGCAGCCCCATGGCATCGAACCGGTCAAACAGTTCGGGCAGCGCACATGGGGTCACCAATTCGGCCTGCGCCGCTTTCTCGTTGCCATATTCCAGCAAGGCCTGCCGCTCCCAATGCGGAACGAAGGGCAGCAACAGATCAATCACCACATCCGCAGTATCGGCAATCACCGGACTGTCGGGGTGGAAGGTTCTGGATGCCGCATTGAACCCGGCCGCATCCGCCATGCGCGCGCTAAGTCCGGCGTCGCCCTGCGCCAGATCGTCAAAGAACCCGGCGGCCCATTGGCCCCACGTCGCGTCGAAATCCAGCAAGGTGCCGTCCTTGTCAAACAGCAAGCCTTTGATCTGCCCTGTCATATCCCGCCCGTTCCTCTCTTGACCCGCTATGAATGCTCCATGACAGTGACGAGTATGAGCAATGAGAACAAGCGCTATGCGCCGCGTGCCGGCAGAACCTTGAAGCAGCCCTGAATGACAAAACTCTTCTCCTACCGGAACCGCCCCGTCCATTTGGGACCTTACCCTTTGGAAAAATTGGAGCGGGTAGACAGCGCTGCATTGGATCATGTGCCCGCGATGGCGCATGTCAGCTTTCGACGGCCTGAAGACCCTTTGAGCATCGTCAACGCGATGCAGGAGTATCAGGCGATGCTCGACGCCACCCGCGACGGGTTGGTGAAAAAAGAAATCGCCGAAATCCCGTCAGACCTGACGGAGCGGGCCAATCACCTCAAGGCCTTCGGCTACTACTGCGATGCGTCGATGGTCGGCACCTGCGAGATACCGCGCGAGGCATGGCTGGACACCCCACTGGTCAACCCAGATGTAGACCGGCTGGCAGACAAACTGCGGACCTTGCAACCCAAAACCTTGGCCGCTGGCATCGACGTCATCATGGCTGGCCTGCGCGAAAGCATGCGCGCCCCGCCGCAAGCCTGCGACCACCACACTCACGCTCTGGTGTTCCTTTACGACATGCCCCGCGATCCAGAGCCGGACGAGGTCGGGTGCGACTGGATCACCGACGCCCAAGACCACCGCACCTGCCTGCGCGGGATGGAGACGGCGGTGACCCTCGCCTCCTACATCCGCACTTTGGGCTTCGATGCGCGGGCGCATTCGATGGCAGCGAGCGACGTGCATCTTGGCAAGCTTGCGGTGGCGTCGGGCCTGAACCATGCGGATGGCGCAAACCCGTTTCTGGGCAACCGCTACGGATTGGCCGTGGTGACCACGACTTTGGCGATGACGGCAGACCGTCCGTTGGCCCCAAATGCCAAGCCCGGGCTGTCTTGGGCCATCGGCCTTTCCGGCCATACGAAAAGCCGACGCTTTGCCGACGCTTTTCAGACACGCAAATTCCGCGACGGCCCGCACCCGTTCGAGACCCTCAAACGGGTCGAAAATCCGACCACCTATATCGATAAACCCAACGTCGCCCGCGTCCCGAAGCGCGCCAACCTGTTCGCGCGCGGGCTGTTCGGCGACATGGGAAAAACGGTGCAAGAGGCCACGAAAAACGGCAACTATGTCCGCAAATCGGCGGCGGCATTTGCCTTCCGCCCGTCGCTTGGCGCGTTCGTTTTGCTACAAGACGGGGAGGCTTCCGAGGTCCACGAGTCTACACAAGACCCCGACCGCAACGCCGCCAATATCAAGGCCGCGCTCTACTGGCTGGGCGTCGATGCGGCAGGCCTAAGCGCCTGCCCTGATTGGGTTTATTACAGTCACGACGCAGCAGGCCAGCCGATCATGCCCTACCATTCCAACGCGATTTCCATGATCATCGACCAAGGCCACGAGACCATGGAAGGTGCCTCCGGCGACGACTGGATCGCCTGCGCGCAGTCGATGCGCGCCTACCTGCGGTTCTCGCTTCTGGGCGGTGTGCTGGCCGAGCACCTGCGCCGCCTCGGCTACACCGCCCGCGTCCATTCTGTAATGGACGACGAGGTCCTGCACCCGCCCCTGCTGCTGCTCTCCGGTCTGGGCGAGGTTTCCCGCATCGGCGAAGTGATCCTCAACCCCTTCCTCGGCCCCCGTCTGAAGTCCGGTGTCGTCACCACCAACATGCCGCTAACCCACGATAAACCAATAGATTTTGGACTTCAAAAATTCTGCGAAGCCTGCAACAAATGCGCCCGCGAATGCCCCTCCGGTGCTATCACCGCTGGCCCGAAACTGATGTTCAACGGCTACGAGATCTGGAAATCCGATAGCCAGAAATGCACCACCTACCGCGTTGCCCAAAAGAACGGCGCGATGTGCGGGCGCTGCATGAAAACCTGCCCGTGGAACCTTGAAGGCTTGTTCGCCGAAGCCCCCTTCCGCAAGCTGGCCATGACCCTGCCGCAAGCTGCCAAGGCCTTGGCAAAGCTGGATGATTTGGCGGGGCAAGGCGAAATCAACCCCGTCAAAAAGTGGTGGTGGGATCTGGAAATGGTCGACGACGGGGCCTACCGCCCCTCGGCCCATCCGGTGAACGCACGCGGGCTGCAAAAGGGTTTGGACCTGCGCTACGAGGACCAGACGCTGGCCGTCTACCCCGCCCCCCTGGCCCCGCCGCCCTATGCCTATCCCTACCCGATGGACCGCGAGGCGGGCATCGCCGCCTACAAGGCGATGATCCCCGCACCCGAGCATAAAGCCCGCCGCGCCAAAGGGTTAGCGCCTGAGCATATCTACACCGCCGACCAGCAAGACAGCCCCGTCATGGGTGCGGTGATCTCGAAGGTTGAGCACATGACCGACACGATCACGAAATACGAGTTCGCAATGCCCGACGGCTCCGACATGCCCCCCGTGGCGGCTGGCGCGCATATCGACGTGGTCGTCGCCCCCGAATTCCTGCGACAATATTCGCTGTCCGGTGACCCCGCCGACCGCTCCCGCTACCAGATCGCCGTGCTGCGCGAGGATCACGGGCGCGGCGGTTCGCGCCTGATGCACCGCATTTTCGAGGAAGGACGGCGGGTGCATATCTCCAAGCCGATCAACCACTTTCCGCTGCATGAGGATGCCAGTTTCACCTACCTCATGGGCGGCGGCATCGGTGTCACGCCGATGATCGCGATGGCCCATAGACTACACGCCATCGGCGCGGATTTTGCGCTGCACTACTCCTGCTCGACGCGCAGCGGGGCGGGGTTCTTGGACGATCTGGCAAAGGTGCCATGGGCTGACAAGGTGCACCTGCATTTCTCCAACGAAGGCTCCCGCTGCGACCTCGCCAACACGCTGAAACACCGCACCGGCGCGCATGTCTACACCTGCGGGCCGGAGGTCTACATGGCCGCCGTCATGGACGCAGCGCAGGCGAACGGTTTCCCAGAAGAGGCACAGCATCTGGAGTTTTTCTCGGTCCCCGAGCAGCCCGACTACGTGAACCACGCCTTCACCCTGCGGCTTGCCAGCACCAGCATGGACATCGCCGTGAAGGCCGACGAAGCCGCGACCGACGCCCTTCTGCGAGCGGGAATTCATGTGGATGTGAAATGCTCGGACGGGCTGTGCGGGGTGTGCAAATGCGGCGTGGTCGCGGGCGATGTGGAACACCGCGACTTCGTGCTGTCAAACGCGGATCGCGCAAAGGCGATGATCCTGTGCCAGTCCCGCGCAGCTGAAAAGGATGGTCTGGTGGAGATCGACTTATGACCGTACTGACCGGCGAGGTTCACATTGCGCGACCCGTGGCGGAGGTCTACGACCTCTACACCGATGCGCGTCTGACGGCAGAGCATAGTTCGGGCCGCACCGAAGTGTCCTTTACAAATGTGGTCGAGGATGGCCCCGGCACGCAGGCGGTCTGGATGTTCATCTACCCCGAGTTGAAAACCGAGATGGTTGAGACCGTGGTCGAGGTCGACCGCCCGCACCGCATCACCAGCCACCTGCAAATCACCCGCGTTCTGCCACTGGCCCCGCATGAAGTGACGCCGGGCGTCATGCCCGCGTTGGCCTATAACATGCGTGACGATTACAGCCCGCTCTTCGGAAAGCTCCCCGCTGAGGGTGTGCAGGAAACGAGCTTCACCCCTGACGGCGACGGCACCGTTTTGCGGGTCACGACACAGATAGCCCTTGGCGGATGGTCGCGCATATCAGGCTGGTTCATGTCGCGCTCTAAACGCTCGCCTTTGCAACGTGATCTGGAGGCATTCCGCGACCGCCTTGAGGCTATGCGCGGGACAGGCTGACCACGCTGCTCAGTCCGAACAACACGGCAGCGACGCAGACCATTGTAGGTCCGGCGGGCGTGTCAAAGCGGTAGGCCAACTGCAAGCCCCCCAACGCCGATACCCCACCTATCACAGCCGCGATAGCGGCCATACGCTCAGGCGTCTGCGCCAGCGGACGGGCGGCAGCGGCGGGGATGACCAACAATGCTGCGATCAGCAGGACACCGACGACCTTGATTGCCACGGCGACGACCACGGCCAGTGCGATGGTCAGGATCAGCTGCTCGCGCTTCGGGTCGATGCCGCTGGCCTGCGCCAGATCGGGGCTAACGGTGGACAGCAGCAGTTGCTGCCAGCGCCAGCCAACAAGCGCCAGAACCAGCAAGGCTCCACCCCAGATCACCGCCAGATCGACACGGCCCACGGCCAGAATATCGCCGAACAGGTAGGCCATCAGGTCGATGCGCACCCCGTCAAGGAACGACACCGCCACCAGCCCGAAGGCAATGGCGGAATGGGCCATGACGCCCAGCAACGTGTCCATCGCGTAGCCACGCCCTGACAGGGTGGACACTGAGGTTGCCATCACCAAGGCCACGACAAGGACACCTGCGAAAACGGACATGTTGAAGCTGAGCGCCAGCGCCACACCAAGGATCGAGGCATGCGCGGTGGCGTCGCCGAAATAGGCCATGCGCCTCCAGACAACGAAGCAGCCCAAGGGGGCGGCGGCCAACGCAACGCCAAGCCCAGCGAGGGCGGCGCGAACGAGAAAACTGTCGAGCATTATTCTGCGGCCTCATGGGAGTGATCGTGATCGCACTCGTGGCCATGCACATGGTCATGATCGTGGCGATACAGCGCCAAGGCCCCGCCCGTGCCAGAACCAAACAAGGCGCGGTATTCGGGGGCGGAAGCGACGACGTCGGGCTTGCCCTCGCAGCACACATGGCCGTTGAGGCAGATCACACGGTCGGAGGCGCTCATCACAACGTGCAGCTCGTGGCTGATCATCAGGACGGCGCAGTTCAGCTCGTCCCGCACCTTCTCGATATGGTGGTAGAACGCGGCGGAGCCGGGTTGATCCAGCCCCTGTGTCGCCTCGTCCAACAGCAAAAGTTGTGGCTTATGCAGCAACGCACGGGCAAGCAAAACACGCTGGAATTGGCCCCCGGATAAATTTGACATTTGCCGCGAACCCAAATCGGGCACACCGGCTCGCCTCAACGCCTCAGATGCGTCGGTGTCGGAGATCTTTACGGGCAGACTCAGAAATCGCTTAACTGTCATAGGCAGGGTCGGGTCGATATGCAGTTTTTGCGGCACGTACCCTATCCGCAGACCCATTGCGCGGCTAATTTGGCCCGATGCAGGCTTCAAAGCGCCAATCAACGCGCGCAGTAACGAAGATTTACCAGATCCATTCGGGCCGACAATGGTAACAATTTCGCCTGGAGCTATGCTGATATTCACGTCCTCCAGCACCTTCTGCGCCCCATATTTGAGGTTCACGTTGTTGAAATCGACCAGCGCATTCATTCGGATTTACTCCGGCAGTTCGGGCAAACGCCCTCTGCCTCGAGAACGGTGCGCTCGATGGTGAACCCTGTTTCCTGAGCAGCCTTGCCAAGTCGCCCACCTGCCGCTGCCGTCACTGTTTCGGCAACAGCGTCGCAGCTGCGGCAAATCAGGAATGCTGGCGCATGCGTATCGCCGGGATGGGTACAGGCGATAAAGGCGTTCAGCCGCTCGATCTTGTGGGCGAAGCCGTGCTTCACCAGAAAGTCCAAAGCGCGGTAAACCACGGGGGGCTGTGAGCCTAGCCCCTCCTCGCGCAAGGTATCCAAAATTTCATATGCCCCAATGGCGCGGTGTCCCTGGAGCAGAATCTCCAGCACACGCTTGCGCACAGGGGTGAATTGCAACCCTTCCTCGGCGCAGGTTTGCACCACGGCAGCGACGCCGCCAGAAATGCAATTTGAATGATCGTGATGCTTGAAGCCGAGCGGGTTCATGGGAGGCTCCTGAAACTTTAGGGTTGATACGTTATGATATAACACTTATCAGAGAGCAATATGTTATACAATCACATAGGTGAAATATGCTGCGCCCCTTCCTGCTATTGTCCGTGCTTTCCGCCTCGCCCGCCCTTGCGGAGGTCCCACGTGTCGTGACCGACATCACCCCTGTCCACTCACTGGTCGCGCAGGTGATGGGCGATCTGGGAGAGCCGGAGGTTTTGGTCACCGCCAACGCCTCTCCACACAGCTTCGCGCTGCGCCCTTCGCAGGCAGGAGCGCTGGAACAGGCGCAGGCTGTGTTCTGGGTGGGAGAGAGCCTGACCCCGTGGCTGGAGCCGATGCTGGACCGCCTGTCAGCCGATGCCGTGCAGGTTGAACTGCTGCACCTGCCAGAGACGCAAACCCTAGGGTTTCGGGACGCGGACGGGTTCGAGGCACATGACCACGACGACGATCACGATGGTCACGACGACCACGGGCATGACGACCATGGCAATGTCGACCCGCACGCATGGCTGAATCCCGACAACGCGGTGGTGTGGCTGGACGCGATTGCGGCGGAGCTGTCGACGCTCGATCCGGATAACGCCGCGACCTATGCGGCCAATGCACAAGCCGCGAAAGATGGGCTGGCCGCGACGGTCGCGCAGATCGAAGCCACACTCGCCCCTGCACAAGGCAAGGCATTCGTCGTGTTCCATGACGCCTACCATTATTTCGAGGCCCGCTTCGGGATAGAGGCCGTTGCGGCAATCTCGCTCAGCGACGCCGCCACCCCCGGCCCTGCACGGGTAGAGCGCATCCAACAGACGGTGCGCGAGAACGGCGTGTCCTGTGCGTTCTCGGAGCCTCAGTTCTCGGATGGCTTGGTGGCCACGGTGCTAGACGGCACCGACGCGCGGGTCGCCGTGCTGGACCCGCTGGGCGCCGCATTGCCTGAAGGGCCGGAACTCTACAACGATTTGCTGCGCAACATGGCGGAGACCATCGCGGGGTGCTAAACGCGGCTCATGGTCGGTAACGTATTCACCCTCAAACAACTTGAAGCCCTTGTGTGGGTTGCCGACCTCGGCAGCTTTCGCAAGGCGGCGCAGCATCTGAACACGACTCAGCCCAACATCTCCTCACGCATCGCGGGTCTTGAACGCACGTTGGGCGTTGTGCTGATGCTGCGCGATTCTGGGTCGGTGAGTCTGACGGACAGGGGAGGTGAGATCCTTCAGGTTGCACGCAGTGTGCTGCGCCAGGCCGAAGAATTGATCGAAGTCGCGGCCCGCCCTGATCTTGTGCAGGATCGACTCCGTCTTGGTGTTACAGAGTTGATCGCGGCCACGTGGCTGCACGATTATTTGCGGCGACTCAAGAGTGCCTACCCCGAAGTCTCGGTCGAACTGACAGTGGATTTGTCACGCACGCTGGACCGCGCTTTAGCGCTCAACGAATTGGATATTGCGCTACAAAATGCTCCGTTTGCCTCCGAGATGTCGGGTGAAATCGAATTGGGGGATTACCCATACGTCTGGGTGGCCGACGCCGCTACGGCGGCGGAACTTCCGCCAGAAATTAATGTCAGCGATTTAATCCCGCATACCCTGTTAACCCATGCGCGTCATACGCAGGCCTTTGCTGAATTGTCGGACTATGCCGATAGCAACGCCTTGCCCAAAACACGCTTCGTTCCATCGAGTTCAATGTCCTCTTGCTTGCAGATGACGCTGGATGGAATGGGTGTTGCCCTGTTGCCGGAAGCAATGGTGGAGAAAGATGTAGCAGCTGGACGCTTGGTTCAACTAGCCGTGGATTGGGTTCCCAGTGCACTGCGTTTCACTGCACGCTTTCATGCGGAGAATGCGGCGCGGTTTGTAGTGCGGGCAGCCCAAATCGCGGAGGAGATCGCAGCCGATTACACACGGCTCAGAGATCAGCGACCTTCATCACAATAATCTATCACAAGAATACAAATAAATAATTGGAATATATCATATGACTTCGCCTACCTTTCCCTAAATTCCATAGGTGAGACACATGAAAACTTCTTCTGTTCGGCTGGGTGTGGATATCGGCGGCACGTTCACCGACGTGGTGCTGGAGGTGGACGGCGCGTCGTTCTCAACCAAGGTGCTGACAACCTACATCGCACCGGAGAACGCCATCATCGACGGGATGCAGCAGGTCTGCACCAAGGCGGGCATTACGCCTGCGGATATCGGGCAGATCATCCACGGGACGACCCTCGCCACCAACGCCCTGATCGAGCGGCGCGGGGCGAAGACCGCGCTGATCACCACCGAAGGTTTCCGCGACGTGATCGAGATGCGCACGGAATCGCGGTTCGAGCAATATGACCTGAACCTCAACATTCCCGAGCCACTGCTGCCCCGCCAATGCCGCTACACCGTGCCGGGGCGTATTGATGCCACGGGGGCGGAACTGATGCCGCTGACCGAGGCGGATATCGCGCCGGTGGTCGAGGCCATCGCGGAGGCCGGATATGACAGCGTCGCCATCGGGTTGATCCATTCGTATCTCAATGACAGCCACGAGAAGCTGGTGCGCGATGTGCTGGCGAAGCGCTTGCCGGACGTGATGATCTCGCTGTCGACCGAAGTCAGCCCCCAGATGCGCGAATACGAGCGGTTCAACACCGTTGTAGCGAACGCCTATATCAAGCCGCTGATGAAGTCGTATCTGGGTCGACTGGAAGGCCGCCTGCGCGACGAGGGCGTGGGTTGCAACATCTTTCTGATGCACTCCGGCGGCGGGATTATCTCGCTGGAGAACGCGGCGGAGTTCCCTGTGCGTCTGGTCGAATCCGGCCCTGCCGGTGGCGCGGTCTTCGCCGCCAACATCGCCGCGCGCTATGGGTTGGACAAGGTGCTGTCCTTCGACATGGGCGGCACCACGGCCAAGATTTGCCTGATCAAGGATCAGACGCCGAAGACCTCCCGCGTGTTCGAAGTGGCGCGGACGTACCGCTTCAAGAAGGGCTCCGGCATGCCCATTTCGATCCCTGTGATCGACATGGTAGAAATCGGTGCAGGCGGCGGCTCGCTGGCCCATGTTGATGCGATGCGCCAGATTCGCGTCGGGCCGGAAAGCGCGGGGTCCGAGCCGGGGCCGGCCTGCTACGGGCGCGGCGGCGACAAACCCGCCGTGACGGATGCGGACCTGGTGCTGGGCAAGCTGGACCCTGACAACTTCGCGGGCGGCTCGATCAAGCTGGAAACCGCCGCGTCGGAGACCGCGTTGCGTGCCGTTCTGGGCGATATGCTGGACATGGACGCCGCAACCTCCGCCTTTGGCTTGGCCGAAGTAGTGGACGAAAACATGGCCAACGCGGCACGGGTTCATGCGGTGGAAAACGGCGAGGATTTGAGCGAATACACCATGATCGCCTTCGGCGGCGCAGCCCCGCTGCATGCGGGCCGCTTGTGCGAAAAGCTGGGGGTGGAGCGCCTGCTGGTGCCACCGGGCGCGGGCGTCGGTTCCGCCATCGGCTTCCTGCGCGCGCCTTTCAGCTTCGAGGCCAACCGTTCCGTCTATATGAAGCTGTCCGACTTTGACGCGGACAAGATCAAGGCGTTGCTTGGTGATTTGAAGGCCGAGGCAACGGGTTTTGTGCGCAACTGCGACGCGGACAGCGATATCCTGTCGGAGTTCAAGGTCTACATGCGCTACACAGGGCAAGGCTGGGAAATCCCGATCACCCTGACCGAAGCGCAGGCGATGACCCCAAATGCCGCCACTTTCGAGGCGCGGTTTGTCGAGGATTATACCAAGCTGTTTGGCCGCGCAGTCACGGGTATGGATATCGAAATCACCGTCTGGTCGGTGAATGCGACAACCCCACCCGAAAAGGTCACGGAGATCGACGCCGCCAAGCCCAGCGGGGACGCTCCGATCCACGGCTCCCGCTCGCTATTCGATCCGGCCACAGCGGAGTTCGCGGAAGCCTCTGTCGTGTTGCGTGACGATATGATTGAGGGCGCAGAGGTCACAGGCCCTGCCGCGATCACCGAGGACGAGACGACAATCATCGTTCCATCGTCCCGCAAAGCCATCCGTCAGCCGGACGGCTGCATCGACATCACCACCAAGAAGGGGGCCTGAGTCACATGGCACAGTCACAGTCCAACGTCGCCTATCAGGTCATGTGGAACCGCCTTATCTCGGTCGTCGAAGAGCAGGCGCAAGCCCTAGTGCGCACGGCGTTCTCGACCTCCGTGCGCGAAGCGGGCGATTTGTCTGCGGGGGTCTACGACACCCATGGCCGGATGCTGGCGCAGGCGGTCACCGGCACGCCGGGGCATGTGAACGCCATGGCCGACGCGGTGGCGCATTTCATCCGTCGCATCGGGCGGCAGAACATCTTTGAAGGCGACGTCTACCTGACCAACGACCCGTGGGAAGGCACCGGCCACCTGCACGACATCACCATGGTGACACCGTCTTTTTACAAAGGCGTTCTGGTCGGCTTCTTTGCCTGCACCGCGCATATCGTGGACATTGGCGGGCGCGGTTTCGGGGCTGATGCGGCCAGCGTTTATGAAGAAGGGCTGTACATCCCCATCATGAAATTCGCCGAGCGTGGCGACGTGGACGACACCTTAGTGCGCATCGTGCGCGGCAATGTGCGCGAGCCGGACCAGCTGATCGGTGACATGTACGCGCTGGCGACGTGTAACGAAATTGGCCATCGCCGCCTGATCGAAATGATGGACGAGTTCGGGCTGGACGATCTGGACGGCATCGCCGCGTTCATCTTGGACAACTCCCGCCGCGCCACGTTGGAGCGCATCGCCGCCCTGCCCCGCACCAGCGCCGAGGGAGAGATGACGGTGGACGGTTTCGCGACGCCGATTACCTTGAAGGTCAAGCTGACCATTGAGGAAGACCGGATCGTGTCGGACTTCACTGGCACCTCGGGCGTCGACAAGAAGGGCATCAACTGCCCGCTGGTCTACGCAAAGGCCTATGCCTGCTACGCGTTGAAATGCGCGATTGCTCCGGAGATCCCGAACAACGCGGCCTCACTCGCCCCGTTCGAGATCGAAGCGCCGGTGAATACCATCGTCAACGCAGTACACCCTGCCCCCGTGGCCCTGCGCCATATCGTCGGGCATTTTGTGCCGGACACCGTCTATGACGCTTTGGACAAAATCCTGCCCGGTGTTGTGCCTGCCGAAGGTGCAGGCTGTCTGTGCAACTTCCAAGTTTCCTTGCGTCCGCGCACCGACGCGCCTGCACCACCGGACGCTGTGCGCTCCGAGGTGCTGACGTTCAACTCCGGCGGCTCCGGCGCGCGTCCCGAGCACGACGGGCTGAATGCCACGGCGTTCCCGTCTGGCGTTATGACCATGCCGATTGAGGCCACGGAACACGCGGGTCCGGTGATCATCTGGCGCAAGGAATTGCGCCCCGATTCAGGTGGCGCGGGCAAGCAGCGCGGCGGGTTGGGGCAATACATGGAGGTCGGCGCACGCGAGGGGCATGAGTTCGACTTTCAGGCGATGTTCGACCGTGTGGACCACCCTGCCCGCGGACGTCGTGGCGGGAAGGCGGGCGCGTGCACCACGATCGCGCAGGACGATGGCAGCGAAATGTTCGGTAAGGGCAAGCAATTCGTGCCACACGGCCGGAAGGTGATGCTCGCCCTGCCCGGCGGTGCGGGCTATGGCGATCCGGCGGAACGGTCGCTTGATCTGGTCAAACGCGATCTTCTGCGAGGATACATCGCCTTTGAAGCGGCCAAACGTGACTATGTGTTAAGCGATGCGGACATCGCGGATGTGCAAGAAAAGATGCGCAAGGGCGACACGGTATAGGCGACCGTTTGGAGGATCGCCGCGTGACGTGAATTGCATCACGAGATGCCCTCCCCTATCGTTTCTTCAATCGGCCAAGCCGAGTGCAAAGCCCCGCTGTTCGGCACCTAGAGGAACACCACAATGTCTAAACCCTGCATCATCTGCGTGGCCATTACAGGATCCGTCCCAACTCAAGCCGACAACCCTGCGGTGCCCGTCACATTCACCGAACAGATCGAAAGCACGCATGCGTCTTTCGAGGCAGGTGCCTCCATCGCGCATTGTCATGTTCGCGACGATCAAGGCAAACCTACCTCGGACGCGGAGCGGTTCGCGCGGCTGAAAGAAGGTATAGAAAAACACTGCCTCGGCATGGTTATCCAACTCTCTACCGGCGGGCGCTCTGGCTCGGGGCGTGACCGCGGTGGGATGCTGCCCTTGGCGCCAGATATGGCCTCGCTATCCGTGGGGTCCAACAACTTCCCGACCCGCGTCTACGAAAACAGCCCCGATCTGGTGAATTGGCTGGCAGCCGAGATGCTGAAATATGATGTGAAACCAGAGATTGAGGCCTTTGACCTCAGCCATATTGTTCAGGCCACGCGCATGGCCGCGGACGGACGGCTAAAGGGGCCTCTATATGTACAGTTCGTGATGGGTGTGAAAAATGCCATGCCTGCGGACAAGCGAATTTTCGACTTCTACATTGAAACGCTAAACCGTCTCGCCCCTAACGCAGAGTGGTGTGCGGCAGGTGTTGGTCCGGCGCAGGTTCAGGTCAATGAATGGTCAATCGCCCAAGGTGGACATACGCGAACGGGCTTGGAGGACAACATCCGTTGGGACCGCGACACCCTCGCCCCGTCGAACGCAGCCTTGGTGCAACGCGCCGTCGGGCTGTGCGAAAAATATGAGCGCCCTGTCGCGACATGGCAGCAAGCGCGCGAGATTCTAGGGCTTCGACAGGTCGCCGCTTAGACCGTTTGACGGTCAAAGATGCGCTGTCACTTAGGACCCATGCGGATTGCGCCATCCAGCCGGATGACTTCGCCGTTCATCATCACATTCTCGCAGATGGAGCATACGAGCGCCGCAAACTCCGCCGGGTCGCCTAGCCGTTGAGGAAAGGGTGTTTGCCCGCCTAAAGAGTCTTGCACGTCTTGCGGCAGCCCTTTCATCATCGGCGTCATGAACAGGCCGGGCGCGATGGCCATGACGCGAATACCGGAGCGGCTCAGATCGCGCGCCATCGGCAGAGTCATCCCCACGATACCTGCTTTTGACGCCGCATAGGCAATCTGCCCGACCTGCCCGTCAAAGGCCGCGATTGAGGCTGTGTTGATGATCACCCCCCGCTCGCCATCGTCATTCAAAGCATCTGCTTCGGACATGCCAGCGGCAGCCAAGGACGACGCCAGAAAAACGCCATACAGGTTCACATCCAACGCCGTGCGAAATAGATGCGCGTCATGCGGTTGACCTTTCGAGGCGGTTTTCGCCCCCGGTGCGATGCCCGCACAAGAAACCAATACACGTTCCTGCCCATGGGCATGACGCGCGGCCTCGAAAGCTGCGACCATGCTTTCATTATCGGTGACGTCGGCGTTACAAAACAGGCCGCCAATATCAGAGGCGACAGCCTGTCCAGCCTCCGCATTGCGGTCAAAGATTGCGACCTTCAAACCCTTGGCCGCCAATGCGCGTGCCGTCGCTTCGCCCAAACCTGATCCGCCACCGGTCACAACCGCTGACATGCCTGTTTTCAATTCCATGATCGCTCTCCTTGTCGGGTGGATTTTATATGCCGTCAGCCGATAGCGCAAAGCCATAACGCTGTGATGGCTTTATATGTTTGCAGTATCAGAAAGGTGGGGGCCATAGTGATCCCCATACGCAAGCCTTGCGAATTTCAGCCCCCTTGTCGACGAGAGTGACTATGCTTCAACACACCAATGACGAATTTGAAGATATCCGCGATGCGATACGGGCACTTTGTGCTGAATTTCCCGACGAGTACCACCGCAAGATCGACGAACAGCGCGGCTACCCCGAAGCATTCGTCGATGCGCTAACCAAGGCGGGCTGGATGGCCGCCCTGATCCCCGAGGAATATGGCGGCTCCGGCCTTGGACTGACGGAAGCCTCTGTCATCATGGAAGAAATAAACCGCGCGGGTGGGAATTCCGGTGCGTGCCATGGCCAGATGTATAATATGAACACCTTGGTGCGGCATGGCTCGGAAGAGCAACGCCAGAAATACCTGCCCCGCATCGCCTCCGGCGAATTGCGCTTGCAATCCATGGGCGTGACCGAGCCCACAACCGGCACCGACACAACGCAGCTGAAGACCACCGCTGTCAAGAAGGGCGACCGCTATGTGATCAACGGTCAGAAGGTCTGGATCAGCCGGGTACAACACTCCGATCTGATGATCCTACTGGCCCGAACGACACCATTGTCAGAGGTGAAGAAGAAATCCGAAGGCCTGTCGATCTTCCTCGTCGACATCAAGGAGGCGATGCAAAACGGCATGACCGTGCGGCCCATCCTGAACATGGTGAACCATGAGACCAACGAGCTGTTCTTCGACAATCTGGAAATACCCGAGGAAAACCTGATCGGCGAGGAAGGCAAGGGCTTCAAATATATCCTGACCGGCCTGAACGCTGAACGCACATTGATCGCAGCAGAATGCATCGGGGACGGGTATTGGTTCACCGACCGCGTGACCAAATATGTCAGCGAGCGCACCGTTTTCGGACGCCCCATCGGTCAGAACCAAGGCGTGCAATTCCCCATCGCAGAAGCCTTCATAGAGATCGAAGCAGCCAACCTGATGCGCTACGACGCCTGCCGCCGCTATGACGCGGGCCAGGACTGCGGCGCGCAAGCCAACATGGCGAAATACCTCGCTGCCAAAGCATCATGGGAGGCCGCCAATGCTTGCCTTCAGTTCCACGGCGGCTTCGGCTTTGCCTGCGAATATGACATCGAGCGCAAATTCCGCGAAACCCGCCTGTATCAAGTCGCACCCATCTCGACCAACCTGATCCTGTCCTATGTCGCCGAGCACGTGCTTGGCCTGCCAAGGTCGTTCTGATGACGCAGGAACTACCGCTGTCAGGTCTCAAGGTCGTCGCGATCGAACAAGCGGTGGCGGCCCCGTTCGCCTCTGCCCGCCTCGCAGATGCGGGGGCGGAAGTGATCAAAATCGAACGTCCCGGCGGTGACTTTGCGCGGGGGTATGACACCGCTGCGGCAGGCCAGTCGAGCTATTTCGTCTGGCTCAACCGTGGCAAGACCTCGCTGGTTTGCGACTTGGCGACAGACGCAGGCAAGGCCGCCCTTGAAGAGCTTCTTGGAACGGCAGACGTCTTGATCCAGAACTTGAAGCACAACGCTCTGAACCGGCTGGGCTTCGGCACGGAGCGATTGACACAGGCCTACCCCCGCCTGATTTCCTGCGCAATCAACGGCTATGGCGAAAGCGGGCCAATGGCGGAGCGCAAGGCCTACGATCTGCTCATACAAGCTGAATCGGGGCTCTGCTCCATCACTGGCGGCCCGTCAGAGCCGTCCCGCGTGGGTCTTTCCGTCGTCGATATCGCCACTGGCGCCACCGCCCATGCCGCCATCCTTGAGGCGCTGATCCAGCGTGGCATCACCGGCAACGGCGCCAGCATTTCCGTGTCGATGTTCGACGTGATTGCCGAATGGTTAACTGTGCCCTTGCTCAATCACGAAGGCGGCAACAGCCCGACGCGGCAGGGCATGATGCATCCGTCAATTGCCCCCTACGGCGTGTTTGAGACCAAGGACGGAAAGCTCGTCCTGATCTCCGTGCAAAGTGACAGGGAATGGCGACGCCTGTGTCGCGAATTCATAGGCGACGAGCGCTTGGGCATTGATCCTTTATTTGCAACCAATGTGGCGCGGGTGCAAAACCGCACGAAAACCGACGCGCTCATAGCGGCCAAATTCTCCGAGATGACCGTCGATGAGGTAACGCAGGCTTTGCTGCGCTCGGATGTCGCATTGGCCAACGTGAACGATATGGCGGACCTGTCCTCGCATCCACATCTGCGGCGGATCACCGTGCAAACACCCAACGGACCTGTCTCGATCCCCGCTCCCGCACCAATTACCCACGGCGAGCCCCGCACCTACGGCACAGTTCCCGAGCTTGGGAATATTTCCGCCACCTAAGCGCAACGGTTTTGGATGTCAGCCCGTTAACCGCATTTAGAGTGGCCGCAGGATCCGCAAGTCATACACCCTTCGACCATACGCAAATCATACTGGCCGCAGCTTGGGCAGGCCGGGCCGCGATTGCCGCTGAGATTCACAACTTGCGCGTGGGGGTCGACTTTGAGGCCCATCCCCTCGCCCGCGATAAAGCCTGTGGCGATCATGTGTTTCTCGATCACGCCCCCAATCGCCGCCAGAATGGAGGGGATGTATTTGCCGTTCATCCACGCACCACCGCGCGGGTCGAACACGGCCTTCAGCTCTTCCACCACAAAGGACACGTCCCCCCCGCGCCGGAACACAGCCGAGATCATGCGGGTCAACGCCACAGTCCACGCGAAATGTTCCATGTTCTTGGAGTTGATGAACACCTCGAACGGGCGACGGTGGCCGTTCAGCACGATGTCGTTGATGGTGATGTAAATCGCGTGCTCGCTGTCCGGCCACTTCACCTTGTAGGTCTGGCCTTCTAGTTCTGCGGGGCGGTCCAGCGGCTCTGACATGTAGATCACGTCGCCATCCGTGGCCGTTTCCGGATTTTCGGACGGGGTCGTGTCAGCGCTCTCCGAGACGCTCAAAACTGACCCTGTCACCGCATTGGGCCGATAGGTCGTGCAGCCTTTGCAGCCGGTGTCCCACGCTTCCATGTAGACATCTTTGAAATCATTAAAGCTGATGTCTTCCGGGCAGTTGATAGTTTTAGAGATCGACGAGTCCACCCATTTCTGCGCCGCCGCTTGCATCCGCACATGGTCCAACGGGGCAAGCGTTTGGGCGTTGACGAAATACTCCGGTAACTCGGCATCGCCGAACTTGTCGCGCCACATCTGCACTGCGTAATCGACCACCTCTTCCTCGGTGCGGGAGCCGTCTTTCTGCAAGACCTTGCGGGTGTAGGCGTAGGCAAACACCGGCTCGATCCCCGACGACACGTTGCCCGCATAAAGCGAGATGGTCCCCGTCGGCGCGATTGACGTCAGCAACGCATTGCGAATGCCGTGGTCTCGGATGGCGTCGCGCACGTCCTCGTCCATCGCTTGCATCGTGCCTGACGCCAGATAGGCGTCCGCGTCGAACAGGGGAAACGCGCCTTTTTCCTTCGCCAAATCCACCGAAGCCAGATATGCGGCGCGGGCGACCGCGTGCAGCCAGCGCTCGGTCAGACGCGCCGCCTCCTCGGAGCCATAGCGCGAGCCCACCATCAGCAGGGCATCGGCCAAGCCAGTAACCCCCAACCCGATACGGCGCTTCGCGTGGGCTTCACGCGCCTGATCCTCCAGCGGAAACTTGGACGCGTCCACCACGTTGTCCATCATCCGCACTGCGACGGACACCAATTCGGTCAGCTTTGCTTCATCCAGATCTGCGCCGTCCTCAAACGGGCGATCCACCAGACGCGCCAGATTGATCGAGCCAAGAAGACACGCGCCATAGGGCGGCAAAGGTTGCTCGCCGCAAGGATTGGTCGCCGCAATCTGCTCCACGTAAGACAGGTTGTTCGCGGCGTTGATCCGGTCGATGAAGATCACGCCCGGCTCCGCGTAGTCATACGTGCCGCGCATGATCTTGTTCCACAGATCCAGCGCCTGCACCGTTTTGTAGACCTTGCCGTCAAACACCAAATCCCACGGACCATCCGCTTTAACCGCTTCCATAAACGGGTCGGTGATCAGAACAGACAGGTTGAACATACGAAGACGCGCGGCGTCTTGCTTGGCTGCGATGAACTGCTCCACGTCGGGGTGGTCGCAGCGCATGGTGGCCATCATCGCCCCGCGGCGCGAGCCTGCGGACATGATCGTGCGGCACATCGCATCCCACACATCCATAAATGACAACGGGCCGGAGGCATCCGCAGCCACACCCTTCACATCCGCTCCCTTGGGCCGGATGGTGGAGAAGTCGTAGCCGATCCCGCCACCCTGCTGCATCGTCAGCGCAGCCTCTTTCAGCATCTGGAAGATGCCTCCCATGTCATCGGGAATCGTGCCCATCACGAAGCAGTTGAACAGCGTCACAGACCGCTTGGTGCCAGCCCCCGCGATGATGCGTCCGGCGGGCAGGTATTTGAAGTCAGCAAGCGCGTCGTAGAATGTCTCTTCCCACTGCGCAGGGTTATCCTCGACCTTCGCCAGATCACGGGCGATCCGCCGCCACGTGTCCTCGACGGTTTCATCCACCGGAGTGCCGTCTGCATCTTTGAAACGGTACTTCATATCCCAGATTTGCTCGGCAATGGGGGCGGCGAAAGCGGTCATATCGGCATCCTAGGGGTTGGAATCGCATTGAAGTCGGGAGCGGGAAGCATACAATATATAGATATGATCAATCTCATCAAGCTAAGCGTTGGCACAGAATCGGTAGAAAGCCTGCAAGCGTGGCACAATTCGCCGCGTCCCAAAGGCCCCGATGGCTTGCCCCGTCACATCACCCGCATGTGGCCCAAGCGGGAAGCTGAACTTCTGGACGGCGGCTCCATCTATTGGGTCATCAAAGGCGTCGTGCAAGCCCGCCAGAAATTGCTGCGATTGGATGAGGTTATCGGCCAAGACGGTATCCGCCGCTGCGCGTTGGTGTTCGAGCCGGAGCTGATCCGAACTGCCCCGGTTCTGAAAAAACCGTTCCAAGGCTGGCGCTACCTCAAACCCGAGGACGCGCCGCCCGACATCTCCGCCCGCCGCGCCACGGAAGACGCCCTGCCGCCGGAGCTGTCCGCGGCCCTAGCCGATATCGGGATTCTCTAGGCCCAGCACCCGCGTCAAACCGGCCAGATCGCATCCGGTCCAGTCCGCCGCCTTGCTCGCGAACAACGTCGCCTGAGACGCTAGGATCGGTCCGTCCGACAACATCCGTAAATGGTTGGCCTCCAAGGTCGCTCCGGTTGAGGTGATGTCCGCCACAGCCTCCGCCGTCAGGTTCGCCACAGTGCCTTCCGTCGCCCCTTGGCTGTCGACCAACTGGTAATCCGCCACCCCATGCGCTTGCAGGTATTCCCGCACCAGCCGGTGGTATTTTGTGGCGATACGCAACCGAAACCCGTGTTCCTTGCGAAATGCGGCGGCGGCGGCGTCGAGGTCGTCGACGGTCTCCACATCCACCCAGAAGTTCGGCACCGCGATGATCAGATCGGCGTGGCCAAAGCCCATTTCCGCCAAAGGGGTGATTTTCTCGGACCACAGCGGGATCTTCTCACGCACCATGTCGGTGCCCGTCACGCCCAAATGAATGCGCCCCGCCGCCATCTCGCGCGGGATTTCGCCCGCAGACAACAGCACCAGCGACACCCCTTCCACGCCCGACACTTCTGCCGCGTATTCGCGATCAGAGCCGGTGCGGGCGAGCGTAACACCGCGCGCAGAAAACCATGCGAACGTGTCCTCCATCAGACGCCCTTTGGAGGGAATGCCAAGCTTGATCATGTCAGCGCCTCCAGCAATTCGGGCCGGATCACGCCGCCGACCGCAGGGATTTCGCGCCCCTGCCCCAGCACGCGGGTCAGCGCGTCGTAGCGCCCGCCTGTGGCGACCGGCACCGGATTGTCCGCATGAAAACCGAAGACGAAACCGTCGTAATATTCCATCGTGGTGCGCCCGTAGGTGCCGGAAAATGGCAAAGCGTCCACGTCCACGCCGCGCTTGGCCAGTGCAGACAAGCGGGCCTCGAACTGGTCCAACGCAGGCGTGATCGCAGGTAGGTCCTGCGCAATCTTGCGCAGCTCTGCCAAAGCGGTCGGGGCCATGTCGGACACCTCCAGAATTGCCTGCAATGCCCGCAACTCCACCGCATCCAGCGGGGCCGTTTGCGCGTCCTCGCGCAAAGCCTCCAGCCGCGCTCCGACCTCGGCGATGGAGCGCATGCCGATCTCCGGAACCTCCGCCCGCATGTCAGGGATAACGCGGGTCGCAGGCACGCTGAACCGCTCCAAAAGCGCACGGAACCGACCGGGCCGCCACAAGTGGCGCAGCAAGGCCGCTCGCCGTCGCTCGGTCGTCGACAGCCCTGCAACGGCTGCGATCAGAACGCCAATGTCGCCTGTTTCCGCCTGCACCGGAGCGCCCTGCAATGCCTCCGCAAACAAGGCGAACACCTCCGCATCCGCGCCCGCGGGATCGCTACGGTCAAACACTTCGTAGCCCACTTGCAGATATTCCGAGGCACGGCCCGTCCCTGCCTCCTGCTTTCGAAAAACCAGCCCCTGATAAGTATACCGCGCAGGCTCCGCGCCTTCTTCCATATGGCGTTGCACCACGGGAACGGTAAAATCGGGCCGCAGCATCTGCTCGCCCAGAACAGGGTCTGAGGTCACATAAGCCCGTGCGCGGATGTCTTCGCCGTAAAGGTCCAACAAGGTGTCCGCAGGTTGCAGCACCGACGTTTCCACAGGCACAGCACCTGCGTCACGAAAGAGGCGCGACAGCCGCTCTGTTTGTTGGCGAACGCGGTCCATATCAGCCCAGCATCTTCTTGATCACAGCGACCAACTCGCTGCGCTTCACTTCACTTTGTGCAGGCTGGCCTTTCCATTCCTCAAGCGACGCGGTCTTGGCAATCTCTGCGCCCAGTACAAGGTCCTTGACCTGTACGACGCCGCGCTCCGCCTCGTCCGAGCCTTCGATGATCGCCAGCGGCGCATTGCGCTTGTCGGCGTATTTCAACTGGTTACCGAAGTTCTTCGGGTTGCCCAGATAGACCTCCGCGCGGATGCCGGCTGCCCGCAATTCACCAACTATACTTTGGTAATGCGCCATGCGGTCGCGGTCCATGACCGTGACGATCACGGGGCCAACGGTTTCTTTGGTCATCCGGCCTTTCGCCTGCAGCGCGGCCAGCAAGCGGTCGACGCCGATGGAGACCCCCGTTGCGGGCACTTCCTGACCGGTGAAGCGCTTGACCAGATCGTCATATCGCCCACCGCCTGCGACCGAGCCGAACTGCCGCGGGCGGCCTTTTTCGTCTTTGATCTCGAAGGTCAGCTCCGCTTCATAGACGGGGCCGGTATAGTAGCCGAGGCCACGGACCACGCTTGGGTCGATCTCGATGCGATCTGAGTTATAGCCCTGAGCCGCCATCAACTCTGCTATGGTTTCCAGTTCTTGCACACCAGAAGCACCTGTCTCGGAACCAGTTACCAGCTCATTGAGCCGTGCCACCGTCGCAGCACCGCTGTCGCGTTTAGCTTGCATGAAGCCCATCACAATCTCGGCTTGCTCGTCGCTTAGGCCAGCGCCCTTTGTAAAGTCGCCGCTATCATCTTCACGACCAGCACCCAGCAAGGCGCGCACGCCGTCTGCGCCAAGCCGGTCCAGCTTGTCGATGGCGCGTAGCACAATGCCGCGCTCGGTCACGAATTTGTCCGGGTCGGACGGGTCCAACACCCCAGCCACTTCCATGACACCGTTCAAAACCTTGCGGTTATTCACGCGCACAATGTAGTCGCGGCGCTCAATCCCGACCGCCTCCAACGTATCAGCCAGCATCGCGCAAATCTCGGCATCTGCTGCCACTGAAGACGCCCCGACCGTGTCCGCATCACACTGATAGAACTGGCGAAACCGTCCCGGACCGGGCTTCTCGTTGCGCCAGACCGGACCCATCGCGTAGCGGCGATAGGGCGTCGGCAGATCATTGCGGAACTGCGCATAGACGCGGGCCAGAGGGGCCGTCAGATCGTAGCGCAAGGCCAGCCAATCGGCGTCGTCATCCTCTTGCCACGCAAACACACCCTCGTTGGGGCGATCCACGTCAGGCAGGAACTTGCCAAGCGCCTCCACGGTCTCGACCGCGCTGCTTTCCAGCGCCTCAAACCCGTAGAGCTGGTAGACCTCGGAAATCTTGTCCAGCATCGCCTTGCGCTGCGTGACCTCCGCGCCGAAGTAGTCGCGAAACCCTTTCGGGGTGACGGCCTTGGGGCGCGGCTGCTTTTTTACTTTGGCCATGACGAGACGTCCTGCTTGCGTTGTTTGGCCCAGCCTTTACCCCGCAGCCCTTGCGGGGGCAAGCAAAGCGCCATATCTGCGACATGAAAACCGGAGGTTCCCATGACTGACACGACGAAGCTGGAAGAGAAAATCGCCCATCTGACCCGCTCGGTCGAAGATATGTCCGACATCGTGGCCCGTCAGGAAACCGAGATCGCCACCCTGACCCGCCGCGTGGAAATGCTGATGCAACGCTCGGCGGAGGCGGAACTAGACGTGGGAGGCAGCGCCGTTTTGGCCGACCAACGCCCGCCGCATTGGTAGGCCGGCCTAAACCTCTTCCACCATCACCACGCCACTGAGCGACTTGATCGCGCCCTTGACTTGCGGGTTCACGGCGAAGCGGTCGCCAAGTGACACCTCCACCTCCCCCGGCAAGCCCGGCGACATCAGGCACAAGGACACCGGCCCGCGCGCGCGGATTTTCGGGTCTTGGCCGGAGCGTTCCAGCACCGACGCAATCGCGGTGATTGCGCTGTCGTTCTCGACGAAAATCTTCAAGCCGATAGATCCGGCATCCGCCACCGCGCCATCCACTGGCTGCGCCCCACGGCACAGCAGTTTCAGCTGCTCGGCCTCCAAAGTGGCCTCAACGGTCAGTACGACGTTAGCTCCAGTCACCAAGTGATCACCGGATTTCTCAAGTGTGTCAGAGAACACCGTGACCTCGAACTGCCCCGTCGGGTCAGACCCCTGCACAAAAGCAAACCGATTGCCGCGTGCAGACTTTCGATCCTGACGCCCAGCGATATTTGCCCCAAGCATCGCCACGAACGGCCCACCTTGGGCGCGCAGTGCGATTTCGGTCAGGGTCATGGCTCCCTTGCGCTTCAAGATCAGCATGTAATCGTCGAGCGGGTGGCCGGACAGGTAGAAGCCGATGGCCTTGAATTCCTCCATCAGGCGCTCGGCTGGCAACCAGTCTTCGACCGGCGACAGGCGCGGCTCCGGCAGGTCATCCCCCGCCTCACCAAACAGGGACACTTGGTTCGAATTGCGTTGCTCGTGAATAGCGGCGGAATAATTTACCAAGCCGTCCAGCGACGCGAAGACACGGTGGCGGTTGGGGTCGAGCTGATCAAACGCGCCCGAGCGCGCCAGCATTTCCAGCGGCCGCTTGCCCACGCGTTTCAAATCCACGCGACGCGCCACATCGTAGAGCGTGGTGAACGGGGTATCGCCGCGCCCTTCGGTCACCAGTTTCATCGCCTCCACACCCACGTTTTTCAGCCCGCCAAGCGCGTAGATGACCTTGCCGTCGCCCACGGTAAACATCGCCTCGGAGCGGTTCACACAGGGCGGCACCACCTCCAAATCCATCTTCTTGGTGATTTCATTGAAATAGTCGGCCAGCTTGTCGGTCAGGTGCAAATCGCAATTCATCACCCCCGCCATGAACTCGACAGGGTGGTTCGCCTTGAGCCACGCGGTTTGGTAGCTGACCACCGCATAGGCCGCCGCGTGGGATTTGTTGAAGCCGTAGTTGGCGAATTTCTCCAGAAGGTCGAACACCTCGCGGGCCTTCTTAGCGTCGACGCCGTTTTCCTTGGCACCTTTCTCGAATTTGGGCCGCTCGGCGTCCATGGCCTCTTTGATCTTCTTACCCATCGCGCGGCGCAGCAGATCAGCGCCGCCGAGCGAGTAGCCCGCCATGACCTGCGCGATCTGCATAACCTGTTCTTGGTAGACGATAATGCCTTGGGTTTCGGCCAAGATATGGTCGATGGAGGGGTGGACGGACTCCAGCTCCTTTGTGCCGTTCTTCACCTCGCAATAGGTCGGGATATTCTCCATCGGACCGGGGCGATACAGCGCCACCAAAGCCACAATGTCCTCAATACAAGTGGGTTTCATGCGCCGCAGCGCATCCATCATGCCGGAGCTTTCCACCTGGAACACCGCAACGGTCTTGGCGGCGGAATAGAGGTCGTAAGACTTCTTGTCGTCCAGCGGGATCGCCCCGATGTCGTTCTCTGCACCTGCGGGCGGCTCGAACAATGTGTTGCCGTCGGCATCCACATGAAGTGGCCGCGATGGGATAATCAGGTCGATGGCGTTCTGGATAACGGTCAGGGTTTTCAGGCCCAGAAAGTCGAATTTGACCAGCCCCGCCTGCTCCACCCACTTCATGTTGAACTGGGTGGCAGGCATGTCGGAGCGCGGGTCTTGGTAGAGAGGCACCAACTGGTCCAGTGGGCGGTCGCCAATCACCACGCCCGCCGCGTGGGTCGAGGCGTTGCGCAGCAGGCCTTCGACCTGTTGGCCGTAGTCCAGAAGCCGCGCTACGACCTCTTCGTTCTTCGCCTCTTCGCGCAGTTTCGGCTCGTCCGCCAAGGCTTTTTCAATCGACACAGGCTTCACGCCCTCGACCGGGATCATCTTCGACAGGCGGTCCACCTGCCCGTAAGGCATCTGCAAAACGCGGCCTACGTCGCGCACGGCGGCCTTGGACAACAGCGCCCCGAAGGTGATGATCTGCCCCACCTTGTCACGGCCGTATTTCTCTTGGACGTAGCGGATCACCTCTTCGCGGCGATCCATGCAGAAGTCGATATCGAAGTCGGGCATGGAGACCCGCTCAGGGTTCAGGAACCGCTCAAACAGCAGGGAATAGCGCAGCGGGTCAAGGTCGGTGACCGTCAGCGCGTAGGCCACCAGCGAGCCCGCACCGGAGCCGCGACCGGGGCCTACAGGTATGTCGTGATCCTTGGCCCATTTGATGAAGTCGGCCACGATCAGGAAGTAACCGGGAAAGCCCATGCCTTCGATGATGCCCAGCTCGAATTCCAGCCGTGCCTCGTATTCCTCCACGGGTGCCGCATGCGGGATCACCGCCAGCCGAGCCTTTAGCCCCTCTTGGGCCTGACGGCGCAACTCTACGACCTCATCATCCGCAAATTTCGGCAAGATCGGGTCGCGTTTGTAGACCTTAAACGCGCAGCGCTGTGCGATTTCGACTGTATTCTCCAGCGCCTCGGGCAGGTCGGCAAACAAAGTTGCCATCTCTTGCGGCGACTTGAAGTAGTGCTGCGGCGTCAGACGACGGCGGCCTTCTTGTTGGTCAACGTAAGCCCCTTCCGAGATACATATCAACGCATCATGCGCTTCGTACATATCCGGCTTGGGGAAGTAAGCGTCGTTGGTTGCCACCAAGGGCAACCCCATCGCATAGGCCATTTCAACATGGCCGCGCTCCGACTTTTGTTCGGCTTCGGGCAAGCCTCCGTCCACCGGATGCCGTTGCAATTCCACGTAGAGACGGTTGGGATAAATTCGCGCCAGATCGCGCATCAATGCGTCCGCTTTCGGAGTTTGTCCTGCTCTCAGCAGTCGCCCGATTGGGCCATCCGGTCCGCCCGTCAGGCAGATCAGGCCATCGTTATAAATATCGAGTTCTTCGACGGAAACCTGCGGCAACGCCCCGCCCGCATCAATATACAGACAGGAGTTTAGCTTCATCAGGTTTTCATAACCGCGTTCGCTTTGGGCCAATAGCACGATTGGAGCCGGATCGCGGGGGCGTTCGCCTTGAGCCGCTTTTTCGTAGGTCAGGTCTACCTGACACCCGATGATCGGCTGGACACCCGCCTCTGACGCGTATTCGGAAAACTCCAGCGCCGCGAACATATTATTGGTGTCGGTCAGAGCAACAGCAGGCATTCCCACGGCGGCGCAAAGTCCCGGCAATTTCTTCAGGCGTAAAGCCCCTTCCAGCAGTGAGTACTCGGAATGGACGCGAAGGTGGATGAATCGGGGGGAGCTGCTCATGGCACCACACTAGGGTCACGCCGACCGATCGAAAACCCCGAAAACAGGTATCAACACGTGGCAAAAAAGGCCGCTTGTATAATTCTGAGTGTTTTAATAAGAAATGTATATCTTACAAAAGGACTCAGAATATGAAACGCCTATCACTCATCTCTCTACTCTCGATAACTCTGGCCACATCAGCACTTGCATCTGGCGCAGATGACAAAGCCCATTCTGGCGACACGACCTTCCTTCCCGACGGCGCATTTACCTATGAAGTCTTTGAGGCTTCGGTCGAGCATGCAGACCTAGAAGGTTGCCCTAAGCAGTTCGACACCGACGTTGTATTCTGCCGCATCACACTGGCCAGCGATCAAGCACACATCTTTGTCTTCTCCTACGAGGGCGACCAACCCCTCATGGCGGTGAAACCTTACGACCTGACTGACGGCTTCTTGCCGTTCTAGAAATCCTTCCACGGCAGAATCTCTTTGCACTCTAAAGAGATTCTGCTTGCTGGATCTGCACGCCCTTGTAACTTAGGCGCATGGCTAACCATTCGCTCGACATCTTATTTGCGACCCTCGGCGATCCGACCCGACGTGCCATCATCGAACGGCTCGCCCATGGGCCCGCCGCGGTCAAAGAACTGGCCGCGCCACATGACATGGCACTCCCGTCATTCTTACAACATATCAAGATAATGGAAGCGGGTGGCATCATCGTCACCCGCAAGGAAGGCCGTCAGCGCATTTGCTGGATGGAGCCCAACGCGCTCATTCCCTTGCAGGGATGGTTGGAATGGCAACGGCAAGCTTGGGAAGCGCAAACCAGCGAGCCCAGAAACTGAAATGCTTGCCAAAAGGGTTTTCTTGCGCTTTCCTTGTCAGCATCAAAATCCCGCCTGCCTTCTACGTCGCATCGAAGGCACGCTACTGGGGACACCCAACAGGTAACGCGGCAGGAATAATTCCATATGCTAACGTTTCTTCTGAACGGAGAGACCGTGGAGGCCGAGGTCGGCCCCACCGAGACGTTGCTTGATTTTTTGCGCGAACGACGTGGGATGACGGGGACCAAAGAAGGTTGCAACGAAGGCGACTGCGGAGCGTGCTCCGTTATTGTGACCAATGAAGACGGCGTGGCGCAGGCGATGAATGCCTGCATCTTGTTCATGCCCCAACTATCCGGCCGTGCAGTGCGGACGGTTGAAGGGATTGCCGGACCAAACGGCAACCTGCACCCGGTGCAACGCGCAATGGTCGAGCACCACGGATCCCAATGCGGCTTTTGCACATCGGGTTTTGTCACCACCATGGCGGCGGCTCACAAAAATGGGGCCACTGATTACAACGACCAACTGGCCGGCAACCTGTGCCGCTGCACGGGCTACGCGCCAATTATTCGCGCGGCAGAAGCTGCATCCACCGAAGATGTACCAGACTGGATGAACGACAGTGCCATCGGAGCTGATGCCCCCTATCCGATGCCCGATAGTTCGGACGAGTTGGCGACATGGTATGAGGCAAACCCCGACGGGACATTGATAGGCGGGGCAACAGATGTGGGCCTTTGGATCACCAAGCAGCTGCGCGAGTTGGACAAAGTGGCCTTCACCGGACGCTGCGCCGACCTGCAACAGATTGAAGAGACCGAAGACGGCCTGCGCATCGGCGCGGCCTGTACGATTACTCAAGTTCTAGAAGCGGTTAAACCGCTCTACCCGTCCTTTGCCGAAATGCTACGCCGTTACGGCTCCACACAAGTGCGCAACGCGGCCACCATCGGCGGCAATATCGCCAACGGCTCCCCCATCGGGGATGGCCCGCCCGCACTTATAGCCCTTGGGGCAACGCTGCATTTGCGCAAGGGCGACACACGGCGCGAGATGCCGCTAGAAGATTTCTTCATTGAATACGGCAAGCAAGACCGCCAAGACGGTGAATTCGTAGAATTTGTCACCATCCCCAAGCAACGTGACACGTTAAAATGCTACAAGTTATCCAAACGTTTTGATCAAGACATCTCGGCGGTTTGCGGATGTTTCAACGTTGTGGTCGCGGGCGGCTCCGTCGCAAAGGCACGCATTGCATTTGGCGGCATGGCCGGAACCCCCAAACGCGCCTTCAATGTCGAGAAGGCGTTGATCGGGAAAGCATGGTCCGAAGAAAACATGGAGGTCGCTCTGGATGGCTTCGGCAAAGACTACACCCCGATGAGTGACATGCGCGCATCCGCCGAATACCGCATGCAAGCCGCGCAAAACATGCTACGTCGCGTCTATGTAGAAAGCCTCGGTATTCCCGCCTCCGTGCTGGAGGTGCGCCCATGAGCGTCGGCAAGAACACGGCCCATGATGCTGGCCCGCTGCATGTCACAGGCGCCGCGCGCTATACGGACGACATTCCGACGCCGCGCGGTACGCTGTATCTAGCCTCTGGTCTGAGTTCCATTGCCAAAGGGGCAATCACCGCGGTTAATCTCGACGCCGTGCGAGTTGCCGACGGCGTCGTAGATGTCCTTGTGGCAGGCGATCTGCTTCATGACAACGATGTCAGCCCCTCGAACCACGACGAACCATTGCTGGCCACGGGCGACGTTCACTACCTTGGCCAGCCAATCTTCCTTGTTGTTGCGACCTCCCACCTTGCTGCCCGCAAAGCCGCTCGGCTGGCTAAAGTCGCATACAACGAGCAGACGCCAATCCTGACGATTGATGAGGCGATGGCCGCCAACTCCCGCTTCGAGGACGGCCCGCGCATCTACACCAAAGGCGATGCCGAGGCGCAGCTGGGCAAGGCCACCAACCGCGTTCAAGGCAGCTTCGAGATCGGCGGCCAAGAGCACTTTTATCTGGAGGGCCACGCAGCCCTCGCCGTCCCGCAAGAAGGCAGCGACATGGTGGTTCATGCCTCGTCTCAACACCCAACGGAAATCCAACACAAAGTGGCCGAAGCCCTAGGTCGTCCGATGAATGCGGTCCGTGTTGAAGTGCGCCGGATGGGTGGCGGCTTTGGGGGTAAAGAAAGCCAAGGCAACGCACTGTGTGTGGCATGCGCAGTGGTCGCGCAGAAGCATCACGTACCGGTCAAAATGCGCTATGACCGCGACGACGACATGATCGTCACGGGCAAGCGCCACGAGTTTCGCATTGACTATGACGTGGGTTTTGATGCCCGCGGACGCATACAGGCGGTGGACTTTGTGCATTATGCCCGCTGCGGCTGGGCGCAGGACCTGTCCTTGCCTGTAGCAGATCGCGCCATGCTGCATGCCGACAATGCGTATAATCTGGATCATGCACGGATCACCTCGCACCGGTTAAAGACCAACACCCAAAGCAACACGGCTTTCCGAGGTTTTGGCGGGCCGCAAGGAGTTGTCGGGATCGAGCGGGTCATGGACCATATCGCGCATCATTTAGGATTGGATGCGTTGCAGGTGCGCCGCGAAAATTTTTATGCCTCCGGCGGGAATATTTCTGCCAAGATGAAATCCCAGACCACGCCTTACGGGATGGAGGTCACCGACAGCATCGTCCGCGAGATGGTGGATGCTTTAGAGGTGTCATCTGACTACCAAGCGCGGCGTCGATCCGTGTCTGAATGGAACGACAAAAATCCCGTGTTGAAACGCGGGATTTCTTTGACGCCCGTAAAGTTCGGCATCTCGTTCACGCTCACCCACCTCAACCAAGCGGGTGCTTTGGTGCATGTGTACCAAGACGGCTCGATCCATCTGAACCATGGCGGCACAGAGATGGGGCAAGGGTTGTTTACCAAGGTGGCGCAAGTGGCCGCGCAGTGCTTTGGAGTGCCATTGGACGTCGTGAAAATCACGGCGACCGACACCGGTAAAGTGCCCAATACATCCGCGACAGCAGCCTCATCAGGCTCCGATCTAAACGGCATGGCCGTGTTGAATGCCTGCGAAAAAATCAAAGCGCGCGTGGCCAAGTTCCTGTCGAACTCAGAGGTCGTTTTTGAGGGCGGCCTGGTCCGTTTTGACAAGCAAGAGTTGAGCTTCGCCGAGGCCGTCTCCAAAGCCTACCAGAACCGTATTTCCCTGTCGGCCACCGGTTTTTACGCCACACCCGATGTGCAATGGGACCGCATCAAAGGCCATGGTCGCCCATTCTTCTATTTCGCATACGGCGCAGCCGTCACTGAAGTGGTGATCGATACACTCACTGGCGAAAACCGTATCCTGAGGGCTGATATTCTGCATGACTGCGGGCGCTCCCTAAACCCAGCTTTGGATATCGGCCAAATTGAGGGCGGCTATGTGCAGGGCGCAGGCTGGTTGACGACCGAAGAATTGATCTGGGACGCCAGAGGTAACTTAAAAACCCACGCCCCTTCGACATACAAAATTCCCGCCACCTCAGACCGCCCCGAAGTTTTCAACGTAGCACTTTGGGACGGAGAAAACCGCGCAGAGACTGTGTTCAAATCCAAAGCCGTCGGAGAGCCACCACTTATGCACGGCATCTCAGCGTGGTCCGCATTGTCCAACGCGATAGCGGCCTGTGGCGACGCCTATCCCGACCTTGATGCTCCTGCCACCGCAGAGCGAGTCTTGATGGCCTGCCAGAGGTTACGCGGATGAGCTTCGATGCGGCTGGATTGCGCGATGCGCTGGCGGAACATGGCCACGTAGCACGCGTAGTGATTGTGGCGCATCAAGGCTCCAGTCCACGCGAGACCGGCGCATCCATGCTGGTCTGGGAGGGCGGGCAATCTGGAACCATCGGCGGTGGCGCACTTGAACTGGAAGCCGCGCGACTAGCGTTAAAGAGAACGACCCCGACTATCACCCGTGTCCCCCTTGGGCCATCATTAGGACAATGCTGCGGTGGAGCCGTGACCTTAGCCACTGAAGTTTTTACAAAGATGCCCGATATCGAAACCAGCTTCGCCCGACGTGTTGACGGCGATGCAGCACAACCGATGGCGATAGCGCGCGCTATAGCAAACACCCGCAATGGATCGGGCGAAGGTTTGGTGTTCGAGAACGGGTGGCTTTTTGAACCTGTTCAACCGGCGCGTACGCCCCTTTGGGTCTGGGGCGCGGGTCATGTCGGGCGTGCAATCGTGAGCACCCTTGCCCCCACGCAAGCCTTCGACATCACGTGGATTGATAGCGGGCCGCATCGCTTCCCCGAAAATCAGGACATCCAATCGTCCGTCACAGAGTTGACAGCCATCAACATTCCAGACGCCGCGCATTGTGCCCCGCTAGAAGCCCACCACCTAATTCTGACCTACTCGCATGCGTTTGACCTCGAGCTTTGCCATCGGCTTCTATCACATGGCTTCGCGACCGCTGGATTGATTGGATCGGCCACCAAATGGACCCGTTTCAGGTCAAGACTTCAGGCGCTTGGCCATACGGACGCCCAAATCGCGCGCATACGATGTCCAATCGGTCAACCGGTTCTTGGGAAACACCCCCAGGCCATTGCGGTGGGCGTTGCATCTGAGCTACTGATGTCTATGCAGACGGAGACCTTGGGGAAGGATGTCGCGGTTTGATGGATGAGCGCTTGACTAGCGCGGGTGAAGACCTGCTGACAATTGAGGGTCTCACCAAGGCCTATCCCGGCGTTGTCGCCAATGACAATGTTTCGTTTTCCATCCGCCCCGGTGAAGTGCACGCCCTGCTGGGTGAGAACGGTGCTGGTAAATCTACACTCGTGAAAATGATCTACGGCTTGGTGAAACCCGACGCTGGCAGCATGACCTTTAAGGGAACGCCATACGCCCCATCCGAACCGCGCGCAGCACGCGCGTCCGGCGTTGCCATGGTATTCCAGCATTTCTCGCTGTTCGAGGCCTTGGATGTGGCCGAAAACATCGCGTTAGGAATGGAACATCCGCCCAAGATGCGCGATCTTGCAACCCGCATCCGCGAGGTATCGCATAACTATGGCCTGCCCTTGGACCCCGACCAGTTGGTTGGCGATCTGTCCGCGGGCGAACGCCAACGCGTCGAGATCATCCGCTGCCTGCTGCAAAACCCCAAACTGCTGATCATGGATGAGCCGACCTCGGTGCTGACACCACAAGAGGTCGCCATCCTGTTCCAAACCCTCGAAAAACTGCGGGGCGAGGGCTGCTCGATCCTCTACATTTCCCACAAGCTCGAAGAAATTCGCGCGCTTTGTGACCATGCCACGGTTCTGCGGTTGGGCAAGAAAGTTGCCACCTGCAATCCGCGCCAAGAAACCGCGCGCGCTATGGCTGAAATGATGGTGGGCGAAACGCTGCATGTGCCGCAGAAAGCCCTTCGCGTTCCGCAAGATGTCGCCCTTGAAATCGAAGCGCTTGATGTTCCCGCCCGCACAGCGTTCGGAACATCGCTGAAGGGCATCAACATGTCCGTTCAGAAAGGTGAAATTCTTGGCATAGGTGGTGTCGCGGGTAACGGCCAAGAGGAGCTTTGCGCCGTGATCGCGGGCGAAATCCTGGTGGAAAATGCCAAACTCCGCCTTGCCGGTATCCCGATCGGCGACCAAGGTCCAAACCCGCGCCGAGCATTGGGCTTGCTCTCTGCGCCCGAAGAGCGATTGGGACACGCCGCAGCCCCTGATATGTCGCTGACCGAGAACGCACTTTTGTCCGGCTCGGCCCGGCAAGAATTAGAACACAAAGGTATGATCGACTGGGGTAAGACCCGCGACTTTGCCAAACATATCATCAGAGAATTCGACGTACGCACCCCCTCGCCAAATACTGCAGCACGAGCCTTATCGGGTGGCAACTTGCAGAAGTTCGTGATTGGGCGCGAGATTCTTCAAAAACCCGCAGTGTTGGTGGTCAACCAGCCCACATGGGGCGTTGATGCGTCTGCTGCGGCATCCATCCGGCAAGCCCTGTTGGACCTTGCAGCTGAAGATGCCGCGATCGTTGTTATTAGCCAAGATCTCGACGAGTTAATGGAAATTTCCGACCGCTTTGCTGCGCTGAACGAGGGACGTCTGAGCCCGCCCGTCGAAGCAGCCGGGCTGACCGTCGACCAAATTGGCCTAATGATGGGCGGCGCTCATGATCTTGAGCCTGCAGCCGAGGTGACAGCATGATCACTCTTGAAAAACGCCCGCAACCGTCGAAGCTGTGGACTGCCATCACGCCAGTCTTAGCGGTGATTGCAACTATGATCGCCGGTGGCTTCATGTTCGCCATCCTCGGCAAAGACCCGTTCGAGGCCATTCGCACGATCTTTTGGGACCCGCTGTTCAATGAGCAATTCGCGGCGTTCTCACGCCCTCAACTTCTGGTCAAAGCCGCGCCGTTGATCCTGATTGCGATTGGTCTGTCCGTCGGCTTTCGCGCAGGCGTGTGGAATATCGGGGCAGAGGGGCAATACATCATCGGCGCCATCTGCGGCGCGGCAGTCGGCCTGGCCTTCTATCCGACCGAGAGCTTTTTTATCTTTCCGCTGATGGTCATTGCAGGCGCTTTGGGTGGTTTGGCTTGGGCGATGATCCCCGGCATCCTGAAGGTCAAGTTCCACACTAACGAAATTTTGGTGTCCTTGTTGCTGGTCTACGTGGCGGAGTTCATCCTTGCTTCCATGGCGCTTGGGACCTTGCGCAACCCTGAAGGCAACGGCTTCCCCGGATCGCGCAATCTGAAGGAATATCCTTCGGCTTTTAACGCTGAATTGCTTCCCGGCTCCGGCGCGCATTGGGGGGTTGTTGCGGCCATCGTGGCAGTGATCTTCGCCTATGTACTGTTCTCCAAACACATGATGGGATTCCACATTCGCCTTGCCGGCCAAGCCCCCAAGGCCGCGCGCTTTGGCGGGGTGGAGCCTGCGCGCCTAATCCTGTTCTGCCTTGGCGTTTCAGGTATGCTCGCAGGTATGGCCGGATTGTTCGAAGTTTCGGGTCCAGCAGGTCAAATCAGTATCGATTTCAACGTCGGCTATGGTTTCACGGCAATCATTGTGGCTTTCCTTGGTCGCCTGAACCCATTTGGCATTTTGTTGGCTGGGCTGCTGATGGCGCTGACATATATCGGCGGGGAATTGGCGAGCTTTATGCTGGGTGTCCCAACAGCCGCTATTCAGGCGTTTCAGGGAATGCTGCTGTTTTTCTTGTTGGCGGTCGACGTGCTGACGAACTACCGGATCAGATTTGGCAAAAGAGGGATTGCATAATGCGAGTTCATAAAGCTCCATTGCTGATGGGTGGTATGATGGGACTCATGTTGCCGTGGATGATGCATATGGAAAACGGCGGGAGCGCGGGGTTTGTTTTTGTGCTTTCCCACATTGCGCTGATTGTTGGTATTGCCGCGTTGGCGTTGTTTGTCCCATCGGTAAGGCACAAGTTGCGCAATGTTAAAGGTCATATGGCTCATGTCCGACTAATGGGTATCGGCTTGATCTCAGGATTAGCTGCAACCTGTGCAATTTGCCTCGCGATTGGCGGTGTTCATTGGACCTAAGTGCAATCTCCCCAACCCTGCTCCTCGCCTCCCTCATGGTCGCCGCGACGCCAATCCTCTTGGCCGCACTTGGCGAGCTCGTCGTCGAGAAATCCGGCGTCCTGAACCTCGGGGTCGAGGGGATGATGATCACCGGTGCCATCTGCGGGTTCGCCATCGCAGTCGAAACAGGGTCTCCGGTGCTGGGCTTCATCGCTGCGGCGATCGGCGGCGCGCTGTTGTCGCTAATCTTCGGCATCCTGACGCAGTATTTGCTCTCGAACCAAGTTGCCACAGGCCTTGCCCTGACTCTGTTCGGTCTCGGGCTATCATCGCTAATCGGTCAAGGCTACGTGGGTATTCGCCCCCCGGCCGTAGAAAAGCTGAACCTCGGCCCGCTTTCCGACATCCCTTTCTTTGGGCCGGTACTCTTTAACCACGACCTTATGGTTTACCTGACATTGGCACTCTGTGTGGCGATATGGGCCGTTCTAAAATACTCCCGCGCCGGACTGATCCTACGCGCGGTCGGAGAAAACCACGACGCGGCGCACGCGCTTGGCTACAAAGTCATCCACGTGCGGCTGCTTGCGATCAGTTTCGGTGGGGCCTGCGCAGGCTTGGGTGGGGCGTATCTGAGCCTTATCCGCGTGCCACAATGGACCGAGGGCATGACGGCGGGTGCAGGCTGGATCGCATTGGCCATTGTGGTGTTCGCAAGCTGGCGGCCGCTACGTGTTCTGCTAGGTGCCTACCTTTTCGGCGGGGTGACCGTATTGCAGCTCAATTTGCAGGCCGCGGGCTTCTCAATTCCTGTCGAATACTTGTCCATGTCGCCATATCTGATAACCATCGCAGTGCTGGTCATCATGTCCGCGCCACGTAAAGGCAAAAAGGGTCGCGCGTCACTCGCCGCGCCCGCCTGTCTTGGTCGTGCATTCCATGCCTCACAGTGAGGCCACTAATTAGTTTTAACCCTGGGGAGATACCATAAATGAAACGCAGAACAATTCTGGCAGGGGCCGTTGCAGCTCTAGCATTAAGCGGCGCAGCCTACGCGCAAGATAAAACCAAGGTTGGCTTCATCTTCGTCGGCCCCGTCGGCGATGGCGGCTGGACTTATGAACACAATCAAGGCCGTTTGGCCGTCGAAGCCGAGTTCGGCGACAAGGTCGAAACCATCTTCCAAGAAAGCGTCCCTGAAGGGGCCGACGCTGAGCGCGTGATTACCCAAATGGCGCTGTCGGGCGCTGACCTGATCTTCACCACCTCGTTTGGCTACATGGACCCGACCAACGCGGTCGCAGCGAAATTCCCGAACGTGAAGTTCGAGCACGCCACCGGTTACAAACGCGCCGACAACGTCTCGACATACTCTGCCCGTTTTTATGAAGGCCGCGCAGTTCAGGGCCACATCGCGGGCAAAATGACCAAGACCAACAAGGTCGGCTACATCGCGTCCTTCCCAATCCCGGAAGTTATCCGTGGCATCAACTCCGCCTATATCCACGCCAAGAAGGTGAACCCTGACGTCGAATTCAGCGTCGTATGGGCCTACACATGGTTTGACCCTGCGAAAGAGGCCGACGCCGCAACTGCATTGATCGAGCAAGGCGCAGACGTGATCTTGCAGCACACCGACTCCACGGCCCCACAAGCTGCGGCACAAAAGGCCGGCAACGTGATCACTTTTGGTCAGGCGTCCGACATGTCGGAATACGCCCCGCTGCCACGTGTGTCCTCGATCATCGACGATTGGGCCCCCTACTACATTGCGCGCGTAAAAGCCGTGATGGATGGCACATGGGAAAGCACCGACACTTGGGACGGTATTGGCCCGGGCATGGTTGGTATCGGCGAAATCTCGGACGCTGTTCCAGCCGACGTGAAGGCCGAGGCCCTCGCACTGAAAGACAGCCTTGCCGACGGCTCCTACCACCCGTTCACCGGCCCGCTAAAGAAACAGGACGGTTCCGATTGGTTGGCTGAAGGCGAGACCGCTGACGACGGCACGCTTGCTGGCATGAACTTCTATGTCGAAGGCATTACAGGCGACATTCCTAACTAAGGTCAGACCTAGAAAAGCTACAAAGGCCCGTGAGCAATCGCGGGCCTTTTTTGTGGGCTTCAGAGTTGCGGAAACAGATACAGCCCAAGCAACAACAGGCAAAACAGCGTCAGCGTCAGATTGAAGCCCCTGCGCCACGACGGGGCGTCGGCAAGGCCAAGATAACGCGACAGAATAATGCGCGCTTTCATCAACGCCAAAGCCAATACAACGCTGCCCATGATGCGCGTATCAAAACCGCGATCCATCATTGTCGATACCACTGCGGAAAGGCCGCTCAGCGCAATCAGAACAACCCACGCACGGGTGAGGGCATCAGATTTAATCATGCTCAGGCCAGCAAATAAATAACGGGAAAAAGCAGGACCCAGACCAGATCGACCATATGCCAAAAGGCGGCCCCCATCTCGATGTTCTCAGGCGTATCGCGCCATGCGACAAGCAACAGAACCAAAACCCCTGCAATCACATGCGCCGCATGGAACCCCGTGAGAAGGTAGTAAAACATGAAGAACGGGTGTGTGTCATAGGTGATCCCCTGCGCGGCCTTGTCGGCGTATTCGGCCAATTTGATGATAAGAAACACTACGCCCAAAGCCGCCGCCGCAATCAGAGCCAGCCGCGCCGCCCCGCGTTGGGCCGCCAAATTTAGACGCAAACCTATCGCGGCCAGATAGCCGCTTGTGATCAAAATGATGGTATTGAGGGCCGCGCCAGTGCGATGAAGCTGCGACTGTGCCTCGGCAAAGCCCGCAGGGTCACTTATGCGCAGCGACAAAAACACCACGAGACCAGCACCGAAGATCAAAAGCTCGCTGATGATCAATACCCACATCATCAGGTCGCCCGGCAACTCCTCAAGCAAATTTTGTGATGTTTGTTCTGTCATGGGTGGCCCTTGCGCCTCTCTTTGTCCGAGCATGCTTGACCTAATCCGACGCAGGCAAGGTTGTTCTACGACAACCTTGAACGGATTGATCTTTATACATTGTATTTTCTCTGCCAGTCTCGCCTGCATGATACACTTGACCACGGCCAACGGGGCCCCCGCTTCCAAGCATTGTTTTGGCACCATGCAGTTTGGTGGCAAGGCAGACATCGTCGCCAGCCAATCAATGTATGAGGATTGCCGCACCGCTGGCATCAACTTTTTCGACACGGCCTATGTCTATACGGGCGGACAGTCCGAGACGATGCTCGGACGTTTTATTCAGTCAGAACGCGATGACGTCCTCGTCGCCACTAAAATCGCCTATGACAAACCTCAGACCAAGGCGAACGTCTTGCAATCCTTCGAGGAAAGCCGCGCGCGGATGAAGGTCGACATGATTGATCTGCTGTATCTGCATCGGTTTGACCCCACCACACCCCTAGAAGAGAGCTTTGAAGCTCTGGCCGAATTGCGCGAAGATGGATTAATCCGCTACATCGGCATCTCCAATTTCGCAGCGTGGCAGGTGATGAAGGCTGCTCAGGTGGCGCGTGGGTTCGGCACGACGGTGGATGTGCTTCAACCGATGTACAACCTTGTGAAGCGTCAAGCTGAGGTTGAAATCCTTCCCGCCTGCGCGGATCAAGGGATCGCGGTGGTTCCTTACTCTCCACTGGGCGGCGGCTTGCTGACAGGAAAATACGCAACGGATAAAGCGGCGGGCCGTCTCATCGATAGCGCACAATACAACGCCCGTTATAACGTCACGTGGATGCACGAGGCCGCAGCAAAACTGCCTGCTATCGCACTGGAGCATCGCACGGATGCCGCAACGCTCGCCGTCGCATGGGTTGCCAAAAACCCCTTTGTTGCCGCTCCAATCATTTCCGCCCGATCGTCAGAGCAACTGGCGCCATCTTTGGCAGCATTGGATTTTGAGATGAGCGACTCATTGTACGATCAGCTAACTGCGTTGTCCCAGCCTCCGGCCCCAGCAACCGATCGACTTGAAGAGGTATGATCGATTTTCTGGTAATAGGTGGCGGCATAGCCGGAGCTTCCGCCGCAGCGCGTCTGTCAGAGCTAGGTAGCGTCACACTTTTGGAGCGTGAGCACGCATTGGCCTATCATGCCTCCGGCAGGTCTGCTGCGATGTTTGAGGAGACTTATGGCAAGCCCTCCACCATTGCCCTGAACCGCGCCAGCAAAGAGTGGCATCTTGAGATCAACCGGTCCTGTGACCTTCCGCGTGGGCTTATGTTGCTTGGCCATGAGGACAACAAGATCGCCTTTGGAACTGACATAGTTTCAATGCAGCTGCGACGATTAACGATAGAGGAGGCGTTGGAAATTTTTCCAATTCTCGATCCTGATCGTGTCACTCAAGTGGGCTATCACGAAAGCGCATGGGACATAGACACGGACGCCGCGATACAGCGTTTTATCCGGCACATGCGCAGCAACGGTGGCACTGTAGTGACCCGCGCCGAGGTGTCAGCTATCGAGAGAACAAAGCGCGGATGGCGCGTGTCTGCCGGAGAAGACTACGAGGCGCGCCAGATCGTCAATGCGGCGGGCGCTTGGGCTGATCAGATTGCACATATGGCCAGCATCGCGCCATTGGGATTGCAGCCAATGCGCCGGTCAATCGCGCGGGTTGCGGCGCCCAGTGGATATGATGTCAGCCGGTGGCCCCTACTATTTGGACCCGGCGAAAACTGGTACGCGAAGCCTGATGCAGGTGCGCTGTTGATTTCGCCTGCAGATGAAGAGCCTGTGCTGCCAGTGGACGCTTGGGCAGTCGACATGGTGCTTGCAGAAGGCATCGCCCGCTACGAGGAGCACGTCACCGCGCCGGTGCAACGGATGATCGCCAACTGGGCGGGCTTGCGCACTTTCGCACCGGACCGTTGCCTTGTGATCGGCGCGTCGGAGCAGGACGGGTTCTGGTGGTGCGCGGGGCAAGGGGGCTACGGCTTCCAGACCGCGCCCGCGGCGAGCCAGCTTCTGGCCGATCTGATAGGTGGTCGCACGTCGGAGCTGGACGCAGGCGCCATTGCGGCGCTTTCACCCGCGCGGTTTGGCAGCGATTGAATAGCGCCCGAACGCCGCTTATGTGAAAGCGCATGATGGCAACCGACCCTCGCAGACAAGACCGCGCAAGCCGCCGCTTCGAGCGGCAGTTTCGACTGTTCGAGCGCAAGGTTCCCGCCTTGCGTCGCCCGCTGAACGCCATTCGCGCCAAGGGGTGGTGGATCGTTCGGGTGCCGGTTGCGCTCGTGTTCATCATCGGCGGGTTTCTGGCGATTTTGCCGGTTTTCGGCATGTGGATGCTGCCGATCGGGTTGCTGCTTCTGGCCGTGGATATCACCGCTCTGCGCGGGCCGTTGGCGGATATGATTGTGCGCGCAAGGCGGCGGATCGAGCTTTGGCGAAGGCGCTAGGGCGGCATACCTTCCTGTTCAAAAACAGGCGTCACGCTTGACTCAAACGTCAATTCCGCGAAGGCTGACCTCATTAATTCAATAAATTGTGAGGTTAGGATGAAAATCCCTTTAGTGCTTTTTGCGGCATCTATTGCTGTTTTTTCCGGATGCGAAAAATCTGCGACCATTAGTTTGAACTACGCCACCACCGGCATCGGGGTGCATAACGCGGCCAAATATGACGTTGGAAAAGTGTTCGTCTGGCAACCCGCCAACAACCTTGTGCGCGATCTGGCGGATGTGGACGCGCGGGCGTCCGGCTACTCGGAAACGCCTGTTCAGGCGACGACCGACACCGCCCGCGAGGTGCGTGGTTTCGTGACCAGCAACAATTTTCAGGCCACCCCGGCGCAGCGGGCCAGCATGGAATTGAAGGCCAGCAACGCCACCAACATCGCCTATTCCAACTACAAGATCAGCACGTCAGACGACACGCGCGGGGCCATGGCGGCCTATATCAACGCCCGCCCCGAGGCCGTTGCGGCGGATTGGGCGCTTGACGAGGCCATCGCAAGCGGCGGCACCTATTACGTCACCGTATTCAAAACCATCGAGACGGAAACGGCGTCGCTCGAAGTCGGGCGGGAGCTGTCAGGCTCCGCCTCCGTCAATGTGCCTTCGGTCGAGGGGGATGTGAATATCTCGCTCTCCGACACCTCGGCAATCCAGTGCAACGGGCGGCAACGTTGCTTCTTCGACGTGCGCATCTACCAGCCCTACAGGAACGGTTCCGGCAACTACGATTTCCGCCGGCCGCTCAGTAAAGGCGTCGACCGGCGGGCCTTTGTCGAGGATTTACGCGGCTCGATCCGCTAAGCCCTACCCGTCCATGCGGATGGTTGCGTTTTTCGGATCGTAGGGGCTGTCTTCGACCACGGTGGCGTCCCAAAGCTCGCGCTGCATACGGACTTTCAGCTTGGTGCCAACCTCCGCCAGTTCCGGTTTGACGTAGCCCATGCCGATGCTTTTTCCGAACGCGACGGAGTAGCCGCCCGACGTCAGGCGGCCCACTTTGGTGTCGCCGGAATAGAGCGCCTCGCGGCCCCACGGGTCGGCGTCCTCCGGCCCGTCGATCAGCAGCGTCACGCATTTGGAGCGGATACCGATGGCCTCCATCGCGTCCTTGCCACGGAAGTCTTTTTCCAGATCGACGAAGCGCGGCAGATCGGCCTCCAACGGGGTCGCATCGCGGCCAAGTTCGGTGCCGAACGCGCGGTACGATTTTTCCATGCGCAGCCAGTTTTGGGCGCGTGCACCGACCAGTTTCATGCCGTGCGGCTCACCTGCTTTTTCCAGCAGGTCGAACAGGTAGTTCTGCATCTCGATGGGGTGGTGCAATTCCCAACCCAGCTCGCCTGTGTAGGCCACGCGGATGGCGTTGACGGGGCACATGCCCAGCTCGATCTGCTTGGCCGACAGCCACGGGAAGCGCTTGTTGGACAGCGCGGTAGCGGGGTCGGCGTCCTTGATGACGGCGTTCAGAACGTCGCGAGATTTGGGGCCTGCGATGGCAAAGACGCCCCATTGGGTGGTGACGTCCTGACATTCGATGCGGCCAAACTCCGGCTCTTTGTCCTCGATGGCCTTGCGCAGGTAGTCGGCGTCGTAGGCCGTCCATGCGCCTGCGGAGACCAGATAGAACTCGTCCTCAGCCAGCCGCACGATGGTGTATTCGGTACGCGTTGTGCCTGCATCGGTCAGCGCGTAGGTCAGGTTGATGCGGCCCACGCGGGGCAGTTTGTTGGTGGTGAACCAGTCGAGGAAGGCCGCAGCGCCTGCCCCTTTGACGATGTGCTTGGTGAAGGCGGTGGCATCCACAAGGCCCACGCCTTCACGGATGGCTTTGGCTTCTTCGACCGCGTATTTCCACCAGCCGCCACGGCGGAAGCTGCGGGCGTCGTGGTCGTTGAATCCTTCGGGGGCGTAGTAGTTGGGGCGTTCCCACCCGTTGACCCAGCCAAATTGCGCGCCGCGAGCGGCTTGGCGATCATAGGCTGGCGAGGTGCGGAGCGGGCGGGCCGCGGGGCGTTCCTCGTCCGGGTGATGCAGGATGTAGACGTGGTCGTAGCATTCCTCGTTCTTGCGGGCGGCGAACTCTGTCGTCATCCACGAGCCGTAGCGTTTGGGGTCGAGAGAGGCCATGTCAATCTCCGCCTCGCCCTCGACCATCATTTGGGCAAGGTAGTAGCCGGTGCCACCAGCGGCGGTGATGCCGAACGAAAAACCCTCAGCCAGCCACATGTTGCGCATGCCCGGCGCGGGGCCGACCAGCGGGTTGCCGTCAGGGGTGTAGCAGATCGGGCCGTTGAAATCGTCCTTCAGGCCGCATTCCTCGCAGGACGGAATGCGGTGGATCATTTCCATATATTGCTGCTCGATACGCTCCAGATCGAGCTGGAACAGGTCGGCGCGGAAACTGTCGGGGACGCCGTATTCAAAGCGGGCGGGGGCGTTCTTCTCGTAGACGCCCAATATCCAGCCGCCGCGTTCCTCGCGGACATAGCTTTGCGCGTCGGCGTCGCGGATGACGGGGTGTTCGGGGTTGGTCTTGCGCCATTCGACCAGCGCGGGATCCTGCTCCATCACGATGAACTGGTGTTCGACCGGGATGGCGGGAATTTTAATTTTGAGCAACTCGGCGGTGCGCTGCGCGTGGTTGCCCGTGGCGGTGACGACGTGCTCGGCGGTGATGACGGTCTGCTCGTCCGAGGCGACCAGATTGCCGCCCTTTTCCACCATCTTGGTGACAGTCACGCGCCATTCGGAGCCGGTCCACTCATAGCCATCGACCTGCCACTTGCGCTCGATCGTGACGCCGTGCTGGCGGGCGCCCTTGGCCATCGCCATGGTGACGTCGGCGGGGTTAATGTAGCCGTCAGTGTTGTGATAAATCGCGCCCTTCAGGTCGTCGGTCCGGATCAGCGGCCAGCGGGCTTTGATCTCGGACGGGGTTAGCCATTCATGTGGCACACCGACTGTTTCGGCGGTGGAAGAATAGAGCGCGTATTCGTCCATACGGTCCTGCGTGCGGGCCATGCGCAGGTTGCCGCAGACCGAGAAGCCGGCGTTCAGGCCGGTTTCCGCCTCAAGCTGCTTGTAGAACTTGATCGAGTAGTCGTGGATATGGGTCGTGGCGAACGACATGTTGAAATAGGGCAAAAGCCCCGCCGCGTGCCATGTGGAGCCTGACGTCAGCTCGTCGCGCTCCAGCAGCATGGTGTCCCAACCGGCCTTGCCCAGATGGTAGGCGATCGAGGTTCCGACGGCACCGCCGCCGACCACCAGTGCTTTGACATGCGTTTTCATTTGTACCGACTCCCCTTGGGCTTACTTGGCTTCTGTCTAGCAAGGCGTGCGGCAATCCCCGAGCGCCTTTCGACCCAAAATCTACCGTTTCCGACAAGCAAGCGCTCAGCCAGTTGCACCGGGTTCGCTGCGTGGCTAGTCTTTGCAGATCAGAATTCTTTCAAATGGATTTACACCATGCTTCGTTCCGCCGTTCTTATTGCCGCTATTACGCTGGCGTCCCCTTCTTTCGCCGCGCAGTGCGGCAACAACGCCAACGGGTTCAACGCCTGGAAAGCGTCCTTCGCGGGTGAAGCTGCGCAAGCCGGCGTCGGCAAGCGCGGCTTGGCCGCATTGGCAGGCACGAGCTACGCCAAGCGGACTATCGCCGCCGATCGAAACCAGAAGAGCTTCAAATACTCATTGGACAAATTTCTGAAAGTTCGCGGCGCTGACACGATTGTGGCGCAAGGCCGCAAGCGCAAAGCCAAGGATGCCGGTTTCTACGGATCACTGGAAAAGAAATATGGCGTGCCAGCCGGTGTCATCATCGCAATTCACGGCATGGAAACCGGCTTTGGACGGTTTATGGGCGATAGCAATGTGGTCTCCTCCATCGCGACCTTGGCCTATGATTGCCGCCGCTCCGAGTTTTTTACCGGCCATACGCTGGCGGCACTGAAGCTGGTAGATCGCGGCATCATCTCACCCAACTCAATCGGCGCTAAACACGGCGAATTGGGCCACACGCAATTCCTGCCGGGCAACGTGTTGAAATACGGCCAAGATGGTAATGGCGACGGCCGCATTGATCTCAACAACATGGCGGACGCTTTGGCGTCGACGGCAAATTTTCTGAAGGGCAAGGGCTGGAAGCGCGGCGCAGGCTACCAAGAAGGGCAGACGAACTTTGCGGTGATCAAGCAATGGAATGCAGCTGGGGTTTACCAGAAGGCGATTGCTATCATGGCGGGTAAGATCGACCGGTAAGTATCGTGCAGTCTTGAAGTCACAAAATGGCCCCGCCGTAACAGGCGGGGCTTTCTTTTGTTAGGCAGCAGACGCGAAGTTGATCACCTTGTGGGTGCCCGTCTGGGCGGTTCCGTCGGTCATGTTGGCGCGGAGCACCTCTATGCCGAACGCGAACGGGTTGCCTGAGGACGACCAGATCGCCGCTTCGTGCAGGGGCATGTGCAGCAGGCACACATCCCGGTCCTCGCGACCGCCCTCAAAGTAGGCGGCGGCGACGGCAGACCAGATTTCGTCCAGCTTGGCCTCGTCCTGACTTTGGCGGATCGGGCCGGACAGGCAGGCGTAGTAATCCTGCGATGTGCTTTGGACGCAAAAATGCGCCGTGTTGCCCTGTCCTATGCCACGAACCAAGTCGGTGTCGCGGGAGGTGATGAACCACAACTCGCCGGTATCTCGGTCAAAATAGTGGGTCATCGGCTGCATGTGTTGCCCGGAGCCTTCGACCCCCAACATGCCCGCACGGACATCGTCGAGTTGGTCGAAAAGTTGACCCCGCGCGTCTGTTTCAGTTCGGTCAGTGTCAGCCATGGTTAGCTCGCCATGAAGCTGTCGACTTCTTCGCGCGCTTCTTCTTTGGTCTTGCCATATTTTTGCTGGATCAGGCCCTCGATTTTTTCGCGATTGCCTTCAGCCTGGTCAAGCTCGTCATTGGTCAGCTCGCCCCATTTAGCTTGGGCTTTGCCCTTCCATTCTTTCCAGTTGCCTTCGATTTGGTCCCAGTTCATCTCGTATTCCTTTCATTCGGTTACGGTATGACTAAACAACGGATGACGCAGACGAATGTTCCGCCACGAGACCTAATAATTTTGTGTTAGTGGCTTCGGCGACGCCTACAGCATCCCCGGCACGACCTGATCCGGTGGTCGATGACCGTCTGCGAACGTCTTGATATTCAACAAAACCTTCTCACCCATCTCCGACCGCCCCTCGCGGGTGGCGGATCCCATATGGGGAAGCAGCACCACATTGTTGAGCTCGCGCAGGCGCGGGTTGATCTGAATACCGTGTTCGAACACGTCCAATCCTGCCCCCGCCAATTCTCCGGCACGCAACATGCGGGTCAGAGCATTCTCGTCGATCACCTCGCCACGTGACGTGTTCACGATCACAGCGTCGGGCTTCATCAATTTCAGGCGTCGGGCATTCATCAAGTGATAGGTCGATGGCGTATGCGGGCAGTTGATAGAAACCACGTCCATACGGGCAATCATCTGGTCAAGGCTTTCCCAATAGGTGGCCTCCAACTCGTCAGAGATGCCTTCGTGAACCTTTTTGCGATTGTGATAGTGCACCTGCATACCAAAAGCCCGCGCCCGACGCGCGACGGCTTGTCCAATGCGCCCCATGCCAAGAATGCCAAGGCGGCGGCCAGAAATGCGCCCTCCCATCAGGGCAGTGGGGGACCAGCCTTGCCAATCGCCGGATTGCATAACGGCAAGCCCTTCTGGAATGCGGCGTGTGACGGCAAGAATTAGCGCCATCGTCATATCGGCGGTGTCTTCGGCGGCCGCCCCGGGCGTGTTTGACACCAATATGCCCCGCTGTCGTGCAGTATGGACGTCGATATGATCAACCCCTGCGCCATAATTGGCGATCAGTTTCAGCTTCTCGCCCGCCTGCCCCAATAGCCCTGCATCGATCCGGTCCGTCAGCGTTGGCACCAGCACATCTGCGGTTTTGACAGCGTCAACCAACTCCTCGCGTGTCATCGGAATATCGTCAGATCGGAGTGAGGCGTCGAACAATTCGCTGATTCTGGTTTCAACATGTTCGGGCAACCGTCGCGTCACGACAACACTCAGCTTCTGGTTTGGCATTGGCGCTCATCCTTGAGTGGAAATTCTTCGTCTATAGTGACAAGATCATGGTCAAAGGGGCAAGACAAGAAATGCTCCAAATAGAACAAGTGCAGCAGTGCAATCAGGACGGTCAATGAAACGGGTTATCAAGATTGCGGCTTTGGTCGCATGTTTGCTGTGGTCTCCAGTGCTGGCCCTCGCGGCGGAGCGCGGCCCAGTCACGAATCTTCCTCTTCCACGTTTCGTTTCTCTAAAGGCCGCCGAGGGCAACGTGCGCCGCGGCCCGTCCCTATCCCATCGCATTGATTGGGTGTTCAAACATCGCAATATGCCACTGCAGATCGTGGCGGAACACGGGCATTGGCGACGCGTAGTTGATCGCGATGGCGCCGGAGGATGGGTCCACTACACGCTTCTGTCCGGCTCGCGCTTTAGCTTGATCGAAGAGGACATGACACCGATTTACAAGGTGGCCGATACCGGATCGAACGTCGTCGCCCATGCCGAGTTGGGTGTCGTCGCGCGTTTGGGCAAATGCGACCAGTATTGGTGTCGTGTTACAGTCGAGGGCACCAAAGGTTGGATGCCCCGTGAAAAGCTGTGGGGCCTGTTGCCCGGCGAGATTCGCGAATAATTTTGGTTTTTCCAAAAAAGATTTGACCACCTGTCGAAATGGCTGATCCTCATTCGTCATGTTTATGAGAGCAGTTTCGCTTTTTTACAGGAGACACAGATCATGAGATACACATTTTTGCTCTACACTGATCCAGCTGACCTCGCCCATATGACGCCCGAAGACTGGGTAGGAGAGAAAGAAGCATACGGCACCTATATTGATGCCTTGAAAGACGCTGGTGTGTTTTTGGATACCGACAGGCTGGCGGCAATACACACAGCAACCACGCTGAGCGAACGAGGCGGTGAGTTGCGCGTGCAAGACGGTCCATTTGCGGACACAAAAGAGACGCTTGGCGGCTTTTTCGTCGTCGATGTGCCTGACTTGGATACGGCTATGGCATGGGCGCAAAAATGCCCCGCTGCGAGACGCGGCAAGGTCGAAATTCGTGCCTCGGCTATGGTCTAACCCGTGAAAGGATCCACCAAGGCGCGCGCAGAGGAAGTCGCGCGCGCCTCTTATGGACGATTGCTAGCCATCTTGGCGTCGCATGATCATGACATTGCCGCCGCTGAAGATGCGTTGGCAGAGGCGTTCGCGAAAGCCCTTGAGCACTGGCCCCTGCGCGGCATCCCTAATAACCCTGAAGGCTGGTTAATCACCGCTGCGCGGCGTGGGCGCATTGATGCAGCCCGTAAACACGCCCGCACCAAACCCCTGGAGCAGCATGCCGACTACATGGCGCGTTCCGATCAACATGATGAAATACCTGATGAACGCCTTAGCCTCATGCTGGTCTGCGCACATCCCGCCTTGTCGTCGGCAATCCACGCCCCGCTCATGCTGCAATGCGTCCTTGGTTTAAGTTCCGAACGCATTGCGTTGGCATTTCAAACGCGACCGTCAACGATGGCGCAACGCTTGGTACGCGCGAAGTCCAAAATTCGAGATGCCGGGATCACATTTGAGCGGCCCGATCGTGACGCGTTGCCAGACCGGATTTCGACTGTTCTAGAAGCAACGTACGCCGCCTACTCGATTGACTGGATGCTTTTTCCTGATGGGCGGGATTTGAGCCGCGAGGCGCTGTTCCTTGCGGATCTTGTGGCGCACTTGAGCCCCGAAACACCTGAAGCTTTGGGTCTCAGCGCGTTGATCAGCTTCCTAAGTGCCCGCCAAGATGCTCGACTGAAGGACGGGATGCTCGTGCCGTTAGATGAGCAGAATATTGGCCTTTGGGACCATCGCATGATCGACCATGCCAACCGCATCTTGGCCAATGCCTCAGTGGCGCGCCAGCTTGGGCGATTTCAGTTGGAGGCTTCAATACAAGCGGTACATGCAGCCCGCGCCACAACTGGGACGACCGATTGGGAGGCCGTGGCTCAGCTTTATACGGGCCTGAATGCGTTGTTTCCAACGCTGGGAAGTCGCATCGGACAGGCCGCAGCTATAGCGCAAGCACGGTGCGCGAAGGACGGCTTGGCTCTGTTGGACCAATTGCCCACGAGGCAGGTTGCCAATTTCCAACCCTACTGGGCTACCCGCGCCCAGCTTCTGCGCGATGATGCGCCTCAACAGGCTAAGCCATGCTATGATAAGGCCATTGCACTGTGCACAGAGCCACCTTTGCGTCGATGGCTAGAGGCGCAAGCGGCAACTCTAAAACTACACTAGGCAAGGAAGGCGAAGCGCTTTGCCAGTTCTGACCACAATTCTTCAGACGCCGCGGTCAACAACCTGCCTTCGCGCATGGTTGGGTGATAGTCGCGTCCGTCAAGAAGCCGAACCACACCGCCCGCTTCTTGATAAACTAAGACCCCTGCCGCATGGTCCCAAACGTTGAGCATCCCGGTCAGGTAAAACTGCGACGCTCCGCCCGCAAGCAGGCGGTATTCGTGACAAGCACAGCGCAAGGACTGCGTACGGCGGAAAGCGGAAAGCTGTGCCGCGATCCGGGCCTGTTCGGGTTTTGCGAAGAGGTACATCCCGACATAACCGAAGCAGTCGGACAGTTCCGGTGGCGTATCAAGAGTAAGACGCCGGCGCTTTCCGTTGGCGCCGCAAAACCACGCTCCTCGCCCCTCGGTAGCGACTATCCAGTCATCATAGCTGGGGTCATAGAGCAGACCGAACACGATTTTTCCGTCCTCGATAACAGACAAGATGACGCCGTAAGTTGCTATTCCGTTGGCAAAATTCCATGTTCCGTCGATCGGATCGATCACCACCACTTGGCCCTGCCCCACGCGGTCGAGAATTGACTTATCGGCAGAAACAGCTTCTTCCCCCACAATCGCGGCGTTGGGCAAAAGCTCACGAACGGCGGCAGTGATAGCCAACTCCGCTGCGCGGTCGGCCACCGTCACAAGATCGTCTGGCGCAGACTTGCTGTCGATATCCGAGACATCAAGGTTACGGAAAAGCGGCCTGATTTCTTTGGCGGCAACATCGCGGACGATTTGGATCAGGGCGTCCGACTGTTCAGAGGTGAGGTTCATGCGACGTTGTCCAATCCACGACCTTTTAACAGCGCATCCACGCCCGGAAGGCGGCCACGAAACTCGGTATAAAGCACGTCCGCGTCACGAAGACCGCCAACTGAGAGAATGTGATCTTCCAATTTGCGCGCTGTCGCCTCATGAAACGCGCCACCCGCTTCCTCGAACGCAGCGAAGGCGTCCGCATCCATCACCTCTGACCACATGTAGCTGTAATAGGCGGATGAATAGCCGTCGCCTGCAAAAACATGGGCGAAATGGGGCGTTGCGTGGCGCATGCGAATAGCGGGCGGCATCCCCATGCTTTCAAGGATTTCGGCCTGCATAGCCATCGGGTCTTCGGGCGCATCGCCGGTATGGAATTCGATATCGACCATCGCGGAAGCCACATATTCAACCGTCGAAAATCCCTGATCATAATTCGCCGCATCCAGCATGCGTTGCAGCATGTCGGCAGGCATCGGTTTGCCGGTTTTTGCGTGGGTTGCGTATTTTTGCAAGACCTCCGGCACTTCGAGCCAATGCTCGAACAGCTGGCTGGGCAGCTCCACAAAATCGCGCGCGACGGAGGTGCCAGAGATGGATTCATAAGTCACATTTGACAGCATCTGATGCAGCGCGTGGCCGAACTCGTGGAACAAGGTCCGCGCATCATCATAGCTCAGCAGCGCAGGGCTGCCCTTGGCGGGCTTTGCGAAGTTGCACACGTTAATAACATGGGGCCGGATGTCGCCGCGCAGCTTTTGCTGGGAGCGTAGCGCCGAGCACCAAGCGCCGGAGCGTTTGCCACCACGGGCGAAGTAGTCGCCGATAAACACGGCGATGTGCTCGCCGTTGCGGGTGACCTCCCACGCGCGGGCGTCGGGGTGGTGTAGCTTGACGTCGAGCGGTTTGAACTCAAGGCCAAACAGGCGGGTGGCGCAGTCAAACGCGGCCTCGATCATGCGGTCGAGTTGCAGGTAGGGTTTTAGCTCCGCCTCATCCAGATCATGCTCGGCGGCGCGGCGTTTCTCGGAATAGTAGCGCCAGTCCCACGGCTCCAGCGCATCGTTCACGCCGTCATTATGCATCATCGCCGCAAGGCTTTGCGCGTCCAGATCGGCTTGCGCACGGGCGGGCTCCCAGACCTCCATCAGCAGCTTGCGCACCGCGTCGGGGGTCTTGGCCATCTCGGTTTCGAGCTTGTAGGTAGCGAAATCATCGTAGCCCAGCAGGTGCGCGCGTTCCTCGCGCAGTGTCAGGATTTCCGTGGCAATGGCGCGGTTGTCGGTCTCGCCGCCATTGGCACCACGCGACGTCCACGCCTCGTAGGCGCGTTCGCGCAGGTCGCGGCGGGAGGAGAATTGCAGGAACGGCACGATGAGTGAGCGGGACAGGGTCACGACATGGCCCTCCGCGCCTTGTTCCTCTGCCGCCGCTTTTGCGGTCGCGAGGACGAAATCGGGCAGGCCTTCCAAGTCCACCGCATCCAGTTCCATGTACCAAGCGCGTTCATCCGCCAGCAGGTTCTGGGTAAACCGCGTGCCAAGCACAGCGAGGCGTTCCTTGACCTGTTTCAGGCGATCGAACGCAAAGCCTTCCAACTGCGCACCGGCGCGGACCAGATTGCGGCGGGTGAGTTCCAGCACGCGCAGTTGCTCGGCGGTCAGGTCAAGATTGTCGCGGTCCTGCCAAAGCGCATCGACGCGGGCAAAGAGGTGGGGGTTCATCGACACCTCGGACCCCCACGCGGCCAGCTTGGGCGAAAACTCCCGCTGGAGCGCCTCTCGCGCGGGGTTACTGTCGACGCCTGCCAGCGTGTAGAATGGCGACAGAACCTTGTGCAGCCCCTCGCCCATCAATTCCAACGCGTCGATGGTGTTGGCGAATGTGGGTGGGTCGGAATTCTCGATGATGGCGGCAAGTTCCGCACGGGCCTCGGTCAGGGCGGCCTCGAACCCCGGGGCAAAATCCTCGTCGGAAATGTCAGCGAAGGGTGGCAGGCCGAAGGATGTTTTCCAGTCAGCGAGAAGTGGGTTGGTCATTCATGGCTCCTTTGCGCCTAACCTATGCGCTTGGGAGCAGGATGCAATCAATCGTGGGTGGGTTGGCGCATGTGCCGCTCGAACCGGCGTAAAAGCAGGGACAGGGACACGGTCAATGTCAGGTAGATCAGGGCGACGACGTTGTAGGTCTCGAAATAGCGGAAATTGCCGGCGGCGGTGACCTTGCCCAACTGGGTTATGTCGCCCACTCCCAGAACCGAAACGAGGCTGGAGTCCTTTACCATCGCAACGAAATCGTTCCCTAAAGGGGGTAGGATCGTGCGGATCGCTTGTGGAAATACGATATACCGGAAGCGCTGCCAGCGGTTAAGGCCCAACGTATGCGCGGCCTCGATCTGGCCATGGTCGACGGATTGCAAACCGGCGCGAAACACCTCGGCGATGAAGGCGGAATAGCCGATGGCGAGCGCCAGTGTGGCGCGCCAGAGCAGTGGGAAGTGACGGGTGCGCATCAGCTCTGCGTCGAAGAAGGCTAGCACCCAGTTTGCCAACGCCACCAGCGCGGGGGCGACGACGAAGGCCGTATAGAGCAACAGGACGATGATTGGAATGCCGCGCACGACCTCGATATAGAGGCGTGCGATTTGACGGATAATGATGCTGCGCGAGGTCGACATCAGCGCCAGCAGCAGTCCCAGCGCGGAGGCAAGCGCGAAGCCGACCAGCGTCACGATCACGGTGATCTTGATGCCCTTGGACAACGTGCCGAGCACCTGCGCATAGAGATCGTCGGCCACCACCTGATAGCCGAGATAAGCGACGACGCCCCCTAGCAGCACCAGCCAATAGGGGAAGTCGTCGGATTGCTTTACTGGCCCCAGCACGACCGTTTTAGCCGCCGAGTTTGTAGTCCAGGAACCACTTCTTGTTCAGGGCTTCGAGCGTGCCGTCCTTGTCCATATCCGCAATGGCGGCGTTGATCGGTTCGACCAGGTCGGAGCCTTTGGGGAAGATGAAACCGAAATCCTCGGTGCCGAGTTTTTCGCCGACGATCTTCAACTTTCCCTCGGACGCGGAAGCGTAGCCATAGCCTGCGGTGCTGTCGGTCAGCACCAGATCAACGTCGCCCGTGCGCAGGGCTTGAACGCCTGCCCCGAAGGTCTCGAACTTGATGATGCGCGGGTTTTCCTCGTTGCCGTCAAGCACGTCATAGACGCCCACATAGAAGGGTGTCGTGCCGGGTTGCGCCGCCATCAGCAGGTCTTCGTCCGCCGCGAAAGAGGCCGCGTCACTGAACCGCTCCTCATCGCCGCGCACCAGCATAAGCATGGCGGAGGTCATGTATTTGTCGGAAAAGTCGACCTTTTCCTTGCGGTCGTCGCGGATGGTGATGCCGGTCATGCCAAGGTCGTACTGGCCTTGCGACACGGCAGGGATCATCGCGTCCCAGCTGCTGTTTTCATAAACGACGGTGATGTTGATGCGCTTGGCGATCTCCGCCATGGCGTCATATTCCCACCCGATGGGATTGCCGGTGCCCGGCTCGATGAATTGCAACGGCGGGTAGGCGTTTTCGGTCACGACGACGACTTCCTTGCCGTTCAGATCAGGCAGATGCCCGTCGGCGATGGCGGCAGTGGCGGTGAAGGCGGCGAGCGCCGCGGCGGCAAAACGAAGCATGGGTCAGGTTCCCTGTTTGGTTGGACCTCGTGACCCTAAGTGACCCGCGCGGGGAATGGCAAGGCGGCTTGCATCTTTACGTGTGGCAGGACACGTTTCATTCAGGCTTTGGAGGAAACCTAGATGACCATAGGACGCGTTCAATCCCCCCGCATCATTCGGATCGGTGGCGGCGTCGCGGCTGAGACTGCCGAAGTGCTCATTCAACTTGGGTTGTCAAAGCCGTTGATCGTGACGGATCAAAATTTGGTCGAGATAGGACACGTCGCCAAGGTGACCAATGTCTTGGATACGGCTGGCATCGCTTATGGAGTTTTCGACGGCGTGATTGAAGACCCTACAGACGCTTGTTTGGACGAAGGCTTGGCGGTCCTGCGCGCCGGCGACTACGATTGTGTGATAGGACTGGGCGGCGGCTCCCCGATGGATACGGCGAAGGCCATATCGTTCATGTCGGTCAATCCCGGTCACGTGCGAGACTACAAGGCCCCGACGCAGATCGACAGATGCGGGCCACCGACGATTTTAATCCCGACCACTGGCGGCACAGGCTCGGAATTGACGCGCTGGTGTGTGATCACCGACACGGTGAAGACCGAGAAATATAACCTGTCTGGGTTGGCGGCGGTCGCCACAGCAGCGATCATTGATTGGGAATTCACAATCACAAAACCGTGGCGGATTACGGCGGATACGGCGGTCGACAGCCTCACACACGCGATGGAGGCCTACGTCTCGCGCCGTGCCTTCGCCTATACCGACGCCTTCGCCCTGTCGGCGATGCCACTGATCGCCAAGCATGTACGGGCAGCGTGTATGGACGGCTCCAACACCAAGGCGCGCGAGGGATTGATGTTGGCGGCGTCTCAGGCGGGGATGGCGTTCTCGAACGCGTCAGTTGCGTTGGTTCACGGGATGAGCCGCCCCATCGGGGCGCATTTCCATGTGGCGCACGGCTTGTCCAATGCGATGCTTCTGCCCGCAGTCACGGAATTCTCTGTTACTCACGCGCAATCGCGATATGCCGATTGCGCACGGGTGATGGAGATGGCCACGAGCAGCGACAGTGATGCAGTGGCTTGCGGCAAGCTGGTCGAAGGATTGCGTCGGCTGAACGATGATTTGCGCGTTCCCGCGCCATCAAAGCAAGGGCTGGACGAGCAGCGATACTTCGACACTCTGCAGATCATGGCCGAGCAGGCCTTGGCCTCCGGCTCGCCGCAAAACAACCCCCGCGTTCCGACGGCTGAGGAAATAGTGCGGTTGTATCAAGACATCTGGTAACGCGGGCGGCCTCAGGATTTCTTGGCGGCAGGCTTCTTCTTCGTCTCAAGCGCATCGAGGCGCGCTTTTAAAGCTTCGTTCTCTTCGCGGGCTTTCTGCGCCATGAGGCGGACTGCCTCGAATTCGTCACGGGTCACGAAATCACGATCCGCCAGCCAACGGTCCATCATGCCTTTGATAGCATTGTCGGCCTCGCCCTTGGCGCCCTGCGCGACGCCCATTGCATTGGTCATCAGTTGCGACATGTCGTCAAAAAACTTGTTGCGGGTCTGCATCTGGTCACTCCTTCGTCATTGGCCTCTATATGGGTCGGGTTGCAGCCGCGCACAAGGTTGACTTCGTCGCAGCCTCAGCGCACCAAACGGCCATGACAATATTTGCCCTGCCCTTCCCCGAGATCGCGCCCGAGATTTTTACGATCGAATTGGGCGATTTTGCCTTCTCGCTGCGCTGGTATGCGCTGGCCTACATCGCCGGTCTGGTCATAGCGTGGCGCATCGTGGTCGGGTTGGTGAAACGCCCCGCTCTTTGGGGGGCAGATGGCGCGCCGATGACCAAAGAGCAACCCGAAGACTTGTTGACATGGATTATCCTCGGTGTCGTTCTGGGTGGTCGATTGGGCTATGTGATTTTCTACAGTCCCGGTTACTACCTCTCCAATCCAGCCGAGATCCTGAAAGTTTGGGAGGGCGGCATGTCCTTCCACGGCGGCTTCCTTGGCGTGGTCGCCGCAGGATTGCTCTATTGCTGGAAACACAAGCTGTCTGCGATGCGCGTCGGCGATGCCGTAGCTGTATCCGCCCCCATCGGATTGATGTTGGGGCGGATCGCGAACTTCATCAACGCAGAGCTTTGGGGCCGCCCGACCGATGTGCCGTGGGCCTTCGCGTTCCCCGGTCAAGCGGCGCAAGATTGTCCCGATGTTGTAGGGATATGTGCCCGTCACCCGTCGCAATTGTATGAAGCCGGTCTAGAAGGCTTGGTCCTTGCGGTGGTGATGCTGTGGCTCGCCTACCGTCGCGGCTGGCTCATGCGACCGGGTGCCATGATCGGCGTATTTCTTACCGGGTATGGCTTGGCGCGCGGCTTCGTCGAATTCTTCCGCCAGCCGGACGCGCAATTCGTCAGCGACGGCAACCCGCTGGGGCTGGCGTGGCATATCGGTGGCTACGGACTAACGATGGGACAGCTTCTGTCTATCCCGATGATCTTGCTGGGTGTGGCCCTGATCGCGCGGGCAAAACGCCCGTGAGTCCCTTGCGCGACCTGCTGGCGCGGCAAATCGCGACAGACGGCCCGATGAGTTTGGCCGACTACATGCAGACCTGCTTGCTGCACCCCGACCACGGATACTACGCAACGCGAGACCCCTTTGGTGTCTCTGGCGACTTCATCACGGCCCCTGAAGTCAGCCAGATGTTTGGCGAGCTGCTTGGGCTATGCCTCGCACAAGCTTGGATGGATCAAGGGCAACCCGATGCCTATCTGGCGGAGCTTGGTCCGGGCCGTGGAACACTGATGAAAGACGTCTTGCGTGCCACCGCCCGCATTCCGAACTTCCCGCGCAAAGTTGTATTGGTCGAGGCAAGCGCACATCTGCGCAGCGTCCAAGCAGAGGCACTGGCAGGGATGGATGTAGACTGGGTCGATCACGCCTCCGCATTGCCGGATGGTCCGGTCCTGCTCATCGCCAACGAATTTTTCGACGCGCTTCCTATCCGCCAATTCGTGCGTGACCACAAAGGCTGGTCCGAACGCCGTGTCGGGCTGCTAAACGAAGCGTTGGCATTCGGGTTGACCGAAGACACCCGCGTCGATGCCCTGTCCGATCGGCTCGCAGATACCGGCGTCGGGGATGTTGTGGAGGTTTGCCCCTCCGCCGCACCCATCATGACCGAAATCGCCGCAAGAATTTCGGATGGCGGCGCAGGGATCATAATCGACTATGGCGACTGGCGCTCGTTGGGCGACACCTTCCAAGCGTTGGAGGATCATGCGCCCGTAGACCCGCTGGCCAACCCCGGACAATCTGACCTGACGGCCCATGTTGACTTCGAGGCCCTGTCCAGCGCCGCCGCGTCCTGCCAAGTCAGCCCGATGACGCCGCAGGGGGTGCTGTTGGAACGCTTGGGCATCACCACACGCGCACAAGCCTTGGGGCAACATCTGCAAGGTGAGGCGCTCGACCAACACATCGCTGCGCATCGGCGCTTGACGCATCCCGCAGAAATGGGGACGCTGTTCAAGGCAATCGCGATTACCCCACGCGGTGCGGCCCTACCCCCAGGTTTTGACCTTGCGAGTTCGACATGACACTGGAGATTCTCACAGCAGACAGCCTTGCCCCGTTGCGGCACGGCTTTTTCACACGCAAAGGCGGCGCCTCCTCTGGTGTATTTGAGGGGCTGAACTGCGGGCAAGGATCGTCTGACCAAACCGAAGCCGTGCTGACCAACCGCAGACGCGTGGCGCAGGCGATGCAAGTCGAACCCGACCAATTGGTGTCGGTCCATCAATGCCACTCGGCTGATGTCGTGGTGGTTGACGGGCCACTCGCCGAAAAACCTAAAGCCGACGGAATGGTGTGCGCGACCGAAGGCATTGCGCTTGGAATACTGACTGCCGACTGCCAGCCTGTGCTATTTTGTGATGCACAAGCGGGAGTGATTGGCGCGGCTCATGCCGGTTGGGGTGGGGCCATCGGTGGCGTTTTGGAAAACACCATTGACGCGATGGTGGAGTTGGGTGCTACGCGCGAAAATATTCAAGCGGTCATCGGGCCATGCATAAGCCAAGCAGCTTACGAGGTTGGACCAGAATACTTTGATCGCTTCTATGACGAGAACCCAGACAACGCGCGCTTCTTCGCCAACGGCAATGGCGATAAGATGCAATTTGATTTGCCGGGCTATGGGCTACACCGGTTACGTTCTGCAGGGGTACACGCGGAATGGATACGGCATTGCTCATATTCAGATCCGACGCGGTTCTATTCCTATCGGCGCAGCGTTCATCAAAAAGAAGCAGACTATGGGCGCCTAATCTCGACAATCCGGCTTTAGATCGTCGTTTGTTTCGTCAATCCTGACGATGGCAAGGCAAAGCATCGCCTTAATCACGCCTTAAACTTCGGCTGCTACGACTCAGGTCATGCAGCTGCTTATCTCAATTTCCTTTGAACTATTGGCCTTCGCCGTGCTTTGCTTTGCCGTCGTGTTACGCCACAATTATCTCCAACGAAATCTTAGAAAACTTGCTGCACGACATGCTGATGCCCCATTGGCATGGTGAATTGCTCCTGTCCCTCACCGGGACACGAATTCATCTGATGGGGCCGGAAAGCAGCGATCACGCCGCGGTGCCCCGACAAACCGAGACGGAGCAAGACATGGGCAAGAACAACCGCTGGATGACTTGGGTGCTGGCAGACAGCGCGCGTACTGATGTCACACTACCGTGGGCGCGTGGAACGCGACCAAACTGGAAGTCACGTTTGACAAACGAAACTCCCGATTTGGCGACAATTTTGCATGACGCGATGCCGGAGACCCGAGTTGTTTCTCGCAGCGCGCGTTTGCCTCGTCGGATTGCTGTGTCTTAATCTTACCAAATTTAGGGTCGTGCAACTCAGCTGAATTCATGGGCGCACGAACCCCTTCCACCCGAATATCGAAATCAATTGCGCCGCATATATTGCTATGCGTCGCCCGATTTTGTGGCCTCGTAAGCGTTTAAAAAAGGCTCCATATCCCTTTCAAACTTTTTCCAAGCACCGACCGACGACGAATACATCGGCTGGCGCACCTGTGTGGCGGAGAGTGTGCGGACTTCTCGCTTGGTTTCGTAGAACGACAAACACGCATCCTCCCACTCCAGCCCGACGGCTTCGACAAGCCCACGTGATTGTGCTTCTGGATCAGCAATCAAGCCTTCGTACTTAATCTCATGGAATGATCCTGGCAACTGGACCCGCCAAAACTCCACCATTTCCTCAAATTGCCCAAGGAAAACGGCAATATGCTCTAAGTTGTTTGCATACCGATGCAGGCCATCGCGAAACTGGTTCTTGTAGATCGACAAGGCGTTGTCGCGAGGATCCCGACGCACCACCACGAAACGCGCCTTTGGCATCACCTTGGCCAAGAACCCCATGGTCGCGTAACTGGAAATCGACTTGTCAGTCACCATCGGCGCATCAGGGAAAAGTTCTTTCAATTCTGCTTCAAATTCATCAGCGGCGGCCGCGCATTTGGTTAAAAGCTCAAGGCCGTCGTCTTTCCATTCGCTCTCCGGCGTAACAATGAGGTCCGCGAATTTCGGTTGCACGATACCCAGTTCGCCACCGCCTTGAACCATCGAATGAGACGCCAATATCTGTTCGACCAACGTGGTGCCCGAGCGTGGCGCACCTGTGACGAATATCGGCGACGCATCACTGACAGGGCCGTCTAGATCCTTGAAGCGCTCAAACAAGTCGCGAATGCGCGCAGCACTCGCTTTGACGCTTGGGACATCATAGGGATAAGCCTTGGCAAGTGCGGCATTTGCCTGGTTGAGATAGCCAAACACACGGCCAAACTGGCCGCAGTCTTCCATTGCCTTAGCCAGTGCATATCCAAGCGCAGGAATGTCCTTGTCGCCGACACGCTTCGACTTCAATGCCGTCTTCATCTTCGGAATATTGGGATCATCAGCCTTCATTTTGGTCACAGACGCGTATAGCGCGTAGTGCCTTCCCACATTTGGGGCGATGTCTATTGCACGTTGCACGATGGCACGCGCCTCGTCGATCCGCCCCATGGACTGCAACAAACCCGCCTTACGAAATAGAATTGTCTCGTTGTTAGGGGCCAGTGCGAGGCCCTTATCAAACTGCTCCATCGCAAGGTCGAACTGCATCAGGCTGACTAGCGCGGCACCATATTCAGCAAAAACACGAACCTGCCGGAACCCGCCATCTATTGCTGACCGGAAAAACGCCGCCGCATCCTTCCATTTCTCATCGCGAATTGCCGCAAGTCCCTCAAAGAATGCGAAAACAGGAGTTTTTCCCAGCACCGGCTGAGCGCGCTTGCGCAGCAGGTCAAAATTCTTTGGGTTTGGGTGGTTGCTCGCCATGTTGAGATAACTCACCCAAATCGCAGGCTCAGTTGGGCGCAGCTTCAACGCCGCTTCGAAGCGGGCCGCCGCCTCGGCAACTTTCCCACGACGGGCGTATATCTCTGCAAGGTTGAAACTGACCTCGGCCAATTGTGGCGCACTCTTCAACAGCCGCTTGTAGCCCTTCTCGGCCTCATCCAGCCGGCCTTTTTCCTGAGCGTGCCGTGCCTTCGCAAAAAGATCTTTGATCTGGTGGTTGCTTAGTGTTGCCATGACTTCAAGTCTTCCTGCTCAATCCAATGATCTGCTAGCATCAGCCACCTCATATATCCAGTCTCGCCAAGCAACACCTTGCATCAAACCCGGCGTTACGCCTGCACTTTGGAGGGGCCGTTAGGGCGTGATCCTTGCCGGTTAGCTGACCTGTGCACGTCGGCAGGATTATACTCGAGTTTTGCTCGTAACGACCAAATTATTGCGATCCGATTCGGCCATGTTGAAATTTGAATTGTGGCAAACGTCGCGGCACCGACGGAAACGGTGAAGCAGTATGCCCCGGCATTGTCTTTAGTGGTGCAACGACTAGGTGCAAAAAATTGACTTTGAGGCACGAAGACGGCCATTGTTGGCATAATGTTAACCAGCAATTCTGCGCGCCGGTGGGGACCGACGCAGTCACGCCCAGACCTGAACAGGGACGACGCATGACCTATTCACCCAATGTCCCCTCGCATCTTGTGCCGTCGCAACTTGGTGCAGGACAGTCTGTAGCCTATCGCACTGCCGCCAGACCGCGCACCCGCGCTATGGCACGTCCCTACAACATCGCGTGGCTTACCCCTGACGGCGAAGAACGGTACGACACCGTCGTCGCTCCCGCCCTTCCGGTAATTGAAAGCGCCTGCGCCAGCATGGCGCGCGGTGCCATTGTCAGCACCGCGAACGGCCCCGTCGCAGTGGAAGATCTCTCGCCCGGCATGATGATTTCGACGTCGGAATACGGCCCCATTCCACTTCAATGGATCGGGTCCTACGAGATGTCCCTTAGAGAAGCGCAAACCGCAGATCGTGGGGCTTTGTTTCGCGTAACATCGGATGCCTTTGGCTTGGCAAAGCCATCGCCGGATCTTCTGCTAGCGCCGCGTGCCCACATTCTGTTCCGGCACGCAAAATGCCGAGCATTGTTTGGCGTGGACTTGGCCTTTGCCCCCGTGCGCGCATTCGAGGATGGAGAGACCATATTTTCCGTGCAACCGGCGTCACCTATTGCGGTTTTCAACCTTGGCTTCGATCGTCAGGCGACCATCAAGGTAAATGGGATTGAGTTGGAGAGCTTTCACCCCGGCCCACATACCGAGGCCTTGATAGACGAGGAGATGAAATATTCTCTGCTGCGCCTGTTCCCGCAAGCACGGGGATTGGATTTCTTCGGCCCGCAATTGATCAATCGGTTAACGACATTTGAAGTGCGTGCCCTGCGCGAGGGCAGTTAGGAAATCTGCGACAACCGCTCTTCGACAACCTCGAACGGCACTCCGGGATCATCCTTTGCGACCCGAATGACCAAAGATGTCTTCACGCTCGCCACGTTTTCAGCTGACGTCAATTCTTCGGTCAAGAAGCTCTGGAAGCTGCTCAAATCCGGTGCCACGCATTTCAGAATGAAGTCCACTTCACCATTCAGCATGTGGCATTCGCGGACCAGCGGCCAGTTTCGGCAGCGCTGTTCGAAAGCCGATAGGTCCGCCTCCGCTTGGCTTTGCAGTCCCACCATCGCGAAGACTTTGACTTCAAATCCTAAGGCCCGACCTTCCACGTCTGCATGGTAACCTCGAATATATCCCGACTCTTCCAGAGTGCGCACACGGCGTAAACAGGGCGGCGCGGATATCCCCACGCGCTTTGCCAATTCGACATTGGTCATACGGCCATCAGCCTGAAGTTCGGCCAGAATCTTGCGATCTATTTCGTCGAGTTTCGAAACGGCCATGACCGACTCCCTTGTTTTGATTTGTCTTACCCCTCAGACACCTCACGCGCAATAATATTTCAAGCTTGCGCAACATATTAAATGATCTGCAAATGCAAGTTCCCCCCCTTTCGCTTGCTGCCCACCGCAATTATATCGGGCTGACCACAATATTTGCCGAAGGATTCTGCAATGTCTGCCACGCGCCACACCAAAGCTTTGATCATTGGCTCCGGCCCAGCAGGGTACACGGCGGGTGTTTACGCATCTCGCGCGATGTTGGAGCCCATCCTGGTGCAGGGCATCGAACCTGGCGGCCAGCTCACAACAACCACAGAAGTTGAAAACTGGCCCGGCGACACCGAAGTTCAGGGTCCAGACTTGATGGTTCGGATGCAGGACCACGCCAAGGCGATGGGCTGCGAAGTCATCAGCGACATCATCACTAATCTCGATACAACGTCGCGCCCCTTCAAGGCGACAGGCGACAGCGGAACGCTCTATACGGCGGATGCTGTAATCCTCGCGACCGGCGCACGGGCGAAGTGGCTTGGGCTAGAAAGCGAAGAAAAATTCAAGGGGTTCGGCGTTTCAGCCTGCGCCACATGCGACGGCTTCTTTTATCGCGGGCAGGAGATTGTGGTAATCGGGGGTGGGAACACCGCAGTCGAGGAAGCTCTGTTCCTAACCAATTTTGCGTCCAAGGTAACGCTGATCCACCGCCGCGACGAGCTGCGCGCCGAGAAAATTCTAATCAACCGGCTGGAAAAAAACCCCAAGATTGAACCGCTATGGTTCCATGAGCTAGTTGAAGTGACAGGCACCGAGGCGCCGCTCAGCGTTGAAGGTGTCAAAGTCAAACACACCAAGACCGGCGAGATTTCCGAAATCCCCTGCAAAGGCGTGTTCGTCGCCATTGGCCACGCGCCGTCGAACGAGTTGGTCAAAGATGTTCTGGAAACCCATATGGGTGGCTACGTCGTCACCAAGCCTGACAGCACCGAGACGTCAATTCCGGGAATATTTGCGGCAGGCGACTTAACCGACCACAAATACCGCCAAGCTGTCACCAGCGCAGGTATGGGCTGCATGGCCGCCTTGGAAGCCGAGCGTTTTCTAGCCGAGAACGAATAGCGCGGCTTTTCTGCCGCGTTTCCCCTGTGATTTACTATAACACTTGATAGTGGTCGGACATGAGCGCTAAACGCACTTCCATTGACGTTTGGTGGGGGGACGTCACTTGTGAGTTAAAAGAGAGTTTAAGACATGCAACCTACCAACTTGGCACCAATCCCTGAGCTATTCGTATCATATGACAGCGCTCAAAAACTAAAGCATGAGGCCGGCGCGTTGGTGTCATGGGACCTGACGCCCCGCCAGATTTGCGACCTCGAGTTGTTGATGAATGGCGGCTTCAATCCGCTAAAGGGCTTCTTGACCGAAGACGACTATAACGGCGTCGTCGAAAACATGCGCCTGTCCTCGGGCGAACTCTGGCCAATGCCGATCACTCTGGACGTGGGCGATGATTTCGCAAACTCCATCGAAGTGGGGCAGGACATCGCACTGCGCGACCAAGAGGGCGTGATCCTTGCCATGATGTCGGTCACCGACAAATGGGAACCAAACAAAGCGCGCGAAGCTGAGAAGGTCTTTGGCGCTGACGACAGCGCGCACCCTGCCGTCAACTACCTGCATAACCAAGCTGGCAAAATCTACCTCGGCGGCCCGATCACCGGCATCCAGCAACCCGTACACTATGATTTCCGTGCACGCCGCGATACGCCCAACGAATTACGCGCATATTTCCGCAAAATGGGCTGGCGCAAGGTTGTGGCCTTCCAGACTCGCAATCCACTGCACCGTGCGCATCAGGAACTGACCTTCCGCGCCGCTAAAGAGGCACAAGCCAACCTGCTGATTCACCCGGTTGTGGGCCTGACCAAACCCGGTGACATTGATCACTTTACGCGCGTTCGTTGCTACGAGGCCGTGTTGGATCAATATCCGGCATCTACGACCTCTATGAGCTTGCTGAACCTCGCCATGCGTATGGCTGGCCCACGCGAAGCAGTTTGGCATGGCCTGATCCGCAAGAACCACGGCTGCACACATTTCATTGTTGGCCGCGACCACGCGGGGCCCGGATCAAACTCTGCCGGCGAAGATTTCTATGGCCCCTACGACGCACAAGACCTGTTCCGCGAACATCAAGAAGAGATGGGCATCGAAATGGTCGACTTTAAGCACATGGTCTATGTGCAAGAACGCGCCCAGTACGAGCCCAACGACGAGATTGCTGACAAAGAGAACGTGACGGTTCTAAACATCTCGGGCACCGAGTTGCGGCGCCGTTTGGCAGAAGGCCTGGAAATCCCGGAATGGTTCTCCTTCCCACAAGTTGTCGAAGAGCTTCGCAAGTCTCGCCCGCCACGCGCGAACCAGGGCTTCACCGTGTTCTTCACCGGTTTCTCCGGCTCCGGGAAATCTACCATTGCGAATGCGTTGATGGTCAAACTGATGGAAATGGGTGGCCGCCCGGTCACGCTGCTGGATGGCGATATCGTTCGTAAGAACCTGTCATCCGAGTTGGGCTTCTCGAAAGAGCACCGCGACCTCAACATCCGCCGCATCGGCTACGTGGCCTCCGAGATCACCAAGAACGGCGGCATCGCAATCTGTGCGCCAATCGCGCCTTATGCTACGACACGTCGTGCCGTGCGCGAGGACATTGAAGCCTTCGGGGCCTTCATCGAAGTCCACGTCGCGACTTCTATCGAAGAATGCGAACGCCGTGACCGCAAGGGGCTCTACAAGCTGGCGCGCGAAGGCAAGATCAAGGAATTCACCGGTATCTCTGATCCATATGACGTTCCCGTAGACCCAGAACTGAGCGTTGAAACCGAGAATGTCGATGTCGACAACTGCGCGCATCAGGTGATCCTGAAGCTGGAGTCGATGGGCCTGATCAAAGGCTAATCTGCATAGTTCACAATTGAAACGGGCTCCCGATTGGGAGCCCTTTTTAGTTTCGACTTGGGAATACTCATACTCAGTGAACGGTCACCGGCGAAAAGTCATTTTGGCGCGCCAGCATGAAGGCCATTTCGCGATCCTTCACCAAAGCAAGGCGCTCCCCGTCTGGCGCATGAACCGCATAAAGCTGATCAACGCCCGACATCTCGGATTGCACTTCTTCCGGCAAATCCGCGAAATCGACAGGGCGTACGTAAACGATCCGGTCGGTGCCGCCCAAAGTTTTCAGGTCAACTTGTGTGTCCATGACGATTATCCTTTATTGATCTTGATGGTTTGCACGATTGTATCGGGCACGGCCCGTTTCAGATCGACGTGAAGCAGCCCATTCTCGGTTGCGGCGCCAGCAACTTCGACACCATCTGCCAGCACGAATGCCTTTTGAAATTGTCGTGCAGCAATCCCGCGATGCAGGAAAATTCGCTCATCATCTGCATCAGCCTGCCTGCCCCGCACGATCAGCTGGCGGTCTTCGACGGTGATCGACAGGTCATCTTCGCCGAACCCGGCGACCGCAAGCGTAATGCGGTAAGCGTTGTCTGCGGATTGTTCGATATTGAACGGCGGATAGCCGTTCTCGGATTTGGCGGTGCGTTCTACCAGCCGTTCCAACTGGTCAAAGCCCAGCAAAAAAGGGTACGACCCCAAGGTCAATTTCGTCATGGCACAGTCCTAGATGTTTAAGCGACTTTGCGAAGTATGGCCCCCGAAAGCAGCCATAAGAATAAAATGGGGGCTGTTTGTCGATGAATCAAGAGCGATATGCGCGAAACACTGGACAGCAAGCGCGCACACCCCCACATTGCAGATGACCTCAGCAAAGAGCACTAAGCCCGTGAAATCATCCGAAAACATGAGCAAGAACGATGTTCTTCGCGTGAAGCTCGAAGTCCTCAAACGAGAGCATCGTGATCTGGACGAGGCTATTGCAGCATTGCAGGAAAAGTCGGCGCCCGATCAGCTGACACTTCGTCGGCTGAAAAAGCAAAAACTGTCGCTGAAGGACCGCATCGCGGCCCTCGACGACGAGCTTACCCCAGATATTATTGCGTGAGCAGCGCCAGCCGTTATAAGGGCGGCTTCCATCCGGCATCCTGAGAGCGGTCCCATCATGACACAAGCACCCATCCCCGTTGGTATTATCATGGGCAGCCAGTCCGACTGGCCCACCATGAAGGAAGCCGCCGATATGCTTGATGCGCTTGGTATCCCTTACGAAGCCAAAATCGTATCCGCCCATCGCACACCCGACCGGCTCTGGGACTACGGCAAAACCGCCGTTGATCGGGGTTTCCAGGTGATTATTGCAGGCGCTGGTGGTGCCGCGCACTTGCCCGGAATGATGGCGTCCAAGACCCGCATTCCGGTGATCGGCGTTCCGGTTCAAACCAAAGCCCTCTCTGGCGTAGACAGCCTTTACTCAATCCTGCAAATGCCGCGCGGCTATCCTGTGGCGACAATGGCCATCGGCGCTGCCGGAGCTGCAAATGCGGGCCTGATGGCCGCTGGTATTCTGGCTCTACAAGACAGCGATCTGGCCGCGCGTTTGGACAAATGGCGCGCTGACCTGTCGGCCTCCATACCGCAGGAGCCTAGCAATGACTAAGCCCCTGCCCACAGGCGCAACCATCGGAATTCTGGGCGGTGGCCAGTTGGGCCGGATGCTGTCGGTTGCCGCGTCGCGGCTTGGGTTCAAAACCTGCGTTTTCGAGCCGGGCGGCGACTGTCCTGCCTCACATGTGGCGAACTACCATTTCCAAGCGTCCTATGATGACACCGAAGCCCTGCGCAAATTTGGCGAAGCGGTCGATGTCATCACATACGAATTCGAGAACATCCCCACCTCAGCACTCGATCAGCTAGAGGCCCTGTGCGAAGTCCGCCCGAACCGGCGCGCCTTGACGATTAGCCAAGACCGCATGAACGAGAAGGCTTTCCTGCAAGAGATCGGCCTGAACGTCGCGCCCTTCATGGCCGTCGATACGCTCGAAGATATGCACAAAGCGGTGGCCGAAGTTGGCGCGCCGTCAATCCTGAAGACCCGCACCTTGGGCTATGACGGAAAAGGCCAAGCACGCTTGCGTGACGCGGGCGATGCGGATGCAGCGTTCGCGGCCATGAACGGGGCCAGCGCGGTGTTGGAAGGCTTCGTAGATTTCTCCTGCGAGATTTCCGTCATTGGTGCGCGCGCTGCGGACGGTCAGGTCGCCTGTTTCGACCCGGGCGAAAACGTGCATCGCGACGGCATACTCGACACAACCACGGTTCCCGCATCCGTGCCCGCTGCCTTGCGCACTGACGCGGTTCTAATGGCGGGACGCATATTGAATGCGTTGGATTACGTGGGCGTTTTGGGGGTCGAGCTATTCGTCACCCCAGCGGGCCTGATCGTCAACGAGATCGCCCCTCGCGTGCACAATTCCGGACACTGGACGCAAAACGGATGCGTCATTGACCAGTTCGAGCAGCATATACGCGCCGTCGCGGGCTGGCCGCTGGGTGATGGCAGCAGACATGCAGATGTTGTGATGGAAAACCTGATCGGCGCGGATATGGACAAAGTGCCGGAGCTTTCCGCCGACCCAGCCGTCGCCTTGCACCTCTACGGCAAAGCCGACGCCAAGACGGGGCGCAAGATGGGCCATATCAACCGGATCAGCCCGAAAACCTAGTTGTCCGAGCTTTCGGTCCCAAGGGTCTGCTCAACGGTCTCTGTCACCGCGTCTCCGACATCGCTGGCCGCGTCGACCACGGCATCGCCAACCTCCTCGGCGACCTGTGAAACGGTCTCTCCGACGCCTTCAGCAACGCCGGTGACCACATCGGTCAAAGTCAGGTCTCTGTCGAATTTACCTTCTTCCAAGAACTTGATGGTTTCCGCCACAACCATCGGGGCATTCATCATGAAAGTATGTGTGACAGGGAAAACCATGTGGTCACTCATCCCCTCGATCTTGGTGCTTTCGACCGATACTTTGCCATCATCAGGCCCGTCGATCAGAACTGAATAAAACGGGTTAAGCGTTTGCGTCCCCGCAATAACACCCAACGGAAAATCAACCGGCCCCAGTGTATTTGGCAACGAATCCGGCCCCGTATGAAGCTGCGCGCCCGCAGGGCCGTTCACCCATTCAAACGGCTCCCACGAACTCAACTGGTCCACAAGCTCGGACCCTTTGTTTGGCGGGGCAAGCATGACCACCCGCCCCAAACTGGGCAGATCGTTCTCCTTGAGCCATGCTCGAACAAGGATACCGCCCATGGAATGCGTAACAAAATGAACCGGAGTATTACTGTCACATTCAGCAATCGCCGCCGGAATCGTCTCGTTCGCCAGATCCTTGATCGTTTCGGTCGTGGATGGATAGGACGGGTTAACCGTTTGGAAGCCGCTTGCCTGAAGGCTTTGCTCCATTACCGACAGTGAGAAGTTGCTTCGCGCAAGCCCGTGCAACAGCACAACACAATCTGCCATAGCGGCAGACGGAAACAGCAGACAAAGGAGGGCGAGCGATCTCATGAGTGTCATATAGTCCTTTGCATATCCCGATACACCAAGGCTTTGTTACAATGTTGCGTCATTTGAGCACGAGATAGGAATTTTCCCCGTATTTGAGGCGTGAAACCCGCCAAGACAACCGCCAATCGAACATGCTCCTGTTGACAAGCCTTACGTCGCGACCACATGTAACCGCTGATCGAAGTAGTCGTTTAAGGAGAGGCAGATATGCCCGTAGTTGTCGTCGAGTCGCCCGCAAAGGCTAAGACAATCAACAAATATCTCGGCCCCGACTACACGGTGCTTGCCTCTTACGGCCACGTCCGTGACCTTCCGCCAAAGGACGGCTCCGTCGATCCCGACAATGATTTCGACATGTTGTGGGAAGTCGCCAGCGATTCCAAAAAACACGTCAAAGCCATCGCCGACGCGCTGAAAGACGACAACAACCTGATTCTCGCAACCGACCCCGACCGCGAAGGCGAAGCGATTTCGTGGCACCTTGAAGAGACCCTGCGCAAGCGCAAGGTGATCAAAAAGGACACCCCCGTCAGCCGCGTCGTTTTCAACGCCATCACCAAAACCGCCGTCACCGAGGCGATGAAAAACCCGCGCAAGGTGGACCAGCCTTTGGTGGACGCCTATCTGGCCCGCCGCGCGCTGGACTATCTGGTGGGCTTCAAACTATCGCCCGTATTGTGGCGCCGCCTGCCGGGTGCGAAATCCGCGGGCCGCGTGCAATCGGTGTGCCTGCGCCTGATCGTCGACCGCGAGATGGAGATCGAGAAGTTCAACGCTCAGGAATACTGGACCGTTAAAGCTATGCTCGCCAATTCGCGCGGGCAGGAATATGAGGCCCGCCTGACCGTGCTCGCAGGCAAAAAGCTCGACAAGTTCGACATCGCCAACGACACCGCCGCCGAGCTGGCCGTCGCCGCCGTAAATTCGCGTGATCTGAAGGTCACCAGCGTCGAGGCCAAGCCCGGCTCGCGCAACCCGTCCGCGCCGTTCATGACCTCCACCTTGCAGCAGGAAGCCAGCCGCAAGTTCGGCATGGGCGCACGGCAAACCATGAGCGCAGCACAGCGTCTCTATGAGGCCGGCCACATCACCTATATGCGGACCGATGGCATCGACATGGCGCCAGAAGCGGTCCACGCCGCCCGCGACGCGATCAAGGACAAGTTTGGCGACAAATACGTCCCGTCAGAGCCGCGCATGTACAAAAACAAAGCCAAGAACGCGCAAGAGGCCCACGAATGTATCCGCCCGACCGTGTTGTCGGCGGATACCGAGAGCTTGAAGATCATGGATGCGGATCAGCGCAAGCTCTATGACCTGATCTACAAGCGCACCATCGCCTCGCAAATGGCCGCCGCCAAACTGGAACGGACGACCGTCCTGATCGGCTCTGGCGACGGTCAGGTTGAATTGCGCGCGTCCGGTCAGGTGATGATTTTCGACGGCTTCCTCAAGGTCTACGAAGAAGGCCGCGACGACGCTGTCATCGACGATGACGACAAGTCGCTGCCGCAGATCAGCGAAGGCGAAGCGGCACCCAAGAAGTCGGTCACACCAGAGCAACACTTCACCCAACCGCCCCCCCGCTACACAGAGGCGACCTTGGTCAAGCGCATGGAAGAACTGGGCATTGGCCGCCCGTCGACCTACGCGTCGATTGTGACCACGATCCAAGACCGCGATTACGTGGTCAAAGAGAAGAACCGCCTGATCCCCGAGGATAAGGGGCGTTTGGTGACGGTCTTCCTGTCCAACTTCTTCAGCAAATATGTGGAATACGATTTCACCGCAGCACTTGAGGAAGAACTCGACGACGTCTCCGCAGGCGAGCGGAACTACAAGAACGTGCTTGAACGCTTCTGGCGCGACTTCTCGGTCGCGATTGCCGAGGCGCTGGACCTGTCCATCACCGAAGTGCTGGAAAAGATCAACGACGTGCTGGCCCCGCACATCTTCCCACCGAACGAGGAAGGCACCGATCCGCGCCTATGCCCGAACTGCGGCGAAGGTCGTTTGTCAATGCGCACCGCGCGTTCCGGCGGCGCATTCATCGGCTGCTCCAGATACCCCGAGTGCAAATACACCCGCCCCTTCGGCCCGCCCAATGCGGAGCTGGAAGCCAGCGCCATTCCCCCCGAAGGCAAGTTGCTGGGCGAGGATGACGGCGACAAGATCTGGATTCACAAAGGCCGCTTTGGCCCCTACGCCCAGCGTGGCGAGGTAACCGAAGAGAACAAAAAGCCAAACCGCCAGTCGATCCCCAAAGAATGGCCGCCAGAAGACATCGACCTTGCGCAGGCCGTGCGCTTGCTGTCCCTGCCGCGCCTGATCGGGCCGCACCCTGAAGACGGGGTGAATGTCTGGGCCAATATTGGCCGCTATGGGCCGTATATCAAACACGCTGAAAGCACGTCAGATCGCGGTGGCACCAACGCCAATCTCGAAAGCCTCGAAGAAGTCTTCGATGTCGGCATGAACCGCGCGGTGCAATTGCTGGCCGAAAAAGTCGCCTCTCGTGGCGGTCGCGGTGCGGCAGCCAAAACCCTTCGCGATATGGGTGAACACCCTGACGAGGGCGGTGCAATTTCCATCATGGAAGGCAAATACGGGCCTTACGTGAAATGGGAAAAAGTGAATGCCACCGTCCCTAAAGACATTGCTCCAGACGATCTGACTGTGGATCAAGCGATCCAGTTGATCGTCGAGAAGCAGTCCAAGGGCGGCAAAAAGCGCAAGGCGCCAGCCAAGAAGAAGGCCCCTGCGAAGAAGAAAGCCGCTGCGAAGAAAAAACCGGCCGCGAAAAAATGACCAAGGGGCTGCTGCTTTTGCTGGCAGTCTTTTGCGTGCTGGTCGGGTTGCTGGTTTGGGCGAAATCACGCCCTGCCCCGCACACTGCCTTGTTAGAGCGCCCCACGATGGACGCTATCGCCCCGCAGACCTTGAATTTGCGCCACGTGTGGCCGACATAGGGTCCAATCAACGGGGACCAATTCCATATGCCAACGCCAAACCCAGACGCTCTCGCGTTCTTGCTGACCCGCCGCTCGCGTCCGCATAAAACGCTCACCGGCCCTGCCCCCGACCGCGACGCGCTGCTCCCCTTGCTGACCGCAGCGGCCCGCACACCGGATCACGGCAAGCTGGAGCCATGGCGCTTCATCGTGCTGGAGCAACCAGCCCTGCACCGGCTTGCCGCTTTGACCCGCAAACGCGGGGCCGACTTGCAGCTGGACCCTGATCAAATCGAGAAAATTTCTGGAATGTTCGAGACCGCCCCGCTGTCGGTTGCCGTCGTCGCCTCCCCGAAAGCATCCGAGAAAATTCCCGAAATTGAACAAACGCTTAGCGCAGGAGCGGTGTGCCTCGCCCTTTTGAACGCAGCACTTGCCGCAGGGTGGGGCGCAAACTGGCTGACCGGCTGGACCGCCTTCGACCGTCCGTTTCTGAACGAGGGGCTCGATCTAAACGAGCCGGAATATGTCGCTGGCTTCATTCACATGGGCACCGAGACATCCACGCCACCTGACCGCCCCCGCCCGGACATAACCGCCATCACAACGTGGACCCGCACATGATTTTCTCCGACTTCGTCAAAGCTCTGGGCCAAATCGGCGACGGGCGCTTCTTGAAGGTGCTGCTCACGGGCGTCGGCCTGACGCTGGCGCTGCTCTTTGCGTTCACAGTGGCCTTCGCGTGGACCGTCGGGCTCGTGGTGCCAGACAGCTTCTCGCTGCCGTGGATCGGCGAGATCACATGGATCGACAATGTCCTGTCATGGGCCGTCGTGCCTGTCATGCTCGGGGCGTCGGTGTTCTTGATGGTGCCGGTCGCATCCGCGTTTACAGGGTTGTTTCTGGATCAAGTCGTGGACGCCGTCGAAGCGGAGCACTACCCGAACCAACCCGCCGTATCCCCTTTACCCTTAGGCGAAGCACTCACCGAAAGCGCAAAGTTCCTCGGCGTCCTTATCGCGGTGAACATCGCCGCACTGGTGCTTTATGTGATCTTCCCGCCCTTCGCGCCGCTAATCTTCTGGGGTGTGAACGGGCTGCTCCTTGGCCGCGAGTACGCCACGCTCGTAGCTCAACGCAGGCTGGGTACGGCTGGCGCGCGCGAATTCCGCAAACGCAATGGGTGGCAAATCTGGATGGCAGGAACGCTCATGGCCATTCCTTTGACCATCCCCTTCGTGAACCTGCTGATCCCAATCCTAGGCGTTGCCAGCTTCACGCATCTGTTCCACCGGCTGTCGCGCTAAGGCAGGCCTAGCTGTCTGGGCCGAACCGTTTGTAAAGGTTCATCGTGTCCGCATTGATGTAGCCATAAATGATCGCCAGACACAGCGGCGCCCAAATCACGATCGTGATCAATGTGGTGATCGCAAATTTGCGCTTCATCCGCGGGTTCGCCGGTGCCGAGCGCGGCGTTCCGGGTGAAACCTCTCCCATCTCGCTTTGGCTGGGTGTGCCGAAGGGCAGGACGCAAAACAGCACCAGAAACCAGACGACGGCGAACACCACGATGGCGGAGGTTATGGCCATCAGGCTTGCTCCAGCTCGACCAGGGTTCCGGTGAAGTCCTTGGGATGCAGGAATAACACGGGTTTGCCGTGCGCCCCGATCTTCGGCTCGCCATTGCCCAACACGCGGGCACCGCTGTCTTTCAGGCGGTCACGTGCTTCAATGATGTCATCGACTTCGTAGCAGATATGGTGAATGCCGCCAGACGGGTTTTTGTCGAGGAAACCCTGAATGGGGCTGTTTTCACCCAGCGGATAAAGAAGCTCGATCTTGGTGTTCGGGAGTTCGATAAAGACGACCGTCACACCGTGATCAGGCTCGTCCTGAGGGGCGCCAACATTTGCACCCAATGTGTCTTTGTACTGCGCGCAGGCCGCATCAAGGTCCGGCACTGCAATTGCCACATGGTTCAGTCTGCCGATCATAGCACTCTCCGTCAGATGTCAGTTTAATTCGAGTGGTTATGGCCGTGGGATCGCGGCACCGCAAGCATCTACGGGTGCGTAAAATCCGCGCTGTTCACCTTCTGTTAGCCACCGCGGGTCAAGCATGGGTGTACACGCCGACTCACCCTCTCGCTACCGGAGGCCAAAAAAATGCCAGATGACTACGCCTACATGACCCTAACAACCCATCCGACCGCCCAACGCCCGCTTCTGGGCCTCACGGTTCTTGTGGTCGAGGATAGCCGCTTTGCCTCGGAGGCCGTTCGACTACTGTGCATTCGCTCCGGCGCGCGTATCCGCAGGGCCGATAGCTTGACCGCCGCGCATCGGCATCTGCGGGTCTACCGACCCTCGGTTGTTATCGTGGATTTGGGGCTACCCGATGGCTCTGGCGTCGATCTGATCGCGGAACTGGCACAAGAAGACAAGGCAGCGCGTCCCGTCATGATCGCGACCAGTGGTGCAGATGGTGATGGCTTGGCAGAGGCTGCGCTTGCAGCCGGTGCCCACGAGTTTTTGCCCAAGCCCATTGCGTCTGTCTGCGCATTTCAGCAGACAATTCTCAAGCATCTACCACAGAACATGCATCCAACGGGCCCGCGCCAGCTCAACCACGAAATCGTCGCCCCCGACCCGATCGCATTGAACGAAGATCTGTCCCATTTGGACGAACTGCTCGGAAGTGGTTTGGATGCGTTGCCCTATGTCGCACCGTTTCTTCAAGGTCTCTCCCGGCTTACCAACGACGCGGAACTGGCGGGCGTATCTAAAAAGCTTACACAGGCGCAAACCAGTGCCATAGGTCGGCGGGATGCCATTCAGGCCACCCGCGACCTTATTCAGAGGCGCCTTAAAGTCCGCGAACTGGTCTAGACGTCTGGATCACTCGCCGCGCGGACAAGCGCTGTCAACGCACCCAGCCCTTCGATTTGCCGTCCATCCGCGTCGAAGTTCGACGGGGCCAGCCACGCCGTAAAGGCCTCCTTTAACGCGGGCCATTCGGCATCAATGCACGCAAACCAGGCGGTGTCGCGATTGCGGCCTTTCACGATAGACGCCTGCCGGAACACACCTTCGTAGCTGAACCCGTAGCGCTGTGCCGCGCGGCGTGAGCCCAAGTTCGCCGCATCGCATTTCCATTCAAACCGGCGATACCCGGCTTCAAAGGCCCATTGCATCATCAGAAAAATTGCCTCGGTGGCGGCCACGGTGCGTTGCAACTCGGATGAGAAGTTAATGTGCCCCACTTCGATAGAGCCGACCTCCGGCGAAATCCTCAAATAGCTGGCAACGCCGCTGAAACGGCCTGTGGCATGGGGATTTATCGCATAGAAGAACGGGTCATCGCCTCGCGTAACGTCGCGCGCCCATCTGTGATAGGCTGCTGCCGAAGCGAATGGGCCGTAAGGCAGATAATCCCAAATCGCGTCATTGGCTGAGTTCGCCCGATGTAAATCCGCCGCATGGCGGTCCGGCGCAAACCTCTCCAGCCGGACATACTGTCCTTCCAGCACACTTGCATCTGGTCGCTGAGGAGCGACCCAACTTGCAAGCGGGCGATCGCCAATGCTACTTTTCTTCATATGTTAGACCCCGGTAATTCCCGTACATGAACCTATTCAGCATCAATCCCCACCTGTAAGGGTCTATTATGCTTCATTTTACTCCGAATTCACCTCCGTGAAACCCAGATCGAGACGCAATACTGCCACGATTGGGCGGCACTACTAGTCGAAAGTACAACTGGCCCGAAACTATCTTCGGAAACCAAACTAGGAACTATGGAGTAGATTTATGATTAAGTCGTTCACCACATTTTTGCACAGCGAAGACGGTGCTGCCGTCGTAGACATGACAATGCTTATGGCCGCGCTGGTCGGACTGGCCCTCGCCGTCTCGGCAACTGTTTCCAACGGCATGGAAGACCTGAGTGGCGATCTGTCCACGACAATGATCGACCACGACGTCAATCCCGCCTTCTGAATCGGCCTCAGGCCAGCAGGCCGGGGTCTCGCCCGAGTTGAAGACCTGGGAACACCACCGTTTCCAGAGTCCTTCTCTCCAGCCCGTACATCCCGTGCATGAGCCACGCTAGGTATGATCTGACATCAGAGGTCGGCATCAGATCGCGCCGCGCATAGAGCGCCGCTTCGTTCAGCCCCGGCCACTTGCCGTACACGTGTCCACCACGTATGGCACCACCCGCCAAAATCATCGCACCACCGGTTCCGTGGTCCGTTCCTCGTGTGCCGTTTTCGCGGGCAGTGCGACCAAATTCGGTCACAGCTACAACGGCCGTTTTGTCCCAACGTGGTCCGAGTTCACTTTTTAACCTGAGGATCGCATCCTGCAAGTTGCCCAAAGCTCTGGAAATCCCCCGTGTCTGTGCGCGATGCGTGTCCCAACCGCTCAAGGAAAACGCCGCAATACGTGCCTCTTCATTCAGGCGGCGTGCGGCAAAACTTGCCAACACTGATGCATCCCCCGCGGTGCTCGCCTCTTGCACGGCGGCGCGCATGTCCTTACTCGAAAGTCCGAAGCTATCGTCGCTCGCAAGACCCAAGCTCTCCGCAATCGCGATCGCATCCATGCTGGTGTCGTGAAACAACGGGTCGTCATGATAGATTTCTTCGAGCAGTAAACGCGCTTGCGGCGACATATCCAAGCGTCCTTCCGGCGACCAGCTAGAAACCGGCGCACGTCCGGACACCAATTTCATATCAGCGCGCCCAATCGCAAAAGCAGTCTCTGACCCAGCGCCGGGCAACACCTGCAACATCCGGTTGAGCCAACCATCCCGCGCCTGCGCCCCGCTAACATCTGCGCCGGTTCCAGCCTCCAACAGGTCTTGCCCGTCGAAATGGCTTCGTTTGTCGCGATAAGGCGTCGAAACGGCATGCGCGGCGGCAAGGTCTCCTTGCTTCCACAGCGGCATTAGTCCAGCCAATGCGGGATGCAGCGCGAAATAGCCATCCAAATCCGTGGCAGCGCTTTCCCGCGGCACCCCCAAACCAGGCCGGTAGCGATGCAACAATGGGTCGGCAATCGGGCGCACCACGTCCAGCCCGTCCATCGCACCGCGCAGAATAATAACCACAAGCCTGTTGTCGCCCGGCGCCTGTGCAAAGGTCATCGGCGTCATCAACGGACTAGCCGCCGCCGAACATCCCAACACCGAGGCGCGTAACAAGAACCCGCGCCGAGACACTGCGTCAGACATGCGCTACCTCCTTTGAAACGCGGGTGAGGCAAGGATCAACCCCACACCCTCGCGTCGCGTTTCTGCCGCGCGTGCGGCGAAAATAACCCTGTCGTCCGCGACACTGCCAAGCGCCGCACCAACAAAGTCGCGCGGATCGGGAAGGCCACGAAAAAACGCAGAAGGCGCGGCCATCGCCCACTGGATACGTGCCGCCAACCCTTGTGGCGTCACCCACGCCTCAGCCTCCTCTGGCCATCCATCGGGGCCCGTTGGCCTGTACAATTGCTGCCCCATCGCAGCCAATGGACTAATCAGATAAGCACTCCGCTTCGAGCGGTTGAGCTTTTTCAAAGACGCGGGCGGTATTTCCAACACCCGCATCGCGGAGGCGATGAAATCTATCGGCTGCTTCACCTTTTGACCAAAGCTTTCCCACGAGAAGGGATGGCGCAGCAGTACTTCGTAAACTGCTTTCAACTCGCCGCCGGTTGCTGCATAGGCATCTGCCATATCCGCAATCATGCCCTCGTCCGGCGTGTCTGAAGTAAAATGCACCGCCAGCTTGTGCGAAATATGTCGAACAGTGTCAGGATGACGCGCCACATCGTCCAGAAACGCCATAACGTCGTCAACCGCAGGCGATCCGCCGCCATAGCTCTGCCCCAGCACAATCTCCGCCCCGGGTTCCACTATCCTTGGGCGAAACACAAAGCCGCTGCTGATCTCTGTGGTCATGCCGGTCAATAGCTCGGCCAATTGTCGTACATCACTCTGCGCATATGCGCCTCCAACACCCAAGGTGTGCAGTTCCAACAACTCACGAGCGAGGTTTTCATTCAGGCCGCGCCTACCCTTCGCAGCCCGCGAATTCGGCCCGACGGACATGTTCTGATCCAGATAATCCAACATCATCGGACTGGTCATGACAGCTTTCAACATGTCGGAAAATCGACCGGAAATATGCGGTCGGATCGCGTCCTCGACATAGGCAGGCACCGCGTTGCGCGTTAGATTGTTTCTCCCGACAACGGTGAAATGATCGGCCCAAAAGCGGGTCAGGCGTTCTCGGAAGGGTTGGTGAGTTGTGATGGAGCGCGACAATACAGGCGCAATCTCCCCCTGCAGACGAAAGTTCAACTTCCGGCGCGCGCGTTTGTAGGCGTTCAAAAGCTCATCGGCGTCAGGACCATTCCGCCCGCGCCGCGATGCGACTTGAAGTGTACGAACCTCGGCAAACTCACCATGCAGGTCAGCCAACGGCGTCACCGGAAACTCTTGTGCCGCCAAATCAGGCCCGCTCAGTTGTTCCAAGACATCTTCAACCGACGAGGGCGGTGCGACTTTAGCTGCCAGCCCTTCGCCGAAGCGAATGGCGGCAATGTCGGGTGTGAACGCCATGGGGCGGCTCTTTCCTCAAATCGGTTGCCTCAGTTTAACGTATCACTGAGGCAAATCCGTTGAAAAAAGATTGACTGCCACCCCGCCTAGCAAAAAATCGCCTTAGTCCTGTGGAATGACCCGCAGGCCCAGTTCCATCAGCTGATCCGACATCGGCTCGGATGGCGCGTTCATCATCAGATCTTCGGCGCGTTGGTTCATCGGGAACAGGATCACTTCGCGAATGTTCGCCTCGTCCGCCAGCAGCATCACGATGCGGTCGATCCCCGCCGCACAGCCGCCGTGGGGCGGTGCGCCGTATTTGAACGCGTTGACCATGCCGCCGAAGCGCTTGCGCACTTCCTCTTCGCCGTAGCCCGCCAACTCAAACGCCTTGAACATGATCTCCGGCTTGTGGTTCCGGATCGCGCCCGAAATCAGCTCGTAGCCGTTGCAGGCCAAGTCGTACTGGTAGCCCAACACCTCCAACGGATCACCGTCCAGCGCCGCCATGCCACCTTGTGGCATCGAAAACGGGTTGTGCGAAAAGTCGATCTTGCCGGTTTCTTCGTGTGCTTCATACATCGGGAAGTCCACGATCCACGCGAAGGCAAAGCGGTCCAGATCGGTCAGTTTCAGCTCGTTGCCAATCTCGACACGCGCACGGCCTGCGACGGCTTCAAACGAGGACGGCTTGCCACCCAAGAAGAACGCCGCATCGCCGACGCCAAGGCCAAGCTGCTGGCGGATCGCTTCGGTGCGTTCTGGGCCGATGTTTTTGGCCAAAGGTCCGGCAGCTTCCATGCCTTCGCCTTGGTCGCGCCAGAAGATATACCCCATCCCCGGCAACCCTTCCTTCTGCGCAAACGCATTCATCCGGTCGCAGAACTTGCGCGAGCCACCTTTCGGCGCAGGAATGGCGCGAATTTCGGTGCCGTCTTGCTCCAAAATCTTCGCAAAGATCGCAAAGCCGGAGCCTTTGAAATGCTCCGACACCACCTGCATCTTGATCGGGTTGCGCAGGTCGGGCTTGTCGGTGCCATACCACAATGCCGCGTCCTTGTAGGAAATCTGCTCCCACTCGCTATCCACCTTGCGGCCTCCGCCGAACTCTTCAAATACGCCCTGAACAACCGGCTGGATCGTGTCGAACACGTCCTGCTGCTCCACAAAGCTCATCTCAAGGTCAAGCTGGTAGAAATCGGTGGGGGAGCGGTCGGCGCGCGGGTCTTCATCACGGAAACACGGGGCGATCTGGAAATACTTGTCGAAGCCCGACACCATCAACAGCTGTTTGAACTGCTGCGGCGCTTGCGGCAGCGCATAGAACTTGCCCGGATGCAGGCGCGACGGCACCAAAAAGTCGCGCGCACCTTCTGGGCTGGAAGCTGTAATGATCGGCGTCTGGAATTCCTTGAAGTCCAAGTCCCACATCCGCTTGCGCATTGAGGACACAACGTCCGAACGCAAGATCATGTTGCGCTGCAACTTCTCGCGGCGCAGGTCCAGAAAGCGGTATTTCAGCCGCGTCTCTTCTGGGTATTCCTGATCGCCAAACACCATCAACGGCAACTCGTCCGACGCCCCCAGAACTTCGATGTCGCGAATGAAAACTTCGACCTCGCCGGTCGGCAGTTTCGAGTTCACCAACTCCGGCGCACGGGCCATGACGTTACCATCAATGCGAATACACCACTCAGAGCGTACTTTCTCCACGTCCTTGAACACAGGGCTGTCGGGATCGGCCAGCACTTGCGTCACGCCATAATGGTCGCGCAGGTCGATAAAGAGGATGCCGCCATGGTCGCGCACCCGATGCACCCACCCCGAAAGACGAACAGTGTCGCCCACATTAGCGGCGGTCAGGTCGGCACAGGTGTGGCTGCGGTAAGCATGCATGATAGGGGCCCTCTTTGGCGTAAATCAGTATCGGCCCGATACACATGCCCGCGCCTGTAAAGTCAAGCAAACGAGGCGCAAATAAGCTGTGCAATCGAATTAATTGACAACCGGACGGGAATCCGGCCCTTTGCGCGCTAACTTGCCGACAGCACTCGGTCAAAAACAAATAATGGGAAAGCAATATATGTGGGACAGACTACTTGGCACCTTGCTCAAGCAGCTCATTAAAGAAGGCCACCTGACCGTCCACCTCAACTCCGGTGCAACCATAACTGCCGGCAATGGCGCGCGCCCCGATGTGACCGTTCGCTTTTCTGACGATGCCCTCCCGGGCAAGCTGATCCGCAACCCCGAGCTTGCCATGGGGGAGGCCTACATGGACGGAACCCTCACCATCGACAACGACGATGTGCGTGGTTTCCTGACGCTCGTTGTACGCAACTTTCAGCAGGGAAATTTGCCTTGGGTTCAGACCGTTGCGCGCAATTTACGAATTGCCAAGCGCAAATGGGATCAATGGATTCCGCACGCGATCGCCAAGAAAAATGCCGAACACCACTACGACATTTCCACCCCGTTCTATTACCTGTTTCTGGACGAAGACCGGCAATACACCTGCGCATATTACAAGGATCCGTCCTTCACGCTAGAGCAGGCTCAGGTCGCAAAAAAGGCGCATCTCGCGGGCAAATTGCTGATCAAACCGGGCATGAAAATCCTCGACATCGGCTCCGGTTGGGGCGGTCTCGCGATTACCTTGGCGAAAGAATACGGCGCACAAGTTGTCGGTGTGACGCTGTCTGACGAGCAACGAAAGGCCGCTATTCAACGTGCGGAAGAAGCTGGCGTCTCGCATTTGGTCGAATTTCGGCTGCAAGATTACCGTGACGTTACGGAACAATTCGACCGGATTGTTTCCGTAGGGATGCTGGAACATGTCGGCCAGCCGCAATACCCGACCTATTTCCGCCAGATCGAAAAGAATCTGAAGGAAGACGGTGTCGCGCTGATCCACTTCATCGGGCGCACAGGTCCTCCCGGCAACCTGTCACCATGGTTCCAGAAATACATTTTCCCCGGCGGCTACACACCATCGCTGTCCGAAGTGGTCAGCGTCGTCGAGAAAACGGAGCTGGAAGCGGCAGATATCGAGGTCTGGCGCACCCATTATGACCGCACGCTGTATGACTGGCTGATCCGCTTCGAGGATCGCTTGGACGAGGTCCGCGCCATGGGCTACGACGCGCGCTTCATCCGCATGTGGCGATACTACCTGATCGCGTCGGAGCTCAGCCTGTCAGACATGCCCCATGTTTTGTACCATGTGCAGTTGCACAAACATCAGACCACAGTGCCGATCACGCGGGATTATCTCTATGTGGACGGTGCGCCAGAGCCGCATTCCGCATTTCCGGACGGGTTTGTGCCAGAAAAATAATGCGCCACGGGCAGCCAGACTTTCATGGAAAGTCTGGCCCCAATTTCTCATCGAGAAATTGCCCGGCACCGACCATATGTTCCGCCACTCCGTTCGAAGCAGGCAAAGATTCTCAAATCCCTTTCCTACATGCCCTTGCGCCCACTTGGTGGACTCCTTAAACCCACGATAATTTGCGCAATCTGGGGTCCGTGACATGCCGAAAAGAACCGATATCAAATCCATCATGATCATCGGCGCAGGCCCCATCGTTATCGGGCAGGCTTGCGAGTTCGACTATTCCGGCGCTCAGGCCTGCAAGGCCCTGCGCGAAGAAGGCTACCGCGTCATTCTGGTGAACTCGAACCCCGCCACGATCATGACCGACCCCGACATGGCCGACGCCACCTATATCGAGCCGATCACCCCCGAGGTCGTCGCCAAGATCATCGAAAAAGAACGCCCCGACGCGTTGCTGCCCACCATGGGCGGCCAGACCGGCCTGAACACCTCGCTTGCGCTCGAAGAAATGGGCGTACTGAAGAAATACAACGTCGAGATGATCGGCGCAAAGCGCGAGGCCATCGAGATGGCCGAGGATCGCAAACTGTTCCGCGAAGCCATGGATCGCCTTGGCCTCGAAAACCCCAAAGCCACTATCGCCAACACCATGCAAGAATGCATGGACGCGATCGAATATGTCGGCCTGCCCGCCATCATCCGCCCCGCCTTCACCCTTGGCGGCACCGGCGGCGGCGTGGCGTATAACCGCGACGACTACGAACACTTCTGTAAAACCGGTCTCGACGCCTCCCCCGTTAACCAAATCCTGATCGACGAGTCGCTGCTGGGCTGGAAAGAGTTCGAGATGGAGGTCGTGCGCGACCATGCCGATAACGCGATCATCGTCTGCGCCATCGAAAACGTCGACCCGATGGGCGTCCACACTGGCGACAGTATCACCGTGGCCCCCGCCCTGACGCTGACCGACAAAGAATACCAAGCCATGCGCAACGCCTCCATCGCCGTTCTGCGCGAGATCGGCGTCGAAACTGGCGGCTCCAACGTGCAATGGGCCGTGAACCCCGCCGACGGCCGCATGGTGGTGATCGAAATGAACCCCCGCGTGTCGCGCTCCTCCGCGTTGGCCTCCAAGGCGACCGGTTTCCCGATCGCCAAGATCGCGGCGAAACTGGCGGTAGGCTTCACGCTGGACGAGCTGGACAACGACATCACTGGCGTGACACCCGCCAGCTTCGAGCCGACAATCGACTATGTCGTCACCAAAATCCCGCGCTTCGCCTTTGAGAAATTCCCCGGCTCCGAGCCTTACCTGACCACCGCAATGAAATCCGTGGGCGAGGTCATGGCGATTGGCCGGACCATCCACGAGTCCATGCAAAAGGCGCTCGCCTCCATGGAAACCGGCCTCACCGGATTTGACGAGCCAAAGGTCCCCGGCATGCCAGCGCCCGACGCGCAGGTGTATAAGGATCAGGACGGCACCCGTTTCCTTGTCGGAAAAGACGCCGCCGCGCAGGAAGCCATAGACAAGGCCATCACCCGCGAGCTGGCCAAGCAAACCCCCGACCGCATCCGCGTCATCGCCCACGCCATGCGCTACGGCTTCTCGGATGACGAGATCAACCAGATCACCGCCTACGATCCGTGGTTCCTCGCCCGCATTCGAGAAATCATCGAGGCCGAGGACATCGTCCGCAAGGACGGCCTGCCCGCGTCCGACGACGGCCTCCGCTCCCTCAAAATGCTCGGCTTCTCCGACGCCCGCCTTGCCATCCTGACAGGTCAAACCGAAAAAGACGTCCGCCGCGCCCGCCAGAACCTCGGCGTCGTCGCCTGCTTCAAGCGCATCGACACCTGCGCCGCGGAGTTCGAGGCGCAGACCCCCTACATGTATTCTACCTACGAGAGCCCAATGATGGGCGAGGTCGAATGCGAGGCCCGCCCCTCCGACGCCAAGAAAGTCGTCATCCTCGGCGGTGGCCCCAACCGTATCGGCCAGGGGATCGAGTTCGACTATTGCTGCGTCCACGCCTGCTACGCGCTGACCGCGCAGGGCTACGAGACCATCATGATCAACTGCAATCCGGAAACCGTCTCCACCGATTACGACACCTCCGACCGCCTCTATTTCGAGCCGCTCACCTTCGAGCACGTTATGGAAATCCTCCGCGTGGAGCTTGAAAACGGCACCCTCCACGGCGTCATCGTGCAGTTCGGCGGCCAAACCCCGCTGAAAATCGCGCAAGCCTTGGCCGACGAGGGCATCCCGATCCTCGGCACCTCGCCAGACGCCATCGACCTCGCCGAAGACCGCGAACGCTTCCAGCAGCTTGTCCAGAAACTCGGCCTCAAGCAGCCCCATAACGGCCTCGCCCATTCCGACGAGGAGGCCTTCGAGAAGGCCAAGGAAATCGGCTTCCCGCTGGTGATCCGCCCCTCCTACGTCCTCGGCGGTCGCGCCATGGAAATCGTCCGCGATCAGGCGCAACTCGAACGCTATATCTCGGAGGCCGTTGTGGTCTCCGGCGACAGCCCCGTGCTGCTCGACAGCTACCTGTCCGGCGCGGTGGAGGTCGATGTCGACGCGCTCTGCGATGGGGAAACCGTCCATGTCGCGGGCATCATGCAGCATATCGAGGAGGCCGGCGTGCATTCCGGCGACAGCGCCTGCTCCCTGCCCCCCTACTCGCTGTCCGACGACATCATCCAGCAGCTTCGCGACCAGACCAAGGCGCTGGCATTGGCGCTCAACGTGGTCGGCCTGATGAACGTCCAATTCGCCATCAAAAACAACGAGATATACCTGATCGAGGTTAACCCCCGCGCCTCGCGCACCGTGCCTTTCGTCGCCAAGGCCATCGGCTCCCCCATCGCGTCTATCGCGGCGCAGGTCATGGCCGGTGCCAAGCTGGGCGACTTCAACCTGATCGACCCGATCATCGACACTTACGCGGTGAAAGAGGCCGTCCTCCCCTTCGCCCGCTTCCCCGGCGTCGACACGATCCTCGGCCCCGAAATGCGCTCGACCGGAGAGGTCATGGGCTCCGACAAGACCTTCCACATGGCCTTCCTCAAGGCGCAAATGGGCGCAGGCACCGACCTGCCGCTGAACGGCAAAGGCAAGGTTTTCATCTCCATCCGCAACGAGGACAAGACCCCCGACATGCTGGAGGCCGCGCGCGAGCTATCCGCCCTCGGCCACCCCCTCGTCGCCACCCGCGGCACGGCGGCGTGGCTGGTGGAGCAAGGTTTGGAATGCGAGACGGTCAACAAGGTCTATGAAGGCCGCCCGAACGTCGTCGACCAGATGAAGGACAAGATGATCTCGCTGGTGCTGAACACGACCGAGGGTTCTCAGGCCGTCGAAGACAGCCGCGAAATCCGCAGCATCGCCCTTTATGACAAAATCCCCTACTTCACCACCGCCGCCGCCGCCCATGCCTGTGCGCTGGCGATGAAAGCACGGGTTGAGGGGGAGATTGAGGTGAGGGCGTTGCAGGGGTAGCAATTGTAAGCCTTATGAGACTAGTCTGACAGTATGGCCCGAACAACAATCTCAATCAGCACTAATGCGCTTGAATGGGCGATGAAGCGCATGGGCCAAAGCCCCCGCGACTTGGAGAATGATTTTCCGAAGATCGAGGAATGGCTACTAGGAGACACCTCCCCAACTTTTCCTCAGGTTGAGGCTCTAGCGCAGGCTCTCGGCCTTCCTTCCGCCGTTCTTTTCGCGAGATCGCCACCTGATTTACCTGACCCGACCAAGTCTTTTCGAAGTCTACCAATGAGCTATCGGAGAAAACTACCTAGGCATCTAATGAAACGGATCATTGCCGCGCAAAGTTACCAAATTAGCACCCAAGAGGTTTTTGGCCCCGAAAATCAAAGGCTAAATCGGAAGGTGCTTGATGCAATTAGGAAAGGTAAAAATGCGAGACATGCCGCTGCCGCAGCGAGATCAATATTTGGCGTCAGCTTTGAAGAACAAAGGTCTTGGAATGGTGACGCTGGCGAGGCACTCGCAAAGTGGCGCACCATGTTTTTTGAGGCTGGCATATTTGTCTTCCTAGACGCACTTAAATCAAATGATGTCAGTGGGTTTTGCCTCTATGACAAAAATTTTCCAATTATTGTGCTAAACAATTCTCATGCCAAAAGCAGACAGATTTTCACTCTATTTCACGAGCTCGCGCATATTGGCAAAGAAGTCGGTGGAATCGATAGTTTGAAAGTCGATCCAGACAGGCTTGATGAAAAACACTCGGGGATTGAGAGATATTGTGATAATTTTGCCGCTGAATTTCTAGCTCCAATTTCAGAACTTAAACGACTGGTACACAATCGCCCAGACGCGAAAGATATTGAGGAAATCGCTAGATCTCTAAAAATTAGTCGTCTCGTCGTTCTGAGAAGTTTTTTCTCCGAAGGACTCGTAGATAGGCAAGATTATTCCAAGTTGATGCAACTCTGGATTAAATCAGGAAGCAATTCAGGCTCAGGGGGAAACTACTACAATACAAAGCGTGCATATCTCGGAAACGAATTCCTAAGCCGTGTATTTCAACTCTACAACAGTGCCAGAATTGACAATGAAGACGCATCTCGTCTCTTAGATGTAGCACCCAAGAATTTAGAGGGTCTTCGCCCGCGGGGCTTGGGCATCTGATGTATGTATTCGACACAAATTCTCTGATCAAACTGAACGGCTTCAGCAAGGACGTGTTTGTATCACTGTGGGATGAGATTGCTACACTGGTCGAAGACGGTGACCTAACATCCACTCGGGAAGTTCTACGCGAAGTCGCTGACCGAGACGATGAGGTGCATTTGTGGTGCAAATCAAACAAGGACCTGTTTGTGACGCCTGACGATAGCGAAGTTGCCATTGTAGGCGAAATAATGTCGATGTCTAAATTCGTTGCTCACATGCCGAAACAAACATTTCTTTCGTCCCGTCCGTTCGCTGACCCATATGTAATTGCACGAGCCGAATGCCTGAATTGGACGGTGGTGTCGGAAGAAAAAGAAAAGAAAAGCTCAGCAAAGATTCCTAATATCTGCCAGCATTTTGGCGTCCAATGCGTCAATCTAGATGATTTTATGAAATCTCAGGGCTGGCAGTTCTAAGTCTCCCCATTCCCCACCAAAGGAGTTCCAACATGCGCCACATCACCCTCGCCGCCACGGCCCTCGCCCTCACCGCCTGCTCCCCGTTCCCCGAGACCACCCTGCCGTTTTTCGGTGACGGCTACCGCGCCGAGGGGGACCTGTGCCGCCGGATTGGCGAGGACGATTTCACCAACCAGTTCCTCGACGATGCCGCCGATCTGGTGGGCTGTCCGGCGGATATGGAAAATCTCGGAGTGTTCGTGACGGAAACCGGCGCCAAAGAGGTGGCCCTGATTGATGGTTACCGGCTCTATTCGGTGCCGAGACGCTAAAGCCGCGGCCCGAAAACCTGCCATACACATTGCCGACGCTTTGCCGACACGTTGCAGACGCCGGTTTTTAAGCGGAAAATCAGGTAACTTCTTCTTCCAGATGCAGCTTCATTTCGACCAGAACTTTTTGTAGCTCCAAGGTCTCCGACAGCATCCGCTTGGCCTCGGTCACCGTGATAATTCCGTCCGAGATGGACAGGTTGTACTCGCCCATCAGCATCGCAAAGCGCTGCGCCAGGGCCACCACGTTGCTGTTCACCGACTCCGCATTGCCCTTGCGGCCGGTATCAACTTCGAGCGTGTTCCCGTTGATCTCGGCCAAGGCCTGCGTCACATGCGGAAAGCTCGCCGCAGCTTCCAGAGAGGCCACCGCATCCAACGGCATATAGCGATCCGCGTGCTCCTCGGACTCGGAATAATACCGCCCAAGCGTCGCTTTGGAGCGCCCGGTCAGCTTGCAAGCCGCCTCCACGCCCACATCTTTCACCAACGCTTCGGTGTGTTTCTTAAGATACCGGTTCATCTTGGTCATAGTCGTGTCTTTCCCTTAGCCGCATGGCTCTATCGGGGAATAGCCCAAAGCCTTTCCCCTGCGCAATTGTTTTCCCCCACGGTAGGTCTGAGTTGTCCCTTGGGTATAGGGACACACGGGGGTGTGTTGTGCTGAACACGACCTCTTAGGTGAGGGGCGTCGATGTATGCGCTGCCGGGTAATCAGCGCATGCCTTGATAGCTTTCCCTAGCACGTCCCTCACCGCCTTGCTCCTTACAAGCGGCTTTGCTACGAGACGACATGGCAAAACTGTATTTTCACTATTCCACAATGAACGCGGGTAAGTCGACGCTCCTTTTACAAGCGGCGCACAACTATCAGGAAATGGGGATGGAGACCTACCTTCTGACCGCAGATTTTGATGACCGCTCCGGCACGGGGCAGATCGGGTCACGGATTGGCTTAGCGAAAGACGCGGATATTTACGGCAAGGCGGATGACTTGTTTGAGATGATTTCCGCCCGTTTGGGCAAAGGGCCAATTGCCTGCGTCATGGTCGACGAGGCCCAATGGCTCTCCAAAGCACAGGTTTGGCAACTTGCCCGCGCCGTCGACGACCTAAAAGTACCGGTGATGAGTTATGGACTGCGTGTCGATTTTAGAGGCGAGCTTTTCCCCGGATCCGCCACACTGTTGGCTCTTGCTGACGAGTTACGTGAGGTCCGGACCATCTGCCATTGCGGCAAGAAGGCCACCATGGTGATCCGCAAGGGCGCTGACGGGAAAGCCTTGGTGGATGGCGACCAGGTTCAGGTCGGCGGGAACGAGACCTACGTTTCCCTGTGCCGGAAGCATTTCCGCGAGGCCATCGGGGACCGCTAGACAGGGTTCGGCAAATTCTTGCCCGCCGCAAAGGCGATTAAGTTGTCGAGCGCCATCATCCCCATGCCAGTGCGCACCTCCAGCGTGTTCGTCCCGAGATGGGGTAGCAGAACGACATTTTCCATAGCGAGCAGCTCGTCAGGCACCTTGGGCTCGTTTTCATAGACGTCCAGACCCGCGCCGCCTAGCGCGCCTGCTTGCAGCGCAGCGATCAGCGCTGCTTCGTCCACCACATCGCCACGGGATATGTTGACGAAAATCGCATGCGGCTGCATCGTCTCGAAAACGGATTTGCCAATCAGGTGCCGCGTGGCAGGCCCACCCGGCGTGGCTGCAACGACCACGTCTGCGGCCTGCGCGACAGCCTCCATGCTGTCCAATTGATCCGCGCCGTCCACATCTTTGCGCGACCTGTTGGCGTAAACAATCTTGCAGCCGAACCCGTTACGGCAACGGTTCGCAATCGCTTGGCCGATCCGCCCCATCCCGATAATACCGACTGTCTTGCCGGTCAGGTGTAGCCCCAACATTTGCGTGGGCTGCCAGCCTGTCCACTTGCCAGAGCGCACCATCCGCTCCCCCTCGCCCGCGCGCCGTGCGGCCATCAGCATCAGCGTCATGGCGATGTCGGCGGTGGCATCCGTCACAGCGCCCGGCGTGTTGGTGACTTCGATGCCCTGCGCCTTTGCCGCGTCCACGTCGATATGGTTGAAGCCGACACCGAAATTGGCCAGCAGCTTGGTGCGCGGCGTCGCGGCAGAGATCGCGGCGGCAGTGAATTGGTCGCCCAAGGTCGGCAGGATCAGATCGTAGGTCTCCAACGCCTCGGTCACCTCTGCTTCGGTCATCGGGTCGGAGGTCTCGCGCAAAGTCACGTCGAACTCGGCACGAGCCTTGTCCAAGACGGCATCCGGCAGCAATCGGGAGACAAGGAGTTTCATCAGTAAAGCCTTCCGCCAATCGGCACGTCTTTGTCTGGGGTCAGGAGCACGACCTCATCGTCCTCGTCAGGCACGCCAAGAACCAGAATTTCGGACATAAATTTTCCAATCTGGCGCGGTGGGAAGTTGACGACCGCCATCACCTTTTTGCCGGGCAACTCCTCTACACTGTAGTGCTTGGTGATCTGTGCAGAGCTTTTCCGCTCACCAAGTTCAGGCCCGAAATCCACCCAGAGTTTGATCGCGGGCTTGCGCGCTTCGGGATAGGGTTCGGCCTTGGTGACGACACCCACGCGGATGTCGACCTTCATGAAGTCGTCGAATGAAATCTCTGCCACCGCTTACTTCCCCAACTCGCGCCCGCGCTCGGTCGCGGCCTTCACGGCATCGCCCAGCAGTTTGGGGAAGCCCTTTTCCTCGTCCATCAACACGTTCAAAGCCGCCGCTGTGGTGCCGTTAGGGCTGGTGACGTTGACCCGTAGCTGTGCGGGGCTTTCCTCGGCGGCTTCCGCCAATGCGCCTGCACCGGCCACTGTCGCCTTTGCCAGTTGCATCGCCAGTTCAGGTGCCAACCCTTGCGCCTCGCCTGCTGCGGCCATGGTTTCAATCAAGTGAAACACATAAGCGGGGCCGGAGCCGGAGACGCCGGTCACCGCATCAATCTGGGCTTCGGTTTCCAGCCGCACGACCTGACCCACGGCCTTCAACAACCCTTCAGCTAAATCCAGATCTGCCGCAGTTGCGTGAGTGTTGCCAATGATCGCGGTGATACCCCGACCGACCGCAGCGGGCGTATTCGGCATGGAGCGCACGATGGGTGTCTGCCCCCCGAGTGCTTCTTCGAAATGCGCAATCGACGTGCCGGCGGCAATAGACAAAAACAGTGTGGTTCCGTTGCCCAGAGCCGCCATGCTTGGCAGTGCGTCGCCCATCATCTGCGGCTTTACTGCCAGCAGGGCGATGGCCGGATCGTCGGGCAAATCTTCGTTGATATGAACGCCGTGCGCCTTCACCCAATCCGACGGGTTCGGGTCCAGCACGTAGACGGCACCTGCGTCAATGCCACCTTTCAGCCAGCCCTCTAGCAGGGCCGAGCCCATCTTTCCGCAGCCCAGCAATACCAGCCCGCGCGTGTTGATCTCGGTAAAATCCATGAAGCCCCCGTCTGTCGTCAGAGGCAAATGTTAGGCGCGCCCGTAGGCTTCCGCAATGGCAACATTCATCGCATCTTGCGGGGTCCGGTCGCCCCAGCACACCAGCTGGAACGCGGGATAGAACCGCTCCGACGCCATAATCGCTGCCGACAGCATTCGATCGACCTGATCTGCGCCCGCGTCACGGCCGCCTGACAGGATTAGCCCGTAGCGGTACACCATGAGGCGTTGTGCATGCCAGTAGGTGAAGGCGCCTGTCCAACACGTATCATTCGCGCGGTTCATCATGTCGTACAGAGCTGGAAGCTTGTCTTCCGGTGGCTCCATCTCGAAGGTCGAGACCAGCCGAAGCGTCTCGTCATGGTGCGACCAAGCCAGCGTGATGGAATAGGTCCGCCATTGCCCCTCGATCGCCATGGCGATTTGGTCTTCCGCGATGCGGTCAAATTCCCACTCGTGATGGGCTGCTAAGGTTTCCACCAAGTCAATTGGGTGCAAATCCTCAGTCTCAAGATAGTGTTCTAAGCTCGACATGCTCGGTCCCTCTTTCGGAGCGCACGTTGGGGAGATGCCTGCGCCCCAATAGGCTGCGTTCCTTACTACAGGTCGCTTGTTGTCCACGGCCCTTACCTAGATGTTGTGATGTATGGGACTCGCTGTAAAGACTTTATTTAGTCTTACCCACAACACATTGTGGTCCCTGTGGGTGAATGCCACTATCTGGCGGGTTGTCCACAGACCGTGCAAGCAGGGTCTTTCTTGAGGTTGATCAGGCGTGTCTCGGCATAGAGCGCATCATAAATCAGCATTTGCCCCCGCAGCGGCGCGCCTGCGCCCGTGACGTGCTTGATCGCCTCTACCGCCATCATTGAGCCGACCACGCCGGGCAACGCGCCGACCACGCCTGCCTCGGAGCAAGACGGCGCCAACCCCGCCGCCGCCGCGCTCGGGAAAACACAGGCGTAACAGGGGCCATCACTTGCGGGATGGAACAGGCTCAATTGGCCTTCCCATTGCGTAATCGCTCCGGAAATCAACGGCTTGCCCAGTTGAACGGCAGCTCGGTTCACCAGATAGCGAGTATCGGCATTGTCGCAACCGTCAAGGATCAGATCATAGTCTGCGAACAAGTCGGCGGCCATATCCTCGGTCAGGCGACGGTTATAGGGCCGTATCATCACGAACGGATTTTGCGCCTGCATCGCTTCTTGGGCCGAGAACACCTTGGGCATCCCCACCCGCGCGTCGGTATGGATCACCTGACGTTGCAGGTTGGAGCTGTCGACGACGTCATCATCAATCACGCCGATGGTCCCGACCCCCGCCGCCGCCAGGTATTGCAGCGCCGGAGCGCCAAGACCGCCAGCTCCCACGACCAACACGCGGGCTTTCTTCATTTTCTTCTGCCCCGGTCCGCCGATCTCCCGCAAAACAATGTGGCGGGCGTAGCGGTTCAACTCCGCTTCGGTGAACTTGTCGGGATTTGCGGGTTCGGGCACATCCTCGACCGAACGTCGCCGCAAGCGGGTTAGCAGTGCGCGGTAGCCCACGAAGATCACGGCAACGCCAGCGAAAATCGCCCAGCCCTGCAACGATCCCGTGGCGTCCTTTACGGGGTTGCCGGCAGGCAGGGTCAACTGAAAAAACAGAACCAATGCGAAGAGCGCGACCAGCGCCATGATTTGTAACCGCTTGGGCAATCCAAAGCGCCCCGCCAGCAAAATCGTTGCGGCAAGGACCAGCACCAACACCATCTCAGCCGCGCCCTGTAGATCCGAAACCGCCAATGCCGCGCGCGGTATCAGACAGGCCGTGCGCCAGCTCGAAGCGGCCTTGCACCACGGGGGCAACGACCATCTGCGCAATGCGGTCGCCATGGGCGACGGTGAACTGTTCCGTGCCAAGGTTGATCAGGATCACGCCCAACGGCCCGCGATAGTCGCTGTCGATCGTACCCGGCGTGTTCGGCAGGCTGATCCCGTGTTTCAGCGCAAGGCCGGAGCGCGGACGGATTTGCACCTCGAATCCTTCGGGTATTTCGACCCGCAAGCCGGTCGGCACTAACGCACGGCCCATCGGAAGCAAGGTCAGGCCCGTTGATCGGTCTGGCTGCGCCAAGTTGGCTCGTAGGTCAGCGCCCGCCGCGCCGTCGGTTTCATACGCGGGCAGGCCCAATGCGGGGTCTGCCTCGTCCGTCCACGTGAATCGCAAAACGGGTGTCACGCCAGCGCCCCGGCAATCTTCGCAGCAATCTTCGCGGCCACCTGATCTTTGGTCAGACGCGGCCAGCTTTCGGCGCCCTCGTCTGAGATGATGGTCACCGCGTTCTCACTCCCGCCCATGATCCCCGTCTCGGGACTCACGTCATTTGCCACGATCCAGTCGCAGCCTTTGCGTTTGCGCTTGGCCGTGGCGTTGGCCTGCACATCGTCGGTTTCCGCTGCGAAGCCCACGACCAGTTTGGGGCGGTCTTTCTTCATCTGGGAAACACCTGCCAGAATGTCGGGATTCTCGGTAAATTCCAACGCAGGGGCGTTTCCGGAGCCGTCTTTTTTCATCTTAGAGCCCGACGCATTCGCCACGCGCCAGTCCGCCACGGCCGCGGCAAACACCGCCGCATCCGCTGGCAACGCCGCATCGACCGCTTCTTTCATCTCGCTTGCGGTCTGCACTTTCACCACCTTCACGCCCAAGGGCGGGGGCACATCCGCAGGCCCCGTCACGAAGGTCACGTTGGCCCCCAACGCGGCCAAGCTACGGGCAATCGCAGTGCCTTGCGCACCCGATGAGCGGTTCGCGATGTAACGCACCGGATCAATTGGTTCGTGCGTTGGGCCAGACGTCACCAGCACATGCTTGCCTTTCAACGGGCCATCCAGCAGCGCGGCCTCAACCGCATCGACGATAGCCAATGGCTCGGACATGCGACCCGGACCATGCTCACCGCAGGCCATGTCGCCCACATCGGGGCCGACGGTCAGCACACCGTCGCCTTTCAAGGTCGCCAGATTGCGCTGCGTCGCAGGATGCTCCCACATACGCACATTCATTGCGGGAGCGATCAGCACGCGTTTGTCGGTCGCCATCAACAGCGTGGAGGCCAGATCATTTGCCAAGCCACCCGCCATCTTGCCCATCAGGTCGGCCGTTGCGGGGGCAACAACCACCAGATCAGCGGCGCGGGACAACTCGATATGGCCCATCTCGGCCTCATCCGTCAGGTCGAATAGATCGCGGTAGACCTTCTGCCCTGCGAGGGCAGAGGTGCTAAGCGGCGTCACAAATTCCTCAGCCGCACGGGTCAATACAGGCGTCACCGTCGCCCCGCGTTCGCGCAAGCGGCGGATCAGGTCCAGCGACTTGAACGCCGCGATCCCTCCGCCCACGATCAGAAGTATCCGTTTACCTGCAAGCATGTTGCACCCCGCTTTCTTGCGAACAAGTGTTAGGACAGCGCGGCGCAGGGGGCAATCAGTTGCTTGAAAAGACCTCGCAGGGATCGCCTTTGCCGGCATCGAAGAATCTGGTCATAATCCAGCGATCATAGGGCGGTGAAATTTCGCCGGTGACCAACTGACCAACTGAAATCGAGGCGGCATCCGGCGCGACCCGGCGCAGATAGGTCGGAATTCCCCAATCCGTGCGCGCATGACCGTTGCCAGTGATAACTAAGACCGGTCCACCTGTTTCTTTCAACGCCTGCAAGGTCACTTTTGCGAAGCTGGCGTCACGCAATCGCTGTGCCTCGACCATTCCCGACACCGTATCAGTGGGCAACATGTTGCAGTGCGCGGCGGCCTGCATTGCTTCACGCGCAGATTGTTCCCCAGTCGTCAACGCCATATCCAACCCATATTTGGCAGCGCTCTCAAACTGAGACGCGGCCCCGTCAGCTATCGCCGCACGAACTTGGTCGCGCGGGACTGCCGCGCCATAGATACGCGCCTGCGGAGCCGCCGCAAAAATTGGGTAATACATATGGAAAGACGGCCATTCACCTCGCGCCGACCACTCCAAGGCTGCGTCGAGCTCCGCGATAGTCGACGATCCGGCAGCTTGTCCGGCCTCGGCCTGCTCGGCTGTTAGCATCTCAAAAACCACCGCGGAGGGGTAGATTGCGCGGGCAATCGCCGCTTGGTTGGCATGATGTATCGGGTTGTCGTGCTGTTCGCCCACAATTACTACATCTGCTGCACCCAAGGTTTCAAATGCCGAATTTGTAAGAGCTTCGGCGTTCACAGAGGTACAAATCGAAAGAGCTGCCACTCCCCTAGTGAGCCAGGAAATGCAGCACTTCCGTATTTTGCGATTCAAGTGATTTGCGCATCTTGGCAAAGGCGGCAGCCTCCAGTTGGCGCACGCGTTCTTTGGACAGGCCAAGCTCATTACCCAGACTTTCCAGAGTCCGAGGCCGGTCCAGTAACTTGCGTTCACGCACGATGAATTGCTCACGATCGTTCAACTCTGTCATAGCGTCGACCAGCCATCCACGCAATGTATCGTTGTCGTGCGAATGCTCTACTGTTTCAGCAGCTTGCGGGCCATCATCCTCAAGTGCATCAATCCATTCGCGCCCCTCGTCCTCGGTTGATTGCGTGGCATTCAACGAGAAGTCCGAGCCGGACAAGCGGCCCTCCATCATCTCTACGTCGTGCAGCGGCACACCTACCTCAGTCGAGATTTTTTGCCGCAGCTGATGGCGGTCAATCGGTTCTCCGCGCGCGGCGGCCTCGCGCTCCAGTCGAGCTTGAACACGGCGTAGATTGAAAAACAGTGACTTTTGCGACGAGGTTGACCCCGTGCGCACCATCGACCAGTTGCGCATCACATGATCTTGGATCGACGCCTTGATCCACCACACTGCATAGGTCGAGAAGCGCACCCCGCGGTCGGGATCAAACTTGTCGGCGGCCTTCATCAGGCCAAGCCCTGCCTCTTGGATCAGGTCGTTCATCGGCGCACCATAACGGCGAAACTTGGAGGCCATGGAAATCGCAAGGCGCATGTAGGCTGTGATCAACCGATGCAACGCGGCTTCATCCCGCTCGTCACGCCACGCATAGGCCAAACGCAACTCCGTCTCAGCGTCCAAAAGCTCTGCCTTCATCGCCGTGCGCGAAAGCACATTGTCAGATGGTCTTGTGTCTAGTGCCATAAGTCTCACCCCCATAAGTCGATTTGGCTTGGCTCTGGTCTGGCCTTTTGTGATGAATACGCGGCAAATGCGCATACGGATCAAAACGAGTTGGAGGAATTAAGATGGCCGGACTACCCTCCCTGACGATGATGCTTGGTGGTGCCGCGTCCGGAAAATCAGCTTTTGCGGAGCGGGCGATTGCCGAAACCAGTTCAGACAAGGCGAAGATCTACATAGCGACGGCTCAGGCTTTCGACGATGAAATGCGGGCCAAGATATCGGATCACAGGCAAGCCCGTGCCGCCGATGGGTGGAACACCGTCGAGGAACCCTTGCTCGCGACCGCAGCGCTGGAACGCGCGGCAAAGGATCAGGTGATCCTTCTGGATTGCGCCACGCTTTGGCTAACCAACCAACTTCTGGCGGGGGCTGATTTATACGCCGAATCTGACAAACTTGTACGGGCGCTTGTCGCTTCGCCTGCGCAGGTCGTCGTGGTCACCAACGAGGTCGGCCAGGGCATCGTGCCGGAACACGCCATGTCACGTCAGTTTCGTGAGGCACAGGGCAAGCTTAATCAGGGTATCGCCCGTGAGGCGCAACTTGTCGTGCAAGTCATCGCGGGCCTGCCTTTAGTGTTGAAAGGCGCACTGCCCGAGGGGGTGTCGTGAAAACCACCCGCCTTTGGTGGGTTCGCCACGGCCCGACACATGAAAAGGCCTTTACCGGATGGCGGGACGTTCCCGCCGATTTGTCCGATACGGACAAGATTGCCCGCCTGCATGCCTATCTGCCAAGTAACGCGGCCTTGGTGTCTTCCGACCTGACCCGCGCCCGCTCAACCGCCGATGTGATCGGTCTTGGCCGCACGCGCCTGCCGCATGATCCCGACTTGAGAGAGCTTGATTTCGGCGTCTGGGACGGCCTCCACTTCTCGAAGGTCGCAGATATGCACCCCGAGCTGTCCCGCGCCTATTGGGAAACGCCGGGCGACGTGAAGCCACCGGAGGGCGAAAGCTGGAACGATCTGCACGCGCGCCTTACCCCCAAAGTTGAGGCCCTTCACGACAGCGAGCATGTTGATGTCGTGATCGTGGCTCATATGGGGGTCATCATGTCCCAGATCGAACGCGCCCTTGGGGTCACGCCCTACGCTGCGATGTCGCACCAGATTGAGCCGCTCTCGGTGACCCGCATAGATATCGGCCCCAATGGCTGGCGAGCAGACGTGATCAATCATCAACCGTGATGGGCCTGCCCCACAATTCTTTATTTCCGTAGCGCGCCGACCTCAGGCTAACCTCTCTATCATGACTTATGATCTTCTTATCGGCGACCGCTCCTATTCCAGCTGGTCGCTCCGGGGTTGGCTTCTGTTCGCGAAGTTCAATGTCGACGTGACCATACATGACACGCGGTTCTATATTCCTCAGTTTCAGGAAGACCTGAAACCGTTCGCCCCCGCCCGCACGGTGCCGGTGATGCGACTGCCCGAAGGCGGTGTTGTGATGGATAGCCTCGGGATGGCCGAAACATTGGCGGAGCGGCATCCGGATAAGGGCTACTGGCCCGAAAACACGCAAGCGCGCGCCTTGGCACGTGGCATGGTCGCCGAGATGCACAGCGGCTACGGCGCTTTGCGTTCTGCCTGTCCGATGAATTTGCGGCAGAGCTTCATTGATTTTCCTGTCTCCGAGGAGGTGGCAGCCGACCTTGCCCGCATCGAACAGCTATGGGCAGCCGCCCGCAACCTTGCGACTGATGGGCCTTGGTTGTTCGGGCAATACTCGATCGCGGATGCGTTCTTCGCCCCGGTCGCGGCGCGCATGGCGGGATATGGGTTGCCAATCGGTGAAGCCTCGAAACCTTATGTCGTGGAAACGATTTCCGATCCGGTCTTCCTAGAGTGGCGCAGGCGCGGACTTCAAGATGCGCCTCAGTCCAATTACGATCTGCCTTACTCGGCGGGTAAATGGCCCGGTCCGGACTGAGATAAACCTCGCGTTAACCAAACACCCGCCACTGTGTGCCCAAGGGTTTAGCACCGAGGGTTAATTGGTTACGCGCACATACACAGTCGCCTTCGAGGGCATCGAAGCCCGGCTGGTCGAGGTGCAATGCGCCGTGACCGCCGGACTTCCGTCGTTTTCAATCGTGGGCCTCGCGGACAAAGCCGTCAGCGAGGCCCGTGACAGGGTCCGCGCAGCCCTCACCGCAATGTCCATTGCCATGCCGTCCAAGCGCGTGACGGTAAATTTATCCCCTGCCGACATGCCAAAAGAAGGGTCGCATTTCGACCTGCCCATCGCACTTGCCCTGCTCGCCGCTCTGGACATCCTTCCCGCCGAAGACGTGCAAAACACCGTCGCCTTGGGCGAGCTGTCGCTGGATGGGTCGTTGGTCCCTGTCATCGGAACTCTGCCGGCAGCACTGACAGCAGCGGAACAGGAGTGCAGCTTGCTATGCCCCGAGCAATGCGGGGCGGAGGCCGCGTGGGTTGATGCGGCGCGTGTATTCGGTGCTGCGTCATTGTTGGAGGTGGTGCAGCACTATACCGGTCAAAAACCCCTTGCCGTCGCAACGCCCGGCGAGGTCACCCGCCCCAAACACAGCAAGGACCTGCGGGACGTCAAAGGGCAGGAACGCGCCAAACGGGCGCTGGAGATTGCCGCTGCGGGTCGCCATCACCTGCTTTTGGTCGGCACTCCGGGGTCTGGCAAATCCATGTTGGCGGCACGCCTGCCGGGAATACTACCACCCCTATCACCCGAAGAGGCGTTGGAGACCTCAATGATCCACTCTCTCGCGGGGCTGTTGGAGGATGGCGGCATATCGCGTGAACGCCCGTTCAGAACTCCGCATCACACAGCCTCCATGGCCGCAATCGTCGGAGGTGGGCGCGGCGCGAAACCCGGGGAAATCTCGTTGGCGCATAACGGTGTGCTGTTTATGGACGAGTTTCCCGAGTACCCCCGTGCAGTGCTCGAAACCCTGCGCCAACCCATCGAGACGGGCGATGTGGTCGTCGCCCGTGCAAATGCCCATGTGCGTTACCCCTGCAAATTCATGCTGGTCGCCGCTGCGAACCCGTGCAAATGCGGCTACATGACCGACGCGGCACAGGCATGCTCCCGCGCGCCGTTATGTGGGGAGGATTATCTGGGCCGCATATCGGGGCCGTTGATGGACCGGTTTGACCTGCGACTGGACGTCCCGCCGGTTGCCTTCACGGATTTGGACCTGCCTGCATCTGGGGATACCTCAGCGCAAGTCGCCGCGCGTGTAGAAACCGCGCGAGAAGTACAGCGCGCACGGTTTGACGCTTATCCGGGTGTCAGGGTGAACGCCGACGCAGAAGGCGAATTGTTAAAGGAAATCGCGACGCCCGACGCAGAGGGGGCTGCGTTGCTAACACGGGCTGCCGAACATTACCGACTGTCTGCCCGCAGCTACCACCGCGTGCTGCGCGTGGCGCGCACAATTGCAGATTTGGAGGCAAGCGCGGACGTTGCTTCTCGCCATATTGCGGAAGCCGTCAGCTACCGCGTCGCGTCCTGATCAGTCGCGTTTTGCCTCTATCACCTCCCAAATCTTCGCTGTGATATTCACATCGTCAAACCGTTCCAGTTCCTGAATGCCAGTGGGCGAGGTCACGTTGATCTCGGTCAGCCATCCCCCGATCACGTCGATGCCTACGAACACCTGACCGTGGCTTTTCAAATCAGCCCCGATCCGCGCGCATATTTCGCGGTCCCGCTCGGTCAGACCAACTTTTTCAGGGCGCCCGCCAACATGCATGTTTGAACGCGTCTCGCCCTTGGCAGGGACACGGTTGATCGCACCAACCGGCTCCCCATCAATCAGGATGATGCGCTTGTCGCCCTTGGCCACATCGGGCAGGAACTTCTGCATGATCAACGGCTCTCGGTTGATCCCCACAAACAGTTCGTGCAGCGAGTTCAGGTTGCGATCATCTGGTGTCAGGCGGAACACGCCTGCCCCGCCATTTCCATAAAGCGGCTTGAGAATAACATCGCCATGGCGCTCTTTGAATGCCTTCAAGGTCGTCAAGTCACGTGCAATTGCAGTCGGAGGGGTCAGGTCAGGATAATCCAGAACCTTCAGCTTTTCCGGCCAGTTGCGTACCCAAGTCGGATCATTCACCACCAGCGTGCCGGGATGGATACGGTCCAGCATATGCGTGGTTGTGATATAGCCCATATCAAACGGCGGGTCTTGGCGCAGCCAGACCACGTCCCAATCAGCAAGATTGATCCGTTGTCTTTCACCAAGCTCGAAATGGTCGCCTTTGACGCGGCGCACGGTCAATGGCCAGCCAACCGCATAAACCTCGCCCTCCTCATAGGACAGGGCATCCGGTGTATAGTAAAACAGCTCATGCCCGCGTGCTTGCGCTTCCTCGGCGATACGGAAACTGGAATCTCCGTCGATATCAATGTTATCAATCGGATCCATTTGAATGGCGACCTTCAGGCCCATGCGCTGTCCTTCCGTGGTTTAGGGCCGATAAAAGCCCGCACCCGTTAAATGCGGCAGGCAGGTCAGGCTTTCAATCCATTATCTGCGAACACCCATCGGCATTCTTGCGCACATTCAGGTTACGAGCGCATTTTCGATGATCTCGACGCGGCCAGTCCCGTCGACCAACGCCACATCGAAGCGCATATCGGTATCTTGTCCTGCGGGCTCATTGGAAACGAACTCGCTCGCCGCTTGAAATAGTCGCGTCATTTGTCCGGCCAGCAATCTTTCAGCGGCTCTCGAATGGGTGCGGCTTTGTTTGACCTCAATGAAAACAACTTTGCCGCCCCAGCGCATCACAAGGTCGATCTCTCCACCACGCGCTCGAAACCTATGTGCGGCGAATTTGTATCCGCGCCTTAAATAATCACGCGCCACGCTCCGCTCGGCCTCAATCCCTGCGTGGTATCCCATTCGGCCACGCGCAGATCGCGACATCGCTATTTTCCTTCTTTTTCCAATCTAAGCGCGGCTTGGTAAACCTGCCTGCGCGGCTGGCCGGTTGTCGTCACGACCTGCGCCACTGCGTCTTTCAGAGATCCCGCGGCCATCGCCTCTTTCAGCAAGATGTCGGTGTCCTTTTCATCGAACGAACTGACCTCGCCACGGGCGACCAAAACAACCACTTCACCTTTTAGCGTGACTCCATCAAGTTCATCCACCAATGCTGCCAAGGTGCCGCGCCGGACTTCTTCGAACTTTTTAGTCAACTCACGTGCGACGACAGCATCACGTGTCTCGCCATAAACTTCGACCAGATCAGCTAACATTTTATGAACCCGCTTCGGGCTTTCGTAAAAAACAAGCGTTCCGGGTACTTCTGCCAGTGACCTCAGAAAGCTCTGCCGTTGGCCCTTTGAGGTGGGTGCGAACCCTGCGAAAAAGAAGGCGTCGGTCGCGAGGCCGCTGACTGATAGCGCCGCTAAAACTGCAGATGGCCCCGGCGCGGCGGTGACCAAGTACCCTTCTGCGGTTACGGCGCGACCCAATTGATAACCGGGATCAGCAACAAGTGGCGTGCCCGCCTCGGACGCATAAGCCACCGACTTTCCCTCTGCCAGTGCCCTGAGCAATTTGGGCCGCGCAGATGCGCCGTTGTGGTCGTGATAGGCCACCATCGGACGCCCCTCCAAAGCGATTCCATGAATATCCATCAATCGGCGCAAAGTTCGGGTGTCTTCAGCGGCCAAAACATCAGCCGACGCCAAAATATCAAGCGCGCGCAGCGTGATGTCACGTGCGGTGCCGATCGGAGTGGCTATGAAATACAGGCCAGACGCCAGATTTACGCGATTTGCAGCCGTCATCAGCCCTACCCTTCGTCTTCACGTTTACTTGACACTCCATACCTCGTATTCAGTTTGCCACAAGTGTGGCTGTGCCGGCGGCCATTTGGTGGGGACTTATGGAGTGATTAACATGTTCAACCTTTTGGGAAGCGCCCGCAAGGGCGCGCGTGCCGTTTTGGCGATTGCCGCAGCCGTCGCGCTGTCGGCCTGCGATGTCGACCTGCGCGACGTCGGTGGCGGTGGTGGTGGCACCAAGTCTGACGGCAACGCAGTCGACGTGGCGCTTCTGGTGCCTTACGGCTCTGCCACTCCGGGCGACGAGGGCTTGGCACGTGCGCTGGAAAACGCAGCACGGTTGGCCATTGCTGATTTGGGTTCCGGAAAGATTAATTTAACAGTCTACAACACCGCCGGTCAGGCAGGGACGGCGGCATCCGCGGCGTCTCAGGCCGTCGCGGCTGGCGCTGATATCATCCTCGGGCCGCTCCGCTCTGACGCGGCGAACGCCGCTGCAGTTGCGGTGTCAGGATCCAAGGTCAACGTCATTTCCTTCTCCAACAATACCTCGATCGCAGGGGGTAACCTCTTCGTTCTGGGCAACACCTTTGACAGCATTGCGTCGCGCCTTATGACGTATGCTGGCTCGCAAGGTCGCAACCGTGTCGTCGTGGTCTATCCGCGCACACCGGTTGGTCAGATCGCGCGCTCGGCCATCGTGAAAGCCACTGCAGGCACCAACGTGCAAGTGGTTGGCGATGGTTCGTTCGAATTCAGCGAGCAAGGTATCGTATCCGCGATCCCGACCATCGCGAATACAATCAAGGAGTCGGGCGCAACTGCGGTGATGCTGACCTCGAACAGCACGGGCGCGCTACCGTTGCTGGCGCAATTGCTTCCCGAAAAAGGCGTTAGCCCCGCAGTGACGAAATATATCGGGTTGACCCGTTGGGATGTGCCCGCCCAAACCCTGTCATTGCCCGGAGTTCAAGGCGGTTGGTTCGCCCTTCCTGACCCTGCCCCGGTGGCTCAGTTCAACAGCCGTTATGCCAGCGCATATGGCGATAACGCACATCCATTGTCGGGCTTGGCATATGATGGCATTGCCGCTGTAGGGGCTCTGGCCGCCAAAAAGCTTGCAATGACCAAGGGAAACCTGACGCAATCCTCTGGCTTCAAGGGCGTGAACGGGGTATTCCGCTTCAAAGCCGACGGCACAAATCAACGTGCTATGGCGGTTGCCCAAGTGACGAACAATCAGGTCCAGATTATTGATCCCGCACCAAAATCCTTCGGCTTCGGCGGTTTCTAAGCCCGGCCAATCTGATATGAAACTTTCTGCGCCGGGCGAATTGATCCGCCCGGCGCACGAAATTCTGGACGTGGATGCCTTGTTCGCAAGGCTAGACGCGGATCTTTCCGACTGCACAGATGCCAAAGCGATGCGGGCAGCAACTGTTGCGGCATTGTCCGACGTGCAGATCGCGGGACGTGAAATCATTGCAGACGCCTTTTCACAGTCTCCGTTGGCCGCTCGACGGGTTTGCCGATCCTACAGTTATCTGACAGACGGTTTGGTGCGTGGTGCGTTTCATGTTGCCTGTAAGCATCTGCACCCGATCTCCAACCCGACCGAATCCGAACGGCTTGCGGTGGTGGCTGTGGGTGGCTACGGACGCGGCGAGATGGCCCCGTTCTCGGATGTGGATTTGCTGTTTCTGACTCCGTACAAAATCACGCCTTGGGCCGAGAGTATCATCGAGTCGATGCTGTATATCCTGTGGGACCTGAAGCTGAAGGTCGGCCACGCTTCGCGAACGGTGAAAGACTGCCTGCGGCTAGGCCGCGAGGATTTCACTATCCGCACCGCACTTCTGGAGCACCGCCTTGTCGACGGCCACACTCCTTTGGCCGAGGAGTTGGACGCTCAGCTTTGGGGCAAACTTTTCAAAAACACGGGTGCGGAATTCGTCGAAGCGAAGCTTGAAGAACGCGAAGCACGCCTGAAAAAGCACGGCGGTCAGCGCTACATCGTGGAGCCCAACGTCAAAGAAGGCAAAGGCGGCTTGCGCGACCTGCAATCACTTTACTGGATTGCCAAATACGTCAAGCGGGTGAAAAAAGTTTCCACGCTGGTACGCTTGAAGGTTTTCACGCAAGACGAGTTGGACAATTTTCGCTTCGCCGACCGCTTCCTCTGGGCCACGCGATCCCACATGCACTTGATCGCCAACCGCGCGACCGAACAGCTGACTTTTGATCTGCAAGTAGAAGTGGCGGAGCGCATGGGCTACGTGGACACAGGCGGGCGCCGCGCGGTCGAGCATTTCATGCAAGACTACTTTCGCCACGCCACTCGCGTAGGGGAGCTTACACGTATTCTGCTAACCGATTTGGAAGCCCGCCACGTCAAACAAGAACCCGCCATCATCGGCTTCCTACGCAATGCCCGCCGCAAGCGGTTGAAACCAGGCTACAAACTCCGGCAAAACCGCATCTCCGTGGTCAATAGACGCAATTTCCTGAAGGATCCCCGCAACTTGCTGCGCGTCTTCGAGGAAGCACTGCGCACCGGCTATCTGATCCACCCGGATCTAATGCGCCTGATTGCCTCCAACTTGGACATGATCCGCGGTCTTGAAGGGGACAAAGACGCTTCGCGCATCTTTCTCGACACATTGCTCAAACATGGCAATCCGGAACGCGCCCTGCGCCGGATGAACGAGCTTGGAGTTTTGGGCGCGTTCATCCCAGATTTTCAGACCATCGTCGCGATGATGCAGTTCAACATGTATCATTCCTACACGGTGGATGAGCACATCATTCAGACGATCTCTCACCTTGCGCAGATAGAGCGTGAGGAGTTGATCGAGGAGCTTCCCGTCGCCTCTTCCATCCTGAAACGGGGAGTAAATCGCAAAGTCATCTACGTTGCGCTGCTTCTCCATGACATTGGCAAAGGCCGTGCCGAAGATCATTCCATCCTTGGTGCCAAAATGGCCCGCTACATTGCGCCAAGGCTCGGGCTGAACAAAGAGGAATGTGACACTGTTGAATGGCTGGTCCGCTACCATCTGGTCATGTCTGACATGGCCCAGAAACGAGACATTGCCGACCCACGAACGGTTCGTGATTTTGCCAAGGCCGTGAAGTCAGTCAAGCGGCTCGACCTGCTATGCGTTCTGACGGTTTGCGATATTCGCGGTGTTGGTCCAGACGTTTGGAACAACTGGAAAGCGTCCTTAATCCGCGCTCTGTATCGCCAAACGAAGCGCGGGCTGGAAGACGGGATGGAGGCATTGAACCGCGAGGAACGTGGCTCGGAAGCCAAGAAAAACCTTCGAGCAGCTTTGCCAGATTGGGAAAAGAAAGACCTCACCCGCGAAATCGCGCGCCATTACCCGCCTTACTGGCAAGGGCTACATGTTACTGCGCATGTCGATTTCGCCAAGCTGCTCCGCGATATTCCGACCGACGAAATTCGCATCGAACTGACCCCTGACGACGATCGCGACGCCACCCGAGCCTGTTTCGCCATGGCTGACCACCCGGGCATCTTCGCTCGTATGTGTGGTGCGCTGGCTCTCGTGGGCGCAAACGTCGTCGATGCACGCACCTATACCTCGAAAGACGGCTTTGCGACGGCAGTGTTCTGGATACAGGACGGCGACGGGCATCCTTATGACATAACGCGACTGCCGCGCATGAAGACGATGATTCACAAAACTCTGATGGGCGAGGTACTGGCCCGCGAGGCTTTGGCGCCGCGCGACAAAATCAAGAAGCGGGAGCGCCCCTTCGTGGTGCCAACCTCGGTGACCTTCGACAACGAAGGTTCGGAGATTTACACCATCATCGAGGTCGACACCCGCGACCGTCCCGGTCTGCTTTATGACCTCAGCCGTACTTTGTCCGAATCCAACATCCAAATAGCGTCGGCGGTGATCGCGACCTACGGCGCGCAAGTGGTGGATACGTTCTACGTGAAAGATATGTTTGGCTTGAAATTCCACTCTGCGTCCAAGCAAGCAGCCATTGAACGCAAGTTGCGTGAAGCCATCACCCGCGGCTCCAAGCGGGCACGGGAATGAGCCAGCCTAATCGCCTTTTGCGCGGCTTTGCGACAGTCGGCATGTGGACTTTGCTGTCACGCATCTTGGGTTTTGTGCGCGATGTGCTGATAGCAGGCTTTCTTGGTGCCGGTCCTGTGGCAGAAGCCTTCCTGATCGCCTTCTCCCTGCCCAACATGTTCCGCCGTTTCTTCGCCGAAGGGGCCTTCAACATGGCCTTCGTGCCGATGTTCTCCAAAAAGGTGGAATCCGGTGATGACCCGCTGACGTTCGCCCGCGATGCATTCACCGGTTTAGGTACGCTGCTGATCGTTTTCACCGTCATCGCGCAGATATTCATGCCCGCTTTGGTACTACTCATGGCGTCCGGTTTCGTCGCGGACGAGCGGTTCGAACTCGCCACACTTTTTGGCCGCATTGCCTTCCCATATATCCTGTTTATTTCGCTCGCAGCTCTTCTTTCGGGGGTCCTGAACGCAACAGGCCGCTTCGTGGCCGCGGCCGCTGCTCCGGTATTGCTGAACGTGCTTTTTATCACTGCGTTAAGTGCGGCTTGGGCTATGGATGCCGACATCGGACTCACCCTTGCATGGACCGTCCCTATCGCGGGGATCGCGCAACTCGCACTTGTCTGGTGGGCCGCTGCGCGCGCAGGCTATCGCCTGATCCCCCGTCGCCCGCGCCTGACACCGGAACTCAAACGCCTCGCCATCATCGCCGCCCCCGCCGCCCTTGCGGGGGGCGTGGTGCAGGTCAACTTGCTCGTGGGCCGCAACGTGGCAAGCTGGACGGAGGGCGCAATCGCGTGGGTCAACTACGCCGACCGCCTGTATCAACTCCCCTTGGGCGTGGTCGCCATCGCCATCGGCGTCGTGCTGTTGCCGGAACTGTCACGCCGCTTGCAAGCCGACGACGTGGCAGGCGGGCAAGACGCCTTCAGCCGTGCGGGCGAAGTCGCCCTTGCCCTAACCGTTCCGTGCTCGGTCGCGCTCATGGTCATCCCGTCGCCCATGATTTCCGTTCTATTCGAACGAGGCCGTTTCACCGCTGAGGATACCGCCGCCACCGCGCTGGCCGTCGCCATCTACGGCATGGGGCTGCCTGCGTTCGTGTTGCAAAAGATTTTCCAGCCGCTCTACTTCGCCCGCGAAGACACCAAACGACCGTTCTACTTCGCCGTGGCGTCCATGGTCATCAACGTCGTCGTCGCCGTGGGCCTTTGGGCGTGGCTCGACTACCTCGCCGCCGCGCTTGCCACCTCGCTGGCGGGTTGGGGCATGGCGTGGCTGCTATGGCGCTATTCCCGCGACTTCGGGCAAGCCGCCGCGTTCGATGCCCGCTTCCGCACCCGCGCGCCGCGCATCATTGCGGCGTCCGTGCTGATGGGGGCGTTTTTGTACGGAGCGCATATCCTGCTTGAGCCCCTCTTCGAGATGGGCGCATGGCGCTATCTGGCGTTGGCAATCCTGTTGGTCACCGGCGGACTGTTCTACGCGACCGCTGGTCGCCTCCTCGGCGCGTTCACACCGTCCGATCTGAAGCGCAGCCTCAAACGCTAACGCTGGCGCATTTTCGTGAGAACGCGCGCCCAGCCACCGGGGCTGACTAAAAAGGACATTAGGAACCCAACGACAAAGCCGGCAACGTCAGCCACCCAATCGTAGCCGCCACCAAACAGCAGGCCGAACACCAGCTGGAACGCCATCAGAAATCCAATTAGTGTAAATGCCCGCATCGAGTTTGCGCCGACCGCCGCGAGGTTCACCCAAAGCAGAAACGTAAACGCGCCAATTAGCCCATATGCGCCGGGATACGCCCCGAACAATGGCCGCTGCGTATTGGTTACCAAAGCGAAAATCAGCGCTGCAAAGATGGAGCTGACCATAAACACGGCGATAAATGACAGCGTAGAGAAGACCTCTCCCACCGCCTTGCCGATCGCCAGAACGATGACCACCGCGAACGCCGCATGGGTGAAGTTTCCGTGGATAAACGGATAGGTCACGAAGCGCTGCATATGCTCGATCGGGAAGTAGCGCTTCTCCAGCATCGCCTCCCAGATCGGACCGAAGAATGAGTAGTCCTCGAGGGCGGTCAACCGCCACCCGACCGCTTGCGCGCCGCCGATAAGGCCACTGCCTCCTGCTTGGAAGATGACCTCTATGAAGGCAATGACCGCCGCCAAAGCAATCACCACTGGTGGCAAGGCATTAAACGGGGATGCGTCTGCGTTTTCGTTATACATGGGACCTGCTCTGGTTGACCTCTTGTTGGCCCATGGGTAAGCGACAAGGACCCAGAAATCCAGACGGAGATACAGACCATGGCAGACACCGCCTTCCAACCGCGAGTGTTCTCGGGCATCCAGCCGTCCGGCGGCCTGACCCTTGGCAACTACCTTGGCGCATTGAAACGCTTTGTTGATATGCAAGACGAGGGGAATTTCGAGACGATCTACTGCATGGTGGATTTGCACGCGATCACCGTCTGGCAAGACCCCGAAACCCTGAAACGGAACACGCGGGAGCTGTGCGCGGGCTTTATCGCTTCCGGCGTGGACCCTGAAAAGTCGATCCTGTTCAACCAAAGCCAAGTGCCGGAACACGCACAACTGGCCTGGATTTTCAACACCGTCGCCCGCATGGGCTGGTTGAACCGGATGACGCAGTTCAAGGACAAGGCGGGCAAGAACCGCGAAAACGCCTCCGTAGGCCTGTTTGCCTACCCGTCGCTGATGGCGGCTGACATTCTGATCTATCACGCGACGCATGTTCCGGTGGGCGACGATCAGAAACAGCATCTGGAACTGACCCGCGACATTGCCGCCAAGTTCAACCATGACTACGGCGTGGACTTCTTCCCGATTACCGAGCCTGTGATCGAAGGGGCCGCCACCCGCGTGATGTCCTTGCGTGACGGATCCAAGAAGATGTCGAAATCCGACCCGTCCGACATGAGCCGGATCAACATGACCGACGATGCGGACACGATCGCAGCCAAGCTGCGGAAGGCGCGCACCGATCCCGATGCTTTGCCGTCAGAGGTTAAAGGCCTCGAAGACCGCCCCGAAGCCCGCAACCTGATCAACATCTACGCGGCTTTCGCCGACATGACGCCAGAGCAGGTTCTGGCCGACGTCGGCGGCAAGCAGTTCTCCGAATTCAAGCCGATGCTGGCGGAACTGGCGGTGGCCAAGCTGTCCCCCATCTCGGCGGAAATGTCGCGATTGATGCAGGATCAGGACGAGATCGACAAAATCCTGCGTCGCGGTGCCGAGCGGGCGCGGGAGATCACGGCGCCCATCCTTGCCAAGACCTATGACATCGTCGGGATGGTGCGATAGCGAACTGTCACAAAGTCGATTCAGAATCGCCCCATAACGCTATCAGAAGCCCTGCGCCCTCATCTCGTCCCGATTGCAGCGCGCGGACTTTCTCCTTTGCCCCCGATCCCTCCCCGTGGTCGGGGGCATTCTTTATCTGACGCACATAATCCGCGCGCCAATGCGCCTGTCGCTGAACGTGTTAATGCATATGTTGGCAGGGAAAGGATATTTCCATGTCTAAATCCGCGCCCAAACTTGGCCACGTGCATCTTCAGGTCTCTGATCTGGAACGCTCAATCGCCTTCTACCGCGACGTCGTCGGGCTGGAGGTCCAGCAAAGCGATGACCGTGCCGCATTTTTGTCTTTCGGTGGCTATCACCACCATCTTGCTCTCAACACATGGCGCTCCAAAGGTGCGAACCCCGCACCGCGCGGCCATCCGGGCCTGTTCCACAGCGCATTTTTGTATCCCGACCGCGCGTCACTTGGCCAAGCCATAATCCGCGCCGTGGATAACGGGTATCAACTCGATGGGGCGGCAGATCATGGCGTCAGCGAGGCGGTTTACATGTCCGATCCCGACGGTAACGGGGTCGAGCTGTACCGCGATCGTGCCGAAACCGACTGGCCCCGCGACGCTGGCGGCAAACTTGCCATGACCAACGACCCGCTCGATGTAGACGCGCTCGTGCGTGAAGGTCAAAAAGGTCTGGACGCCTGACCTAACTCATCCTAGCCTACCCACGACACGAGGGAGAACACTATGGCGACCGGCACCAATATCCGCACCTATTTCAACGGCACGTGGCACGCGGGCGACGTTCCTGTCATGCGGGCGGCGGACCATGCGATGTGGTTGGGGACCTCTGTTTTTGACGGTGCACGGTATTTCGAGGGTGTTTCGCCCGACCTCTATGCGCATTGCGAGCGCGTCAACCGCTCCGCCAAGGCGCTAATGATCACGCCGACGCATACCGCCGAGCAGATGGTCGAGATCGTGCAAGAAGGTCTCGCCGCCTATCCCAAGACCGCCGCCGTCTACATTCGGCCAATGTATTGGGCCATCGCGGGCGACGAGCTGGGCATCGTTCCGAAACCTGATGAGACCGGCTTCGCCATCTGTCTCGAGGAAATCCCGATGGCCCCGCAAGGCGCTGCAACGACACTGACCACAACGCAATTTTGCCGCCCGACCCTGTCGTCGAGCGTGGTTAACGCAAAGGCCGGCTGCCTTTACCCGAACAACGCCCGCATGTTGTCGGAGGCTCGCGCCAAAGGCTTCGGTAACGCTCTGGTCGCCGACGCTTTAGGCAATGTCGCCGAAACTGCGACCGCCAACGTCTTCATGGTGCGCGACGGTGAGATATTCACGCCCGTTCCTAACGGCACTTTCCTCGCGGGGATTACCCGCGCGCGTCATATCTCGAACTTGGCCAAGGACGGCACCAAGGTGCACGAAACGGTGCTCAGCTTCCAAGACTTCCGCGAGGCGGATGAAGTTTTCCTGTCCGGCAACATGATGAAAGTCACGCCCGTCAAGGAATTCGACGGCACGCATTACCAGTCCGGCCCTGTCACCAAGAAGGTCCGCGAGATGTATTGGGACTGGGCGCTGTCCGAATGACGCTAAAGCATGTATTGCGCGACGCCTGCGCTTGCAGCATGATCTGCACCGTGGAGGGCCTTGGCCATGCGTAAGTTTCTTGTTGTGCTCGATGACAGTCGCGAATGTCTGAACGCTATGCGTTTCGCAGCTATGCGCGCCGCCCGAACTGGCGGTGGGGTCGAAATCTTAGCGGTGATTCCACCGGACGAATTCAACCACTGGGTTGGCGTCGGCGAGATCATGCGCCAAGAGGCCCGCGACCGGATCATTGCCCATTTCGAAGTCTTCGCCAAATGGATGCGCGACAAGCAAGGGGTCGACCCCGAACTGGTCATCCGTGAGGGCGAGGCAGTGCCAGAGATTTTAGCGCAGGTAACCGATGATCCCGATGTGGGCGTTTTGGTGTTAGGTGCTGGGACGGGCAACAAAGGTCCGGGCCCGCTTGTCACCGAGCTGACACGAAGGTCGGGCACGTTGCCGATGCCTGTTACTATTGTTCCGGGCGAGATGACAAAAGAGCAATTGGAAGCGGTCAGCTAGGCCTACCCTTGGCTACTTTAGAATAATTCCAATCTATTGACTTCGCGCTAATGGAGTCTCATATCTACAGTCTACATCAAAGAGGCCCAGCCATGTTCATCCAGACAGAATCCACTCCGAACCCAGCTACTTTGAAGTTTCTTCCGGGTCAGACCGTGTTGGAAATGGGAACTGCTGATTTTCCGTCTGCCGACACTGCTGGAAAATCACCTCTCGCCAACCGCATTTTCGCGGTCGAAGGGGTTACCGGCGTTTTCCTTGGCAATGACTTCGTAACTGTGACCAAATCCGACGCGACGGAATGGGACCACGTCAAACCCGCCATTCTTGGCGCGGTGATGGAGCATTTCCAATCCGGCCAACCTGCCCTTGAGGGCGACAGCGACGCCTCCGGCGGCCACGCGGAACATACCGGTGAAGACGGCGCGATTGTGGACCAGATCAAAGAGCTGCTCGACACCCGCGTGCGCCCTGCCGTGGCGCAAGATGGCGGCGACATCACCTTCCACGGGTTCGAGCGCGGCGTGGTCTACCTGCACATGCAAGGTGCCTGCGCCGGCTGCCCCTCGTCCACGTTGACCCTGAAAATGGGTATCGAAAACCTGCTGCGCCACTACATCCCCGAAGTGGTTGAGGTTCGCCCCGTCGCGGCCTAAAGCAGGCTCATGGCTGACCAACTGACATTGGCATTCGACACATCGGCCGCGCATTGCGCGGCCGCTTTGCTATCGGGCGATACCGTTCTGGTGTCGCGCGTCGAGGAGATGCAAAAAGGCCAAGCCGAGCGCCTCATGCCGCTACTGGAAGAGGTCCTGTCAGAGGCGGGCAAAAAATGGTCCGACCTTGATCGCATTGGCGTGGGCATTGGCCCCGGCAACTTCACTGGCATCCGTATTTCGGTTAGTGCTGCACGCGGGCTGGCTCTGTCCCTAGGCATCCCTGCAATTGGCGTCAGCGCGCTGGAGGCGATGGCGTTCACGCCTGCCCAAAACCGTCAGACGCTTGCCGTTCTGGATGCACGTCAAGGCAATGTCTATACACAGCTTTTCGCCGAAGGCGGGCAAGCGCTCGACACCCCGATGCTGCGTACCGAGGATGAAATCCGCTTAGGTTCCCCGCAGGGAACTTCTTATATTGTGGGTCATAACAGCACCTCACTGGCCGCGCGGCTTGGGGCCGACGCGGTCGAGGCCCGCGCCAAAGACCTCATCACCGCCATCGCCCGCATCGGTGCCGCGCGCGCGCCGGACGACACCCGCCCCGCCCCGCTTTATTTGAGGCCCGCCGATGCGGCTCCGCCCAAAGATCCCGCGCCGGTCATTTTATGACCCCGGAAGAACTGGCCACTCTGCATGCCAAATGCTTCACCACCCCGCGGCCGTGGTCAGCGTCAGAATTCGCCGGCTTGCAAAACAGCACGTTCGTGCTGACCGCCTCGCACGGCTTCCTGATGGGCCGCGTCATTGCGGATGAGGCGGAGTTACTCACACTCGCCGTTGACCCGACCGCGCGGCGGCAAGGCGTGGGGCGCTATTTGGTCGAGGCGTTCAAGTCTCGCGCAGGGCAAGACGGCGCAGTGACTGCTTTTCTCGAAGTTGCCGCCGACAATGCCGCCGCTATAAGTCTATACCAGGCCACAGGCTTCAACGGCGCGGGCGTCAGAAGAGGCTATTATCGACGCGCCGATAGCACGACGCTGGACGCTTTGGTAATGCGTTGCGAGTTAGGTGACCGCTAACCTAGCGTAAGCGCCTGAAATCACGCCATTTGCCGGTAATAATGTTAAGAATCGGTTGACCCCTAGCCAAGGCATGGGCGTTAATATGCGATGATCTGCGGGCGACACTCGCCCGATCACTGCTTTACGCAACCGGGGGGACGGCCCCGGACGAACCAAAAAACATCTGGGAGACCACCATGACAATTATGCAAAAATTCCTCGGGGCGGCCGCGACTATGGCGCTAAGCGCTGGCGCAGCTTTGGCTGATCCGGCGATCATTTTCGATCTGGGCGGCAAGTTCGACAAATCGTTCAACGAGGCGGCCTTCAACGGCGCGACACGTTGGGCAGAAGAAACCGGCAACAAATTCGCCGAAGTTGAACTGCAATCCGACGCCCAACGCGAGCAGGCCCTGCGCCGCTTTGCGGAAGCAGGCTCCAACCCGATCGTGATGGCAGGCTTTGCCTTCGGTAACGCTCTGGGCGAAGTCGCTGGCGACTATCCTGACACATCCTTCGTGATCATCGACATGGTCGTCGACGCGCCGAACGTCCGCTCGGTCGTATTCAACGAGCATGAGGGCTCGTATCTGGTCGGTTACATGGCGGCGCAAACCTCCAAGACCAACACCGTTGGCTTCATCGGCGGCATGGACATTCCGTTGATCCGCAAATTCGCCTGCGGGTATGCCCAAGGCGCGAAAGCTGCGAACCCTGACACCAAGGTGATTTCTAACATGACCGGCACCACTGGTGCTGCTTGGAACGATCCGGTCAAAGGCGGCGAGCTGACGCGTGCCCAAATCTCCCAAGGCGCTGACGTTGTATACGCTGCCGCTGGTGGTACTGGTCTGGGTGTTCTGCAAACTGCGGCTGACGAGGGCATCTTGTCCATCGGCGTCGACAGCAACCAGAACTTCCTGCACCCCGGCAAGGTTCTGACATCCATGATGAAGCGTGTCGACAACGCCGTGTACAACGCAATGAAAGACGGCCCGGGTCTGGAAACTGGCTTCAATGTCATGGGCTTGGCCAATGACGGCGTGGGCTACGCCATGGACGAGCACAATGCCGATCTGGTGTCCGACGAGATGAAAGCGACCGTTGACGCGGTGGCAGCCAAGATCATCTCCGGCGACATCACGGTCCACGACTACATGTCCGACGAGTCCTGCCCGTCCCTGACATTCTAAGTTAGGAGCCCCAAGCCATGGCTGATTGCATCCATACTTTCTTCTCGGCTTGGGGCGACCCATCGGCCGAGAGCCGCGCGGCGAAAACCGACGCGGCTCTTGCCACCAAATTCTACTACGCAGACCCGAACGCACCCGAGCCGATCACGGATCGTGAAGCCTATCTGGCCTATGTGAAGATTTACGGCGACATGATGCCTAACGGCTCGGCCAAGGTAGTCCATATCTCGGAACACAATGGTCACGCCCGCGCGACAGTCGCCTTTTGCAAGGATGGCATCGCGATGCAGCATGGTCAGTATTTCGCAGATATCACAGGCGGAAAGATCGCCCGCCTCGTTGGATTTGCCGGCATGGGAGAACCCGAGTGAGCACTGCCCCAGCAATCGAACTTAAGGGCATCTCGAAAGCCTTCGGGCCTGTCCAGGCCAACAAAGATATCTCGATCCGCGTTATGCCGGGAACGATCCACGGCATCATCGGCGAAAACGGCGCGGGGAAATCCACGCTCATGTCGATCCTCTATGGCTTCTACAAAGCCGATAAGGGCGACATCTACATTTCCGGGGAAAAAGTATCGATCCCCGACAGCCAAGCGGCCATTGCCGCGGGCATCGGCATGGTGTTCCAGCACTTCAAACTGGTCGAAAACTTCACCGTTTTGGAGAATGTCATTCTGGGTGCGGAAGACGGCGCCCTTCTGGCCCCATCGCTGCGCAAGGCGCGCAAAGATTTGGCCGCCTTGGCCGCCGAGTACGAGTTAAACGTCAACCCAGACGCCTTGATCCAAGACATCGGCGTGGGCATGCAACAGCGGGTCGAAATTCTGAAAGCGCTGTACCGGCACGCCGACATTCTGATTCTAGATGAGCCGACTGGCGTGCTGACGCCCGCCGAGGCCGATCAGTTGTTCCGCATCCTTCACCGCCTCAAAGATGAGGGCAAAACTATCATCCTGATTACGCACAAGCTGCGCGAGATCATGGAAGCGACAGACACCGTCTCCGTCATGCGGCGTGGCGAGATGACCGCGACGGTCAAGACATCCGAGACCTCGCCCGAGCATCTGGCAGAGCTGATGGTGGGCCGTAAGGTCTTGCTACGTGTCGATAAAGAACCGGCCAAGCCGGGGGCGTTGGTGCTGGAAGTCGAGAACTTGCGCGTCGTGGATGCGGCAGGGGTGGAGCGCGTCAAAGGCATCTCGCTGGAAGTACGTGCCGGGGAAATTCTGGGCATCGCAGGTGTGGCTGGCAACGGTCAATCCGAATTGCTGGAAGTCCTTGGCGGGATGGAAAACGGCACCGGCAGCATTCGGGTTAACGGGGAAGAGCTGGACTTGACCGGCAAACACTCCGACGCGCGGTCCCGCCGGAAACGTGGCATTGCACATGTGCCTGAGGACCGCCAGCGCGAAGGGCTGATCATGGACTTCAAGGCGTGGGAAAACACCGCCTTCGGGTATGATGACGACGACGCCTACCAATCCGGTTTATTGATGAACAACGTGGCGATCCGCGAGGATGCCGAGGGCAAGATCGAACGCTTTGACGTACGCCCTGCCAATTGTGACTTGGAGGCCAAAAGCTTCTCTGGCGGCAACCAACAAAAGATCGTTTTGGCCCGCGAAATCGAGCGTGACCCTGATTTGCTGCTGGTCGGGCAACCAACCCGTGGGGTTGACATCGGGGCTATCGAGTTCATTCACCAGCAAATCGTCGCGTTGCGCGACAAGGGCAAAGCGATCCTGCTGGTGTCGGTCGAGCTGGAGGAAATCCTGTCGCTGTCGGACCGTATCGCTGTGATCTTCGACGGTCACCTTATGGGTGAACGGCTACCCGCTGAAACTGACGAAAAAGAGCTGGGCTTGATGATGGCTGGCATGACCGGGGAGGACACCTGAGATGGAGCAATTGCCAAAGTGGGCTGACCTCGTTGTCGTGCCATTGGTCGGGCTGATCCTTGCCTTCATCTTATCCATGTTAATGGTTTTTGCGACTGGCCATGATCCCATGGAAGCGCTGAAGCTGATGGTGTCCGGCGCGCTTGGGTCCACCTATGGCTGGGGCTACACGCTGTATTATGCCACAAACTTTATCTTCACCGGACTGGCCGTGGCCGTGGCGTTTCACGCGTCCTTGTTCAACATCGGCGGTGAGGGTCAAGCGGCGATTGGCGGGCTTGGCGTTGCACTTGTATGCTTGTTCATTCCCTGGCCGCACTGGACCATTGCCTTGCTGGCTGCAACTGCTGCTGCGGGCCTGTTCGGCGCGCTTTGGGCCTTGATCCCAGCCTATCTGCAAGCCAAGCGCGGCAGCCACATCGTGATCACCACGATCATGTTCAACTTCATCGCGGCATCCTTGCTGAACTATGTGCTGGTCAACCAGTTGCGCCCGAAAGGGGCGATGGACCCCGCAACCGCGAAGTTCCCCGAGCCATCGCATTTGCCCTCACTGGGTGAAATCCTGAACAGCGTCGGGATACCATTCGCGAAAGGCACGCCGGCCAATGTCACGCTGCTTGTCGCCCTTGCGGCTTGTGTCTTCGTCTATTTCCTAATCTGGCGCACGCGCCTTGGCTACCAGCTACGCGCCTTCGGTAAATCGCAACCCGCGGCAGTTTATGCGGGAATAAACCCCGTCAAAATTACGATTATCACCATGATGATCTCGGGCGCGTTGGCGGGCCTAATGGCGATCAACAACGTCATGGGCGAGGCTGAACGCCTGATCCTTGGCTCTGTCGAGGGCGCGGGCTTTATCGGTATTGCCGTGGCGTTGATGGGGCGGTCCCACCCCATCGGCATCCTGTTCTCGGCGTTGCTTTTCGGTGCGCTCTACCAAGGCGGAGCAGAGCTTGGCCTCTGGACCTCGATCCCACGTGAGCTGGTGATCGTCATCCAGGCGCTGGTCATCCTGTTCACCGGCGCGTTGGACAATATGGTGCGCCTGATGGTGGCCAAGGTCTTGATACGACCCAAGCGGGCGGAGGCATAAGCGATGGATTATCTGACAATCCTGCAAATCCTCGACAGCGCCCTGCGGCTTGCCACACCGCTGCTGTTCGCCTGCCTAGCGGGCCTGTTCTCGGAACGCGCGGGCATCTTCGACATCGGCCTAGAGGGCAAAATGCTGATGGCGGCCTTCTTCTCGGCGGCCACGGCCTATTCAACCGGCTCCGTCTGGTTGGGGCTGTTGGCAGGTATCGCGGGATCACTGGTGCTGTCGGGCATCCACGGGCTGGCGTCGATCACCTTTCGTGGCAATCAGCTTATTTCCGGCGTTGCGATTAACTTCCTCGCGTCCGGCCTCACGGTTCTTATCGGACTAAGCTGGTTCAAACTGGGCGGGCAGACGCCGGCCTTGCAGGGGGACGCCCGCTTTCAGGGTCTCGATCTTCCCTTTGCCGAAGCCTTGTCCGGGGTACCAGTATTCGGCCCTTTGTATTCCGAGGTCCTGTCCGGCCACACGATCCTTGTATACGTGGCGCTGCTTTGTGTTCCGCTAACCTGGTATGTGCTGTTCCGCACCCGCTTCGGGCTTCGCCTGCGCGCTGTTGGGGAAAACCCCGCAGCCGTTGATACCGCCGGTATCTCCGTCGTTGGCCTACGTTACGCTGCGGTCGCAATCTGTGGCGTGTTGTGCGGGTTAGCAGGGGCTTATCTAGCAACGGGTTTGGGGGCCAGTTTTGTCAAAGAGATGACTGCCGGGCGGGGTTATATCGCGCTGGCAGCACTGATCTTTGCGAAGTGGCGGCCATGGTATGCGCTTTATGCGACGTTCCTATTCGGGCTACTGGAGGCGATTTCCAACCGCTACCCAAGCCTTGATCTGGGCTTTGTCACCTTGCCCTCGCAATTCATGCAAGCATTGCCCTATATTCTGACCGTAGTGATCTTGGCGGGATTTGTCGGCAAAGCGACACCCCCGCGCGCAGGTGGGGAGCCTTACGTCAAAGAGCGATGACGAACGGGGCGAGTCCCAATAAGGCGTATACGGGCGTGTCTTAGCCAGTTTTCTTAACTGGACTTATCATTTTGGATTGCTCAGTCCAGTTGACGGGGTCTAAGGAACGTCCATGCAAATCTATCTTCCCATCGCCGAGGTTTCGGTCAACGCCTTCCTTCTTCTGGGATTGGGTGGGATCGTGGGTATACTATCGGGCATGTTCGGCGTCGGGGGTGGTTTCCTAATGACGCCACTCTTGTTCTTCATCGGCATCCCACCAGCCGTTGCCGTGGCAACCGAGGCCAACCAAATCGTTGCGTCGTCGTTTTCCGGCGTGCTGGCGCACTTCAAACGGCGAACCGTCGACCTAAAGATGGGCCTTGTCCTGCTGATAGGCGGCCTTATCGGGGCGGCGATCGGCGTTCAGGTCTTCGCGATCTTGCGTGAAATGGGCCAAGTCGATCTGCTGGTCAAACTTTGCTACGTTGTTTTCCTTGGTATCATCGGCGGCTTGATGTTTTTCGAAAGCCTAAGGGCTATTCGCCGTTCCAAGCGTCCGTCGGCGGTTCCAGAACGCAAAAAACACGGGCTTGTCCATGCACTGCCCTTCAAGATGAAATTCCGCACATCGGGCCTGTATATCTCTGTCATTCCACCGATTGTCGTTGGTCTGTTTGTTGGTGTCCTTGCGGCAATCATGGGCGTGGGCGGTGGCTTTATCATGGTTCCTGCCATGATCTACGTTTTGGGAATGCCGACGAAAGTTGTGATCGGGACGTCGCTGTTCCAGATCATTTTTGTTACCGCATTTACCACCCTTCTGCATGCAACCACCAACTACACCGTTGACATGGCGCTGGCTGTTTTGTTGCTGGTGGGTGGCGTGATTGGCGCGCAGATCGGCACGCGGATTGGCGTCAAGCTGAAAGCCGAGCAACTGCGTATTCTGCTCTCAATCATGGTTATCGCCGTGTGCGCCAAACTGGCCTTGGACTTGCTGATCGAACCGTCCGAGCTGTTCTCTTTGGGTAGCGGAGGTCACTCGTGATCCGGGCCCTTGCATTCCTCTTTTGCCTTGTCACCATGCCCTTGGCTGCCGAAGAAGTGGTTGCTGGCCTGTCGCGCGACGAGGTCCAGATCACGGCAAATTTCGACGGCTCCGACATCCTGATCTACGGCGCTGTCAAGCGCGAGTCTCCTGCTGCTTCCGAGCCAATGGAGGTGATCATCACCGTGTCCGGCCCAGAGCAGGCAGTCAATGTCCGCAAGAAAGCCTGGCGTTTTGGGATTTGGGTGAACGCAAGTGCGGTGGAAGTTGACGAAGCGCCAAGTTTTTACGCCGTCGCATCTAGCGGTGCGCTTAGGCAGGTGCTGACCCGAACCGAGGATCTACGCCACAGCATCTCCATCCCACGTGCAATCCGATCAGTCGGTGCGCCGTCTACTGTTGCCAACGCGGCAGAATTCACCGAGGCGCTCATCCGAATTCGGACAGCGAACAACCTATATCAACAGCTCGATCACTCTGTGAAACTCTACGATCAGACATTGTTCTCTACGACAATCGACCTGCCTGCGAACCTCGTCGAAGGTCCTTACGACACCCGCATCTTTCTTGTGCGAGGCGGCATCGTCGTTGACGACTACGAGACTGTCATCAACGTGAACAAAGTCGGGTTAGAGCGCTGGATCTACGACCTCGCGCACCAGCAACCACTGGTTTACGGGCTCTTGTCGCTGTTTATCGCGATTGCCGCTGGCTGGATGGCCTCTGCGGTTTTCCGCTACATTCGTTTTTAGTCTGACCTAGTCTTCCGCGTCAGGCGATTTCAGTTCCAAACGCGCTGGCCCGTTCGGCAAATCATCCGTTCGCAGCACACCCGTCGGGCGCGCCAGCATGCTACGCGTAATCCACATCAGACGGTTTTCAGCCCGCGTAATGGCGACGTAAGCTAGGCGTTTCCACAAGGGTTGCCCCGCCTCCTCACGCCCTGCTCGTGCGGCTGCGTAAAGGTCAGGCGCAAACACCTGTACTGTGTCCCATTGTGATCCTTGCGCCTTGTGGATTGTCACCGCCGCCCCGTGCAGGAAAGCTGCGCCCATGCGTGCCGCGAACGGGATAAACGGTTCTTCCTCACCGGGGGCTTCGATCTTGATGATCGACGCGGCAGAAACCTGTGGATCCTCCGCCCCGATTACATGCAGCCGCGAGAACCCCGGCTTGTTCCCCGGCCCCATGTACACTACCTGCGCCCCTTTGATCAGGCCGCGTGCTTCCAGATCAATGCGTTTTTTTCGGTGTTTCATGGGCAATTCAATGCCATCGCAAATCAGCGGTTCACCCGGAAGCAGTGTATCCACAGTCGCGCCATAGGCCCCACGGAACGCTTGGATCAGCCGGATACGCGTCGCATTGCGCCAGACCAAAACTGGCGATCTGGCCATCAGATCCGCTTCCACACGCTCGGCATAAACGACGCGATCATCTTTCGCCGCTGCGTCGCGCACCAATTGCTCAAAATCGCCGAAGTTAACGGTCGGATCGGCCAATGCATGTGCCAAATCCAAAATCGGGTTGTCTTGGGTTTGCCGGTGCACACGGGAAAGTTCCAGCTTGCGCCCGTCCTTCAACTTATCAAAAACCATCGCGCCGGATTGTCCAACTGGGGCCAGTTGCGCGGGGTCACCAAACAGGATCAGCGTCGGGAAAATCTCGCGCAAGTCTTCATATTGCTTCTCATCCAGCATGGAGGATTCATCAATAAACCCGATATCAAGCGGGTCTTCGCGACGTTTCCAGCCTTGTATGAAGTCAGAGCCTTTCAACCCAGCGGCAGCCAACGCACCCGGGATGGATTTGTTCGCCTCATAGAACAGACGCGCGCGCTCAAGGTTGGTCTCGGTCAGGCCCTCGACCTCCGGCTTGTCGCCTTGTCCGGCCAGCCATTCAGCGATCCGCTCGTATTCGGGGTCATACATTGGGGTGTAGAGAATACGGTGAATAGTTGTCGCGGGTACGCCCCTATTGCGCAAGACACTCGCCGCCTTGTTGGTCGGAGCCAGCACCGCGATGGTTCGGCGGTCTTTGCGCGGTTTTCCGTCATAGTCGCCCGAGATCAGATCGACGCCCGCTTCCTGTACCGCTTCCACCATCTTGGCGAGCAATAGTGTTTTGCCGGAACCCGCCTTACCAACGATCGCCATAACTTGGCTTTTCGCCTCGTTTAGCGGTGTCGTATGGCCTTCCAACATGTCCACGCCCGCGTTCGCCATCACTTCCGCAATGGCGTCATAGGCTTCGGCCTGATCTTCGGAAAACGTGACGGTGATGGGGGCTCTCGACATGCGGCGAACCCTACCCCGCGCCCCTCGGGTTTGCCAGAGAGATCAAGCCGCAAAAGCTACCTTGTCTTGTCCGAAAGCGCGCGCGAACCAATGCTCTGAAACGTCCGTGCTAACCCCTGCTTTTGAGGCAAGCCCACTCAGCAAATCAGGACGAAACTCCCAAAGCCCAGCACTGATGGCCTCACGACCATGCCCGTCCGTGCCTAGAACTTCCGGCAACCATCCAAGCTTGCGGTAAATTCGGATCATCCGCGCATCAAACACCCCGATTGCGTGGCTTAGCCCAAAGCCAACACCAAGCTGCGCCCCTGCCAACATCAACAGAGCGGCGATACGCCCCCCGTCTTGTGCTGAGGGTGACACGCAAAATCGGGTAGTTTCCCAAACCCGCTGGTCAGCAATTACCTTGCCTGTCAAATGGGAAAAGAAGTCGTTCACCATCGTCGCACCGGTTGACGGCAAAAACCGCATTGAGCCGCCGTGCAGACCTTCGGGAGTCTCCCAAATGACATATAGAGGATTCAGCGAGTCATATTGGTCCCTTTCAAACCCGTTTGCATCGACCGACACCTCCCATTTCAGCCTTTTGTGAAATTGGAGCGCCCGGTCTTTCAACATACTTGCTTGTAGTTTCGGGTGGACGCTTAGTTGGTCTGCGTAAACGTATCTGATCATGTGGAACTCCATCCGCTTCGGGATGGTGGAGTTCGCACAATCGGATTAAGATCACGTCAGTGGTGCGCTCGCATATCAGCGAGCCACTGCAACGCTGTCAGACGACGATAAGCCCGTGTGTCAATGCCATAGCAACCGCGTGGGTTGTGTTCGTAGCGCCAAGTTTAAATCGCGCGCTTTCGATATAAACTCTAAGGGTACTTTCGGAAATCTTCAGGGTCTCCGCAATGTTGGCGCGGTTGGAGCCTGCCGCCAGCAATGTCAGCGTGTCCTTCTCCCGGGGGGAAAGTGACCGTATTGGCCCCCGATTAGGATTGCCCTCGATTTGCAAAGCTTTTTCGTTTAGGTAGTGAGAAATTAACAGCAGGTCAGCGACCCGCTCCGATGTAAAGCTTGACCAAGAGTCGTCATTGCATTTCTGGTTGACGGAAACCAAAGCGAATTGGCCACTGGGTCCGCGAATGGGAACGCTAAAGCCCTGATTTCCCAAGCCGGCATCGCCCGCTTCACCCAGAAACGCTCGCGAGGGTTTGGCGGACCAATCTAGGGCTTTCCAATCAATCGGCTGAAACTGGCGGTAGCAGCCCTGAACAACAGGATCGATGCGGGCATAGTCTTGTTCAATATAGCGCTCCACCCACCCCGGATCATAAGTCAGCGCCGCATACTGGGCACCGGTGCTGTTGACGGAATGATAGACAAGATGTTCGAGATCGTAGACAGCTCTCAGATCTTGGACAAAGGTTTGAACCTCTTCAAGCGTTGTCGCCTGTGAAAGCGCGTCCTGCATATTGACCAGTCTGTTCATACTCACCTATCAAACGGCGTTTTGTCTCGACCGGTAACGCGAGTTCGGTTGTGGCAACCAAAATCGTGTCGTCTAGGTGTTCTGCCAGATGGTTAAGTTTGTTTCTGGCGGAGAACTTCTTGAGGTCCATCAATACGTCGATAATCCAGTCGTTCTTCATCATCACTATCCTCTCGAAAGTGTTAATCATCCGTTAACAAGAGCCTAACAGCGGAAAATTGCCGACCATATTCACCAATTGGCCCTCCCCCAAAATAGCGAGAGAGCTTTTTATAAGTGCTTGTTTTTCATGGGGCTGATCATTGTTCCGTAAAAAAGCCCGCGAACCGAAGTGATTCGCGGGCATTCCTAAGTGCTATTTCGTGTCGGTCAAGCTTGACGGCTTGCTTCTACTGTATCTTCAAAAGTAGTCAGCCCCGTTCGCGGTGCGCACACCAGAACGGCCATGTTCCCGGGCTTGTGCTCGTTGCGAAGCATTTTGGTGTGTGCCTGAGGGATCTCATTCCAAGGGAACACTTCGGACATACATGGGTCCAGACGACGCTCGCACATCAGCTTGTTAGCCGCGGAGGCTTGCTTCAGATGCGCAAAGTGGGATCCTTGAACGCGCTTTTGATGCATCCACAGGTAGCGGGCGTCCATCGTCAGGTTGTACCCTGTCGTGCCAGCGCAGATGACGACCATACCACCCTTTTTCACGACAAACACAGAGACCGGCATAGTGGCTTCGCCCGGATGCTCGAACACCATGTCGACATTGTTGCCCTTGCCGGTGATGTCCCAAATCGCCTTGCCGAATTTACGAACTTCGCCGAACCACTCTTTGTATTCCGGGGTATTCACGGTGGGCATTTGTCCCCAGCAGTTAAAATCTTTTCGGTTCAACACGCCTTTGGCGCCCAACCCCATCACGAAGTCACGCTTGTCCTCATCCGAGATCACGCCGATGGCGTTTGCGCCAGCCGTGTTGGCCAATTGCACCGCGAAAGAGCCAAGGCCGCCAGATGCGCCCCAGATCAATACGTTTTGGCCGGGCTTCAGCTCATGCGGGTGGTGGCCGAACAGCATACGGTATGCAGTAGCCAGCGTCAGCGTGTAGCACGCGCTTTCTTCCCAGCTCAGGTGTGCGGGACGTGGCATAAGCTGTTGCGCTTGGACACGGGTAAACTGTGCGAAAGAGCCGTCCGGCGTCTCGTAGCCCCAAATCCTTTGACTTGAGGAGAACATCGGATCGCCGCCGTTACATTCTTCGTCGTCACCATCGTCTTGGTTGCAATGCACGACAACTTCGTCGCCCACTTTCCAGCGCTTAACCTTGTCACCGACGGCCCAGATAATACCCGCAGCATCAGACCCTGCGATGTGGTAGTCGGCTTTGTGCACGTCGAACGGGCTGATCGGAACACCTAACCCCGCCCAAACGCCGTTGTAGTTCACGCCTGCGGCCATGACCAAGACCAGGACTTCGCGGTCGCCAATGGTTGGCGTCTCGACTACTTCGTTCTGAAAGCTGTCTTCGGGTTCACCATGACGCTCGCGACGAATGGCCCACGCATACATCTGAGACGGGACGTGGCCCATCGGGGGAATCTCACCCAGCTCGTAAAGATCTTTTTTCTCGGCGCTGTAGTCCATCATATCGTCCTGCGTATCTAGAGCCATAACCGGCGCTCCTCATCTTAGTCAGTGCCGCGACGCAGAATCAAATGCTGCGCCGCCAATAAGGCAGAGATACAAACACGAAAGTAACAATACAACCCGAAAGTTGTCTTTTTTGTAATTTTATGTCGCGACTAAATGCTGAAGGGAGGCGGCATAGTAGGCAATGACCTCGGGGGCCTTGTCGCTTACTTCAACAAATCCTCCTGACAGATGAATCAGTCCACGAACTTCCAACATCCGCAAAGCCTCCTTTACCGCACGTGTGCAGGTCGCCTCGCCAGTTTCACTCGGCATGCAGACCTCCCTACGCGCCGCGCGGAACCGCTCGAGATCTTCCTCGAAAAGCAGTTCAAGTTTCGCGCGTTCAATTTTGCCACCAGCCGCTTGAATATGGCGACACACCAGTGGCACAGGCAAAATTGGAACCACGGCGCTGACACGCTTCATTAGCTCGACCCCTAACAACTCCGTAGTTTGCTTGGGGTTACTGGCTATAAACTCCCTCAGCGAAACTGGGCTGCCAAACGCAACTGCAGCAAAACCCAAGCGATGGAATTTTCCCGTGAGCCGTTGCCACAAATGCCGTCCAATGTATCGCGCCACATGGCTGATCCGGAACCTGAACTTCGCCGTTTTGTCACCAGCCGCAGCCACCAATACTCGGTCTTCGAGCACACGGTCGTAGTTCATCCCGACCGGCACAAACACGACGTCCCGAGTGCTGTCGGGCTTAAATCCATCGACGATATAGCTGATCAACCCAAGCTTGGGCTTCCCCAACGCACCCGTCCTAGACAGGCCACCCTCGGGGAACACCGCCTGCGCGACGCCTTCTTTGGTCGAGAGCTGGACATAACGCGCCAAGACACGCCGGTAGAGTGGGTTCAGTGATTTGCGCCGGATAAAGTAGCCACCCATCATCTTGATCAAAGGGCGCAGCGGCCAAGCCCGCGCCCATTCGCCAACGGCATAGGATAAGGCGCTGTCGCGGGCGGCCAGATAGGTCACCAGTATATAGTCCATGTTGGAGCGATGGTTCATGATATAGACAACCGTCGCCTCCGGATCGATTGCGGCCATCGCACCACTGCGCGGGTTGACCACCCTAACGCGGTAGAGCGTCCGCGACATCCATTTGGCGACCCGTGTGCCCAGCCCAAAATACACCGTGGCACTGAAGGACGGCACAATCTCGCGGGCATATCGCTCCGCAGTCTCGAACGCCACGTTGTCTGGTACGCCCATCTCGTCGGCATAATCATTGACCGCCCGAATGACGTCTGGATCATACAACACGTTCTGGATCATGTCGTGACGCCGCGCCAGTTTGAACGGCTGGATTGGCCGCGCCAATTTGGAGTTCAGCCGTGCAACAACCCGTTCGGCCCGACGCCGGAAGAACCAGCGAACAGAGGGAAACAAGAGATGCGAGGCTGCGGTTACTGCAGCCAGCAAACCGATCAAGACCAAAGCCCAGACGGGCAACTCCACAGTGGTGAACATTATGATAGCCTCAATTCACCGCCTCGGACATGCTTTCGGACACCATGCGCAGTGGATCCTGATTGACGGCTATTATACCCCGACGCGGCCTGTCGAGGTCGATGATCACGAAAACCAGCGCTACAATCAAAAACATCATTGCATATATGGGGAAGCCCGCCTTCACCAATGTCAGCCCCGAACTGTAGCCCAGAATACTTCCCAGCAAAACAAAAGTGGCAAACATCAAGAACAAAACGGGCTCCGGCACATGGCGCTCGATTGCGGCGTCACGAGAGCCAAGAGAGTCGATCATATCGTTCAACGAACCGGCGAAGCTGACAGCCGCAGGGCCACCCACTTCTTGAACTTCAATGCCGGCGATGGTCCAAAGCTTGGCAAATATCTCTTCTGCGGCACTTACTAACCCATCACGGCGCTCCAAGTCGCTCGCTGGCACCCGCCCTGCCTCGAAGCGGGTTAGGCCATAGCGACTCAACAGGGCTTTGGCTTCGTTTTGCCGTGACTCACTTAAAAAATCTGCACGCAGCCAAGCCGTGCCGATGGCATTGGCCTCGTCCACGACAGCCCGAGACCGATCATCATAGCGCTTCAACGCCAGAGAAAATGTGAAACCAAGCAACAAGGCCAAAAGACCCAGAAGTGACCCCTGCACCGCCCCGACTTGAGACTTGCTTTCATCATTGTGGTGCAAGCTACCGCTCTTGCCGATGATGCGCCCAACACGCATCGCGACACCCATCGCCACCAAAAGCACCACAGCAATAACAAACGAATTAACGTCATACATGATTTCACTCGACCCCATTATGCGTGGCTCCTTGCTCTCGTCAGAGCTGCGTCCAGCCCTTATGTCACAGATCACGACACCGATAGATGAAAAGCGTGGTAAGGCAACAGATTTGGCTATAAATTCTGCATTGCAGCGAATTGACATTGGTATAAAGTTCCAAGTATCAATCCTTCAACGCAAGAATATTACCGCACGCGATTCACACGAGGCCCCTATGTCCGACCTGCCCAACACGCCGCAAAAAGACCGCCCATGGTTGTTCCGCACCTATGCGGGCCACTCGACCGCCAAGGCGTCCAACGCGCTTTATCGCGGCAATTTGGCGAAGGGTCAGACCGGGCTTTCGGTGGCCTTCGATCTGCCCACGCAGACCGGCTACGATAGCGACCACATTCTGGCGAAAGGTGAAGTCGGCAAGGTTGGCGTGCCGGTGGCCCATTTGGGCGATATGCGCACCTTGTTCAACGACATCCCGCTGGACCAGATGAACACCTCCATGACGATCAACGCGACGGCCCCTTGGTTGCTGGCGCTTTATATCGCAGCGGCCGAGGAGCAAGGCGCGGATATATCCGCCCTGCAAGGCACGGTGCAAAACGACATCATCAAGGAATACCTGTCGCGCGGCACTTACATTTGCCCGCCGAAACCCTCGTTGCGGATGATCACCGACGTCGCCGCCTACACCCGCCAGCACCTGCCCAAGTGGAACCCGATGAACGTCTGTTCCTATCACTTGCAAGAAGCCGGCGCGACGCCGGAGCAGGAGTTGGCCTTCGCTTTGGCCACCGCCACGGCCGTGTTGGACGACCTGCAAGGCAAAGTCCCTGCCGAGCATTTCCCCGCTATGGTCGGCCGCATCTCCTTCTTCGTGAACGCAGGCATCCGCTTCGTCACCGAGATGTGCAAAATGCGCGCTTTCGTGGACCTCTGGGACGAAATCACCCGTGATCGCTACGGCGTCGAAGACCCCAAGTTTCGCCGCTTCCGCTACGGCGTGCAGGTGAACTCGCTGGGTTTGACGGAGCAGCAGCCTGAAAACAACGTCTACCGCATCCTGATCGAGATGCTGGCCGTCACACTGTCGAAAAACGCCCGCGCCCGCGCCGTTCAGCTTCCCGCTTGGAACGAAGCCCTTGGCCTGCCCCGCCCTTGGGACCAGCAATGGTCCTTGCGGATGCAGCAGATCATGGCGTTCGAGACCGACCTGCTGGAATACGATGACCTGTTCGACGGCAACCCAGCCGTGGACCGCAAAGTCGAAGCCCTGAAAGAAGGCGCGCGCGCGGAGTTGGCGACCATCGACAGCATGGGCGGGGCCAACGAGACGATTGAATACATGAAGTCCCGATTGGTCGAGGCCAATGCCGAGCGCTTGGGCGGCATCGAATCCGGCGAGACCACAGTTGTTGGCGTGAACAAGTTTCAACAGCACGAGGAAAGCCCGCTGACCGCAGGTGACGAAGCCATAATGGTCGCCGATAAAGACGCCGAAGCCGACCAGATCGCACGTCTGGACGCTTGGCGCTCCACTCGGGACAACACTGACGTTGAGACCGCCTTGGCGAAGGTGCGAACTGCGGCACAGGACGGCACCAACATTATGATCCCGACCATCGAGGCTGCCAAGGCTGGTGCCACGACGGGCGAATGGGGCGACGTGATCCGTCAGGCATTTGGCCAATATCGCGGCCCCACAGGCGTCTCGCGCAACCCATCCAACCGCACCGAAGGGCTGGACGAAATCCGCGAGCAGGTGGACGTGGTGTCCACCAAGCTGGGCCGCCGCCTCAAGTTCCTTGTGGGCAAGCCGGGCCTTGACGGTCACTCCAACGGCGCCGAGCAAATCGCCGCCCGCGCCCGCGATTGCGGCATGGACATCAGCTATGAAGGCATCCGCCTGACGCCTGACGAGATCGTTGAGGCGGCACTAAAGGACGAGGCGCATGTGGTGGGCCTGTCGATCCTGTCCGGCTCCCACATTCCGCTGATCGAAGACCTCATGGGTAAAATGCACGCCGCTGGCCTTGGGCATATTCCCGTCGTCGTTGGCGGCATTATCCCAGAGGATGACGCGCAGCGCCTGCGCGCGATGGGCGTGGCCAAGGTCTACACCCCGAAAGACTTCGAGCTGAATCGCATCATGGTTGATCTGGTCGCCTTGGTGGATCCGGCGGGCATCGCAGCGGAGTAATCCCCTACTTGAACATGGCAGCGGGCTAGGCCAAAGTCCGCTTTCGAGAAATTGCGACCAAAGGTATTTGGCAATGAGCGATACTGCTGTGAACCCGCGCCGTCCTGCGCGCGAGTGGGTCCCTATTCTTAAAGAGTATCGCGAGCCGTCGCTCGCCCGGTCCATTTGGGAACTGACAACGACTTTTGTCCCCTATGTCACCTTATGGACCATCGCTTGGTGGTCCTTGGCCGCCGGGCTGTACTGGGTCACCGTCCCTGCGGTCATCCTGACCGGCATGTTGATGATGCGCATGTTCGCGATCCAGCATGACACGGGGCATGGCGCGATCTTCAAGTCTTGGGCCGCCAACCGCTGGCTGGGCCGTTGCCTTGGGGTGATCTGCATCGCCCCCGCCGCCGTCTGGGCCAAGAAACACGATGTCCACCACGCCACCCACGGCAATCTAGACCGCCGCGAGATGGGCGATCTGCTGACACTGACTGTGGCCGAATACAACGCCAAAGGGCCGTTCGCAAAGTCGCTCTACCGGTTGTATCGCAACCCGTATTTCCTGCTCGCTTTCGGGCCGTTCTATTCCTTCTTTCTGGAATACCGCCTGCCCGTGCGCCTTATGAAGCACCGCGAGTATTGGATCAGCGCCATGGGCACCAACCTGTCCATCGCGATCGTGCTTAGCACAATCTACTATTTCGGCGGCTGGGGTCCGATCCTGTATATCTTCGTGCCCTCCACCTTGATCGGGGCGTTCTGCGGCGTCTGGGTGTTCTACATCCAGCACCAATTTGAAGGCGTCGAATGGGATCACCAAGGCAACTGGTCGGTGCACGATTCCGCGCTCTATGGCTCCAGCTACTACGTGCTGCCGGGCTGGCTGAACTGGTTCAGCTGCAACGTTGGCATTCACCATGTCCACCACCTCTACTCCCGTATCGCCTTCTATCGCCTGCCCGAGGTCCTGCGCGACCACCCGGAACTGGCCGGAACCAACCGCGTGACGTTCCGCGACAGTCTCAAATGCATGAAACTGAAGCTCTGGGACGAGGATACCCGCCGCATGGTTGGTTTCGCAGAGGCGGATGCGAAAGCCGTGCAAGGGGCGCTCGCGCCGGCGGAATAGGGCTGATATACGGGACGGGAACAAGCCTCAAAGGAGCCCGCCCCATGACCATCCATATCGGAGCCAAATCTGGCGACATCGCCGAAACCGTTCTGCTTCCGGGTGATCCCTACCGTGCCAAATGGGCGGCGGAGACGTTCCTAGAAGACGCCAAACTAATCAACGAAGTGCGTGGCATGTTGGGCTTCACCGGCATGTGGAAAGGCAACCGCGTCACCATCCAAGGCTCCGGCATGGGGATGCCGTCCCTGTCGATTTACGCCAACGAGTTGATCAAGGACTACAATGCGCAAACGCTGATCCGCATCGGATCATGCGGCGGGATGCAGGACAAAGTCGCCGTGCGTGATGTAATTTTGGCCACGACGTCCTCGACCCTGTCGACCCCATCGCGCGGCATTTTCAAAGAGCTGCAATTCGCCCCAACTTGCGACTGGGGCTTGCTCCACCGCGCCTTCCATGCTGCCGAAAGTCGCGGCGTGCCGACCCATGTGGGCGGCATCTATTCAGCGGATGTGTTCTATGACGAACGCCCCGATCTGAATGAACAAATGACCCGCCACGGCATCCTTGCCGTCGAGATGGAAGCCGCCGAGCTTTACACTCTGGCGTCTCGCTACGACCGCCGTGCGTTGGCCGTTCTGACCGTATCAGATCACCTAATTACCGGCGAAGCACTGCCAGCAGAAGACCGCGAAAAGAGCTTCGGTGATATGGTGGAAATCGCGTTGGAAGCTGCGTTCGCATGAAGGCCCGCCAACTTGGAAAAGGCGGCCCAATGGTCGGTGCCGTCGGCCTTGGCTGCATGAGCTTTGCCGGATTTTACGGCGAAACGGATCTCGCAACGTCCCATGACACACTAGACGCCGCCCGCGATCACGGCGTCGACTTCCTCGACACGGCCCTGCTTTACGGGATGGGCAAGTCGGAGGAGGTCATCGGTAGCTATCTGAAAGCCAACCCCGAACACGGCTTCAAAATCGCTACAAAAGGCGGGATTGAAACCAAACCAACCCGTCATTTTGATAATTCAGAACCCAGCTTGCGCCGCGCGTTGGAGAGTTCCCTCAAACGTCTCGGGGTTGACTACGTTGACCTGTATTACATCCATCGCCGCGAAGCGGATCGCCCGATTGAGGACGTCACCCAAACACTGGCGAAGTTCATCAAGGAGGGTAAAATTGGTGGTATCGGCTATTCCGAAATTGCACCAAATTCCTTGCGCCGCGCCCATGCGGTGCATCCCGTCATGGCGGTACAAAGTGAATACTCGCTTTGGACTCGTCAGCCGGAAATGGGTATGATTCAAACCTGCGCAGAGCTTGACGTGGCCTTCGTTCCTTTTTCCCCGGTCGCGCGTGGCATGTTTGCTGACACCTTCCCAGAACCTGAAACGTTTGCCGACACCGATTTCCGCAAAGCACAACCGCGATTCATGGGCGAAAACTTCACCGCCAACTGCGCCAAACTCGACCGTTTCCGCGATTTTTGCACGTCCCGTGGATGGAGCCCAGCTGGTGCCGCAATCGCTTGGACGCTAGATCAAGGCGACCACCTGATCCCTATTCCCGGCACCCGCAGTCGCGCGCATTTGGAGCAGCTTGTGGATGGCGACGCTATCGAGTTCACCGATGAGGACCGCGCCGAGATCGACCGCATCCTGCCCATCGGCTGGGCGCATGGGGATCGGTATTCAGACGCGCAAATCGTCGGAGTGGAGCGGTATTGCTGAACAATCGCCTAATTTTTGGCTGATTTGGCTGATTTAACACGCTCCGAAAGGGGCGAAAGACCATGCGGATTACCTATCTCGACCATTTGCGCGCCGTTTGCATGGTGTTCGTCGTGGTTCTGCATGCCTATTACCTGATCGACTACACCCCCGCTGCGCCCTTTGCCGTGTTCATTTACAACTTCTGCATGGGCACTTTCTTCATCATTTCCGGTTACGTGATGGCGGCAACGCTGCCCCACGGGCCAATCTGGCCGCATCTCAAGGACCGGTTGCGCCGTCTTGCTTGGCCGCTGGCGACTGGTTTGCTTTTGGTCAACCCACTGACATTAGCCATAATCCACAAAGGATTTTCCGCGGACTGGGCACAAGACGTCCTAACACGAACCATTTCAGGACGATTATTCGTACACCTGTGGTTCCTGTTCAGTCTAATGGGTTTCATCATTGCGGTGCCTTTAATCCTGCGTGCCCTGCGCTCCGCCGCGTGGCTGCGCGTTACAAGCGTCCACGTTCCACCTGCCTATATTGCGACGTCAATCACTCTTGTCGTGGTCGCCGTACAAATGCTTGTCGCGGCGACAGTTGGTCTTGATTTACCCGTACCTTTCGACGGCTTCACGAAATACGCGTGGGCTTACGTCGCGGGTCTCGCGCTGTTCCAGCACCCTAAAGCGTGGGCGGCCGTTCACAATCCTGGCCCCCTGCCTTTCGCAATCGCCGGGCTTTTCTGGCTTGCCATGGTCGACGGATGGTCCACGCCGGGCACGACGCTGCACCATGCGCTTCACGCCGCGCGTATCGCCTCCAGCACTGCTGCAATCAGTTTCGCCCTGCTTTGGGCCTTCCGTAGGTTTTTCAATCGCACAACGCCCATTTGGTCATTCATCTCCCAAGGGGCGTTGACGACCTACATCCTGCAATGGCTAACCCTTCATGCACTGTTGTTCCCCCTGACGGCGCTAGGGCTGCAAGGTGGTGCATTGTTTACCGCACTCATCGTGTGCACGTTGGCGATCAAGCTCCCACTGCATCATTTTCTCGTGATGCGCGTGCCGATTCTCTCGCTGTTATTGAACGGGAATCCGGTTAAATCCGCTAAGAATTGCCGCATTGTAGCGAAACCCGCCCGCGGAACGTTTTTTTCACGCCCCGCCTCTTCGCGGCACCAAAGTTGAAAAACCCCAACGAGAACAGCGGCTAAGCCACAAAACACGCCAAAAACCCCGCATTTTTACCTGTTGCCCAGATTTTGCCACACATTGCTTTTGATTAACATAACGTTAATCTGGCGGGGTTTGGTATGTTTGGAAGGATTACCTATGTTTAAATACCTATCTACGGCTGCAGTCATTCTAGCGACTTCAACAGCCGCCAACGCTGTTCCCGTTGACCTAGAGCTATCACTTTTGGTTGATGTATCGGGCAGCGTAAACACCTCCGAGTTCAATCTCCAACGCGATGGTTATGTCAACGCATTCAACAACTCCGCTCTCTTTAATGATGCGATCTCCAAAGGCGCCATCGGCTCTATTGCCGTGAACTTGGTGTACTGGTCGACTACTGCAGTTGAGAGTGTCGCTTGGACGCTGATCGATAGCGTAGCCTCGTCACAGGCCTTTGCTTCGGCCATCAGCGCAGTGTCTCGCCCTAGCTTGGGTGGCAGCACAGGTATCGGCAATGCGATTGCATTTGCGGATCCGCTCTTTGACGGCAATGGCTTTGAGGCCACACGCAACGTCATGGACGTCTCGGGTGACGGCGGCAACAACACCGGCACTCTGCCAGGGACCGCAAGTGCTGCGTTCTGTGGCTCCGCAGGTGACAATGCCATCAATGGCATTACCATCGGCACCGACGCAGGTGTTGTAGCTGAATACGCGAATAACGTAGTCTGCGGGACGGGAAGCTTCGCTATCGCAGCGACCTCGTTTGACACCTTCGGCGCAGCTATTAACAAAAAGCTGATTGCTGAAATCACCAACAATCCACCTACCGTTCCAGTTCCAGCAGCCGGTTGGCTCCTGATCGCAGGTCTGGGTGGTCTGGGTGCTATGAAGCGCCGTAAAAAATCCGCTTAAGCTCAGCTTAAGTGCAAAGAAGGCCCCATGCTTACGCGTGGGGCCTTTTCTTTTTTCAAATGCTAAGCATTAAACCCGACGCTCGACCATCATATGCTTGATCTCGGCAATCGCCTTCGCAGGGTTCAATCCCTTAGGGCAGGTCTTTGCACAGTTCATGATCGTGTGGCAGCGGTATAGCTTGAACGGATCTTCCAACTCGTCCAAACGCTCACCCGTGGCCTCGTCACGGCTGTCGATGATCCAGCGATACGCATGCAGCAACGCTGCTGGCCCAAGGTAGCGGTCGCCGTTCCACCAGTAAGACGGGCACGACGTCGAGCAACACGCGCACATCACACATTCATACAAACCGTCCAACTTGGTGCGGTCTTCGATAGACTGACGCCATTCTTTCTTGGGGCGGTTAGTCTTGGTCTCAAGCCACGGCATAATTGACGCGTGCTGCGCGTAGAAATGCGTCAGGTCTGGGATCAAATCCTTCACTACCGGCAGGTGCGGCAGCGGATAGATTTTCACATCACCGGTAATCTCGTCCATGCCGTAGATACAGGCCAGCGTATTGATCCCGTCAATGTTCATCGCGCAGGAACCGCAGATGCCTTCCCGACAAGAGCGGCGGAAGGTCAGCGTCGGATCAATCTCGTTCTTGATTTTGATCAGCGCATCCAGAACCATCGGCCCGCATTTGTCCATGTCGACAAAGTAAGTATCGACCGAAGGGTTCTTCCCGTCATCGGGGTTCCAGCGGTAAATCTGGAACTTGCGCACGTTGTTCGCGCCCTCGGGCTTCGGCCACGTCTTGCCGCCCATAATTTTCGAGTTCTTGGGAAGGGTCAGTTGAACCATGTCATGCCTCCTTCGGCGCAGAGAAGTTTTCGAGTGTCCCGCCCGCGACAAAGTGGTCAAGCAGGCGCGCACGCGTTGCTGGTGAGCTGGAGTTGATCGTAGCCACCTCTTGTTTGGTGAGGACTCGGCGTTGATATCCCAGCCTGCGTAAGCATCGGTCCACCCCCCCTGCCTCACCGCTATATCGAATGTTTCGTTCATTTGACGCGACGATGATGGGGCCGACTAGGATTCCACCCAACAAAACACCCGCAACATAGCTGCCCACCACCGCATTCTGCCCACCTTGCGGTGCGTTCGGCAAGCAGGTTGCAAACGCATTTCGGGCGGAAGCGAGGTTCTTGCCCGATTGCGCGGGAACAGCCGGGCCCTTGGCACCTGCACACGCGCTAAGCGTCATAACGGCCAAAATTGCTAGTTTTTTCATCCACAATCTCTCTATTCGTCTATTTTAATAACGGCGCGAGGCCGTCCTTCAAAAGGCATTCTACAGTTTCAGGTCGGGTAGCGATTTCGATCACCAGTTGGGTTTCTTCAGGGCCAAGCCCTGTAACGCCAGCGCGCGCCAGCTTGATAATCTCGCCTGCTGAGGCGTTGTCAATCACACAGTCCGTTGCGGGCTCCAACGGAACACCAGGAAAACGCTGCGCCAAAACAGGGCGCACGGTGTCCTTGGCTTCCTTGCGGGCCAACTGATCCGCGAGGCCGTCTTCACCGCATGCGCTTAGGCCGATAAGCGCGGCCAGTGCCGGTATAAGAATTAGTTTCATGCGTCCCACCTTGTGAACAATACATCCATATGGCGCGGCTGGGCCTTCTTGCCCGCATGTGCCGCCATTGCCAGCACATCGCGGAACTCAAGGCCCGCTTTGGCTAGTTCCGCAATCACCGCGGATGGAGGCGCCACACCTTTGAAGCGGTGCGTCACCGACATCTCCAGAATAACGAAATCGCAGCGCGTCAAGGTCTCTGTGCCGCCTTTCAGCACTTCAAACTCGAACCCTTCGGTGTCGATCTTCAAACCCAAACGACCGGGCAAATCCGCCGCCAGCATGTCGAGCGTGATCACCGGCACCTCGCGCTTGGCCACGTCAGAAAAGCTGCATGCCAGTTTATCCGTGCGTTCTTTCAGGCTGGCCATAGCCCCGCCTTTGCCAGGTTCGGTCTCTGGCACGGACAGCAGGGCTTTGCCTTGCTCCGCCCCCAACGCAACAGCGCGGAAATCGAAACTTTTGGGCGACACGCCTGCCTTCACCGCCGCCTCGCATTCCGCTTGCGGATCTACCAGTACAAAATGCGCATCGGGGAAGCTGCGGTAGAGCCATGGCGTGCCGTCATGCACACCCACGTCGATCACGAAGTCCGGTGTAAACTCGTAGGCCTTCAGGTAAGGCGGGCGCGTTTTGATCGGGTGAAGGGTAAACCCCTCGTCCCTTGCCGCGCGGCGTATGTCGGCAAAATTGCTCAGAGCGACACCCCGTTCGCCGTCATGCAGGCCAACGTGCCATCGCGCGTCATGATCTCGGAGATCAGGCCAGTGCTTGCGGCGTCCAACGCATCCAGTTCGGACAACAGTTGCAGCTCTTCGGTGGTGGTGTTCAGCGCACCGCAATTTGTAGCCGCCGCTTGGGCCGCTGGCGAAAGCTCCGGTGAAACATCTGCCACAAACCGTGCGATGCTTTGCTCTTGTGCTTGGGTCGGCGCATCCAAAACAGGCGCACCACAGGCCGCGAGGGCCATCAAAATTGCGAATTTCTTCATGTCTTCGCCCCGATTGTGATCCCGAATGTCGTGGGCTCAGGTTTCCCGTTCACCTTGCGGTCAACACATGCGGCAAACGCAGCATCCGCCGATTGCGGGCGGAACACCTTGTCCGTCACGGTGATCGACCCACGGGCCTTGCCGCCACCGGTCCCGACACCCACGCCGATATTGCCCTGAACGCCGTCAGCCAGCCCCACCTCTTTACGGCACATCTCAGCCGCCCGTTCCGGCGAAACCGGAACAGGGGCACAAGCTGCCAACATCACAAAGGGGACCAGCCAGCGCATTAGTAGACGCGGGCTTTCGGTGCGATTTTTTTCAGATCGATACCGCCTTCGTCCTTGGTGGTCAGTGGGTCCAGATGCACGCCGCGCGTGCTTAGCTTCACCTTATTGCCGTCGACATGGGCCAGCGAGTGCACACGCCATTTCTTGTCGTCACGATCCGGATAATCCTCATGGGCATGCGCCCCGCGGCTTTCCTTACGCGCTTCGGCCGCGACGATGGTGGCCATCGCGTTTGGCATCAGGTTCGCCAGTTCCAGCGTTTCCATCAAGTCCGAGTTCCAAACCAGCGAGCGGTCGGTGACGTTCAAATCATCCATCTTCGCTGCAACAGCCGTCATCTTCTTGACGCCTTCTGCCAGCGTTTTGTCAGTGCGGAACACGGCGGCGTCTTCCTGCATGGTCTTTTGCATCTCCAGGCGAAGCTCGGCTGTCGAGGTTGACCCTTTCGCATTGCGGAAGCTGTCGAACCGGTCAATGGCGGCGTCGATGGACTTCTGCGGCATTTCGGGGTTCGGCGCCCCCGGTGTGACGATCTCGGCAGCGCGGATCGCAGCCGCACGGCCAAACACTACAAGGTCGATCAACGAATTCGAGCCAAGACGGTTCGCCCCGTGAACAGACGCACAACCCGCCTCGCCCACGGCCATCAGGCCCGGTGCAATAGCTTCGGAGTCGCCCTTCGTCGGGTTCAGCACCTCGCCCCAATAGTTCGTCGGGATGCCACCCATGTTGTAGTGCACGGTCGGCAGAACCGGAATTGGCTCTTTGTGCAGGTCAACGCCCGCAAAGATACGTGCACTTTCCGAGATACCCGGCAGACGCAGCGCCAAAGTCTCTGGCGGCAAGTGGTTGAGGTGCAGGTGGATGTGGTCTTTGTTCTCGCCTACACCACGGCCTTCGCGGATTTCCATGGTCATGCAACGCGACACCACATCGCGCGACGCAAGGTCTTTATAGGTCGGCGCATAGCGCTCCATGAACCGCTCGCCCTCGGAGTTGGTCAGATAGCCACCTTCCCCGCGTGCGCCCTCGGTGATCAGGCAGCCTGCGCCGTAGATGCCGGTTGGGTGAAATTGTACGAACTCCATGTCCTGCAAAGGCAGGCCCGCGCGGGCCACCATGCCACCACCGTCACCCGTACAGGTGTGGGCAGACGTGGCCGAGAAGTATGCGCGGCCATAGCCGCCCGTGGCCAACACAACCATCTTAGCGCTGAACAGGTGCAGCGTGCCGTCGTCCAGCTTCCAGCACATAACGCCGGTGCAGACACCTTCGTCGTTCATGATCAGGTCGGTGGCGAAGTATTCGATGTAGAATTCCGCGTTATTCTTCAGCGACTGGCCATAAAGCGTGTGCAAAATGGCGTGGCCGGTCCGGTCAGCCGCCGCGCAGGTGCGCTGCACGGGCGGGCCTTCGCCAAACTCAGTCGTGTGACCACCAAACGGCCGCTGGTAAATCTTGCCCTCTTCGGTGCGCGAGAACGGAACGCCGTAATGCTCCAACTCGTAGACCGCTTTGGGGGCCTCACGCGCCAGATATTCCATCGCATCGGTGTCGCCCAGCCAGTCAGAGCCTTTGACAGTGTCATACATATGCCACTGCCAGTTATCCGGCCCCATATTCGACAGCGACGCGGCGATGCCGCCCTGTGCTGCGACCGTGTGGGAGCGTGTCGGGAAAACCTTGGTTACACAAGCGGTGCGCAGGCCTTGCTCGGCCATGCCCAAAGTCGCGCGCAGACCAGCGCCACCGGCACCAACCACAACAACGTCATATTCGTGAGTTTCGTATTCGTAAGCAGCCATGTCTTTGGGGCCTTCCGATTAAAGAGCGATGCGGGCGATGGCAAAAAGGCCAACCCCGGCGAGGGCGTAACAAAGGCAGATCGACAGGATAATCGCGACCTTGCGCGCCGTACCCTGCATGTAGTCCTCGATCGTTGCCTGCACGCCGTTTTTGAAATGCATCATACCCGCTGCGATAGTCAAAGCTGCCACAATGGCGGGGAATGGGCGGCTGTAATGGGCGATCACCTCTTCATAAGGTGCGCCCAGAATGCGACCAAACGTGAAGATGAACAGCGGCACCAAAATCGCCATTGCAACAGCGGATACCATCATCGACCAATGATGCTCGGTGCCGGATTTGGCGGAGCCTAAGCCTTCGGCGCGTTTACGGTCTGTCAAATAAGCCATGTCGCGCCCCTCACAAAATCACTGCGGTGATGATCGTCAGCACGAAGCTGCCAATCACGACGCCGTAAGCCAGCTTCTTTGCGGCCTCCAGCTCGAAGCCGCGGCCACTGTCCCAATACAGGTGACGCAAGCCGGCAAGGAAATGGTACCAAATCGCCCAGAGCGAGGCGAACATGATCAGATCACCAAACCAGCTGGTTACAAAGCCGTTGGCCGTGTTGAAGTAGTCTTCGCCGTAGCTGGCGGCGAGGAACCACCAGACAATCAGAACCGACGCGAGCATCAGTGAAATGCCGGTTAGCCGTGTCAGGATTGACGTCATCGACGTCCATTGTGGGCGGTAGATCGAGATATGGGGGGAAAGTGGTCTGTTTCCCCGATTGACGTCAGCCATGGCGCGTCCTTCGTTTGCTACGATGTTTGGTGTTATCTTTAGACTATTAGAAGACCGAGTCACGCCCCAACCGCGCCGAAATGCGCGGTGTTTTGTAGCAAAACTGTGGATTATTTGCCTTTGTGATCACGCAAATCGAGCGCGTGATCACAAATGGCGACTCGAAATACTCAATTCAGTGATGCCACCTGTTTTGTGATCTCACGCAACAGCTTCTGGCGAATGCGTGTCGGATAGTCTTCGAAAGTCAACGCTTCCATAGCAAAGCTTCCTGGCCCCACGATCAGGTTGTCGCGATAATACTCCACCAACTCGATTTCGGACGCCGCTATTGCCAAGCCATTGATCGTCACGCCTCTGTGCAGCGCGGCGGCCTTCATCCGCTCTGGTGGCACGCCTTCGTTGGAAACCCCATCCCCCGAGACGTCAATCACCCGACGCTTGCACTCGGGCACCGCGTCGAATTGCGTCAAAGCACTGCCGACCGCTTCTCCGATCGCTGTAGAAAAACTTCGCCATTCGCGCGGAGCATCGTGGACACGCGCGGCCAGCGCATCTGCGGTCTCGAAATCAGTCACATGCGTCCACGGCACCGACACCTTTTGGCGTGAGACACCCGTCCATTGCAGCAACATGACCTTGGCCTGTGCAACCACCAATGCCTCTGTCACTGCGCTGTCACCCAGCGCCGCGCCTAAGCCTTCCATCTGCAAGCGGTACTCGCTCGGATCAACCGACCCCGATACATCCACTGCCAGCACCAAGGCCAGTTCACACGCCCGCGCCGAGGCGCAGCCGATCCATGTTGCCGCCATGAAGGAACATATCTGCATGCGCACACGATGCCCCATATCAGGCGCGCATTACATCACGTTTTCCCGTTCAGGTGAGCCGGTTCTAGACCGGCATCAACGCCCAGTAGTCCAGATCAAGCAGAACGCCGGGCAGATATTTACCATCGTCACCTTTCAACGAGAACGGCTCGGCCTCCGCCTTTTGCGCCACCAGACGCAACCGGATTGCACCAATACCAGGCGCGTCGGTCTCGGCCACGTCCAGCACTTCCGACCATGCCTTAATCGTATCCCCAGCTCCGCAAGGGTTCGCATGAGCACCGGAATTCAGCCCGACGATGATCTGCGCATTGGCCAACCCGTTAAACGACAGCGCACGCGCCAGCGAGATGACATGCCCGCCATAGATCAACCGCCCGCCATCTCGCGCCGTCGCGTCGAAATGCACCTTGGCGGTGTTCTGCCACATGCGGGTGGCCAGCATATGCTCGGCCTCCTCGATCGTGACGCCGTCCACATGGTCGATTTTCTCGCCCACATTGTAGTCACTCAGGCGATGCGGCTCCCCCGCTTGCGCGAAGTTGTAGCCCTCGAAGCTAAGCCCCTCCGGCACCACCAAGTCACTGGCCGCAACGGACCCCGCCAAATCCGGCACCACCGTCTCAGGTGCGGGCGCGTCGACATTGCCCTTACGCACCATCACCCAGCGTACATAGCTCAGAACGTCTTCGCCCAAATGGTTGCTTCCCGTGGTCCGCACCCACACAACGCCAGTCTTGCCGTTCGAATTCTGCTTTACCCCGATCACTTCAGACCGCGAGCTGATCGTGTCGCCCATATGCACAGGCTTCAAAAACCGCCCTTCCGCATAACCCAGATTGGCCACCGCGTTCAGCGAAATATCAGGAACCGTTTTGCCGAACACCGTGTGAAACGCGATCAGATCGTCCAGAGGCGCTTCGTGCAAACCGCAATCGCGGGCAAACTCGTCCGACGAATAAAACGCATGCCGCGCCGGATAAAGCGCGTGATACATCGCCCGCTCGCCCCCCGACAGGGTGCGCGGCACCGCGTGTTCGATCACTTCGCCAACGGAATAATCCTCGAAAAACCGCCCCGCGTTGGTCTTGCTCATTATTGCGCCCCTAGTTTCATGTCGGGGCTGTAGCTGCCCTCTATCTCTTTGGTCACGGCCTGCCCGCAGCGCATCACGCCGTTGGAGGCGTCAAACGCGTAGGTCGGGTCGCCATACAGTTCCCAGCCTTTCGACAGCGCGTCCGACACTTTGTGGCAAAACGCCGAAGTGTCGTCTTCGGTCAGCAAACGATAAATCTTCATCACACGCCCCCAAACGGGTTCACGCCCAGCCACGCATGGAGTCCTGCCGTGATACTGAAGGTCACCAAGGTGATGACTACCAACACGATTTCCTTTTTCATCGGAGCTTGCGCCGGCGGCGTCCAAGGTCCCTCAGCGCGGTTGATCATGATCATCGAGATCACCGCCCATGCCAACAGGCCCCCAAACAGAATGATCGACGCCAGGTCACCATTCGCGAGTAGGTGCGCGAAGGCCCAAACCTTAACTGCGCCCAACATCGGGTGCCGGATTTTCGTCCCAAGCCAGACTTTGGCGGGCTTGGCCGCGGACGCGCCAAACAGGTAGAACGCCAGCAACATCAGAAGGTTATTGATATGCCCAAAGAAGCTTGGTGGCGACCAGACGGGGATGAAGTCTGCTCGACCATAGCCGACCACCATCAACACAATCGACAAGACCAGCAGGACGGCTATGGCACCCTTGGATCCCTCGCCCATTTTGTCGGTCATCGCTTGACGCAGATCAGGGGCAAGCCGTTTGATCCAGTGGACAAAGGCCCACATCAGAACCCCGAGTATAAGTAACGTCATGCGCCCTCCAGCAGTTTGATTGCGTCCGCCTTCGCCAAAAGCCGCGTCGCTGTCTCAACATGCAGGTTTTCCACGATTTTACCATCGACAACCGCAACGCCCTGACCGTCGGCCATCGCCTGCTCGAACGCGGCGATCTGGCGGCGCGCGAGGTCAAGCTCGTCCGCAGATGGTCCGAACACCGCGTTCGTGACGGCAACCTGCGCCGGATGAATCAAGGTCTTGCCATCGAAACCCATGTCGCGCCCCTCGACGCATTCCGCGCGCAGCCCGTCTTCATCCTTGAACGCGTTGTAAACCCCGTCCACGCAAACCAGCCCTTCCGCACGCGAGGCCAGCAGGCACATCTGCAAGCTGGTCGTCATGGCGGCCCGCCCACGAGAGCCGAGATCCTTGGCAAGATCGTTGGTCCCCATCACGAAGCCCTCCATCTTCGGAGCAGCGGCGATTGCGGCGGCATTCAGAATGCCCCGCGGCGTTTCCATCATCGCCCAGATCGTCGTGTCGCCTTTCAGCAGCCCCGACAAGGCGGCAATCATTACCGGGTCTTCTACCTTTGGCAGCAAGATCGCGTCGGGAGCCACGTCGATGAACGTCGCCAAATCGTCTGCGCCCCACTCGGTATCCCCCCCATTCACCCGCACAATGCGTTTGCGAGGGCCGTAATCCGTTGTCCGCAAGGTCTCGGCCAGCAAATCGCGTGCGGCGACCTTCTCATCCGGCGACACGGCATCTTCGAGGTCGAAGATGATCGCATCCACAGGAAGGCTCTGCGCTTTCTCCAGCGCGCGGGTCTTGGACCCGGGGATATAGAGCACCGAACGGTAAGGCTGCGCGACGTTTTGCATCGAATCCATCTCCTGTTTTGTTATTTTATTACTCACCATACAGCCGGACAGGCTGCAACACCTGATTTGCCGCAGTGCGGCAATAAAGCAGTGCGCCCTAGGTTAGCCCGTCAAACACCAGCTTGGCACCGGCCCCCAGCAGCAACGCATAGGTGAGGAGGAAGAAGTACCTCTCCGGCATCGCCCGATGGGCGTAAACTCCAAGGGCCACACCAATCAGCACAAACGGTAGCATATACAAGTCCGCCCGCAGCGTATCCCAGCTGAAGACACCCAAAAAGGCGTAAGGCACGGCTTTCATCGCGTTGATCACCCAAAAGGTGATTACGGTGGTCGCTTGGTAGGTCGTCTTCCCCATGCCCTGCGCAAGCAGGAAAATCGCGGTAGGCGGTCCACCCGCATGACTAACAAAGCTGGTAAATCCTGAAACGACGCCTGCAATCAGCCCGTTTCGCTGGTTGAACCCCGTTTGCTCAACCGACAGCCAGCCCCGGGCGCGTGAAATCTGAAAGGCCACAAACCCCAAGGAAATCGCCCCGATCAGGACGCGCAACACATCCGGATTGGTCGCCTTGTATAACGCTGCACCCAATAAAACCCCGGGGACTCCACCAATGATCAACGCCTTAGCGCTTGGCCAATGCCACTTGCCCCAGAACGGTCGCAAAGTCGCAACATCGGCGATCATCAGCAGCGGTAACATGATGCCCAAGGCCGTCGCCGGCGGCAGGAACAACGCTAGAATCGCCGTTGCCACAAACGCCGCCCCGCCGCCAAAGCCGCCTTTCGCCACCCCCGAGATAAAGGCTGCCGGAAGTGCGAGCGCGAAAAAGGTGGGGTCAAAGTCCATATTACGCAGCTAGAGCAAAAAATCCCGTCAGTTCAACACCTAACCGCGTGAACGCTGCACCGATCCCGTTCACAATCGACATTTCTGCACTGCGGCACACTTGCGCGACTCCCCCGCAAGCGCTACCCATCGCCCCCAACATCAACCGCACCAAGGACCAGTCACATGGCCAGACCCAAAATAGCCCTGATCGGCGCCGGACAAATCGGCGGCACGCTTGCTCACCTCGTAGCGCTGAAAGAGCTGGGCGACGTCGTCCTGTTCGACATCGCGGACGGCACGCCGCAGGGCAAGGCGCTCGACATCGCAGAAGCTGGCCCCGCTGGCCCGTTTGACGCGACCCTAAAAGGCACCACGGATTACGCCGATATCGCTGGCGCAGACGTCTGCATCGTCACCGCCGGTGTGCCCCGCAAGCCGGGCATGAGCCGTGATGACCTGCTGGGCATCAACCTCAAGGTGATGAAATCCGTCGGCGAAGGCATCGCTGCCAACGCGCCGAATGCGTTCGTGATCTGCATCACCAACCCGCTGGACGCGATGGTCTGGGCTCTGCGCGAGTTCTCCGGCCTGCCGCATGAAAAAGTCTGCGGCATGGCTGGCGTGCTGGATTCCGCACGCTTCCGCCACTTCCTCGCGACAGAATTCGAAGTCTCCATGAAGGACGTCACTGCCTTCGTTCTGGGAGGTCACGGCGACACCATGGTGCCGCTGACACGTTACTCCACCGTCGCAGGCATTCCGCTGCCGGATCTGGTAGCGATGGGCTGGACCACGCAAGAGAAACTGGACGCAATCGTTCAGCGCACCCGCGATGGCGGTGCAGAGATTGTTGGCCTTCTGGGCAACGGCTCCGCGTTCTACGCCCCCGCGACCTCCGCCATTGAGATGGCCGAAAGCTACCTGAAAGACCAAAAACGCGTGCTGCCCTGTGCAGCCTATGTTGAGGGCGCATACGGTCTCGACGGCTTCTACGTGGGCGTGCCCACCGTGATCGGCAAAGACGGCATCGAGCGTGTGGTCAACATCAAGCTGGCCAAAGACGAGCAAGCGATGTTCGACAAATCCGTCGACGCCGTGAAGGGCCTCGTCAAAGCCTGTAAGGAAATCGACGGCTCGCTGGCGTAAGCCACTCGTTCCGATTGAATAGAAGGCCCGCCCTTAATTGGGCGGGCTTTTTACTTTTCTGGGTATGCTCCACGACTTAGCATCCCAAAAGGCACCTCAAACCATCTGGTCATCTGGAATGACTTTCTTAGCTCGCTCCGTCAGGGCGAGTTAAGATGTAGCTGGCAGCACACAGCAGGCATATTGCCTGAATAACCAGAACCTTAAAGGCCACTCCCAATACCAAGCTTGAACCAAGGGTGAGGACCATCATTCCAACGGCTATTGCTTTGTATTTCGGTGCAATCGCCCCCTTGGCTCTCCACTCTGCGATAATCGGCCCGAAGGTGCCGTGGTTTTCAAGCCTCTCAGCCAATCGCGGCGATCCCTTAGCGAAGGCAAACGCTGCTAGAATAATAAACGGAGTCGTAGGAAGCACAGGAAGCAAGACGCCAATTGCGCCCAGAGCCAGTGCCAACAGGCCCAGTACGGTCCAAAGGGATTTAGCCAAAACGATACTCACAACTGTTGAGGTCTCTCACGTCCAATATGCCGCGCTCTAACGCAGTCAGTTCTTTTTGCCAGCATAGCGATTTAGATCGGTAACATACAAACCGATCAAATCACGAAATGTCTGCTTTGAGCCCAGAGTTACTGATGCTGCGTCGTGTATGAATGTCAGCTTTGGCCGAAGTGGCGCGACAACTTTTCTGACAGTATCGCGCCACCAAACTCCCGTGCCTAGTTCTCAACGACGGCTTTTAGCTCCGCATTGAACGTTTGATACATGGGCAGCAACTGGGTCACGAAGTTCGCAGCATAGGGGTTGTCGACAACTTCGTCTGATTGGACGAAAAGAGTCTGATCACCACAGGCTTCAACGCGATAAACATGGTTGTCGTGACCGCCGCCGTTGTCTTCGGGGAAAGGATCGGACCAACCGAAAGAGCGGCCCTCTTCATAGATAAGCGTATGAGGGATCTCCATCAAATTGGGCTCACCGTTCTCATCGGTGCCAAAGATAAAGGTGATGGTCACGCTGCCGCCATCTTGGATGTCGCCTATCATGCCCTGCAATGTGCCGGTGCTCCAACTTGCCATGTTGTCGAAGTCGGTCAGGGTTGCCCACACGTCGATCGCGTTGGCGTTGATAAGCACCGATGTATCAACAGTTGCATGGGTCGGGCTGAGTTGGGCGATGCTGCCGCTCATCAAACGCGCATCGCAGGATGTATCTGCCGCCAAAGGTGTACTGAACGCGATTGCAAGCAACGGGGCGGCAAGTGCGGTTGAAGTGAACGGGAAAGAACGGTTCATAGTGACTCCAATAGAGTTGGTGTTTCGATGTATTGAAAGGTTGGATGAAGGCGCGGCTACTTGCTGGGATCGCCGGATGCCCAGGCCACACCATCACCGCGGTCCATGGTCGCCATCTGCGCCATGTCTGCGTCGTCGATCGTGAAAGAGAACAGATCCAAGTTCTGAGCCAACCGTTCCGGGTTCAGGCTTTTGGGCAGAACGGCATAGCCATTCTGTACGCCCCATCGCAGCAAGAGCTGGGCCTCAGAGACGCCGTACTTCTGAGCCATGCCTTTGAAGGCCGCGCCGTCCGCCTTCATGTCATCAGTCTTGGCGCTGTCCTGACCGGGCTCTGTGCGCCACGTGGAGAGTGGGACAAGGCTGCTGTAGGCAATCGGTGCGATGTTGTGCGCGGCCATATGGGCAAGCAGGCCGGGTTTCTGGGACCAAGGATGCAATTCGATCTGGTTGGCGTCGGGCATCGGCAGGCCAGCGGCGCTGATCTCGTCAAGATGGCTTTCGTTGAAGTTGCTCACGCCGATGGAACGGGCCTTGCCACTGGCTTGCAAGTCCAGCAAGGCGCGCCATTGCTCCAGACGCATATCACCGCCGTAAGGCGCGTGGATCAGATAAAGGTCCACATACTCCAACCCCAGACGCGACAGGCTTGCGTCGCATTCCTCAAGGGTTTGTGCACCGGTTTTGGGCGCGTCGCCCCAAGCGGGGTTTCCGGGCCAAAGTTTGGCCGTTACGAACAGATCAGCACGGGGTAGCCCTTCGGCCTGCAACCCTTTCCTGATCCCGGCCCCAACCGTTTCCTCGTTGCCATAACCAGAAGCGGTGTCGATGTGCCTATAGCCTGCGGCGATTGCCGAACTGATTGCGGTTTCAGCATCGTCATTCGAGATAAGATAAGTGCCAAACCCGATTGCGGGGATTGAGGTGTCAGAGTTGAGGGCGAAGGTGGTTTGTGGTCCGGACATGCAGTGCTCCATTCATGCGTCTTGTTGATTGGAAGCTATGTGCGTGGCGGCGATCCGTCCTGCCAAATTCTCCGGTATGTCTGCCAATTCCTCCGAATGGTTGGGAAATTACGTGATCTTACGGAACACTCCTGATAGAGATCGGCAAAGGAGATGCCGATGACGTTTGAGAGAGTACAGCACCTGTCAGCAGAGCTTTCAGTCCGCGAAACAGCACGTTCGGGCAGAATCCTGCCTGCTGCGCATATATTTCAACGAGAGGATGTCACGGCGTTTGAGGCTGTTGTTTATAACCCTGTGATCTGTCTGATCCTACAGGGGCGAAAAGAAATGAACATCGGTGATCAATTGGTTTCTCTGGCTGAGGGGGATGCGCTGTTGGTCAGCCACGACTTGCCCGTGACGTCCAAAATAACGCAAGCCAGTTCCGATGCCCCGTACCGCGCACTTATCCTGTCATTGGATTTAGGTATTTTGCGCAGCCTTTATGAACAGGTCGGCGAAACGGTGTCGGACACGCAGGGCGCGAAATCCCTCTCGGCGAGTGTCGCTGATCCCGCATGGGTCGGTCCAATCGTGCGCTATCTGGAATTGATGGATGCCCCCCTTGATATACAGGTCCTCGGTCCGATGATCCTGAAAGAAATCCACTACCGTCTCTTGTTGTCGCCGATTGGCGGTATGTTGCGGAACCTGTTGTCGGTCGACAGCCATGCCAGCCGTATCGCCAAATCCATCCAACAGATCAGGACCAGTTTTCGAGAGCCGTTGGCGGTGGGCGAACTGGCCGAAGTGGCCGGGATGAGCCCGTCGTCGTTTCATGAGCACTTCAAGTCTGTGACTGGCACGACACCACTGCAGTATCAAAAAGATCTCCGAATGATCGAGGCGCGCGCGCTTTTGGAGCGCGGTGTCCCTTCTGTATCCGTTGCAGGATTTGAAGTCGGTTATGAGAGCTCCACGCATTTCAGCCGCGACTACTCCCGCAAATTTGGTTGCTCGCCCAAACACCACCTCGCGCGGGCATCATAGTTTGCTTCTGCGGTAAAAAAGCAAACATTTAGACAGAATAGGAAAACGGAAGCCTTGTCCCGCGGCATGTGAGTTCCTGCACCGTGCGGCGAAAGGTCTGTGTTGAGATCCAGCTCGCTTGACCCGCTTGAATGGCTGCATTGGTGAACTACACTGCACTGCCATAAGTTCATCGCCTCGGTTGCGAACAAATGCTGCGTCAGCAAAGGAATAGAAACGAATGTCGGGAAGGTCCCGCGTCATACCAGTTCGTGCGCGGTGCCGCGAAGGGCGGCTTGATACCATTGTTTATGCCGGTCGGTAGTCGCTTCAATATCCTTCAAATCGGTAGAATGTAAATTCTGGCACCGATATGACGCCTGCGGCGCGCATACCGTTTTTTAGTGCCGGGTCCGCGGCAAATGCCCTTGCGCGATCAAGCGTATCCCACTCGAAGATGACAGTTACTGAATTGGGGTCTGCCGGGTTCTGTAAGATTTCGAATGCTGTCTCCCCGACGCTTTGTCTGGTTGAAAGTGCTCCGTCAAAAACGGACTTCCATGCCGCAAAATCGGCGACTTGGTGCTGGACGATCATGACAGCATCTTGGGCAGCGGCGCTCTGACATATTCCTAATGTCAGAGCGGTCGAGAGTGTTAATGAGCGAAAAGTTGAATGTGACATCTGCAAAAATACCCAAACTAAATAGACGTTAGATCGTGACGATTGCGCTCAATAGGCGCTCAGGATGCGCCGCTTTTGAGCCAATCTGCGCAGGCCTCACCAAGTTCGGCGATGGCAGTTTTTTCATATCGCTCACTCAACGCTTGCGGCAGCTCATCATTCCAACGGCCATTTTTGCCTTTGTGGATGAAGGTCTTTGCGCCGCCTTCCCAGAATGCACCACCCAGCGGCACAGTTTGCGCAGCATTTTCTTTCATGTAGTCGAATGAGCAATGCTTAAGCACGCGGTCCATGATTGCTTGCTCAGCTGGTACATCGATAAACTCAGCAATGCGGCGAATTTGACCTTCCATGTCTGACTTGAGGTCCGCAAAATGCACGAGCATCACGTTTGGAAGATCGCGAATAGCCCACCAAGAACGGACGTTTTCCCAGAAAGGCCAGAACGGCGCGCCATCATTGTCGAGCCAATTCTCAAAGTACTCTTGCGTGGTGCCAACAGGCAGCTCGATAGGAGGGCCAACACGTCCAGGCGTGTTGTTCAGCGCGTCATACCACGCGTCATTGGCGTTGAGGTGGTGGTTGTGGAGAGACCAAGCAATGTCACGCCCATCGCGTGCGACGTAAACGTATTTTGCCTTATCTGAGAAAACGAGCGCATCGACCGGAAGATGCGTTTTTAGAAAGCGGCGATGAGTTTGGGCTTCAATCATGGGCAATTTCACCTCTTTGGGTGGAATGCGTAAGTCGACCCAATGCCCCATCTCCGAGACTGGCAGGTTTTCTTCACCGTCAAAGATAAGTTGGCTGATGATTTGCTGCATCCACGTCGTTCCAGTTTTTCCATATGTTCCGATGATAATGTCATCGTCGCGAAACTGAATGTCGTCCCAGATCGTGCTGTCAAAATGATGGCTGTGTATGTCGCGGGTTTTTGTTGGCAAACTAGGCATCGTAAATTCCTTTATCATTGAAATATCTTGCCCATAGGCTATCCCCCTCTGCCTTTTGCACAAATACACAATAGTAGCCTGCGGCTCTGCATTCGTGCACAGTGCGCCTCAGGACGGGAGGCCACTATGTTCAACTGGAATGATATTCGGGTGTTTCTGACGGTCGCTGAAGAGGGGTCGTCGCTCGCTGCTGCTAGTATCATCGGAATGAACCACACCACAGTTGCGCGCCGCATCGACGCATTAGAACATGCGCTAAATCTAGAACTATTTGAACGTACAAACCGTGGGTACAATTTGACGGCACAAGGATTGGTTCTTTTAGACGTCGCGAAAACAATGCGCGCTTCTGCGGCATCTGTCCTTACCACAGCCGAACAGTTGGCCCGCGATGATGATGGCGTGATCCGATTTGCAGGAAATGCTGAAGCAATGCAGCGATTTGGTGTCAAACTCACCTCAAAGTTCAAAGAGAAGAACCCTCAAATTTCTTTCGATCTGTTGATTGATGTTGCATGGGACAAAAACCAATCACCGCTGGAGTCCGGAAAGGCTGATTTGGTGCTGCGCCCAATTGACGAGATTTCCGGAGATACGCTGATAGCCAAAAAGTTGGCGCGGTTTCCTCTCGGTGTCTATTGCAGCAAGGCATATCACCAAAAATACGGTGCGCCACGATCACTCGACGAGGCGCAAGGTCGAAAGTTTGTGATTTATTCAGACGAGGTCGCACGCGTCATGAAAGCGGTGGACTGGCTTAACCATCAACTTGACGCTGCTGATATTCTGTATCAAGTCAACGCTGTCACCAGCATGGCTGCAGCCCTTCAATCTGGAGCGGGATTGGGATTATTGCCCTGTGTCACCGGCGATGCAACCCCGGACTTAGTGTCCTGCTTCCGCCATGAAGAGCTTCAACACACGCTCTGGCTGGTCGCATCAAAGGAAAGCTATACGCGCCCTGCTGTTCGCAAGTTCATGGCCTTTGCAGGAGAGCATTTTAAGTCAGGTAATCGGGCTGGCGCATAGCCGAAGTTGTTTCAGAGGTGAGTTGTTCAAACCCTCATTTGAAGTGAGGTCCATCCGAAAGCGGCCATTGAGATAAAAACGTTGAATGTCCGGAAAGTCCGCAAAGCAGCCACTCTCCGAATTTTCTCTATCTATCCAAGGCCGTCGAAAAACTCCGCCTTCTCCGCCCTTAACCACGCGTCAAATCCCGCCGCTGACAAATCCAGCGTCTCGTGCGGTAGCAGTGCCTTCAGCCCGCGGGTCACGTCAAACGGCACTTCCAACAGCAGGTCTTCCTCTCGAAGAGAGTCGACCATAACCCCCAGCACCTTGACCCGGTCATGCAAGGCATTCGCCGCCGCCATGTCGCCGCCGCCCGCCTCAATGGCATCGATCTGCGCCTGCATCTGCTCGGTAATCGGCTGGCCCACCTGCGTCTCGCGAAACTGCGCCTTGCGAAGGCGTTTATAAACCCAGTGCAGCCGCGTCATCCCGTCGAAATGCAAGATCACCGATGACCGAGACCGCTTCACCCCCGGAAAAGTCCAAGGCCGCTCGGTGTCATGGTGGGGCCGATGAATACCCAGCACGTAGTCGTATCCCGTGGGCGAGCACGCCTTGCCCTCGCTATGTCCCGTCAGCCCGAACCGCGTCAGCCCCTCGCCGTCCAACACCAGCCGCGAGAAATCTCCTTCCAGCCGCTTGGTGGACGCGCGGAAATTACCGCTGAACATGTCATCTTGCGCCTCCCCCTCCAGCCAGACCCGTTCCAGATTGGGAATGTTCAGGTAGTCGCCGGGCCGCATCGTTTGCAGCCGCGCCAGCTCTTTCTCCAATGGCTCGACCTGATGGATGAATTCGTCCGCATCCAGATGCACCAGATAGTCCACATCCGTGCGCCTATATGCCAAAGTCGCGTTCAAGGTCTGCCGCCGCTGGTGCGTTTTCGGCACCTTGATATCAAGCTCCGCACGCCAGTAGGCCTCATCTGCAACCGTGACATGCACCGCGTCCAGCGGCGCCAGCAACGCTCGCGTGCGCAGGTTGTCGCGGTCCAGATATATGTGCACCGCCGAGGCGCCAGCCCACAGATGATGCGCGGCATAAGCGGCCACAAGCTCCGGCGGCTCGTCCATGGTGCCCACAACGCCCCAAGTCGGCAGTTTCACAGGTTTGCCCCATTCTTGATTGATCTCATTTGAACAGGGAATGCCGGATTTCCGTGCAACGTCAATGTCGAACCCCGATAATGCAGCCAATTCGACATGGAAAAAGCGGCCCGCTTTCACGGGCCGCCTCTCTGATCTTAGCAAATACCTAAATCGTTAGGCTTAAGCCTTGCGACGCTTACGACGTGCCGCCCCTACTCCCAGTAGACCAAAGCCGGCAGCCAGCATCGGCATAGCGGCCGGAAGCGGTACTGCGGCCACGTATTCCACGGTCGCACCACCAAGGTAGAACTGGTCAGCTGACGTGCCGCCATACGCAAAGGTGATCGAGGTGAGCGAGCCACTGACGCCGTTGTAGGTCGCGAACGTCCGCTCTGACAGCACCGAACCGTTATACCCTATGTCAAAGGTGCTGGAACTGGTCGACAACGAGTTGTGATTTCCATCATAGAAGATGAAGTTGGTCATGGACGTTACATTCTGCCCAAAGGTCAGCGTTACGCTTTCCCCTGTCGTAATGTTGTCGTCGTTAGACGGATCACACTGGTTGCTGATACCACCGACAACACCAATCGTACCACAAACACCCAAGCCAGCGGGCTTGCCGTTAGACAAGTCATCCAGATACGCGTTGTGGGACGAGGTCAGTGTGACATCGAGTCCGCCAAAGGTGAAGGTTTGCCCTTCAACGCCACCACGGTCACCGGGCGTACCCGCTGCAAGTGCGACGAAATCCAAGCTGACCGTTGCGGCGGAGGCGCTTCCGCCTATCACCAATAAAGCAGCGGTCGCCGCTAATAGTCTTTTCATGAGTTTTCTCCAGACTGGTTACAAAAAACACCATTTATGAAATTGAGAATTGCATGCACAGATAGATGCCAGAATCATTTCCCCAAATGGCGGCTCTTAATAGTTAACATTATTTAAGGTTTTGGTCAAAATGACGCATCGTGGTCTGGATTTCTTCGCCGCGATTCCCTGCGAGCACCCCTTTGAATGCACATCCTCGCCATTTTGTGATCACGGCATTTAGGCGTGTGATCACAAATGTCGCTTTTATGGCCCTTAGGTCAATTTCAGCGTTTGCGCTGAGGTTATCCCATGTATCAAAGGCAAGAACCCCCTGACTCAAGGAGAGAGTTTTGAACATCCATGAATACCAAGCGAAGGCGCTCCTTCGCTCCTACGGTGCCCCCGTCTCGGACGGTCGCGTCGTCCTCGCCGCCGAAAACGCAAAATCCGCAGCAGGTGAATTGGACGGCCCGCTCTGGGTTGTCAAAGCTCAAATCCACGCAGGTGGCCGCGGCAAAGGCTCCTTCAAGGAAGCCGATGCAGGCGAAGCTGGCGGTGTGCGTCTGTGCAAATCCGTTGAAGAAGCCGCCAACGAGGCTAAAAAGATGTTGGGCCGCACATTGGTCACGCACCAGTCCGGCCCCGCGGGCAAGCAAGTGAACCGCATCTATATCGAAGACGGCTCCGGCATCGAAACCGAACTCTACCTCGCCCTGCTCGTCGACCGCCAAACCAGCCAAGTCAGCTTCGTCTGCTCGACCGAAGGCGGCATGGACATCGAAGAGGTCGCCGCCTCCACACCAGAGAAAATCCTGTCCTTCTCCGTCGATCCGGCCACCGGTTACCAAGCCTTCCACGGCCGCCGCATCGCGTTCGAGCTGGGCCTCAAGGGCGCACAGATCAAACAATGCGTCGCCTTGATGGGCACGCTCTACAAACTCTTCATTGAGAAAGACATGGAGATGCTGGAAATCAACCCGCTGATCGTGTCCGACAAGGGCGATCTGAAATGCCTCGACGCCAAGATGGGCTTTGACGGCAACGCCATGTACCGCCACGCCGACATCGCGGAGTTGCGCGACGAAACCGAAGAAGACCCCAAAGAGCTGGCAGCGTCGAAATACGACCTCAACTACATCGCGCTGGACGGCGAAATCGGCTGCATGGTCAACGGCGCGGGCCTTGCCATGGCGACGATGGACATCATCAAGCTCTACGGCGCGGAGCCTGCCAACTTCCTCGACGTGGGCGGCGGCGCGACCAAAGAGAAGGTTACCGAGGCGTTCAAGATCATCACATCTGATCCGAACGTCAAAGGCATCCTCGTCAATATCTTCGGCGGCATCATGCGCTGCGACGTCATCGCCGAAGGCGTTGTCGCCGCGGTGAAAGAAGTGGGCCTGCAGGTGCCGCTGGTTGTCCGCCTCGAAGGGACCAATGTTGAAGAGGGCAAAGCCATCATCAACGGCTCCGACGTCGACATCATCGCAGCCGACGATCTGAAAGACGGCGCCGAGAAGATCGTGAAAGCGGTTAAGGGTTAACTTGTAGGGCGGGGTTTACCCCGCCGTGCTTATCCATCGGCGGGGTGAACCCCGCCCTACACTCAAGATTTCAAGAGGAGCCCACATGGCCATTCTCATCGACGAAAACACCAAGGTAATCTGTCAGGGCTTCACCGGCTCGCAAGGCACCTTCCACTCCGAACAGGCCATCGCCTACGGCACCAAAATGGTCGGCGGCGTAACGCCCGGCAAGGGCGGCATGACCCATCTGGACCTGCCAGTGTTCGACAGCTGCCACGAGGCGGTCGAGCGCACCGGCGCGGATGCAACCGTGATCTACGTCCCGCCCCCCTTCGCAGCGGACAGCATCCTTGAGGCCATCGACGCCGAAATCCCCTTCATCTGCTGCATAACCGAGGGCATCCCGGTGCTCGACATGATGAAGGTGAAGCGCGCGCTGGAAGGCTCCAAGTCCCGCCTGATCGGCCCCAACTGCCCCGGTGTCATCACGCCGGATGCGTGCAAGATCGGCATCATGCCCGGCCACATCCACAAGCGCGGCTCCGTCGGCGTGGTCTCCCGCTCCGGCACGCTGACCTATGAGGCGGTGAAGCAAACCACCGATAGCGGTCTTGGCCAGTCCACAGCCGTCGGCATCGGCGGCGACCCGATCAAAGGGACCGAGCATATCGACGTGCTGGAAATGTTCCTCGCCGATCCAGAGACCCAATCGATCATCATGATCGGCGAAATCGGCGGCTCGGCGGAAGAAGAAGCCGCCCAGTTCTTGGCCGACGAGAAGAAAGCAGGCCGTTGGAAACCAACCGCGGGCTTCATCGCTGGTCGCACCGCCCCTCCCGGCCGCCGCATGGGCCACGCTGGCGCTATCGTCGCCGGTGGTAAAGGCGACGCGGAGTCGAAGATCGAAGCGATGAAAGCCGCAGGCATCGTGGTGGCCGAAAGCCCCGCAGGTCTGGGCGAGGCCGTTCTGGCAGCCATCGCAAAATGATCAAAGTGGTCGCCATAGCAGCGTGCGCAAGCACCGCTTTGGCGGCCACTTCCTATATGGCCAGCGCCCTGACGCTCACCGAGATGTCCGCCTCCATCGACGCGTGCCACCAGCCACACGCCAATGTGGACGACACTATCGGCGCTTTGGCGCAGCAAGGCTGGATTTTGGCCCCCGAAGGCGACCTCTCCCCCGAAATCATCGAGTTGCTGATCTGGCCCCAAGTGGCCTTCTACGCCACCGGCGACACAGGCGGCGAGCAGATCAAGGCCATCGCGGACCTGCAACGCAAAACCGTCGCAGGCTTCGCCAAGAAAAAAGACATCCCCCAAAGCAAAACCCGCATCCTGACCCGCCAGATTGGCGCGGATACCGAGGCCGCTTTGGTGTTCTGGCTGCAACCCGACCCCGCGCAGACCAACATCATCTGCCGCTTCGCGCTGTCGCCCCATTCGCTCATCGGCCACACCGCCAGCGATTTCGCCGCCCCGCAGGTTGTCGAGACCACGCCCACCCAACGCTTCGCCATCACGCCCATGAACGCCGGTAGTCTTGCGGCAAAGATCGGCGCCCCCGTCACAGTCTCCGGCACGCTAGAGACGCAAACCAGTTTCCCGTCGGGGGGCAACTGATGGGGCCGGTTGAAGCTATCGCTACTTGCTTGCGGAAATTTATAACGTTCTCCGGCAGAGCATCAAACCATGAATTCTGGTGGTTTTATATTCCTGCCTCACTCCTAATTTGGCTTGTCTTAGTCATTGAACCTATTCCAGGACTACTTCTCAAAGCACTTCTACTCGTGCCGTTACACGCCGTCGCGGCTCGAAGGATGCGCGACCAAGACAAACGCATTTGGCCTGTCATGGTGCTAAGCCCAATTGTTGCGATTTTCAGCGGCCTGACTGTCATATCGTTGGAAGTCATGGAATTCCCCAAAGACGTAGTTTCCTTTTTGGCTGTCGCATTACTCTGGGCCACCTCTACAATCACCGCATTTTGGCTTTTATCAGGGCCAAGTTCTTCTAATTTCGCAAATCTTTCTGATCCCACTCGGAGGTGATCCAATGACCGAACACTCCCCCAACGACCAGTTCCACGCCTCCAGCTTCATGCAAGGCCACAACGCCGAGTATCTGGAGCAGCTTTATGCGCGCTATGCCAAAGACCCGAACGCGGTCGATGAAGGCTGGCGGGATTTCTTCAAGGCCTTGGGCGACGCCGACACCGATGTGACCGCCGAGGCCGCTGGCCCAAGCTGGGCGCGCGCTGACTGGCCGCCGCAGCCCAATGACGACCTGACGCAGGCGCTGGACGGCCAATGGGCCGAGCCGGAAAAAGCCGCTGACAAGATCAAGTCCAAGGCCGCCGAGAAAGGCGTTCCTGTCTCCGACGACCAGATCAAACAAGCCGTGCTGGATTCCATCCGCGCCATCATGATTATCCGCGCCTACCGCATCCGTGGCCACCTTGCCGCCGATCTGGACCCGTTGGCGATGAAGGAGCCGGAGCCCCACCCCGAGCTGGACCCAAAGAACTACGGCTTCTCCGAGACGGACTTGGATCGCCCGATCTTCATCGACAACGTGCTGGGGCTGGAAACCGCCTCCATGCGCGAAATCGTGGCGATCCTGAAGCGCACCTATTGCGGCACCTTCGCGCTGCAATACATGCACATCTCCAACCCCCAAGAAGCGGGCTGGCTGAAAGAACGCATCGAGGGCTGGGACAAGGAAATCACCTTCACCCGCGAAGGCCGCAAGGCGATCCTCAACAAGCTGGTCGAGGCCGAGGGCTTCGAGAAGTTCCTGCACGTCAAATACATGGGCACCAAGCGCTTCGGCCTTGATGGTGGCGAAAGCCTTGTTCCCGCGATGGAGCAGATCATCAAGCGCGGCGGCTCTTTGGGTGTCAAAGACGTCGTCATCGGCATGCCCCACCGTGGCCGCCTGTCGGTTTTGGCGAACGTGATGAGCAAGCCTTACAAAGCCATTTTCAACGAATTCCAAGGCGGCTCGTTCAAGCCAGAAGACGTCGACGGCTCGGGTGACGTGAAGTACCACCTTGGCGCATCGTCCGACCGCGAGTTTGACGGCAATTCCGTCCACCTGTCCCTGACCGCCAACCCATCGCATCTGGAGGCGGTGAACCCGGTCGTGCTGGGCAAAGCCCGTGCCAAGCAGGACCAGAACAACGATGACACGCGCATTTCTTGCATGCCGATCCTGCTGCACGGCGATGCGGCCTTTGCGGGCCAAGGCGTTGTGGCCGAAGGCTTCGGGCTGTCGGGCCTCAAGGGCCATAAGACCGGCGGCACCATGCATATCGTGGTGAACAACCAGATCGGCTTCACAACCGCGCCGCACTTCTCGCGTTCCTCACCCTACCCGACTGATATCGCACTGATGGTGGAAGCTCCGATTTTCCACGTAAACGGCGACGATCCGGAAGCCGTGGTCCATGCCGCCCGCGTCGCCACCGAGTTCCGCCAGAAGTTCCATAAAGACGTGGTGATCGACATCATCTGCTACCGCCGGTTTGGCCACAACGAGGGCGACGAGCCCATGTTCACCAACCCGTTGATGTACAAGAAGATCAAAAAGCAAAAGACCACGCTAACGCTCTACACCGAACGCCTTGTGCGTGACGGGCTGATCCCAGAGGGCGAGATCGAGGATATGAAGGCGTCCTTCCAGTCGTATCTCAACGACGAGTTCGAGGCTGGCAAAGACTACAAGCCGAACAAGGCCGACTGGCTGGACGGCAAGTGGTCCCATCTGGATCGCCGCGACGAGGAAGATTACCAACGCGGCCAAACATCCATCTCGAAAGAGACCTTCGACGAGGTTGGCAAGTCCTTGGTCAAAGCCCCGGACGGCTTCCCGCTGCACAAAACCGTGGGCCGCCTGCTGGAAACCAAGGCCGAAATGTTCAAGTCCGGCGAGGGCTTCGACTGGGCAACGGGCGAGGCGCTGGCCTTTGGCTCGCTGCTGACCGAGGGCTATCCCGTGCGCTTGTCCGGTCAGGATTGCACACGCGGCACATTCAGCCACCGCCACTCCGGCCTGATCAATCAGGACACTGAGGAGCGGTACTACCCCCTCAACAATATCCGCGAGGGCCAGTCCCAGTACGAGGTTATCGACAGCATGTTGTCGGAATACGCGGTGCTGGGTTTCGAATACGGCTACAGCCTCGCCGAACCCAACGCGCTAACCCTCTGGGAAGCCCAGTTCGGCGACTTCGCCAATGGCGCGCAGATCATGTTTGACCAGTTTATCTCGTCGGGTGAGTCCAAATGGCTGCGCATGTCCGGCCTCGTCTGCCTGCTGCCCCACGGCTATGAAGGTCAAGGGCCGGAACACTCCTCCGCACGCCTTGAACGCTTCCTGACCATGTGCGGCGGCGACAACTGGATCGTGGCGAACTGCACCACGCCGGCCAACTACTTCCACATCCTGCGCCGCCAGATCCACCGCGACTTCCGCAAGCCGCTGATCCTGATGACGCCGAAATCCCTGCTGCGCCACAAGCTGGCCGTATCCAAGGCCGAGGAATTCCAGACCGGCTCCTCTTTCCACCGCGTGTTGTGGGACGACGCCCAGCACGGCAACTCCGACACCAAGCTGGTGGCGGATGACAAAATCAAGCGGGTGGTGATGTGTTCCGGCAAGGTCTACTTTGACCTGTTGGAGGAACGCGACGCCCGTGGCATCGACGACGTCTACATCATGCGGTTCGAGCAGTTTTACCCCTTCCCCGCCATCTCCGCGGTGGGCGAGCTGGAGCGCTTCAAGAATGCCGAAATGGTCTGGTGTCAGGAAGAGCCGAAGAACCAAGGCGCGTGGTCCTTTATGGAGCCCAACATCGAATGGGTGCTGACTCGCATCAAAGCCAAACATTCGCGTCCGGCCTATGCCGGTCGCGCCGCCGCTGCCTCGCCCGCCACGGGTCTGGCCAGCCAGCACAAAGCACAACAAGCAGCACTCGTAGACGATGCGCTTACTGTTAAAGGAACGAAATAATGTCTGAGATCCGCGTCCCAACCCTTGGCGAAAGCGTCACCGAGGCCACCGTGGCCACTTGGTTCAAAAAACCCGGCGATACCGTCGCCGTCGACGAAATGCTGTGCGAGCTGGAAACCGACAAGGTCACCGTCGAGGTTCCGTCCCCTGTTGCAGGCACCCTGTCCGAGATCGTCGCCCAAGAGGGCGAAACCGTGGGCGTTGACGCCCTGCTGGCGCAGGTCAGCGAAGGTGATGCGGCCAAGCCAAAACAGGACGATCCGACTGCCGAGCCGGACAAGGCCATCAATGCAGGCCCGACAGACGTGAAACCGCGCGAAGGCGGCGACAGCATCGACGTGATGGTCCCCACCTTGGGCGAGTCGGTCAGCGAGGCCACCGTCTCCACATGGTTCAAGAAGGTCGGCGACACCGTCGCGCAGGACGAAATGCTGTGCGAATTGGAAACTGACAAGGTCTCCGTCGAGGTTCCCGCCCCTGCTGCTGGCACGATCACCGAAATTCTGGCCGCTGAAGGCACAACCGTGGATGCTTCTGCCAAACTGGCCGTCCTGTCCTCTAGTGGTGGTGCGGCTGCGGCCGCTGCGCCTTCGGAGTCGGAGGCCAGCGCCCCTGCGCCCGCATCCAGCGGCAGCAAGGACGTCGAGAACGCCCCCTCCGCCAACAAGATCATGGCCGAAAAAGGCATCGACCCCGCCACCGTGCAAGGCTCCGGCCGCGACGGGCGGATCATGAAGGAAGACGTGCAGAACGCCGCGGCCTCCGCTCCTGTCCCTGCCGCGCAGGCCCCCCGCGCACCGGTTTCCGCCGATGACGACAGCCGCGAAGAACGGGTCAAGATGACCCGCCTGCGCCAGACCATCGCGCGCCGCCTGAAGGAAAGCCAGAACACCGCCGCCATGCTGACCACCTATAACGAGGTGGACATGGGCGCGGTCATGGACCTGCGCAACGAATACAAGGATCTGTTCGCGAAGAAACACGGCGTGAAGCTCGGCTTCATGTCCTTCTTCACAAAGGCCTGCGTCCACGCGCTGAAGGAAGTCCCTGAGGTCAACGCCGAGATCGACGGCACCGATGTGGTCTACAAAAACTACGTCCATATGGGCATCGCCGCTGGCACCCCCACCGGCCTCGTCGTCCCCGTGATCCGCGACGCGGACTCCATGAGCTTCGCCGAGATCGAGAAAGCCATCGCCGAAAAAGGCGCCAAAGCCCGCGACGGCAAGCTGTCGATGGCGGAAATGCAGGGCGGCAGCTTCACCATCTCCAACGGTGGTGTCTACGGCTCGCTCATGTCCTCCCCGATCCTCAATCCGCCCCAATCCGGCATCCTCGGCATGCACAAAATCCAGGACCGGCCCATGGCCATCAACGGAGAGGTCGTCATCCGCCCGATGATGTATCTGGCCCTGTCCTATGACCACCGCATCGTCGACGGCAAAGGTGCCGTGACGTTCTTGGTGCGCGTGAAAGAGGCGCTTGAGGATCCACGGCGGTTGCTGATGGACCTCTAATGTCTCGCATTAACATAGGGCAGCGCCCGACCCTGGGGGGCGTGAAGAGCCCTCCCGAGGGGAGGGTCGGGCGCTGCCCGTGCAAGCAGGGGCCAAATAAGAAATGAGCCACTATGACGAAACTGTCTTCGAGATTTGGCGAATGGCCGAAAAGCGTTGCTATTACCTGATGAGTGCGGCGGGGGCAGGCATAGGATATTCAATAGCGACGATCGATGCCGATATCGACGTGTTCCAGTCTCGGATTCTGCTGGCTTCTCTACTTTGCTGGGCAATAAGCTTCTTTTCGGGCTTGGCAACAATCGCCAACCTTAAGATTGTGATAGGCGGTTTCGCCGTCACACCTAACAACCTTGCTGAAGCTAAATCAAAGGGTAGCGAAGAAGTCGAAAAACTGATTCAGGGTATCAACCAGTTTTCGAGCCACCTCGGAGCGAGAAGCAAACTTCATCACTCAACTCAGATCGCGTTTTTATCATTCGGGGCTTTGCTACTAGTAATGACAAAAATCGATATCTCAAAGGCTTTGGGATTAGCATCATGACCCCCGAACTCACAGTAAACCGTAGGGTGTGTGGTTCTTCGCCAACGGCGAATGGTTCACCCACCACCCCGTAGGGCGGGGTTCCCCCCGCCACACCACCCCCCCACGAAAGCCACACGCCCATGACCACCGAACTCACCGTCCTGATCCTCGCAGCCCTGCTGCAAGTCGCCCAATTCGCCCTCATGGCCGTGCCGCTCAACATACAACTCGGCCCCGAAGCCACCTCCGGCCCGCGCGACGAGCCACTGCAACCCTCCGGCACACCTGCCCGCCTGAAACGCGCCTTCGATAACCATTTCGAAGGCCTGATCCTGTTCACCATCGCCGCCGTCGTGATTTCGGTCAGCGGCCAGTCCACCCCCGTCACCGCAGCCTGCGCCTGGCTCTATCTGAGCGCGCGGGTGCTCTACATTCCCGCCTACGCGTTTGGCTTGACCCCTTGGCGCTCCGTCATTTGGGCCGTAGGGTTCTTCGCAACAATCACCATGCTTGTCGCGGCGCTGCTCTAAAAAGGTGCCCGACAGAAGTCCGACGCTTTGCCGACGGATCGCAGACACAGAAAACACGCCTATTTAAGGTAAGGAGATACCTCAATGTCCAGCTATGACGTCATCATCATCGGTTCCGGCCCCGGCGGCTACGTCTGCGCCATCCGCTGCGCGCAACTCGGCCTGAAAGTGGCCTGCGTGGAGGGCCGCGAAACCCTTGGCGGCACCTGCCTGAACGTCGGCTGCATCCCGTCCAAGGCCCTGCTGCACGCGTCGCACCAATTGCACGAGGCAGAGCATAATTTCGCCAAGATGGGCCTGAAGGGCAAGGCCCCCTCGGTCGACTGGAAACAGATGCTGTCCTACAAGGACGAGGTTATTTCCGGCAACACATCCGGTATCGAATTCTTGTTCAAAAAGAACAAGATAGGCTGGATCAAAGGCTGGGCCTCCATCCCCGAAGCCGGCAAGGTCAAGGTCGGTGACGACGTGCATGAGGCGAAGAATATCGTCATCGCTTCCGGCTCCGAAGTCTCCACTTTGCCGGGCGTCGAGATCGACGAAAAGGTCGTCGTGTCGTCCACTGGCGCGCTGCAATTGGGCAAGATCCCGAAGAAGCTGGTCGTCATCGGCGCAGGCGTGATCGGGCTGGAGCTGGGCTCCGTCTACAAGCGTTTGGGCGCAGAAGTGAAGGTGATCGAGTTCCTCGACGCCATCACCCCCGGCATGGACGCGGAAGTGGCCAAAACTTTCCAACGAACGCTTAAAAAGCAACGGCTTGGATTCCAACTCGGCGCCGCTGTGCAAGGCGTCGAAGTCAAGAACAACAAGGCCAAAGTCACCTACAAACTGCGTAAAGACGACAGCGAACACACCGAAGACGCCGATTGCGTGTTGGTCGCGACAGGCCGCAAACCCTTCACCGACGGGCTGGGCCTAAGCGAGCTGGGCGTCGAGATGGAAGAGCGCGGCCAGATCAAGACCGACGCCCATTGGGCCACCTCCGTGAAAGGCATCTATGCCATCGGCGACGCGATCACCGGCCCGATGCTGGCCCACAAGGCCGAAGACGAAGGCATGGGCGTGGCAGAGGTCCTCGCAGGCAAAAAAGGCCATGTAAATTATGACGTTATCCCCGGCGTGATCTACACCCACCCCGAGGTCGCCAGCGTCGGTGCCACCGAAGAACAGCTGAAACAAGCAGGGCGCAACTACAAAGTCGGCAAGTTCTCCTTCATGGGCAACGGCCGCGCGAAGGCCAATTTCGCAGGCGACGGTTTCGTCAAAATCCTTGCCGATAAGGACACTGACCGCATCCTTGGCGCGCATATCATCGGTCCCATGGCGGGTGATCTGATCCACGAAATCTGCGTCGCCATGGAGTTCGGTGCGGCCGCGGAGGACCTCGCCCGCACCTGCCACGCACATCCGACCTATTCGGAAGCCGTGCGCGAGGCAGCACTTGCCTGCGGCGACGGCCCAATCCACAGCTAACCGCCCATCATTGCTTCATAAATACCTCGGGGTGTGGGGCAGCGCCCCACTATAATCGGAGGTCCGAAAGGACCTCCGAAACTCCTACTGCGCCAACATCCTAAGCCCTTGCGTCACATCCGCCCGCACAGCCAGCCGTAACCCTGGCTCATCGCCTGCTTTTAGTGCCGCGACGATCAAGCGATGGTGTTGTGGCAACTCAGAGCGCCTTAGCTTCTCGTACAAGCTGCGCATCGTCGGCCCCATTTGCAGCCACACCGTTTCCGCCATGGCCAGCATCGCAGGTGCCTGCGCACGCAGGTACAGCGTGCGGTGAAACTCCAGATTGGTGCGGATGTAGCCCACAGGGTCTTGTCGTGCGATGGCCTGCCCGATGGTGCCATTGATGGATTGCAGCCGGTCGATCAGCGCCAGATGTGCCCGCGGCAAGGCCCGCGCCGCCAGTTCCGGCTCCAGCAGCGCGCGTAGGGCTGCCAGCTCCTCGATCCGGTCTCTGGACAATTCCGGCGTGGAGATGCGGCCAGAGGACGACAGCGTAAATGCCCCCTCCGCCACCAACCGCCGCATGGCTTCGCGCGCAGGCGTCATAGACACGCCAAATTCCTTGCCAATCCCGCGTAGGGTCTTGGCAGAGCCGGGCAAGATTTCCCCATGCATGACCTGCGACCGCAAGCGGCGGTACACCAATTCATTGGCGGCACCTGTCGGTTCGGGTTTTGAGGAGCTCAGCAACATGGGCCCGACTGTGATCACATCGCCCCATCGGGTCAAGCCGTCAGACGTCCAGCTCGGCCACCAAAGCGGCGAAAGACGCGCCGTGCATGTCGCGATCTTCGCGTGTGCCTTGGATCGCAGGGCGCGGAAGGCTCAGCTTCAACACGTTCAGCGATGCCATCTCATACCGGTCGACAACTGCCGGATCCGCCTTGAGCACCTCCGCTATCCGCGCGGATGTCACCGACGCGCAAACCTGCGAAAACACTTCGGGTGTGCCGCAGAAAATATCCACGGTCAGCCAGAACGGCCCTGCGTTTTTCGACCGAACTTTGACGGCAATATCGCTTAACTTGCTCATGCGCCCAACTCCTCGACCGTCAGCGCAAACGCGTCCATCGGGTCATCCAATTCCAGCACATGGTTCAGGCAGAACTCGTAAACAGCCCCTCGGTTCACTTCCGGTGGCGAGAACGGGAAGGCGAAGGTCGGCATTTCCTCTTCTTCCGTCAGCGGGTGGTGCAGCAAATAGGGGTTCAACACCTTCGCCACTTCGCGCGACAAGGCTTCCGTCGGGGCCGTGACCATGCCCAGTACGCCGACCTCGGTTCCTGATTTAGCGGCGGTGTCCAGCTCCCCCAACGTGGCGTCCAAACCGATCAAGCGCAGCTCGATCTCGAAGCCTTCACCGACGCGGGTGCGGGCTTTCTCGGTTGCTTTTTCCACAATATCATCACACCACGCGCGAATGTTGGCCACGTAACGCGGGTCGCGCACGGTCACCAGTGACACGGTTTGGAACCCCGCCAATCGCGCGCCTTCCAGTTTCACGGTATAGCGGTCGGAGACCACCCATTCGCTGCCGACAACACGGACGCGCCTGTCGTCCAGCGCCACATATTTGGCGCCGGTTACGTCCAGATGTCCGCCCGGTTCATACAAGATGTCAGGGTTGGAATTTTCGTAAAGCATATGCGCCGACACGGTGTGCGGCGTCGCGCGGGCCTCAGCACCCATGGGAGTGATGGTGAAGCCGTCCGCGTCAAATTCGATCAGAATCGTGCCGGAGTTCGGGGCCGTGGTCGCCAGCGCGCCGCATTCCCCGATCTTGGCCCCATGCCACACGCCGCCCGCGTGGCAGCCCCGCGCCAATGGCAGGGCGGAAATAATGGCCGTGTCTGTGGTCCGCCCCGCAATCACAATATCCGCGCCGGTGTCGAGGGCGGCTTGGATTTGCTCTGCCCCTGCCAAAGCGACGATGTTGGAGCACGACGCCAAAACGTCCTCGGAAATTTCTGGCGCAGGGTTTAGGTGCGTGATCTTTCCCTGCGCCAACGCATCAATCAAAGCATCAGGACGTTGCCCGCTTTTTAGCACCGCCAGTTTGACATTCATCCCCAGCTCAGCAGCAATCTCACGCGTGATCTCCACCAGCCAATCCACCGCGCTATCCGCGCCGCAGGTCCCTGCGGTGCCGATGATCAACGGCACACCGGCCTCGGCACGCGCCTCCATCAACTCGCGCCACTCCGCCTTGGTGGAGCCGCGCGCGTATTTGGACGTGCCGGTGCCAAGGTAATGGGGCCCACTGTCAGTGGACCCCCCGTCGATAGCGATAATGTCAGGGTTCTCTGATATCCCCCGCGCTAAAGCCGCGCGATCATAACCGAGCCCTAGGGCTCCTGACGGGATGAGAACTTTGACCATTAATCGGTAACCGCCTGTGGTTTCTTCAAGATGTTGCGCAGGAACATGGGAGCCACGAACCCTGCAATTGCTGCCACCCACAACCCGATCGCGATCGGGCTGGAGAACAGATATGTCACATCGCCATCCGACAGCGTCATGGCGCGGCGCAATGCGTCTTCCATGTTGCCGCCCAACAAGATGCCAAGGATCACCGGCACCGTCGGGATGTCGAGCTTACGCAGGATATACCCGAGTGCGCCGAAGCCCACCATCATCAGCAAGTCAAAGTAGCTGCCGGACAGCGAATAGATGCCGACGAAGGAGACCATCGTCACGCCGGGCAACAATATCCATGCGGGCACCATCAGAATTTTGACGAAGATTTTCACCATCGGCACGTTCATCAACAGCAGCACAATGTTGGCGATCAGTAGCGATGCGATCAGGCCCCAAACCACTTCGGGGCGGTCGGTGAACAGCGTCGGGCCAGGGGTGATGTTTAGCGTCATCAGCAGGGCCAGAAGCACCGCCGTGGTACCAGAGCCGGGAACACCAAGCGTCAGCATTGGCACCAGCGCCCCACCTGCGGCGGCGTTATTGCCCGCCTCCGGAGCCGCGACACCTTTGGGAACGCCCGTGCCAAATCCGCCCTTTTCACCGGCAATGGATTTCTCGGTCATATAGGCCATGAACGACCCCAACGACGCGCCCGCACCGGGCAAGATGCCCGCGATGAACCCCACGGCGGAGGAGCGCAGCATCGTCCATTTGGTTTCCCAAATGTCGGCCCATGGAATGCGGACCTTATCGAGCTTCACGCCGACAGCAGAGCCTTTGCCGTGACTTTCAATGAAGAAGAACACTTCGGCGATAGCGAACAGCCCGACGATGGCTACAAGAAAATCAACCCCGTCATAGAGGTGCAGATTGCCGCCTGTCAGGCGCGGCAAGCCAGAGGACGAGTCCACGCCAATCGTTGCAATGCCAAGACCGATACAGGCCGCCAGTGCCGACTTGGCTTGGTTGTTGGAGGCCATGCCACCAAGGGTGCAGAACGCCAGAAGGTAGAGTGCAAAGTACTCGGCGGGGCCGAACAGAAATGCCACCCGCGCCAGCGACGGGGCCAGCAGCATCAAGCCGATGGTGGCCAGAAACGCGCCCACAAACGACGCCACTCCGGACAACACCAGCGCATCGCCTGCGCGGCCTTGTTTGGCCATGGGATAGCCGTCTAGCGTGGTCATCAGCGCGGGCTCGTCGCCCGGGATGTTCAGCAAGATCGACGATATCCGCCCGCCATACATCGCGCCGTAATAGACGGAGGTCATCAGCACTAAAGCGCTGGTGGCATCAAGGCCAAGGGTAAAGGTGATTGGGATCAGGATCGCCACGCCGTTCGACGGGCCTAGGCCCGGAAGCGCACCAATGATAGTGCCAAGGAAGCAGCCACAGACCGCCAAAAACAGGGTGTAGGGCGACAAGGCTACACCAAAGCCAAGCGCGAGGTTGGATAGAATGTCCATATCAGTGCCCCACGAATGGAATAAGAATTGAGATCGCGTCCCACAGTTTCGCGGGCGTTGGGATGCGGTAGGCCACGATGTTGCCCAGTCCCAGCGCGAACTTGAACAGCACGAACAGACCCAGCGACAGGCCGATGCCAGCCAACATGGCAGGTTTGGCGCGCGGCGAGATTTGGTAGCTCAGGATGCCCGCGGCGAAGATGGTCGGCAGAATGAACCCCAGCGGTTTTAGCAACACGGCGTAGATCGACAGCACAATCACGGCGACGCCCATGGATATCCACGACCCTGCGGCGGGCCAGTCAGGCTCCGGGTCCGGCTTGAACACCATGAACAGCGAGGATATCGCCGCGACCGCCCCGATCAGCATCGGAAACAGTTTGGGCAAAAATTCACCCGAGAAAAAATTCGTCTGAATCTGAGTGGCGGCCGCGAGATACGCGACCGCCGTGATCAGAGTGACCAGACCAAATATCCGGTCAGAAGCCATTACTGGATAACTCCCAGTTCTTTGGACATCGCGTTAATGTCGGCAACAAGCCCATCAACATAGCCTTGGAAATCGCCACCAACTTTGGTGAACGGTGCCAAGCCATTGTCCTTCATCGCCTGCGCCCACTCAGGGCTGTCAGCGACTTGCTGCAGCTTGCCGGCCCATTCGTCGAACTTCGCGTCGGAGATGCCTTTTGGCACGTAGAGACCACGCCAGTTCACTGCGACCACATCGTAGCCCTGCTCTTTCGCAGTTGGGATGTCGTCAAAGCCCGGCACACGCTCTTCGGTCAGAACCGCGATGACGCGGATGTCGCCATTGGACAGGAACGACACGACTTCCGACATATCGCCGGTCATCGCTTGGGTGAAGCCACCAACGGTTTGCGTGATCGCATCTGCGCCGCCGTCAACACCGATGTATTTCACCTTGGTGATGTCGGTGAAGCCGCCCTCTTTGAGGATCATCAGTGGTTTCAGGTGGTCAAACCCGCCCACGGCAGAGCCGCCAGCGAACGCCACAGAACCCGGATCGGCTTTGATTGCTTCGACCAGATCGCCCAGCGATTGGAACGGGCTGTCCGCTGCCACAACGATAACGCCCGGATCGGCACCAATGGCACCGACAAAGCGTACTTGATCAGCGGTCATGCCAGCGTAGGCGTTTTGCGCCAGACGTGTGGTTGTGGCGGAAGATGCGGCAACAATCAGGTCGCCATCATCTGCCCGCTCGGACACCACGTGGTTGTAGGCGAGACCGCCGCCAGCACCCGGCATGTTGGTCACCTGAACAGGTGTGTCAACAGCCTTGATGTCATACATGATCTTGCCGATTTGACGGCAGGTGAAGTCCCAGCCACCGCCCGGATTTGCTGGCGCGATACATTCAGCAGCAGAGATTGCGGTCGTGGCCGTAAGGCCCAGAACGGCGCTCGTCATGAGCGCCTTAAAAAGACGATTTGTCATAGATTCCTCCCATTTGACATGGCGGGTTTCCCCGCACATGGTCCCAGACAAACGCTGAAACCTGACACGAACCTGTCACGCCGCCCAAAAGGCATCAACCCCATGCGCTATCTGCTGATCGAGGATAACCTGAAGCTTGCCGGTGCCGTGGTGGAGCGGTTGCAGCTGGACGGCCATGCCGTGGATCACGCTGACCGACTGGACGCTGCGACTGCGTGCATGGATGTCGCTGATTACGACTTGATATTACTGGACATTATGCTGCCTGACGGGGATGGGCGTGACTTTTTGCAACGCCAGCGCCGCGCCGAAAAACGCACACCGGTGATCGTGATCACCGCGCGGTCAGCCGTGTCTGATCGCATCTCCTTGCTGGATTTAGGCGCGGACGATTATATTACCAAGCCTTTCGATTTTGCAGAGCTTGAGGCCCGCTGTCGCGCCGTGTTGCGCCGCCAGGGGGGGGCTGCCGATAACCAAAAAACGTTTGAGGGGACGATTTTGAACCTGACCACCGGCGAGTTGCAGTTCGGTGATTCTTCCACCAACTTGCGCAACCGGGAGCTGCGCTTGCTGGAAGTATTTTTCGCGGCCCCCGGTCAGGTCTTTTCCAAATCCCACCTGATTGACCGGATGTTTTCCTTCTCGGATGAGGCATCGGAAAACGCCATCGAGGTCTATGTTGCACGGCTGCGCAAACGGCTCGAAGGCTCTGGCGCGCGCATCGAAACTGTACGCGGCCTTGGCTACCGCATGATCGCCGCATGAGGCAGCCCACCTCCATTCGCAAACGTCTGTTTTACCAGCTCGCCGCCGTGGCCGCGGTGTTATCGCTGGCCTTCGTTCTGGTGGTGCGCGGGGTCGCCTCGCAGGCCGCAGAGGGAACGCAGGACGATATTCTCGCGGCCTCTGCAACGGCCATCGCGGACAGCCTCAGCTCCGAGCAGGGAGAAGTCACGTTGGAGCTGCCCTACTCCGCCCTGTCTATGCTGGGTACGATCAACGAAGATCGCGTGTTCTATCGCGTGACGGTCAACAATGAGACCTTGACGGGATACGCGGACCTGCCTGTCACCAACGCACCGACCCGCCTTGATACCCCCGCCTTTTCGACAGAAATTTATCGCGGCGACGAGGTGCGTCTTACGTCCATTCTGCGCCGCGTCAGCAACTCCGCCACGGGATCAAAAGTGGTGGTTACAGTCGCACAAACGCGCTCTGGCCTCGCGGCGATTACGCAACGCATCACGGTCACGGCCACGGGGGTTGGTTTGCTGTTCTTCCTGCTGGCCACCACGCTATCGCTGCTTGCTGCAACCTCCGCCTTGCGCCCGCTGAGCCGGATGACGGGCGCCGTGACGCGGCGTGGACCTTCCGACCTGCGACCGGTGACCGAGGATACCCCTGCAGAATTGGCACCTTTGGTGGGCGCACTCAATTCCTTCATGGCGCGACTACGGTCGTCCCTGACACGCACGGAAGATTTAATCACCGAGGCCGCCCACCGCGTACGCACGCCGCTGGCCACCGTGCGCACGCAAGCAGAAGTCACCCACCGCAAGCTCAATAAGCCGGAGCACAAACAAGCGATCCGTGACATGATCCGCGCGATTGACGAAAGCTCGCGATCTGCGGGGCAAATTCTGGATCACGCGATGGTTACTTTTCGCGCGGACAGTCTGGCGCTGGATCCGCTAGATTTGGCCGCGTTGATTACCGAAACCTGCGACCGCCTCGCCCCTACAGCGGACCTGAAGGATATCGCCCTGCTGCGCAAGTTGCCCGACGGTCCCGTGCCCTTCAAAGGTGACGGCATCATGTTACAGGCGGCGCTGCACAACATTCTGGACAATGCGATAAAGTATTCCCCTGAGGACAGCGACATCACCGTGCGCATCGAAGTCAATTCGGCCCTGCATCTGTCCATCACAGACCAGGGACGCGGCTTTGGGGATATGGATTTTGAAAGCCTCACCACACGCTACGCGCGCGGGGCAAATGTGGGGGATGTTGTGGGGTCCGGCCTTGGGCTGACCATCGCGGACGAAGTGGCCCGCGCCCATGGCGGGCGACTGGAATTGTCCCATAACAAGGAAGGACAAGGCGCATGCGTGTCGCTTATTTTGCCCTACGTCTGATCACCGCGCTGTCGATGTGGGCGGGAGCCGCGTCTGGCTTCGAAATTGAGGATCGCCAAATCTATAATGCGGCATCCGAGAGTTCGGTACTGCGCATCATCTCCACCGCAGACCGCGCGGTGTTCGAACCCATCATCTTTGCATTTCAGCAGGCCAATCCGGGCATCTCGGTCGACTACACAATCACCGGCACCACTGACTTGATGAAAGCCATCTACGAAGAAAATGCGGCGTTTGATCTTGCGATATCCTCGGCGATGGATTTGCAGACCAAACTTGCCAATGACGGGTTCGCGCGGAGCTATTTACCGACAAACGCGGCCAGTTTGCCTGATTGGGCCATTTGGCGTGACCAACTGTTCGCCTTCACACAGGAACCAGCCGTGATGGTGGTTTCCGACACCTATTTCAGCCAAGGCGCGGCCCCGCAAACCCGCGATGCATTGATCGCCTTGCTGCGCGCAAACCCCGAGAAATTCCGCGGGCGCATCGGCACCTACGACGTACGGCGGTCGGGCTTCGGGTATTTGATGGCCACCCAAGACAGCCGCACCTCCGAGACCTTCTGGCGCCTGATGGAGGTCATGGGTCGCCTTGATGCACAGCTCTACTGCTGTTCTGGCGAGATGATCGCAGATGTGGCCTCCGGCAAGCTGGCACTGGCCTATAACGTGCTGGGCAGCTACGCCGCGTCGGAACTGGCGACGACAGACGGTTTCCAGATTGTCGAGCTGACCGACTTCGTCAACGTCATGCTGCGCACGGTACTGATCCCCTCAAATGCTACGAATGTGGACGACGCGCAGGCGATGGTCGATTTCTTGACCGCATTGCGAACGCGGCCCGATCTGGTGGCGGCGTCGGGCCTGCCGCCTGTGGATGCCACCGCGCTGCAAGATAACCCCGCGCTGCGTCCGATCCGGTTCGGTCCGGGATTACTGGTGTTCCTTGATCAGTTGAAAGAAAGCAAATTCCTGCGCAGCTGGGAGAACTCGATCGTGCAGGAAACGCCCTAGGCGAAGCGGATCGTTGAAGACCGTTCGCGCACCGCCGCCACCACGCTCATTGCTGCAAGCGCCGAGCTGCGCGGGTTCGTGGGCAGGCCCTTACCGGTGATCGTAAAGGTCAACTCTCCGAATGCGCCTTGGGCGGTAATCTCATGCGTGTTCCCTTTTGCCTCGGGGTCCGCAATCAGCGACACACTGGTGTCGTCCAAACCAACCCCAGCCAAGGCCACCGCCGCTGCCACGTTGGCGTTTTTGGGATACTGCAACGCCGCCTGCCGCGCGGAACCGGTGAAATGCGCGACGGCCTCGGTCAACGGATTGGACAGATCCACGACCTCCTCCGCCGGAGAGCCGCGCCAGCCTTCGGGTGGCTTACGGCCGGTGTAGGTCACGCGTTCCAGTTCACCTACGCGCGCGCCGCGCAGGGCATCGAGCGCCCCGATCGCGCCGTTTGCTAAATGCAGTTTGCTACCGCCCTGTGCAGCCGCATCTGTTAGCTTTTTGGCAATGTCGTCGTCGGCCAATGCGCCAATCGACACAGTCAGAACGTCTATACCCCGCGCCAGTGCGGTCGGGCCGTGTTCTGCCAATCCGGCATGCCCCGAACAGTCGATCAGCAAGGTTGTGCCATCGGGCAAGTCTTGGGCAGAACCGACACAAGCCAACCCCGTCTCGGCCTGTACCTCCGTCAGCCGTGCGGGGCGTGTCAGGATTGTGGTGATCTGGCCGTCGGTGTGCGCCCTCACGTAGTTGCCGATCGCTCCCGTGCCCAAAATTGCTATGCTCATGACAGTCCCCATTTGTTTATTTCGCTCACGATAGCGGGCCAGTCGCCGCGCCGCCAGTTTCTGTTTGGCAGGTCGGGTCAGACATGGTGAAATGCCGTGAGCTAATCATTCAGGACACCCACGTTTCATGCCATCCCGCCCCACCTATATCGGTCGCCCCCAGCAAGACCGACGCGCTGACAGCGCGCTGAAAGGCAAGCGGACTTATGTGGCGGACGTCGCGTTGCCGGATGGGCTGGACATAGCGTTCGTTCGCAGTCCGGTGGCGTTCGGGAGCATTACCGAGTTGGACATATCCGAGGCATTGGGCATCGACGGTGTTGTTGCGGCGCATACCGGCGCGGACGTGGCGGCCTTGGGCAAGTTATCCGTCAATCCGGTGATCGAAATACTCGCCTCCATGCCCTACCCGATCCTTGCCCAAGGGGAGGTGCAGGCGGTTGGCCAACCGGTTGCCGCAGTTTTGGCGTCCGGCGCGTCTCAAGCGTTAGACGGCTGCGAGTCGATCGTTCTGGATATTGACGACAGCGGCCAGCCGCCCGTACCCAAGACTGTGGCAAAGCAGGTCTGGAGCACCGGTGACGCTACTGGTGTTTTTGCCGATGCCGACATCATTGTGGAGTGCCAGTTGCAGCACCCGCGCCTTGCCCCGTCGCCTATGGAGCCGCGCGGGATTGCAGTACGTTATGAGCCTGAGACAGGCTGCGTGACCATTTGGCACTCCACGCAGACGCCGCATCGGACGCGCACTGAGCTGGCGTCGATTTTGAGCATCTCACCAGAACGTATCCGCGTCATTGCGGACTGTGTTGGCGGGGCGTTTGGGATGAAAGCGTCGCTCTATCCCGAGGAGGTGTTCACCGTATGGGCCGCGTTCGAACACAAACGCAGCACGCGGTGGATTGCATCGAGGTCAGAGGATTTTCTGTCGGCCACGCACGGGCGAGGTGTGGCCAGTTTTGGGCGATTAGCACTGTCGAAAGATGGCGACTTCTTAGCGTTAGAGGCCAACACGCAAGCCCCTGTCGGGCGGTGGCTGCCCAATAGCGGATTGATCACGGCGTGGAACGCCGCGCGGGTATTGCCCAGTGGATATTTGGTGCCAACCGTGGAGATCGAGACGCAAGCCATCGCGCAGAATCTTGGCCCCACGGGCATCTATCGCGGAGCTGGACGACCGGAGGCCAATTGCTTGATGGAGCGGTTGGTGGATAAAGCCGCGCGCGCCTTGGAGGTTGATCCTTTGGAGCTACGCCAGCGCAATTTGATCCCAACAAGCGCCCTCCCGATGGCAACCGCGACGGGTAATCTTCTGGACTCGGGAGATTATGCCCATGCGTTGGAGTTACTTCGAGAGCATGGGGACTATGATGCGGCCTTGAGGACGCGCGAGGCCCGCAGAGCGGACGGTGTGTTAGCAGGCGTGGGCGTGGCATTCTATTTGGAACCGTCCGGCAACGGCTGGGAGACTGCCGATGTGACGATGCACGTGGACGGCAAGGTCGAGGTTGCCAGCGGGAGCTCCAGCCAAGGACACGGGCGGGAAACCGCGCTGGCCCAGATCGCGGCGGATGTGCTGGGGATGGAGTTGGCTAATATCGACGTGCGTTGCGGAGATACTGCGACCTGTCCCGCTGGCATCGGGGCGCTGGCATCTCGCAGTACGGCCATCGGTGGCAGCGCGGTGATGCGTGCCTGTGAGGAGGCGCGCATGCGACAAGACGCGGGCGAGGCCCTGCCTATCACAGCGTCTTGCCGCTATGAGAACGACGGACAAGCGTGGGGCTATGGCTGCTACATGATCACGTTGGAAATTGATCGCGACACGGGCGTCATCACGCTGGGGCGCAGCACCTGCGTCGACGATGCGGGGCGGATCATCAACCCCGCACAAGTCCACGGCCAGATCAGGGGTGGATTTGCGCAGGGGGTAGGCGAGGCGTTGATGGAGCAAGTGGTCTATGACGAAGACGGTCAGCTGCTGACAGGATCATTCATGGACTACACCATGCCGCGCGCCGCTGATATTCCTGCATTGGGCATACATACCACCGAAACCCCTAGCCCGCTGAATGCGCTTGGTGCCAAGGGCGTGGGTGAAGCGGGCACAATTGGCGCGCCGCCTGCGATCCTGAATGCTGTGCTGGACGCGCTGTCGCCTCTGGGGATCGAAGACATGGACATGCCGCTCACGCCGTCTAAACTCTGGCACGCAATTGCCGCCGCCGAACAGGAGCCCCCCCGATGAACTACAGCAAGCTCGACGCCAAAGATTACGCCCGAGAACACATGCGTGGGATATGGGCGGCGGCGTTGAACCCTTTCCATGAGGACAGGTCGTTCAACGAGGACGGGTTGCGCTCGAACATCCGCCATTGGGTGGATGATCTGGATATTCAGGGGCTGTTTATTGCTGGCAAACAGGGGGAATTCTTCTCCATGTCGCTGGAAGAACGCAAACGCAATTTCGAGATCGCGGTCGAGGAATGCGACGGCAAGGCCGCGACGATCATGTCCGCGTCTGACCAGAATTTCGATACGGTAGTGGAGCTGGCCAAGCACGCCCAAGACTGCGGCGCGGATTACGTGGTGGTCCATGCGCCGATCTTGCATTTCGTTACCGATCAGGACGACACGGTGTTCAACTACTACAAGGAACTTTGTGACCGCGTGGATATCGGCATCGCCATGTGGTCCCACCCCGACAGCGGCTATTTGATGAGCCCCGAGCTATGCGCGCGCATAGCGGAGTTGCCCAATATCGTGGCGATCAAATACTCCGTCCCGCGCAAGATGTATGTGAAGCTGACGCATATGGTCGGCGACAAAATCCACGTCTCGACGGCCGCGGAAGGCGAGTGGCTGGACAATATCGAGGAATTGGGCTGGAAGCTCTACCTGTGCTCCTCCCCGCCCTACCAACTGCAATCCAAGGCGGACCAGCGGATGAACGAATACACCCGGTTAGCCTTTGCGGGGAAATTTGCGGAGGCGCGCAAAGTGCGTGACAGCCTTGATCCGGTACGCGACGCCATCAAACGCACCAAGCCAGGCGGAAAACCGCAGGCACATGGCAAATACTGGCAGGAATTGCTGGGTCAGGTGGGCGGGCCGGTACGGTCGCCTTTGTTGCAATTAACTGAGACCGAGAAGGCGCGCACGCGAGAAGCCTTTGAGGCCTGCGGGTTAAAATTGTGAGGCACAAAAAGTTCCACGCTGGCCGATAGCGTTCCAGCTCACCTTCAAAGCACGAATGTCAGTCTCATATTTTCCTTAAACTGAAACCGGACACCACGGCGTCGAATAACTTGCTCCGCGATCTTAGAGTGACGTGTCTTCAATGAGAGCTAAACGGCAGTTCGTTTGGCATTTTTGAATGCTTTGGCACGGGCGTGCTGATGTAGGTTATTCAATATCGTAAATGGAATAAGTCAGCGTCAAGATGAATGACGTGCCTCACGCGCGTGGCAAAACCATCAATTTCTTCTCTATGTTTTCGACTAAAGAAAGTTTGGTGGAGCCTAGCGGGATCGAACCGCTGACCTCCTGCATGCCATGCAGGCGCTCTCCCAGCTGAGCTAAGGCCCCAAACTGCAACCTTGCGGTTGCGAGGTGGTGTCTAGAAGGGCGCGGGGATCAGTTCAAGTGAAAAATCCAACCGCGCCCTACTAATTAGCTGTCGTCGTCGTCGGCGGCCACGTCTGCCAGCTCATCCAGGCTGACAGTGTCGTCGTCATCGTCATCTTCCAGAACGTCGTCGCCCAGATCGGCGTCTACTTCGTCCTCATCATCCTCGAGGACGACCTCATCGGCATCGTCCTTGTCGTTGTCTTTGTTTTGCGCGTCAGGCTTGTCAGCCTGCATCGTGCGTGACTTGTTGCCAGTCAGACTCTCGAGCGAAAATTCGTGCTCGCACGACGGGCAAGTCAGTGGATCTTTTTGCAGGTCGTAGAAACGAACCTGGCAGCTTGGGCAAACGCGTTTAACGCCCCATTCTTCCTTGGGCATAATCGTCCTCTTTCGTCGGTGCAGCAGTTAGAGCGCACATGCAGTTGAATATCTGAATTGCAGCCAGTTGCCACATGGGGAAAGGCGTGTCAAAGGCTTTCCCGCCATTGACGCTTCCCATGACCTATTGGCCGCGCTACGTTCCGACATAAGCAGCAAAATGCAGGCACACAAGCAATGGCAGGGACAATTCAGCTGGGGGAGCCCCCGATTGACGTGACGTTGAAGCATTCAGCAAGGGCAAGACGGCTTTCGTTGCGGGTGTCTGGCGTGGATGGGCGCGTGTCTCTGACAATGCCCCATCGTGCGTCACTTCGTGAGGCGCAAGCGTTCCTGCGCTCCAAGGAGGACTGGATTCGCAACCATCTGGATCGCCAGCCGGATGCCACGGCTATCGCGCCCGGCGCTGTGATTCCCGTCGAGGGACATCCGCGCCTGATCGCCGAGACCCGAACGCGGGCTGTTAGGCTAATGGACGACCATATTCTGATCCCACCGGGTGATGACCAAGCCGGCGCGCGAGTGCGAGCCTTCCTCAAAACACTGGCGCGTGATCGTCTGGCCGAAGCCAGCGCGCGCTACTCGACACAGTTGGGTCGTCCGTTTGGCAAGATCAGCCTGCGCGATACACGCTCCCGCTGGGGATCATGCACGTCAGAGGGAAACCTGATGTATTCTTGGCGCCTGATTTTGGCCCCTGCGCAGGTGCTGGATTACGTGGCCGCCCATGAGGTAGCGCACTTGGCCGAGATGAACCACAGCGCAGCGTTCTGGGATGAGGTGGCACGACTGATGCCGGACTATCAGGCCCCACGCAAATGGCTGCGCAACGAGGGCGGCGCGCTGCATCGCTATCATTTTTAAGGAAAAAGGAACGCCTGAGACCGCACTAGAATACGCGCGCAACCTCGCCAAAAGCTGTCGCTTACTGGGTAATCGACCCCAGACGCTCTTCCCTCACGCGTGCAAAATGGCACGCATGATCCAATTGATGAAAGGCCAGAGCTGGCCGGTCACCGTTACCCGCCCGCCCATAGTGGCGGCGTCTTGTAGTCGCCCAAACGTGCCTTGAGCTGCACATTCTTAATTGGGTTATCGTAGTCGTAAACTTGTGGGGTCATGCCAGACATCGGGTCCACGCCATCCGCAAGCGCTCGCACTATAGACCGGGCCACTTGTGGCGCGGCGCCACTCGTTCCGATCAAAATCGACCGCGCTCCCGAATAGACCCCTTGCGCCACTGTTCCCGGAAGAACCGGGCTGCGATCCGCAACGGCACACATATCCACATGTTGGCCCCATGTTGTGGGTACTGCGCCGTCGGTATTCAGCAAACCGCCTGCCGAGGAATATGAGGCCGGATGGTCCGTGCTTTGCACATACCCACCGACGCGCGTGACCCATGCTGCGTTGGCAACGCCGTTCATGCTGCCAAATCCGCGCACCAAGCTCAGGGGTTGTTTGTATTCAGGCAAAGCGGGCTTTTGGGTCGGAGCTTTGTCCAACTCCACCAGATAGCTTTGGCGTCCCCCGGTTCTAAGCTCTGACGGATCATCGTCGCGTTGTGCCCAGATATTAACGTAGCCGCCCTCCGGCAGGCAGGGTGATGTCGGTTTGCGCTTCAACGTAAGCGTCCACCGGCCCGACGGAGCCCAACGCGCCGGATCGTCGTCGGGCATCTTGAGGGGCATGCTGGGGGCCAAGGCAACCATCGCTCGCCACCTTGTTCCGCGATTTTTATCAACGGACATTTGTCCCACCACCGCACCACCCACGCGAAGATTCACGAAATTTCGCGGATCTCCACGGGGGAAGCGCGGGGCACCCCGCAAAGCCAGGGAAGGCGCAGCGTCAAATACGACGCCGCGTGGCGGGGTAACCTCGAATGTGTAGCCCTCTGGATCCAGATCTTCAGGCAGCCACATTTCTACATAGCTGGAGGTGCGGTCGTCGGGCTGCACCTGCCAGCCGATGCTGATTTCATCGTCCACGAATTTGCTCTCTTGGAAATTCGCATGCATCTTGTCGAGATAGGTATTGCCGCTGGGCATGACCAGATAGGTCGGTGCCAGCGCGCGGCGGGACTCGAGCAGCTCCTGAATAGCGGTATCCATCTCGGACTGCCCGTCATGGCGCCCGGCAGACCAGCCATAGGAGAAGTTGACCACCAAGGGCAGCTCGTCCACTCCGTGCTCTTCTGCTATGCGCTTTGCGCGCTCGAACACGTAATGAAGGGCCGAGAGCATATACATCTCCTTGCCGAACCCCGACGTGTCCCAAGCAATTGTGTTGGGCAGTTGGACGGCGATAATTTCGATGTCATCTTGAGATGGCTCTTGGGCCTTTCCAAGAATTTTCCCCGCTGCCGTCGACATAATATGCGCACCGTGGGTGGTTTCTCGCAAAAGGTAGTTGCCCATCTCCGGCAGGTCCGCGTCGATAGCGCCCGCGGCGTAGTAGATCGCCTTCTCGTCACGGCCATGTTCAGCGCGTAAGGCGTCGATCTGTCCGTTGCTCAACTCGCGCCCGAACGGCACAGCACCGGGTCCTGTGCTGCGTGCGGCTTGCAGCCAGCAATGGCTGATGCGGGTTTTGCCCGCATCGTTCAGATAGGTACGGTTGGCGAATGGGATGCCATCGTCGATTACCGCAACGATCGCCTTCGGAGCCGCAGCTTGTGGAACGAACTCGTCCACCGAGCGCGTTGGATCGTAGTCCTGCGTCCAAGACAATGGATTGATTGGAAAATTAACGCGGTAGCGGGCCCGCCTCGGCTTGCCAGTGCTTTCGTCTAGGCCATTGGTGTATTGGTCAAACAGCTCAAGAAGCATGTCGATCCAATCTTCGATACTTGTGGACGCAGGCTCCTCTTCGGCAATGGGATCGTAGAAACAGAAGGGGCGGACGCTCAGCCCCTGCCCGTTGTTCCAAAGAGGTGGATAGCGCACATTAACACGCTCGACTTCTGCGCCCGGCTCGGCGCGGAATTTCACCTTGGAAACATCCGGCAGCGCTACGGGGCTGTCCATCAGCGCCGCAAAATAGCGCGAACTCCAGTTACGGATTGCTGGAAAACTGAACGGTCGGCCCAAGTTTTTACCAAAGACCCAACGCTCGTAAGGTCCGGTATACTGCCTTACACGCTGCGCCATTTAGACCATCGCCCCGTCATCGCCAGTATGAGCCTCTTTCAGCGCTTTGTGCCACAACCAATGGAACATATCCGATTGCGATGACTGGACATTTGCCCCGATCTGAACGCCGTAATCAGTGCTGACGGGATCACCTGCAACTAGCGCATCGAATTCGTGACCAAAGAAGTCAGTGTTGTTGGGCGTGTAGGTGATCGATTTGGCACTTTGGGCTGCCCCACAGCGACCCAAAATGGCCCCGCCTATGGCTTGGCCCAGCGACGCCCCTGCCCAGCTGTCCATTGGGTAATGCACGCCGGCAACCGTGCGGTTGACCGCAATACGGTTGGCAAGTTGCTTGAGCAACGCGCGGCGGTCCGGGTTGTCTGCGAAGCTTTGCCATGCGTCCATCAACCCCAGCATCACGGTAGAAACGCCGTAAGCCTCGGTCGCATGCGCCGACGGAAAACTGCCATGCCCGGGGGTCGCGATCATCGGCATGATGCGGGTGTCCACCTGATCGGGACGCCGGATTGCCAGCGCGTACTTGGCCATCATCGCCATATGCGCGCACATCAGTTGCGTGACCGTAATCAGTTCAAGCGTATAGCGATTATGGGCCGGATGCAGCGCGAGAATCATTGCGAAATATTCGGTCGGGAAGCCCAACTGGCTGGTGATCTCGGCCGCGCGATCTGCTCTGAGGTCGGAATATTCGCGTACAAATTTGGCCTGCTCCGCCATCAAATCCGCCGAGGGGCGATTGATGGAAACAAGGTTGTGCCCCTCAAAGCTGAGCGACACCTGACTGCCAACGACGGTGCTGCCAACGTCTTTGACAAAATCGGTTAGATAGAGAGAACCGCGCACCCAATCCGCCGAACGGGCGAGGTTGGCCGTGGAGTTTTCCGGCAATTGCGTCGGAACCGGAGCCGGGCCGTCACCCGCGACATGCTCAATCCCTTCAGCGGCGGTTTGCAGCCCCACCGTCAGAGCGGGGTTATATGGGCCAACCGCCCCGGCACCCAGAAAATCGCCAAGGCCTGTACCGCCAACACCTCCGACGCCGCCTACGCCACCGACACCGCCAACACCTCCCACTCCACCGACACCACCAACACCGCCTACGCCACCATATCGTGCCATTACTCTAAACCTTCTCTATGAAATTCCTGCAGCCTCTAGTGCTGCAATGACCTTTTGACCCAATGCGGCTTTCGCGACCGGATGGGCGTTCTTGTATGTGTCTAGATTAAAGGCCGGTGCCCTACGCAACAGCTCACCCGCAGCGACACGGGCCTCTTCCCCGCGATCCAAGAAATGCAGCGCTGTGATTTTTGCACGCAAGGTGGATAGATGGCGGTCGTTGAATGCTAACGACCGATCTGCAAGTTCCAGAGCGCGACCGTAGTTCGCAGCCGCCAAATAGGCCGTGCTGGACAGGCTGTCATAATAGTATCCGAACGGATCAATTGGTGAAAGGTTGCGCGCCTGCTCGGCCGCCGCGATAGCGTCGACTCCCTCGTCCTGGAATGCCAGAAGTGCACCGCGCAAAAGCCATGACAGACTTTCATTGGGATTGATGTCGATGGCCGTGTCATAGCGTTGACTGGCCACGTCCATGCGCTGCATTAGATTGTTGTGCGCAAAGCCGTCGATCACCAGTGAAAACGAACTATCCGGGTTAATATCCAGCGCCCGCGATGACGCGTCCAGCGCCTTCTGGGTGTCGCCGTTTCTGTCGGTTGTCCAGCCATTGAACACGCTCAGAACATACCACTTGGCCAACCATGCGTGGGTTTCGGCGACCATCGGCGCGCGTGACACGGCCTCTTCCAGCAATGTGCGCGACTTGGCAAAGTCACGGAATGTCGGGCGGTGCATCAGCGACACGCCCCCGATGACAAGGTGGTGGTCCTCAAGCTCCGGCACAGGTCTGTCGTTGACATATGCAATCGCCTCATCCGCAATGGTGCGGCCAATCGCACGCACCACCCCATCCAGCCCCGTAGTTATTTCATCCCAAAACTTCGCTTCTGGCCCAGCAATCTGACGCGTCCACATAATGTTACCGTCACGCGCGTCGACGAAGTCCATATCCACAACAAGCCGACCACCCATGTCGCGAATTGAGCCGGTCACGAAGTAGTCGACATCCAGCTCACGGCGAACATCCAGAGTGTCAGTGGTGCGGGTCGCCAACGCGCGGCTCGACAGGTGGGAAATAACTGAAAGCAGGTTTGAACGCGACAGGGAGCGGCAAACTTCCTCCGCCAGCCAGTCCCCAAGAACACGTAAGTTTTCTCCCCCCATGACCCGTTGAAATGGCAATGCGGTGATGCGAGGCAACGGACGTCCAAGCTCGGTGCGTGGCGTGGTTCGGTACAGCGCTGCGATCTGGCTATCATCCGCGCGCATCGACGCGACCCATTCCTCAAAACCACGGTCGCGGATGCCGATACCTTCCATAAACGCTCCCGTTCCTGGGGCACCCAGAAAGTTGATCAAGGAAAGATCCAACTCAACGTCGCTGTTGGTACATTTGATGAAATAATCGAAATCTTCACCCAGAAGACTGCGCAAATCGGACAAGGCGCGACGCAGGTTCTGGCGCCCGCCATCATAGCAGGATGACCCCCATAACGTACGCTGCAGATAAGACCGGGTACGACGACCAAGAGGTGCGGTCGCCAACAGGGCAAACAATGCCCTGTGCTTGGCACCCTTCACCTCAACGCCGTCTGCGCCGTCCACGCGCACGACGCATGAACCAAACAATGATATGTTTAACTTTTTAGCCACAATGAACTCACTGCCTTCCCTAAGGGTAAGCCTAACAAGTTAATTCGAATGTTACCAAGACCTTCACACTTTTTTCACATGTGGCAAGTCTCATGCGTTGATAGCGTGGGGACACTTACTCAGTTCGTTTACCGGAGCCACGCATGATGCCACTTAAAAAGGGGCCCGAGCCTATCACCGACCTACTCGACTTTTATGACCGCTGGCCGTCATTGCGTGGATCAATGCACGCGCTGAGCGAGGACAGTTCATTAAGCGAAGAAGAGCGCGAGACTCTGTCTTGGCTGATCTTGCTGGCCGACCGTGTAGGGCCTGCTGACTTGCGGGACTGATCCATCTCGTTGTTGGACCTGCGCGCTAGGGCTCGCTCATAATCACCACGCGCTCCGACACGTTGATCGCAGTCACAGAATCCTGCACCTCGTCGCCAGACATCGGTGGGCTGGCTCTCTCTCAAACTACCCTTAGGCAGCCGACTTATAGGGCCAAACCAGCGTCATTAACGAAAATCGCGAAAGCTTGAAGCTATCAGCACGTGATCGAGTAAATAGCCCAAGGCACTGTGCAAGTGTTCGAGAACGCCTCGGCGGCAGATAAAATGGCCGCGATGGTGTCCAAATATGAAAGCGACAACATCAAGACTATGGTGATCACTATGGATTCCATTGTGATCCGCGACCGATTTTATAAAACCAGTCGCTGCGTAGAAAGCATAACCGTTCCATCATTGCTTCAAAAATACCTCGGAGGGGTCCGGGGAGGCAGCGCCTCCCCGGCGTGGCGTCGCGGCGAAGCCGCGGCGCAAACTCTCTCAGGTAAATTCCTCAAACGCTTTCAGCGCCTTCGCCGAATACGCATAGGACGGCCCGCCGCCCATATAGGTCGCCATCGCCAGAGCCTCGACCAGCTCGTCACGGGTGATCCCCAGCCGGATCAGCGACTTCACATGAAACCCGATGCAGCTGTCGCACCGCGTTGCAATGGCAATACCCAGCGCCATAAGCTCCTTGGTCTTCTCATCCAGCGCACCGGATTTTTTTGCGAATGTTCCCATCGTGTTGAAGGCTTTCGCAGTCTCCGGCATCTCTTTGGCCAAGACGCCGATATTCTCAACGGTCTCATCCATAAACTTCGTCCAATCCATCTCACTCATCCTCTCTCGTCCGATCCCATTTTGCGCTCCAGCCACCGCACACCGGCGCTGATGATCAGCACCAGCACAAGGTATTCGACGATCAGCAGCGAGTAGATTTCCAGCGGTCTGTATTCCGTCACCACCAGCTCATTCGCGCGGCGCGTCAGTTCCTGCATCCCGATGACAGAGGCGAATGCCGACATCTTCACAATGTATATAAACTGGTTCGCCAAAGGCGGCAGGATGCGCCGGATTGCTTGCGGCAGAACCACATACCGCATGGTCTGAAAATAGTTGAGGCCCACGGTCTTCGCGGCTTCCGCCTGCCCTTTGGCGATACTTTGTATACCCGCGCGGTATATCTCTGCAGTGAACGCACTGTCCGACAGGGCCAGCGTGATGATCGCGCCCCAAAACGGGTCGATCTGGATGCTTAGCCCCATGGACTTGAAGACAATCGGCAGGCCGTAGAAGACCCAGAACAGCATCGGTAGCAAAGGGACCGCGCGGACAATTTCGACATAGAAGCGATTAATCGCTCGGATGCCGCGCCGCTCTGACAAGCTGGGCAAGGCCACGAGTAACCCCAAGACAATGGAAATGGACGCCGCGATCACCGACAGAAGAATGGTTGCCCCCATGCCGTTCACCAGGAACTTGATGTTGGTCCAACCCGAGGCCGTCATCGGGTTGACGACATACCACCCCCAAATGTCGGATGATCCGCAACCGGATAGCGCCAAGAGCGCAGCAAGCGATAAAATTATCCGCATCTCAGTGCTGCAAAATCTGTTTGAGGAACGCTTGGGTGCGCTCCGATTTCGGCGCGTTGAAGAAATCCTCCGGCGTGCCAGTTTCCACGATCTCGCCTTCATCCATGAAGACCATCTGATCGGCTACTTTGCGCGCGAACCCCATCTCGTGAGTGACCACGACCATGGTCATGCCTTCCTCGGCCAGTTCCACAATAACGTCGAGCACTTCGGAAATCATTTCGGGGTCCAGCGCCGAGGTCGGCTCGTCGAACAGCATCACCTTCGGCTCCATGCACAGGCTGCGGGCAATCGCCACGCGCTGTTGCTGACCACCCGAAAGCTGGCTTGGGCGCTTGAGGGCCTGTTCAGGAATACGCACACGCTCAAGGTATTTCATCGCGCGCTCTTCAGCGTCCTTGCGCGTCATGCCGCGGGCCTTCATCGGACCCAGTACAAGGTTTTCCATGACACTCAGATGCGGGAACAAATTGAACTGTTGGAACACCATCCCGACTTCCGATCGGATAGCCTCCAACGCCGCCGCACTGCCGTCTTGCACCACGCCGCCGATCTTGATCACGCCCTTTTGATGCGCCTCCAATCGATTGATGCAACGCACAACCGTTGATTTTCCCGACCCGGACGGCCCGCAGATCACCACCCGGTCACCGGGTTTCACGTTAAGATTAATGCCTTTGAGAACCTGAAAGTCGCCAAACCACTTGTCCACATCGATCATTTCGATCGCGTCTTGTGTCACACTCGCGCCCTTCCGGCCTTGTCATCTATCACCTTGAGGTTATGTGGCAAGTGACCGAAACTTCAAGTCACGATCAACCGTGGCCTTGCAAACGTAACGACGAGGTCACCTATCCAACACCGGAGAACTTCCCTGATATGAAACAATTTGCAAACGCCCTCGCGGCGCTGGCCTTTGGCGCTGTGATGAGCACCGCTGCCGTGGCCCAGTCTGCCCTGAACGAAATCCTTGACGGCGGCGTCATGAAAGTCGGCACAACCGGCGACTGGAACCCGATGTCCGTGCGCGACCCCGCGACCAATAGCTACAAAGGCTATGACATCGACATTATGACAGAACTGGCGAAAGACCTCGGCGTCGAGGTAGAGTTCGTCCCGACCGACTGGAAGACTCTTGTGAACGGCGTGACTGCTGGCAGCTACCACATGACCGGATCCGCCTCCATCTCACCTGCACGCATGAAAGTTGCGGGCTTCTCGGAAAGCTACATCGCAGTTGAAATCTTCCCCTTCACGTTGAAGGAAAACGCCGACAAATTTGACGGCTATGACAGCATCAACAAACCCGAAGTGACCGTGGCCACCACCCTTGGCACGACGTTCGAGAGCCTCGCAAAAGAATGGTTCCCGAACGCCACCATCAAGGTCGTGGAAGCGCCAGCGCGTGGGTATCAAGAAGTCATCGCGGGCCGTGCGGATGTGTTCATCACGTCCAACATCGAAGGCTCCACCTTGGACGACAAGTTCCCTGTCGTACGTGTGCCGGGCACAGAGCCGCGTGCGCCATCGCCCATCGCGATGCTGCTGCCACAGGCGGACCAAGTCTGGATCAACTACGTCAACAACTGGGTCAAAGTGAAAAAGGCTGGCGGGTTCTTCGACGCCACAGCCGAGAAGTGGGGGCTGTAAAGCCCTTTCCACCGAGAAATCAGATCAGGCCGCGCGACATGCGCGGCCTGTTTCACTTGATAACCATCGCGGCGACTTCTTCCGCGCGCTCCAACGCGCCTTCCAGAAAGCCGCCTTGCGTGGCGGCAAATTCAGTCGAGCCAAAGATCAACGTCCCATCCCAAAGACCGTGCAACCCCGGCGGACATCCATAGCTTGGGTGCGGGCCGTTGAAATCCCAGTCAGGTCGCGTTGCGGTGAACGGCTCTTGCGCCCAATCCTTTAGCACTAGCATTTCCGGCTTTGCCGCTTTCGGACCAAACATACGTTCCAACTGAGCCAACCCCGCCGCGCGAATGGCCTCAGCTTGCCCGTTGCGTTGCGGCGCGGGCACTCCGATGAAGCCAAAAATCGCACCCTTCCCGCTGACAGCGTCCGACGCGTCGTGCATCTCGACCATTGGGCCTATCTGACTGACGGCATCGCCAGACAACCCGTCTTCGCGCCAGAACGGTGTCGGATAGGTTGCCACCAATTTGGCCTGTCCCGCCATCCAGCCGGGAATATCACCCAGCGGCTGACGTGCGGCCACGGGCAGCGATGGCGAGAACGCCAATTCAGCTGCAACACGCGGGGGCAACGCCAACACAACATGGCAGGCCGCGTGATCCGTACCATCGCTAGTCGTCACAATCACACTGTCTTCGCGGGTAATCGTCTGCACCTTGGCGTTCAGATGAAGGCACGACGCATCCAGCTTCGCCACCAGCGCATCAATCAAGGCGGACATGCCGCCGGAAATCCGGTAAGTACCCGCCATGGAGGCAAATCCCTGCCCGCGCTGGATTGCCGAATGGTCTTCGTAGAGCGCATCGCCCGTGCTCCATTGCTCGAATACCCCAACGCCCAGCTTTTTCGCCAAGACCGCCATACGCGGGTGGCCGGGCCAGAACCATGACGGGCCGAGGTCCACGCCATCTACGCCGTCAATGCGTCCTCCGAAGCGGTCACGTGCTTCGATCAGTCGATAAGACAACCCGCGCGATTGGGCGATGCGTGCGAGGGCCAGTCCAGACAGACCACCGCCCAGGATAATAAGGTCAAGCGGCATGAAACCGCGACAGATCGAGGCCGTGCCAACTGTCGAAACACTCCTCCGCGCGCAGCCCTTCCACGGGCGTTGGTTGATAGCCTCCGGTGAAATAAGCGAACGCCATCTCGGCAGCACGGGCTGTTCGGAAATCGGTCACGCTGTCGCCGACATAGAGGCATTCTTCAACCGTGAGACCCAAAGCAACCGCAGTATGGACCAAGGGCAGTGGGTCCGGCTTTTTGGCAAGTGTGCTGTCACCGCCGGTGATCACCGTGAAATAGCGCGTTAGATCCAGCTGATCACACAAGTCACGCGCCGGAATTTCCGGCTTGTTGGTGCACAGCGCCATGGGGAGCTCGATTGCGTCCAAGGTCTCGCGCACTCCGTCGAACAAGCGTGTCAGCGTAGTCAGGTCTTTGGCATAAGCTCGGTTCATCTCAGCATAATGCGGCGTCAGGTCGCTCGGCACGCCGCCCGTCGCGCGCATGCAGCGCTCCACCAGCTTCTCGATGCCATTACCGATGAAGCCGATCACCTGATCCAGCGTAACCGGATCACGGCCCGCATGAGCCAGCATAACGTTTGCTGCGGCATGGATGTCTGGGGCGGAGTGAACCAGCGTTCCGTCGAGGTCAAAGATAATGGCCTTCATGCGAATTCGATCTGTGTTTTCATGGCACGGGTGCGATCGGAGGCGAGTTCGAACGCCTCTACTGCATCTTTCATTGGCAAGGTCTGGGTGATGTATGGTTTCACGTCGATCAGCCCCTTTTGCATGAGGGAGACGCCGGTGAAGAATTCCTCGTGGAAACGGAATGACCCTTTCAGGTTCAACTCTTTCGCAGTGAGTGCCATCATCGGTAAAGACATGTCCCCGCTCAGGCCAAGCTGCACAATCGTGCCGCCCGGACACATGGCGTGGATGCCTGCGGTTAGGGCAGAGACGGCGCCGGAGCATTCAAAGTGCACATCGAATTGCCCTTTGTCGGCCATATAGGGCTGCAGAGGTTTGTCCACTTTGGTGACGTTGAAAGTGACATCCGCGCCAGCCTCACGGGCTTTCTCGAGCGTGAAATCGGACATATCGGTCGCCACGATATGATCCGCCCCCGCCCGTCTTGCGGCAAGGATGCAGAGCACTCCGATGGGACCGCAGCCGGTGACGAGGACCGTTTTGCCAAGCAGTGGGCCCGCTTGGCGCACCGCGTGCAGACACACAGCTAGCGGTTCGGCCATTGCGGCCTCGCCAGCGGTTAACCCGTCGGCCACAGCGCATTGCGCGGCAGTGGCGTTCAACACCTGGCTGAACGCGCCTTGGATATGCGGGAAGGGCATGGCGGAGCCGTAAAAGCGCATATTCAGGCACTGGTTGGGCTGACCTGACAGGCAGAACTTGCACTTCGCGCAGGGCCGCGACGGGGAAACAGCGACCAACTGGCCGACCTTCAAAGTGGTGACGCCCTCGCCCAAGGCGGTGATATGGCCAGACACCTCGTGCCCCAACACCATCGGTTCGCGCAGCTTGATCGCGCCAAAACCGCCGTGTTGGTAATAATGGAGATCCGAGCCGCAGATACCGCCTGCGGCCATGGCGATTTGCACTTCGCCCGCTGCAGGGGGCGTAACGGGATGATCCTCTATACGAAGATCGCGCGGGGCGTGGATGACGAGGGATTTCATAGCTTGCGCCTTTCCGGTCGGGAAATGTTAGCGCAAGCTATGCCTGTTTATGGAAGGCTGCCAGCCTAATTCGTGATCAGCTCCGGCCCCATAACCATGTTCGGCAACCAAGTGGACAGGAACGGGATGTAGGTAACCATGATCAGGAAGACCACGAGGATCATCAGGAATGGAAACGCCGCACGAACCACTGCCATCATCGGCATACCAGCCACACCAGAGGTCACGAAGAGGTTCAAGCCGACAGGTGGCGTGATCATCCCGATCTCCATGTTGACCACCATGATGATGCCCAGATGGATAGGATCAATGCCCAGCTCAATCGCGATGGGGAACACCAAGGGCGCCACAATAACCAGCAAGCCCGACGGCTCCATGAACTGGCCACCGATGAGGAGGATCACGTTCACGATCACAAGAAACATCACCGGACCAAAGCCAGCGTCCAGCATGGCTGCGGTGATTTGCTGCGGAATTTGCTCGTCTGTCAGCACATGCTTCAGGATCAGCGCGTTGGCAATCACGAACATCAGCGTGATCGTCAGCTTACCAGCGTCAAACAGAGTACGCTGCGTGTCCTTATGGAAAAATGCGGTCACGATAGCATAGGGCTTGTCGAGCAAGGTCAGGTTGCTCTCGCCGTCCTTGGTGGCAAGTGGCCCCATATCACGGTAAACAAAGCAAGCTACGACCCATGCGTAGACGGCTGCAACGGCAGCGGCCTCGGTCGGCGTGAACGCCCCGCCATAGATACCACCCAAGATAATGACGATCAGGAACAAGCCCCAGAAGGCCTCTTTGCCGGTAGACATAATCGTTGCCCAGCCTGCCCAGTCGCCTTTGGGCAGGTTCTTGACCCGCGCCATAACGTAAATGCCGATCATCAGCATGCCACCAGCCATCAGACCAGGGATCACACCCGCAAGGAACATGCGCCCGACCGAAACTTCGACGGCGGCCGCATAGACCACCATTACGATGGAGGGCGGAATAAGAATGCCCAGTGTACCTGCGTTACAGATAACGCCTGCGGCGAATTCTTTGGTGTAGCCCACTTGGCGCATCGCAGCGATCACGATGGACCCGATGGCGACAACCGTGGCAGGTGACGAGCCGGACAAGGCGGCAAACATCATGCAGGCAAACACCGATGCGATGGCCATGCCGCCGCGAAGATGACCCACGCACGCAATCGAGAAGTTGATAATCCTGCGTGCTACGCCGCCAGTGGACATGAAGCTGGACGCGAGGATGAAGAACGGGATTGCAAGCAAAGTATAGTGGCCTGCAAAAGCCTCGAACAAGGTGCCCGCAACGGAGGCCAGAGAGGCGTCCGAGAACCACAGCAAGAACAGTACGGAGGAGAAGCCCAGCGACACAGCGATTGGTACGCCGATCAGCATAAGGCCGACGACCATCCCAAAGAGAAGGATAATTTCCATGACTTAAGTGTCCTTCAAATCAGCTGCGAGGCGCGCGGCGGCCTCTTCTACATCATCTTCGGCCTCATGGCTGACGATGAGCATATCAATCTTGCCTGTCACCAGCGCAAAGAACGCCTGAACAGAGCGCAGAAAAAACAACGCCATAGAAACAGGCAACACAAGATAAGGGATCAGACGCGGGAGCTTCTCGTACTCGTCACCGTCGTTGAACATGTCTTCCAAGAACTTGAGCACGCCCGGCACGGGGATGTCATTGGTCTCATACCAGCCCTTGCCGCGGAATTTGTCCTCAAACCCGGTTGGGAACCAGCGCCCTTCGGTTGCCGGAAGGTTGGCGAAGTTGGCCCAGTAGTCCCAAGCGCCTTTCAACAGCAGGAAAGCAAACGCCACGCAAGCCAGCCCGGCGATGATGCCAAGCACCTTCTTCACGCCCGGCGACACGATGTTCAGGATGGCATCGACGCCAAGATGGGCGCCTTTCTTGACTGCATAGGACGCCCCCAACAAGACCAGCCATGCGAACATGAATACGGTCAACTCCAACGCCCAAAGAATGTTGGCATTGAAGACGTATCGGGCAATTACGTTGGCAAAGGTTAGCAATGTCATCAAGCCCAATAGGACGGCGATGAATGTCTCTTCGATACTGTCTAAGAATGAGCGTGCGGCATGTGCCATCTGCATCCCTCCCCCAAGTGCAGAGTGTGGTGGCGCGGCGACATCATAGCCGCCGCGCCTTGATTTTAAACGAAGGGCTTAGGAGCCGCTCTCGTTGAACTTCTGTGCAGCTTCGATCGCTTCAGCACCAATGTCGCCTTCGAATTTAGCCCAAACAGGCTTCATCGCGTCAACCCAGGCCTGACGTTGCTCTGGTGTCAACTCACGGATGACACCGCCTGCAGCCAGAATGTCGGCACGTGCCTTCTGGTTCGTTGCAAAGGACTCACCGTTACGCGCCGTGCTCACTTCGCTCAGAATGGTCATGAACTGGTCGCGCACATCAGCGTCGAGGCTGTCCAGCCAGTCAACCGAAGCTACGACAAGGTAGTCGATCACACCGTGGTTGGTTTCAGTGATGCCGTCTTGGACTTCGAAGAACTTCTTACCGAAGATGTTGGACCAAGTGTTTTCCTGACCGTCGACAACGCCCTGTTGCAGCGCGCCATATACTTCGGAAAACGCCATTTTCTGGGGCGAACCACCGATGGCTTCCATTTGTGCCACAAGCACATCAGATGGCTGAACGCGGAACTTCAGGCCGTTGGCGTCGGTTGGCGAGATCAGCGGCTTGCTGGCGGACATTTGCTTCATGCCGTTGTGCCAAAACGCAAGGCCTTGCAGGCCGCGCTTTTGCATGGAGTCTTTCATCGCCTGACCGGTATCGGATGCCTGGAACGCATCAACCGCGTTGATGTCCTTAAACATGAACGGCAGATCGAAAATCCGGAACTTCTTGGTGAATGTTTCGAACTTGGACAACGATGGAGCGGCCAGTTGAACGTCGCCCTGCAGCATCGCTTCGAGCACTTTGTCATCGTTATAAAGTGTGGAGTTGCCGAACACTTCCATGCAGGCTTTGCCGTTCATCTCGTCGTTCACGCGCTGCTCTAGCAGGGATGCGGCTACACCCTTTGGGTGCTTGTCGGTGTTGGTAACGTGGCTGAACTTGATAACCACTTCGCCTTCGTCACAAGCTGCTGCTGCAACCGAAGGGACAAGGGCAACTGCGGCTACGCAAGCCGCTTTCAATAGAGTTTTCATGATTTCCTCCCAATGGAACTTCAATCGGACAGGTTACCCTGCCGGATGCGCAAAGCATTGCAAGAAGCTCCTAGAGGGTGCAAGTCGATCTATTGATTTCTATTTTATATATATTTTACAGTATCTTAAAATAAATCCACATTGCGTAACGCTCAATATGTGCGAAATATCGGACATTTCTGGATAACGTCATCGCAAAAATTGCGATAATCCGCACAAATGTGACTAGCGAATCGAGGGAACATGGGCAGCGCCCTAGATAATCAAAGACTGCGAGCTTTCTCCATCGCCTATGTCGTGCTGTCACTAGTGCTGGTGGCAACCACATATCAGTTGAGCCTACGGGCGGGACTGGATCGTTTGACACGCTCGGGGAAAGTCGTGGTCGAACAGTCCGCAGACCGCCTTATTGCCCAACTCGAAAGCTATCGAGAGCTTACTGATCTGATGGCGCGGCACCCGCAAATCTCTGCTCTGATCGAAGGCCGGTCCACATCCGCACGCACATCAGAATTTTTGCTGCGCATCTCGCTTATTACCGGTGCGAAGGAAGTACATACTTTAGACTCCGCAGGCCGGGTTCTCGCGTCCTCTGCCTTTGAAGATCATCCACAAGTGATAGGCACCGATTGGTCTGACCGCCCGGACGTCATCGCAGCGAAAACACGACGCATGGGCGTGTTTCATTCAGCGGATCGGAATGGTCAACGCAGCTATTATTTCGCCCGCAGCGTGCTGCGTGATGATGGCAGCCCGCAAGGCTATGTCGTCGTCAAAGTGAACATGGACGAGTTGGAAGCGGAGTGGCGGATCGACGAAACTGTTGTAACCTTTTTCGACGCGGCAGGTGTCGGCTTCGTATCGAACCGTCTGGGTTTAGCGCTAAGGCGCGACGAAACCCTCGAACGTGTCCCGCCTGCCACATTCAACTACCCAGAGAGAGTGCTTTCGCCACTGCCCGGCTACACGCTTGTGACGACCGGTGGAAAAACGCTGTGGCAGTTCCAAAGCGAGACCGAAATGCCAAATCGCGCGCTGGTGACGTCGCAAGACATCCCCCTCATCGAGATGACGGCCCGCGCCTTCGTGGATGCCCGCCCAGCACTTAGCCAAGCACGCCTCCTTGCCGCCCTTGCAGCCGCCCTATTGTCGCTGTTCGGCTTGGCCTACGCTGTTTTCGTGCAAAGCCGAGCACGTCTGGCAGACCAGCTTCGACTTGAGGCTGAGGCAAATTCCCAGCTCGAAGCGCGCGTCGCCAAGCGCAATACGCAGCTTCAGCAGGCACAAGACAACCTAGTTCAAGCCAGCAAACTCACCGCGCTTGGCCAGATGTCCGCAGGCATCAGTCACGAATTAAACCAACCCATAGCAGCCATTCAAAACTACGCCGCCAATGCCAAAAAGCTGATCGAACGCGGGCGCGAGCCTGAAGCCAGCGAGAACCTGACCCTGATTTCTGAGCAAACACAGCGCATGGCCCGTATCATCCACAATCTACGCGGCTTCTCCCGCAAAGAAACTGAGCCGCTAGAAAGGGTAAATGTTGCGTCCGTCTTGAACGCTTCGATCGGATTGGCCGCGCAAAGGGCAAAATCGGAAGGGATTTCGCTAAAGGTCGACGCTGCTCCTGAGGTGTGGGTCGATGCGGGTCAGGTTCGTCTACAGCAGGTGATCGTCAACCTATTTTCCAATGCTATGGACGCGATGACCGACAGCCCGCGCAAGGAAATCACTGTTTCGTTGAGTCAGAGACGCGATCAGGTTCAGTTGGTGGTCTCTGACACTGGTCCGGGTCTTTCGGATATCGGACGTGCATTTGAGCCGTTCTACACAACTAAGGAAATAGGCGCGTCCAAAGGGCTGGGGCTTGGCCTGTCCATTTCCTACGGCATCATTGGAAGTTTTGGCGGATTACTGAGTGTCGAGAACTTAGATGGTGGCGGCGCAGCATTTACCATCACTCTGCCCGCACTTTCGACACAGGAGGCCGCACAATGACCCCTACTTTGCTTTTGATAGAGGACGATGCAGCACTTCGGAGATCGTTGGCGCAAAGCTTCGAGTTGGAGGACATCGCGGTGATCGCAGCATCAAGCTTCGTTATGGCCAAGCCTCATATCGTGCGCGATTTTGAAGGGGTCATCCTGTCGGATATTCGCATGCCGGGGAAAGACGGGTTTGATGTTCTCGCCCACGCCCACAAGATTGATCCGGACCTACCTGTAGTGCTGCTAACTGGACAGGCCGATGTTCCCATGGCCGTGCGCGCAATGGCCGAAGGAGCCTATGATTTTCGCCAAAAGCCCTGCCCTCCAGAGCAACTGATAGAAGTCGTGAATCGCGCCATGGAGCTGCGCCACCTCGTTCTGCGATCACGCAATATGGAGCGTCAACTGCAAGCGGGCGACGCCGCTGCAACGAACTTTCCCGGAACCTCGGCAGCAATCGAGCGGCTGCGCGCGGCGCTTCGTCAGGCCGCGGGTTTGCCGGTTCATGTCTATCTGCACGGCCCTGCGGGCGCGGGCAAACGACTTGCTGCGCATACGATCCATACGTTGGCTGCAGACAGGCAACGCTTCACCTCACTGTCTCTGCGCGACACCAGTGTGGATGCGTTAAAGGCACTGGATTTGACGTCTCAACCTACGGATTTGTCAATCAAGTCGCTGGACCTCGCGACCTCTGCCCAGCAAACCGCGCTGTTGGAGTTGATGGAACAATTTCCCGACCTTCGGGTCATCGCATCATCACCGCATTCCCTTGAGAAACTGCGAGAAATGGGACTTGGCGATGATTTGTTCTATGCGTTGGACATGATGCAAGTCGAGGTTCCGTCTTTGGCACAACGGCGAAAAGATCTGGCAATCATATTTGAGGCGCTGGTGCGCCAGACGGTGCGCGCAATGAACGGCGACATGCCGGACATACCCGAAAGCCTTTACGCGCAAGTGATCGCCCGTGACTGGCCGGACAACCTTCCAGAGTTGCGCAATTTCGCCCGAAGTTTCGCACTAGGATTGAATGTGAAAACCGATGCAGCTAGCTTCGCAGAACTAAGTCTGGCGGATCAAATGGGTGCGTTTGAGAAACTGGTTCTGACAGACACCCTGCGCAGATTTGGTGGCAAATCAGCTGCTGTTGCGGATGCCTTGAGCCTACCGCGAAAGACGCTGTACGACAAGTTGTCCAAGCATGAGTTGAAGGCCAAAGATTTCCGAAACACACCATCTTGATCCCACACGATTGTCGTTGCACTAATTAGCGCACACTCGGCTGCGCCGCGTGTGTGTTCCGCCCAGTAAATGGACGACCCCATCTCATTATCCACAGGAGAAATTGTATGATCCGCACGTTAATCCTTGCCACTGCAACCGCCGTGATCATGCCGCTTGGTGCCATGGCTGACACCTTGAAAATGGCCGTCACTACATCGTTTCATAACTCAGGTCTGTCCGACGTTCTTATACCGGCGATCAAGCAGGACACCGGCATAGACGTGCAACTTCTGGTTGTGGGCACAGGTCAGGCGCTGCGGCTTGGGGAAGCAGGTGACGTCGACGCCATATTGGTACACTCGCGTACGGCCGAGCAGAAGTTCCTTGAAGGCGGCTTCGGCACTCACCGCCAGGAAATTATGTACAATGATTTCGTTATCATAGGTCCGAAGACTGATCCTGCGGGTCTTGGTAAAGTCACAGGCATCACAGACGCCATGACGAAAATCGCAGAGGCGAAAGTGACGTTTGTAAGTCGTGGCGATGATAGTGGCACCCATAAGAAGGAGTTGTCCTTGTGGAGTGGCGCGGATCTCGACCCAGAGGGTTTTGGCAAGTGGTACAACGCCGTTGGTGCTGGTATGGGGGCGGCACTGAATACGGCCGCCGGACTGAACGGGCACATCATGTCCGACCGCGCAAGTTGGCTAAACTTCGGCAACAAAGCGGAATTAGCGATCTTGTTCGAGGGTGCTCCGCAGTTGTTCAACCAATACGCCTACATCCCGGTGAACCCAGAGATGCACACACATGTGAAGAACGACTTGGCCCGCCAGCTAGAAAGCTGGCTGGTGAGTGACACTGCAAAGATGCTGATCAACGCATACAAGATCAACGGCGAGACACTCTTTACGTTTAACGCCGCGAGGTAACTTAGGAACGTCGCGCGGCGGCCTATTTCGCCGCCGCGCATGACTTTTAGATTGCTGCGTTCAAATCCTTCAAAGATTGCTTCAACGTAGCGACAGTTTCAGGATCGATCAGGTGACCGGCATCTGTATCGAACTTTTGACCGAACGGTCCGACTGAGAAACTCCCTTTCAGATCAGCACCGAAAAACGAGGCGGAGTTTTTCGCCGTTGCCAGCACACTTGCCCCGCCGCTAGCACCCGGAGAAGCCGACATCGCAACCATAGGTTTATTTTGGAATACCTTCGCGTCGATGCGAGATGCCCAATCAAAGATGTTTTTCCATGCGGCGGTGTAGTTCCCGTTATGCTCAGCGTAGGAAACCAATACCGCATCAGCTTCACCAATCTTGGCGAATATCTTCCGGGCCTCAGCTGGGATGCCGCCCTCAGCTTCGCGGTCGGCGCTGTAGATCGGCATTTCGTAATCATTAAGGTCCAGAATTTCGACCTCAGCCTGTGGGGCAACGTCTTTCTGGAAGACCTCTGTGGCATGGGTTACTAGGCGTTTGTTAATCGACGTGCGGCTGTTTGATGCGGCGAATGCAAGTAGCTTCATTGTGTGATCTCTCTGCGGAAAGTAAATTACACACCCTACCTGCACTATCACATTTATTCACACAACACCGCCAAGCGCGCAGATTCTGTGCGAAAAAGCGAGAAATCGGTCGGTCTTAACGTGCAAGCCAGCCGCCATCGACGTTGAGTACTGTACCATGGATGTAATTCGCCGCTGGGGACGCCAGAAACACCGCCGCCCCGCCGATGTCGGAAGCCTTGCCCCATAAACCCGCTGGAATGCGTTCCAGTATGGCATTGTTCCGGTCTGGGTCAGCGCGCAATGCTTCGGTGTTGTTCGTCTCGATGTAGCCCGGAGCCAAGGCGTTCACATTGATACCCTTTGCCGCCCACTCATTCGCCAACAGCTTGGTCAGTCCAGCGACACCATGTTTTGACGCGGTGTAGGACGGCACCCTGATCCCCCCCTGAAATGACAATAGCGAAGCAATGTTGACGATGCGCCCACGCCCCTCACGCGCAAACGCTGCGCGGGCGAAGGCCTGACAGGTGAAGAACACGGCCTTCAGGTTCACATCCATCACGTCGTCCCAATCGGCCTCAGTGAAATCAGTGCTGTCCTCTCGACGGATTATACCCGCGTTGTTCACCAGTATGTCCACGTGCTGCTCCAAAAACACATCACTTGCCGCCATCGGGTCGGCAAAATCCAACTTCAGTGCCAAGCTGTTCGGCACCATTTCAAGTGTCTCGTCCATGGAGGACCGACCGGCGCAGATCACCTCCGCCCCAGCGTTTCCCAAGGACATCGCGATTGCCTGTCCTATGCCGGTATTGGCACCGGTGACCAACGCGCGCTGGCCGTCCAGTCGGAATGGATCGCTCATCTCAAATCCCCCATGGCGGCCATATCCATATCGGTGAAGTCAACATTGTCTCCGGCCATGGCCCAACAGAAGGAATAGGACGCGGTGCCTGCACCGCTATGAATTGACCAAGGCGGTGAGATTACGGCGTCCTCATTCCCCATGACGAGGTGGCGGGTTTGCGACGGCTCGCCCATTAGGTGAAACACCTTCTCGTCATCAGACAGATCGAAGTACAAATACGCCTCCATGCGGCGGTCATGCGTATGCGCTGGCATTGTATTCCAGACCGAACCGGATGCAAGTTGCGTATAGCCCATCACCAACTGGCAGCTTTCGACGACATCGGGGTGGATGAACTGATAAATAACCCGCTCGTTGGCCTGCTCCTTGGAGCCCAGCGGCACCATTTTCGCGTCCTCAAGGCGGATCAGGCGTGTCGGGCAAGCGCGATGCGCCGGAGCGGATAGAATGTAGAAACGGCCAGATCCGGAGAACTCAACCACACCACTCCCCATGCCGATGTACAAAATTTCACCACCGTCTAGTGAGTAACTTTTGTCGCCAACTTTGACTTTACCTGTGTCACCGATGTTCAGCACACCCATTTCGCGACGCTCTAGGAACATTGAGGTTCCAGTTTCTGGCACTTGGTCGAGGGTCAGCGTTCCATCCCCAGGAACAGCCCCACCAATGATTAGGCGGTCATAGTGGCTATAAACCAAAGCGATGTTGCCCTCGGCAAAAAGGTTGCCAATGTGAAAATGGCTGCGCAGTTGCTCGGTGTCGAGTGTTTTGGCGGTAACGGGGTCGATCGCGTAGCGGGTTTCGGCTTCGTGCATCAGTTGGGTTTCCTTGATGTAGGTCGGAGGTTCTCGGCACAAGGCCAGCAATCTCAGCCCTCTTAAAGAGTGTTGAAAAACTGGTATACTAATATTCCAGATTGATCTAGGCGTCAAATACCGGACACCCCACATCAGTGCTCTGAGTGCTAGACCACTCGCACCAAGCGTAAAGCGTCATAAATCGCGGCGTGGGTATTCCGCGCAGACACCGCATCCCCGATCCGGAACAATTGAAACTTTCCATCAGGGTTGCGCACAGTGGTTTGGGGTGTGCAAGCTATGAGCGCATCATGGTCCAATGCACCCTCGTTAGAGCTATGAGGTCTTAGCTCATGGTAAAGCTCGTCCATTGGCAGGGTTCCGTAGTTGACCACCACCTGATCGTAATCGGCCTTATGCGAATGGTCGCTGTAATCCGTGCCAATCGTAGCAGTCAGCTTATTGCCTGACTTTTCTACTCCCAGAAGGCGACGCGTCACGGTGAACGTCACGTCCTTATCCTGCAGGGATCGCATATAGGGCACGAGGCTCATTGCCATGATATCTGGCGCAAAGACGCGGTCCGGCGTCATGACTTCGACCTTAGATCCGGCATTGGCAGCAAACTCGGCGGCTTGCAGACCCGGGTGGTCACCGCTTTCGTCATAAATCAACACGTTCTCGGCAGGCTTCACGTCACCGGAAATGATATCCCACGCCGTGACGACGTGATCCGCCTCGCGACCGGTCTCGAAGAGCTCAGTATTGGGCATGCCGCCAGTCGCGACGATCACCACGTCAGGTTCAAGCGCCATGACATCATCAGCCTCGGCCCACGTGTTGAACTGAAAGCTCACGTCGCGGGCCGCGCACTGGGCCATACGCCAGTCGATGATCGAGATCATCTCTTTGCGGCGCGGACTTTGCGCGGTCAGCCTGATTTGACCACCGGGATCGGGCTGCGCTTCGAACACCATGACGTCATGGCCACGCTCTGCCGCGACGCGGGCTGCCTCAAGCCCTGCGGGGCCAGCGCCGACAATCACAACCTTGCGCCTCGTCGCCGCAGGCTCGATCTTATGCGGCATCGTCAGCTCGCGCCCTGTGGAGGGGTTGTGGATGCACAAAGCCTCCCCCGCCTGATAGATGCGATCCAGGCAATAGGTCGCCCCGACGCAAGGGCGAATGTCCTCTTCGCGTCCCTCCACGATTTTTTGCACGATATACGGGTCAGCCATGTGGGCGCGGGTCATCCCGACCATATCCAGTAGCCCCGCAGCAATGGCATGGCGTGCAGTTGCCACGTCCGGAATACGCGCCGCGTGGAATGTTGGCATGCCGGTGGCCTTGCGCACCTCACCGGCGAAATCCAGATGCGGGGCGCTCTTCATCCCTTGCACGGGGATCACATCGGTCATGGCAGGGTCGGTCTGGATGCGCCCGCGAATGACGTTCAGAAAATCCAGTTGACCTGATGCCGCCAGCTTCTTGGATATTTCGATTCCTTCCTCCGCCGTGATGCCGCCTTTCTGCGCCTCGTCGGCCGTGTAGCGGAAACCCACAATGAAATCGTCGCCCACCCGCTTACGCACGGCAGCGAGCACATCCATCGGGAACCGCATGCGGTTTTCCAACGTGTCCGCCCCGTATGGCCCCACCAAGTCATTGGTCAGCGGCGACCAGAACTGGTCCAGCAAATGGCCGTAGACCTGTAACTCGATCCCGTCCATGCCGCCCGCTTTCATCCGCTCGGCGGCGTCGGCAAAGTCGGTTATGATCCGCTCGATGTCCCAATCCTCGATCAGTTTCGGGAAAGCACGATGCGCAGGCTCGCGGTGTTTGGAAGATGACACGGACGGCAGCCAGTCGCCATTGTTCCATGTGGTGCGGCGTCCCAGATGCGTTAGCTGGATCATCATCGCGCAGCCGTGTTCATGGCAGCTGTCGGTCAGCTCCTTGATCCACGGAACCACCTCGTCTTTGTAAACCAGCACATTGTTGAATACCGGCGGGCTGTCCTTGGAAACCGCAGCCGATCCCGCCGTCATCGCCATGGCAACCCCCGCCTTGGCGCGTTCCTCATGATAGGCGCGGTAGCGTTCCTTGGGCATCCCGTCTTCGGGATAGGCCGGTTCGTGACTGGTCGTCATGATCCGGTTTTTCAGCGTCAGATGTTTGAGCTGATACGGCTGCAACAGAGGGTCGGTGGACATGGCGTCATCCTTTGCACGAGGTGGCTTGTGCTGACGCTGGCCAAAAAGAAACCCGCTGTCAATTTTCAAGATGACAGCGGGCTTTGGTACTTACTCCGCCGCGTCGGCGTAGTCTTCCATGGGCGGGCAGGTGCAGGTCAAGTTGCGGTCGCCCCAGACGTTGTCCACCCGGTTGACCGGAGGCCAGTATTTGTCCACACGGAACGCCCCCCGCGGGAAGCAACCGACTTCGCGGGTGTAGGGGCGATCCCACTCTTTCACCAAGTCTTCCATGGTGTGTGGCGCGTGGCGAAGCGGACTTTTTTCGATCTCCATCTCACCCTTCTCAATCGCCGCAATCTCCTCGCGGATAGCGAGCATAGCGTCGCAGAAGCGGTCCAGTTCTGCCTTGGTCTCGGACTCCGTCGGCTCGATCATCAACGTGCCTGCCACAGGCCAGCTCATCGTTGGCGCGTGGAAGCCGCAGTCGATCAGGCGCTTGGCGATGTCGTCCACCGTCACATGGGCGCTGTCGGCAAAGGGGCGCGTGTCGATGATGCATTCATGTGCCACGCGACCTGTCGGACCTTTGTAGAGAACGTCGAACGCGCCCTCCAATCGCTTGGCGATGTAGTTGGCGTTCAGGATCGCCACACGCGTCGCCTGCGTCAGCCCGTCGCCACCCATCATCAGGCAGTAGGCCCAAGAGATCGGCAGCAGCGAAGGCGAGCCAAACGCCGCAGCCGAAACCGCGCCGCCCTCGCCGGTGGCAGGATCAGACGGCAGGTGCTTGATCAGGTGCTCCTTCACACCAATCGGCCCCATGCCCGGCCCGCCGCCGCCATGCGGAATGCAGAACGTCTTGTGCAGGTTCAGGTGGCTGACGTCGCCGCCCAGATCGCCCGGACGGGACAGCCCGACCATCGCGTTCATATTGGCCCCGTCGATATAGACCTGTCCGCCATTGTCGTGGGTGATCTTGCAAATCTCGGTCACGGTTTCCTCGAACACGCCATGCGTGGACGGATAAGTGATCATGCAACCCGCCAGATTGTCGGCGTGCTTCTCCACCTTGGCGCGGAAATCGTCGAGGTCGATATCGCCGTTGGCCGCCGATTTCACTGGCACGACTTTCCACCCGACCATCTGCGCCGAGGCCGGATTGGTCCCATGCGCCGACATCGGGATCAGGCAGATGTTCCGATGTCCCTGCCCGTTGGCGCGATGGTAAGCAGCAATGCTCAGCAGTCCTGCCAATTCCCCCTGCGCTCCGGAGTTCGGCTGCATGGACAACCCGTCATAACCGGTGATCTCGCACAGCTTGGCAGACAGATCGTCGATCATTTCACGGTAGCCTGCTGCTTGGTCGGCTGGAACATACGGGTGCAGCAGTGAGAACTCGTCCCAGGTCACCGGCATCATCTCGGCGGCGGAGTTCAACTTCATCGTACATGACCCCAGCGGGATCATCGCGCGGTCCAGCGCCAGGTCACGGTCCGCCAGACGACGCATGTAGCGCATCATTTCCGTCTCGGCGCGGTTCATGTGGAACACCGGATGCGTCAGGTAATCGGACGTCCGCAGAAGCGCATCAGGAATGCGGTATTCCGCGTCCAGATCTGTGTCGCGATCCGCGATCCCGAAAGCGCGCCAAACGGCGCGGATGGTGGCGGGACGCGTACGCTCGTCCACAGTGATACCTACGCGGGTATCCCCGACGCGGCGCAGGTTGATACCTTCGTCCACGGCGGATTTCAGCACCGCCTCTTGCAGTGATCCGACGTCTACCGTGATGGTATCAAAGAACGTCTCGGGATCGATCTTGAAGCCTTTTTCCTCCAGCCCGCGCGCCAGACGCACGGTCTTGCGGTGGATGCGCTGTGCAATGGCTTTCAGCCCTTCCGGTCCGTGGAACACGGCATAAAAACCCGCCATAACGGCCAACAAAGCCTGCGCAGTGCAGACGTTCGAGGTCGCCTTCTCGCGGCGGATATGCTGCTCGCGGGTTTGTAGCGAGAGGCGGTAGGCACGGTTTCCGTGGCTGTCGATGGACACGCCGATAATGCGCCCCGGCATGGCACGAACATGCGCCTGCTTGGTCGCCATATAAGCTGCGTGCGGGCCGCCATAGCCGACCGGCACGCCAAACCGCTGGGTGCTGCCGACGGCAATGTCGGCTCCCATCGCGCCCGGTTCCTTGAGCAAGGTCAGCGACAAAGGATCAGCAGAGATGATGCCGATGGAGGATTGCTCGTGCAGCCTTGCGATCTCGTCTGTGAAGTCGCGCAGATGGCCGTGAGTGCCGGGATATTGGAAAATCGCGCCAAACACAGCACTCGCATCTAGGTCATCAGGGCTACCGACGATGATCTCGATATCCAAAGGCGCGGCGCGGGTTTTCATCACTGCGATGTTCTGCGGATGGCAGTTCTCGTCGACGAAAAAGCTCTTGGCTTTCGATTTGGCCACACGTTGCGCCATTGTCATGGCCTCCGCACACGCAGTTGCCTCATCAAGCAAAGACCCATTTGCCATCTCCAAGCCAGTTAGGTCTGAAATCATCGTCTGGAAATTCAACAACGCTTCCAGCCGCCCTTGGCTAATTTCCGGCTGATATGGTGTGTAGGCCGTGTACCACGCCGGGTTTTCCAGAATGTTGCGCTGGATAGCGGGCGGCGTCACGGTGCCGTGGTAGCCCTGCCCGATCAACGAGGTCAGGACTTTGTTCTTGCCCGCCACCTGCTTCATGTGGTGCAACAATTCACGCTCGGACTTGGGCTTGCCAAAGTCCAGCGGAGCTTTCTGCCGGATCTCGGGCGGAAGCGTGTCGTCAATCAACGCCTCAAGGTCTTTCGCCCCCACAACCTTCAACATCTGCTCCATCTCAGCCGGCGACGGGCCGATATGGCGGCGGTTTGCGAAGTCGTAAGGCAGGTAGTCTGTGGGGGTGAAAGTCATGAGTGCGCTCCGCTTATTCAATCATTGCTTTGTAGGCAGCTTCGTCCATGTAGTCGTCCATCTGGGACGGGTCCGACGGCTTGATTTTGAAGAACCAGCCGTCACCGATCGCATCTTCGTTTGTCAGGCTTGGGTTGTCGGTCAGCGCGTCGTTTACTTCGACAATTTCGCCGTCGATTGGCGCCAGAATGTCGGACGCCGCCTTCACGGATTCGATCACGACAACTTCGTCATCCTTGCTCACGGTGCCGCCGACATCTGGCAGTTCGACAAAAACAATGTCGCCCAATTGGGTAGTCGCGTGCTCGGTAATTCCTACGACGACAACGTCGCCCTCAACGCGGAGCCATTCGTGCTCTTCGGTGTATTTCATGTGGTCTTCTCCCTTAGTTAGCGTTTGAAATTGGCCGGTGTGAACGGCATTTTTGTGATGGTGAGCGGCAATCTTTTGCCTCTTAGTTCACCGTAAACAACGGTATCGGGTTTGGCCAAGTCAGCGGTGACATAGCCCATGGCGACGGGCCCCTCGACGGTGGGGCCAAAGCCGCCAGATGTAATTGCGCCGATTTGCGCGCCACCTTCATCGGTTGCGAACAATGGAACGCCTTCACGCATCGGCGCCCGACCTTCAGGACGAAGCCCGACGCGCTTACGCGCAGCACCGGACGCCATTTCAGCAAAAATAATATCTGCACCAGGGAAGCCACCTTCGCGGTCACCCCCTGTGCGACGCACCTTCTGGATGGCCCACGTCAGCGCGGCTTGAACCGGAGTGGTTTCTGTGTCGATGTCATGACCATAAAGGCATAAGCCACCTTCTAGGCGCAGCGAGTCCCGCGCGCCCAAACCGATAGGCTCAACGTCTTCATGATCTAATAGAACCTGTGCCAAGGCTGCTGCCTGACCATTAGGCACGGAAACCTCATACCCATCTTCGCCGGTGTAGCCAGACCGCGAAACCCAACATTCCGCGCCGTTCAGTGACAGTGTCGCTACATCCATAAAGTTCATTTCTGCGGCAGCCGGATCAAGGGTGCTTAACACTGCCTCCGCAGCGGGTCCTTGCAATGCCAGCAGCGCGCGGTCGGTGATCGGGGTGATTTGAACTGCAGGCTCCAGGTGGGCCTTCATGTGTGCAATGTCGGCGTCCTTACAGGCCGCATTCACCACCACAAAAATGTGGTCGCCACGATTGGCCAGCATCAAGTCGTCATTGATGCCGCCAGCCTCGTTGGTGAAGAACCCATAACGCTGGCGGTCTTCGGCCAGCCCTACAATATCGACAGGGATCAACGCTTCTAGCGCCAAGGCAGGATTATCTCCGGTGACAATCACCTGCCCCATGTGGCTTACATCAAACAATCCCGCTTTGGCGCGGGTGTGAAGATGTTCCTTCATCACGCCAAGGCCATATTGAACCGGCATGGAATAACCAGCAAAGGGCACCATTTTGGCCCCAAGGCGAACATGCAAATCGTGGAGGGGGGTCTGCAACAGGTCTGACATCTTCCGGCCCTTTTCCGTAGCGAGCCGATGATCTGTATAAACAGCATGCGGCACCAATGGACGCACGGTTACCCATGCGCATGATGCCCACTCTGTCCTTTTGCCTGAGATCGCTATCCCTTCGGCGGGTGATCTAACACCTCTCTCCAGATTCTTGCCAGCAACGTCGGTCCATGTGGCCTGAGAGTTTCCGGGGCGGTTGCTCCTTCGGCACCAGCTTGGCTGGTTCTCCCGACGTGACTGCACTTGACCACAGACAATCCTGTCCGACCCAAGTTGCGACAGATGATATTTGAATTGTTTAGGAGTCAAGAGGAAGGACTCTGTTTTCTGGCGAGGCTCGATACACGACCGCGTTTAATGGCCGAACATACCAACTTGGGGGCGGGATATTGCGTGCTGACGAAAGTCGATGCAAGCGCCAGTGAATAAAGGCAGAGAATAAGGAAATTTGACGTTTTCACCTCCCTTCAAGCCAAAATTACTTATCTAGAATCAGATTTTAACGCAATAAAACAATAGGTTAATAAATACTTAACTAACTGGCATTTTATCCAACATCCACCAAGTTTAGCACAAATTGGAGCCATAATTCGACTGTAGTTTTGATCCCAAGACGTGCTGGAGAAGGGGCCAAGACTATGAATGTTATGTTGAACACTGCGCTAAAAGTTCGGAAGGTTGAAAGACCTGATGCTCCGATCCGTTTGGTACTGGACAATGCTAAGACCAAGGCGATGTTTGAGAACATCGCGGTTGTTGGACTGGGTTATGTTGGCCTTCCACTCGCAGTTTGCCTTGCCGATCAATTCAACTCTGTCACGGGCTTTGACATTTCAGAACAACGCGTTGCCGAAATCAATCACGGCTACGACGCGACGAACGAACTCGACACCGACGCGCTGTTGAACTCCGGTCTCGACGCCAGCACCAACGCCTCCAGCATGGCAAATGCGTCATTTTTCATCGTTACGGTTCCCACGCCAATCAATGACGCGCACCAACCGGATTTGTCGCCGCTTGAGTCAGCTTGCAACATGATTGGCCCCCACCTGAAAAAGGGTGATGTGGTTGTGTTTGAATCCACTGTCTACCCGGGCGTGACGGAAGACTACTGCGCGCCGATCCTCGAAAGAATGTCGGGTCTGACTGCCAGCAAGGATTTCGGCTTGGGCTACAGCCCAGAACGGATCAATCCTGGCGACAAGGTCAACACGGTAGAAAACACCATCAAGGTTGTGTCCGGCGATAGCCCCGAGACCCTTGAGCGCGTTAAAGCCGTTTATAACATGGTAATCAAAGCCGGACTGCATGTCGCCCCGACGATCAAGGTAGCAGAAGCCTCGAAAGTTCTGGAGAACACGCAGCGCGACATCAACATTGCTCTGATGAACGAGATGTCGCAGATTTGTGACAAGGTCGGCATTAGCACGAGCGATGTGATTGAGGCCGCTGGCACCAAATGGAACTTCCTGAAGTTCACACCTGGTCTTGTTGGTGGTCACTGCATCGGTGTCGATCCCTACTATCTTGCATCCCTTGCCGAAAAAGTTGGTCACAACCCACAGGTTATCCTTGCGGGTCGTCGCACCAATGACGGCATGGTGCGCCATGTCGCCGACGCGACGCTGAAGTTGTTGATCGAAAGAGGCGGCGACATTCGCGGCATGCGCGTTGGCGTTTGCGGGATTAGCTTCAAAGAGAACGTGCCAGACATTCGTAATTCCAAATCAGTGGAACTGGTCGAGGCGTTGCGGGGCTACGGCATCACACCATTGGTGCATGACACGCATTGTTCACACGAAGTGGCGAAAGCCGCTGGCGTCGAGCTGTGCAGCGCGGAGGAGATGAGCAATCTCGACGCGATGGTCTTAGCGACGCCACATAGTGACTATACCAGCGACCCGTACTTCCTTCGGAAAATCCAGAATGACGGCATTCTTGTCGATGTTCGGGGCGTCTTCCGCAGCACTGAAGAAGCAAAGGCGCTGCGTTACTGGTCACTATAAATTTAACAACTCGCGAAAGGGGCTCGCGCAATGTTTACAATTACACCTATTGGGTCGTGCCGTATCACGACACCGCTACGTCGTGGCCAATCTGTCCACGGGTTCAATCTGAATATGGACCGTTGCTACGGATATTGTCATTCACCTGCCGAGGCAGTCCAGATGGTCCGCTTCATGCAAGGGTCAGCCGATATTCCTCATGATGTTTGGCCACTTGTGTCGCGGAAACATAAACTGGCGACTATCGCCGCCAACGATCACGCCGCATCAGACCTATATGTCGTCGAACTTGCTTCTGCCAAACAGGTCACCATTGATGGTGTGTCAATACAGCTGAACTATCTGAACGCCACCTTCCCTGACTTCTTCGCGGACACCGAGCGCGCGCAATCGTTTTGGGCGCTTGCGGAAACTGGTGATCTTGCTGACATGGCAGCGTTTCTGGAGCAGGAATGGTCAGCAACGCCGCAACAACAATCGGAAGCATTAACGCTCGCCAAGTTGCAGTTGCGGTTCGTCACCCGTGAAGGGTTGCGGCAGGATATCAAAACGCTCACCGAGATGTTGCCGGACGTGCTGTTTGTCTCGCATGTAGATGCCTGCAAAAATGACGGGCAACCCATCCGCTCGCGGTCGAACTTCATTCAACTGGTCGCGGAAGAAGTCCAAAACGCTGGATGCAAATTTTACAACCCGACTGACCTGATGGCAGAGTTCGGACAGGCCGCCGCAATTGAAGACGAGAGCGCCGGGCTTGCACATTTTACCGATACATTTGCGCATGGGCTGATGGACGACTGGATGCGTCGGGTCATCGCCCCCAAGACGGACCATGCAATCAAAGCAGGTGCGCTTGAAGTCATCGACCGTCATCTGCACCCACAGATTTTGACCGCCTGCGAAAATGGTCAGCTTGCCAGCGCCACCACTCGTTTGCACGAGCTGTCAAAAGACGGGGTCAACGTAGACACGCTATTGGATACAGCAATAGAGGCACGCGCACGCGCGCAAACAGACTTCATAAATGCCACCTTGCCAAACGCCTATAAGATGAGCGCCGACGAGCGCGTCCAGCTTGTGCTTGAAGCCAGCGAACTTGGCCTATTTGACGAGGCCATTAAATTGGCGGAAGCGCTGGAAAACGGGCTTTCAGCTCTGCCTCTCCACGTTCTGATGCGGGTCGGCGATCTTGCAAATCAAACTGGAAACATCAACGCGGCGATCCAATCCTACCTCGCGGCAGCAAAACACGGCCAAAGCCGCGCGTGCGACGAGTTGGCGGACCTGTCGATTTCGCAAGAAATTGACGTTCTGGCCGACATGACAACTGACCAACGGGCAGATTTTCTGTCGCAAACGTCCCCCGCTGCCAGACTTCAAATCCTGCAGCTGAATGGCGCTTCGTTTACCGAAGCCGTATCACTGTCAACTTCCTCGAAAGATGCCGAAGAGACTATTGCTCATTTGGCGGGCACTCACGGGATTGGTTATGCGGCCGAGGTTCTTGCCTGCTGGCGCGAGCATCAGGGCACAGATCGCGTCACCGATGCGGCCCTCGTCTCTACGTTGAACGACTGGGTCTCAACCGCGCTTAACTTCGAAGAGCGCATTGATCAAATCCACGGTTTGAACGCAGTTTTGTATGCCGCACCGCGCCATCAGCCTGCCCGCGTTGCGATGCAGAGTTTGCGTAAGGAGCTTGCGCTGCTTATCCGTGCAGCGGGTAAAGAGGGTGACATCGACGCTCTGGATGCGCTGTCAATCGACGCCGCGGCCCTTACAACCGAGTTGCCGGAGCTTGACCTGTGGCGAGCCAGACTGCGCTTTGGTCTTGGCGAATACAAGACCGCCATTCAACTTGGGAAAGCTGCGGCGGCATTCCTGCCAGAAAAGATCAATGTGTGGGTCTTGTTGATGCGTGCTGCGACCAAGGCACAGTACTCTGTAGAAGCCGTTGAGTTCGCAAGGAAAGTTATTGACCTCACATGCTCTGAAACGGAAGCATTGAAGTCAGAGGCAGAAGCCGTCCTGCATTCCAATTTGGCTGGAGCTTAAGCAATGCAACAGCTATCTCAAATACTCAACTTCGCAGCAGATGCACCGGCATTTCCAAGGGCTTTTTCGGAAGAAGTGAATGAAGTGAGCCGGTCTATGATTAGCCCGGAGACCGCCAAGAAAGTCTATCAGAAGCTAAAGCCGCTGCTCAAAGATTATCGCGCAAATCAGAACATCGCAATTGCCTGCGGTTTGTTGCTGGAAAAACAACGCCATGAAAGTGGAATGCGCGGCATGTGGGACGAGCTTCGCAACTTGTATCCCGATGACCTGACCGCACTGCGAATGCTGATGCGTTGGTATCGTCGTGAACAAAACACGGCAGCGGGTATCGAGCAAATCCACAAAATGTTCCCCGAGAGTTGGCACAGCCTAGAGCAGGCCAACAAAGCCATTCTTGGATTGGGCGAGCTTAAGGCCTGGGATGAAATCGACCGGATCATGTCGACAATTCTGGTTCTGCATTCCGAAGACCGGGCAGTCCGGATGAAATACGTCAAAATTCTCAAGGAACAGTCTCGGTTTGTTGACGCGACGCATGTCGCTTTAAATGTCGAGGATCAGGACAAAATGGGGCAAGCGTCCCAAGAGCTTCTTGGTTCGGTTGCCCGGTGCGCCGACACATTGGAAAAGCACAACCGCACCGACGCGGTCGACGCGATCACTGACATCATCGCTTTGGCCGATGCGCCGCGCGCGTTTACCAAGTCAGATCGCGTTGTCTTCTTTACCGGCCAGCTTGGCACTGGCGGCGCGGAGCGTCAAATGACCCGCATCGCCTGCGCCTACCAAGATCGTAACGACAAGGCACAGCCACTCGGCATTGCACCGAAGGTTTGGGTTAAACATGCCACCGCGTCCAGCGGCGCGGACTTTTACCTGCCGCAACTGAACGAAGCAGGTGTCTCTACAAGCGTGCTATCTGAAATGGCAGAGATTCCGGTGGGAGCCCTTGAAGGCCTTTCCAACGACTTGAAAGAACTTCTGGAATTGTTGTCCCCTGACGTTCTGCGTCACACATGCTTGCTGTACTCGATGTTTCGTGACGATCAGACTGATGTCGCCTACCTGTGGCAAGATGGCGGGATCGTTCAATCCGCGATAGCAGCCGTTCTGGCCGGTGTCCCGCGCATTGTGACATCCTTCCGTGGGCTTCCGCCTAACCTAAGGCCGAACCTGTTCAGGGACGAATTGCCGATCCTTTACGCAGCGCTTGCCCGCCTGCCCCATGTCACGTTTACAGCCAACAGCCAAAAAGCGGCCACGGCCTATGAAGAATGGCTTTCCCTAGCGCAAGGCACGGTTATCGTGGTGCCGAATGCCATTCCCGCAGTTCTGCCCGATGGTGACGACACCGATCACGTGTATTGGTCCGAGATCGTCGACGCATCCGACGCATGCACAAAGACCGTTCTGGGCGTGTTCCGGTTCGACCAAAATAAACGCCCGCTCGAATGGATCACCGCTGCGGCGCGCTCCATCGAGAAACGTGATGACACTCGGTTTGTCATGCTCGGCAGTGGTGCGCTTTTTGGCGACTGCGCTGCGCTAATCGAAGAACTGGGTCTTTCAAACCGCATCTTCCTTGCTGGCATTCGCAGCAAGGTTGGGTTTTACATGCACCGCGCCGACTTGCTGGTGCATCTTGCAAAAATGGAAGGCCTGCCAAACGTACTGATCGAGGCCCAACTTGCAGGGACCCCAGTGCTGGCGACCCCAGCCGGCGGCACGGACGAGGTCGTTTCTGACGGTGTCACAGGACACATATTGTCAGCATCTGACATTTTGCCAGAGGCCGAACTAGACGAAACACTTGAACATCTGTTAGCCGATGATGACGAGCTCGCGCGACTTGGTGCCGCCGCAATGGCGCAATCCGGCGATCGCTTTTCTGTCGAAACAATTCTCGGTCGTACCACCGAGATCTTTAACGCCCTAAGTCTGGATAGCTAAATGAGAACCGTTTTCGTAACCGGCACTGCTGGCTTCATTGGCTTTCACCTCGCCAAACACTTGTTGGACGAGGGCTTCGCCGTTGTAGGCTTTGACGGCCTGACTGACTACTATGATGTGGAGTTAAAGAAAAAGCGCCACGCAATCCTTGAGAAGAACCCGAACTTCCGCGCCCATATTGGCATGCTGGAAGACAACGCCTTTCTGTCACGGGTCGTAGCCGAAGCCAAGCCGGACGTGATCGTCCACCTCGCCGCACAAGCTGGCGTGCGCTACAGCCTGGAAAACCCTCGCGCCTATATTGACACCAACCTGACAGGCACCTTCAATTTGATGGAAGCCGCGCGCGAATTGGAAGTGGGGCATCTTCTTATGGCTTCGACCTCTTCGGTTTATGGCGGCAACACACAAATGCCGTTCGAGGAAACCCAGAAAACCGAATTGCCTTTGACGTTGTACGCCGCGACCAAAAAGGCAAACGAAGGAATGGCCCATTCCTATTCGCATCTGTGGCACATCCCGACGACGATGTTCCGGTTCTTCACAGTCTATGGCCCCTATGGTCGTCCCGATTTGGCGTTGTTCAAATTCGTTCGCGCGGCGCTCGCTGACGAACCTATTGACGTCTACAACCACGGCAAAATGGCGCGTGACTTCACCTATGTCGACGACCTTGTCCACTCCATCCGTTTGCTGATCGATGCTGTTCCACCAAAACCTGACGCGGGCGAGGAGACCATTCCCGGCGATAGCCTAAGCCCCGTCGCGCCATTTCGGACGATGAATATCGGCAACGGAACACGTGTTCCGCTGATGGAGTTCATTTCCGAAATCGAAGACGCGCTTGGTCAGCCAATCAAGAAGAATATGATGGAAATGCAAAAGGGCGACGTGCCGGGCACGTGGGCCAATACTGATCTTCTGGAAACACTGACTGGTTACCGTCCCAACACCTCGACGAAAGAAGGCATCCGCCGGTTCGTTGAGTGGTATCGCGAATACTATTCCGTCTAACCCATGACTTTAACCCAACATATCACTCCACCAAGCGCGTTCACGAGGATTGCAGTTTTGATGGAACGGGAACGCAAAACGCGTTTTTCCGGAGGTAAGTTGGGCTATCTTTGGGCTTATATTACGCCGGTTGTCTGGATCGCGCTGATTGTGGCGTTGTTTTGGGTTCTTCAACGAACCCCGCCCATCCACGTCAGGGCAGAAATTTTCATTGCGACGGGCATTTTACCCTATTTGATTTTTCGACAAACTGTGACGTCGCTTAGCCGCACATTGGCCGCAAGCCGTTACATGCGGTATCTTCGTCCGGTTTCGAACAACGACATCATGCTGGCCACCATGCTGCTGGAGGTGCTTCATATGTTGACCTCTGCCGCGTTGATCTTCGGAGGCGTTACACTGCTGTTTGGCGACCCGCCGCCAGAGTCTGTGCAGGGTGTCGTCTTTAGTCTGGCCCTTGCTTGGGGTATCGGTTGTGGTGTTGGACGGTTCGTCGCGGCGGCGGGGCTGCTTAGCGATGCGTTCTCGCGCGCGGTTCCATTGATATTGCGGCCTCTTTTCTGGCTGTCAGGCATTTTCTACACCGCGACAGATCTGTCTAAAGAAGTACAAGACATCCTTTGGTACAGCCCTTTCCTTCACATCACGGAACTGGTCCGTGAGTCATATTTCTTGGGCTACACGTCCCCAATTGCATCAGTTTGGTATCCCATTGCCGTGGCTGCGGGCTTCTTTCTCGCATCCGTCCCTCTGGAGATGTTTGCAACGCGGAGGCGCATCATGCGTGGCCGGTTGTGATCACGCTGGAAAACGTCAGCCTGCTGAAGCCCGGCTTCCGCAAGCGCGAGACTATTTTGCAAGACGCAAACACGGTTTTTGAATCCGGCGAACGCGTAGGGATACTCGCGGCGCCCGGGACCGGAAAGTCGTCGCTCGCGCGGTTGTTTGCCGGCATTGACAAACCAGACCGCGGCGCGGTGCGCCAAATTGGCAGGGTCAGTTGGCCGATTGGATTTGCGGGCTTCCTTCATCCGAACCTGACCGTGCCAGAAAACATCAACAACTTCGCGAGACTTGTGGGGATAGCTCCCGATGCGGTGATTGCGTTTTGTCGCGATGTGTTCGGGCTTGAATATGGCCCGAAGAAGATGATGCACGATTTATCTCCAACCCAGCGCGCGCTGTTGGCATATGCGTGTGCCTTGTCGGTCGAAGGTCCGGCAACGTGGATCGCGGATGAGACGATCACCATTGGTGAACCCGGTGACCGTAAGGTTTGTGACGAGGTGCTGGCAGAACGGCTCAAGATCGGCGGGCTGGTGTTTTTGTCACGCAACGCACGCCAACTGACAAAGTACTGCGATAGATTTCTTGTTCTCATCAACCAGCAGCTGGTACCATGTAATGACCTTGCAGTTGCGCAAGAGGCACTCAACTTGTCAAAATTGACGCCTCAGGAGCTGGAAATGAGGTGCGGGCATGTCTAACTCTAAACCAATCGGCGAGACTGAAGACGAGCGCATAAAGGCCTGGCGGGCCGAGCGTGCACGTATCGCCGAAGCTGACAAAGCACAGCGCATCGCTCAAAAACAGACCGAACAGGTGCAATCTACTCAGGCGATAAAGCAAGATCAGAGAACCGAGGCATTAGCCCTGTTGTCATCCGTGCAGCCAGATACAATCTACGGCCCCGCTGCCACTAGTAATACCGCGCACAAACCCGGCCTCTTCGCCGGGCTCGGAAATCGGGCGCTGTTTCTCGCTATGGTTGTTGCGCCGGTACTCCTTGTGGCCTTCTACCTTATTGCTGTGGCAACCCCGCTTTACGAAGCACGGTCTGTCATCGCGATTACCAAACCGGCAGAATCCGGGAACGCGTCCCGTTCCGGCTTGCTGGGCGGCGTCCAAGGGCCATCGAATTTGTCCGAAGTCTTCCGAGCCCACTCCTATGTTCAGAGTCAGGCTTTGATGGACGCCCTGGAATCCGAATTGGGTCTTATCACAGAATTTAGTGGCCCCGCTATCGACCCTTTAAAACGCCTGCGCACTATCCCTGCTCTATCGATGAGCAAGAGCGCGCAGTTTGGGCGGTATGTGGAGTCGTCAGTCGACATCCAGAGCGGGCTTTTGACCCTCTATGTGCGCGCGCCGAGCGATGCTCAGGCGATTTCCGTTTCGCAGGCGGTTCTGCAGAACACCGAGGAACAGGTGAATTCTTTAGGGCAGCAGGTGTTTAATCAGCGCCAAGCGCATGCGACCAGCGTGCGCGAGGCCGCTGAACAACAAGTCGCCGAAGCACAAGCCGCGCTTGTTGCGCTGCAGATCAAGTACCAAGAGGTCGATCCCCGAAATCGCGTCGAAAGCATTTATACGACAATTCGGGATTTGGAGGCCGAAGCCCTCAAGCTGAACAACGAGGTTCAGAAAGCCGAAATTGCAGGTATCGGCGACAGCCAGCAAACGCAGCAAACCGTGGCGCTGGAGGCTCGTATCAGACAGCAGATTATCGACGAGCGCGCGCGTCTCGTTGCTCCGGATGACGCACCAACAGGATCGCTCAACACGCTGCTGATGGAATACGAACTGGCCACCTTGGAATTGGGCCTTGCACGTGACGCAGTTCAGACCGCGCTGAAATCGCAAGCCGAAGCCGGACGCGAAGCCGCCCTCAACCGGAGCCTGTTTCAAGTCGTTGTCCCCCCGAGAACAGCCCAGACCGCAGTTTACCCTAGGATACCCGGAACTCTCGCTTTGGTACTGATCATTTGTCTTGCTCTGTTCTCAGCGGTAACAATGTTCCGCGCTGCGAGAACCTGATCTAAAATCGAGCGGAAGAATTTTTGGGAAACTCTTGCATTACACAATAAAATCAACACTCTAACTTCGCTCTGTCAAAAAATTGCAAGCTGCATAGCGTCGTGACTTTGCCTGTATAAACCGGGTCAAGATTTCAATCGCAGTTCACCCAACAGATGCCGCGTTCATGCCCAGAATTGAACGCATTTGCAGTTAATAACTCCTTAACAATCGACTCATTCGAAGGCAGCTGCTGGCCCAAGATTGCGCATAGGATTGGATCGAGACTGTCTCGACCGCGCGCTTGATTTGCATGGCAACGTACCTTGGAAACCAAAAAATAAGGTGTACGACACATGCCGAGATTTAGCTTCGGAAACTACAATTGGTCCAACTTCAATTGGTCAAATTGGGCCTCGTCATATTTGTCCAACTTCAACTGGTCGAAGTCGTCAAGCTGGTCAAACAATAACTGGACCAGTTCGCGCGCGAAAAAAGCGCCAGAGCTCATTGTCACAAACGTTCCGACTGACATTACGGTGGATGACAGCGCTGGATCTTTCGTCGATCTCTCCGCGATGAAGCTGCGCTACAAGGGTGCAAGTAAAGAGATCATCACGATTACTCTAACAACGGACGCCGGCACATTTGAAAGCGTCGGGAACCGGAGAGTTGACGTGACTGGATCCGGCACTGACACGATCACTTTCACGGGACGAGCTGGGCAGATCGACAGGTTCCTCAACAACGTCAATGCGTTGACCTATAATGTGGATCCGAATACGCCAAACGCTGGCACAGCAAGTTTCACTATGAGTGCGCAATACGGCAACACGAATACAACGATTGCGACGATCGCCGCAACTGTGCCCGAAGTCACGGTGCCCGTCACCGAAATGAGCGGTACATCTGGTGACGACGAACTCACAGGTACCGATAACTCAGAAACCATTCTTGGTCTCGCCGGGGACGATGATCTTGACGGTCTTGGCGGCGACGACACAGTCGAGGGCAATGCCGGGAATGACGTTATTCGTGGCGGAGCCGGTGCAGACATCCTTGTCGGTGGAGCAGGTGAGGATACCCTTCAATATGTGGGCTCGGCGGCGGGCGTGAATGTTGATCTGAACGCCAGTGGAATTGGGCAGCAGTCGGCTTCGGGTGGCGACGCTCAGGGCGACCAGATTTCTGAATTCGAAAACGTATACGGCACTGAATTTGCCGACGTTTTGACAGGCAACAGCGACGACAACGTCTTGTTTGGGTATGGCGGCAGTGATGTGATCGACGGCGGCGCCGGTGATGATGTCATTCGCGGCGGCGCGGACGCGGACACGCTAACTGGTGGTACTGGTACGGACTGGCTGCGTTATCTAGGCTCAACCTCCGGCGTAACTGTTGATTTGAATCTAGACACAGCTGGCTTCCATCAAACTTCTGGTGGAGACGCCGAGGGTGACATCGCCTCAGGATTTGAAAACATCTATGGTTCAGACTTTGACGATGTTCTGACCGGCGACGGTGGTGCCAACTACATTATCGGCTTCGGCGGCGACGACACCATTGACGGCGGGGCGGGCAACGATCTTGTTCGCGGCGGCGCGGGTGGCGACACCATGATCGGCGGCGCAGGTACCGATACATTGCAGTATGACGACTCGGCAACTGGTGTGACCGTTGACCTGAGCCTGAATGGAACAGGAATCCAACAGACCTCCGCTGGCGATGCTTCGGGCGACATCATCTCCGAGTTCGAAAATCTGACTGGCTCCGACTTCGGCGACGTCCTGACAGGCGATAGCGGCCGCAATATCATTCTCGGCCTCGACGGTGATGACACTATTGATGGCGGCGACGGATACGACGTTATCCGTGGTGGTGCCGGCGCTGACACCATGATCGGCGGCGCGGGATCCGATGTTCTACAATATGCTGGGTCTTCAGCTGGCGTGACCGTGAACCTGACTGCCGATGCCGCTGGATTTCAGAGCGCATCCGGTGGCGACGCCGCAGGAGACATCATTTCCGAGTTCGAGAGCGTCTACGGCTCGAATTTTGGTGATGTACTGACAGGCAATGCCTCCCGTAACATTCTGTATGGCTATAGTGGCGACGACACCATTGATGGTGGCGCAGGCAACGACGTGCTTCGTGGTCTTGCCGGAAATGATACATTCGTATTCAGCACTGCTCTTGGCGATGGCAACGTCGACCGCATTGTTGACTTCAGCTCAGCCGACGACACGATCCATCTAGACAGCAATGTCTTTGCAGGCTTGACGCTCGGCCCGTTGGACGCGGCGGAATTCCTTTCCAATGGCACCGGGCTTGCGGAAACAGCGGCGCAACGCGTGATCTACGATAGCGCGACCGGAAACTTGAACTTTGATAGCGACGGGACCGGCTCTGCAGAGGGCGTCTTGTTCGCCACTCTGGCCACAGGCTTGACCATCGACGAGAGTGACTTCTTCGTCATCTAGACGCCAACGGAAAACCCCACTGCCGTATGTATATCAGGCGGTGGGGATTTTGCCTAAATGGACGGAGTTATCGAGACGCATCATCCTTGAAGCTGAGGACGATTAGCGCCCCGGAAGCGGTGTTACTGGCATCAATCCGCCCCCCGAACTGAGCCAATATCTCGGCGCTGATGCTCAACCCCATCCCGGTTCCGCCTTGTTCACGTTTGGTCGTGAAAAACGGGCCCACAATCTTGTGAATATTTGCCTCGGATATGCCGGTGCCGTTGTCCTGAACGCGAATTTCAGATGTCTTGTCGTCAAAATCTACAACTACCCTTGTTGCTCCGTGTTCTTGCGCGTTTTGTAAAATATGGGTGAGGCAAATTTCAGCAGCTTCCTCTGGAAGCGGAAGCAATGCATCTCGTGCCCCATTGGCCTCGATCACGAGCCCTTCAAATCGCTTGGTTAGGCGCGCGGCAATCTCGCTTAATCGTGTTGGCTGCGTACCGAACTCAGCCTGCCCACGTGCCATGTCGCGCATGCGCATTAACAACCGGTCCATCCGGGTTGCATCTTTACTTATAGTGGCCGCCAGCGCATTCCGTCGATCATCCGTGACGTTGGAGCCTTGCAGCAACTCTGCGGCTCCCGCGATAGATGTCACAGGGGACTTCAACTCATGGGTTGCGTGCTTGGTGTAGGTATTCAGCGCAGCAGATTTTGCCCGCAATGCATTCCCCATATCCATCAGACTCTGACCGAGGCTCGCAAGTTCCTTCAACCCGTAGCTTGGCAGGCTGGTCCCTAGTTCACCTTTTGCAATGTGACGGGCCTGATCTTGAAGTTGAGTCAACGGGCGGGTCAAAAAACGCCAAACGGAAAATCCGATGACTGCAGCTGAGACAGCAACCGTCGCAAGAAGCCACAATAGAGCGTTTTTCTGCTGCAATAGATATTTATTCAAATTCGACGGCGTCCTTGACAGATAGACAACGCCAATCACCTTGCCGGCCACATTAACCGGATGCGCCACATAAACGCGAAACTTGGTGTCGCGGCTAACGGATCGCAGCGAGTGTCGTCTATACTCTTCCTCGCGCCAACGCGCGGCGGAGACGATCTCACCTTTCAACGCGCGCGCCACCTCTGCAACATGGCTGAAACTGCCAGTATCCGTTCCTGACCCTGCAATAACCTGCCCTTGGTGATCCAACGCCAGAAAGCCGACCAAAGTGGATTTCTGAGCCTTCTTCGCCAACCGAGAGAGATCGGCCGACAGCGCTAGATAAACATCTTCCGGCATCAAAGCCGTTGGCAGAGGATCAGGCCTCGGCGGCAGAATTGAGCGACTACCTGAAACCAAAACTGCGTCAACCGGATGCCAGGTTTCCTGCAATCGTTCGATTTGTTCGGGTGCCAAAACTGCGCCAAACGAGGGCTCTGGTAGCAAGGCCAGAAACTCTTGCGCATAGATCGCGCTGTAGATGGCGGCCTGTGCATGCAGGTTGGCCTCGGTCTCGCGTACAAATTGGTTACTGGTAATTCGCGCCGCCGTCAGCGCCACGAACGGCAACAACACAAGAACGCCAACCACCAAAGCAATCAGCATTGCCAATGACGGCCGCCACTTCTTAGGCACCTTCACTGCGTGCATGTACCAAGCCGCAATCCCACCCCGTGTATGGTACGAATGATATCCACATACCCGACTTTGCGGGCCTTCTGGCGCAAATTGCGTACATGGCTGTCGACGGTGCGGTCAGACAAAGTGACGTTGTGCCCGTAAACGGCAGTGATCAATTGGTCGCGCGTGAAGACCTGATCCGGTCGGGAAACCAAGGCCGTCAGAACGGAAAACTCGATAGATGTCAGTTCCAACTCCTGACTGCCTAAGATCGCCTCGTGAGCATTGTGCTTGAGCACCAAATCGCCATGCTTTGATTGCGATAGCTCATCGTCTGCACGGACTCGGCTTAGGATGGCTTTAATCCGCAGTACCAACTCGCGTGGACTAAATGGTTTGGTCACATAGTCATCACCGCCAAGCTGAAAACCCAGAACACGGTCGATTTCGTCGTCCCGCGCGGTCAGAAACAGAACCGGTACCTTGCTAAACTTTCGCAAGGCTTGGCAGGTCTCGAACCCGTCAAGTTCTGGCATCCCAATATCAAGCACTATTAAATCGGCGGGGTTTCGGCGCTGCGCGATCAATGCCGCAGCCCCATTTGTCGCTTCGCTAACCTGCATCTCGGCATCTTCAAGTGCCATGCTGATAACCGATCTGATACTGGCATCATCATCGACGACTAAAATATCTGCCTTCATACCCGCCCCTCCTCAATTGTAGTCGTAGCGGTTGCGCGACGCAGTGTCATCAGCCGGTGCCGATGCGTTGGGCGTTGCAAACTGCTTATATTCTCGGGTGACATCATCCAAACGAGCCTGCCGAAAGCTCCAGCTGCGCCAGTCCTCAATTTGAACCGATCGGTTGCTATAGTAAAAGGAACAAAGTTTCAGACCTCTGCGTTTTGACTCAGCCAAAACCACCGCAATACCACCGGGAGTTTCGTCGCACAGGTACCGGATATCCAATCGACGCTCAGGATGCGCAACATTACTCTTCGCGATGACATATCCGAAGTTTACAAAGCAGCAAATGTAGAGCGTCAATACTGTGACCGCGGCAAACACATTGGTCACCCAAGCGTTCGATTTTGAACGCCACAGCTGCCATATCAACAACACCATCCCCACAAGGACCAGCGCCATCCCAATGCCCGCACGCATCCGTAAGAATGTCAGGCCATATGCGTCTACATACAAATCCAGCCGCGTTAGTGCAGAGCCAACCAGAAATATATTTTGGGCAATCCAAACCGCCAACAAGCCTTTCAGCATTGCTGATGCCTTGAGGTAACGTCGCGACATCACCGCAAACACCCCCGCCAACACAGACGTGGCCATCAGCGGGTAAGCACCCTTATGCGCGTAGGTCGCGTAATTCATACCATCTGGAAGAGCGCTTCCGCCCCATAAAAACGCAATATCCGTCGCATTTTGAAACAAGAACATCACGTTGAATACGAGCAGTGAGTTCGTGATTGACTTGGCATTGAGCAAATGACCTTCAACGTCGAGTTGGCTCTCAAGATGGAACTCACTGTCTGAAAACGCCTTTGCAAAATGCCGAAACACAGCAAATGGCAGCACAACCACTGCAACAACAATCCCAAATGCCACTCGCCTTAGTGTGTTTTGCGACAGATCCATGTCGAACAACCTATCGGCCCAGTTTTCCAGCACTGGATTTGCCAATAAGAACAGCAATAGAAATACACCGCCCACGCCGATGGGAACAATCCAACCCGACAGCGCTTCACGCTGTATTTTGAAGTGCTGCCGCGCGGCAACCGAGCGCCCGATTGATGGCCATGAACTCCACAAGAATTCCGGGACGATGTAGGACAAGCGCGCGAGGTTACGTGCGATGCCAGCTAGCGGTGATCGTGTGGCCATCCAGATCAACACGCCAAAATGGCCCGCACTCAAAAATGACAGCGAAGCTAGCTGAACATACTCTAGGACAGGCAGCGCGCATGCGACCCAAATAACTGCCAATATGGTCAGCTCCTGACGCTTCATAACTGGTCGCAGGTTCAGATATGCAGCACCACTCAAGGCTGCGCTGTATATGATAAGAGAGACGCCGAGCGAGTGTTCCCAAAACAAGAAATCCGCCAGAAGAACCAAGCCGATCAATACCGCAACACTCTTCGCATCCAACACAGAGCTGCTTGTGCCATGGCGATCAACTTCGGCGCCTAATGCCGGATCACCGCCGCCCTTCACCCCCCTCGATGCATCTTGTTGCGCTGCGGCGTGCGCATCTCGAATTCTAGCTTCGTCCATATCTGTACCCCCTATCTCCAAGTTGGGCAGAGATTGGACGACCGAGGTGCAGAAGAACTGCCAAGCTTGTGCAGATATTTATTAGACCTTTGCGACCAGTACTCTGGTGAAATGTCGGCTAGCAATTGGTAAAGGGGATCGAGATTGGCCCACGTAATGATCGCCTCTTAAGGCTCACGCTGCACTACTCAGCCGTAAGCGAGAAAACCCACAATCCGGGCGGCGCTTGAAGCAACCCTCCGCGCTGCGGACGACTGAAAGCACTTGGCAGGACGGATGTACTACCACCATTGCCTGCCAAGACTCTGCAATTTCTGACCTAGTTAAGCGCGTCAGAATTTCGGGGGTGCCGAAAGGTATTCCCCGTATTCTCTCCAGATAACTAGCGTATAGTGAGTCACACATCGAAGATTTTCCGCACGATGGGGCACGACATGAGAAACGCTGAGGCCGGTCAGTCCACTGATGACACGCAATATGCGCGGCTGGTCGCTCCGGGCTTTGTGACGTTCACAGATGTGACCCCTGTTGGCGCAGATGAACTGGAATTTGTCATCTCCAATGAAGCGACGGGTAAGTTCTTTTTGGCCAATCGCTCTACCGTTCAGTTTTTCAGCCTTGTGAAAGAAACTGGCTCGGTTCCTCATGCTCTGGCCAAAGCAGGTATTCCCTCGCAGCAAGGGGATGCTTTAGTCAAACGGCTCGTTCAATCGGGCCTTCTCGTGCGCAGCGGTGAAACTCAAAGCGAAGCTGATCTGAAAGCCGCTCCGATTGAAAGTAAGCTTATTTCAATGCGGTGGGATTTGGTGGATGCGAGCCGTATCACCGATATACTCGGCTGGTTGGGGAGGCTCTTATATTCGCCGGTTGGATACTTGGCATGGTGCGGTGCGATGATTGCAATGGTCCAAGCACTGCTCGCCAATACTGAAAAACTGACCCTTGGACTCCGCCAGGTCTTCGAAGCCGATTGGCGACAATTTTTGATTTTCGGCATACTCTATGTGGCGTTGAAAATTGTGCACGAAATGGGTCATGCGCTTGCCTATCGAACGATGTGCTTGCAGGAAGGCTTGAACCCCGGACCGATCCGGATGGGGATTAGCATTTTCGCCTTCACCCCCTTCCCTTTCACCGACGTCACAGGCGCTTGGCGCCTTCGCTCTGTATTTCGGCGGGTCATGATTGGCGCAGGCGGCATCTACTTCGAGACATGGATTATTGCGCTACTGGCTATCATATGGTCCCAGACCCAAACCGGCATGCTGCAAACGGTCATCTTGCAAGTCGCTGTATTTGCCGGTGCGCTTGCGTTGTTATTCAACCTTAATCCGGCCATCAAGTTGGATGGCTACTACATGCTGACGGACTACTTCCGTCGCCCCAACCTAGCTGGCCGTGCAAGTCAAGCAGCCCGCAATTTTATGGCACGGGCATTGGGTGCGCAAACCTCCGCCATACCCGCCTCTGACTTCGCATACTGGGTTCTTTCCTATACTTACCGGTGGACAATATTTGGGGGCATTTTCTGGCTGATCTACCAGTTCGACAAACGCCTTGCCCCGGTGGCGATCGCCATCATTCTCATGACCCTTGTCGCAAGACCCCTATTCAATTCACTCAAATATTCGGTCAAGCTTGGCATTCGTCCAGTGCGCAGTGCCGCAGTTCTTTTCTTCTGCGCCGCACTCACTGCGATAGTATTCGTGCCGTTTCCTGATCGTATACTACTTCCCGGTCAGTTGCGCACCTTCGAGACGCGCTTCATCGAAAGCAGCGAAAGCGGGCATTTACACGTGGCCGATGATAACGCCTTCACCTTGGAGAACCCCATCCTCGAGCAGCGGATCATTGATGTGGAATTACGGCGGAAAATGCTTGAAAACCTCAGCCGGTCGGCACAAAGCACCGCTGCTGAAAGGTCAAGCCTGACCGCTGAAATTGACAGCTTCAGTCAGACGGGCGACGAGTTAAGGGCGCAGCTTGCTGCCGCACAGTTCTCTGCGCATCAAACCGGTATTTGGACGCCTCTTGCCTCAGAACAATATGACGCGGCGTGGATAACACCAGCATCGACGGATAGGTTGGGAGCGTATTCCATTCCCGTCACACCGCACCTGAGGCTTCGCTTGGACCAATCGCTGCTAGAGCGTGACATCCCTTTAACTCAACACACTGTTTTGCGCGTGAGGGCTGTGCACAATCCCCGTTGCGAATTTGAAGCCTTGCTCGAAAGTGAGCTCGCCAACAACATCGCGATCGACGGTCAACTGACACTTCGCGCCAATCTTGCTCATGATCACGCTCAATGTGCGTCTGAATTGGCAAATGGCGGTGCGGTCGTTGCCCGCCTTGATACCAAGTCACGATCTTTGCTACAGCGCCTACAATTTGCAGGCGCACGCTTGCTACAAAACAGGCTAGAGCTTAACCCGCAATGAGTCCTCCAACGGGGCCAACAACACCGAGAGAGTATCGCCATGGTTCAGAGACGCGCCGTAAACCGAGCAGATAAAGAACTTCAGCCGGAAAACCTTCCGACGCTTTATAAGACGTTGATCCCGCTGACTGCAGAGCGCCACGCCGGCTATTTCCTTTCTCAGGAACGGTCATACGAATATGCCGCAGACACGAATGCAATTCCGATCACCGCAGATGAATTCCCGCAGGCGATGCGCAACTACCCGATTGTTCTGGCAGGATCAGACGCCCCAACGCCCGTCGCCTTGGTCGGGTTCTCTGCTGGCAAGAATGACTATGTTCAAAAGGACGGCAGCTGGGCCAAAGACGCATACGTTCCGGCATATTTGCGGCGCTACCCGTTTGCATATGTCCGCGAGGCCAAGGACGTCGAGCGCAACATTCTTTGCGCCGATCTGTCCTCTATGATTTTCTCAACACATGGCGAAGAAGATCGCGCGCTATTCAAAGACGGCAAGCCTTCACAAGTTCTGACTAACGTAATGGACTTTTCAAACCGCTATGAAATGGCTCTTCAGCGCACGCGTGCGGCTATGGAAGAAGCAAAGACATTGGACCTGATCGATGCATCATCCGTGACGATCACACGGAATGGCAAGACGTTGAAAGTAGAGGGGTTTCACATCATCTCGGAAGAGAAGTTGCGCAAATTGCCCGATGACGTTCTAGCGGGCTTGGCGCGGCGCGGTATCTTAAACCTATTCGCTGCACATCACCTATCCTTGACCAATTTCACTTCCTTCGGCGAGATGTAATAATGCTAAGAACTCTGCTGGTCGTCACTGCCCTGTGCTTGCCTTTCGCTTCCGTGGCGCAGTCCGTGTCAGCGATCCTAGAGCCGGTCAACAGCGTGGAAATCCGTCCGTCGGTGAATGGACGGCTGGACAAAATTCTCGTGCAGGAAGGTGCTGTTGTGACCAAAGGTACGGTTCTCGCGTCAATTGACGCGCGCGTGCAGAGAGCACGTGTTGCGCTGGCAAGTATCGCCGCTCAAGCAGATGGTGCAGTGATCCGTGCGGAAATTGTTATTGAACAAGCCAAAGCTCTGCGCGACCGCGTTGCCCGCGCGCGCAGCAAAGGGGCCGCGCAGAAATGGGAAGTGATCCAGTCCGAGCAAGCCGTGCAACTGGCTGAGGCAGATTTGAAAGTCGCACGGGAAGGCGTCAGCCAAAGCCAAAGACAGCTTGAACTGGACGAAGCCGTTCTGGAGGAGTTTTCAATGATCGCGCCGTTTGACGGAACCATTCTGGAAATCCAAACGCAACGCGGTGAAATCGTGGAAACAGAGACCACCGTTCTCGAAATTGGCAACTTGAAGCGCTTGCGTGCCACCGCGTTCGTGCCGCTTGACTGGTTGAATGGCCTAGACGTCGGCACCGAGATCGTCGCGCAACTGCCCACAGGTGCTACCGCAACTGGCGTTGTGTCCTCAATTGACCCTCGCGTTGATCCAGCAAGCCTTAGCGTGCGGGTGAGAATGGCGTTCGACAACACCGATTTGAAACTGTTGGCAGGCACGGCCATCACGATATCCAGTCCCTAAGCAATGAACGCACCCCGCCCCCAGCCAGAGCAGGCTAAACCTGCGCAAAACGGCCGCGATCTGAACTCGGCTATTGTTGCGTGCTTCTCCTCAGGAACGGAGACGCCGCCGTTCCCTGAACGGTTTGTCGAGCTAACCGTAGCGCTGACAAGCCAACAAAACGTGTCGCTCTGGTGCCTGTCCCAAACCGACGAGCCGCCCCAGATGATTGCGGCATATAAGTCCGCCGAGCTTGCAGACACACTTCAGGACTTGGCCGCCAGTCTTCTGGATCAAACGTCAGAAAGCTCGACGACGCAGGTTCAAGTCGTCGACCGGTATATCACCGCCAGCGTTGCCCTTCCCGCTGACCGTACCGCAGTCCTGTTGATGGAGTGTCCGTCGTCAGAGTTTTTGGAACCAAGAGCTGCTTAATCTAAGAGAGAGTTTGGCTCATCTGGTTGCTGTGATTATGCGGCGTGCTGGCAGTG
>NZ_RCCE01000003.1:0-295000 GCF_003663885.1 Litoreibacter meonggei
TCCAAACTCAGGTGAGGGTAACAGCTTCCCATTTGTCATTCTCCATGCAAGGTTCTGTTTTGATACAGAATTTGCACTTCGTTTGTGAATCCACCTCCACTTATCGGAAGTACATCATAATAAGTTGCCATCTGCTTAAACCTATAACGTCTGGATGCCGCCGACCAGTTTGTGTCGAACCTTTTTCCTCTCTGCCTCGATCTTATAGCTCTAACTTTCCTCCTAAAGTCATCACTCCTACTCGACTGCGGACCCTAGAGCAGATGCAGCAAAGGGCACTAAGTCCGCTCAGCCGTCACTCGGCTTCGCTCTTGGCATCGTAAGGCGCTCGCCATCGCAGCGAAAGACTGCTTCGAGCCCATATTGACCGATGCTGCGCTCTGCGCGAACGGGCGCGAAGCCGATAAAGCTGCCACTACTGTTAAAGAAAGCAGCTCAGGATTAGAAACTGGCCTTCTGATTAATCGCTGGAAGACTGCACTCTCGTGATCGGCATCCGTTGACTTGTTAGATTTTCAAACCAGATATTGGTGCTGCGTTGAGCCATAATTCCTCGCGTCGATCCCTAGAAACCCGTTAGAAATTCCCTTCAAATGGGTCGTTTAGTCGATGTTTATCTTGCGCCATTGTTAATCGTTTCGCCTAGATCTTTGAGTAATCGATTCAGTTCATCCCGTTGCGTGGACGACAACCCCTGCAACAGCCGACGCTGTGTCTCAACGTGATCGCTGACGGCCTTCTCAATCGTCGAAAATCCTGCTTGGGATAATTGGATCAAGAATCCGCGTTTGTCTTCAGGATTTGGTACCCGTTCGACGAGGCCGGCTTTGACGAGCCGGTCTATCCGATTGGTCATTGTCCCTGACGTCACCATGGTCAGTTCAAGCAATTCACCGGGAGACAAACCCTCGGGCTTTCCCGATCGTCTTAAGGTTGCCAATACATCGAAGCTGGCAGGATTGAGCCCGTAAACTTTCCAGGTCTTCTCCATCTCACCTCTGAGCCGAGCAGTAAGCCGCGAGAGACGCCCAATCGTTTCCATTGGTCCAACATCGAGGTCGGGGCGGGCCTTATTCCATTGAGTAATGATGCGGTCAACGTGGTCCATAGATGGCACCTTATGAAATATTCTCTTGACGTCAAGATAAAAAACATATCTTGACATCAAGAGAAATGGAGGCCCACTATGAAACATCACTTGGACATTGCGCTCACAGCCGTTGCGCCGCTGGTCTGGGGCAGCACTTATTACGTGACAACAGAATTCCTTCCCGAAGGGTATCCCGTCACGATGGCTGCGCTGCGTGCGCTGCCTGCTGGTCTAATGTTGCTCATTCTGGCGCGGCAACTTCCACGAGGTATCTGGTGGATGCGCGCCTTCGTTCTTGGCGCGCTCAATTTCACGCTGTTCTGGGCATTGCTGTTTGTGGCTGCTTATCGGCTGCCCGGGGGTGTTGCCGCGACAGTCGGTGCGATTCAGCCGTTAATTGTCGTGTTTCTTGCGGCGCTGCTATTGGGTACAGCTATTAGGGCCACAGCGGTGATCGCGGCTCTGATCGGCCTCTTTGGCGTCGGGTTTCTTGTACTCGGCTCAGGGATATCGCTTGATCCGATCGGGCTGCTCGCGGGGATCGGCGGCGCAGTCTCAATGGCGGCTGGCACGGTTTTGACCCGAAAATGGCAAGCCCCAGTGCCGCTTCTTACTTTTGCCGCTTGGCAATTGACTGCCGGTGGCCTGCTGTTGGTCCCGCTCGCGCTTCTTGTTGAACCACCGCTTCCTCCTTTGGATGCGCCAAACATCGCAGGCATCCTCTATCTCACCCTGATCGGTGCGGCACTGACCTATATCTTATGGTTTCGAGGTATTTCCCGGATCGAACCGAGTGCCGTGTCAGCGCTAAGCTTTCTCAGCCCGCTTTCCGCTGTCCTGATCGGCTGGGTTCTGCTGGATCAGGCCCTGATGCCCACCCAAATCGCTGGAGCTGGAATTGTACTCGCCGCGATCTGGCTTGGTCAGCGCGGAGGGCGCGATAACCGTCCCATCCTTCCCAAACCATCCCAACCTAAAGGAGAATTTCCATGAAACTCATCGTATTTGGTGCTTCAGGCGACGTCGGCTCTCGTGTCGTGACCGAAGCTCTGGCGCGTGGCCATAACGTCGCCGCAGCCGTTCGAAACGACGCAGGGCTCGGAAAATTGCCCAAAGGCGTCACCCCGGTTGTTGCGGATATTGCGGACCCCGCAGCCGTTGCCGCTGCTATGGCTGGACAGGATCTGGCCATCAGCGCCGTGCGCTCACCTACCGGGCGAGAAGGTGAAATCGTTACGCTGACCCGATCCATTCTCGATGCCGCGTCGCTCACCAATCTTCGGGTGATTATCGTCGGTGGGGCAGCGCGTTTACGTCTACCAGATGGCAGCCCGCACACAGTCCTGTCTGATCCAAACTTTTTACCTGAAAGCATCGTCCCGACGGCTCGCGCATCGATGGCCCAGTGGGAACTCTGTGCATCTGAAGAGTCTGTAAACTGGACTTACGCCAGCCCCTCCGCTTTGTTACAGCCCGGCCAGCGCCGGGGTGTGTTCAGAACCGACACGGACAAATTGCTTGTTGACGATGCTGGCAATTCCGAAATCTCGATGGAGGATTTCGCTGTTGCACTGGTGGATGAGGCTCAATCGGCCAAATTCCCGCGCGCCGCGTTTACCGTCGGCTACTGACAACTCAACGCCAAAGCGCAATGAATGAACGTCCTGCCAGTCGGATCGCTGGCAGGACGTCTTGTATTTGCCGTTATTTTTGGTGACGCGAAGCGCGAAATCCGGACATTAGCGCAGGAGCAGCGAAAGCTCGCTAAGTCCCGCACAGCGGTCCTAGCTCTCAACAAAACCAACGGCAGCTCTGAGTCAGGAGGGAGGGTAGTCTTTTGAAAGGCTGGTAAGAATTTTACCACTTAATAAAATTCGCATAAGGTTCAATATGTTCAAGAATTTGAGTTGCGACACGGACCAGTCATTTTAGCAGGAATTCCGTCCAAAAAGGCAGTCTTGTCGGTAGCGATAATGGGGACCATTATTGGCCAAAGTCCGTTAGGAGACCTCAGACGGAATGAAGCGAAGGTCCGCAAAGAGTCCACCTTGCTCGATGCTGCGGCATGTCTGAATGGCAGCTTTGCATTCAAAAAGAATAACATGGGTCAGCCCGCTCTGGACTGACCCAAATGTTTGCAGATGTGTTTCTTTGGTGGTTCATGCAGCCGCCAACAACGCCCGGCCAATTTTCTCGACATGCACATAGTCGGTGCCGCAACACCCACCAAAGACATTCATTTTCGGATGAGCAGCCCTGATGTCAACGTACTGGCCCGCTAATTCATCGGGGTTACCTTCTTCGAGATGACCCAATTGGCACAAGGTACCATGATCTAAAGAAGATGCGTTGGCCCGCAATCCACGGATGCGTTGTGCCCATGGTTCGCTGGCTAATGCTGGGCCGAAATCAACGGGGTGCGAGCAATTGATCATGTAATAGGCGGGCGCGTTTGCAGTTGCTGCATCAACCGTTTCAATCGCTTGTTTCAAGGTCTCACCACTGCGCAGTTTGCGATCCTTTTCAATTGTGAATGCGATGACCGACGGCAAGCCCACTTTGGCCGCGGCCCTGGCAATGCCAATCGCCTCGTCCGTTGTGTTCAGGGTCAGCGCCGTTACGATATCTGCACCCGCTTCTTTGAACGTCCCAATCTGCTCGGAGTGGTATGTTTCGGCACTTTCAGGAGTTAAGTCTTGATTAGTTTGGTAGGCGTCGCCCTTTGGTCCGATACATCCACTGATCACAGTGTTTTCCGCTGTCAGCCCGGCCGCAGCAGCGCATTTACGATAAAGCTCGAAACACTTGTGGTTCATCTCGGCGAGCCCTTCCGTGGAATACCCAAGCAAAGCACCCCAGTCACGACTGGCGCGGTAGGTCAGGCTGTCAAAGATGAAGGGCGTACCAAGCTTCACCGCGACTTCCGCAAAAGCGGAATAGTATTCCCGCAAGGCCACTGCGGACCGGCGGTCGTTCAGCAGATGAAAGGCGCTGAATTCCGGAAGATCGAAACCGCGCTTGTACATTAGCCAAGTTTCAGTGCCACCATCGGTTAGGAAAATATCACTGGTTTCGTGCGGTAATCGGGGGGATGTCGGGGTCATATTATGCTCCTGTCGCGAAAATTATTGTGTGTCCTCAGCGTAGGTTTTGTTCGTTACATCTGGCAAACGATCATAAATTGACTAATAGCTTAGATTTTCTATGGTATGGTCGATGACCAGACGTTTGCCTTCACTTAACCAACTACGTGCCTTTGAGGCAGCTGCCCGCCATGAAAGCATCAAGGTGGGGGCGGAGGAATTATGCGTGACCCCTGCAGCCGTCGGCCATCAAATCAAAGGATTAGAGCTTGATCTGAACACGACTTTATTTCGGCGCAAGACCCGTAAAATCGTCTTGACGGACGCGGGCCGCGCGCTGTCTGAACACTTGGGCAAAGCGTTGGACACAATCGACCAGGCCGTCGCCCAGGCTCGAACGAGTGAACTGACCGGAATGCTGAAAATCACGATTGCGCCGTTCTTTGGCAACCGCTGGTTGCTGCCGCGTCTTTCGAGCTTTCACAATCAACACCCCAGTATCGAGATCAAACCATCGCTTTCATTCGACTATGTCGACCTTGGGAAATCTGGCTTTGACGCCGCCGTGCGCTATGGTTCAGGCGATTGGGACGGGATGTCTTGTGTGCTCATCTGCAATGACGCTGTTAGTCCGGTTTGTGCGCCGCAATTGATAGCCGGACGTCAGTTGCCTTTGTCGGCCCAAGACATTCTAGACCTGCCGCTAGCCTGTGGCAGTCGGTGGCGTGAGGATTGGCTGGCTTGGGCAACCGCGTTGGGGGCGGCAATCGATGATCCTGAAAAAATCACCGAATACGAAAGCCGCGCCTTCATGTTTGACGCGGCCCTTTCGGGGCAAGCGGTGATCCTTGCAGACTCTAGGATGACAGCAGCGGATGAAGCCGCCGGTAGCCTTGTTCAGTTAAGCCCGGTCAAGGTTGAGCGCCCGCAGGGACTTTATGTGGTGTCTGAAACAACTCCAAACCCGGATCCGAAGCTCGACCTGTTTACAAACTGGATAAAACAACAGGCGGGCGGATGATTCAATTGGAACTGGATCCGCCGCGCGAAAACACCCTGTCTGCAAGCTTTAGCAGCCATTGGTCCGCCCGCAGCGAACGGCAACAAAGTCACGCGACATGTGAGTTCGTGCACCGTGCAGCGAAAGGTCAGCTTGAGATCCGGCGCGGTTGACCCGTTTGAACGGCCGCTTCGGTTAAATATGCTGCGCCGCCAAACAACCATCGCCGCGGTTGCGAACAGATGCTGCGTCAGCAATAGCCGCGTGTGCACAAGTCCGGTTTGTCCCGCATAGCTACCATCGATTCGGGAGGTATTTAGAGGCAGCTTTGGACCCAAAATCCCGATGATAGTGGATATCGGAAACATCATCGGACAGCTAAAAGGATCACCTCCTTACGAAACCGATTACACTAGAAGGGGTTGCGCCGAGCCATAGAAGTCTCGCCCTTTGGTTGAGTCACAGTATCAGTCATGACAGATGACAACGTAACAAAACCCGCTGGAGCGTGAAAACTTGGAATGACCACCAGTGCAAACTATAGGTCAAAATATCTACTTTAGTAAATTTATTAACTGCAAATTGACTTGCACACCTGCGCTATGCAAGGGTTTCTTAAGCCGTCTTTGCCGTTATGCGATACGTGGCATCGACGTTGGCGGATGTACGGGTTCAATATCGGGGAGGATAGATGAAAACCCTTAGAGCGGCGGCTTCCAGCTTCAGCGTTTTGGTTCCCAACTGATGCGGGTCAAAACACCCCTTGCTTCGCCTGACGACAAGCCGTCGTGCACTCAAGCTATGCGTTACAAGATGAAGCTGACGATGCGCGAGCCGACGACCGCAGTTGGTTTTGTCGTCGCGATTATCTTCGCTTATCTCATCCTGCTTCCCGTGCTGTCGATCCTTCTAGACGCCGTGAAAGTCCAACTTGGCGATGCCCGGCGCATTGGCGGGGAGGTTGGGGATGGAACGCTTTACTACCTGCATCGGACGTTCCTTAGCCCCGTTGCGCAGAATTTTTTCTGGGGGCCACTGAAGAACACACTGTCCGTCGCGCTCGGTGCGATCTTGCTATCTTTCCTCATAGGCACGCCGCTTGCATGGCTGCTAAGCCGCACCGACATGTTCGCGCGCCGCTGGTTCGCGACCGCTTTGATCGTGCCATACATGCTGCCATCATGGACCTTTGCTCTGGCTTGGACGACCTTATTCAAGAATCGTACCGTTGGTGGCCAACAAGGATGGCTCGAGGCGATGGGCATGACGCCGCCTGACTGGATGTCTTACGGGCAATTCCCGATCACCATTATTTTGTCGCTGCACTATGCGCCGTTCATCATTTTGCTGCTGGGCAACGGGTTGCGCCGTTTGGACAGTCAACTGGAGGATTCAGCACGGATCCTTGGTGCTACACGCGGACAGATCGCGGTTCAGATCCTATTGCCGCTGATGCGCCCGGCGCTGTTTTCAGCGGCGTTGTTGATATTTGCCAAGTGCCTTGGCGATTTTGGCGTGACTTATGTACTAGGACTGCCCGTGCAGTTCGACGTTCTAGCGACATCGCTCTACCGCTCCATTGGATCGCGTCAGACAGGCGTCGCAGGAGTTCTTGCAGGGTCGATCATGGCTATGGGGATCGTCGCGCTGCTGATCGACGCATATGTTGTGCGCGAGGCGCGCCGGTTCGTGACCGTCGGGTCCAAAGGGTCGATGGACCGCAAGTCCCAGCTGAAGAAATGGCGCATCCCCGCGACCGGATTTGCCGCCGTCATCTTTATAATCAGTGTCGGCTTGCCGGTCCTGACACTGACGCTTTCAACCATCATGTTCGTGCCGGCAAAGTTCACTTTGGATAATTTCACTCTGCAATACTGGATCGGCACAGACCTTGAAACCGTCGCGATGCGCACCGGTATTTTATTGGCGCCGGATATGTGGTCTGCGGCATGGAATACCTTGCGCATTGTCGGTACGGCAGCGGTTTCCGCCGGATTCCTCGGGCTGCTCGTAGGCTATGTCGTGGTGCGAACGCCTTTCCGGCCTTTGTCGACCTTCCTGAGGCATGTGACGTTCCTGCCGTATCTGGTGCCGGGCATCGCTTTTGCGGCCGCTTACCTATCGCTGTTTGCCGTATCGCACGGTCCGGTGCCGGCACTGTATGGCACCACTGCGATCCTGATCCTTGCGCTGACAGCAGATCAGATGCCCTATGCCTCACGCGCCGGGATTTCGGCGATGATGCAACTCGGCAAGGAGCCGGAAGAAGCGGCGCAGGTCGCTGGTGCCGGTTGGGTGCGTCGCATGAGGTCCATTGTGATCCCAATCCAGAAGCGTTCGCTGGTGACCGGTGTCCTTCTGCCGTTCATTTCGGGCATCAAGGGGCTCAGTCTTTTCGTCATGCTGGCTGTCCCAAGTACTGACGTTCTGACGACCTACTCGCTCCGCCTGATTGACTACAACTACACGCAGGCCGCGAATGCCGTGGTCCTTATCATCGCGGCGGTGGCCTATTTTGGCACACTTCTGGCGCAGCGTCTGACGAATACAAATCTTGCTGAAGGTCTGGGGGGCTAACATGCCAACAATCGCACTTAGTCAGGTCAGGAAGACCTATCCCGGATCCTCTACCGATGCGGTACGGTCGCTGGACCTGGAAATCGCTGATGGTGAATTCATGTGTCTGTTAGGGCCATCGGGCTGTGGTAAGACGACAACACTCAGGATGATTGCTGGGCTGGAAAACCTATCAGCCGGGGAGCTGAGGATCGGCGACAGGGTGGTCGACAGCGCAGTTGAGTCAACGTTTGTGCCGCCAGAAGACCGCAAACTTGGTCTTGTATTTCAAAGCTATGCGCTTTGGCCGCACCTGACCATCGAACGCAATACCGATTTCGGATTGCGTTTGCGTAAAGTGCCCAAAGCGGAGCGCATCAAGCGAACCGATGACGTGATGCGCGCGCTTGGGATCGAACAATACCGCGATCGCTATCCTTCGCAACTGTCAGGTGGGCAGCAACAGCGAGTAGCGTTGGCGCGCATGCTGGCGGTTAGTCCGGGCGTTTTGTTGCTGGACGAGCCATTGTCAAACCTTGATGCGCGGTTGCGGCTGGAAATGCGCGCCGAGCTGAAACGCATTCATGGCAAATTTGGAACCACGATCGTTTTCGTCACCCACGACCAATGGGAAGCAATGACGCTGGCCACTACGATTGCGGTGATGAACGACGGCGTAATCCAGCAGATGGGCACGCCCGACGACATCTATGAACGCCCCGCCAACCGGTTTGTAGCGGAATTCGTCGGCTCGCCACCAATAAACCTGATTGAACAGAACGCGAAGACGCCAATTGCTGCGGCGATTGACAGCTATCTGGACGGTCGGCTGCACGATGTCGGGGCCGTGGCGCTTACAGGTATCCGGCCGGAAGCGATTGTTTTGCACACCGATGCCAAAGATGTTCCGCAAGACAGTTTCAATCTCCGCGCAGAGATCGAAGGGGTTCTGCCAACCGGCGGCAGTTGGATCGTCGAAGTTCGCGCGGGGGGGCAATTGCTTTTTATGACAACCCATGTAGCCCCAACCCTGTCGGCAGGGGACGATGTTACGATGGTCGTCGAGCCCGCCGCTTTTCATCTCTTCGATACGGATGGGCAACGGATGCTTAACGCCGACAAAGCGCTAGGACGCAGCGCCTGATGAAAACCACCGCCAAAGACGTGGAAGCTTCTTTGGCATTGTACTCTTGCATCACTGGGTCATCGACCCGGCGGCAAGGCCAACACGAAAGGGAGAAATAACAATGAGAATTATCGACAGGACACGCATCGCGACGACATCGGCAAGTTTCGCCGCCCTGCTAGCAGGCAGCCTTGGCATGGCGCATGCACAGGATTTCGACCTCGACGCGTTGATCGAAGCCGCGCGCGCCGAACCGCAGCTGACGGTTTTTGACAGCACCGGCAAAATCAAGACAATGGCCGAAGCTTTCTCGGCCAAATACGGTATCGACGCTGTCGGAACCAAGATGAAGGCCCCAGCCCAGATCGAGATGTTTGACCGCGAAGCGCGCGCCGGAAATGTTCAGGCGGACGTTGCAATCATTTCGGATGCCTCCGCTGTTATCGCCCAGTTAATCCCGACCGGCGCGGTCACTAGCTGGTCGCCACCCGACTTGGCCGACAAGATCGATCCAGACTATCAGAACCCGCTAGTTGTCGTCGCCTCGGCCAACCTATGGACCTACAACACTGAGCTCTATGACTCTTGCCCAGTCTCCAATATTTGGCAACTGACTGAATCCGAATGGAAAGGCAAGGTTGCGATGCAGGATCCACTGCGAAATCCTGGACTGACCAACTGGTTCAACCAGCTTGAAATGCATCACGACGACAAGGTCGCGGCCGCCTATGAAGCGCAATACGGCAAGCCGCTGGACAGCGACGCAGGCAGCGCAACTAAGGCTTGGCTGAAGGCGCTCGGTCAGAACGCGCCATTGCTGGGATCCTCCGACAGCGCGGCTGCTGAATCCGTTGGAGCACCGGGCCAAAGCGAGGGCTTCATGGGGCTGATGGCGTCCGCCAAGTATCGCGACAACGCAGATAGCGATTACAAGCTGGGTCTGTGCGATGGCATCAAACCGTTCGTTGGCTTTACCAGCGTTAATGTCGGGGTAATTGCAACAGGGTCGGACAGCCCGAATGCGGCCAAGCTGTTCTTGCATTATGCGATGACACCTGAAGGCATCGCACCGCAAAACAACGACGGCAAGATGTCTTCCAACTCTGACGTGGGGTTGCCCGCTGACGAGGCATCGGGCGTTGGAAACGTCTTGGATCAAGTGCAAAACTACCGCATTTCCTCCGCGGCAGATGACTGGGAGACTCGCCAGGACTGGCAGGATTTCTGGCTGCTGAACTACAGCCGCTGATCATTTCCCCACCTTTCGGGACGATACGAGTCAATCACTCTGTATTTAGGGTTCGCGTCCTTCGCGTCTCCGGGCTTATCTCAAGTTCGGGGAGGCGGGTTTCAAACTGTCGTCACACCTAGGAATACACTCATGTCACAGCAACCAGAGCCTCTTGATCACGGCGCGTTGAAAGCGCGGGCTGAATTTTGTCGCGACTTGATCGCGAGCGCATCAGCGCTTGCACTGGAAGGGTTCAACAACCGCAACACAGGTGCCAGTGAACGTAAGGGGCCGCAGGATTTTCTGACGGAAACCGATGGTGCGGTCGAGCGGCACATTCGTGCACGCATAGCCGAAGCTTTCCCTGAAGACGGCTTTATGGGAGAAGAAACCGGTGGCGCGCCGACAGCACGCGTCTGGGTGGTTGATCCTATCGACGGAACCGCGAACTTCGCACGGGGAATACCACATTTCTGCGTCTCCATCGCGTTTGTCGCTGACGGGGAAATCAAGATCGGGTCAATCTGCGCGCCCGCAACTGACGATCTGTATTTCGCGCAAGCGGGGCAAGGTGCCACCCGCAATGGTGCACCTATCCATGCAGCAAAGACGGAAGATTTTGATGCTGCCTGCGTTGAGCTTGGCTGGTCGGGGCGAGTTCCGCAGGACCGGTACTTGAAAATCCTGACCGGCATTCTCGATTTGGGGGCCAATGTGCGGCGTGGTGCCTCGGGCGCGATGGGTTTGGCCTATGTCGCCGATGGGAGATCCGACGCCTATCTTGAGCTGCACATGAATGCTTGGGATTGCCTCGCGGGTCTGCTACTGGCGCAAGAAGCCGGTGCGCGAATCTGTGATTTCCTAGGAGACGGCCCGCTTGAGGGTGGCGGACCGGTCATTGCCAGCGTCTCGGCACTTGCCGACCAGTTAAGCGATGTCAGTGGGCTTGCCTTAGCACCTGCCGCGCGCGATCTCGCGTACGCTACTTGAGTCAGACACGACTCGGCGTCGTCGATTACACGCCGTTCCAGAAAGGATGCCAGATGGGCACAGCACATTACGAACGACCTGCGATTAACCTAATCGAAGAAAACGTGACCCCGTTTGACGTCGCGCTTTACATTGGCGGGCGTGAAGGCACTGCCGATTTGCCGCTCCTGAAGAAGCACGGAATTTCCATCGTCGTGAACTGTGCGGTGAATCTGGATCTCAACTATGTCCTGACGGAGGAACCATCCCACATTGATGCCCCGGTTCCTTATGGGCACGGCGCGTTGCGGTACTACAAGATCGGCTTGGTGGATGGGGCGGGAAGCCCGGCGTCGATGATGCTGGCCGGCTACTACATTCTGCGCGGTGCGCTGGTGCAGGAAATGCCGGATCGCCCCAGCTACCCCCATCGCGAACGAGGGAATATTCTGGTCAATTGTCGTGGCGGACGCAGTCGATCGACGGCCTTGGTCAGCCTGTTCCTGCACAAATCCATGCCGAATACCTATCCGACCATGGAAGCGGCCCTTGCCCATGTCCGCGAACGGCGAGAGTTACGCCCGGACGAATGGCACGAAACACCGAAACAAGTTCTGGTCGATGCAATAAAGCAAGCGTCGGATTGGATTGACATGATCGGTCACGATGATGTGCCACGCTATGATGGAAAAGGCACGGAATGACCTCGCAATGGACGGGACAGGTCGCCGTTCTGGCCGATCCGCATCTGCATGATGTAGCTGCCGGTCGTGCCTATGGGCTGGTTCACGAAGATTGTTTTCGCAGTTTGGCGGACACGGCCTCATCGACCCGAGTGTTCAATGAGGGCGGTGTAGCGTTGGTTCGTGCATTGGACATACTGGTGGAACATGGCGTGCGACTGGTGATGATCGCAGGTGATCTGACCGATGATGGCCAACCAGCAAACTGGAATGCCGCTGCCAGTCTATTGCATAAATATACGCAAAAATACGGGATGAGGTTCTTCCTGACGCCGGGCAATCACGATCAATGGTATGGTGACGGCAAGGCGCTGAAAAAAGGGATGGTAACGCGAGACGGAGTTATCTTTGCTGTTGCTGGCGACCCATCCGAACCAAGCGCTGTCCACGCCCCCGCGATGCGGCAAGTCGGACAGGCGGAGATGCTGGACTATGCGCGTTCATTTGGATTTTGCCGTCACGACGACGATCTGCATTGGGAAACGCCCTTCGGAGCGTCCAACGCTTTGGTGGATAGGATTGGAGCCCTAACGGGTTCGGATGGTAATCCGGTGCTGGTCCCTGATTTGTCCTATCTAGTAGAACCGGTGGCTGGGCTGTGGATTCTGTCGGTGGACGCCAATGTCTACCTGCCCGGCACCGATGGATGGGTCGATTGTGGGCAACAGGGCTGGAACGCTGTTCTGCGCCACAAGGCATGGTTGTTGGACTGGATGCGCGACGTCGCCGCACGGGCCAAAGTGCAGGGCAAGCAGCTTTTGACCATGTCACATTTCCCAGCGATCGATCTGCTGAACGACGTGTCCGGCGGGCTGGCTGAACGGGTGATGCCCACGCACTTAACCGCAGATGCCACCACAGCAACGGGCGTGGGCCTGCATTTCAGCGGGCATTGGCATATCAACCGCACGGGCGCACGGCACTGTGACAAGGACTGGTTGGTGAATGTGGCGGTTCCGTCGACCGCAAGCTTTCCTGCCGCCTTTAAGTTGGTCAATCTGGAGCTGACCTCTGCCTGCATTGACACCGTTCAGCTGGGACAGGTTCCGGGCTTCGATGCGGGCTTTGCGCATTACCTTGCCGAGCAGCCCAATGCGACGCTTCCGCTAAGTGAAAGCTATGCCGATTTTTTGCGGGAACATCTGGATGAGCTCACCGGTCGGCGGTATCTGGCGCGTGATTGGCCCACCGAATTCGGGGCGCGGCTAGAGAGGGAAACGCTGGCAGATATCCTAACGCAAACAGGGCGCAACGCAGATAGTGCCACGACAAACATTCCCGCACGGCTGGCAATTGACGACTATTACTTCTTGGAGCGTGGTGGGCAGCTTGCCGAAATTCCGGCTGAACGTTTGTGCCTCTACATGGCACTTGATCCGGCCGAGCCAATCAAAGGCGGTGACAGCCAAAGACGCCTGATCATGGGATTGGCACGCTATAGTCAGGCACTTCCGGATGACAAATTTTCAGTAGATTTGGCCAATGGCTCGGTCACTTAACGCGGACGCACCGTGTTGCGCCAAATCGGCATGGTCTTTAACGCGATTTCACGCCCAACGCCGCCCAACGGCGGATCGCCCAATAGGCGCCCGATCTGTTCCGCAATCTCGGTAACTGGCTGCCGAAATGTTGTCAGTCGGTAGGAAGTCCATTGCGCTTGCTCAATATCGTCAAATCCGATCACGCAAAGATCGTTGGGTATGTTCAGTTGAAATTCCTGCCTCGCAGTGTCCATGAAGCCAAGTGCCAGTATATCCGTAACGCAAAACGCCGCATCCGGTGTCGATGCGCGTCCAAAAACTCTGCGCGCGGCTTCTGCCCCCGTGGCATAGCTGGTAGGGCCGACGGCTACGATCTCCACCTCGTCACCAATCGCCTTCGCTTTGGCGACATAGGCCAGTTCACGAGCCGCGAGGCTTGGTGTCAGACTGGTCGAGGAAACAACGACATGGCGACGACAGCCGGCCCGCTTGTTAAGTCGAACTGCCTCGGTTGCTGCTCCTTCGTTGTCGATTGAAATTCGGTCGGCACCGTCGCGTCGCTCGCCGCGGTTCAGAAGGATGACGTGCTGACCATTTGCCAGACAAGTATCAACTAGGTCGTATGAAGGTTGGCCGGACAATACGATCGTGGCCTCGGCCCTAAAATTCAGACTTTGCGTTAGGGCTTGTGCCGCACCGTCGTCAACACCGTCGGCGTTGATAACCAGTGCTACGCGGCCTGAGGCCTGGAGAACCCTAATTATCTCGTCCATCATACGCGACTGATAGGGATTGCTGACGGATCGAATGACCAGCGACACGATGTTAGTGCGGTCCGCCAAAAGCCCGCGAGCAAGGTGGTTGACATGATAGCCTAGCTCTTTTGCCGCCGCGATGACCTTTTGTCGGGTTTCGGGTGAAACACTGCCGCCATCGGAGAATGTTCGTGACACGGCAGATCGGGAAACGCCTGCCAATTCCGCAACCTTCAGGGCGCTTACAAAACCCTTATTATGCACCTTCGTGGGATTCTTCATATTCGGCTTTCGGTTGTAGCGCTGGTGACTGAACTATAAATTTTTAATACGTTTATCGCCAGCGGAAGAAATACTCAGCAGCGAGGTATTGGGATTGTCTTCGGTCATGATGTATCCCTGCCCAAGGAGTCTTGGGGCAGAACGAAGCCTGACGTTGACCTTAGTCAATAGGGGCGATCAGTGCGGAAGTCGCCCATATCGCCGGAACGCTTGAACGGACATTCGTTCGGCTGAGTTAAATGTTGACTAGGTCCCGATTGTGTTGAAAAACTCCGAAATTCGGATGTCCTAATTTTCCGGCAAAAGCCCGTTATACTAGGAAGTCAAATGAGAACGTTCCTGAGGCGAAGAGAGTTGGCAATTGAGCGGCCAGAGGTCAATTTGGCCGAGCCTCTCGCCACCAAAAACTCATCGGCCTGTACAGCGAAAAAGCCCGGCAGTAAGTACCAAAAGCGGTGTTTTACAACACAATCTCCGCATCGCAGTAGCCCAATAAACGTAAGTCCAACGTCAGCTTCAACGAGAAATCGGTCAAATCCCAACGTTTGTCCACCGCGCTATGAACCGTTTCGGAATGCTTCAACACCAAATCAATGTCGAGCGAGCCGAACCTCAGCCCCCGTGATCTGGCTAATAACTCCCCCTGTGTTGACTGCGCTGTAGATTGATCTCGGCGGACGGGCGGTATTGGTAACGCTCCTATGCACCCAGCTTCGCTCTTCCATAGATTTCAGAGTCTGCGACAAAGCACGATCCGTAATCGTTAACAGGTTTCGCCTGATCTCGTTAAAATGGCGCGGCGTTTGAAGCGTTGTCAAAACTGGCAATGTCCATGAACGACGCAGCAAGTCCTGATCTTCGTCTCCAGAAACACTTTGAACTTTATAAGCGATTGCGGCGGCCGTTACGCCACTTGGCGTCAGACGAAACTCTGGCCGCAGCGGATGGCCGTGGCCGGGGTTCCGTTCCAGAAGCCCACTCTCAATAAGGTGTTCCATGCTTTGGCCGAAGGCTGATCTGCTGGCACCTGTTGCAGTCAGCAGCGCCGCCTGTCGCCCAGCAACACCTTCATGCAGGTTCGATAGAATGGAAAGTGCCCAAGCGCGAGAAGTGATGTTGACAAGAAAATCAATGTCCATAAAGTATAGTTACTATATTTTTTAACCAAAAGGAAGCCCATGCCACTCGTTTCAATAGAAAACACCATTACTATCGCTTTGTCAGTGACGGATCGATACAAAAGCGCCAAGTGGTATGAAAACATGCTGGGGTTTCAGACAAATTTTCATTCGGATGAGGCAGGCTGGTCTGAACTCCAGACCAAAACAACTGGGGTCACTATCGGTCTTGGTGAGCATACCAAACCTGCCCCCGGCAACTGCGTGCCAGTTTTCGGAATTGCTGACTTAGATACCGCGCGTCAAAAACTGGAGCATGCCAAAGTTAAGTTTGATGGTGAAACAGATGTCGTAGAGGGCATGGTAAAGACCGCGACCTTCTATGATCCTGATGGCAACGCGCTCATGCTTGCAGAAGATCTGACGGGTGGTATCTAACGATGAGATGGCTAACAAAAACCTCAATGGCACTTCTTGCGTCCACTAGTTTTGCCTCGGCAGAGCCGTTCGGCGAAGTCACAGTCGGTGTCCCCGTCTCATCGATCGCAGAAGCGGAGACATGGTATCTCAACTTTCTAGGTGCAGAAACCGAAATAATGCGGCCCTTTCCCGGCGTTGTTGAATTCAAAGTTGCGCCCGACACCTGGGTTCAACTCTTTGAAGTCGAAAACCAACAACCGTCCGGGGCCATCATCAGATTCTTGGTGGAAGATATGGCAGATGCGCAGCGCGAGCGTGCTGAACTTGGCATCAATACCGGGGACGCAATCGATATTCCCGGTGTTGTGACATACTCCGAATTCGCCGACCCCTTTGGCAATGCACTCGGACTATATGACCTGCCATAGATAGTGCCGAAAACGACCTATACTGGTGAGCAGCTCGACCTACCAAGTGTTGGATTTGGTCAGGAGGCATCACAATGTGGAAGCAAATCAAGGAAATATGGGTGGATGTCATCCTGATGTTGGCCCTTCAAGAACCAAGCTGAAAGCGTGTACCGAACAGGCTGGATAAGAAACGAAAGGAGCTAAACACGTATGTCAAATGACTTGATCACGATCGCGACGGTCGCGGTTCTCTATGCAGCGGTTGTGGTGAGCCCCGGTCCGAATTTCACGCTCATATCGAGGCTCGCGATTTCAGGCGCACCTCGAACTGCGCATGGAGCGACACTGGGGCTTGCTTTGGCGGCAACGCTATACGCTGTTCTCAGCATGACGGGTCTTGCGGTGGTCTTGTCACATATTGGTTGGCTTGGCAGCTTTGTTCAAGTCGCGGGTGGGTTGTTTTTGATTTATCTCGGACTTCAGAGCTGGCTTCGGCCCAACGCGTCCAAATCGAAAAGCCCGACGGTGTTGTCAGACGACGCTTTCGAACGTGGTCTCAGATTAGGACTTCTGATCAATCTTTCCAACCCTAAGGCGATAACCTTCTTTGTCAGCCTCTATGCGGTCGCGATACCATCCGAGACAGGACTTGGCGCCAAGTCCGCCATTCTCTTTATAGGATTCGGGATGGAGGTCTTATGGTACACGATCGTTGTCGCGATACTGTCTACTGGTCCTGCCCGTGCGATTTACAACCGATTTGGCGTTTGGTTCGAACGCACGCTTGGAACAATTTTGGTAGTATTTGGCATTCGAATGATTATGGAGCGCCAGCCATGACCATTCGCAACGCGACCCCATCAGACGCGTCAAGCATGGCAGCAATCTCAATGGAAGTTTGGATCGGGACCTATCTCAAAAGAGGCGTGAGCGCGCTCTTTGCCGAGTATGCGTTAAAGACTTTCACCTTTGAAAGACGAGCGTCCTGATATCCGACCCATACCAGTTCATTTTGGTTTCTGAAAACGCAGAAGGAATTGATGGCTTTTTACGTGTAACGCCGAGAAGCCCCGCCCCCCGTTGAAGGCTGTTCAGACACGGAAATTGCAACTTTCTATGTCCAACCGTGCCACCACGGACAAGGAATAGGCAAACGACTTCTGAACACTACGCTTAAACACTGTCACAAGTAGGGCGTTAGTTCTGTCTGGCTGGCGACAAATGCCGAAAACTCTCCAGCAATAGCCTTTTACATATCTCAAGGCCTCAAGCATGTCGGGGAAACAGAATTTCGAATTCAAGATCAAGGATACCTCAACAATGTCTATTCTTACGGATTGTCCGCCTCTGGTCGATAACATCTTTCAGATATCTGCGGCAGATAAGAACTCTCGGTACGCGGACGATACCAGGACTGGGGTTACAAGTGTCTGACATTGAAAATACGTTAAGCAGCTCGCAAGCGGGAACGGCAACTGCAAGCAAGGAAGTCCCCCAGATTTCCATACGCGGGGCCGACATCAGCGACGCCACGACAGTTGCCCCATTTGTCCATGCTCTCGTGGACGAATTGTCTGGTGGTGAGACAGCTACAATGGAGGAAGTCTTTGAGATAACATCGCGCGTCGTTTCAGACGCTGGTGTTATCGCGTTGATCGCCTTTGCGGATCACCAACCTGTCGGAGCGATGACCCTCAACGAATGCACAGCAATCTATGCAGGCGGCAAACTCGGGGAAATTTCAGAGCTATATGTCGACCCAAACCACCGATCGCACGGAATTGCCAAGCAACTGTTGGGCAGCGCTCAATCGGAGGCCAAACCGCATTCGTCAAATGTTATTTGCTTTGGATCTTCAGGCTTTGTCGGATCCAGCAGTAGACAAGTTTCGGTGTCGCAGTCACGACTATCCTAGGTTGCTCGCGCACAATCTGGGGCCAAAGGAAAGAAATCCCATTTTCCGCGAGTTACTCCTTCTCCGTCCTTATGCGGTGAGTTGGGGTAGCCTAAAAACTAATGTCGGCTTCGCCGCGGGCGCGTCATCAAGTGTTTCTGCGAAAGAAAAGGCGGCTTCGAGCCCACTTCGACCAATACTGCGCTGAACACAAAAGTCGGCTTAGGGTGACAAAGAGGCCGTTGCGTGTCGTAGTCGAATTCGTTTTCCAGCTTGCTCTACAATCGTAAGTCGTTTTGACCAATTCTTTCCCGCATTGGCTCACACCCTAGCAACTGCGAATCCGCAAGCTATTTCAAATTGCGTGCAAAGTATCCATCGCGCGAAGAGCATTCGGATTTGAGAATCCGTTGTCAAAGTATAACACTGATCGAGATGAACCACTTAGACATCCCATGTCGTTACCCTCGCGGAGCAGGTTGGCAGGTGTTGATGTCGCGCGGGCGACTGCCTTCGACACGTCGTCCCCCGCATTGTTAATCATGATCGAGAGTGCGCGTGGTATTTCCAAATCGGCTCCTGCGAGCGTGCCATCGGCCAAGGTCAAGCGATGATCCTTCCTGAATGCCTCGCGACCATTGATCAAAAAACTATTGATCTGGGAACCGGCCGTAGCCATAGCGTCCGTGACGAGGAAAATCCTGTCGGACTGTGGTTTTGAAGCTAAGGCAATGCGGATGGCAGCTGGGTGGACGTGAATGCCGTCTGCGATAAGCCCCGCGTAGATGTCGCCACGTTCAAGTGTCGCGCCGACCAAGCCGGGCTCGCGGTTTCCCAATTGGCTCATGGCGTTGAATAAATGCGTCACGCACCGAGCGCCTGCATCAAATGCGGCGTGGCATGTGTCGCGGTCTGCGTCCGTATGGCCCAGCGAAACGATGATGCCCGCCTCAGCCATTGATCTGATCTGTGCCAGCGTCGTGTTCTCTGGCGCAACGGTTACCATGACATTTGGCAAGCGCTCTGCTGCATACAATATCAGCGATAAGTCCTCGTCAGCCATGGCGCGGATCAACTTTGGATCGTGCGCCCCTTTGCGCGCGACAGACAGGTGCGGACCTTCCAGGTGGATGCCCACGATGCCGCTGATCCTCTCCGCAATTGCCTGCTCGACCGCATCAATCGCGGCTCGTGTGCGGTCAGGCGTGTCAGTGATCAATGTGGGTAGCAAAGCTTGTGTCCCGGTCGTCGCATGGGCGCCGGCAATGGTGCGCAGGGCGTCCACAGATTGATCGTCGTTGAACATGACGCCACCACCGCCATTGACCTGCAAATCGACAAATCCGGGGGTGATCACGCCCCCGTTCAGTTTTTGCGTCGGGCAGCCTGACGGAAGACTGTCAATCGCCTGAACGCTAAAGCGGCCGTCACCGTCGACCACAAGCGCATGATTTTCATGGAGCACTTGCCCGTCATGAATCTGCGCTCCGACATAGGCTTTGGTCATGTCGCTCATACCGTTTCGGTCACTTTCTTGAGATGCCGAGGCGCGTCCGGGTTAATGCCGCGCGATGCGGCTGTGCGCTCGACCATGGCGTAGAAGCTTGCGATGAGCGAGATCGGATCGGTCAGCGCATGACCCGTCCGCGTCACGGGCAACGCATTAGCTTGCCGCACTTTGTCGCTCGTCGCAAAAACCGTAGCCCCTTTTGCGGCGATCTCGTCTGCAACACTGGCCAATGCATCTTCAGCCTCATCACCTGACGCAAGGGCGATGACAGGAAAGCCGCTGTCCACAATGGAGACAGGGCCGTGCAGCACTTCTGCGGAAGAGTAGGATTCAGCGTGGATTTGACAGGTCTCTTTGAATTTCAGCGCGGCTTCATTCGATATGGCATAGGCTGGACCTCGGCCCAGACAGAAAATCGAATTGCGCGACCCGAGTGCGGCGCGGGCGTCCGGCCAGTCAATATTGACCGCCTCTTCCAGCTTGCTGGGCAGATCATGGATGGCGGCCCGCAATGCCTCGTCTTCCGCCCATTCCGCCAGAAGCCAAATGCCGGATACTGTTGAGTTCACGAATGTTTTTGTCGCGGCGACACTGAGTTCTTCGCCAGCGTGCAAATTCAGCGTGTGATCCGCCACCTGCGCCAAGGGGCTATCTGGGTGGTTTGTCATCGCAATCGACAATGCGCCGCCATTTCGCGCCATCCGTGCCATTTCAACGATGTCGGGGCTTTTGCCGGATTGAGACACCGACAGGCAGACGCTGCCATCCAGATTGAGTTTGCGGCCATAGATCGACGCAATAGATGGCCCGATTGACGCAATAGGTGTCCCGGTCAGCAGCTCGGACGCGTATTTAAGATAGGTGGCGACATGATCCGACGAGCCGCGCGCGACGGTCACCATGTAGCTGGGAGTACGGGCGCGCATTGCATCGGCGGCACGGCGGATGTCGTCGCCACCTTTGTGCAGCAGGCGGTCCACAGCAACGGGTATTTCAAGCACCTCGCGGCGCATCTGTGTTTGAGATGTGATCATTTTGGCAGTCCTATTCTTTGGCAAGGCGCAGCTCGGCTACGAAGTTGTAGGCGTCTCCGCGATATATGGATTGTGTGAACTCGACCGTGCGTCCGTCGGCCAGATACGAGGTGCGTTCGATCCGCAGCCCGGCTTTTCCCGGCGCGACATCCAGCAATGCCGCATTGTCTTCTTCGAGATTGATTGCAGAGATTTTTTGCAAAGCCCGAACCGGTCTGAACCCAGCCTGTCCAAGGACTTCATACAACGACGTCTCAACCAGAAGCGGATTGGGCAGCATTTCGGTTGAAAGTGACGCGCGCTCGATGGCCATGGGCTTGCCATCCGCTGTTCTGAGCCGTGCGATGCGCGATACGGAATCGTCAGGTGACAGGGCAAGGGCAAGAACCTCGTCCGGCGACGGCATGTAAACACCGCGCTCAAGCCAGACACTTGTTGAGGACATACCCCGCCTGGACATGTCTTCGCTGAAAGATGTCAGGCGCGACAACGATTGTTCAATCTGTGGTGCGTGTGAGGCCACAAATGACCCAGACCCCTGCTTTTGGATGATGATCCCGTCCCTAGCGAGGGCCTGTATGGCCTTGCGTACAGTGACGCGGGACAACTCAGTTATTGACGCTATCTCACGCTCAGGCGGCAACGGGCTCCCCGCTTTCAGAAGCCCTTGATCAACGCCCTCTGTTAGCCTTTCGCGCAATTGGACATAACGCGGCCCACCATCAGATTGCAGCCACTTATCTGGCGTCAAGAAGGCGGCTATTGTCATCAGTTGCTCTCCAGCTGGTTGACCAAATTTGATCTGGCAAGTTGAAACGCGCCGTCGAGCGCGCTGCCGCGTGACTCAATGCGACCTGACAGAAACTCTGCTGCTAGATAGTCCGCGTAATGTGGCCCAACGCCGCCAGACAGACAGAGCGTATCACCGGGCAGAAATCCAAGTCTTGTGAGGCAGCGCATCAGATGATCCGCGCCCTTTTTCATTATGGATTGCCCCCACGGGTCCAACGCCTGCGCACCTGCAATAATTTCGGGCGCTAGAGTGCCGAAGTCGCCGGGCTTGGCCGCCATGCTGAAGGCGACAATGGCGTTGGGATCATCGTCAAATTTCGAAAGTAGCGCGCGTGTAAGACGGGTATGATCAGTAAGGCCGTCATGGCACAGCATGACCTGCTCTAAGGCCGCGCGACCGAGCCATGCGCCTGACGCCTGATCCGCCACGGCGAACCCCCATCCGCCAACATAAGTGAAAGTGCCGGACGTGCTGGCGGCTGCTATTGTTCCGGTTCCAACAGATAGCAGGTAGCCATCTTGGCCGCCCAATGCGCCGGTTACCGCGGTAGGTCGGTCATCGGTCACAGTCATCGACCCGTAGGGCAAGCCAGACACGACTTGCGCGTTTTCTATTGGTCCCAACACTCCTGCAACACCGATATGCGCCGCGGCTTTGCTCAATTCAGCCCGCGGAATGCCGGCGCGCTCTGCGGCAGCCTCAACTGTGGACGTGATGTTTTTGATCGAAAGCGCAAAATCAGAAGCCACGTTGGCGCGCCCGCCTTCAGCCCGCGCAAGCACACCGTCATTAGGCGTTCCAATGGCTGCGCGGCATCCTGTGCCGCCGCCATCCACGCCGATAATGAGTGTGCGCCCTGAATCAGTCATACGATACCTTTATAATACCTATTTTATGAAAGATAGACCAAATAGCACTATTAGTGGTTATTGGCATTATTTTTTCGGCCAAATTATGGCGATTAAAGAAAATGGTAGACAATAGGTATTTAAAAGGTATTAGTTTAGACAGGGAGAATCTGATGCTGCTGCCAACGACAGAAAAAATATCAGCAAGACAGCCTATCGATGAGCTTTCATCGGTCGATGCGGTGTTTGCGTTGCTGGAAGGCCAGCAGGCTGCGATCAGTTCGATTCACGCGGCGGCGGCGGATATTGATCGGGGTGCAGAAGTTATGGCGTCGGCGATACGCTCCGGGTGCTGCCTGACATATGCAGCGGCTGGCAGTTCGGGGTTGATGGCATTGGCGGACGCCTGCGAGCTGTCAGGAACATTTGGTATTCCAGCCCGCGCGGTGCGCATCCATATGGCAGGCGGGGTGCCTGCCGACGGGTACATGCCGGGCGACACAGAAGACGACGCTGGGTCGGCAGAAATCGCAGTCCGCGACGTGAAGTCTGGCGACGCCGTTATCGTGCTGAGCGCAAGCGGGACGACACCTTATGCTTTAGCCGTCGCAAAATTGGCAAAGGCCAAGGGCGGCACCGTCGTCGCTATCGCGAACAATCCCGCAACCCCGCTTCTAGAGACCGCAGACGTGTCCATCTGCCTTGAAACACCACCCGAAGTGATCGCAGGATCAACCCGGCTGGGCGCGGGAACAGCGCAAAAAGCCGCGCTCAACTTGATGTCATCGTTGATGGGTGTGAAGCTGGGTCATGTCTATCAGGGCATGATGGTCAATGTAGTGGCCGACAATGCCAAGTTGGTGAAGCGGGCGACGGGTATCGTGTCTCATATCTCGGAAGTTTCGATGCAAGCCGCCGAAACGGCCTTGAATGCCGCAAGCGGCAATCCAAAAGTCGCCGTTTTGCTCGCCAAAGGCTGCTCTGCGTCGCAGGCGCAAGACTTGCTGGCTGCACATGACGGGCATCTTGGCCCTTGTTTGCAGTCACTTAAAACAAACCAAAACTAGATCGTTAAATAGGGAGAAGACCATGAAGAAGACCACACTAATCGGAGCCATGCTGGCCACGACGATGATCGCAGGCACAGCCTCGGCGCAGGACGTAACGCTGACCATTGAGAGCTGGCGCAACGACGACCTGGCAATCTGGCAGGATAAAATTATTCCTGCCTTTGAGGCCGCGCATGACGGCATCAAGCTGAAATTCACACCGTCCGCACCTGCGGAATACAACGCGGTGTTGAACTCGAAACTGGATGCGGGCTCTGCTGGTGACATCATCACGTGCCGCCCGTTTGACGCCTCGCAGGCCTTGTTTGAAGCGGGCCATTTGGCCGATATAAGCGACATCGAAGGCATGGCGAATTTCTCGCCCGTCTCGAAGTCTGGCTGGAGCACCGATGACGCGGCCACTCAGTACTGCGTGCCAATGGCCAGCGTGATCCACGGCTTCATCTACAACAAAGATGCGTTCGCCGAAGTCGGCGTCGAAGTTCCAAAGACCGAAGCCGAGTTCTTTGCGGTCTTGGACAAGATCAAAGAAGACGGCAATTACACCCCGATGGCGATGGGCACCAACGACCAGTGGGAAGCCGCCACAATGGGCTACAACAACATCGGTCCAAACTACTGGAAGGGTGAAGAGGGCCGTTTGGCGCTGATCGCAGGCGACCAGAAGCTGACCGATGAAGCATGGGTTGCCCCATATCGCCAGCTTGCCAAATGGGCGCCATATCTGGGCGATGGGTATGAGGCGCAAACTTACCCTGATAGCCAAAACATCTTCACCTTGGGCCGCGCGGCGATCTATCCGGCTGGTTCTTGGGAAGTCTCCGGCTTCAACGGGTTGGCCGATTTCGAGATGGGCGCGTTTTACCCACCTGTGCAAAACGCTGGCGACACTTGCTATATCTCGGACCACACCGACATCGGTATTGGCATGAACGCCGCCACGCCGAATGCAGAAGCCGCGAAAACCTTCCTGAACTGGGTTGGCTCGTCCGAATTCGCTACGATCTTTGCGAACGCGCTGCCGGGCTTCTTCCCGCTATCCTCCGCGCCAGTCACGCTTGAAGACCCGCTTGCGCAAGAGTTCATCTCTTGGCGGGGTGAATGCGAAAGCTCGATCCGGTCAACCTACCAGATCCTGTCGCGCGGCACACCGAACCTTGAGAACGACACATGGAACGCATCCGTGGCCGTGATCAAAGGCGAGGAAAGCCCGGAAGATGCAGGCAAGCGTCTGCAAGAAGGTCTTGCCAGCTGGTACGAACCACAGAAGTAACCAAACCTCCCAAAAACTCGAGTGGCGCCCTCTTAGGGCGACACTCCCCCTCATTCACCCCGTTTAGCGGTAGGATTTCCTGATGCCCGATCTCCAGACAAAACCAAAGTTCAGATGGTACATTGTCGTTTTTCTTGCACCTGCGGTGCTCGTTTACACAGCGGTAATGATTTACCCCTTGTTCAACACCTTGCGCCTGTCGTTGTTCACTGAGATCGGTCAAGAGCGTGTTTTCGTAGGCCTGCAAAACTTCCGCACCCTATTCGGGGACACCGTGTGGTCCACCCAGTTCTGGAACGCATTGGGCAACAATTTCTGGTTCTTTATCGTGCACATGCTGGTGCAAAACCCCATCGGCGTCGCGCTGGCCGCGATCCTGAGCCATCCAAAGCTGCGCTTTGCCAGCTTCTATCGGTCTGCAATTTTCATCCCGACGATCCTGAGCTTCGTCATCGTGGGTTTCGCGTGGAAACTGATCCTGTCGCCGATCTGGGGCATTGCGCCCGGGATGTTGGACGCGGTCGGCTTGAAATCCCTTTACGCGCCGTGGCTGGGCAAGGAAGCATACGCGCTGACCGCCCTCTCACTGGTATCAGTCTGGCAATTTGTCGGCATCCCGATGATGCTGATTTACGCCGCGCTTTTGTCTATCCCGGACGAAATTCTTGAGGCTGCCGAGGTTGAAGGCATCACTGGTTTCGCGGCGTTTTGGAAGATCAAACTGCCGCTGATCCTGCCATCTATTGGCATCATCTCGATCCTGACTTTCGTGGCGAACTTCAACGCGTTCGACCTGATCTATGCCGCGCAAGGGGCGCTGGCGGGCCCGGACTTCTCGACCGATATTCTGGGGACGTTCATGTACCGGACCTTCTTCGGCTTCCAATTGCAACTTGGCGATCCGCATATGGGCTCCACCATCGCGTCGGCCATGTTCGCCATCATCCTCGTCGGTGTGTGTCTGTACCTCTTTGGTATCCAGTCACGCATGCGCCGCTATCAGTTCTGAGGAGAAGGACATGAACTCTGCACGTCAAAACCCTTTCAGCACATACGCTGCCCACGGCGCGCTGATCCTCTACACCCTGATCGCGTTGTTTCCGGTTTTCGTGATCGTAATCAACAGCTTCAAGACCCGCAAAGCCATTTTCCGCGAGCCCTTGGCGATGCCCAATTCTGACAGCTTTTCGTTGATCGGATACGAGACTGTGCTCAAGCAGGGGGACTTCTTCCTCTACTTCCAGAACTCGATGATCGTCACCGTGGGGTCATTGTTTTTCATCTTGTTGTTCGGAGCAATGGCGGCCTTCGCGCTGGCTGAATACCGCTTCAAAGGCAACATGATCATGGGGCTGTATCTGGCCCTCGGCATCATGATCCCGATCCGGATCGGCACCGTCGCCATTCTGGAAATGATGGTGCAGACGGGTTTGGTGAACACCCTCTGGGCGCTGATCCTCGTCTATACGGCGCAGGGCCTGCCTCTGGCGGTGTTCATCCTGAGCGAGTTCATGCGGCAGGTCAGTGATGACCTGAAAAACGCGGGCCGCATTGACGGCTTGTCCGAGTACCGCATCTTCTTCCGTCTCGTCCTGCCACTTGTGCGGCCTGCAATGGCGACGGTTGCGGTGTTCAATATGATCCCAATCTGGAACGACCTTTGGTTCCCGCTGATCCTTGCCCCCGCCGAAGAGGTCAAAACCCTGACCCTTGGCAGCCAAGTGTTCATCGGTCAGTTCGTCACCGATTGGAACGCAGTCCTGTCTGCATTGTCGCTGGCGATCTTGCCGGTAATGGCGCTCTACGTCATCTTCTCGCGCCAACTGATCCGCGGCATCACCTCTGGTGCAGTCAAATGAGAGTTGTCATTGCAGGTCTTGGCAATATGGGGCGCAGCCATGCGCTTGCCTATCATGCCCATCCTGAGGCAGAGATCGTGGGGCTGGTAAACCGCTCCGACGTCGCTTTGCCCGCAGAGCTAGAAGGGTATCCGCGATTTGCGACCTTCGACGAAGGTTTGGCGCTCAAGCCCGACTTGGTTTGCATCGCGACTTATTCCGACAGCCACGCCGATTACGCCATTTCAGCGATGCAGGCAGGCGCGGATGTGTTCATTGAAAAGCCACTGGCAACCACCGTGGCAGACGCAGAACGCGTTGTTGCCACCGCCAAACGGCTGAACCGCAAGCTTGTCGTGGGCTACATCCTGCGCCACCACCCTAGCTGGCAACGCCTGATCTCTGAAGCGCGCGATTTGGGCGGGCCATATGTCTTCCGCATGAATCTCAACCAGCAATCGGATGGTCCGACTTGGGAGACCCATAAATCGCTGATGCAAACGACCAGCCCTATCGTCGATTGTGGCGTGCATTACGTGGATGTGATGTGCCAGATCACCGACGCCAAGCCTGTACGCGTCAGCGGCATGGGACTGCGCCTGTCAGACGAGATTGCACCGGAGATGTATAACTACGGCCAGCTACAGGTGTGGTTCGCGGATGGCTCGATCGGATGGTACGAAGCCGGATGGGGACCGATGATGTCCGAGACCGCGTTCTTCGTGAAAGACGTGGTGTCGCCCAACGGGGCCGTGTCTATCACCGACGGCAACAAGGGCGCATCTGACAACGTGGATGGCCATACCAAGGTTGGCGGCCTGCTTGTTCACCGCACCACCGGTGACGAACTGATCGAGCTGCCTGACGAGCCCGGTCACCAAGAGCTTTGCAATTCCGAGCAAGCGTTCATGATCGACGCGATTTCTCAAGACATAGACCTAACCCGGCACATGACCGATGCCGTGCAATCCTTGGGCATTTGCCTCGCCGCTGATGAAAGCATCCGCACTGGCCGCCCCGTTGAACTAGGAGTTACCCAATGACCGCCCTGAGCCTCACAAATGTCTGCAAATCCTTTGGGTCTGTAGAAGTCCTGAAAGACATCAATCTGACCGTAGAGGAAGGCGAATTCGTTGTATTTGTCGGGCCTTCGGGTTGTGGCAAATCCACCTTGCTGCGTGTGATCGCCGGGCTAGAGGACGCAACGGCGGGCACGGTGAACATCGGCGGGAATGTCGTCAACAATATCCCGCCCGCCAAACGCGGCATTGCGATGGTGTTTCAATCCTACGCGCTCTATCCGCACCTAAGCGTTCACGACAACATGGCGCTTGGCCTCAAGCAAGAGAAACAGCCGAAATCTGTGATCGAAGAGCGGGTTGGCAAGGCCGTCGAGATGCTCGATCTGAGCGCATATGTCGATCGTCGCCCGTCCGACCTGTCCGGCGGGCAACGCCAGCGAGTGGCCATTGGGCGCGCCATTGTGCGCGAGCCACAACTATTCCTGTTCGACGAGCCGTTGTCCAACCTCGACGCGGCGCTGCGGATGAACACCCGCATCGAAATCGCCGAGCTTCACCGCACGCTAAGTGCCTCGATGATCTACGTGACCCACGACCAGACAGAAGCCATGACACTTGCTGATAAGATCGTCGTTTTACGGGACGGGCGGGTGGAACAGGTTGGATCCCCGATGGAGCTGTACAACAACCCCGCCAACCAGTTTGTCGCAGGTTTCCTTGGGTCTCCCGCAATGAACTTCCTGAAGAAAGCCCCGCTTGCGATACCCGAAAATGGGGCGTTGGGTATTCGTCCAGAACATCTGCGACCAACAAAAGGTGGGCGGATCAAGGGGACGGTGACGCATGTTGAGCGCTTAGGTGGCGATACCAACCTGTTGGTGTCGACTGATGAGCAGGAAGCGCTGACAGTGCGCATATTCGGCCAGGATGGGACGCTTGTTGGAGAGAAAATCGAATTGGATTTCGATGACCATGCTGCCTTTGCCTTTGACGCAGAGCAGCATCGGGTGACCTTTGCCGCCTGAAGGACTCTGATGGCAACCCAATGGAGATCTCAAACGTTACCAGTATAGGCGCAAGATCTTGAGACCCTCGGTAGCTCAGCCATTTGAGCCGAAACACATAAGGCGGTGACATTTTGCCAGTAAACGATTGCACGACATTAGGTGGGCAAGTCGTTGTCAGGAATAGATACGCAAATAGATCGCAATTAATAATCGGACCGAGGTCTAGTTCGGGCTGGAAGCAGATTTTGTGAAAGCTATTCTGGGCGACAGCATTGTCCAGCAGATCCGACTTCGACACCACCCATTACCGAACCTGTCTGACGGAAAGGGGTAGATGACTGCTTAGAGTCCATACCATAAAATTTCTGCATTGCGGCGAATGGCGACTACTAAATACCATTGGCAAAGTTGGGGTGTGACTGGTCAACTAATGCGACCTATTCAATCTAAATGAAAAAGCACAAGCTCCACCATGACCTAGCCACGCGCCGCTACGGTATTTATTACCATATGATGATAACAAGTTTAAGTTGTGTTTAGTCGCCCTACGCCGGCGCTGCGTGACATCACACGAACAATGACGCTGATTATGATGATGATCAGTACCAGCATCAAAGTCACAGCGCTGGAATGCTGTGCCATGTCTTGTTCTTGGTAGCCAAATATTAGGCCTGTCAGAACCATGTTGCCCGGTGAAATCAGCAAAATAATCAACGATAGCTCCCGCATAGCCGTAATGAACGTCAACAACATCCCCGCAACAACCCCGCTCATGGATAAAGGAATGATGATGCGGAACATGCGCCTGAACCAACCAATTCCTTGAACCCGCGCGGCCTCTTCTAGCGATTGGTGAATCTGCAAAATTGCTGCAATTCCGGTGCGTGAGGTGAAGGGCAAGTTCTTGATCACCGTTATCAGGATCAAAATAGTGAATGTGCCATAAAGCGCCGGAACAGGGCCGATACTTGTGGAGAACATGCCGATATATATCGCGCCGAGTGCGATGGACGGGAAGATATACGGGGCGAATGCGATTGCTTCCAGCCATTGTGATAAGCGTTTTCCGCGCCCGCGAACCACTGCATAGCCAACCAATAGGCCCAACACACCGTTGAATAATGCTGCCGCAAACCCAAGCTTTATAGAATTGATCAAAGCGCCCATGATGCCTTTGTTGTGGATTACGCCGGGCTCGCCGTAGGCTAAATTCACATTGCCTTGCCCGACCCAAAAGTAGGTCGTCAGATTGGAAAGGCTGTAATCTCCGGGTATGAGTGTGAGCGATTCCCAAAGCAGCAAAATTAGCGGCAAGGCGACGGTCATGCACAGGAACAGAATCACAAATACGGTCGCAGGCCAGCGCAGTTTTCCAAGGTCGCTTTCGTGCTTGCGAAAGCCTTTGCCCGTCATGGTCACATAACTTTTGCGCACGCCTATAATGCGGCTATTGATCCAGATGAACGAGATTGCGAGAACGATCAATACCAGTGCCAACACAAACGCATCACCTTGGTTGCGCGCGTTGATGGAGGCATAGATTTGCGTCGAGAATGTAAAGAAGCGAACCGGAAGGCCTAGCAATGCAGGCGTTCCGAATGTCCCCAAAATGCGAATGAATGTCAGCACGATGGCCGATCCGATGGCCGGCATCAACAGTGGCATGGTGATCACGCGGATGCGCTTCCATTTGCCCATGCCGCTTGTCGCACCCGCTTCCTCAAGCTCGCTGTCGACCGTTGCCAAGGCTCCAGAGATCAGCAGATAGGCGTAGGCATAATAATGCAACGCCAGCGTGATCACGATCGGAAATAACCCGTAGGCCACCCAGTCAGGTGCTTGCGTTCCGGTCCAATAGGTCAGCAGCCCCTCGGACCCGCCAACACGGTCATTTTTGAACAGGCTTAGCCATGCAATTGCCATCACCCATGACGGCATCATATAGGGAAACACCAACATAGCACCGAAGACGCCTTTGAAATGGACATTGGTTCTGACCATCAACCACGCAAGGGAAAACCCAACTGTCAGCGCAATCACAGTGACGAAAAATCCCATCTTAAGACTGTTGACCAGCGGCTTGTAAAACAGCGCCGCAGAAATGGGCTGGTTAAAAACGCGATCCAGATGGAATAGCGTGAACTCGCCTACAACCCCGTCTGGATTGTAGGCAAGATCATAGCTCTGGAACGTAAAAGCATCTTTGATGATTTGCAGCAACGGCACCAATACGACGAAGCTTAGGAATCCAAGCGCCAGAAGCCCGATGATCAATTCCGGTCGGTTTTTCAGCCGGTAAGCTTGATACGAGATGTTTTGCAAAGACCAAAACGCCGGTTTACCGCTGTCTGCCATTGCCATGGAGTTAACCCACCTTGTTGCGCAGATTTTCCTGCGTGTCGGTGTCAAAGAAGCTTAAGGACTCGGGATCAAATTGCAGCCATAGCTCGGTGCCTGCAGGCAACGTCATGAACCCAGGCTGCATCAATGTGATTGGCGTATCGCCTACCTTGACCTCAACGATTGTATTGGCTCCCGTTGGTTGCAAAATCTCGGTCCGCGCTTTGAGCCAGCCGTCTTTTGCAGTCTCAGACACGTGCATCTTCTCAGGCCGAATGCCTGCGATCAAATCGCCGCCGTGCCGGGCAATGGCGTCAGGCAGAGGAATTGAGACGGCCCCGCAATCAAGCACCCCGTTGGCAATCGTACCATTGAACAGATTGATCCCCGGGTCACCAATGAACTCGGCGACAAAAATATTCGCGGGATGATGGTAGATGTCATAGGGCGAGCCCTCTTGCATAATTCGCCCGTCGTTCATGATGATCACGCGGTCCGACAGGGTTAACGCTTCGATCTGGTCATGGGTCACATAAACCGTTGTCGCCTCAAGATCACGGTGCAGCCGCTTGAGGCTTGCACGCATCTCTGTGCGCAATTTGGCATCAAGATTGGACAGCGGCTCGTCCATCAACAAAATCGACGGTCGCAAAGCAATCAATCGTGCCACCGCGACCCTTTGCTGCTGCCCGCCGGACAATTCAGAAGGGTAGCGTCCGGCGTAGCCCGTTAGCTGCACCATCTCCAACGCATTTTCCAACCGCCTTGCGATATCAGCTTTGGAGATATTTTGTTCCTTCAAAGCCAATGTAATATTCTTGGCCACAGTCATATGCGGCCACAATGCATAGCTTTGAAAAATCAACCCGAGGCGCCGCGCTTCGGGCGGGATAACCACGCCGTCTGCGCGCGAGAAAACCACGCGCTCCCCGAGTTGAATATTCCCTTGGTCCGGCTCCTCCAACCCTGCAATCATGCGCAGGGTTGTGGTTTTGCCGCAGCCGGATGGCCCAAGTATGGTCAGGAATTCACCCGGCTGAACTGTGAGGTCGAGGTTCTTGACCACGACCTCTTTGCCATAGGACTTTACGATCCCATCAAGACGTATTTGTCCCATCCATGCGCCTCAATTCTACTGGCTGGAGTGTATTAACCAGAAGTCACGCAAACGTGGGCCTTGTTCCCACATAAAGTCAGCAGACACGTTCCAGCCAACCATCTCGTCCCAAATCTCACCGCCCAGAGGCAGCGGTACATCATTCCGCGGGCTAACCGACCCGGCATCATGATACGGGGCCAAACCTTGGAGCAAATCGAAGCTTGCGCCCTCAATATAGGGCTTCTCCAGCTTGGTCTCTAGCGTGATGTCGGGGCTGCCCAACAGATAGGCGATCAACACTTTGGCCGCATTGGGGTTTGGTGCATTGGCTCCGATAGACATGAAATTCGGATAGACCATGCGCGATGCCGGATCGAGGTCAGAGATAATCGCGTTCACATTTCCTTTGTCATCATTGCGCGAAATATAGGTCATGCTCGTCATTGCTATCATCGCATCGTCTTGACCCTTTGCACCAGCGGCATCTGCCAATTTGGAGCCCGATTTGAAGATCACAACATCATTGGCCAACAAACGGCGCACGAATTCATATCCCGCATCTGGCACTCCGTCGCCCAACACAATGTCCTCGCCTGTCAGACGTTTGTAGGCTGCCGCCATCTCATCTGGGAACTGCACCAAAACGGCCAAACCCATAAGCGATGATCCTGATCCCATCGGGTCTTTGATCCCAACACGGCCTCGGAATTCTTCTTGGGTTAGCTCCCAAACATTGCTGATCGGTGCGCCTTCGGGATAGGTTTCTGTATTGTAGAAAAATACCATCGCCTCGTTCACGCGGATAAGCAGCGGGTCACGGTTTTCTTCGGGAATCTTGTCTTTAAAATGTGCCGGCACGTAGTTGAATATACGGTTATTGGCCAAAAGTTCATGGATAACTTGTCCGGAGTTTCCGGTGGTAACGACATCAGCAGTAAAGATACCCGCGTCTTGTTCGCGCACGGTTTTCTCGATGGTCTTAACTGAGCCCAGATCATACACTGTCAGCGTGATACCTGGGTAAAGTGCCTGAAAATGGTCCACGACTTTGGCGATCCGACCAGACGCGGTGTAGACGGAAACCTCTCCTTCTTCCTTCGCTGCCGCAACGATCTCGTCCCAGTTTTCTTCGCCCATCGCATGGGCCCCGAGAGCGTTCTCTTTGAGCCAGGCGTCAAGCTCTGCGGAAACCTCCTGAGCCGACGAAATAGAAGCCGTTGATGAAAGCAATGCCACCGTTGCCAAGCGTGTTAGCATTTGCAGGAAATATCGTTTCGTCAATTTCATCGTCATCCTCCCAGATGTATTTGTATCGCTCTAGTCTTAAATACTTCTTATTTTACAGGTCTATGAGGCTAAAGAGCCGAATGCGTTGTTGCAACAACAATTGCCTGTAGGCTATTGCGCCATAGTGTTTAAACTGTGCAATTGAACCAGACTTACCGTACGAAAAGTAAGTTTGACGCACGAGACGTCTATCGCGCAAGTTCCACTTGATGGGCAATGCTTAGGCCTTAAACGCAACAGCCGAGGTCTGACATCCCGTGACCCAATATCTAGATAAAATCTCAACGATTGCTTCAAACTACGATGCAATCGTTTTCGACCAATGGGGCGTTTTGCACGATGGTAGCGCGCCCTATGCGGGTGCGGTCGACTGTCTTGAACAGCTCGCGAACCGCAGCGTCCGTATGGCAGTGCTGTCCAATTCAGGCAAACGGAGTGCCCCCAATGCGGCTCGGATCGCAAACAAGGGGTTCGCCACCTCCTTATTTGAATTCGTAATGACCAGCGGCGAGGCGCTGTGGCGCGACATCGCAAACGCGTCAATTACCGAAGCTCGGTTCTTTCCCGTTGAGCGCGTCGCAGGCGACGCCGCGACGTGGGCTGATGGTTTAGATATCGAAATCGAAACTTCGGTGGAAACCGCTCAGGCTATTTTGCTAATGGGGTTGCCCGATGGTGATAGCGCAGATCAGTGGCAAGGCATTTTAGACCAAGCCTACGCAGCCGCGTTGCCAGTCTATTGCTCAAACCCTGATCTCAAAAGCCCGCGCGCAAACAGCCAGTTGGTGACCTCAGCCGGCACTTTGGCACATCAATATCACAAGCGTGGCGGCAAAGTTGTCTTTTATGGCAAGCCTCATCGCCGTATTTTTGACGAGTTAAGAGCAAAGCTTAATGCAGACCGGTTGTTGATGGTTGGGGACAGCTTGGAACATGACATCGCAGGCGGGCAAGCTGCTGGCTGGGATACGTTGCTCATCCAAGGCGGGCTTCATGCCGCTGAATTCAGTCACGGATCCCATGATGCTGTACTGGCCCGACTGGTTACGGAAAAAAACTGTGAGACACCCACTTACTCTATCGAGAAGTTGAAGTGAGAAAGGTCATTTCTACGTGATGCCAACCCGAATTCTCCCAGATTTGGACTGCCTGTATCAGAAGCTCGAAGGAAGTCAGTCGCAGTCTTCTAGGGCTGATCCTGACCCCTTTGAAGCGCTCATAAATTCTTTGATGCGTACTCGATAGTAGACGTTGATGCAGTTGCAGCGAAGTGACGCTTTGTCCCGCTTAGCCGCCACTCAAACATCCAATTTAGGGCGTAAATCGCTACTGCGGCGATGGTCTGCTTCGAGCCCAATGTGGGAATTTGCTTTTCTCGCTGCATGCGCTCGCAGCGAGGGAAATGCTGCGTCAGCGAAAGATTCGGTACTGCCGCGCAGCGGAAAAACCAGCCATTCGCGCAGAGTGGAGCGAGGATCAAAGGTTGAGCTGACAGACGGCTGGACTAAGCCGACTTAGGCCCACAGATCCAATATGCGCTAGATACTCTTGCGAAGCCAGGTAGCTTAACCCCTAGCGATGCATTTGCCGTTTACGATTTCGGGTGCGCTGCGTCGCCTCTTCCGAACCATCGTGATAGGTACCGAACCACTTATCCCAGGGCATTTCGGCATTGCCATAGTTGCACTCGTAATATCGGTGATGCAGTTGGTGAAAGAACGCACCAAGCAGCAGGGCTTGACGATCCCGCGTCCAGATCGCCTCGTATCCTGAATGCGACGAGGCAGCACCCAGCATCAGCCAATAACCCAGAAACAGCATATGTACCGGATGGCTTGGCAGGACGAAAACAATCAGGATCGCGCTGAGATATGCCAAGGCTTCGACGGGGTGCATCGACATGCCAGACCACGGGCCAGTATTGACGTTACGGTGATGCACTGAATGCACATGTTTGTAGATAGACGGCTGATGCAAGATGAGGTGCACACCATAAAAGTGAAAGCTCTGCCACAACGCAAGCAGAGGAAACAGCAGAACGAACCAGACGGGATGCGCGCTAAACGACAAGGTTCCGATCAATCCGCTGGCGTAGGACCAGCGCAGGAAACACTCCAAAACTGAAAGACTGGTGGCACCAAACGCCATTGAGTAATAGATGTTGTCCCAAGTCTGGTAGCCAAATGCGAACAATGCGTTCTTGCGTTTGAAATAGGGGCGTGGGTCGTATTTTAGTAATTTTCCCTGCCCGTCGATCCCGTAGAACCAGTGGTGTAGACCTCCGGCAACGATGCCCAGAAATAGCCAGTTTCGCAAAAATACCCATGCCACCCAGCCAAAACCGAGGCTTGCTTGCTCTTGCCCGACAGGTTGCAGCCAGAAGGCGACCAGAAACGCGAGCACCAGAAAGATCGAGCGATCCGAGAACTGCAGCCAATTCTGCCAAACCCATTTTGCCAAGGCGGCAGGTTTGGGCGGCCACAGCCAATAGGGTGCGTGCTTGACTGGCAGTTCTGGATGCCAGTGCCATTCACGGCTCATTGGTTCGGTGTCGGTCTTCTTCGTCATCTAGTCTTCACCTTGTTGGCATAGTGAAGACTATCCTGTCTGAATGTCAGTGCGTCTTATCCAAAAGCGACGTCCAGCACCCTGCAAACTGCCTTTCTCCTTGTTGGTGGGTAGGCGTCGAAGTCGAAGATGCCCTAAGCATTGCCGAGAAGATCGAGATCTGAATATTTGGCTAACGGCACTCTCAGCCGTTCGCCTTCCATAAGCAATCATGCGTCATCAGATGCCTGCGAGACGGCCCTTTGATTGCATTCAATTTTACGCAGCTTCTAAAAAACCAACACTTTGCGCAACGAACTCGTAAGCCTAGGATTACTGTCTGTCTTGCGAACTGCGATGTGGCTTGTGTTAAAAGCTGCAATCAAGCTCACTGTCTATGGTCAAGGGCGGCACACCCATAAAGGGCCGCGAAATCGTCTTCGATTGTGAAAAGACTTGGGGTTCGGGCGCCAAGGATGTCGCAAGGTTGCGCAAAGACTTCGATAAGTCGAGCCGTTGATATGCCTACAACAGCTCGGGCGACGCTGCCTGCTAGGTAGACGCCACAGGACGGTATGTAAGCCAGCGACAAATCACGCAACAGCTGTCCAATCAGGGCCGCGTAGTGATCAATGGCGTTGGAAATGGCAGGGTTGCTTGACGTCTTGTAGGACTGGATCGCAGTGGTACCGAGCAGGGTATTGTCGCCGGTAAACTGTTGGCAAAACAACGTAAAGCCGCGCCCTGAAAACAGTGTTTCGATCGTTGGAAACAGGTCTGGTGAAAGGTCGATTGCCTTAAGCATGTCCGACACGTTTTTCGGCATAGAAATATGCCCTGCTTCGACGGCGAGGCAATGAACGCCATTGAGTGTACTCAAAACGGGGCTAACGTTAAATCCCGTCCCAATCCCGACGACCAAAGATTGCCCAGTCTTGGACGGCAACGCAGGGCCGTTATAGATGCGCCGTAACTGGGTTGGGAGCAGTGAAGGGACCGCATACCCAAGTGCCGACAAATCATTGACCTGAACCACGTCCTTACAGCCGAACCGTTGGAGCAATTCGGTCGTTAGAATTGTCCACTTCCGGTTGGTCAGCACCGCTTTGTCGCCGTGAACTGGCCCCGCGACGGCGATGACCATGTCATCTAGCGGCGCGGGCGCGTGGTCTTTGAGATAGGCCGCTACGATATCGTAGAGGTGCGGCCAGTCGTCATTGCTGAAATTGCGAACGGATTGCGGGACGATTGCACCGTCTTTGCACAAAGCCAATCGTGCATTCGTCCCGCCAATATCTGCCACCAAACGCATGCGGTTAATTCAGCCGTAAACCGGTCTCGGGTTCAAAATAGGAGACTTTTCCAAGATCAAACGCCAGACGTTGTGCAGTGCCTGCGGCAGCTGTTGTTTCAGCATGCAAGCGCGCGGTCACGTGTTTACCGCCAAGCTGCATCACAGCAAACGTATCGGCGCCTGCGGGCTCAACAATATCGATCAGACAATCCGCTTGTTGCGTGTCGTCAGTGCGGGCAAGGGCGGCATCTACGATATCTTCAGGACGCACTCCAATAATGACATTCTCTGGCAAGTCGGTATTGCGCGTGTCTGTCAAAACAATCGGATCGGCGTCTTTGCGTGCGATTTCGATCTGCATGCCTTTGCCGTTCGCTTTTGTCTTAGCTGGGATCAGGTTCATCGCAGGGCTGCCCATGAAATCGGCCACAAACAGATTGGCAGGACGGTTGTAAATCTCAGCAGGGGTGCCGATCTGCTGGATCACACCGCCTTTCATCACCACGATCTTGGTCGCCAATGTCATGGCTTCGATCTGATCGTGTGTGACGTAAACCATGGACGCGCCGAGCCGTTGATGCAGCGCTTTAATCTCGGTGCGCATTTCGACGCGCAGTTTAGCGTCAAGGTTGGACAATGGTTCATCAAATAAGAACAACTTTGGATCCCGCACCAAGGCACGGCCCATCGCGACACGTTGGCGCTGACCACCGGACAATTGGCCCGGCTTGCGGTGCAACAGCGGTTCGATCTGTAACTGTGTGGACACGTGCTTAAGTTTGGCGTCCTGTGTAGCCTGATCGATGCCGCGAACTTTCATCCCGAAGGTGATGTTCTTGGCCACGGTCATGGTCGGATACAAAGCGTAGGATTGAAACACCATCGCGATGTCGCGGTCCTTGGGGCTGACGTTTGTCATGTTTTGCCCGCCAATAAACAAATCCCCCCCTGAGATCGGCTCAAGCCCAGCGATACAGTTTAACAGCGTTGACTTACCGCAACCGGAGGGCCCGACGAGGACCAGAAAGTCCCCTTTTTCGATCGACACATTGATGTCTTTCAGAACCTCGGTTGCCCCGTAGTTCTTGTAGAGGTTTTTAACTTCGAGAATAGGTGACATCTGATTTATCCCTTTACAGAACCAGCGGTCAGACCGCGGATGAAATATTTGCCAGCAACGACATAGACAAGCAGTGTCGGCAGGGCAGCGATGATCGCTGCGGCCATATCGACATTGTATTCTTTGACGCCAGTGGTTGAGTTTACGATGTTGTTAAGAGCAACCGTCACAGGCTGAGTGCCAGCTTGGCTAAAGCTTACCCCGAACAGGAAGTCGTTCCATATCTGGGTGAACTGCCAGATGACGGACACAACGATGATCGGCAGGCTCAGCGGCAGGAAGATCGACCAGAAGATACGAAAGAAGCCTGCGCCATCGACTTTTGCCGCCTTTGTCAGCTCGGACGGGATGCTAACGTAGTAGTTGCGGAAAAACAGCGTGGTAAAACCAAGGCCATAGATCACGTGGACGAAAATCAAACCCGGAATGGTGCCAGATATCCCCAATTTGCCCAGCACGATCGCCATAGGCAAAAGCACGACCTGAAACGGGATGAAGCACCCAAACAACAACAATGCAAAAAAGATGTTCGCACCTTTGAATTTCCATTGCGCCACAACGTAGCCATTCAACGCGCCGATGATCGTGGAGATAAGAACGGCAGGAATGGCGATCAGAAGTGAATTCAGGAAATAGGGGCGCACGCCTTCGCATTGGATACCCGTACAGGCACCAGACCATGCCGTGCGCCAAGCATCAAAAGTGACTTCGCGTGGCAGCGATACAAGATCGCCCGTGCGGATTTCATCCAAAGACTTCAGCGACGTTGTAATCATCACAAACAGCGGCATGAGATAAAACAGCGCAAAGACGCCAAGCAGGATGTAGAGGATAAAGCGCAGAACCAGTTTGGTCGTCGGGCTTTGGGTGCGGGTCGGGGCGTAAGACATATCAGTCATTTTTGGTCCTCAATTCTGAATAGAGGTAAGGGACAACAATCGTGAACACGACAAGCATCATGACCATGGCCGAACTTGCCGCCTGCCCGATGTCACCGCGCGAGAACGCCATGGCATACATGTAGGTGGCCGGAAGATCGGTCGCGTAACCCGGGCCACCGCCAGTAAGCGCGATGACGAGGTCAAAAGCTTTGATCGCGAGGTGGGCCAGCACGATGAACGCGCTGAGGAAAATTGGGGCCATCGACGGAATAATGATCGCGGAATAAACGCGCCAAGTGGGGATGCCATCAACCTGCGCGGCCTTGATGATTTCTTCATCCACAGAGCGAAGCCCGGCAAGGAATAGCGCCATAACGAAGCCGGAACTTTGCCAGACCGCGGCAAGCACAACGGTGTAGATCGCCATGTCCTGATCAACCAGCCAGTTGAATTCAAAATTGGCGAACCCCCAGCCCTTGACGGTGGCTTCGATTCCAAGTTCAGGGTTCAGGATCCATTTCCATGCGGTGCCTGTGACGATCATCGACAGGGCCATGGGATAAAGATAAATCGTGCGGATCGCGCCTTCGGTGCGGATTTTCTGGTCCAGCAGGATCGCCAGAAGCAGACCCAGAACCATAGCGATCACGATAAATAATGTGCCAAATATGGCGAGGTTCACCATCGCGGTCTCAAACCTTGGCGAGTCGGCGAGGCGTTCATACTGGATAAAGCTGTCCAGCTCGTAGCGCGGCATGAGACGCGAACGTGTCAGTGACACCCAAGCCGTCCAGCCGATAAAGCCGTATACAAACACCATGACGGCGATGAATGACGGCGCCAAAACGATTTTTGGCATGTTGTCTTGCAACCATCTTGTCATGTGAAGTCCCCCTTTGGTTGGTGGCCCTGCCCCAGATCGGGGCAAGGCCGTTTTCGTAATCTTTAAAAGATTACTGGGAGTTGGCGACAGCCTGAGACAACATCTGAACCGCTTCTTCAGAAGACATGTCAGAGTTGAAGTGCGCTGTAACAACGTCTGTGATCGCGCCGGACTGCGCACCAAACAGTGCCATCCCGTGTGCGTAAGATGGCATCAATGTGCCGCCCTCGTTCGTAGACGCCATGTCAGCAGCAGAAATCTGCGCGCACTCATCAAAGCCGGACAGATCAACGTCTGTACGGGCTGGGATGGAGCCTTTGTTCATGTTGAACACTTCTTGGAACGTTGGCCCCATGATGAGTTCAGCCAGCAGTTCCTGACCAGCGGCTTTGCCGTCACCTTCAACAGAGAACATCGCAAAGCTGTCTACGTTATAGAGGTAGCCGTCACCCGGAGTGGACGCACATGTGAAATCAACGCCTGGAACTTTTCCAGCAGCGAGGAATTCACCCTTTGCCCAGTCACCCATGATCTGGAAAGCGGCTTCGCCGTTCATGACCATTGCTGTGGCGAGGTTCCAGTCACGACCAGAGAAGTTTGGATCAACATAGCCGCGCATGGTGCGCATCTGATCAAACGCTGCAATCATCGTGTCAGATGTCAGCGCCTCTGGGTCGAGGTCTACGAGAGCTGCCTGATAGAACTCAGCGCCGCCGAGACCCAAAACAACAGTTTCGAACACAGTGGCGTCCTGCCAAGCCTGACCACCGTGGGCCAGTGGAATGATCCCAGCGGCTTGCAGTTTTTCGGCTGCGGCGTTGAACTCGTCCCAAGTTGTTGGCATCTCGATGCCGTTAGCAGCCAAGATTTCTGTGTTGGCCCAGATCCAGTCAACGCGGTGCACGTTTACTGGCGCCGCACACCAAGTGCCATCGCACTGCATGTGTGCTGCGATGGACGCTGGCAGCAGGTTTGCCCAGTCGTTGGCTTCTGCAACGCTGGAAATGTCAGCCAGAACGCCTTCCGCAAACCATTCCTGAATGGCTGGGCCTTTGATCTGTGCTGCTGTTGGCGCGTTGCCGGACAGAACGCGTGCACGAAGTGCCGTTCCAGCCGCGTCACCGCCGCCGCCAGCAACTGGCATGTCAGTCCATGTGCCGCCGTTTGCAGCGAACTCTTCTTGCAGAACTGCGACTGATTTCGCTTCGCCACCGGATGTCCAGTAGTGCAGAACTTCTGCTTCAGCGTGACCCTCAGCAAAAGCTGCGCCAGCGGCACAAACTGCAATCGCGGATGCGGTGCTCAATACGTAAGATTTCATTTTGGTTTCCTCCCAAAGAATTGCCCATCACGGGCTTGGTGCGGCGACATTGGTGCGGCGACATAAGCCATGCAACGGCTGACTAACGGCCTTTCGCCCTCATCATGCATTAATCTGGGCAAGCCGTTACAACTTGTTACGCAAGGCTCGATTTTGTTGCACAATGTTACGTAAGGATAGGGTCATCGCTGCTCGGGCGGCTGGCAAAGGGGGAAACAGACATGGCGATTCCACGCATCTTGGTTGTCGATGACGATGTAGAAATGCGCGCAATGATGACGCAGTTCTTGCAACAGAACGGGTCTATTGCCCTGCCTGCGGCAAACGAAGCGGAGGTGCGCCGCCACATCGACGGTGGCCGTGTCGATCTGGTGTTACTGGACGTCATGTTAGGCGACGAGAACGGTTTAGAGATTTGCAAGCATCTGCGCCGCGAGCAGGACGTGCCGATCATTATGGTGTCTGCCTTGTCTGCCGATCACCAACGTATGGAGGGGTATGCGGTTGGCGCGGACGACTACATTGCCAAACCGTTTAATCCTGAATTGTTGTTGGCGCGGGTCAAAGCGGTGCTATCGCGCACGCGACGGTCGGCGTCCTTAGTGCACCGTCGGAACACAAAAACCTTTCAGTTTCACGGCTGGACCTATGACGCAAAAACCAGCGAGGTCTTGTCGCCTACAAAGGTGCAAGTCGCCCTGTCGCACCGTGAAACCGCATTATTGCAAGTGTTGCTCGCCAACCCGCACATCCCTCTCACCCGCGAGGAAATTGCGGCCAACCTAGACGTCACAGGCGAAGGCCAGCCTCCGAGTGAGGCGACAGGTCGCGCGATTGATGTTTTGGTGGGGCGTTTGCGCAATAAGATCGAAACGAACCCGAAGGAGCCCAAAATTCTAAAAACGGAACGCGGGGTTGGGTATGTTTTCGCTGCGGATGTTGCGGTATCAGATACGTGAGAAACCCGCTAAACAGCCTGCGCATGATTGGGGCCATATTGGTTCTTGCGGCGCTTTTTATGGGTGGTGGCACGGTTTGGATGTGGGAAAAATCCACGTCCGATTGGCGCGCATATGGCACGGCGTCCTACGATGCTGGCGTGACTTTGTATTACGCACTGCAAAACGGAACCGCCCCGCCTGCTGGCATAAAGCTCACCCCCCTTCCCACCGACGATCAGGTCCATGCAACAAACGGATCATTCCGCCAAATTGCCGGGGCTCCGGCTGCCTCGCGGATCACGATTGTCCCAATCTTGCCCGATGTTGCCAATCAGATCACGGGTGCCTCTGTCACGATGGCGATCCTTTCCCCTGATCTCACCTATGGTCTTGCGGATCTGCCGCACCGTGACGGACAAACGGCGGCAGAAACCATGGGCGCGATCACCCGAAAACTGGCCACGTTCTGTAACGATCCGTTTGTCGTGGCCCGCATGGGTGATGCCGACTGGGTTGAAATAGACGGCAACGCCGTTTGGGGCTGCGCGGCTGCCCCCCCTGATCGCCGCATACTCGCAGCACTTTTGGCGGTGGTCGCAACAGGCATTCTCATGACCGTCGCGTTGAATTTGCCCGTTTCATTCTCGTCCTTCGCGGAACAGCTGAGCAATCGTAGACGCGTCGGTGGCCCCACCCGTTATGATCCGACTGGCCCGCAAGAACTGCAAGAAATCATAACAGCCGTTAACAGCTATCTGGAAGTTGAACGCGAACAATTGGCTGGCCGTGCCGCTGTCTTATCGGGTGTAAGCCACGACCTTGGCACACCTGCCACACGGCTGCGCTTGCGCGCTGCGTTGATCCAAGACACCGACTTGCGCCAAAAATTTGAAACCGACATCGACAGCATGACAGGTATCATCGAAAGCGTGCTGACCTATACCCATGTGGAAATGGGCGCCGAAGAACCGCGGAACCTGTCGTTGACGTCACTGTTGGACGCCATTGTCGCCAATTACCAGGATGTGGGCCGCCCGGTGACATTGCGCAAAGCCAAAGACGTCGTTTTACAGGGTGGGAAATCCATCTTCATGTCGCGCCAAGGCTACGGCGTGGTGTCCAATGATCGTGACACTGTGGTTTATGGCCGCCCCGTTTCGCTTGAACGGGCCATCACAAACCTGATCGAAAACGCGCTGAAATACGGCCGCCGCGCTACCGTTTCGCTGGAAGCAAACGCGCAGTCCGCGACGATCCTCATCGAAGATGAAGGCTCAGAAAGTTCAGCCGCCGAGATTGAAAAGCTTTTGGCTCCGTTTCAACGTGGTGAGAACACGGCAACGATAGATGGCCACGGACTTGGCCTGACAATTGTAGCGACCATTGCAAAATTGCATGGTGGCCAGCTGACGTTCGAAGATTCCGCAACGGGCGTGACAGCGCGGCTGGCTATTCAGAGATCTTAAGACACGGACCAAACAATAGACAGACACATCGTTTAGATCTGCAAAGCCTCAGCTGGCCAGAAGCGAGTTTTTCATTCCCGACAGCCGCCGGAATGGTCGGAGTTTATCATAAGGTTGTTACAACTCTCAAAAGGATGGTTCGTGCGGGCAGTAGATCATCGAGCCATCCGAAGCAGCGCAACCCTACAATGTTCGGTTTGGCAAAGTCGCAATTGGATTCTATTTTTATTATCAAAAGCCGCTGAAAGCCGAGAGCCGATATTGCATCCGTTGGCATGATCAGCGTCTCGTTGGTTCCAGCATTGCGCAACTGAAGTAAAATTTGGATTTGGCCTATAAGATCTAGATTGAACGGCCGCTTTGGAGACCCGTGCCGCTTGGCGGTGACAAGTATACCGCACGCGCGAGTAAATGCTGCGTCTGCGAAGTGGGAAAAACGAATGTCGGGAAAGTCCCGCATTGCAGACCTTGGCAGCTAAAATTCTGCGCGATTGACCAACGTGCGCGTTCTTTAAGCTGCGCCGCAGCTTCGCGAAGCTCTTCCAGTGTCCGCCATGGTGCAAAGGGAGACGAGGCACTGAACGGTTTCAAGTGCGTATCGCAATCCTAAATGGTTGCACCACCCTCGGCATCCCCGTCACGAAAACCATAGGATGAATCCGCCTGGGAAAGGGAGCCATGTCCGACAAATGAATTGTGCTACAGAGTCGCTACGCATTGTCACCCATCGCCTCGAGTATGCCGTCGAAGATCTTCGCTTTTTCAGATTCTGACAAATTTCGGGGATCGATCGTTTTCTTGATGCCAATGCTCTCCAGTACCTCAAAACGCCGACCATCTGACATCGTACCGTAGTGGCGTTCTGTGGTCCTCTCGCTTTCGTGTCCCATGTTGAGCGACCACGCTTTGCGTTCTTCGTGCGTGAGCGAGCGTATATCGCGTTCCGCACCGATGGTGTGCTTGGCAGCATGCGGCGTGTATTTAGTATCGCTATTATGGCAGGCGATGGCGAACGCTTCGGTTACGGCTTGCGTCGTGGACATGACCGGAACGGTTGCAGCTTTGCCATCATTCACGTCAATGCGATGCTTCAAATATTTGGAGTCGGGGAAAAGAGCATCGTCTTCTGAAAAGCCCAAGCCTTGAAGTACATCAACCCATCCGACAACGACATCCTCAAAAACTTTGGGGATCTGGAACCAAATAATGGCAAGGCTCTTGCCTGCTTTAGCGCGCACGACCCTGGCATCTTGCAAGATCCGCCTCCGTTGTATGTCAAAGTGCTTAATCTGAAGCGATACCAACGTGTCTGCTCTCAACGCGCCCAGAAAGGCCAAAGCAAAAAGCGCGCGAGCGCGTAAGTCGACCAGAGACTTGGATGGCATAGCGTTCAGGAGCTTTTCGGCCTCAAGAAGACTGGGAAATTTTCTCTGCTTAACTTGCGCAGATCGCGCCACGACTGCCTTTGGCAGTTTGAGATAACCTGCAAAATCTCTTGGCAAGCGTCTGTAGCCATCCTGCTTCAACAGCCAATCGAAAAATGTGCCGAGATGCGAGACAGTATGCTTGATCGTCGACGCCGACATACTGTCTGTCGCCTTTACCGCTGCACGCCTTTTCAACTCGTCGCGCACCGCCGAAAAATCATTTATCATGAGCTTGGCAAAGGGCTTTCCCTCTAGATAATCCTCAAAAAACCGTATTGCCGCGAGGTGCTTATCAATCGTCTTCTCGCTGTAGCTGCCGGCGTAGGTTTGCCATTGATGGATGATCCTATCGTTCTTGGCGTGAAAAACTGGGACATCTTTTTCCTCGGACATCCAAATACCCCCACGAACTAAGGTATTTCCTTCGTGTAGGCAGTCCGTGGGAGTATTTGGATTGCGACAATCCTCGACCAAGTCTCGATCAGTCTCAGCTGATATCTTTTTAAGCTTAGAAAGGCATTTTGGACACTCGGCAGAGTACATATGCTTACCGTTTTTTGCGACGCAATCTACGACCGTTTCGGTCCGAGGAAACACGGCGGTCTGGCATATGCGGCACTGAAACTCTCCAGGGCGAAAATTGCTTTGTACCCGTTTACGTTTTTCTCTGTGGAACTCTTGAACTGCCTCACCTCGAAACAGATACGGCCTTTGGTGATCCGACGTCCTCAAGCCTTCTCCAACCCAGTTTGATACCGTATTTGCGGTGACTGAATATGCTGCGATCAACTGCTGGACAGAATACACTCTGTGCTTTTTGAGGGTAACGCCTTTGTAGGATCTGCTCATCAGGCACCATCCAGGGCTTGCATTTTCACCTCGAACCTAACCAGCTCGCTTAACTTCCAGCGCGATGTTCCAGGGCTCAATTTGATCCGCCGGGGAAAATCTGGATTGTTTGTGTGCCAACGCCACACAGTGGCTTTCGAGATATCAAAGCGCGCGGCGACCTGATGGTCTGACAAATATTGCTCGGCACAATGAGAACAGGGCGTAGGAGGCTGGATTCGAGAACATTGTCTCGGTTCAGAGCTCGTTGCGACAGCTTCGAACAGACTCAACTGCTCGACTTTTTGCCTGATAGACATGATTAGCCCAAGCCACAGTCAAGTGATGGGCGATGGTTCGAGACTACGGACAGGGCACCATTCAAGTCCTGCAGGTGTATCGGGATTGGAAAACGCGTGGACATTAAATTACGTCGTTCGCGTTCGGGTCAACCCGGCAAGCCTCGGCCCACGCGTTCAAATCCACCCCACGGTAGATGACCTTCCGCCCGAGTTTGTAGAAGGCAGGGCCCATGTTTTTGTGACGCCACTGTGCGAGCTTGTCGCGGTCACCGATCAGATCAAGCTCGGGGTCGCCGAGGACGTAGTTTCGGTTGTTTTCAAAAAGACCGGGCACTCTGGGTGTTCCTTTCGCTGCCTTCAATTGCAACGAGTGAGTGCCGTTAGCTTACTCCGAAGGGCAGTCCCCGATTTCGAAATCGGGGACCCGAAAGTGTTGATATATATACTAAAGAAATCTGATTATTCGGATCAACATAGGGTTTTGAGATACCCTTGGGACAGTTTTGGCTAAGACTGCGACGAACTTGCTCAGCAATTTTCAGAATGTCTTTTTTCCGAGTGGGATTGCTCTCACAGAAATCAATGGCCATCCCAATGTGAGCTACGCCTCGGTAGGTACTCCAATTCTTCCGAATGACGTCCTTATCTTTCGCGCCCCTGATATTTCCTTCTCTCCCTGCATCCTGGACCTGCTGCAATATCCCATTAGGTGTTTGCACACCCTCAAATTTTCCATCTTGTATGGAATGCCAGATCAGTTTGCCGGTGTGTTCAGCGACGTTGAGTTTCTTCTCATGCTTTGCCTCATATCGCGTCTTCACCTCGGAGAACTCGTGAACCGCTTCGTGTCGCTCAGCAGCGCTATCCGCGATCCACCTTACGAGATCTGCGTTTCCTGGCTCAAGTGTCCAGTCAGGACCATACCTATCATTGAGCAGTGCCAGCCGCATCGCCACGATGTCATGTTTAACTGCTTTGACGGCTTTTAACCTCGCGCCTTGGGTCTCTTCGCTTAGCGCCACTCGAATGAGGTCAATTGAGAGCAGCTCTGGCTGATTAATAGGGATTGTTAACATGGTTGTTTGCCCGCATTCTGGTCACTGGTGATAAATTCGGACCACCTCTCCATAAGCGCTCGCCGTTTATCCAATAGATCAGACCGCGCGTATGCCCTCTCGACGTCCGATCCGACCCTGTGCGCCAAGCACATCTCTGCCACCTCTCGCGGCGCGTTGGCGACTTCGGACGCCCAGTCGCGAAACGTTGAGCGCAGCCCGTGCACCGTCGCGTCCCCTTTCGTTACTCGGCGCAGCAACATCAGCATCGACATATTCGATAACGGCCTATTCCGCTTCTGCCCTTCAAACACGAACTCGGAGTTCATCGCGCGCAAGTCTTCGACAATGGAGTGCATTGGGGATGTCAGAGGAACGCGATGCTCGACCCCCGTCTTCATGCGCTCCGCAGGACAGGTCCACAGACGCGCTTCAACATCCAACTCGTCCCAACGCATCTCAAGCACCTCAGTGGTGCGAGCTGCAGACAGCGCAGTAAACATCAGCGCCTTTGCAGCCATGCCGTCGCGCGTGCTCAGCACCTCAAACAGCCCTGGCATGTTTTGCCAACGAACCGCTTTGTGATGTTTTGGCTTCGCGGATACCCTCGGTAAAACCTGCGCGTCCTTGATTGCCGTCACTGGGTTCTCACCTGAACGAAACCCTTTCGATCTAGCCACGTCCAATACGATCTTGATACGCTGAGACAACCGACGCGCAGTTTCGTGCTTCTCGGTCCAGATCGGCGACAAGCACATCAGAACCTCCGGCTGGCCGATACTATCGATTGGCATGCGCCCGATCTTGGGAAAGGCATAGTCACGCAAGGTGTTGATCCATTGCTGCCCATGCTTGGGGTTCTTCCAAGTCGGCATACGTTCGATATGAACCTGCTGCGCGACCTCCTCGAAAGTCGGGATCTCGCGGGTGGCGGTGAATCTCGGGTTCAGACCTTGCTTCGCCATGCGCCGGTATTCTAGAGCGCGGTCTCGGGCTTGATTGATTGTGACGATATCTGCCCCGCCCAACCCAAAGTCGGTCCGCAAGGGAGCACCCTTCTTGTTCTTTTGACCTTTGACAACCACGCGAACAATCCAGCGCCGCGCACCGGATGGATCAACGACCAGATACAACCCGTTCCCGTCGCCATGCCGACCCGGTCCAAGGTTCTCTACCAACTTCTTCGTAAGCTTGCCGCCCAGCGCCGCCATCTAAAATACCACATTCCATACCACTCCAGAAAAGCATACGAGCACTATCGAAAGAAATCGAGGAAAACCGTAAAGTCACAAAAAATCCAATAAAACAAAGCAAAAGGGCCGCCCAAGGCGACCCAATCAAAGCGACCAAAAATGTATGGTGGCGGAGACGAAGGGATTCGAACCCTCGAGACCCTTCCGGGCCTACTCCCTTAGCAGGGGAGCGCCTTCGACCACTCGGCCACGTCTCCGCCGACCCGTTTAGCGATAGCTCGACAGGGCGGCAACCGAAAATGTGAGAAGTTGCGCAATCGGTTCAGGTCACTCGGTTTATCAACGATTATTCAATGCTCCACGGGCAAACGCCCGATCAGAACACGCCACCCGCTGCACCCACAACCAACACCCTTTCAGGCCGCTATCAGGTTCGCAGGGATGCCGCGACCGGAGATCATCCCAAGCTCGGCCGTTCGGGCAAGGATAGACCAATAGACCTCTGACGGAGCGCCACTGCGCAGGGCCATCACCTCGTCTGCCTCAACCGTGACGTCAGAGCTGCCAACCATCAGGGTGCCGCGCAAATAGACTAGCGACGGCAACATCTGCAGACGCTCCACAATCGGTGCCAACACATCAAGGTCTCCGGTCACCAACAGCGTCGGCCCGGACCGCGCCCCTGTGAGCTGCCACAGCAAATCACAGGGGCGGTCAGCAGACTCAAGCATTTGCACGTCAGACATGGCAGATCTCCTTTGCTCCGAACGTAAGGACGCAGCAGGAAACGCATCATGGGAAACCGCCGGAAATTTTCCCTCCCGACGACGACTGCACCGGTTGAATCTTCCAAGTCATCGGATACTCTTTTGCAACTATAGCTAACCCGCCTTGGGTTAAGATATTGCCAACGCGAGTGAATCTAGAGACCTCAGAGGCTAATCAAATGTTTGAGAAAACGCTCCACGGCGCGAACATTGCGACCTGCTGCGCGGCCTTGGCAACCGCCGCTGACCTGACCCTGACCGGGGGCGCGGCGGGCGCAATCGCGGCGGCGTTATCCGGTGTGGCTCTGTTCAAGAAGGCGGACACAACGACCCGTAACATGGCGAAGGACATGGCGGACGCGTTTGACGCGGCACTCGCACAGAACAACCTGCAAGGGGATCGGCGCAAGATCGCGGTACAGATGTTTGCGCACTTCCCGCCGTCCGAAGAGGAATTGGCCACGGGCAGCATGAGTCCCACAGTGATTGCAGCAAACATGCGCGCGCTCGTCGAAGCCACCGCTACCGACCCTGCGCATAAATCGGACACCGCCTTGAACGACTACACCGCAATTATCACCGCCGTCGCGACCCCTCTATGCGTCCCCTCCGATCAGAAAGAGGCGATGCTTGCGGAACTCCTGAAGCGCTCGGATCAATCGGGGCGGGCCGGTTCGTTGCGCGACGAAGGCATCACCGAAAAGGCCATCATCCGCCTCGCCCAGCGCATCGCTGCGGACACGGACGACATTGGCCAAGCATGGCTGGAATTGCAAAACGCCATGGACATCGCCGTGCGCGTGCAGGCAGAGGGGCAGGTGCAATCCAACCACGGCAATTTCGTCGACACCGTGCTGGCCCGCGTGGCGGAGCTAGCGAAGGACGGTGACTATACCGCCGCAGGGGCCGCGATTGATGAGGCCTTGGAGCAAGCCGAGGCGCAGGTTATCCGTCTTCTGGAAAGCGGCGTAGAGGTCGCTCTGCTGGATCGTGACACTGCCAAAGCCGCAGCCCTGTTGGTGCGCAAGGCGGATATGGAGGCAGGCGGGGTGGCGGAATTTGAAACGCTCAGTGCCCTGCAAGACCACTATTACGAGATCGGGCGCGACAAGGGCAGCAACCTCGACAGCATGCTTGCCATCGACCTCGCCAATTTGGTCCTCGCTCGCGCCACAACCCCAAATGAACGCGGGAATGCATGGAATGATCTTGGCTTGGCTTTGGGTAGGCTTGGAGAGCGCGAAAGCGGCAAGAACCGCCTTGAACAAGCCTTCACCGCCTTCATCCAAGCCTTCAAGGAAATCTCGCGAGACCGCACCCCGATGGACTGGGCCAAAATACAAGGAAACCTCGGAAACACGCTGGCAAGGCTGGGAGAACGCGACATTGGCTCCGACCGCCTAGAGCAAGCCGTCACTGCCTACACAGAAATACTGAAGGAACACTCCAGAGACCGCACGCCACTGGACTGGGCCATGACGCAAATGAACCTCGGCAATGCGCTGACAAAACTTGGAGAGCGCGAGAACGGTACAGCCCGCCTTTTGCAGGCCGTCACGGCGTATAGTCAGGCGCTCAAGGAATTCACCCGCAACGGCGTGCCGATGCAATGGGCAATGACACACTTGAACCTCGGAACCGTATTCTTAGCCCTCGGGGAGCGCGAGAACGCCACAGCACGTCTTGACCAAGCCGTCACCGCCTATACCGAAGCCCTCAAGGAATACACCCGCGACCGCACCCCGCTGGACTGGGCCATCACGCAGCTCAACCTTGCAGCTGTTGAAGGGGCCTACTTCGGCAAAACCAACGATCCGGCCCATCTTGATCGCGCGGCAAGTTTCGCTGACGTCGCTCGGGAGATTTTCGTGGAGGCGCAAGCCAGCCGATACATCATGATGACCGACCAAATCCTCGACGCCATCCAATCCCGCCGCTCTTAACCACTCCTTAGCGTGCGCCGCGTTAACCCCCGCGGAACCGCAGACCGGTGCCATACGCTTTGCCGACACGTTGCCGACGCATTGCAGACATCCGATTTGGCCTCGAAGCCCTTGTTAACCTGACGCCCAGCCCCCGACTCGCAAGCGCCGAAAAAATGCGCCCTACTTGTTAAACAAGAAGTGCAAAACGTCGCCGTCTTTGACCGTGTAGGCCTTGCCCTCGGCCCGCATCTTGCCAGCTTCTTTGGCAGGCTGTTCCCCGCCCAAACTGACGAAATCGTCATAGGCAATCGTTTCGGCGCGGATGAAGCCCTTCTCGAAATCGCCGTGGATAACCCCCGCCGCCTGAGGCGCCAGCGTGCCGTGCTTGATCGTCCAGGCCCGTGCTTCCTTGGGGCCAACGGTAAAATATGTCTCCAGATGCAGCAGCTCGTAACCCGCTCTAATCAAACGATCCAGACCCGCTTCTTCCAGGCCCATTTCAGTCAGGAACATCTCCGCCTCATCGGCCTCCAGCTGCGAAATCTCTTCCTCGATCTGGGCCGAGATCACCACATGCGCAGCCCCCTGCTCCGCCGCCATCACAGCGACTTTCTCGGAGAATTCATTGCCCGACGCAGACGACCCTTCGTCCACGTTGCACACATATAAAATAGGCTTAGACGTCAGTAATTGCAGCATTTTCCACTGCTTTACATCGTCGGCATCAACCTCAACAGTCCGCGCAGGCTTGCCGTTTTCCAACGCCTCCATGGCGGCTTTCATCAGGCGTTCCTGCTGGACCGCCTCCTTGTCGCCACCCCGGACTTTGCGCACGATATTGACCAGACGTTTCTCGATGCTTTCCATGTCGGCCAGCATCAACTCGGTCTCGATAACTTCGGCATCCGCGACCGGATCCACGCGGCCTTCCACATGGGTCACGTCGCCATCTTCAAAGCAGCGCAGCACATGAGCGATTGCGTCGGTCTCGCGGATGTTCGCCAAAAACTGGTTGCCCAACCCCTCCCCCTTGGACGCGCCCTTCACCAGACCGGCGATATCGACAAAGGTCATGCGGGTCGGGATGATCGCCTTGGAGCCTGCAATCTCGGCCAAAGTATCCAGCCGGGCATCCGGCACAGCGACCTCGCCCACATTGGGCTCGATGGTGCAAAACGGAAAGTTCGCCGCTTGCGCCGCCGCCGTGCGGGTCAGCGCGTTGAACAGCGTGGACTTACCTACGTTCGGCAGCCCGACAATACCCATCTTGAAACCCATGACACTCTCCTAGCTCCGGTTCGGGCGCATGTAGGGGCCGGGCGCGGGGCGGGTCAAGCATATATGGCTGTTAGCCGGTGATCGGTCGCGTCCTGCCCGCCACGCGGATCGGTGCCCCCGTCTCCGATTGTGCCGCCACATGCAGGCGGCTTGGCACGCCCATGTCGACGCCTTGCAGCACCTCGTAAGGCTGGGTCACCCCATAGGCATCCCGCAGATACCCCGCGACTGCCGAAGCCGAGGCACCGGTCGCCGGATCCTCATAGACCCCGTGGCCTGCGAACGGGTTGCGGGCGTGCATCAGGTCTGCACGCTCGAACCAAAACAATGGCAATGTGATAAATCCGTTGGCCCGCATGAACGCCGCCCCTTCGGCTTGGTCATAGGCCATGCTGCGCAGGTCTTCGTGCCGCGCCAAAGGAAGCGCTAGGAACTTGGCCTCGCCGGCAAAGGTAATGGCCGGGCGATAGGTGTCGCTGAGCACGCTTCGGTTCCAGCCGAACAATGCAAGCGCCTCTTGGACCATCTCGTCGGTCGCGTTCTCATACGATGTCGGTGGCGACACCAAGGCGATTTCACCAGTTGCGGAGGCCGTCACCGAAATGTCCCCGTCGTTCAGAATAAGCCGGTACTCCCCCGCCCCATGCGCCTTCATCAAGGCCGCGCCCAGTGCAATCGTCGCATGGCCGCAAAACGGCACTTCGGCTTCGGGGGCAAAGTAGCGCGTCCGCCATGCGTCGCCATCAGGGGCGGAAAACACCGTTTCGGAATAGCCGACTTCGGCGGCGACACGCTGCATGTCTGCCTCTGGTGGAAGCGTATCCAGCAGCACTACTCCGGCGGGATTGCCACCTGCGCCAGCTTCGGAAAAGGCGGCCAGTCTTTGCACGTTCATCACGAGTCCTCCGGTTGGGGTAGCCTCAAGCAAGCATCTTCTCCCCACCTTATACAAACGCCGATTTGTGATTGGCCCCATTCCTATGCAGAATAAATGCCCAAGCCCGTTGATTTCCCCCTGCATCATGGTGCAAACCGCTGTGAGCTATAAGTCAGGGGACGGCACATGACACGCATCGACGACACATTCGCGCGGCTGAAGGCCGAGGGCAAAAAGGCATTTGTCACCTATGTGATGGCTGGCGACCCTGACGCGACCCGCGCGCTGGAGATCGTCAAGGGCCTGCCCGCCGCAGGTGTCGACATCATCGAGCTGGGCCTGCCCTTCACCGATCCCATGGCTGACGGCGAGACCATCCAGCTGGCAGGCCAACGTGCCCTTGAAGCTGGCATGACGCTGGAGAAATTCCTGCAATTCGTCCGCGACTTCCGAGCCACCGATGACACCACGCCAATCGTCATGATGGGCTACTACAACCCGATCTATTCGCGCGGCGTCGAGCGGTTTCTGAAAGACGCCAAGGACGTCGGCATCGACGGCCTGATCATCGTGGACCTGCCCCCCGAGGAGGACGAGGAGCTGTGCATTCCCGCCCAAGCGGCAGGTCTGAACTTCATCCGTCTGGCAACCCCCACGACAGACGCCAAGCGCCTGCCCAAGGTCCTGCAAAACACTTCCGGCTTCGTCTATTACGTCTCGATCACCGGTATCACAGGTGCGGCCGAGGCCAGCGCCACCGACGTGGCCCCCGAGGTCGCGCGGATCAAGGAAAGCACCAACCTGCCCGTGATCGTAGGCTTCGGCGTCAAGACGCCCGAGACCGCGCAGGCCGTCGCGAGCGTCGCCGACGGCACAGTCGTAGGCTCCGCCATCGTGCAGAAAATCGCCAATGGCGACAGCGCGCGGGACGTGCTGACCTTCGTCAAGTCACTGGCCGACGGGGCGCATCGGGCCTGACGTCAGTTCCGCGCGTTGTCCAGGAAGACGCGGAGCTTGGTGAGGATTGGCAGAACCTGCTCCACCTCCCCAAGGCTGACGGCGGTTGCAATACCTTCGAACTCCGGGCCAAGTGCTGCTATCGTGGCGTCTCTCATTTTTCGCCCTTCAGGTTTCAACCAAACTTTCTTTGATCGCCCGTCCGCCGGGTTGGGCCGCATTTCCACCAATCCGTGCTTTTCCAAACCTGCCAAGGTATGCGTCATGGACGTCTTGGGCACTTGAAATGTCCGCGCCAGTTCCACCGGCGTGGACCCGTCGCCCACTGAAATCAAATGGTTGAGCACGCCGAAATGCGGTGCAATCAGCCCGTCCGGCAGCCGCGCCTCCAAAAAGGCGCGGCTGAGTTGCTCAAGGATGCCGATCTCTTTGAACAGCTGGAAGTAAACAGAATTGGCGGTATCAGGCATTGCGCAGGCGGGTCTCCAACGGCCAACGCGGGGTGCGTGGCGTTTTCGCACCGTATCCTAGTAGTCCGAGCATTTGAACCGTTTCGCCCGGTTGCGAAAATTCGCTTTGGATCGCCTCGAAAGGCCCCGCCATCTCTGGATATTCCTGCAAGGCCTGACTGACGGGCCGCAACGCCAGCCCCGCACCCGTGGCCGCCAGATTGAGGCGTAGCCATCGCGCCCCTGTCTCGATCTGGTCGATCCGGCTGTTGCCTGTGCTGGTCTGTACCACAAATGCCGGTGCCCCAAGGATTGCCGTGCGGGTGTCCTCAATCGCTCCTTGTGTGCCGGGGTTCTCCAGATCTGCTGCCGCCTCGCGAGAGAACAACCCCGCCAGCGCCAGACCTTCGAGGAACGGCCCGCCTGCATCAATTCCGTCTGGTTGCGCGTTGATCTCCACCTTTCCAATGCGCAACAGATCAATGCTTTCCTGCCACGCCGCAGGTGTGCTGGCTTCGATCATCCACGCCTCCACTGCAATCTCGCGGAGACGATCCGCCTCCGTGCCGCCAAGATATACTTGCCCAAAAGGTGCCAACGGCATGCTCGCCGCCTTGGTCACCTGTGTCGGCTCGAACGCGTCTTTGTGGCTGCGTCGCTCAAGCACATGCGCAAACAGGGGGTCACTTTGGCCTCCCCCGGTCAGTGTGCAATTCGCGACCGGCCCCTCATCGCCCTCGGGAAACAGATTCATTTCCAACGCTAGCCCCAGTTCACTTGCGGCCATACGGGTCAGTTCCAGAAAGCACCCCATCCCGATGGTCAATTGTCGCGCAAACGGGTCGGTCACCGGCAAATCGCGTTCGGGGTCCCGCCAAACGGTGAATTTGTCCTCCCCCTGAAGGTCGATCACCCACGGCTGGCGGTTATGCGGGTTCGGGGCAAGCAACCCATAGGACAGCGCCCAAAGTCGTGGGTCCGAAGGTTGTCCGGCTTGGTCCCATGGGGCCAGCGCCTTATGCGGCGTGCGTGTCACCACGAAGCCTGCTGATGCAGCAGTGGCAGCAAGAAGCGTGCCGCCACCGAGAAGTGCGAGGGTCTTGCGTCGGGTCAAGGTCATGTCAAATCTCCATCTAGTACGATATCGCATCATATATAGTTCGACATCGTATCAATCAAGTTGGAAACGTCGCATTGACTCGAAACACCCCGAATTGGTAACAAGACTTAACCAATTTGGACGGTAAGGGCTGGGAAATGGCTAAGATCACTGAAATCGAAGACCTGAAACGCATGTATAAGCGGCGCACGCCGAAAATGTTCTACGATTATTGCGAAAGCGGCAGTTGGACCGAGCAGACCTTCCGCGAGAACTCCTCGGACTTCGATCTAATCAAACTGCGCCAGCGGGTGGCGGTTGATATGACGGGCCGCAGCACTGCCAGCAAGATGATCGGGCAGGACGTGGCAATGCCTGTGGCGCTCGCCCCTGTCGGCTCCACCGGCATGCAGCATGCGGACGGTGAAATCCTCGCCGCCAAGGCCGCCGAGAAATTCGGCGTGCCGTTCACGCTTTCCACCATGTCCGTCTGCTCGCTTGAAGACGTGGCGGAGAACACGACCAAGCCGTTCTGGTTCCAACTCTACGTGATGCGCGACCGCGAGTTCACAAAACGTGCCATCCAGCGGGCCAAAGACGCCGGATGCTCTGCCTTGGTGCTGACGCTGGACCTGCAAATTCTGGGGCAGCGCCACAAAGACATCAAAAACGGCCTGACGGTGCCGATCAAACTGTCGCCACATACGTTGCTGGACCTTGCCACAAAATGGCGGTGGGGTTTGCAGATGCTGCAAACCAAACGGCGCAGCTTCGGTAACATCATCGGCCATATCGACGGGATCAGCGACATGAGTTCCCTGTCCGTCTGGGCGGCGGAAAGCTTCGATCCACAGTTGGACTGGGACTATGTCAAAGAGATCAAGGATCTGTGGGGCGGCCCGCTGATCCTCAAAGGTATTCTGGACGCTGACGACGCCAAAATGGCGTTGAACGTCGGCGCCGACGCAATCGTGGTCTCGAACCACGGCGGGCGGCAGTTGGACGGCGCGATGTCGTCGATCAAGGCGTTGCCGTCGATCATGGACGCCGTGGGCGACAAGATCGAGGTGCATCTGGACAGCGGTATCCGCTCCGGCCAAGACGTGCTGAAGGCTTTGGCCATGGGCGCGACAGGCACCTATATCGGGCGTGCGTTCGTTTATGGTTTGGGTGCGATGGGTCAGCACGGGGTCGAGGAAGCCTTGCGCGTCATCCACAAGGAACTCGACGTCACGATGGCTCTGTGCGGCGAGAAAAAGGTGCAGGACCTTGGCAAGCACAACCTGCTGGTGCCGCGCGACTTCTACGGCGACTGGGCTTAAGCGCCGCGTTTACGCAGCGCAAAAACCAGCGGCAAAAGCAACAACAGCAACAGCGCGACCGCCGCAAAGGCGGCGCGCAACCCGTAGCCCTCGGACACGAAACCCATGATGGTGGGGGCAGCAAAGAAGCCCAAGAACCCCAGCACCGCCGTGCGCGAGATTGCGACCGTGCGCAGCGAGGCCGGAACCAAGCGGCCCACCAATGCGAGGCCAAGCGGGCCGATCACAGATATGCCCAAGCCCATTGTGCCGAAGCCCAGATAGGCGACCAATGGCACGGGGGCGATCACCACCAGAACCGTGCCTGCCACCGCCAGCATCGTGGCCCATAAAATCACGCTGGTGTCGCTCAACCGTTCGCTGACGGCCTGCCCGCCAAAGCGACCAACGGCCATGGTCAGCCCCAGCATCGTTGGCCCCAACGCGCCTTCTGCCGCGCCTCCGCCCAAAGTGCGTTCGACATGCAAGGCGGACCATGTCTCGACAGCGGCCTCCGACATGAAGGCGATCAGCACCACCGCGCCGCATAGGATCACGATGCCCCAAGGCAGGGATGCCGGTGCGGAGTCGTCAGACGTTGCTGCGGGCTCCATCCGAAGCCTGCGCACGAGCAGCAAAACACCAAGCGCCAAAACCGCAAACAATACGCCGGGCTGCACTGCCGCCTCTCGGGCTAATCCTGTGGCGAACGCCCCGACGGCATAGGCCAGCGAGAACGATCCGTGGTTGGCGTTCATCAAGGATCGCCCCGATTGCGCCTCCAGATCGGACACGCGGGCGTTCATGATCACGTCGGTCAGGCCGGAGGCAAGCCCGCAGGCAAACATCGCCACAAAGAAGCCCGTCGGGCTGGTCACGACCCCCGGCAACAAGAAGGCTGCCGATAGCGACAGGGTGCTTAGCCCCATGGACCAGCGCCCCAGCCATCGGTCCACCATCGGGGCGAACCACATGGTCGTGGCCAGCCCGCACGCGGTGCCCAATAGCAGCAAGCCGAACAGGGCATCCCCCGCACCGACACGCTCTTTCAAGAGCGGCACGAAGGCGGCAAAGCTGCCCCAGTAGAGGCCAAGAATGGCAAAGGCCAAGGCGGGTATGTGTGACAGGCGAAGGGCGTTCAATACGGACATGTGCCTAGCGCTAGCGCTACGTCTGCGGACTGGCAATCCAAAAGCACGCAAAACCCCTTTCCAAGCAGGCGATTCCCTCCTATACGGCACTCTTCACGCGGCCCGACACCCTTGGAGGCAGCCGCACTAACTTTGAAAAGGAATATAGTCATGGCTGGTAAGATCCCTGATCTTGAAGTCGAGGCACGCGCGGGGACGGGCAAGGGGGCCGCTCGCGCAGCACGCCGTAACGGCATGGTGCCAGGTATCGTGTATGGTGGTGGTGAAGATCCGCAACCCATCCAGATCCCGTTCAACTCGCTGTTGAAGCAACTGCGCGCAGGCCGTTACATGTCGACGCTGCAGAACATGAAAATCGAAGGCCAAGACGACGTCCGCGTCATCTGCCGGAATGTGCAGCGCGATCTGGTCAAAGACCTGCCGACGCATATCGACTTCATGCGCTTGCGTCGCACCACCAAAATCAACCTGTTCATTCACGTTGATGTTGTGGGCGAAGACGTCTCTCCTGGCCTGAAAAAAGGCGGCACACTGACGCTCGTGCGTCCGGAAGTTGAGCTGATGGTCACCGCGGGCGATATCCCCGAGAGCATCACCATCGACGTCTCCGAGGCCGAAGTCGGCGATAGCATCACCATCTCCTCGGTGACGCTGCCAGAAGGCGCAAAAGCTACTATCGACCGTGACTTCGTGATCGCAACGCTGTCCGCTCCGTCCAGCCTGAAATCCGCAGGTGATGACGAGGACGAAGAAGAAGCGACAGAAGAAGGCGCAGAAGTACCAACAATTGACGAGACTGAAGAAGAGTAATCTTCTCCCGCTTCGAGCAACGATCCCAGAACGCGCGGCCTTCACGGGCCGCGCGTTTTTCGTTTTTGTTCAAGCTTGTAGGCAGCCCACCTTTAACGGAGCATAGTTCCTAACTCCCCAAGCATATACTGGCGCCAATTTAGGGAATTTCCGCTTCGAGCACCTCTTAGACGTTCAAATAGAGTTGATGTCGACTCTGCGCGGGTTTTCTGATGTTGTTTGGAAACAAGCCTTTACGTTTGGGAACGGCTAAACTCACGTAGATGGAAAACCCACTTGAAGCACGAGATTACATTCACCCGATTGCCGAAGATTGATCCGACCAAAATCATGGCTCATATGTCCGACCCTCGTGTTGCGGAGCATATGCCTCTTCTGACTTTCGAATGGGATGAAGCCGCCGTGGCTAAGTTTGTCGCCACCAAAGAGGAGCGCTGGAGCCGCGACGGACTTGGCCATTGGGCCATATTGCTAAACAGTAAATATGTCGGGTGGGGTGGTTTTCAAAAGGAGGGAAACGAGTGGGACTTCGGCTTAGTTCTCAAGCCAAACTCTTTTGGACTAGGCACACGCATCTCAAGAAAAGCAATTGAATTCGCCATTGCTGATGAACGCATCCCCTTCATAACTTTCCTGCTACCCCTGTCACGAAAAAACTTTGGTGCACTTGAGAGACTTGGGGCAACGCTTGTCGGCGAGATAGAATATGATGGATCAGCCTTCCTAAAATACCGGCTGGAAACCGAATGATTGCCAAATCCGCAAAGCGGACACTTGACTGCCCAAAAATTCCAACCGCCGATTGTAACCAGAACGCCTTTATCAAGAGCAACCAATGATCTGTCCAATCAAATTGCTACGCCCCAAAATTCTGCCCCCTCTGGCCCCCCGCACACGGACGGGATAAAACACCCAGATGAAACTCTTCGTAGGTCTCGGCAATCCGGGCGCAAAATATAGCCAGAACCGGCACAACATCGGCTTCATGGCCGTGGACCGCATTGCGCAGGACCACGGCTTTGCGCCGTGGAAATCCAAGTTCCAAGGCCAGATCACCGAAGGCCGTCTTGGCCACGAGAAGGTGATGATGCTCAAGCCCGCCACCTTCATGAACCTGTCCGGCCAGTCGGTGGGCGAGGCGATGCGATTCTACAAGCTCGACAGCACCGACATCACCGTCTTCCATGACGAGATCGACCTTGCCCCCGCCAAGACCAAGTGCAAATCGGGTGGCGGCCATGCGGGGCATAACGGGCTGCGTTCCATCCACCAGCATATCGGGCCGCATTACGACCGCGTGCGCCTTGGCGTGGGCCATCCCGGCCATAAGGACAAGGTGCCGTCCTACGTGCTGAACGACTTCGCCAAGGCGGAACAAGACTGGCTTGATGACGTGCTGCGCGGTGTCTCGGACGGTGCGCCCTATCTGGCGGAAGGGGACACTGCAAAATTTCTCAACGCGGTTGGGCTGCGGGTCGCCCCTGCCCGCTCCTCGACCACCAAACCGAAACCGACGGCCAAAGCAGACCCGACGCCAGAACCCGAAGACATCCGCAATCCGCTGCAAAAATTGATGGATCGCTTCAGCTAACCTGAGACCAACGGAGACCGCCCCATGCGACTGATCATGAAATGGGCCCTGCGCCTTGTCGCGCTGTTAGTGGTGGTTGCGGTTCTCGCGGGCCTCTGGAAGCGCGAAGAACTGACGCGCCTCATGGCGGTCAACTCCCTCTTCGCGCCCGAGAAGATCGTCGACAACTTCTCAAACATGAACAAGGCGTTCCTCTGGACGGAACTCACCTTGCCCGACGCCGCTCCAACTCCGTTGCCCAAAGGCCCTGATGCCACTCTGCCCGCGCGGACCCAAGACTGGGTCGAGGCACGCGACGTGACCGCACTAGTCGTCGTCAAGGACAGCCAGATCGTCCATGAGAGCTACTATAAAGGCACCGAAGCAAGCGACCGCCGCATCTCGTGGTCCGTCGCCAAAAGCTATCTGTCGGCGCTGATGGGCGTGCTGCTGGACGACGGCTCCATCGCCTCTATTGACGATCCCGTGACCAAATACGCTCCCACCCTCGTCGGCACCGCCTATGATGACGCCACAATCCGCAACGTGCTGAACATGTCATCGGGCGTGACCTTCAACGAAGACTATCTCGACAAGTCGTCCGACATAAACCGCATGGGCCGCGTGCTGGCGCTTGGGGGTACGATGGACGGGTTTACCGAGGGATTGGCGGAAACCTTCGCGGCGCCGGGACAGACATGGAAATACGTCTCCATCGACACCCATGTGCTGTCGATGGTCATTCGCGGGGCCACGCGCCGCTCCATCCCTGACCTCATGAGCGAAAAAATCATCGGCCCGATGGGTTTGGAAGTGCCGCCCTACTATCTGACCGACGGCGTCGGTGTGGCCTTCGTGCTAGGCGGGCTGAACATGATCACCCGCGACTATGCCCGCATGGGGCAGATGTTCTTGCAACGCGGACAACTCAACGGACAGCAGATCGTGCCTGCGACTTGGGTGGATGCCTCGACGCAAGCGACCGCCCCCACTGCGCAGGATGCCATCGGCTATGGCTTCCAATGGTGGGTGCCAAAAGGGGCGGATGAAGGCGAGTTCATGGCCCGCGGGGTCTATGGTCAATACATCTATATCAATCGCCCGCGGGGCGTGGTCATCGCCACCAATGCCGCGGATCGCCAATTTCGAGAGGACGGTGTAAACGACGAGAATGTCGCCATGTTCCGTGCTATTGCGGCAGCGATATGAGCTTGCCCGATGCCCTTCGCGATCAAGCAAGCCATTGCAAGGCGCTTGGATCGCCCTTTATGGCGCGCCTTCTCTTGCTGTTGGCGGATCGGCTGAACCCAGATGCGCCACTCACTCAACGCCTGTTTAGCTGGCGTGGTGACCTCAGCCCGCACGGTGATTCCGTGCCGCTTCGCCTCGCGGGTGCTTTACACGCTCATGTCCTGCGCGCGCCCGATAGCGAGCTTGCCCGCGCCTATCCGCCCCATGAGGTGAGCAACGAGAAACTTTGGGGCGCAATCAACCAAACTCTAAGTGCGGAGGCAGAATTCCTCGACGCCTTTCTCAACAGCCCGCCGCAGACCAACGAGGTCCGCCGCAGCGCTGCCGCCCTGCCCGCGGCCTTGGTTGTGGCTGACCATTTCGGCCTGCCCCTGACCTTGTCGGAGCTAGGGGCGAGCGCAGGGTTGAACCTGACGTTTGATCGCTATGCCGTGCAGATAGGTGGTCAAAGCTACGGCGCGCTTGACCCCGCACTAACCCTCACGCCCGATTGGACTGGCCCGCCACCCCCTGCGGTCCCGCTGACTGTCATAGATCGGCGCGGCGTCGACCTGAACCCTCTGACCGCGCCAGAAGATGCACAGCGTTTGCGCGCTTACCTATGGGCGGACCAGCCCGAGCGACGCGTACTGACCAACGCAGCACTCGCCTTGCCACGCCCTCAGATAGACCGTGCCGACGCGGCGGATTGGTTGGAGGAACGCCTCTCACAAATCCATACCGGCAGCACGCATTTTCTGTTCCACACCATCGCGTGGCAGTATTTTCCCGACGCGGTTCAAGCCCGCTGCGAAACCGCTATTCAAGCCGCCGCAGATCATGCCACGCCTGATGCCCCGCTAGCTTGGTTCTCGATGGAATCCGACAATGGCGCAGGCGGCGAGGGGGCCAAGCTGACCTTGCGGCTTTGGCCCGGAGCGTTAGTCTTGGACTTAGGACGTGCGGATTTTCACGGGCGCTGGATCAACTGGAGCTAGATCATGGAACGCGAGCCATCTCTCAACGTGCTAGGCGACGAGCTGCAAAGCTGCTCCCACGATCCCGTCACCGGGTTCTTCCGCAACGGGTGCTGCGACACGGGGCCGATGGATCAAGGCAGCCATACGGTCTGCGCGATCATGACGGCTGAGTTCCTCGCCTTCTCCAAATACTTAGGTAACGACCTGTCCACCCCGCGCCCGGAACACGGCTTCGCCGGATTGAACCCCGGTGACCAATGGTGCCTATGCGCTGCTCGGTTCTTGCAAGCCGATGACGAAGGTGCCGCGCCAAAGGTGCGGCTTGCGTCCACACACCAGCGTGCGCTTGATGTTGTGCCACTTAAGGCGCTCATTAAAAATGCGCTGGACGCGAACTGAGAGCACCACACAAAAAAGGCGCCTCAACGTGCGCCTCTTTCCTGACAATATGAAAGCCTGCTAGGCGAATTCGCCCATCTCGAAGTCCAACGCACGGGCGACGGTGAAGATGTCTTTGTCGCCGCGTCCGCACATGTTCATGCAGATGATATGATCCTTTGGCAGATCAGGCGCGATTTTCATCACATGGGCCAGCGCGTGGGATGGCTCAAGTGCGGGTATGATCCCTTCCAATGAACAGCACAGCTGGAACGCTTCGAGCGCTTCCTTGTCGGTGATTGCCACATATTGCGCGCGGCCAATCTCGTGCAACCACGAATGCTCCGGCCCGATGCCCGGATAGTCCAGACCGGCGGAAATCGAGAACCCTTCAAGGATTTGCCCGTCATCGTCTTGCAGCAGATAGGTGCGGTTGCCATGCAACACGCCGGGGCGGCCACCCGTGAGCGACGCGCAATGCTCCATCTTGGCGTTCACGCCCTTACCGCCAGCTTCGACACCAATGATCTCGACGTCCTTGTCATCAAGAAACGGAAAGAACAGGCCCATCGCGTTGGAGCCACCACCGATTGCAGCAACCAACGTATCGGGCAGACGTCCTTCGGCCTCCATCAACTGCACTTTGGCTTCGTTGCCGATGATGGCTTGGAAGTCGCGGACCATGGCAGGGTACGGATGTGGGCCGGCGACCGTGCCGATGCAATAAAACGTGTCGCGCACGTTGGTCACCCAGTCGCGCATCGCGTCGTTCATCGCATCTTTCAGCGTGCCGCGGCCGGACGTCACAGACACCACCTCGGCACCCAGCAAGCGCATACGGAACACGTTGGGGGCCTGACGTTCCACGTCATGCGCGCCCATATAGACGACGCATTTCAGGCCGAACTTGGCACAAACAGTCGCGGTGGCCACGCCGTGCTGGCCCGCACCGGTTTCCGCGATGATGCGGGTTTTGCCCATGCGGCGGGCAAGGATGATCTGGCCCAGCACGTTGTTGATCTTGTGCGCACCGGTATGGTTCAGCTCGTCACGCTTGAGGTAGATCTTTGCGCCGCCCAAATGCTCGGACAGGCGCTCGGCGTGGTACATCGGCGACGGGCGGCCCACGTAATGCTTCCACAGGAAATCCATTTCGTCCCAGAACGATTTGTCGGTTTTGGCGTGCTCGTATTGCTCTTCCAGTTCAAGGATCAGCGGCATCAGCGTTTCGGACACAAAGCGCCCGCCAAAATCACCAAAGCGGCCCTTTTCGTCAGGGCCGGTCTTGTAGCTGTTCAGCAGATCATCAGGCATTTTGGAACACTCCCGTTGCAACTCTGTTGATGTAGCCCGTGATCCGGTCGGGGTAAAGCGCAAGGCCGTCAGAGTTTCGTCGAAACTCTGTGTCCAAATCCTCGTCGAGGATTTGGCATCAAACACTCTTGGAGTGTTTGAACCTGCCCTGACGTGACCCAAACCTGATCGGCATTACAAAAAATCACCACTTGCCCTGCATTCTCAACCGCTGTGTATCCACGGCGGGCGAGTTCTTCGTAGAACCGCCTTCGCCCGACCATGCGTTCCATATCGCGGACCTTGCGGCGAACAATGCCACCATCGAGGGCGGCCTTGGCCTTGAACAGGTGCCGAAACCAAACTTCGGGCGTCATCGGAGGTACAGCGTGCATCATATGCCGATCCTGACACCGCAATGGTAAAAACCGAGTTTATTCCGCCTTTGCTGCCAAGCAAAAATCCCTGATCAGGGTCGCGTCCTTCACCCCTGGCGCGCTTTCCACGCCAGAGGACACATCGACCTGCTTGGCCCCCGTCAGACGGATCGCCTCCGCCACGTTGTCTGGCGTTAACCCGCCAGCAAGCATCCACGGAACAGACCAGCGACGGCCCGCGATCAGACGCCAGTCAAAGGCCAACCCGTTGCCCCCCGGCAGATCAGCACCCTTCGGCGGCTTGGCATCGACCAAAATCTGGTCAGCCACACGCATGTAATCCTCCAGCACCGCCAGATCGCCTTCATCGGCGATCCCGACCGCTTTCATCACCGGCAGGCCAAAACGGTCGCGCACCTCTGCCACACGCTCAGGGGTCTCCGAGCCATGAAGTTGCAGCATGTCCAGCGGCACCTGATCCAGCAAAGCGTCCAGCGCCGCATTATCCGCGTTGACGGTCAGCGCCACCTTGGCAAGGCCCAGCGGCACCTCCGTGGCAAGCGCGCGTGCGGCGTCCAAGCTCAGATGCCGAGGAGATTTTTCGAAGAACACGAACCCCACATAGGCCGCACCTGCCGCCGCACAGGCGGCCACATCAGCGGGGCGGCCCAAGCCGCAGATTTTGATACGGGTTGTCATGCGATAGACCTAGCGCGCGGCAGCGCTGTCGTCGAGCAAAGCCAGAACTTCGTCCTTGCCTTCATTCGACTTGCGTTTGAGGCCTTTGACCTCGCGCTCCAGCTTTTCTTTCTCACGCTTTTGCAGGCGGGCGTCGGCGCGGTGTTTGTGTTCGCGAAACCATTCCCAAACGAAACCGATCAGCAGGCCGACGATGATGCCGCCAAAGATCACGACGAACAGGGGCAGGTCATAAGACAGGGGCTGCCCCAGATAGGCCGCCATTTCTTCGGGCAGCAGTTTGATCGTGACCATGCCGCGGTTGGCAAGGGCGACCAGAATCAAGGAGAGGCCGACGACGGCCATAAACACATAGCGAATGTAGCGCATTTAGTTCAGCTTTCGTTTCCGTTGAGCCGATCTCGTAGCAGCTTGCCGGTCTTGAAGAAAGGCACATGCTTCTCTTCGACATGGACACTTTCGCCCGTGCGCGGGTTACGGCCTGTGCGCGCATCGCGCTTCTTGACCGAGAATGCCCCGAAGCCACGCAACTCGACACGGTTGCCCGAGGCCACGGCCTCAACAATTTCTTCGAAGATGGTGTTCACGATGCGCTCTACATCCCGTTGGTACAGGTGCGGGTTTTCATCGGCGATCTTTTGGATCAGCTCAGAGCGTATCATCAAATATCCTCCCCAGGACTTTGTTTGTGCAACGGGTGGCCACCGTGCTTCGGGGAACTATAGGACAAATAATCCAACTGAGGGAAGCGTTTACAAGGGGCGCAGAACGGTCATGCGTGAGAAAATGGCGTGAAAAATACCGCTTGGCACCGCAAATTGCGCCTATGCGTCACATAAATGGGCGCAAGGCGCATGGCGTGGCGGATCGAATTCCAGTCGATTCGGAGGCTCTACAAACGAAAACGGCCCCGCCAGTATTGGCAGGGCCGTCCTCAAACTTTATCGAGAAGATTACTCGTCGTCGGACTTCAGAGCCGCGCCAAGGATATCACCCAAGGACGCGCCAGAGTCAGAGGAGCCATACTGCTCGACTGCTTCTTTCTCTTCCGCGATCTCGCGTGCCTTGATGGACAGACCCAAACGGCGGGTCTTGGCGTCCACATTGGTCACACGTACGTCCAGCTTGTCTCCAACGCCGAAACGCTCGGGGCGTTGCTCGGCACGGTCACGCGACAGGTCGGAGCGGCGGATGAAGGATTTAGCACCCTCATATTCCACTTCGATGCCGCCCTCTTCGATCGAGGTAACTTCGACGGTGATAATGGAGCCGCGCTTGACGCCGTCCACAGCAGTGTCGAACGAGCCGTCCAGAGCTTTGATCGAGAGCGAGATACGCTCTTTCTCAACGTCCACTTCGGTGACAACGGCCTTAACCATGTCGCCTTTGCGGAAGTCGCCCAATGCGTCTTCGCCACGGCCGTCCCATGTGATGTCGGACAGGTGAACCATGCCGTCGATGTCGTTGTCGAGACCAACGAACAGACCGAATTCGGTGATGTTCTTGACTTCGCCTTCGATCTCTTTGCCGACAGGGTTGTTCTCTGCGAACACTTCCCATGGGTTGCGCTGTGTCTGCTTGAGACCCAGGGAAACGCGACGCTTGGCGCTGTCGATTTCCAGAACCATGACTTCGACTTCTTGCGAAGTAGACACGATCTTGCCGGGGTGCACGTTCTTCTTGGTCCAGGACATCTCGGAGACGTGGACAAGACCTTCAACACCGGGCTCCAGCTCAACAAATGCGCCGTAGTCGGTGATGTTGGTAACGCGGCCCTGATGCGTGGAATCCAGAGCGTATTTCGCGGCAACTTCGCCCCATGGATCGTCCTGCAGCTGTTTCATGCCGAGGGAGATACGGTGGGTCTCTTTGTTGATCTTGATGACCTGAACCTTGACGGTCTCGCCAATTGTCAGGATCTCGCGCGGGTCGTTGACGCGGCGCCATGCCATGTCGGTGACGTGCAGCAGGCCGTCTACGCCGCCAAGGTCGACGAATGCGCCGTACTCGGTGATGTTTTTGACCACGCCGTCAACAGCCTGACCTTCGGTGAGGTTGCCGATGACTTCTGCACGCTGTTCAGCACGCGATTCTTCCAGAATGGCACGGCGCGACACAACGATGTTGCCACGGCGACGGTCCATTTTCAGGATTTGGAACGGCTGCTTCAGACCCATCAGGGGACCAGCGTCGCGCACAGGGCGCACGTCGACTTGGGAGCCGGGGAGGAACGCAACCGCGCCGCCCAGATCCACGGTGAAGCCACCTTTGACGCGGCCAAAGATTGCGCCTTCGACGCGCTCTTCGTCTGCGTATGCTTTTTCCAGACGGTCCCAAGCTTCCTCGCGGCGCGCTTTGTCGCGGCTGATGGAGGCTTCGCCGCGGGCGTTCTCAACGCGGTCGAGGAAAACCTCAACTTCGTCGCCCACTTCGATTTTTGCGGATTCGCCTGGTTCTGCGAATTCTTTAAGATCGATACGGCCTTCCATTTTGTAGCCGATATCGATGATGGCCTGACCGGCTTCGATCGCCAGTACTTTGCCTTTGACAACCGAACCTTCGTCCGGTGTGTCCATTTCGAAGCTTTCGTTCAAGAGGGCTTCGAATTCGTCCATAGATGCATTTGTAGCCATGTGGCGTGGGTTTCCTAATCTAATGTTTATGCGGGCCGAGCGGTTGTCTCCGCCGGTCTTTGGGTTTCAGTTGGTCTTCGGGTTTTCAAAACAAGAAGGGCCGGAAAACCGACCCTGCTCGCCCTGAGACTGTTCTCGCCCCTTAGACAGTCGCGCGTATAGCGTGGGTTGAGCGGGAGGGCAAGTCTGTAAGGGTTAGCACTATTGCATCGCGCCCAATCGAGGCTTGGGTGCAAAACGCACCCAGTAGCGGTGGTTCGGGCGTTTTGGGGGAGCAGTGCTCAGGCATCCGAGGATTGACCTCGATGTTTTTTGGGCGGAACAACTTAAAACGCCCGTTCCCAATAGCGCAGTATGGTCCGCTTTGCGGGACAAACCAGACTTTGGTGTGCTTCCAACCAATGGCCGCTTTCACCGCACTGCATGTGCAGACTAGCGCGCCTTGGGCGGGGAGCGCACCCACACTACAGGTGCAAAGTTGCGAGGGCAGCAATGAAAAGCAGACTTCTGAAAGGTCGTCGGTTGGCTATGCAAGGATCTGTCGAGCCGAGAATGAGCCATCTGCGACCTACTGGATTCCCTACTTGAATTCGTGAAAGTCGCTAGGGGCTTCAACAAATAGCATTTTGACCTTCTCAATAAAGGAGGTGACCAGTTGCGAATTTCCCGTTGCGCGACAGGCAATGTGCAGCTCGATCCGTTGATCGCCATTCTCGTAGGGCACGAAAGATACGCCTGGCGGCGCGATCTCTTTGACCCAAGCGGGCGCCAAGCCGATCCCCAGCCCATGAGTGACAAATTGGAGCAGAGTGGACTTGTCGATCACTTCGCAAACGATGTTCGGTTGGCGGTTAATCGCGCGAAAACCGCTCCATAGCATTTCATGCAGGATCGGGCGGGCGTGTCGAGGATAGCCAACGATCGGCTCGTCGACAATGTCTTGAGCGCAAAGCATCTTGCGGCGGGAGAGTGGGTTGGCGTCAGACACAGCCACGACGACAGGCTGCGCGTGCAACAGCGTGCTCTCAAGAAAGTCATCGGTCGGTTGGCTGCGGACAAAGGCGATATCGGCGCGGTGGTTGAACAACTCCTGTGCGTGCTGATCCGACGACGAGATTTCCAGAATATGCAATGCGGCCTTCGGGAACTCTTTTCGGAACTCCACAAGTGCCACTGGAAGAACCATGGATATCGCTTCGTCCACGCCGCTGATCCGCAGAAGCCGCATGCCCTCCTCAGATTTCTGCTTAGCGTTCGAAATCGAGCGATTCACATCCGCCAGTATCTTTTTGGCGTCGCGCAGAAAATCAGCTCCCGCTTGCGTTACGCTGACCTGCCGCGTTGTCCGAAAAAAGAGCGCCAGACCCAGCTCATGCTCCAGCGCTGAGATCCGATCAGACAGAGCGGATTGACTAAGCCCCAAGCGTTCGCCAGCCTTTCGGAAGTGCAATTCTTCTGCGACGGCCACGAAACATTCCAATTGCCTAAGGTCCAAGTCGCTCTCCTATTTGATCACCCTGACACGCATCTTATCGGTCAAACCGGCCTCAAAGGCCCTGATGGTCTCCGCGTATTCCAGTGTATCGAGAGTATCATCGCCGCCCCGGATCAGCGCGTTTTGGGTTGCACCGTCAATTTGGAAGGGGACCGTGATATTGCTAGCAGTGATGGTACGCGTTTCGATGTTAATGCAGAACTCCCCTCCGTCTGGATCGGCGGCGAGGGTCATTAACTGATCCCTGACCTCCGGCGTCACGATGGGCAGGGCCAGACCGTTCTTGCGGGCATTGTCGTAGAAGATCCCGGCGAACCCGGTGCCGATTGCCGCAGTGAAGCCCAGTTGCGCCATGCCCCAAACAGCGTGTTCGCGGCTGGAGCCGCAGCCGAAGTTGTCGCCTACGATCAAGATCGTGGCCTTGTTCCATGGTGTCTGGTTCAGGATGAAATCAGGGCGTGGCGCTCCTGCATCGTCAAAGCGCAGATCCGCAAATGTGCCGTCGGCCAGACCTTCCCGCGTGATGGTGATCAAGAACCGTTTCGGCATGATCACGTCCGTGTCTACATTTGCCAACGGCAGCGGCGCGGCATGGCCTTTGATGGTCTTTGGCATCTCAACCCTCCTCAGTGCGAAACGTGCGTACGTCGGCCAAATGGCCAGATATTGCAGCGGCGGCGACCATCGCGGGGCTCATCAGATGGGTCCGGGCGCCGCGTCCCTGCCGACCTTCAAAGTTGCGGTTAGTGGAAGAGGCCAACCGTTCCCCGTCCATCGCGATGTCGTCATTCATCGCAAGACACATGGAGCATCCACTTTCCGGTCGCCAATCGAACCCCGCTTCGCGAAACACCTGGTCCAGCCCCTCGGCCTCGGCCTGCATGCGCGTGAACGTGGAGCCTGGCACAACAATCGCGTTCACGCCCTCCGCCACCTTGCGCCCCTTCAGAACGCTAGCGGCAGCGCGTAAGTCCTCGATCCGGCTGTTCGTGCACGACCCGATAAAGGCGCTGTCGATTGGGATGTCCTGCACCGATTGGCCCGCCACTAGCCCCATGTAGGTAAGCGCACGATCAAGCGCCGCTCGGGCCTTTGGTGTCATGTCGCGGGTCACAACCGGCACGGTGCCATCAATCGGCACGGATTGGTCGGGACTGGTGCCCCAACTGATCAACGGCGCAATTTGCGCGGCATCAATATGGAATACCTTGTCGTATTTCGCACCGGGATCTGCGGACCATTCCTCGGTATCGAAATGTAGCAAGTCGCTATGAGCCCGGCCAGCCGCCATGCGGTACGCCGCGTCATCCGCGTCCATGAGTGCTGCGCGCGCACCCAATTCGACTGCCATATTGCAGATCGTCATGCGGCCCGCCATGCCCTGCGTCTTGATGGCGGAGCCCGCGAATTCCACAGCATAGCCATTGGCCCCACCGGCACCCACCACCTGCACCACCTTCATGATGATATCTTTCGCGGTAACGCCCGGCCCCAAGTCACCGTCCACGACTACCTGCATTGTTTTCAGACGCTTATAGCGAAGGGTTTGGGTGGCTAGGACATGCTCAACCTCAGACGTACCAATTCCAAACCCAAGCGCTCCATAGGCGCCATATGTCGTTGTGTGGCTGTCACCGCAGGCGATCAGCATACCGGGCACAACCAGTCCCTGTTCGGGCACGACCACATGCTCAATCCCCTGGCGTTGATCGCCGAGACCGTAAAAAGCGATGCCGTGCTTTGAGCAATTAGCCTCAAGGTTTTCGATCAGAAGCTTGGAAGCATCGTCATGGGGGTCGCGCTGGCGCGTGGCATTGACGTGGTCGATCACCGCCAAATGCGCTTCGGGTCGCCAAACGTTCAATCCCTTCTGGTCCAGCCCTGAAAACGCCTGCGGGCTGGTGTATTCATTCATGATATGGAAATCGACATAGATCAGCATATCGCCGTCCGGCAGGTCACAGACTTTATGGGCATCAACCAGCTTATCGTAGAGCGTTCGGCTCATTGCGCGGCCTCCTGTTTTGACATATGGGGGTGAAAAATGCGATCATGTGTGCCAGAATTTCGTCCGGAATTTCTTCAGCCATGTAGTGTGTCGCGTCGACTTCGGTGCAGGTCACGTTTTCTGCCCGTTCGGCCCAAAGGGCCGCAGCATCGAAGCAGCGCCCGATGACCCCGTGTTTAGCCCAAATTGCTTTCAACGGCATCGCCAGCTTTCGGCTGCCGTCTTCATCGTCATGGCGCAAGTCGATTGTTGCTGCGGCCCGATAATCCTCGCATGTGGCATGAATCGTGGCGGGATCGCGAAAGGCATCCAGATATTCGGCAAGGGCGGCGTCCGAGAACGGATTATCGCCACCGGCCTGATTGAAGCACTTCAGCTTCCAGTAGCTTTCGGGATTTTCGCCGATCATGGTCTCGGGGATCGGGTAGTCTTGGATCAGGAAAAACCAATGCCAGTAAGCCTTCGCAAACGCATCGGATGTGTTGGCATACATCTCGCGCGTGGGCGCGATGTCGAGGAATACCATCGATTTGACCCGTTCGCCATGGTCCAGCCCCAACCGGTGGCAGACCCGTGCGCCCCGATCGTGGGCGCCAACATGGAACCGCTCATGACCCAGTTCGCTCATCACGGCAGCGATATCGCTTGCCATGGCACGTTTAGAATAGGGCGAGTGCTGGGCATCTGAGGGTGGCTTGTCTGACCTCCCATAGCCTCTTAAATCTGGACAAATCACTTGAAAGTTCTTGGCCAGCTCAGGTGCCAATTGATGCCACATCGCGGAGGTCTGTGGATAACCATGGACCAATACCAAGGGCTCTGCCCCAAGCGGACCCGCACGACGTACGAAGATTTTGGCGCCATTGCCGGCGATCATTTCTTCGGTGAAGCCTTCAAACATCTACATCCCCTTGCAACAGATCTTTATGCAGTATTTCAGATTTATTGCAGTATATTAATCGGAAAAACTGAACAGTTTTCGCGAATAATGCACCCGCCCCAAATCGCTATTCTTTGTACCAATGGACCTCTCGCTAGGTTCAGAATCACTTTTGGAACGAAGAGGGAGGTCTTCATGACAAAGACTATATTGACTGTAAGCGCGTTGAGCCTGATGGCCAGTGCAACACTGGCGCTGGCCGACGGCCACCAGGACCGGACCGGATGGCCCGAGAGCTTTACGCTTGGCACAGCATCGCAGGGCGGCACCTATTTTGCCTATGGCTCAGGTTGGGCTAACCTTGTGGCCGAAGAGCTAGGCATTTCCGGTGGTGGTGAAATCACTGGCGGCCCAATGCAAAACATGGCACTGGTTCACACCGGAGAGATCGCCTTTGGCCTGACAACCCTCGGGCCCGCGTTCGAGTCGTTGACCGGCAATAACCCAATCGCGCCCGGCCTGCAGATGACCAATGCCTGCGCGATGTTTCCCATGTACCAAACGCCATTCTCGATCACGACATTGAGTTCGTCGGGCATCACATCAGTGGCCGATATCCCCGCGGGGTCGCGGATCGGGTTTGGCCCAGCGGGTTCCACGTCGGACACCTATTTCCCTAGAATGATGGAAACGCTTGGTGTCGACTTCGAGCGCCGCAACGGTGGCTGGTCGGATCTGGGTGGTCAGTTGCAAGATGGTCTTCTGGACGTGATCGCTTTCGCTGCTGGTGTACCCGTTCCGGCGGTTAGCCAACTCGAGGTACAGGCCGATATCAATATCATTGAGTTCACCGAAGACGAACAGGCCCAGATCCTGGAAACCTACCCGGTGGCCCCATTCCAGATTTCGGCGGATAGTTATTCCACCATCGATGCAGATGTACGTTCGGTGTCGATGTGGAATTTCGCCATTGCCAATTGCGAATTGCCGGAGAGCTTTGTTTATGCGGTGGTCGACGTGATTATGTCCGACAATGAGCGGATGGTGAATATCCACCGCGCCTCGCGATCGACGATCCCTGAAAACTACGACCGCAACAATGTTCTGATGTGGCACCCGGGCGCCGCCCGCTGGTTCACCGAGAATGCAGGCGCCATGATCGATGACGGGATGATCCACCAAGACATGTAACGGGCAGCTGCCCCTAGCATTACGCTGTCGCGCTCGTTTCGTTCGGGCGCGGCGGCATCCATTCAATGGGATCTGCACCTGGGCGAGGACGCCTTGAGCGCAAACGGAGGGATCATGACAGATCAAACTGCAAATCAGGAGGATATCGTCCTAGCCGAGGGCGTGGATGAAGAACCGGTTGAGCGGAACAGACGACTTTTTTCAGGTAATAATCTGATCGTCTTCGCATCGCTGGCAACCTTATATGCCGCTTTTCACATGCTTGCACTAAACGGTGTCTCGATCAGCGCATGGACAGGCATTGAACTGCCGTTCTTGCCGCAGTTTCCGGTAGAGACCTGGAGTTTCCGCATCGTGCACATCGCAGGTGCTCTGGCACTTGGTTTTCTATTGTTCAATGCAAGGCTCTTCTCTGATGAAGACGTCTCTGCAACACCACTTCTTTCGAAAGCAGGCTATCTGCTCTTCATTCCTGCGGCGATCTCCCTCTATACCGTTTTTGGCTTCATGCAGCTGGTGAATTCCGGCACGCTGCCGGTAATGGGCGGGTTGACCTCTTGGGCCGCTTTCCCAGGGACCGAGATCTACCAGACTGAGATTGCCTGGTTTGGCGTACCGCTTCTGATCGCCGCACTTGGGGCCATCGCTCTGGGATGGTTTGAAAAGGCACCGCGTGACAGGTTTGCCACCGCGGACCTAGTCATGGCGCTTTGCAGTCTGATCGTCGCATTCTACCTCATCACGGTTTATTCGACGGCCGCGCGTAATTCGGTGGGCACGCCTTTTGTTCCTGTCGGAGTGGCTTTCGCGGCGACGGCAGGGGCTGGATTAATCCTGGAATTGACCCGCCGCGTCGCAGGCTTGGCGCTTGTGATCATTGCCGGAGTCTTTTTGGTCTACACATTCACGGCCCATCTGATGCCCGGCATATTGGCGGTATCGAACGCCTACACCTGGCAGCGTTTCTTTGGCCACGTATATTCCGACGCAGGTATCATTGGGCCAACCACGGCCGTGTCATCTACCTACATCATCCTCTTCATTATTTTCGCGGCGTTTTTGCAGGCCTCGAAAGTGGGCGACTACTTCGTGAACTTTGCCTTCGCTGCTGCCGGTCGTGCACGCGGCGGCCCGGCAAAGGTGGCAATCTTTGCCTCGGGCCTTATGGGGATGATCAATGGCACCTCGGCGGGCAATGTTGTGGCCACAGGGTCGCTAACAATCCCTCTAATGAAGAAAGTGGGCTATAAAGGTCGCACAGCAGGCGCAATTGAGGCCGCCGCCTCGACGGGTGGCCAAATCATGCCGCCCATCATGGGGGCCGGCGCATTCATCATGGCCGAAATCACCGGCATTCCCTATCAGGAAATTGCGATTGCCGCGATCATTCCAGCGATCCTCTACTTCGCGTCGATCTATTTCATGGTGGACCTTGAGGCCGCCAAACTGGGCATGACCGGAATGAACGAGGACGAGATTCCGAAGTTCAAGAAACTCGTGCGCCAGGTCTATTTGTTCATCCCGATCCTGATCCTGATATTCGCGCTTTTCTTGGGGTACTCGGTTATTCGCGCAGGCACATTGGCGACAGTTTCGGCTGCAATGGTATCCTGGCTAACGCCCCATAGAATGGGTGTCCGATCGATCCTGAAAGCCTTTGAACTGGCCGGGGTCATGTCGGTTCAGATCATCACGGTCTGCGCTTGTGCAGGCATCATCGTGGGCGTGATCAGTTTGACTGGCGTCGGCGCCCGTTTCTCGTCAATGCTGCTCGGTATTGCGGACGCAAGCCAACTGCTCGCACTCATCTTTGCAATGTGCATTGCGATCCTGTTGGGCATGGGTATGCCGACAACTGCAGCTTACGCTGTGGCGGCATCGGTGGTCGCACCAGGCCTTGTTAATCTCGGTATCCCAATGCTGACGGCCCATTTCTTCGTCTTCTACTTCGCGGTTGTCTCAGCGATCACACCACCCGTAGCTTTGGCGAGTTACGCTGCGGCGGGCATTTCAGGATCTAACCCGATGGCCACTTCGGTCACGTCATTCAAGATCGGCATCTCCGCCTTCGTCGTGCCGTTTATGTTCTTCTACAATTCCGCCATTCTGATGGACGGAACTTGGCTTGAGATCATGCAGGCAAGCGGCACCGCCCTTGTTGGAGTGTTTTTGTTGTCTTCGGGCATCCAAGGCTGGTTTGTAGGCGGGCGCATTGCGTGGTTCCTACGGGTGGGCCTTGTCGTCGCCGCACTGTTTTTGATCGAAGGCGGTTTCATCACCGACCTCATCGGTCTGGGGGGCACGGCCCTGGTCGTCTTTGTCCAGAAAATCATCAGACCATCGCCAAATCTACAATTTGAGGTCCGCGGTTCCGATTAGCAAAAGGTGCAGACGGCTGAGGCGATTGGTTGTCTGCACGAAGGCCCTTCAATCGCGAGCGTCAAGGTCACAATTGGCGTTCGCGCCGCATCAAGTACCCTTAGGTCTAAGGTTACCCCACGTTGAAATCTATGACCGTAAAGGACCATGTCAGGATATGTGCAGAATTTTCGGGGCTATAAATGATAGGTCGGTGGGCGAGGACAAACTACTGCGAGCTTCAGAGGCTATGTTCAGCGGCGGCCCTGATAGTCAATGGATAGAACAAGGCGATGGTTGGTCCGTCGGCACCAATCGCCTTGCAATTCAAGGGATCGATGGAGGAAATCTCTGCGGGTAAATTAGTGCAGTTACTACCTGATTGGAGCTTGCCTGAACAACCTATGGCCTTGATCTATCATCGTGACCGGTACAGGCCGCAAAGGCTAACAAAATTCATCGATTTCGTGAAGTCAGTTTTTAGGAGCCAACTCGCATAGCCGACATTTGAGGAATCTGCAGCATCAGTCACATTGGGCTCGAAGCCGCCATTCGCGCGTAGCCTCTTTGAATACCCCAACGCCCACTGCTACCCCAATTGACCTAACGCAACGACCAGGCACGCCAGTGCGTGTAAACTCAGGGGAGCACTTCAAACGAAACCCAGTAGGAGATGGCACCATGTACAAAAACATCCTCGTTCCGGTCGTTTTCGATAAAGACCACGAAACTCAGGCATCCTATGCCGTCGCGCGTGCGCTGGCCGATAAGGATGCAAAATTCACGGTGGCGCATGTGATAGAGGACATTCCGGACTACGTCACATCCTCTATTCCGCGCGACGTTCTGGCCTCGACGCGCCGCGAGGCCGAGGCTTCTCTGGCTCAGGCGGCCAAGGATCTTTCAGGTGCAGCGCCGAAGATGATTTCCGGTCACGCGGGGCGCTCCATCGTCGACTACGCCAACGATAATGACATCGACTGCATCGTGCTGGCATCGCACAGACCGGGGTTCAGCGACCTGTTTTTGGGCTCCACCGCCGCCAGAGTGGTCCGCCATGCAAAATGCGCCGTTCATGTGATCCGGTAGCAAAGGCACCGAACGCTGCCACCACCAAGCCTTAACGCGTCCGCCCTATACCCTGTCCTCGGTTAACCAAACGTGTGGCGCTCTTAACGCTACGCATTCGATCTGTGGTCCATGGCTCCGCGCAAGGAGTTTCCCGCGACCGCCGGCAGTATAGGGGACAGTAAACCCCGAAGGGATGCAGGGTAACGCCTGTAACAAAGATGACCGCAGCCCGAAATGGGCGGCCGCCTATCTATTATCAGTCTGAGACATCTTTCAGCCGCGCCCGAACTTCTCGGGCCGCGGCCGCAACTGCGTCGTCTATGCTCATGTCCGATGTATCAATCACCACCGCATCCGCCGCCGCCGCCAGTGGGGCCGCCTCGCGGTCACGATCCCGCGCATCGCGTTCCTGCAAATCGCGCAGCACACCCTCGCGTGTAACCTCGTGGCCGTTGCCGGAGAGTTCCAGATAGCGCCGCTCCGCCCGCACCTCGTCAGACGCCGTGACAAAGAGCTTCACATCCGCATCAGGGCAAATCACCGTTCCGATGTCGCGCCCGTCCAGAACCGCGCCGCCGTCGCGGCGGGCAAAGTCGCGCTGGAACTGCACCAAGGCTTCGCGCACGTCCGGGATCGCCGCAACCTTGGAGGCCGCTTGCGCCACAGCCGTGGTGCGCAGATCATCGCGGTCCATGTCTGTGGGTTTCAGAGCCTTCGCCGCCTCGACCGGATCAGCGCCGTCGATCACCCGCGCGCCGGTGGCGCGATAGAGCAGCCCTGTGTCCAGATGGGCGAAGCCGAATTCCTCAGCCACGCGCTTGGACAGGGTCCCCTTCCCGGCGGCTGCCGGACCGTCGATTGCGACTGTGAATTTCATCGTACTTGTGTCGTCAAATTGGGGTCGTCGGCATCCGCACAAGGCAGACCGTCAGAGATGTCGTAGTAATCGCCCTTGTCGGCGCAGTAGATGTGGCCTGCAAGTGCAAGTCCTGTGTCGCCGTCGATTGACCCTGCGGAGATCGACAGGTTCACACCCGCCCCATCCCAAAACATCTGCGAACCGCAGGTGCCACAAAACCCGCGTCGCGCGGTGGAGGAAGAAACGTACCACGTGACGTCGCCCATGATTTCGATGTCATCGCGCGCTGCGGATGTCGCCGCCACATGATGCCCGCTAGACTTGCTGCATTGCTTGCAATGGCACGCGATGACCGGGCGCATAGGCCCGCTGACAGTGTAGGTGATTTGGCCGCACAAACAGCTACCGTTGCGCATGGAAAACCTCCGTTGAAGGGTGATATTCAGACACCGAAGGCAATCGGCTCGCTCATCGCGACATGCTCGCCCTTTGCGACGCGTGCTGCCAGCGCGCTTGGCTTGGCGTCGAAGTCATAGGCGTCGTCGGCGTGCAGTTCGGAATCCATCAGCCCCTCGACCGAGGTAATGGTCGCCCCGCCCTGCTCCGCATCGCTGAGCATAATGCGCAAGCCTTGGATGGCGTTGTCGGCCTTCACGCCCACTAGCGCCACTTGGCCACCACCGCTTTTCACCGCCAACTCGACAAGCGCCATTTTGCAGCCACTTTCGGGCAAGGCCGCTGGCAGCGCACCGGGATAGGGGTCGCCTGCAATTAGGCGGCCGGGCTGAATGTCCATCGCTTTCACGGGGCCAAGGTTGATCGGGGCGTCGAAATCGCCCTCCTCGAAGTCGTCAAGCAAGGCTGCGCGGCGCAGCAACAAGAGCTTGGTGTCGTCTTGATCGAACGCCAGCATGAGTGTCGCCAGAAACTGCGCCATGCTGTCGGAATGTCCAACAAAAATACGGGAATTGGCGTCCAACTCCCCTTCGCCGCCGGTCACGACGCTTGCAAAATACTTCTGCATAATCCTCAATCCCTTGTAATATTCGCGCCCAAATCGCGCATCAAATCCTCAAAAATCGGGAAGGACGTGGCAATCGGCCCCCCGTCGTCAATATGCACGGGCTTCTGCGTTCCCAGCCCCAGCACCATGAACGACATCGCAATCCGGTGATCCAGATGGGTGGCACAGGTGCCGCCGCCCGGCACCCCGCCCGCGCCCATACCGTGCACGATGAAGGTATCCTCGTCTTCCTCGACTGTCACCCCGCAGGCTTCCAGCCCGCGCGCCATGGCGTCGATGCGGTCGCTTTCCTTGACGCGCAATTCCTTGACGCCGCGCATGATTGTCTTGCCGGTGGCGAAGGCCGCGACGACCGACAGCACCGGATACTCGTCGATCATCGACGCTGCGCGCTCTGGCGGCACCTCGATGCCCTGCATGTTGTCGGAGAACTTGGCCCGCAGGTCCGCCACAGGCTCGCCGCCTTCTTCGCGCATGTTCTCGAATGTCAGGTCCGCGCCCATGTCTTGCAACGTGGTGAACAGCCCCGCGCGGGTCGGGTTCAAGCCGATCCCCGGCACCAGCACGTCAGAGCCTTGGGCGACGATCCCCGCACAGACAGGGAATGCGGCGGAGGATGGATCGCGCGGCACGGTGATGGTTTGTGGCTTCAATTCGGGTTGGCCTTGCAGCGTGATCACGCGGCCTTCCTTGGTGTCGTCCACGCTCAGGGTCGCGCCGAAGCCCGCCAACATGCGCTCCGAATGGTCGCGGGTGGCTTCTTTCTCGATCACCACGGTCTCGCCCGCCGCGTTCAGGCCTGCCAGCAGCACCGCAGATTTCACCTGCGCCGAGGGCATCGGCACGGTGTAGCGCACAGGTGCCGCATGTTCCGCGCCCACCAGTGTCATCGGCAAACGGCCTTGTTTGCGCCCGTAGCTTTGGGTGCCAAATAGAGCCAGCGGATCGGTGATCCGTCCCATGGGACGACCATTGAGCGAAGCGTCACCTGTGAAAGTCGCAGTGATCGGCGAGGTCGCCATCGCCCCCATGATCAACCGAACGCCAGTGCCGGAGTTGCCGCAGTCGATCACATGATCCGGCTCGGAAAAGCCGCCGACGCCGACGCCATGCACCGACCAATTGCCGCCGCCGTGGTTGACCACTTCGGCCCCGAAGGACTGCATCGCGCGGCCCGTGTCCAGCACGTCTTGCCCCTCCAGCAGGCCGGAGACCTTGGTCTCCCCCACAGCCATCGCGCCCAAAATCAGCGAGCGGTGGGAGATGGATTTGTCCCCCGGCACATGCGCCTCGCCGGACAATGCGCCGCCAGCGCGTGAGGTCATTGGAATGGGGTCACCGTGGCCGGACATAGGGCAATTCTCTCTGGTCAGTCAAAAGCCCTGACGTGATAGCCCAGTGGTGCGGAAGGGTCCATCGTCGTTTGTGGTGGGGTGGTGATGGCTTACTTGAACCAACCCCCCTGCACCATCTGGGGCGAAGGGAAGCTATGCGGACAATCCAGCCGCTCGGTAAAAACTAGTAGTCAAGTTTGCAGGACGCGCTACTGATAGGGTATGAAGATACTGATTTTACCCGGCCTAGATGGCACAGTTGCACTCCTATCAGAAATCGTAGAATTGCTAGACTCTAAGCATGAAGTGACTGCCGTTCGATACCAGCCAGACGTGTTCTGCTACCAAGACCTTGAGACGAGAGTCGAAGCGCTCTTGCCTGCCGACGAATACATCATTGTCGCAGAGTCTTTTTCCGGCCCACTGGCCGCAATGATTTCCGCTAAGAAACCCAATGGACTGCGAGGCCTCGCGTTCGTTGCGACGTTTGCAACGACGCCGATAAAGGTACCAGCGTTCCTAACTTACCTCGTTGATATTGCTCCAACTAAGTCCCGTCTGCTGATACGACTGGCTCAACCCTTCCTAATGGGAAGGTGGGCGACACCAAAGTTTACTACGGAGTTCCAACAAGTGATGTGCGCGGTTCCAGCATCGACAATAGCAGGACGGTTACGAGAAGTTCTGAAGGTCAATGTCGTTAAACAGCTAAACGGTATAGAAGTTCCAACCATCTATTTAGCCGCAAAAAATGACAGATTGGTTCCGTCAAGAATGGCATCAGATTTCTGCCAGTCTCCACATACAGTGTTTGAGATTGAAGGGCCGCATTTCTTACTTCAGGCAAACGCAACAGATGCTGCCAAGTGTATATTAGATTTTGCTGCTCGGTTCGACTAAATCCACTTCAGCACGTTTGGTAGGTCTGGGCTCAAAGCGGCCGTTCGCGGCGCTCTGAACCAGCGTCTACTCAGTGGTATAAGCTGCCGCTCATCAGGGGCCAGAAATACCAGCTTGCTGAAAACCACAATGTCACTGCTGATTGAATTAGACCGCGTCATACACCAAGCGAAAACCCGTATGTGATGTTGAGGTGTCCTGTGAGCCGCTGTTTCGGGCCGCGATGCGGTATCGGTAGCAATAGCTGCGATGGCACAGGAACGATCCTCCTTTGCTAAGTTTGAACCCTTTTTTCCCAGCATGGGCTGCGATCACGTCTTTCTTGAGGGACCGGACTTTGAACAATTCGGACGTAAGTTCCCAGACATTACCAACCATATTGTAAAGACCGTAGGCATTGGGCGCGAAGCTGCGGGCGGGTGCGGTTCCGGTGTATCCATCAAACGCCAGATCTTGATGCGGAAACCGGCCTTGCCAGATGTTGCAGGGTTGGAAGTCTGTGTCGTCAGGCTCTTGATCGCCCCATGGGAACGGAACATCGCCCAAGCCACCGCGCGCCGCGTGCTCCCATTCGGCTTCGGTGGGCAAGCGACCACCGGCCCACCCCGCGAAGGCCACCGCATCGTTCCACGAGACGTGGACCACTGGGTGATCGTCCATCAGGTGATCTGCGGTGTCTGGTCCAAATAAATCACGCCAATTGGCGCCCTGGATCATCCGCCACCAAGGCGCATCTGCGACGGCGTGACTGGGGGGTGTTCCTTTTGGCAAAAGGCCCTGAAACACCAAGGAGTCGCCAAAACGCTCGGCATCCGTGACGTACCCCGTGTCGGCCACAAAATCGCGGAACTGTGCGTTGGTGACAGTGGTCGCGTCCATGCGAAACGCGGGCATTTTCTTTTTGCGCAATGGCCCTTCGCCATCGACGGGAAAGAACGGGTGATCTGTACCTAGCAACGCGCGCCCACTTGGAATTTTTACCACCTCAGCATGGTCACGCACAACATGCTGCCCAAGAGGCAATGCCTCGCGCTCGGGCGTCGTTCCAGCCGTTTCTCGGCTTGGAGTGCAGCAGGGTTTCATCGCGCCAACAGGGTCCGTTTCATGGATATACTGCGCGCATTAAACATCTCAAGCCCCCAGCAATCCAGCCTACTTCTTGCTTTGCCTTGGATGCTGCGGAGGCGTGACAGGCACATACGGATAGCGCCCACGCTGTTTGGTGGCGGTGGTGCTGGGATCGTTGCCGCCCCGCACATAGACCTTGGACGGATCGTATCTAGGCCCGAAATCCCATGACGGGAAGCGCCCGTGCTTCATTGCGTCGTGAACAAACAGGCGTTTGCGCTGTGACGCGCGGATACGCTGGTCCAGATCGTCCTCGTCCCAACGCTGCTGCATTTCGGCAAACATCGCGTTCAGGTCGTCGCGGTAAGTGGGATCATCTGCCAAATTGGTCAGCTCAAGGGGGTCAGCCGCAAGATCAAAGAGCATTTTCGGATCAGTGCGGCTGTGAACCAGTTTCAGGTTGCCCTTGATCATGATCATCGCAGGCGCATATAGCCCTTCGCCGTTGAACTCGATGAAAACCTTATCCTCTGCGCTGCCCCGCGCGGGCAGATCGAGCAAGCTGCGACCGTCATAGGGCGCTGCATAGCTGTCAAACGTGCCGTCACTGGCGATGTCGGTGAAGGTCGGCAACAAGTCCACGAGCGAGGCCAAGGCGTCTTCGCGGTGGCCTGCTTTCAACTTTGGACCCTGCGCAATAAGCGGCACGCGCACCGAGGCTTCAAAGGGGTTGAACTTGAACCACATGCCGCGCTCGCCCAGCATTTCGCCGTGGTCGGACGTGATGAAGATGTAGGTGTTGTCCAACTCGCCGATGCTTTTAAGCGTCTCAACCAGACCGCCGATCATCTCGTCAAAATGCGTGCACATGGCGAAATAGCCGCGCCGCGCGTTGTACAATTGCTCTGGCGTAATATCGAATTCGTCCTGACGGATGGTCAGGTAATAGCGTTGCGCCCACGGGTCGCGATCCTCGTAGGGGATGTGGGCGACTTCCGGCTCCGGGATGTCGACGCCCTCATACATGTCCCAGTATTTCTTGCCCGCAACGAACGGATTGTGCGGCTGGGTGAAGGACACATGCAGCATGAAGGGCTGGTCATCGGTGGAGCGCGCGTGGTTGTACATTTCTTGTTTTGCGGCGGCGAAGACCTCCTCGTCGTAGTCTATCTGGAGGTTCCGTTCGCAATGCCCTGCCTCAACCACACTGAGAAGGCTCATCACCGAAGGGGCATAAGGCTCGTCGGTCTGGTCCCAGTCGGCGGTCCACGCGAAATCGGACGGGTAAATGTCTGTTGTCACGCGCTCCTCGAAGCCGTGAAGCTGGTCTGGGCCGACGAAGTGCATCTTGCCGGACAAAGTTGTTTTGTAGCCTAACGTGCGCAGGTAATGCGCGAAGGTCGGCTCGGATGGCAAAAACTCGGCGCCATTGTCAAAGACGCCCACATCAGATGGCAACCGCCCCGTCATCATCGAGGCCCGCGACGGGCCGCAGACCGGATTGTTGCAATAGCTGTTGGTAAATGTCGTGCCATTTTGCGCAATCTTGTCGATGTTTGGCGTGATCGCATAAGGCTTGCCGTAGGCGGACAGGCAAAGGGCGGTCATTTGGTCGGCTTGGATGACAAGAATATTCGGGCGGGACATGGCAGGATCCTTGATGTGGAAAGTCCCACCCAAGCCGCCAACGTGACGGCCCGGGTGGGCGGGAGAGACGGTTTTATCCGCCTGTTCTTGCAACGAATTCCTCAATGCCGGGCACATTGATTTCGCGGTAGTAGCGCAGCGCGCCTGGGTGCAATGGCGAGCCAAAGCCGTTCAGGATCGTGTCAGCCGACATTTTGCCAAATGCGGGGTGAACACCAGCAAGGGCTTCGAGATTTTCAAAGACGGCTTTGGTCATCTGGTAGACGCGCTCTTCTGGCACATCGGCGGAAATCACCAAGCCATTCGCCAAGCCGAAGGTGGGCGTGTCAGCGGTGACATCCTCGTAAGTGCCGCCGGGGATGGACAAGCGGAAATACGGTGGGTAGTCGGCGCGCAGCGCGTCAAAGAAGTCGTCTTCGACGGGGATCAGTTTCAGATCACGTTGCGCGTTCAGCTTGATCACTGGGGCCAGCGGGAAGGACCCATTCCAAAGTGCCGCGTCGATATTGCCATCGCTCAGCATGTCGACCATGTCGCCAAGGCGCACGCGGAACGGCTCGAAATCCTCGCCTGCGATTTTGGCCATCAACACGTTTGCGTCCAACATCGACACGCCACCGGGCTGGCCCATGCCGACGCGCTTGCCTTTCAGATCAGCAACCGAATTCACCGGCCCGCCTTCAAGCGCGATAATGTGCATCGCAACCGGTGCGATGGACATCCAAGCCATGATCTTGCCCGGCTCGGTGCCCTCATAATTTCCGGTGCCAGCCCATGCCTCGTAGGCCGACAGCGAGGTCGCCATGGAGGCTTCCAACTCGCCGCCCTGCATCAAGGCAATATTGGCGACGTAGCCTTTGGTTTCTTCCGCCGTGGCTTGTACGCCTTCGACGTTCTTGTTGATCACGTCCGCGATGCCAGCCGACCATGTGTAGGCCGTGCATGTGACTGGACAGGAGCCGATTGACAGGAAGTCAGCGGCTTGGGTCAGGGTTGGTGTTGCAAGCGTCGCCATCGCGAACATTGCGGTCTTAAAGTCGAGTTTCATTGGTCGTCTCCCTATTGTGTTTGGTCCGGCGGGTTTTGCCCCGCCACGTTTTCTGGTTCTGCTGATTGAGAGGCGCGGCGTGTCGTCCAAACGACGAGTCCCGCGAGTATGGCAAAGGCGGCAAGGTCGACGCGCCAATCGGAGTTCATGAACAAGATCGCAGTTGCCGCGAAAAGCAGCCGCTCGATGACGTTCAGTCGTCCGGTGAAGTGGCCGAGCATTGCGGCACTCGCGCAAATGCCACCGACGATGGCCGTCACAAACGACATGCCCATCTGCACCCATGTCACGTCGATCCCTAAGATTGCTGGGTCGTAGACAAAGAAATACGGCACTGCGAACGCCGCCATACCGAACTGGCAGGCCAGCACCGCGATCTTAAGCGGATTGCCGTTCGCGATGGACGCAGCGGCGTAGGCAGCAAGTGCAACGGGCGGCGTGATGGAGGACAGCATCGCTGAATACAGCACGAACAGGTGCGCGGCCAACAGGCTGACCCCAAGGTTCACCAAAGCCGGTGCCACCAATGTCGCCACCAAGATGTAGGCCGCAGCCGTCGGCAAACCCATGCCAAGGATCAGGCAGGTCAGCATGGTCAAAACCAGCGCCAATGGCAGCGAGCCGCCAGACAGTGCCACAACAAGCGTCGAGAACTTCAACCCGATCCCCGTCAGCGTGATGATCCCAATGATCACCCCCGCAGCGGCGCAGGCCAAAGCTACCGGAATGACTGCGTTTGCGGCAGCGACACAGGTGTCTACGATACGGCGTGGTGTCAGGGCCGTGGACTTATTGAGGTAGCTGACCAAGGACGACGCCACGATGGCCCAGAAGGACGACAGCATGATGGAATAGCCGTTGAGTAGCATGCTGACAAACACGGGCAGCGGGATCAGCAGATACGAATTCCGCAGGATCAAGCCCCAGTCCGTCACCGAGTCCGCGTCGCGCAGGATTGGGATTTTCCGCTTGGCGGCCTCGAAATGGACCATCGCCAACAGCACGGCATAGAAGATCACCGCAGGCAGGAATGCGGCCTTGGCAATGGTGAGGTAGGAGGTCTCTGTGAACTCCGCCATGATAAACGCCGCGGCCCCCATGACAGGTGGCATCAGCTGCCCGCCGGTCGAGGCGACAGCCTCAATCGCGCCCGCCGCTTCCTTGCGGTAGCCGCTTTTGCGCATCAGCGGGATCGAAATCGGGCCCGTTGTAAGCACATTGGCCACCGCCGTCCCCGAGATCATTCCCATCAAGCTGGACCCGACCACCGCCGCCTTCGCTGGCCCGCCGCGCATCCGTCCTGTCAGGGCCGTCGCGAAATCCATCAACACCTGTCCCGCTCCGGTTTTCTCAAGCAAGGCACCCAGAACCACCACACCCGTCACGAAAGTCGCACTGACCCCCAGCGGCGTGCCAAATATCCCGCCGCCCCCAAGATAAACCTGCGACGCGACGCGTTTGAGCGAATAGCCCCGATGGGCCAGCGGATCAGGCAAGTAAGCGCCAAAAAGTCCGTAGAGGATGAACAGGCTCGCCAGCAGCACAATCGGCAACCCAATCGTGCGGCGGCACGCATCAAAAAGCGCAATAACGAGCATCGTGCCAAAAACAATCTCGTATTGGGTGATCGCCCCGTAACGGTTGTTTATGGCCTCAAAGTTGAAAAACTGATGGCCAGTCGCGATCAAGGCGCCGATCAGGGCAATGACAATCCACCCTCGCCGCAGCCAAATACCAGCCCCTGTCGCAGCGTCGTCTTCAGCATCCAATGTCGCCCGAAAAGCCGTCGCAAACACAAGGATCATCACAAGCAAAAGATGCGCGCTGCGCTGAATGCCGTCGGGAAAGACACCGAAATAAGCCGTGTGTAGCGTCAGACCAACCAAAAGAACCGCAGCGCCTGCAATGACGCCAGATAACAGCTTGAATGGCATCGGCTTACCCATGGGTTACTCCATGCGCCTGCTCCGGGGCATCTGCGAAGCGGTCATAATCCAGCCGGTCCGAGTAGCAAAACGCGTGCAACGCCAGCAATGCGGCGGCATCCACCGAGGAAATGGTGCCCTTCACCAATTGGAACGAGCCCTGAGGGTCATAGTCAAAATGGCGCTCAAGCGTGCCCTTAACGGACGCAAAGTAAGTCTCGTTCGTGCCAAGGTAACCACTCAGGATAATCATTTTCGGCCCAAGCAGCTTGGCAGTGCTGTCCAGCGCAGGCGCAAGTTTCTCACCTGCCTCTGCAACAAATTCAGCCGCGTCCGGATCATCCAACGCATCAAGCAGCGAGGCCGCGTAAAACGACAGCTTCGAGGTGTCAAAAGCGCGGTGCTCCAGCTTGCCCAACTGCGACAACAGCCCAAAGCCCGTTGCGGACAGGTTCAGGCAATCATGCCGCCCACACACACAGGTCAGTGGCCGTTCTTCCGCGCGAAAATGGCCCAAGAGGCCAGAGATACCGGAATCGCCACGCACCAAACGGTTGTCGGACACCACGCCTGCGCCAACAAACGTCGCAGCGTGAATGAGTGTAAAATCCGCCACATCACGCGCGCCGCCGAACCGCATCTCTGCAATGGCCAGCGCATTCGAGATGTTCTCGATCTCGATTGGCAAATCAATGATCTTCTGGATTTCACGGCAGAACTGGCCACCATCATTGGCCCAGCCGAAATAGTCAGATGTCACGATTTCGGCACGGTCCGGCAGCGTCCTGCCAGACAGCGCCACCCCGATCCCCACAATCCGGTTAACATCAATCTCAGATACTTCTATCAAGTCACGCAACGCCTCGGCATAGACCCGAGCGGCGTCAACGACATCACCAAGTGGAACATTCTCGGGGCGGCTGCTTGCGCACAGCTTCCCGTCCGCGTCGCAAATCGACACTTCCGAGTGATAAGCAGAAACGGTGATGCCAACGGCAAACAGGCCGTCTTTCACAATGTGAAGGCCTGTTTTAGGGCGACCGACGTGCTTCTTCTTTTCTTTGGCTTTGTCGGTTGCACTCGACTCTTGAATGATCCCAGCGGCCAGCAATTCCCTAACGATACGGGTTGCGGCCATTTCCGAGAACCCACACATCCGAGCAAGTTCCGCCCGCGAGATGCCCGGCTCTGCCTGAACCCGCGATAGGATCATACCGCGATGCGTCTTCCGTAAACTTGCAGGCGTAGCGCTTGAGCGTAACTTAATAACCATCTGTTAGTTAATAATAGGGCTCACATGATTCGATCAAGACTTTCCTGTCTGAAGCCGTCCCGACTATCTCTTCAATGTAAGAGGCTGCGCCGAGTATCGAGGTATCCGATTTCACAATAGAGGACATTCGACACTCCGCAGCACTCATGCGGTTTGGGCTCAAAGCCGCCATTCGCAGCATGCAGGTAAAGGTCGTACCTACACCTTAGCGTCCGCCGCCTCGTAGGCCTCGATAATGCGGGCGACCAGCGGGTGGCGGACCACGTCTTTGGCGGTGAAGTAGCTGAAGGACACGCCTTTGACGCCCTTGATCAAAGTCTCCGCCTCGCGCAGGCCGGACTGGACACCGCGGGGCAGATCGACCTGCGAGCGGTCCCCTGTGATCACCATGCGAGACCCCTGCCCCAGACGGGTCAGGAACATTTTCATCTGCATGGTCGTGGCGTTCTGCGCCTCGTCCAGCACCACGAAAGCGTTGGACAGGGTGCGGCCCCGCATGAAGGCCAGGGGGGCGATCTCGATGCGCTTTTCCTCGATCAATTTGGCGGTCTGCTTGCCCGGCAGGAAATCCCCCAAGGCGTCATAAAGAGGCTGCATGTAAGGGTCGACCTTGTCCTTCATGTCGCCGGGCAGGAAGCCCAGACGCTCCCCTGCTTCCACGGCGGGGCGGGACAGGATAATTTTATCGACCTTGCCGGTGATGAACAAAGATACGCCTACGGCCACGGCCAGATAGGTTTTGCCGGTGCCGGCAGGGCCGATGCCGAAGGCCAGTTCGTTGTTGAACAGGGCGTTGACGTATTCTTTTTGCGCCTGCGTGCGCGGCTCGACGGTTTTCTTGCGGGTCTTGATCTCGACGCCCGCGTTGAACATCTCGATCTGATCGCCGTCGCGAATGCCGGTGTTGTCGGCGGAGCGGCCCATGCGGATTTCCGCCTCGATATCCGCCATCTCGACCGAGCGTCCACCTTCAAGCCGGATATACAGCGCCTTGATTACGTCAGCGGCCTTCTCGGCGGCTTCGCCCATCACCGCAAGCTGATTACCACGGCGCACGATTTGCACGCCAAGCACCTGTTCGACTTGGGCAAGGTTGCGGTCGAACTCTCCACACAGGTCTATCAGTAACCGGTTGTCGGGAAACTCCAGAAGGATTTCAGACGGGGCGACATCCGTGGGGGTCACGGTCAGATCACTGATGGTCAACGAGCTCTCCTGCGTTGGGGCTTAAGGCAAGGGTGCATGAGGGGGCACGGGGGTGCAAGGGGTGGCTTGCATGTTTCGCAGGATTGAGACGAAAAAGGCTGCCCCTGCGGGCAGCCTTTTCCAAACTTGCGTAAATGCGGTTCACCTAGATCGGGTCGCGCACATCGTCGGAGCCGCGGTAGTTGCCAGTCGCGTAGCCGGGAGGGGCTGCACCGGAACACACAGGCTTGCCCTTGCGGTCCAGGCGGGCGGACAGGTAGCCCTCGATGCCGTCATCAATGATCCAGTGGTCGCACCCGCGTGGGTCGACCCAGATACCGGCTTCCAGCTGGCTCAGATCCTTACTGCCACGGCCAAAAATGCCGCTGCCATAGTCGCGTGTCTTGTCGCCGTTGTTGTTTTCACCGGTACACGCGGTCATTGCGCCCAAGGCTGCGACGGCGATGATTGTCTTGCTCAGTTTCATGTCATCGTTCCCTTAGCGGATGCACTTGATTTCAACACGGCGGTTCGCCGCCATGCCGCGCGCGGTGCGGTTGGATGCCTTCGGCACCCGCTCGCCATAGCCGCGCGTCGATGTGACCCGAGCCCCGACCGAGCGTGCGACCTGCGCAACCGCATTGGCGCGGCGCTGAGACAAGTTCAGGTTGTAAGCATCGCTGGCACGGCTGTCGGTGTGACCTTCAATCGCGTAGGCTGTGGCGCCCCCAGATTGGAAGAACTTCTGCAAACGCTTCTTGTTGGCACCGCTGATGCTCGCTTGATTGGTGGCGAATAGCTGGTCCGAGTTCATTACCGCGCAGGTATTGCCGCGACGACAAACAGGAATGCCCTGACGGGTCACGTGCGGCGTCATGAACCCCTCAAACCCATCATCCATAACCCAGTGCTCGCACCCATCGGGGTCTACCCAGATGGTCGGAATGTAGCGTTCGGCGCGAACCGTGTTGCGACGGACAATCTTGCCATTGGCTACGTCACCTTGGCTAAAACCATCTTCGGTATAGACATATTTTTGCTGCGCCGAGGCGTCAGTTGCCGACAACGTCAAAGCGGACACCAAAACGGCAAATCCCCCCAACGCGCTTCGCAGGATTTTTGAAAGATTGAGTGTCACTGCCCTCGTCCTTATGCGTGTTAATCGTAAATCTAGTGCCACGGCCTCTAGGCCAGCCGCAGGTGAGTTCACCTATATCTGTGCGAGACTAGCAAACTTGAGTATAAATTAAAGCGCTTTTTACCATATATAGTTGCCGGATCGGCAACAGTGCCACTGTTTGACCGCAGATTATCTGAAGTCTGGAACCCTACCCGCGAGACGAAAGCAGCACACCTTTGAGCGAATTCGTCACGCTAGACTCGATTAGCACCCGCTGCACGGAGCCGATCATATGCTCTGGCGCGTCGCAATGGACTGCGTGCAAGTAGTCTGATTTTCCAACGAGTTGCCCGTCGAGACGCCCCTTTTTCTCGAACAAGACGCCGACCTCGCGGCCGACCATGCTGCGCTGTGCTGCGTATTGCTGCTCGGTCAGCAACGCCTGAAGGCGCTGCAAGCGTTCAGATGCAATGTCGTCGGCTACGGCCTCTTTTTCAGCAGCGGGTGTGCCGGGGCGGGCGGAATATTTGAACGAGTAGGCCTGCCCGTAGTTTACCTTACGGACCAGATCCAGCGTGGCCTCAAAATCTTCCTCGGTCTCGCCGGGGAAGCCGACGATGAAGTCGCCGGACAACAGCAAGTCGGGACGCGCGGCGCGAATGCGGTCGATCAGCTTGATGTAGCTGGCGGCGGTATGTTTGCGGTTCATCGCCTTGAGGATTTTGTCGGACCCTGACTGCACGGGAAGATGCAGGTAAGGCATCAGCTTGTCGCAGGTGCCATGTGCATCGATCAGCGCATCTTCCATATCGTTGGGGTGCGAGGTGGTGAAGCGGATACGTTTCAGCCCCTCGATGTCGTTCAGAGCCCAGATCAGACGGGCGAGACCCCATGTGCCGTCCGCGCCCTCGCCGTGATAGGCGTTGACGTTCTGGCCCAGCAGGGTGATCTCGCGCACGCCGCGTTCCACTAGATTGCGGGCCTCGGCGATCAGGCGTTCGGGCGGGCGGGAGACTTCCGCGCCGCGGGTATAGGGCACCACGCAGAAGGCGCAGAACTTGTCGCAACCTTCCTGCACCGTCAGGAACGCCGACGGGCGGGCCTTGCTTTCACGTTTGGGCAAATGGTCGAACTTGTCCTCTTCGGGGAAGTCGGTGTCGAGGGCTTGCTCGCCCTTGTTCACCTTCTCCATCAGGTCTGGCAGCCGGTGATACGTTTGCGGGCCGACCACCAGATCGACCATCGGCTGACGGCGCATGATCTCGCCCCCTTCGGCCTGTGCCACGCAACCGGCGACGCCGATTTTCAGATCGGGATTTTCCTCCTTCAAGGGACGCATGCGCCCCAGATCGGAATAGAGCTTTTCGGCGGCCTTCTCGCGGATGTGGCAAGTGTTGAGCAGGATCATATCCGCGTCACCGATAGCCTCGGTCGTTTCATAGCCGTCTGCGCCCAAAGCTTCGGCCATGCGTTCGCTGTCATAGACGTTCATCTGGCAGCCATAGGTCTTGATATAGAGCTTCTTAGCGTTCGACATGATACACCTGCGGGGTAAGGGTTGAGGCGGGGCATAACGCAGCCTGTGCGATCTTGCAATTCAAGGCGGTATGACAGAGTTTAGCGGCGAGCGAAGAAGGAAAGAACAACAGGCATGCGGCACAGCTCTCTCAGCGCGTTTTTGAGCGTCGCACCGACACAGCTTTCGCCCAAGGGGCCGTTCGCGCTTGTCTTTATCGAGGATGATGCTGAGGTCGAAAGCACCATCGCACATGTGCAAAAGATGGGCTTCCGTGACGTTTTGGCATTTGCAGCCGGTGATCTGCTGCCAAACGACCGCGAAGGCCTGCACCTGATTGAAACCAACGTGCACGAGTTGGACGCCTTTGCCACGATTACTACTGAAGTAATCAAGCTCTTTCCCGATGTCTGGATGCACTACTGCTTCAATGCGGAATACATGTTCTTCCCGTTCTGCGAGACCAGAAATGTGCGCGAATTGATTGCGTTCAACATTGAGGAACGGCGCCACACTGTGATGACCTATGTGGTTGACCTGTACTCAAAAGACCTTGGAAAACACCCGAATGCCGTATCGCTTGAGCAAGCGTATCTGGACAAGTCCGGCTATTATGCGTTGGCGCGATTTACCGAGGACGGGAAACCGCTGGAACGGCAGCTCGACTTCTTTGGCGGGCTGCGCTGGCGGTTCGAGGAACATATCCCATGGGCGCGCCGTCGCATTGATCGTGTCGGGCTGTTTCATGCTGTAAAAGGTCTTCAACTGCGCGGCGATCACACCTTCAACCTAGAAGAATACAACACCTATTGCTGCCCTTGGCACCACAACATTTCTGCCACGATCTGCTCGTTCCGCACGGCCAAGGCGCTGGTTTCCAACCCGGGCTCCATGTACGCGATCCCGCATTTCTGGTGGAAGAACTCAGCCAAGTTTGAATGGAATTCGAACCAATTGCTGGAGCTGGGACTAATGGAACCGGGGCAGTGGTTCTAGGTGAGAAACGCCCCCCGCAACGGCGGGAGGCATTCTATTCAGACGAGTGGCTTATGCCTCTAGCACTTTAGGTTCGGATGCCTTGCCAATCTGAATTTGGCGGGGCTTCAGCGCCTCAGGCACCTCGCGCACCAGATCAATGTGAAGCATCCCATCCGCATGGTTTGCCGATGTCACGCGGACATGGTCGGCCAAATGGAAGCGCTTCTCGAAGGCGCGGGTGGCGATGCCACGGTGGAGGTAGGTCTTGTCCTCGCCGTCGTCGGCTTTCTTGGCCGACACGATCAGCGCGTTTTCACGCTGCTCGACCGTCAGGTCAGCCTCGGAGAAGCCTGCAACAGCGACCGAGATGCGGTAGGAATCGTCGCCGATTTTTTCGATGTTATAGGGCGGATAGGTGGAGGTTGTGACTTCAGACGACATAACACGGTCCATCAGGTCGGCGACCTGATCAAAACCTACAGTGGCGCGGTGAAGGGGGGCAAAATCATAAGCTCGCATGGTTTTCATCCTTATCAAAAGCAATGTTAACGTTCCGGGCCTTCCACATGGACAGGCCCCGATTTGCAGTTACCGAACCCCATTCGGGCATCCGGTGATATTGATTTGGGAAAGGATGTTCAGGGTTTCAAGACCCTGCGTTTACGGTTTGATAAACAACGCGCCAGAAGGTTGAATGCCCATCTGCAACGCCACGCGGGACGCGCCTGTGTCCTCGCGGCGGAACACGCCATCATTGAGTTCAATTTCGTTTAGAAGCGTGGACAGGCGTTGATCGAGGCCCACACCAAGCGCCACTTTTTGCGACCGCCATTCGGCCTTCGCAGAGACCACCGACAAAATCACCGGCTCCCCGTTCTGGATGGCAAAGATCGGCGCGCCCGATGCGCCAAAATCCACATCGCATGACGTGACATACACACCGGGATCACGGGCGAGTACGTTGCAGGTTTCTTGGATGGAGGGGGAATTTGCGCGGTTTTTGGCGTAAGAGATCACCTGAACCTCCTGCCCACGCTCGACTTCAACGGCCGTCTCGAACGGGCGGATGGACGGGTTCTTGATCGGTTGATCCAATTGGATCAACGCCAAATCAGACGAAACTTTGTCGACATTGTTACGGCCCTTGAAGACGTAATCGGGATGGATCACCGAGCGTTTCGCCCCGCGATAGGCCGAAGCACGGCCATGTTGCCAGCCCGCGAGAAACTCTATCTCGGTATCGACAGTACGCTGCCCCGCGCTGTCAAAGAAACAGTGCGCAGCCGTCAGAACCAGATCAGGCGCGATCAGCGTGCCGGTGCAAAACCCGGACGTGCCCAGATTGATCCGGCCCACACCTTGCCATGCTTTGGTCGCGTCGAGCGAGGTTAGCGTCTTGAGAACACCTTCCGCCTGCGCCGACGTGGTCAGCAGAACTGCCGTGATTAGTGTTGCCAGAATTCGCATCAATCGCCCCGATATGCCCGTTTTGACCCTGATTAGAAAACAGTTAGGGCAAAAATGCGGCTAAGAGTGGTTCTTTTTGGCCCGTTAGGCCAGCACAGCCAGTGACACCAAGGTCAGCAGACTTGTCCAGACCACGATCTGCGCAATCGCGTCACTGCGGATATTATGCAGCAGTGCCAGACTGAACCCCATCGCGCCAGCGGGACCGGCCGACGCCATCAGGAATTGCGAGTTGCGCTCCCAGCCGTCGCCGTCGAACCTGCCCATTGTGGCGAAGACAGCCCACAGCAGCATTGGAAACGCGAAGAGCTTGATCAGCGTGAAGCTGATGACCACGCGATCCCATGCGAATTTGGTTTTCGACAACACCACTCCCAACGCGAACAATGCCACGGGGGCCGCCCCTGCCCCGTTGAATTGTACGAAAGTTTTGATCGGTCCGGGGATCGGAAATTGCGTCAGTCCGACGAAGACACCGCAAGCAATACCGACAATCAAAGGCGTTCGGATTAGTGACATGAAAACGGCGCGAGGCTGGGCCTTGCCCATACCGATCCATTGCAGCGCGATCATGGCCCCCGCAAAGGTCACGATAGAGTCGACCGTTACGACCGATGTCACCGGAAGCACGCCGTCGGGGCCGTAGAGCAGGATCGAGATTGGCAGCACGTAGAGCGCGTTGTTCACAAAGATGCAGCAAAACGCGAGCAGGACGGATTCCGCTGGATCGCGGTGAAACGCATAGCGCGCAAGTAGGAAAGCACCGGTGAAGATCACCACTTCGACGACAGCATACAGCACAACCTCGCCCAGCGGGAACTGCGCCATGGGGGCCGTTGCGATCAGGTTGAACACGAAAATCGGCAACAGCACCGTCATGGCGAAGCGATTGATCACCCGCGCGTCAGCGAGGCTGACCCAGCCCGCGCGACCCGCGACGAACCCACCCGCCATGATCGCGAAGACCGGCAAGATCGGGTTGAAAAGAACCGTTAGAACATCCATCAGCGCAGAACGGGAATGCCCATCGGGCGGGTGCCGCCGTTTTCCGCCGCCAGCATGGCGGACGGTTTCGGGCCACCTGTGGCCCAGTCCAGAAGCTCGACCGTGTGGACGATCGGTATTTCGGTGCCGGAGCCGATTTGCATCATGCAGCCGATATTGCCGGCGGCGATGATGTCGGGATTTCTGGCCTCCAGCGTTTGCACCTTGCGATCTTTCAGCTGCTTGGAAATCTCCGGCTGCATCAGGTTATACGTCCCCGCCGAGCCGCAGCACAAATGCGGGTCTTTCGGCTCCAGCACCGTAAAGCCCGCACGTTTGAGCAGGTCTTTCGGGTAGGTCTTGATCTGCTGGCCATGCTGCAGCGAACAGGCTGCGTGGTAGGCGACTTTCAACTCCTGATCCGCGCCTTGCGGCAGGTCCAGCTTCATCAGCACCTCCGAGACGTCCATGGCGATTTTCGACACCGCGTCGGCCTCTTTGGCCAGCGGCTCGTTGCGGAACATATGGCCGTAATCCTTCACCGTCGTGCCGCAGCCGGAGGTATTGATGACGATGGCGTCCAAACCCTTGCCCCTCATCTCCGCATCCCACGCGCGGATGTTCTTGGCGGCGGTGGCGTGGCTTTCGGAGGTTTTGCCCATGTGGTGGGTCAGCGCCCCGCAGCAGCCAGCCCCCTCGGCCACCACGACTTCGCAGCCCAGACGGGTCAGCAGGCGGATGGTGGCATCGTTAATATCGGTGTTGAGCGCCTTTTGCGCGCAGCCGGTCATCAGCGCCACGCGCATTTTCTTCGGCGCTTCGGGCGCAAAGGTCTGCGGGTCGTCATTGCGCGACACCGGCGGGATGGTTTTCGGGGCCATTTCCAGCATCGCCCTGAGCCTCGCATCCGGCATGAAGCGGGCAAAGGGCCTGCCGATTTTTGCGCCTAATAAGGCCAGACGGAAGCGGTTCGGATAGGGCAAAATCCGCGCCAATACCCATCGCAACGCGCGGTCGGTCAAGGGGCGGTTGTAATGCTCCTCGATATACTCGCGCGCATGGTCGACCAGATGCATGTAGTGCACACCCGACGGGCAAGTCGTCATACAGGCAAGGCAGGACAGGCAGCGGTCGACATGCTTGACCGTCTTGGCATCCGGCTTGCGGTCGTTCTCCAGCATGTCCTTGATCAGGTAAATGCGGCCTCTGGGGCTATCCAATTCGTCGCCAAGGATCTGATAGGTGGGACATGTCGCAGTGCAAAAGCCGCAATGCACACAGGTGCGCAACACCTGTTCGGAGCGGGCGGTGGCAGGGTCTTTGAGTTGCTCGGGGGTGAAGTTGGTTTGCATGGTTTACCCCATCAGTCCGGTGTTCAAAATGCCGCGCGGATCGAACTGCGCGCGCAGGCCGTTGGAGATCATGGCAAGGGCTGCGGGCTCTGGATGAAATGTCGGCGCGCTACCCCGTAGACAGGTCGCATGGCCCGCGATGCCGCCCAGCGCAGCGCGAATGTCCGCGCCTTCAGGTACGACGGCCCAAATCAACCCGCCGCCCCAATCGAGCGACAGCTTTGCGCCGTCGGGCAACTGCTTGACCACGTCCGGCGCGTCGCTTGGTTTCACCGAAATGCGCCACAAATCGCCATCGGTCCCTGCGAAATGCGTCACGTCGCGGGTGGCGGCCCACAGGTCGCGGGACGCGTCGCCATGCAGCTCTTCCATATCACCGAACCCGTCCAGAAGGGCGCGGAGCTGCGTCATGCGATACGTTACAGACGCCTCAAAACCCTCTAAGCGGAGTGTTGTCTGACCTGTTTCAGGAAAATGCGCAGCCGCCGAGATTTCGAACGGGGAACCCAAGGCCATCGACATCGCCTCCACGGCGCGGGTCACATCCAAGCCGTTCAACACCAGTGTCGCGGTGGCCTCGATGCCCGGCAACACCTTGAAGCCCACCTCGGACATAACACCCAATGTGCCATGGGATCCTGCCATGAGCTTCACCAAATCATAGCCGGTGACGTTCTTCATCACGCGCCCGCCATTCTTGATGACAGTCCCCTGCCCGTCCACATAGCGCACGCCGATCAGGCTGTCGCGGCAGGCCCCCGCTTGAATGCGGCGCGGGCCGGAGGCGTTGGTGGCCACAACGCCGCCAATCGTCGGCTCCCCCTTGCTACCCAGCAACGCGCGGTGATCCATCGGCTCGAACGGCAGCCGTTGATTTTCCTTGGCCAACGCCGCCTCGATCACCGCTACAGGCGTGCCCGCCTTCGCTACCAGCGTCAAAGCGCCCGGCTCGTATAGTTCGATACCGGACAAGCCGGTCGTGGACAGCACCTCGCCTTCCGCCTGCCCAATGGGCCGCGTGCCGCCGCCTTGAATGCGCAAGGGGCCTTTTGCGCCTGCGACCGCTTCGGCCAGCGCTGCTTCACTGTCAGGTGTCATCATGTCGGGTCAACTTCTTCAAAAGCGTTTCATCTTGGCAAAAATATTCCCCCCGGAGGGGCGGTTTCAGCCTGCGCGTCGGGTCTCGGTTACGCTCAGCGGGAAGACCTTGGCGGGGTTCAGCAGCCATTTCGGATCAAACACATCCTTGACCTTCATCTGCGCCTCCATGTCTTCGGGCGCAAACTGATCGAACATCAGATCGCGTTTCTCGATGCCCACGCCATGCTCGCCGGTCAGACAACCGCCGACTTCCACGCAAAGCCGCAAAATGTCGGCGCCCATTGCCTCACACAGCTCCAGATCACCTTCCTTGTTGGCGTCAAACAGGATCAGCGGATGCATGTTGCCGTCACCCGCGTGGAACACGTTTCCGACATCCAGTCCGTATTGCTTGGACAACTCACCGATGCGTTTGAGCACATAAGGAAGCTCTGACACCGGAATTGTGCCATCAAGGCACATGTAGTCGTTGATCTGCCCCATCGCCCCGAAAGCGGATTTGCGGCCCAGCCATATCTTGGCGCTTTCCTCGGCCGAGGTGCTTTCGCGCAGCTCAACCGGATTGTGACGACGCGCGATTTCCATGATCTTGCCCAACTGCTCGTCGATCTCGCCCGGGGAGCCTTCGACCTCCACGATCAGCAGCGCCTCGCAATCCGGGTAGCCTGCACCTGCGAACGCCTCGGTGGCACGAATAACCGGACGGTCCATGAATTCAATCGCGACCGGCAAAACGCCCGCCTTGATGATATCAGCGACGCACGCGCCCGCGACCTCGTTATCGTCAAAGCCCATCAGCACGGGCCGCGCACCTTCAGGCTTGCGCAGGATGCGTAAGGTGGCTTCGGTCACCACGCCCATTTGACCCTCGGAACCACAGGTCAGGCCCAGCAGATCGTAGCCGCCTGAATCCAGATGCGCGCCGCCAATCTCGACGATTGTGCCATCCATCTGCACCATGGTCACGCCCAGCAGGTTGTTGGTGGTCACACCGTATTTCAGGCAATGCGCCCCGCCGGAATTCATCGCGATATTGCCCGCAATGGCGCAGGCTAGCTGCGAGGATGGATCGGGCGCGTAAAAGAAATCGTTTTCTTCGACCGCGCCTGTCACCGACAGGTTGGTGCGGCCGCTTTGGACACGGATGTAGCGGTCATCATAGTTGGTTTCGAGAACGTCATTGAGTTTGGCGACCCCGAGGATCACGCAATCTGCTGTGGGCAGCGCGCCCCCTGCCAGTGATGTACCAGAGCCGCGCGGGACCACGGGGACGCCTTCCTCAAAGCAAATCTTCAGAACGGCTGCGACCTCTTCGGTCGACGCGGGCAGCACCGCGCAAAGGGGCGGGCATTTATAGGCCGTCAAGGCATCGCACTCGTAGGCACGGGTTTGGACCTCGTCATGGATGACCGCCTCAAACGGCAACACGGATTGCAGGCGCTCTACCAGCTTTGCCTTCATAGCCATGATTTTCACATCTGGAGCAGGCATTTCCATCGGTTATCCTCCTGTAGTCACGCCAATTGGTAAAAACATATTACCAATTTAGCCATATAGCAAGTCTTATGAATCGCGAGTAGCATTGCCCGATGACTATACTCGACCGCCTGTCCCTACTGACACTTCTCGATGCCGGCGCGCTTGCGCTGGTCGTATTTTGCTGGATTGTCATGAGCTGGTGGATCGAGCATCCAAGTGCGCGCCACCCGTCGGTTACCGTTATCATGGTGGAATATCGCCGCGAATGGATGCGTCAGTTGGTGACCCGCGATCCGCGAATCTTCGATGCTGCGATTCTGACCAATCTGCGACAAGGCACAGCATTTTTCGCCTCAGGCTGCATGATCGCCATTGGCGGCGTGTTGGCAATGATTGGCAATGCCGAGCAAATCCAGATGGTGGCGTCGGATCTCACGTCGGAATCCGTTCCCAGCATCGTTTGGCAGATGAAACTCCTGGTTGTGGCGCTCTTTCTGACCCACGGATTTTTGAAATTCGTATGGGCCAACCGCCTGTTCGGCTATTGCGCAGTGGTTATGGCCGCCGTGCCGAATGATATGACCGAGCCGACTGCCTACCCGCGCGCCGCCCAAGCAGGTGAGATCAACATTCGCGCCGCATGGAACTTCAACCGCGGGTTGCGAGCCATCTACTACTCGCTCAGCACACTTGTGTGGCTTTTGGGACCCATCCCCTTGATTATCGCCACAGCCGCAGTCACATTCATCATCTGGCAGCGCGAATTTTCGTCGTTGCCACGTACTATTCTGGAAGACGGCCCAGCTATGCCAGCCGCCACCAAGGAGACCTGAACCATGAGACCTCTATACGTTTCCGCATTTGCGGCGTTTGTTCTCGCCTCGCCTGTTCTGGCGGACCAAGCACAGGTCAAACGTGTCACTGCGCGTCAGGCCGGCGGGGGCTGGACCTTTGACGTCACCATCAGCCATCCGGATACCGGCTGGGACCACTATGCCGACGGTTGGTCCGTAAGCACACCCGACGGCACCGAGTTGGGGTTTCGCAAACTGGCCCACCCACACGAGACCGAGCAACCGTTCACCCGGTCTTTGTCCGGTGTGACTGTGCCAAGCGGCGTCAACGAGGTGATCATCCGCGCCCGTGACAGCGTGCATGGCTGGTCGGATCAGGCTTATACCGTAAAACTTAAATGAAGTGGCCCCTTGCGGCAGCACTATGCCTGCCCCAGCCTGCTCTCGCGGATCAAACCGCATTCGTAGAAGCCAATCTTCTGTCGATATTCTACCATGAAATGGGTCACGCCGTGATCGACCTCATGGAGGTTCCGATCTACGGCCAGGAGGAAGACGCCGCCGACACCATGGCGGTGTTGCTGATTGATGCGCTGTATGAAGAAGACGCCGCACAAGCCATCGCTTACGACAGCGCGTTTGGCTACATCAATGACCCCGATGGGATAGAAGATGTCCCCTACTGGGATTTGCACGGCCCGGATGAGCAGCGCTACTACAACCATGTTTGCCTATTCTACGGGGCAGACATCCACGCGCGGGAAGAACTGGCAGACGACCTTGGACTGCCACCAGAGCGCGCTGAAAGCTGCGAAGACGAATACGAGCAGGCCATCGCAAGCTGGGGCAAATATTTGAAGAGATCGACGGCGGCGGTGAGAGCTTCACCTTAGCCCCAAGCAACGGGGACGAGCCTGCCGCGATCCGCTCGCTTATGGAAACCGAAGTCGCTGCGATTAACAAAGACTTCATCCTGCCCCAGCCTGTGGAAGTGCGCATAGAGCGCTGCGACGAGGCCAACGCCTTTTATGACCCCGAGAGTGTCTCCATCACCTTATGCACGGAATTTGTGGGCCATCTCGAGGATTTGTACCAGACGCTCGAACTGCCCTAACGGCGGCCTTCTCGCAGCCACGCGCCTACGGTCAGCACCATTGCCAGCAACAAGAACAACCAAGGCGAGACCAAGGGCGTCACCGTCACGTTTGTCGTGAGGTACGCGTTGCGGGGGGTCAGGCCGATCCAGCCACGGCCCGCCGCGTTACGCCCCTCGCCGACCATGCGCAGGTTGGGGATACCGTCCTCCAGCCGCAGAATGCCACCACGGGTCGCATCGACCAAATCTTCCAGCTTGTCACCGGACGCAATCGTCTCGATGAATTCGCGTGGGGCAGCTGGCCCCAAGGCGACGACGCTTTCCTGATCGCCTTCCTTCAGGCGATAGAGACCGGGTTCCGGCCCCTCAAACGTCGCGGTAAAGCGACCGGGACTGGTCTCCTCAAGCGGCAGCATTGTGACGGTTCCGTCTGGCGCAGTGATTTCCAACTCGCCGATTTCGAGTTCCAAAGTGCGGCGCGTGAGGCTCATAGTCTGGCCTTCGGCAATCGCGGTCAGGGCCTCCTCTTCAAGGTCGGGTTCCTTCATCATCCAATGCGCAAGGCGGCGCAGCAATTCGAGTTGCGGCCCGCCGCCCTCGAACCCGCGATGCCACAGCCACGCCTGATCCGACGCCATCAGCGCGATGCGCCCCTCGCCCACGCGGTCCAGCGTCAGCAGCGGGCGCTCTTCGATGCCGGTCATAACGGTCTGGCCTTGAAGCGGCTTTACCTCGATCTGCCGCATCCAGCGACCCCAACCGGGGATGCCGTCGACGGTCGGATTGGGTGCGAATTTCTCCAAGCCTTCGGTGACGGGATGGCGTGCACCAAGCTCGGAAATCAGCGGCGTGAAGCCCTGATCCAGCACCCGCGCGGTCGGCTCGGCTGGCATGATGTCCCCCAAGGGCGAGCGGTAGATGCTGTCGGCAGAGGCGAAATCGGGACCAGCGGCAACCAGCACGGCACCGCCTTTTTCCACGTATTGACGGATGCTGTCAAAATAGAGCGCGGGCAGGATGCCACGGCGTTTGTAGCGGTCGAAGATGATCAGGTCGAACTCGTCGACCTTCTCTAGAAACAACTCGCGGGTCGGGAAGGCGATCAGGGATAATTCGGACACCGGCACGCCGTCCTGCTTTTCGGGCGGGCGCAGGATGGTGAAGTGGACGAGGTCCACGGCGCTGTCGGATTTCAGCAGGTTGCGCCACGTGCGCTCGCCTGCGTGCGGCTCGCCGGAAACCAAGAGCACGCGCAGGCGGTCGCGGACGCCGTTGATCTGCACGACGGCGGAGTTGTTGCGGTCGGTCAGCTCGGTCTCGTCAGCGGCGACGTTGAATTGCAGCACGTTCATACCGCCGTGTGGCAACGTCAGGGGCAGTTGCAGATCCTCGCCCGTGGGGACTTGAAATGTCTGCGCCTCCGCCCCGTCGATGACGATAGACAGGCTAGCTTGTTCTGGGATGTCACGCGGCGCCGCACCTTGGTCCTCTATGCGCAGAGTAAGGGTGATTTCCTCGTCGAGAATGGCGAAGGCAGGGGCGTTCTTGACGATCAGGCGGCGGTCCCAGTCGGTGCTGCGACCCGTGAGCAGCGTATGCAGCGGGGCCTCCAGCGTGGGCGCACGCTGAGCGTCGTGCAATTGACCATCGGTCAGAAGGATAGTGCCCGCGATGCGCGATTTCGGCTCCTCGGAGAGGGTGTCTTTGAGGGCAGTCATCAGCTCTGTGCCCGCGTCGCCCTGCCCGTCCGGCACGGTGACCGTGCGCAACTCCATCCCGCGCGAGGTGAGGTCGGTGGTCAGCGCCTCCACCGCTTGCGCGGTCTGGCTTTCGCGGTCGGACAGGCGTTGCGAGGCGCTTTCATCGACAACCATCACCACGATGTCGGACAACGGATCGCGCTCCTCGTCCTGCAAGGACGGGTTTGCGAGGGCCAGCAGCAGCACCGCCATTGCGGGGGCGCGAAGCCACCAGCCGCCCAAGCCGCGCCAGATGGCGAGGATGGCGAAAAGCGCTGCGATCGCGGCGGCAACGTAGAGGGCGGGCCATGGCACAAGAGGGGAGAAAATCACGTCCATCTCAGTTCCCCAACCTTTCCAAAAGGGCAGGAACATGGACCTGATCGGATTTGTAATTGCCGGTCAGCACATGCATCACCACGTTGACGCCAAAGCGGATGGCCAACTCGCGCTGACGCTCTCCGGCGAAACCTCGGCCCACCGGATAGCGGGGATTGCCGCGGTCGTCGCGCGCCCATGCAGCGGCCCAGTCGTTGCCGCCAATCAGCACAGGGGTCACGCCGTCGTTGAGGTCGCGGAAGGGCAAACCGTCGACGACCTCCGCATCGGCTGGGGCGGCCTCGACCCAGATATCGCGGGAGGTGAAGCGACCGGGGAAGTCTTGCAGCAGGTAGAATGTGCGGGTCAGGACATGGTCTTGCGGGATCGGCTCAAGTGCTGGAATGTCCAACGGCGCGGCCAAAGCCTGCAACTTGCGTCCTTGCGGGGTAGACGTTCCGAAGCCCCCGATATTGCCGTCGCGGGTGTCGAACAGGATCATCCCGCCGGTGCGCAGGTAGCGGTTCAACTTGGCGTAGGCGTCTGGCGACGGGGTGGGCTGGCTTTCGGTGATCGGCCAGTACAGGATGGGGAAGAAGGCAAGCTCGTCCGTTTCCAGATCGACGGCGATGGGGTCCGCAGGTTCGACCGAGGTGCGACGGAACAAGCTAACCGACAGGCCTTTCAGCCCTTCGTTCGAAAGGCGATCCAGCCCCCTGTCGCCGGTTTTGACATAGGCCAAGGCGACCTCGGAGGTGGCTTTCAGCGCGCGGGCGTCGTCTTGAGCGCGGGATTGTTGCGGCAGTGTTGAAACTGCAATTAGGACCAGCGCGGTGGTGGCCGCGCCGCGCAGTTTGCCGGACAGCGCCAGTGACGCGATAATGTCGATCAGCAGCAACGCAAGCGCCAACGACAGGAGCGCGCCCATTAGCGGGGTTTCCTGTGCGACGACGATGCCCTCGACTTTGGTGCCAGCGGGCCATGCGGAGGGCGCGAGCGATGCTTCGGCAGGTAGGACGTTCAGCGCGATGCGGCGATCCTCGCCTGCATAAAGACCGGGCGGCAAGTCAGGGCCGATGGGGTCTTCGGCGATGACCTCTCCCGCCACACCTGCCAGATTGCCCGCGTCACGGACCACGCCGAACGCGTCCAGCGTTTCTTCGGGGACCCATGTTGTGCCTGCCAGATCCTCGGCGGCGACTTCAGCTGGGCGGGTGGAGATTGCGAGGCGCTCCAGCATTTGCACGAACAAACCGGACAACGGCAGGGTGGACCATTCGGCGTTGGCGGTGACGTGGAACAGGATGATCTGCCCGTCGCCCAACGGCTTGCGGGTGACCAGCGGCGTGCCATCGGTCAGCGACGCGATGGTGCGCTCGGCCAGATCGGGGTCAGGCTGCGCCATCACTTGCGAGCTGACTTGAACGTCATCGGGAATGTTCAGGCCGAAGAACGGACTGTCGCGGGTGAACGCGCGCAGGGCTTTCGGCTCGCCCCATGACATGGCCCCACCGATGCTGCGGCCGCCCGCGCGCAGGCGCACAGGCATCAGCGGGTCGTTGCTTTCGATGTCAGCGGCGGCGGTGCGGGGGCCTGCGAAGCGGACCAGCATGCCGCCCTCGTCGGTCCAGTCCAGAAGGTCGTCGCGCTCGGCGCCGGAAACGGTGGCGATATCGGCCAACACCAGCACGTCAGGACTGGCGAGCAACATGTCCTGCAACGCGCCTTCGATCAGGTCGGCGGTCGGTACCAGCGCCTTGTTGAGATAGTAAAGCGGCGACAGCAGGTCCTGCGCCTCTTGATCGTTGCGGGCTGACAGAAGCCCCACTTCACGGCGTTTCAGGGCGTCGTCGGTGAGCGTCACAGCACCTGCGGAACGGGCGCCTTGCACCTCGAACCGGTTGACGCGGTTGCGCAGTTCAGTGGGCAGATCGAGCAGGATTTCCGCCTGATCCGCACCGATGGTGAAGGAGGCGGTGGCGGTGGCCAATTCCTGCTCCGTCCCGTTCGGGTCGGGGCCGATGGCGGATATGGTGATGTCGCGGGCGTTGGCGGCAGGGCTGCGCAACGCGGTGACCGAGATGCGACCGTCTTTGAACACGGCGGGTGTCAGGGCGTAGACGGGGCGCGGGGTCTCGATGACGGTGACTGTGCCGTTGTCGTTGAACGTCGCCAGCAGGTCGGCTCGGCTGTCTCGGGCGAGGCCATCCGAGAACCAGATCGTCTCAAACGCGGTGTCGCCAAGGCGGGTTTGCCAGACGGCGAGCGTGTCCGCATCCGGCTCCCATGCGCGGGGTTGAACCCCAGCGAGCGTTGCGGCGACGGTGTCTGCGGACTGGAAGGTTAGCTCGCCTGCGGGCGGGTCGGACAGCACGGCGATGGCGGCGGGACGGCCTTCGCGAGCGGCTTCGGCCAGCAGTTCCTCGACGCGGGCAGTGCGGGCGGGCCAGTCGCGGGCGCTGGCCCAAGAGCCGTCCATTGCGATCAACAGCGGGCCGGACCCTGCGCGGTCTTCTTCGGGGTTCAGGACGGGGCCTGCGAAGCCGATGATAAACGCCGCGACGGCGAGCATACGCAGCAGCAGCAACCACCACGGGGTCGTGTCGGTTTGGGTCTCGTCGTCGTTCAGGCCCAGCAGCAGCGCGATGCCCGGAAAGCGGCGCTTGATCGGTGCAGGCGGCACCGCGCGCAGCAGCCACCACAGGATCGGCAGGATCGCGAGGGCAGCCAGCAAAATTGGCGTAGTGAAGGCGAGGTTGGCGATCATGATGCCCCCCGCTCCAGCGATTGGTAGAGCCACAGCAGCGCCTTGACCGCCGGATCATTGGTGTGATGGCACATGTAGCGCCAGCCGGTTTTGCGGGCCAAGTCCTGCAATTGCGCTTTGCGCGCGGCGAGGCGGTCAAGGTAGGCGTCGCGCAGGGAATTAGCCTTCAAGGTCTCGAACTTAATCGCACCCGACATGCTCTCGAACACGGTGCGGCCGTCATAGGGGAACGCTTCCTCGTCGGGATCGAGTATTTGGACCAACGCACCGCGTACACCGTGATCGGTGGCGGAGGTCAACGCTTCCGCGACCTTGGACGGGTCGCCCAGAAAGTCGGAGATGAACACCGCGCGCGAACCAGCAGGCAGGATGCGGGCGTTGGGCGTGCCGTAGTCGGCCTCGCCCTGCGCGTTCATCAAATGGCGGGCGACGCGGGTAAGTTGCTCCTCGCCCCTGCGCGGCGGGGTGCCGCGATCCGCAAGGCCGAAACGCTCGCCGCCCTTGTTCAACAGCACGCAGAGCGCCATGGCAATGACGCGGGCGCGGTGGCCTTTGGCGGGGCGGTCCTTGCCGCCTGTGAACGACATCGACATAGCGTCGTCGACCCAAAGCATCACCGATTGTGCGGCTTGCCATTCCTTCTGGCGTACAAAAGTCGCGTCGGAGCGACCGGAACGGCGCCAGTCAATATCACGCAGCCCGTCGCCATGTTGCGAGGGGCGGTATTGCCAGAACTCGTCGCCCATGCCCGCGCGTTTGCGGCCATGCTCCCCCAAAAGAACCGTCGACGCCAAATGGTCCGCCTGCGCCAGAAGCGCGGGGAACGCGCTGGCATGCGCCTCAGCACGGTGCCGGAGGCTGGCGGGTGTGGACGCCGGATCGTTGGGGGAAGGCTGGGTCACGCGGCGGCTTTCCGTTGACCTGTTTGGGCAGCAACATCCGCGATGACGTCAGACAAAACGCGGCCTTCGGCGCGGGCGGCGAAGCTGAGGGCCATGCGGTGCGACAGGACCGGATCGGCCAGTGCCAGCACGTCGTCGGAGGATGGCGCAAGGCGACCTTGCAGCAAAGCGCGGGCGCGGACGGTGAGCATTAAAGCTTGCGCAGCGCGGGGACCGGGGCCCCATGAGACGGTTTCGCGGACAAGGTCAGTGGCTTCCGCCTCGTCAGGGCGGCAGGCGCGGACGAGGTCGAGGATGTGTTCGACCACCGCGTCGCCCACCGGCATGCGGCGCACGAGGGTTTGCGCGGCGATCAACTCCTCGCCGGTGAACACGGCGGTCGATTTGGCGGATGCGATGCCTGTGGTGGCCAGCAGGATATCGCGTTCTGTGGCACGGTCGGGATAGTCGACGTTGATTTGCAATAGGAAACGGTCAAGCTGGGCCTCTGGCAACGGATAGGTACCTTCCTGTTCCAGCGGATTCTGGGTCGCCAGAACATGGAACGGCGCGGGCAAGGCGTGGTCGGTACCTGCCACGGTGACGGAGCGTTCCTGCATCGCCTGCAACAATGCGGACTGTGTGCGAGGCGAGGCGCGGTTGATCTCGTCGGCCATCAGCAGTTGCGCAAAAATCGGGCCTTCGATGTAGCGGAAAGCGCGGGTGCCGTCGTCGGCGGTCTCCAACACCTCGGAGCCGATGATATCGGCGGGCATCAGGTCGGGCGTGAACTGCACACGGTTGGCACTTAGGCCCATCACGGTGGACAGCGTGTCCACCAGCAGCGTTTTGCCCAAGCCCGGCAGGCCCATCAGCAACGCATGACCACCGGACAGCATGGCGACCAGCGAAAGGTCCACCACATCTTGCTGGCCGATGATCTGCTGCCCGATACTTGCGCGGGCCGCATCAAGCTTCTCCACGAGGGTTTCAATATCTTTTACCATTTCTTGCGCGTCGGCCATGTGACAACTCCCTCGGGGCGGCTATACTCAATGTAGGTATAAAGGCAGATATGACGGAATAAGAGAATGGCAAAAGAAACCGATGCACAAAAGGTTGAGGTGCCTTCGGCGGAAAGCATCGCAGCCGCTGCGCAAGAAGGTGCCAAAGGCGGAATGCCGCCAGTAGACAAGTGGAACCCGCCGTTCTGCGGCGATCTGGATATGCGCATCGCGCGGGACGGGACGTGGTTCTATTTGGGGACGCCCATCGGACGGCCGGGCTTGGTGAAGCTGTTTTCGTCTATCATTCGCAAGGACGGGGATGATTACTTCCTTGTGACCCCCGTCGAGAAGGTCGGCATCACGGTGGATGACGCGCCCTTCGTGGCGCTGGATTTCAACGTCACCGAAGAGGCTGAGGACCAAAAGCTGCATTTCGAGACCCATGTGGGCGACACCTTCGTCGCCGGACCTGAGCATTCGATCCGCGTGGCCTATGATGATGACGGGGAGCCGTCACCTTATGTGCTGGTGCGGCGCAATCTGGAGGCGTTGATTGATCGCAAAAGCTTCTATCGGCTGGTTGATCTGGGCGTTCATCGCGATGGTTGGTTCGGCGTGTGGTCGGACGGTGAATTTTTCCCGATAATCCGCTCCGAGGCGCTGGAAACCTAGTCACACACGTGTGATCGCGCATATCCTTACCCTGCGTTTCAAAGGCTTACGGGCCTTAACGCGCACAGGCGCACACTGGACGTGCGTTTGCACGCTATTTCGACGCGCGCCAGCCAGCTACTGTTTTCAATATATACACCTCGCCAAAGGCCCCACTATGACCCGCTCCCTGTTGGCTCATTTGCTTTTCAGCGCCGTTACGTCGGCTTTGATGTCCTCGCTGGTCTGCGGGGTCGCGACCTATCGCATGGTTGGCGCGTCCGCTGCCTTCATGCATGTCTGGTCAGGAGCATGGTTTTTCGCGTGGCCAATCGCGTTTGTCGTGCTTGTCAGCATAGGGCCATTGGTGCGGAAAACTGTGTATCGCGGCTGCAAATGCCCGATGGCCGTGCCAGTGGATCAGGCAGAGGAACCGAACCGCATCACCCGCTAAACGCGGGATGGAATCGCACCTCTCCCACCGGGTCCGGCCCTGCGAAGCGCAGCACTTGGATGAAGCGACTTTGCTCACCCTGATAAGTCAACGCAGGGGTGTTTACGAAACCGAAGCGGCTGTAATAGTTCGGGTCACCCGCCAGCACGCAACCTTGTGCGCCGTCGCGCTGCAAATGGGCGAGGCCGTCTTGAATGAGCTGACTGCCAATCCCGTGCCCTTGGCGATCTGCCCGCACGGCAATCGGGCCAAGCGCGAACCACCCCGGAAGCGCCCCAACCGCCGCGGGTGAGAACGCGACATGACCGACGATTTCACCGTGCTCTGTTGCGACGGTGGACAGCGTCAATGCCGAGGCCGTCCGCAATGCGTCAATCAGTGCGCCTTCCGTTCCGTCGCTGAAAGCCTTCGGGCGAAATGCCTCCTCGGTCAGGATGCGGATGGTTTGCGCGTCATCGGACCGCTCAGGCCGCAAGGTTACGTCTGCAAGCCCGCTCAATGCGCCTCGGCCCAGTTCGCGCCCTGCCCCGCATCAACGACCAGCGGCACGTCGAACTTCACCGCAGGGTCAGAGGCGTTTTCCATGATACCGCGCACGACTTCGATGGTTTGATCGACCGCACCTTCCGGCACCTCGAAGATCAGTTCGTCATGCACCTGTAGCAGCATTTTGCAGGGCAAATCCTTGATCGCGTCCGGCATCTGGATCATTGCACGACGGATCACGTCAGCCGCAGTGCCTTGTATCGGCGCGTTGATCGCCGCGCGCTTGGAGAAGCCCGCACCCGGTCCCTTGGCGTTGATTTCCGGCGTGTTGATTTTGCGACCGAACAGCGTCTGGACGTAGCCGTGGTCTTTGGCGAACTGGATGGTCTCGTCCATATAGGTGCGAATGCCGGGGAAGCGCTCGAAGTAGCGGTCGATGAAGCCCTGCGCCTCGGCCCGCGGGATGCGCAGGTTGCGGGCCAGCCCGAAGCCGGAGATGCCGTAGATCACCCCGAAATTGATCGCCTTGGCCTTGCGGCGCACGTCTGGGGTCATCTCGTCCAGTGGCACGTCGAACATCTCCGACGCGGTCATCGCGTGGATGTCTTGGCCGTCTTTGAAGGCCTGTTTCAGCGCATCGATGCCCGCGACATGGGCGAGGATGCGCAGTTCGATCTGGGAATAGTCGAGCGAAACAAGCACATTGCCCTGCTCGGCCACGAACGCCTCGCGGATGCGGCGGCCTTCCTCGGAGCGGACGGGGATGTTTTGCAGGTTCGGGTCGGTCGAGGCGAGACGGCCGGTATTGGCCCCCGCGATAGAATAGCTTGTGTGGACCCTGCCGGTGTCGGCGTTGATGTGGGTTTGCAGCGCGTCGGTGTAGGTCGATTTCAGCTTCGAGAGCTGCCGCCAGTCCAGTACCTTGCCCGGCAGCTCGTGCTCGGTCGCAAGGTCTTCGAGGATATCGACGCCGGTGGAATAGGCCCCCGTCTTGCCCTTTTTGCCGCCTGGAAGTTCCAGCTTATCGAACAGGATCTCACCCAGCTGCTTGGGCGAGCCTACGTTGAAGTCCTGCCCTGCAAGTTCGTGAATCTCGGCCTCAAGCCCCGCCATTTTCTGCGCGAACGCGTTGGACATTCGGCTGAGCGTGTCGCGGTCGACTTTGACGCCGTTCCGCTCCATCTGCGCCAGCACGGGAACCAAGGGGCGCTCCAGCGTCTCATAGACTGTGGTGACGCCCTTCTCGTGCAGTTGCGGCTTCAATACCTGCCACAGGCGTAAGGTGATATCGGCGTCTTCGGCAGCGTAAGGCGTCGCCTCGTCAATCGGTACGCGGTCAAATGTGATCTGGCTTTTGCCCGTGCCCAGCAGCGATTTGATCGGGATCGGCGTGTGGCCAAGATAGCGCTCCGACAGCGCGTCCATGCCGTGATTGTGCAGGCCCGCGTGCTGCGCGTAACTGATCAGCATGGTATCGTCGAACGGTGCCACGTTCACACCGTAGCGGTGGAAAATCTTGGCGTCGTATTTCATGTTCTGACCGATTTTGAGGATGCTTTCGTCCTCCAGCATCGGCTTGAGCAGGTCGAGCGCCTCTTGCAGCGGCATCTGCCCTTCCGCAGGTGCGTCAGAGCCGAACAGGTCGTCGCTGCCGTCTTTGTGGGCCAGCGGGATGTAGCAGGCATGACCCGCGTTCACGCAGAGCGAAATGCCGACGAGATCGACGATCATTTCGTTCAGGCCGGTGGTTTCGGTGTCGACGGCGACATGGCCATGCTCGTAAGTCAGGTCGATCCACTTTTGCAGGGCGCCCGCGTCGCGCACGGTTTCGTAGGTCGCGTCCTTCAGATCGGGCATTTCCGGCGCGTCAGCGGCGGGCGGGGCGACGTCTTCGATGACAGGGGCTTCCGCGCCGAGTTTTTCAGCAATGCGCTTGGACAGCGTGCGGAATTCCATTTCAGCGAGGAAGCTCAGCAGTCTGTCAGGATCAGGCTCGCGGACCTCCAGATCGTCGATCGAGAATGTCAGCGGTGTGTTTTCGTCCAACTGCACGAGGCGTTTGGACAGCTCGATCTGCGCGCGGTGCTCGATCAGGGTTTGGCGGCGCTTGGGTTGTTTGATTTCCTCGGCACGGTCGAGCAGTTCTTCCAGCGTGCCGTATTCGTTGATCAACAGCGCCGCCGTCTTGACGCCAATGCCCGGCGCACCCGGCACGTTGTCGACGCTGTCGCCGGCAAGTGCCTGCACATCGACCACACGGTTCGGGCCGACACCGAATTTCTCCTCGACGCCCTCGACGTCGATCACTTTGTTCTTCATGGCGTCGAGCATTTCGACGCCGCCGCCGACCAGCTGCATCAAGTCCTTATCGCTGGAAATGATGGTGCAGCGGCCACCGAGTTCGCGCGCTTGCACGGCCAGCGTCGCAATGATGTCGTCGGCTTCGTAGCCTTCCATCTCCTCACAAGCGATGTTGAAGGCAATCGTCGCTTCGCGGGTCAGCGGCATCTGCGGGCGCAAATCCTCGGGCATGGCCTCGCGGTTGGCTTTGTAGAGGTCGTACATATCGTTGCGGAACGTATGCGATCCCTTGTCGAAAATCACCGCCACATGGGTCGGCGCGTCGGAGCCGTTGTTACCCTCGACATAGCGCTGGAGCATGTTGCAAAAGCCCGCGACCGCCCCGATGGGCAACCCGTCGGATTTACGCGTGAGCGGTGGCAGGGCATGGTAGGCGCGGAAGATGAAGGCAGAGCCGTCGATCAGGTGCAGATGGCAGCCCTTGCCAAACGCCACTAGACCTTGCCCTCAAAATCCTTGTGGACGATCTTTTTGTCGCAATAGGGGCATTCCACGAAGCCGGTATCGGCAGGGATTTGCAGCCAGACGCGCGGGTGGCCCAATGCCCCTTCGCCGCCGTCACACGCGATGCGCATGGTGTCCACAATTTCGATCTCAGGGGCAGCAGTGGCCATGGTGTATCGTCCCGTTTCAAGAGTAAATCAGAGGCCGCAATCATAACGCCCTCGCTCGCCCCTACAAGTGCCGAAAATCGTCGGCTAAACGTCTGCTAAACGTCTGCTGGAGTGGCCTCGTTGCCCGACGGAACGCCGCACGCACCACAGAATTTGTAGAAGGAGTTTTCACGCTCGCCGCAATTGGTGCATTTGCTGAATAGGCAAAACCCGCAGTGGACACAAAAATCCACGTTAGTTTCAGGCTGACCCTCACCTTTGCGGGGTTTCTTGGCGCTGAATTGCCGGTCGCAGCTGGGACACACGCCGTCCGAGATTTTCTTCACAGCGGTCTCATACTCGATCAGTTTACGCTTCTCGGTTTCAGGTCTTTTTTCCTCGTTCTTTTTGTTCTGCAGATACCGCGTCATGGCTTTGATCGAAAAATGCGCAAAAAGCAGGGCCAGAAGTATCCCCACAATGTATCTGACATATCCCCCGTAAGACGGCAGGTAGGGAACCAGTTCTACAAAGAATGCGAAGAGCGAGAACAGGATAAAGCTGCGGTAAATCGGCCAGTAGCTAGAACCGCGCTTCTTTAGGATCATCCATCCGGAGATCAAAAGCAGGGGCAAGGTGAGCGCCAGCCGAAGCATGAACACCTTCAAAACCTCGAATTTCCGCGCCTTTTCATACGGGGCATTGGCGTCATTCAGGATTTGACTGCGCTGCGACTGAAGGTCTTGCAACGCGCGGTTTGTTTTAACTGCTTCCTGCTCAAGCGCTTCTACCGTTCTTTGAGCTTTGCGTTCTTCTAGCTTGAGTAATTCAATGGCTTCGACCCGCTCGATGACCTGAGCATTCTGATTGCTTGATTCAGTTGCTGATCGCGTTTTAATCCAATTCTCGAAATTTGCGCGTTGGTTTTGATAGTCCAGAGTGCTGGAGTTGAGCAGGAAACGCGCGTCTTCGATGTCATTTTTGTTGTTACGCAGCGCGTCCTTAAGCGTCTCGATTTCAGTCTCGGTTGCTTCAAGCTGCGTCGAGTTTACAAATTCGCTCTTTGCGATCCGCTTTCCCGCCGTCGGGACGTCGGACATGATTAGCCCACCAAGTTGAATAAGCAGGGCCGCGATCACAATTGACAGCAACCACATTGCCAAACTGTACCAAAAGAGGGGTCGGCGTACGGCTTTCATTTCTCATCCAACGTTTTGTCTGTGAAGTGCTCCATGGCTACCGAAACAGCAAGGGGCTTGCAACAGACGTCCACGGCGCCGGGCACCAGCGCGATAGATGGGAGACCCCGGACACCAATTCACGTGCGTCAATCGACCTTCGACAGCATCCGCCCAAGAGGACGACCGCCAATGATGTGCACATGCAGGTGCGGCACCTCTTGCACGCCGTGCACGCCGGTGTTGGCGATAGCACGGAAACCGTCCTCGCTAACGCCCTCAAGACGGCAAACTTCGCCTATTGCGCGCATGAAGCCCACCAACTCGGCCTCGGACGCCTCTTGGGTGAAATGGTCCATGGACACGTAAGACCCCTTCGGGATCACCAGCACATGACTGGGTGCCGCTGGAGAGATGTCGCGGAATGCCAAGGCGTGATCGCTCTCGAACACTGTGTCGTTAGGGATTTCGCCGCGCAGGATTTTGGCGAAGATGTTTTGGTCGTCATAAGTGTAGGCCATGGGCGTTAGTCCTCAAACAGATAGTCAATGTTCAGTATTTCATGGGCCGTGTCCTCGGTCACGTCTAGGAACGCCATCAACGGAGCCACGTTATCGCGGCGCGGCACGTTTTCGGATATTTTGAAATAGTTGGGGAAGTCCGCATCCTTGATCTGGTCACTTTCGTACAGGAAATTCTGGCGCACGGTGGGCAACAGCCGGTCGATTGTGTCTTGCGGCGTCATTTCACCTGCCAATCCGACACGCTTGGCATGGCCCAGCAGGTATTCATCCTCGAACCTGCAGTCAATTTCCAGCAGGCGGGTGGTTGAGTTGTCGGCGAACAAGTCCGTTAGCAAGTCCAGATTGGACGGATCAAGGCAGATTACCATGCGGTTCTGCTCGTAGTGGTCATAGAGCAATCGCATCAGCGCACGGCGGTGCCGTGTGCGTTTATCTAGTGTAGTCTGGATGCCGCCCAAATCAGGCAGAACCGCGCCCTCTTCGTCAAAAAGATACTCCGCCCCTTTCAACTCGGTATGTTCCAGAACGCGGCTCAGAAGGCGCTTGGCGACGTGCCATTTTTTGCAAGCAATAACCATCAGTTCGCGTTCGCGACCAAGCGAGCTTTCCCGTTCCCAGAAGCGCGGCGCGAACCGGCGGCCGATCCTGCCACGCCCTGTCAGGAACTTGAACAGCGTCTGCCCCTCGTTCGAGGTTTGGAAATCCATCCGCTCCGACGCATAGAGATCACCTAGCCGCTCTTTTAGCTCAAGCGCGTCGGGGGACGCCTTGCGGGCGAACAGAAACTCTTGGCTAAGCAGCAGATCATAGTGGTCGTTGTAGAAGGTGACCGGCATCCCGTAATCGGTGAACATCAGGAAGGTTAGGGTGCGGGTTTTGATCTCTGCGGATGGAACCAGATGGCGCACCACCGTCTGAAAGAAGGTCTCGTCGGGGATCCACGTGGTCTTGAAAAACCGCATCACGTCCGGCCTGTCGCGGGTAAAATCCAGCACCCATTCGACTGTACGCCGTCGCAAGCACCACCATTGCGACCCGATCATCATTTGCAGGTCAGCGGGTATATCGCGCTTTAGTCCAAGCTTCTTTTGCAGCTCATAGGAGGTGTAGAACAGCCATTTTCGCGCCCGTTCGTTGAACCAATGGCGATAGATCAGCCGGTCAGCCTTCATACCCGTCTTGATCCAATCGGACGCAAAAAAGTCGAAACTTTCGATGTAATCGACATCCTCCGCATCGAGCGCCTCATGGGCGTAGGTGGCAGATTTGATCGCCATGCAATCGCCTGACAGCATGTAGAAATGCGTGGCCCGCGGGAACTCGTCGACCGCTGCGCGCATCGCGTGCAAGGTGGCCTGCACCAAAGACCATTCGCCCCAACCACATTTGATGCGCTTTTTGGCGAAGGCGACGTTGGGATTATCATCCAGCGCTTCGCGAATTTTCTTGTAGGCAACGGGGTCTGCGGTGGCATCGAAATGGATCGCCATGCAATCGCCAGCCGCGGTCAGACGTTCAGCTTGATCAATAATCGCACCGGGGTCTTTATGACACAGCAGAATGAAGGCGATTTTTGCCATCTGGAATTTGACCCCGGACCTGTCTTAAAACTGTTTTAGGTTTTGCCTACATAACCTTAGCTTCTGTTGCTTAAACAGTCTGAGATTGTATTTTTAGGCTCAATCGTGGCTAAAACGTAAACAATAGGCCATTTGGTTCAAGAACGAGGGCGGTAGTATGGGGTTTCCAGGAACCTGGATGACGGAAAGCGAAAGTATGGTGTACCGCGTGGTGCCCAAATGCGCCTGCTCGTCCATCGGCCAAATCATGTACTATTCCGACCACGGCGAATTCTTCGACGGTGACATCCATGATGCCACCGGAAAGCTGCACAAATGGGCGATTGAAAAAAGCCAACCGAAGATCGAGAAGAACGTCACCTCCCACAAAAGCTATTCGTTCACCTGCGTGCGCAATCCGTATGGGCGCATCCTGTCGTCATTCTTCGACAAGATTTGCGGCATCCAACGCAACGGCAAACGCTATCGCGGCAATCTGGTCCCGTTGCTTGTGCAGAAATACGGCATTGAGGTCGGTGACCCGGAAACTGGCTTCGAATTCGACCAAATCGAGTCCTTCCGCCGCTTCTTGCTGTTCGCCCGCGACACCATCCGCTGGCGTCGCCCGATGGACCCTGACATTCATTGGTCAGCCCAGTCGGGCCACATCTCGACCTTCATTGTGAATGGCGGGCGCTACGACAACATCTTCTTTACCGAGAAGTTCAACGACGGCATGCAATCGGTGATGGATGCGGTGGACACCAAACACAAGGTGGATGTCGCGACGATCCCGCGCTTCAACGAAAGCGAAGGGCACGGCCCCAAGCGCGCGCACCCGATCGAGGATTATTTCGACGACCTGTCGATGCATCTGGTCTACGAAATCTACAAGCGCGATTTCAATCTGTTCAAATATGACTTCGACAACCCGGGCAACAAAATGCCCATCGGGGAAATTGATCTGGACGAGGTGCACGCCAAACTGGGTGACTAGCCTCGCATCCGGTTAAAGCCGTGCCCATGTTATCGCCGCCAATGACGAAGGTGAGGCCCCCGTTCTGACAAAATCGAATACCCAAACTAAAACGGCCGCGCTATGTGCGCGGCCGTTAAAAAGTGTTTCGAGAAGCCTAGCTTAAGCTGATTTTTTCTTACGACGCATCAGGCCAAACGCACCAAGTGCGGTCAACACAAGAGGCAATCCAGCTGGAACCGGTACAGTCGAAGGTGCCGCCGTGATGACACGGATCCAATCGCCAGGCTCGGATACGTTCATTTCGAGCGTAAGTACGCTGCCGGCGAAACTAAAGCCGTCATCGTTTGTTCCGCTGCCGTTAGTACCTTCCAAGCCGCGGGCACTGAGCGATGTGCCGTTGCCAGTCTCGTAGGTCGTCCCAGCGGCGCCCAGTTCGGCAGAACTGGCGATTTCCATCGTGCCATTTCTGTCTGCCATCACGCCAATGATGGCATCCGAGAACGTCCAGGTCACGCCGCCATGCTTCGTGACACCGTTACCTGCGGTGTTCAGAAAAATCATATGACTGCTGATGCGCGTGCCAGCCGCAAGGATTTGCGTGGCAAGGCTGTTGTCTAGATAGCTGTAAGACGACGCAGTAACGATGTTTTGCTGTTCGTTAAAACCTTGCTGCGCATTATTCGCCGTACCGTCCTCCAGCACATCAACTGGAGCAGTAATAATGGACGCAAAGGTGCCCCCTTCAGTACCTGTGGACAGTCCGCTACTTACACCGATTATCGCGGCCGACGCCATAGTCGGTAGCGCCAACGCAAGTGCGGATGCTGTTAAAATTTGTGTGAGTTTCAATTTATTCCCCTTAATTCAATCACTGTCTACAAGATGCCAGTATAAACGAAGCGTTGCCAAATAGCAACGATCGCGTCGGGAACGAGGAAAGCCGTTAGCTTTTTGTTAACAAAAAGCTTTCTGAAATCGCGTTTAGGTCACCCAAAAAGCCCATAGTAAGAGATCGCTCGCGAACTGCGGTCCGATTCTTTCAAAAATGCCAGGCTTTAGATTATTCGCTGGTCTTTAAAGAGCGCACGCAAATCAGCCTCTGGCCGTGCGCCGATGTGTGAAATCACCTCGGACGCTGCGACGCAGCCCATGCGACCACTGGTTTCCAAGTCGTGACCGTTGGTCAGCGCCCAGAGAAACGCCCCCGCGAACAAATCACCTGCTCCGGTTGCATCCACAATCTGCACTGGCATTGCGGGCACATGCCAACGCTGGCCGTGGGACAAAACATGCGCGCCGTCTTCGCCGTCGGTACAGGCCACGATCTCGACCTCGGAAGCAGCCATTGCCAGCGCCGTGTCGAAGTCTTCTGTCTCGTACATCGACAGCATTTCTGCGCGGTTGCAGAACAGAAGGTCGACGTGGTTTTGGATCAATCCGCGGAACGCATCGCGATGACGGCCAACGCAAAACGGGTCCGACAAGGTGAGCGACACCCGTCCACCAGCGCCGGTGCACGCAGCGATTGCCTTGTCGAATGCCGCCACGGATTGCGGGCCGTCAAAGCGGTAACCTTCCAGATAAATCCACTCGGCCTGCGCCATTTGATCCTCGTCGATGTCCTCTGGGCCAAGGAATTCGGTCACGCCAAGGTAGGTGTTCATCGACCGCTCCCCATCCGGCGTGACCAGCACAATGCAACGGCCGGTCTCGGCCTCGTGTGAAGCAGGCGCCAAAGGTGTCTCATAGACCGCACCCTGCGCACGCAGGTCATGTGCAAAGATCGCGCCAAGCTGGTCGTCCTTGACCTTGCCGACATACGCTGTGGAGCCGCCCAAATGGGCAATACCTGCGATGGTGTTGGCCGCAGAACCACCAGAGATTTCCTTGGCGGGACCGATAAGGTCGTACAACTCCACACCGCGCGCGCGGTCGGTCAACTGCATGATGCCCTTGTCGATACCGTTATCGGACAAAAACGCGTCAGTGGTGGATGCCAACACATCAACCATTGCGTTGCCGATGCCGACAACTTGGAATTTCTTAGTCATAAACTTTGTCCTCAGAGGTGCAGAGATCACGGATGATACAGTTGGCGCAGACCGGCTTGCGGGCTTTGCACACGTAGCGCCCGTGCAAGATCAGCCAATGGTGCGCGTGGTGTTGGAATTCGACGGGGATGTTGTCCTCGATGGCGCGCTCGACGACGTCCACATTTTTGCCCGGACAGATGCCGGTGCGATTACCGACGCGGAAGATATGCGTGTCCACGGCCTGCGCCGGATAGTGCCACCACATGTTCAGCACCACATTCGCGGTCTTGCGGCCCACGCCCGGCAGCGAGACCAAAGCGGCGCGCGATGACGGGACCACCCCGCCGTAATCATCCACCAGAATTTGGCTCAGTTTGATGACGTTCTTGGCCTTATTGCGATAGAGGCCGATAGTCTTGATGTGCTCGATCACCCCGTCGAGGCCAAGGGCCAACATCTTTTCCGGGGTGTCGGCAATCTCGAACAGTTTCTTTGTGGCTTTGTTGACACCGATGTCCGTCGCCTGCGCCGACAGTGCCACCGCGACAACCAAAGTATATGCGTTGACGTGGTCCAACTCGCCCTTTGGTTCAGGATCAGACGCGGCAAAGCGCGTAAAAATCTCGTGTATGGTGTGATAGTCGAGCTGTTTGGCAGGCTTGGTCATATGCGCGGTATGCCCCGTCACCCCATCAGGGGCAAGGATTTCCCTCTGTTGTTTCATCATGGCGAAAGCGCAAAAAACGGGTCGATACGGTGGGGTTTGCGGCATAGGTTGGATGTATGGAACATAGAACAGCACATATCGCCAATCATGACCACGCCGCCGGTGCTGAAGGCAGCTATCACTACGGGCTGGTGAAACGCGCCATTGAGGCGATTGACCAGCACAAAGATGGCCCACTGTCGCTGGAGCAACTGGCGCAAAGCATGCAGATGAGCCCTGCGCATTTTCAACGCGTCTTTAGCAAATGGGCGGGTGTGTCGCCCGGGCGGTTGCAACAATATCTGCGTCTTGGACATGCGAAAGCATTGCTGGAAGAGCGGTTCACCATGTTGGAGACATCGGACTCCGTTGGTCTGTCGGGGAGCGGGCGATTGCATGATCTGTTCGTCAAATGGGAGGCCATGAGCCCCGGCGAGTTTGCCCGCAAGGGCGAAGGTCTGACGATCTACTGGGGCTGGTTCGAAAGCCCGTTTGGTCCGGCCTTGGTGATGGGCACCGAGAAAGGGATTTGCGGCATCGGGTTCGGTGCGGAAACGGGCGAAGAGGCCGCGATGACGGATTTGGTCGGGCGCTGGCCGAACGCCACCTATGTGGAAGACCCGACGATGTTGCGCCCTTGGGTGCTGGCCGCTTTTGGCGCGGATGCGGCGGGAACCGAACATGCGCCGCTTTATCTGATTGGCGCACCCTTCCAGATCAAGGTTTGGGAGGCTTTGTTGGCGGTGCCAACGGGGCATGTCACCACCTATTCAGAGATCGCCAATACCGTAGGCCATAAGAAAGCAGTGCGCGCAGTGGGTACTGCCGTGGGGCGCAACCCGATAAGCTGGCTGATCCCGTGCCACCGCGCATTGCGCAAGTCTGGCGGGTTGGGTGGCTACCATTGGGGCCTGCCTGTGAAGCGCGCCATGCTGGCCTATGAAGCGGCGAAAACCGGCTTGTGATTTGGCGGTATTCCGCTGAATTTCGCTGTGTTTCAAAGACGTGACTACTGCGGCGGGAACCCGCCGGATTAGTCGTTTCGGCCTCTTGAAAGGCTTTCCGCGACGCCTCACCTTATGGGCAAGCGCCGCGCTGTCGCGGCTCAACGAGGAATTGAAACGATGAAACTTACTCTGCTTGCCCTGCCCGCTGCGGCCCTGATTTTGGCCGGTTGCGATGCGACCACTCCCAACCAGCGCACCAAGAACGGTGCACTGATTGGCGCTGCGATCGGTGGTGCTTTGGGCGCAAACTCTACTTCCGACAACAAGCTTGAGCGCGGCATCATCGGTGCCGCTGTTGGTGGTGCGGTCGGCGGTGCCATTGGCAACAGCTTGGACAAACAGGCCGAAGAGTTGCGCGGTGATCTTGGCAATGACAACGTAGGCGTGGTCAACACCGGCTCCGAACTTCGTGTGACGCTGCCGCAAGACCTGCTTTTCGCCACGGATAGCACAAACTTGCGTCCTGACCTGCGGGCCGATTTGCGTGCCGTTGCCAACAATCTGAACGACTACCCCAACAGCGAAGTCATCATTGTCGGCCACACCGACAGCACGGGTGACGCGACTTACAACCAGAACCTGTCCGAACGCCGCGCGCAGGCTGTTTCTTACGTTTTGCGCGATGCTGGCGTTTCGAGTTCCCGCCTGCGCACAATCGGTCGTGGGGAAAGCCAACCGATTGCGTCGAACGATAGCAATTCCGGTCGCGCCCAGAACCGTCGGGTCGAAATCATCATTCGCCCCTACTCCTAAACCAGCGGGCCGGCGGCATGTTTCCGCCGGCCTACGCTTCCCCCTTAACAGACGCATCGATTTGGCCTAATATCTGCCCATAACCCACGCCGCAAAGGCGGGACCCATATACCGAGGCAGGTACCATGACGATCAAACCTATCGCGGCCCTTGTGGCTGCCACGCTTGCTGTCAGTGCGTGTACAACCGACAGCGTTTCCCAAGCCAACAAATCGCAAACCGGCGCCATTATTGGCGGGGCCCTTGGTGGGCTTATCGGTGCGTCTAGTAACGACGACAAGCTGCTCAAAGGCATCGTTGGCGCTGGCATCGGCGCCGCTGCTGGTGGCGTGATTGGCCACCAGTTGGACAAGCAGGCCGAAGATTTGCGCCGCGACATCCCGAACGAGAACATCGACATCGTGAACACCGGCGAGGAGCTGCGGGTCACCATGCCGCAAGACTTGCTGTTTGCGGTGAACAGTTCTGATTTGCGCTATGATTTGCAGGCTGACCTGCGCGCCTTGGCTGGCAACTTGCGCGACTATCCGGACACGACGGTCAATATTGTCGGGCATACCGATGATACGGGCTCTGACGGCTACAATTACGAGCTGTCGGAGCGTCGTGCGCAGGCCGTTGCCTTCACGCTGGAAGACGCGGGCGTCACCCCATCGCGCATCCGGTCCTACGGGCAGGGCGAGACACGCCCCGTGGCATCCAACGTGACCGAGGAGGGCCGCGCCCAGAACCGCCGCGTCGATATCGTCATCCGGCCAAACGCGGCTTAATCCGGTTTAGAACTAATCAAAACGGCCCCCAAGTCGGGGCCGTTTTTTGTTGTCTAACGCGATGAGTGGTCATATATTTTTACCAATTAGCGGGGTGAGACAATGCCATTCAAGAAGATCGAGGCCGAGAAACTCTCCAACGCCGTTGTGCGCCAGATCGAGTTGCTGATCTTACGCGGCATCCTCAAACCGGGGGAGCGGCTGCCCTCCGAGCGCGAACTGGCGGAGAAGCTTGGTGTCTCGCGCCCGTCCTTGCGCGAAGCCGTTGCAAACCTGCAAGACCGCGGGCTTCTGGCGACCAAAGCGGGGGCTGGAATTTACGTGGCCGAAGTGGTCGGCGCGGCGTTTTCGGATGCCTTGGTGCAGCTGTTCGCGGATCACGACGAAGCGGTCTTTGACTACATTTCCTTCCGCCGCGATCTGGAAGGGTTGGCCGCCGCCCGCGCCGCGCGGCTGGGATCGGACACCGACCTGAAGGTCGTCGACACCATCTACCGCAAGATGGAAGCCGCGCATTCCAAACGGAACCCCGCCGAAGAGGCGCAACTGGACGCCGAGTTCCACCTTGCGATCATCGAGGCCAGCCACAACGTCATCATGCTGCACATGATGCGGGCGATGTTCCAGATGCTGCGCGAAGGCGTCTTCTATAACCGTCAGATGATGTTCAAGCAGCGCATCACCCGTGACACACTGCTTGAGCAGCATCGCGCAATCAACACGGCGTTGCTTGCCCGTGACGAGGACGGTGCCCGTGCCGCCGTGGAGGCGCATCTGAACTACGTTGAAGACAGCCTGAAAGACAGTCTCAAGGCGGAGCATAACGAGACAATCGCCAAGCTCCGGCTGGAGCACGAAAACGCTAGGTCTTAAGCGGCGCACCACCGGCAAAGGAATTGCCATTTTGGTAGTCACACGGCTCTTCCTGCATCTGAAGATGAAGGCCCGTTCCTGTGAACGGGTTTGCGCGCGCTAGATCCTCGTCCAGCGTAATGCCTAGACCCGGTGTTTCCGGTGGTGTGATGTAGCCGTTTTCAACCTTGATTGCCCCTCCGATCAAGTCAGCGTGGAAATCCGTCTCGATGGTTTCGCACATCAGCAGGTTGGGGATGGAGGTTGCCAGATGGATATTCGCGGCCCACTCGACCGGACCTGCGTATAAATGCGGGGCCATTTCGGCGTTGAAAACCTCGGCCAGTCCGGCCAGCTTCTTCATCTCCCAAATGCCACCAGCGCGGCCCAGTGCCGGTTGCAGGATTTTCACCCCGCCCGTGCGCAGCAAGGTTGCAAACTCCGCTTTGGTGGTAAGGCGCTCACCCGCGGCAATCGGGATGCGTACGGCTTTGGCGACCTCGGCGAACTCCAACGGGTTATCCGGCGGCAGTGGTTCTTCGAACCAAAGGGGTGAGTATGGTTCAATCGCCTGCCCCAACCGGATCGCTCCGGATGTGTTGAACTGACCGTGTGTGCCGAACAGCAGGTCGGCACGGTCGCCCACGGCCTCGCGGATCGCCTTGCAGAACGCCACAGACATGGTGATGTCGAACATCGCGGGTTGGTGGCCGGAATGGATCGTATAGGGGCCAGCGGGGTCGAATTTTACCGCCGTGTAGCCGCGATCAACGGCGTCTAACGCTGCTTCGGCGGCCATCTCAGGCGACGTCCAGAACTCCGTCAGATCGTGATGCGGCAGCGGGTAAAGATACGTATAGGCCCGAATTTTCGGGTTCATCTTGCCGCCCAGCATTGCCCAAACGGGACGATCCCGCGCTTTGCCAAGGATATCCCAGCAGGCCATTTCCAAGCCGGAAAACGCCCCCATAACAGTCGGATCAGGGCGTTGCGTAAAGCCGGAGGAATAGACGCGTCGGAACATCAGCTCGATATTTTCGGGGTTTTCGCCTTCGATATGGCGCGCGAAGACATCTTCGATCACGGCGCTCATGGCATCGGGGCCGACGGCGGAGGCGTAGACCTCCCCGATCCCTTCGATCCCGCAAGCGGTCGTCAGCTTCACGAATATCCAATACTGCCCGCCCCAGCCCGGTGCGGGGGGCGATGTTACGATGATCTGCAGGTTCTGGAGTTTCATTTGAACACAATCACGTTGCGACGTGCAGCGCCTGAGCGCGTGTCGGCAATGGCCTCGTTGATCTGATCCAGACGCCAGCGCCCCGACACCAATTCGTCGAGCTTCAGACGTCCTTGTCCGTACAGGTCTACCAGCCACGGAATGTCGCGTTTCAAAACCACATCACCCATTTTGGTCCCTTTCATGCCTTGCGCCATGGCGCCAAAAATAACTGGCTCATAGGTCGCCTTGTCACCCGAATGGGGCATTCCGACCAGATACATGTTGCCGCCAGAGCCTAGGAACCGCGGCGCGGATTCGAACGCAGGGATCGAGCCGACCGTGACCATGACGGCATCGGCCATGCGACCACCGGTAATCTCGGCCACTTTCTTCCATGGCTTGGGATCGGTCGCCAGCACACCGTCCGTCGCGCCGAACTCCTTCGCTGCTTCCAGCTTTTCAGGAACCATATCAATCGCGATAATCCGTGCAGCACCCGAGATTGCGGCACCTTGGATAGCGTTCAGGCCAACGCCGCCCGCCCCGATCACCACAACCGTTTGACCTGGCCGCACCTTTGCCGTGTTCACCACCGCGCCAACGCCCGTGACGACCCCGCAAGACAACAACGACGCGGCGTCCATCGGGATGGTGTCAGGGATGCGCGCGATCTGGCTTTGGTCAACCACCGCGCGTTCCGCAAACGCCCCGCAGGCCAGCCCGTGCTCCAACGCGCTTCCGTCGGGCATGGAGAGCGGGCCAGCCATCCGGTCATAGGGCGTCGCGCATTGCGTCGGCACGCCGGACGCGCAGGGTGTGCAGGTCGCGCAGGAGCGGATCAGGGTGACCAAGACCGCGTCGCCGATGGACAAGCCCGTGACGCCGGCGCCCAAGGCGGCCACGCGACCGGCAGCCTCATGGCCGTATACTGCGGGCAAGTCACCGCCCCATCCACCATCCAGATAGGAGATGTCGGAGAAGCAAATCGCGCAGGCTTCAAGGTCAACCTCCACCTCGCCCGCCTGCGGTGCACGAAGTTCCACCTCCTCGATGCTCAGAGGTGCACCGAATTCGTGGCACACGGCGGCTTTGATTTTGGTCATGGCTCGGCCCTCGCAGAATGTTGTGTTTGAACACAACCCGCGAAGCTGGCACATCGCAAGGGCGATATGCAATATTTCTGCCACGGGCCTGCATTTTCGCCCCCAACACGGATCATGAGGCCGTCACTGTGAAACTAGACCTTGGACACATCACCCTGAACGTAGTTGAGGACGGTGACCCGTCCGGCGCGCTTGTTGTGTTCTCCAACTCGCTCGGGACGTCGCTGGAGTTGTGGGACAAAGTGATTCCCCTGCTCCCGCAAAATCTGCGGCTAATCCGCTACGACATGCGCGGCCACGGGGCGTCGGATGTGCCGGATGCGCCCTATTCCATGGGGATGCTGATACGCGACGCCGAGGCATTGCTGGACCACCTGAAGGTGCGCGACTGCGTGTTCGTCGGGCTGTCGGTTGGCGGCATGATCGCGCAAGGTTTGGCTACGAAAAGGCTGGACCAGATACGCGCCATGGTGCTGTCCAACAGCGCCGCCAAAATGGGACATCCCCAGATGTGGAAGGACCGCATTGCGGCTGTTGAGCAAGGCGGGATCGAGAGCATCGCCGACGATGTTATGGAACGCTGGTTCTCGCGTGCATTCCTGAAAACGCCGGAGCTGGCCTATTGGCGCGACATGCTGAAGAGCACGCCGAAGCAAGGCTACCTTGGAGCGTGTGCTGCAATCGCAGGAACCGACTTTTACACGACCACAGCCGCGTTGACGCTTCCGACGCTGGCAATCGCGGGTAGCGAGGACGGGGCGTCGCCACCAGACTTGATCCGCGAGACGGCCGACCTGATCAAAGGTAGCCGGTTTGAGCTGATCCGGCGTGCGGGTCACCTACCTTGCGTGGAGCAGCCCGACATTTATGCGACCTTGCTGACGCAATTCCTGAGCGACATTGGCCATACGTAAACCTTGCCTTGCCCACTGGTCGCAGCCATTTAGACCGCTATGACCCGTAATCTGCCCATCACGTTCATTCTGATCACCGTGCTGATCGACGCCATGGGCATCGGCCTGATCCTGCCGGTGATGCCGCAGCTTATTCAGGATGTGGGACATACCGACATCTCAGGGGCGGCTGTTTGGGGTGGTATTTTGTCGGCGGTGTTTGCCTTCATGCAGTTCATGTTCTCGCCCATGGTTGGCTCTTTGTCAGACAGGTTCGGGCGGCGTCCGGTGCTGCTGACCTCTAACGCCGCCATGGCGTTTGACTATGTGTTGATGGCCTTGGCCGGCACCATCTGGTTGCTGTTGATCGGGCGTATCATCGGCGGCGTCACAGCGGCCACCCATGCGACGGCCAACGCCTTCATGGCGGATGTGTCCCCGCGCGAGAAGAAATCCCAGAACTTCGGCCTGATCGGTGCCGCCTTTGGCGTCGGCTTCGTCCTTGGCCCCGTGATCGGCGGCTTGCTGGCAGAGCTTGGACCGCGTGCGCCGTTTTGGGCGGCGGCGATATTGGCAGGTGCGAATTTCGTGCTTGGCTATTTCGTGTTGCCGGAAACCGTGACGCCTGAAAAGCAACGCTCGTTCCAATGGGCGCGGGCCAATCCGGTGGGCGGGCTGAAAGCTGTCACCGCCCTCCCCGGCCTTGGCGCTTTGCTGTCGGTCTATTTCTTCTACCAGATCGCCAACATGGTCTACCCGGCCATATGGGCCTATTACACCGCAGCCAGCTTTGGCTGGTCCCCCGGTGTCATCGGGGCGTCGCTGGCGATCTACGGTGTGTCCATGGCGATCACTCAGGCCGTGCTGATCCGTTGGGTGATTGCGAAACTGGGAGAGGTCAAAACCGTCTATTGGGGCTTGATATACAACGCCTGCACTTTGGCGATGATGGCGTTTACTTCCGACGGATGGGTGTTGCTGATGCTTACCCCGTTGGCGGCATTCGGGGCCGTCGTTGGCCCTGCGTTACAAGCCGTGATGTCGGGCCGCGCTGCCGACAACCAGCAAGGTGAACTGCTAGGGGTGATGTCGTCGATCAACGCACTTGGCATGATTTTCGCGCCGCTGGTATTCACCCGCGTGTTTTCCTATTTCACCGGTGAGGACGCGTTGTTTTTCCTACCGGGTGCAGCCTTCTTGCTGGCGATGGGATTGATGCTTGTCGCGTGGGGCATGGTCGCCCGCGCCCTTACGCGTCCCATAAGCGCAGGTGCGCCATGATTTGCCCGTGGTCCGAGGCCAGCTTGTTATAGGGTGCCTCGTCATGCGAGCCATCTGTCAGGTGGTCGTTGAATACCGAGAAGTACGACATTTCACCGATCTGATTGGTGCCACCTGTGAAGTGGCGTGACAACAGGATCTGGTCGATGCTCTCGAAGACCCCGCCAAACGCTGACGTATAGACCATGTCGCGCAGTGACTTGCGGACGAACAGCTTTTCGCAGCTTTCCAGACGCACCGCTTTGATCTTTTCCTGAATGATCTCGTTTTCTTCGTCTGAGTATCGGTCATTTGCCTTCTTGGCATCGTGCCGCCGCATCCACGCGTAATTTTTGAACGGGCGTTCACCGGCAATGATCTCGGAGCTGACGGCATTGTCGCTGTCGTTTAAATCGCCCAGCACGATGACGGGGTTCCCTTTGTTGATCTCTTCGACAACCAACTGGCGCAGCACCCAAGCCTCGGCCATACGCCGCGTCGCGGCACGTAGCGACCCAAGCGCGCGACCGACCGGATCATAGTTGACCAAGTCGACCTCGGGCGGCTGACCGCCCCCGTCAGGGCGCGTGAAATCGCCCAGTTTCGACTTCAGGTGGCAGTTGAAGACCGTGACGACCTGCTTTCCCACCGGAATCCGTGCCTTTAGGATCGGGCGCGACAAGCGATCGAGACGGAACGAGCCGCCATCCCCTCCGCCCATCATGGCGAACGGGATCACCAAGTCGGGATCAACCTCCTGAATCACTTCTGGTTTGCCGACGAAGCCATAGCGCGACAGGATTGCCAAACCGGGGCGGCGTTCCCCTGGCTCCCCGTCATTCAGGTTCGGCGCGAACGCCAGTTGCGCGCCGGAATAATCCTTGTAAGCGAGCTTGCGGAAAATCGCCTTGCGGGCGTAGCGCTTGTTGCGATCCGGCACGGCGTCTTCGTTGGAGGCCTTACCGCGACGGTCCGCCTCCGCGATCACCTCTTGTAGTGGGGCTTTGTCGAATATTTCCTGAAAGCCCACGATATCGGCGTTCAGCGTGAAGACCTGATCGGCCAGCCAGTCCTCCTTCCACGCGTGCTCCTCGGGTGTGTATTTCTCGAAACGATAATACTCCTGATCGGCGGCGATCAGGTTTTTGACGTTGAAGCTGGCAATGGTGAAATCGGTCATACGTCATCCCCGTATTTGGCGAGCGCCATCTGGAATACTTCGGCATCGACATTACCACCAGATGCCACGGCGATGACGTCATCGCCCTCGATTTTGTCCCCGTGAAACAGCGCTGCTGCAAGCGCGATCGCCCCGCCCGGCTCCAGCACCACCTTGAGGCGGGCAAAGGCGACAGCCATGGCGCGCAGGCAATCTTCCTCGGGCACGACAAGGCCAGAGCCACACAAGCGCTTGAGGATCGGGAAGGTAACATCGCCCGGTTGCGGGGTAATGATCGCGTCACATATCGAGCCTGACAGGCTTTTGTTGCGCTTGATCTCCCCCGCTTCCAGCGAACGGGTCACGTCGTCGAAGTTTTCCGGCTCAACAGGGCGGACACGCATGTCCGGCGCTTTGGCCTCCAGCGCCAATGCGATGCCAGAGGTCAGCCCGCCACCGCCGCAGCAGACCAGAACCTCTCGCGCATTCGCACCAAGTTCCGCCGCCTGCTCCGCGATTTCCAGACCGACAGTGCCTTGGCCTGCGATCACCAAGGGCTCGTCGAATGGCTTGATCAGGGTCAGGCCCCGTTCCGTTGCGAGGCGTGCGCCGATTTCGTCGCGATCCTCGGTTGCACGGTCATATAGAACCACCTCCGCACCCAAGGCGCGCGTGTTCTCGATTTTCATCTGGGGTGCGTCCGCTGGCATCACGATGACCGCACTCGTCCCGTGCTCACGCGCCGCCAAAGCCACCCCTTGCGCGTGGTTGCCAGATGAAAAGGCAATAACACCAGCCTTGAGCGCATTGTCGGTGAGCGCAGAAACAGCCGACCACGCACCGCGAAACTTGAAGGACCCTGTGTGTTGCAATGCCTCGGGCTTCACGAACACGCGGCGACCGGCAATGTCGTCAACAAACGGCGAGGTCAGCAGCGGTGTGCGCCGTACGTGGCCGTCAATCCGCTTTGCGGCGGCTTCGATCATTTCGATGTTCATTGCATTTCCCCCAACCACGCTTTGATCGTCAGCAGGGATTCCGGCTCGTCAAGGAATGGAACATGGCCCCGCCCTTGCACCTCGACGGACAGCATGTCCGGTCGGCGTCGCTCCATCTCTGCCGTGGTTTCGCGTGTTAGCAGGTCTGAATTCGCCCCGCGTAGCAGTGCCAATGGCAAGCCCTCCAAAGCATCGAAAAAGGGCCACAGATCGGGGTTCAGGTTTTGCGGCCCTGACAGCACACCTTCGCGCAGTTTGGGATCGTAGTTGATGTCCAACCCGTCGGGCTTTTCGACATAGTGTTTCTCTGCCTCTTCGCGCCAGCGGCTTTCGGGGACATCCTCGAACCCTGCCATCAATTTGGCGCGTTGGGCCGTTGCTTCTTCATATGTTTTGAACGCCGGGCGGCGGCCAAGATAGTTTTTGATCGCGTCCAGACCCGTCTCTGCGATCTCCGGTCCGATATCGTTGAGGCACACGCCCAGAAGCCGGTCTTTGACCGTCGCCGCCAACCCCATGGCAATGATGCCACCGCGCGAGGTGCCCAAAATTGCGGCTTTCGGGATGCCTAGATGATCCAGCAAGGCCAGCGCGTCCTGCCCTTCCTGCGGCAAGGTGTAGGTCGACGGGTCTGCCCAGTCCGACTGTCCGCGCCCGCGATAATCCATGCGGATCAGACGCACCTCATTCAGGTGCGGCGCGACATAGTCGAAGTCAGAGCTGTTGCGGGTTAAGCCTGCAAGACACAAGACCGGAAGCCCCTCTCCCTCGTCGGTGTAGTGCAGTGAAATGCCGTCAGCGTTGGTGAAATTGCTCATAGGGATGCCGCCAGTTCTGGAATGGTCGTCAGGTCGCTGAGGATGTGTGCAGGTTTCCATGGCAAGCGGTCGACGGGCTCGCCGGCACGGTTCACCCATGCGGTCGCAAAGCCGTAGCCTGTCGCGCAAGCCGCGTCCCAACCGTTTGAGGACACGAACAGCACTTCGTCCTTCGCGCAGCCGAACCGTTTACCGACCAAGTCGTAAACCGAAGCATGAGGTTTGAAGACACCCACATCTTCCACCGACAGGACATCGTCCAGATGTTCGCCAATGCCCGCTGACGACACTGCACCATCAAGCATGTTCGGGGAGCCGTTCGACAAGATCGCTGTGTTCATTCCAGCCGCCTTCAAATGGGCGAGCATGAACGGCACTTCCTTGTAGGCACGCAATTCCCAATACAGCGCGAGCATGCGTTCCCGAAGCTCCGGATCGTCCAGACAGTTGGCTTCCATGGCCCAGTCCAGCCCGTTTTGGGTCACGTCCCAGAAATCGGCATGGTCACCGGTTACCGCGCGGAGCCATGTGTATTGCAGCTGCTTGAGACGCCAGTCATTCGCGACCTTCTGCCAGCAAGCGGCAAGCTTGTCGCGGCCCGGCTCCTCTGCCGCGATACGGGCGGCGGCGGACACGTCGAACAAGGTGCCATAGGCATCGAAAACACAGGTGGTGATTGGCATAGGGGTTCCTCCGGCTGTGCAGGCAGAGTGGCACAGCCCGAGACCGAGGAAAACGCCTAAAGGTAGCGCATCAACATCGTGAGCCCGCCCCAGAAATGCGCGCCCGCCGTGAACAGATAGGCCGCCAGTGCCAACACGCCTTGCGGCTTGGTCAGCGGTGTTCTGTGCACCCAAGCCTCCGACCAGCTGAACAGAGATTGCGCGCCGAGTATGGCGAAAAAGAACAAGGCCATGGAGTGCATTGCCACGGCAGCGGCGGCCAAAGCCGCACTCATTCCCAAGGTGACGAAGTTTGTGACACCGGGCGCGAATGTGTCGATCAGGATGCGCACGCAACGCCCGCCATCAAGGGGCCAGAACGGCAACAGGTTGAAGAAGTTCAACGCACCGGTGACGATGGCAAACACCCATAAGAAATGCGCCGCCTCGGCGGAGTATGGCACGATGACCTCCGACAAGGCGTAGGCCAGCGCCATCGGGGCGAGGCAGATACCCGGCCCCATCAGGGTGATGAAAAAGTCGTGCGCTTGCGTCTCTGGCGCGCGGTCCGATATCGCCACGCCGCCCATCAACGGGATCAGGCGAAAGCGTGCGTCGTCATGGCCTGCGATGCGGTAAGCGGCAACGTGACCAAATTCATGGATCATCACAGACAGAACAATTGCCACGCCATAAAGCGGGCCGAAATACCAAGCGGCCGCCACAAAGGCGAGCACGCCCATGCCGAGCCCTTGGATGTCCATGCCAACGACCGTCAGGCCGCGATTGGATACCATCCCACCGCGAAGGGTGTAGACCATCAATGTGCACAGCACGATTGCAGCGAATAGCACGAACATTGCGAAACCTTTTTCAGACCTGACGGCAAAGAACACTGTTAAGATGGCCAAAGAAGGACGTCATATTGGCCCAATTATGGGCAAAAGCCGCGTGGCCTTGGCCCTACAGGTTCTCTGGTTGAGGCATGCCGAGCACGTGATATCCACCATCGACGCGGATAATTTCACCTGTCGTGCAGTTGCCGTGATCGCTGGCAAGGTAGACGGCGGTGCCGCCCACGGCCTCCAGCGTCGCATTGGCCCGCATGGGGGAATTTGCCTCCGTCTGGCGGAAGGTCTTGCGCGCACCGCCGATGGCAGCCCCCGCAAGGGTTTTCATCGGACCGGGGGAGATTGCGTTCACGCGGATGCCGTCCGGCCCAAGATCGTTGGCCAGATAGCGCACGGTTGATTCCAACGCCGCCTTGGCGACGCCCATGACGTTGTAGAACGGGGTCACGCGGTTTGACCCTTGATAGGTCAGCGTCAGCAAAGTGCCGCCGTCTTTCATCAACGGGGCCGCACGGCGGGCCACATCAATCAGCGAGTAGCAGCTGATGACGAGCGAGTTCTTGAAGTTGTCGCGGGAGGTGTTGATGAACCGGCCCGTCAGCTCGTTCTTGTCCGAAAATGCGATGGCATGGACGACGAAATCGAGGCCGCCCCACTTGTCTTCAAGTGTCTTGAAACAGGCATCTAGCGAGTCGTCGTCGGTGACATCCACATCCACCAAGATGTCAGACCCTACCGACGCCGCCAAAGGCTCTACACGTTTACCAAAAGCATCGCCTTGGTACGAAAACGCCAGTTCCGCGCCCTCGGCCGCCATGGCTTTTGCAATGCCCCATGCGATGGACCGCTCGTTGGCGACCCCCATGATCAGGCCGCGCTTGCCGTCCATCAATCCAGCCATTCTTTATTCCTTGAACTTTGAAAGCAACATGGACCCGTTGGTCCCGCCGAACCCGAAGGAGTTCGTCATAACCGTGTCCAGACCTGCGTTTTCCACCAGCTTGGTGGCAATTTCTTCCGGCTTCAGAGCCGGATCCAGCGTCTCGACATTGATCGAGGGGACGATGAAGTCGTCCTTCAGCATGAGCAGGCAATAGACGGCCTCCTGCGCACCGGTCGCCCCTTGGGAGTGGCCGGTCATCGACTTGGTGGAGCTGATTGGCGGCGTGCTGCCCTCGCCGAACACACGGCGGACGGCTTCGACCTCGCCCACGTCACCTACCGGTGTCGACGTGCCATGTGCGTTGATGTAGCTAACCTTGCGGCCTTCCGGGATCGTGTCCATCGCCAAGCGCATCGCCCGCTCGCCGCCTTCGCCCGAAGGTGCGACCATGTCGGCGCCATCGGAGGTTGCGCCGAAACCGGTGACTTCCGCGTAGATTTTTGCGCCGCGCGCTTTGGCGTGTTCCAAATCTTCCAGCACCACGATGCCGCCGCCGCCAGCAATGACGAACCCGTCCCGATCCGCATCGAACGCGCGGGAGGCTTTGGTCGGCGTGTCGTTATACTTGCTGCTCATCGCGCCCATGGCGTCGAACAGGCACGACAACGTCCAGTCCAACTCCTCGCCGCCGCCCGCAAACATGACGTCTTGTTTGCCCATCATGATCTGCTCGGACGCGGCCCCAATGCAGTGCAGCGAGGTCGAGCAGGCGGAGGTGATCGAGTAGTTGATGCCCTTGATTTGATACGCTGTCGCCAGATTGGCGGAAATGGTGGAGCCCATACATTTCGGCACCGCAAACGGCCCGATGCGTTTGGTCGCGCCCGTTTTTAGCACCGACTGGTGCGCGGCGAACATGGCAGAGGTAGACGGCCCGCCAGAGCCAGCAATCAGGCCGGTGCGTGGGTTGATCACATCGCTGTCCTCTAGGCCCGCATCAGCAATCGCCTGCTCCATCGCGATATGCGCGTAAGCAGCCCCCGGCCCCATGAAACGCAGGCGGCGTTTGTCGACATGCTCGGCCACGTCGATCTTCAACGTGCCGGCAATCTGGCTGCGAAATCCGTGCTCCGCCATCTCCGGCGAGGCGACAATGCCGGAGGTGCCGGATTTCAATGCAGCGGTGACTTCTTCGGCTGAGTTGCCGATGGGGGATACGATCCCCAGACCTGTAACGACGACGCGGCGCATGGGCGTGCTCCTCTTTGGACTTTAGCTCTCGGAGAGAGCGACTTTCATATCTTTGACTTCGTAAATCACTTCACCATCGGCTTCCACAATGCCATCGGCGACGCCCATAGTCAGGCGGCGGGTCTGGAGCGCTTTCGTGAAATCAATCTTGTAGGTCAGCATTTTGCGATCCGGGCGTACCATGCCTTTGAGTTTGACTTCACCCACACCCAACGCATAGCCGCGCCCCTGCCAGCCGCGCCAGCCAAGGTTGAAACCGGTCAGTTGCCACAGGCCATCGAGGCCAAGGCAGCCGGGCATGATGGGGTTGCCGGGGAAGTGGCACTCGAAGAACCACAGGTCGGGCGTGATGTCGAACTCGGCCAGAATGTGGCCTTTACCATGTGCGCCGCCATCGCCAGAGACCTCGGTGATGCGGTCCATCATCAACATGGGCGGCGCCGGAAGCTGCGCGTTGCCCTCGCCAAACAGCTCACCGCGCGCGCATTTCAGAAGTGCGTCCTTGTCAAAGCTCGTTGGGTAATCGCTCATGCCACCCTGCCCCCATATCTCGTTTTGTTACCTTATGTTACACCTAGCATTGGCGCTTTATCGCGTGCAAGGGCCGCCAACCTGTAAGCTGCGACTGATTTTCATTTGAAACATGGGGGGTGCACGCCCTATATGTAAGGCGAGCAAAGGGAATTTGGCGAATGTTGTCGATAGAAACCAAGCGTGGAACAGAATGGCTGGCGGGTGCAGGGTTGCGCCCGACGCGTCAACGCGTGGCTTTGGCGGAACTTTTGGTTGGCGACGGCCAGCATCGCCACATTACCGCTGAAAGCCTGCACGCGGCAGCCACTGACCAAACCGACGGTGTATCGCTGGCGACGGTTTACAACACGCTCAAAGCATTCTCCGAGGCCGGACTGATCCGCGAAATCATGGTCGACGGCACCAAAAGCTACTTCGACACCCGTGTAGACGACCACCCCCATTTCTTCTGGGAAGACGAAGGCCACCTGACCGACGCCCCGAAAGAGCAGTTGGAAATCGCCTCGTTGCCCGACGCACCCGCTGGGACCGAGATTGCCAAGGTCGATGTCGTGATCCGGCTGCGCCGCACCTGAACCGCCCGCATCAAGGGAATCTGACCCAATGTTGAATGCCCGAACAGGTATCGCCGCTGTACTTGCCGCGATGCTGGCCACTGGACCCGCACCTGTCGCCGCCCACCCTCATGTCTTCATTGATACGGGCCTCGAGATTATTTTCGATGCCGAAGGCCGGCTGACCCATGTGAAGGTGACGTGGAACTACGACGATCTTTATTCGCTGCTTTTGGCCGAAGATTATAAGGTCGACGCAGATGGCGACGGGATGCTTACCCCCGAAGAGCGCGAAGAACTGACGGGCTTCGACGCGGATTGGGTGCAGGGCTATGCGGGCGATTTGGAAGCGATACTGGACGGCCAGATATTGAGGCTGTCACGACCAATCGAGCCGACCGCGGATATGGTGGATGGCAGAATCATCTCGACGCATCTGCGCGAGGTTGTCGGGACGCCAATCCTGTCCGGTGACCCTATATCGTTTAAAGCCTTCGATCCGACATATTACACCGCTTATGACATGACGCTTCCGGTCACTGTCACAGGGCGCGACGACTGCCAAATCCTGCGTATCGAGCCTGATATTGACGGCCAGCTTGCGCAGATGCAGGCGCAGCTTTTGACGCTGGACGCGAATGCCGACCTTGAGGAAAACGACATCCCGCTGATCGGCGGGGATTTCGCCACCGACATCCGCGTCACATGCCCCGCGTTGTAATCGTTCCAGTCGCAATAGCTATTGCAGCGCTGATCTGGCTGTGGAGCAGCGGCGGATTTGACAGCCTTGCGGCCTTTGCAGCAGGCGAACAACGCGACTTTCAAAACCAAATCGCCCGCACTCTGCGCGCGTTGCGCAGTGGCGACGCGGGCGCGCTTACCCTGCTGATGACGCTGTGCTTTGCCTACGGATTCTTCCACGCCGTCGGGCCGGGTCATGGCAAGGTTTTGATCGGCGGTTATGGATTGGGTCGTCAGGTGCCATGGATGCGCTTGTCGCTGATCTCGCTGATCTCAAGCCTTGGGCAAGCGGTCACCGCCGTCTTGCTGGTCTATGCAGGTGTGCTGGTGTTCAACCTGAGCCGCACCCAAATGGTCGGCGCGGCCGAGGACTACATGGCCCCGTTCAGTTATGCCGCAATCGGGGCGATCGGGGTTTGGTTGACGGTGCGCGCGCTGCGGAAGTTCCTAAAGCTTCGCGAGCAGCCTGCCCATGACCACTCGCATCACGGGGACGGCACCTGCTCGGAATGCGGGCACAAACACGGGCCCAGCATGGAAGAGGTGGAGAATGCCAGCTCGCTGCGCGATGCGCTGATCCTGATCGGGGGGATCGCCATCCGGCCCTGCACTGGCGCGTTGTTTGTTCTGATCATCACATGGCAGATGGGCATTGCGATGGCGGGAATTGCCGGAGCCTTCGCCATGGCGCTTGGCACCGCTGTCGTCACCATCGGCGTCGGGGTTGCAGCCGTGACGATGCGGGCGGGTGTGATCGGATCGTTTGCGTCGTCGCGCGTCGCGACCCAGATCGTGCCAGCCATTGAATTGATTGCGGGGCTGCTGGTCCTTGTGATCGCGTCGGGCCTATTGCTGCGCGCCATATGAAAAGGCCGCCCCAAGGGGCGGCCATTCAGGTCAATTTCCGTATGCGATGGCAGGTAGCCACGTCACGATACTGGGGAAGGCGAACACGATCCCGAGCCCCGTGAGTTGCAGCAGCACAAAGGGGATAACGCCGCGGTAGATGTGGCCCAATGTAATATCCGGCGGGCAGACACCCTTGAGATAGAACAGCGCAAAGCCCACAGGCGGCGTCAGGAATGACGTCTGCAACGTCACCGCCACCAGAATGGCAAACCAAACGATAGACGGGTTATCCACCACCCCAAAACCGTCGACAGGGATGTCCAAAGCCAGAACAACCGGCAGCATCAGCGGCATGATGATCAGCGTGATCTCGATCCAGTCCAGCAGGAAGCCCAGCAGGAAGATGATGAACAGGATGAACAGCACAACCATATACTTGTCGTCGAAGGAGGACAGCACCAGATGCTCGATGATCTCATCCCCGCCAAAGCGGCGCAGGATGAAGGCAAAGAAATTCGCGGCGATGAAGATACCCACGATATAGCCCGAGGTGTTCAGCGTCTGGCGCATCACGTCCTTGAACACGGTCATATTCAGCTTGCGGTTCAGGAACGCCAGAATGGTCGCCCCCATGGCCCCCAGACCGGACGCCTCGGTTGGTGTGGCGAAGCCGAAGAAGATCGAGCCGAGAACCAAAAGGATCAGCGCCATTGGTGGCATGACCGACAGGGCGGTTTCCTTGATGATCGTCATATCGACCGGAGGGCGGTTTTCCGGCACCGGCATCGCTTTGGGATTAATCAAGCCATAGACGATCAGGAATACGATGTAGAGCACGCCCAACAAAAGGCCTGGGAACAGCGCGCCCATGAACAGGTCACCAAGCGAGATGGCCAACTGATCCGACATGATCACCAGCATGATCGACGGCGGGATTAGAATGCCCAACGTGCCGGACGCCGCGATCGTACCCGTCGCGATGGGTTTGGAGTAGTTCTGCGCCATCATGGTTGGGATACCCATGACGCCAAGCAGCACCACTGACGCACCGATCACTCCAGTCGAGGCGGCAAGGATGATACCGATCAACATGACCGACAGCGCCAACCCGCCTTTCAGCGCGCCAAACAGCACCTGCATGGCCTTCATCATGCGTTGGGCAACACCGGATTGATCAAGCATCAACCCCATGAAAATAAACATCGGCAAGGCGACAAGCACCGGGTTGTTGATGATCCCGCCAAAGAAGCGGCTGCCATTGGCAAAGAGCTTCGTGTACGTGATGCCGGTTCGGTCAAATTCTATGAATTCGTTGATGTATTTGCGGTTCGGATCAAGCACGAATTCGCCCAAAACGATGAACACCAATGACACCCCCACAAGGGCGTAGGCCACCGGAACACCACGAAACAACATCACAATGAAGACCGCAAACATCAGCAGAACAGACCATTCGTTCAGCGTCAGGAAGTTAAAGAGGGAAAGCAGTTGCATGAGTTACGCGTCCTTCGCTGAATTGCGCGATAGCGCATAGCCCACGACCAGCAACACTAGGATAGTCGCGATAGCGATGTAGCCTGTTTGCTCGAAAATGGGTTCTTTGGTGATGCGACGTGGATTTAGATCGGGCTGGCTCAACGCGTAGAACCAATAGGCCGCATAGTGGATAATGCGCGTCAGGAAGAACAGCATCGCAGGCAAGCTCCAAAGGACGACTTTGTGCAGCGAAACCGACGAGAAGATTGCTAGATTGCGCCGGAAAACACCCCATGCTGCAATAATCGCAATGATGAACATCACCGGCAGCGAGGATTTCAGCAGGTAGAGGTGGTGCAACCCGTTGGGGCTGCTCGACCCTTCAAGCGCAACGATGGACGACCACGCATAATGCAGCAGAATATCAGTCATGATGACCAAAAATGGCAGCAGCAGCCAGCCAATCGCGAAGACCTCGATCCTCGCCTTTTTGGCAGGTGAATAATTTTGGTGCAGAATGTCGACGCGCACATGGCTTTGCGTGGTGATGGCATAGGCGAAGCCCGTGAGCATCGCGAAGCCGTAGATCCACCATTGCGCATCATCAAGCCATGCTTGGTTCACACCGCTTTGGCGCAAGATAACTTGAGCCACGATGCCCACCATCAGGAGCGGAAACAGCCATGCAACGACATTCCCGACATTGATCATCAGCCGGTCAGGCCAGCCGTGATGCTCGCGATCTACGTCACCGGGATCGGTGATGGCGATGGATACATCATCCAGCCCTCCGGCCAGCTCTACAGTTTCACCCGACATGTTGTTCTCCCCCGCCCCGCTCGGAACGTCCAAATCTTTGGAAAAAGGGCGACCGACCGGGCCGCCCTCAAAGTTTTAGTCTCTAACTGCGCGCCTTAGTTGCGTGGGCGTGGCAGGTAGATGTTGTCGTTCCAGACTTTGTAGCCGGCACGGTATTCTGCCAAGTCAGCCCAGACTTCAGCGAAGAGCGGGTCTTCTTTTGCCAGATCGGCCGCAACTTCGTTCCAAGTGCTCTCGAACAGGTCAAGAAGCTCTGGCGACCACTGACGGATTTGAACGCCGTTCTTTTCGGTGTTCTCTACCATGGCTTCAAAGTTGGTCGCTTCGCCTTCCGCAAGGTTGGTCGTGATGTTGGCCAAGCAAGCCACTTCGATTTGTGCCTGTGCCATTTCGCCAAGACCTTCCCACGCGTCTTTGTTGACCAGCAGTTCGAACAAAGTGGATGGCTGGTGCCAGCCGGGGAAGTAGTTGAACTTCGCGATTTTGTGGAAGCCCAAGCGCGAGTCGATGCGCGGCATGGAGAACTCGGTCGCGTCGATTGCGCCACGCTCAAGTGCCGGGAAGATGTCCGACGCGCCAAGAAGCGACGTAGAGACGCCGATCTTTTGCATGACTTCAGCGCCAAGGCCGAAGAAGCGCATGTTCAGACCTTGCAGGTCTTCAGCGGAATTGATTTCATTCTTGAACCAACCGGAGGTTTCCGGCGCAATCACACCGCATGGGGTCACGTGCACGTCGTAGCCGGCTTCGTCATACATACGCTGCCAAAGTTCTTTGCCGTCATCATACAGAATCCAGCCAAGGAATTCGCCAGCTTCCGGGCCGAACGGCACAGCGGCAAACAGCGAGGCGGCCGTGATTTTACCCTGCCAGTAACCGGACGTCGTGAACGCGGCGTCGACAGAGCCGTTCGATACGGCGTCCAGTGCTTCCAAAGTCGGAACCAATTTGCCGGGGTCAAAGTGCTCAAACTCAACTTCGGTCGAAATCGAGTTCAGCTTTTCAACAAAGTCCGTCGCTGCAGTGCCAAGGATCGGAAGGTTCTTGCCGAAGGCAGATGTCATTTCCAGCACGTCTTGTGCTTGAGCAGAGCCAGCAGCGACCGATAGGCCAAGCGCGGCTGCGATTAGGTTGGTTTTCATAGTATCTCCTCCCAGAGAGCTAAATTGGTAATATTTTTTCACCACATTGGGGTTTTGCGTCAGTAGAGCGCCGTCAGCAATACCCAGAATTTAGTAGACTAGGTCCAAAACACGTCGTTAGCAGCCCTTAAATTGGCTGAAAGTTCGTTTTGACCAAGTTTTCCGGCTTTCGCAGTGAACCCGGAGCGGGGGAGTGAGCCTTGTCAGGCCCCCGATTCGCGACACCAGGCATGACGTGCGCCCGCATCACGGGGACGCATCACGACGTGCCTCAAACAGCGGAAATAGCTTCGAGATGTACATCTTTGAATTGCGCCAGACAGGCGTCAATCTCGGTACGAGTTTGGAACAAGCAGACCGCCGTCGAAAGGGCATCGGCAAGCGCCGCAGTCGGTGCCGACACTGTGATTTCACGCCAGCGGGTGTGGCTTGGCAAACCTGTGCGCGGGTCAAGAATGTGACCCACTTGTGCGCGTTCGTCAAAAGTTGTTCCAAGTGGCGCAGAAGTGGCCAGCGCCCGCGCGGCAAGCGGGACTTCACCGCCTGCTGCTAGCTTGACAGGCCACGCTTTTCCATCCGGATGCGTGCCAAGTGCGCGAAACTCACCTGTGTCGATCAATATATTGGTTAGGCCCTCGGAACGCAGCATCTCAGCCACGCGGTCTGCGATGTAACCTTGCGCGATCCCGTTCAGGGTCAGCGCCATGCCCGGCCGTATGGTTATCGAGGCGGGTTCAAGTGCGACCTGCTTCCAACCGGTAAGCGCAAGGGCATTTGTTACCGCGTGCTCATCTGGCAATGTGCCGTTTGCCGACGCCTCGGCGTAGCAGGCCCAGAGCGGTTGAACGGACGGATCGAACCGACCACCGCTTGCTTTATATACCGCACCAGCCAGCGACAGGCACTCCAGCAACTCAAACGCTGGGGCACGAAGTACGGCCTCACGGTTCAACCGCGACAACGCACTATCAGGGCGATAAAGGCTGAAAACGTCCTCCAGTCGCGAAATTTCATCGGCGACCCGCGCGCTGATCGCCTTCGCGTCCGGATGGGCAAAGCGCAGCGTGGCGCGGGCGCCAAGGGCAACCCCTTGCCATGTGTAGACCGGCTGCGCGTTGCTGCGTCCCGCGCAGGCAAGTGCGGCGGCGGTGATGGTCAGGAAACGGCGGCGGCTGGTCATGGGGTCATCCTTCCGAATTGCGCGACAGGGCGCGCAGGCGGTTGTCAAAATCGTCATCAGTTGTGTCGCCGTCCAAGGCAACGGGCGCAAGCACGGCACTGTCGGGTATCTGCGACAGCTGCATCACGTCGCCGCCATTGACGGCGGCAAACTTCACGGCGTCCTCGCGTTTGGAAAACGGCACCAGTTCCGGTGCGCCCATACCGCCCAAAACGCGGCCACCTACGACATAAAATGCATCCTCGGCGGTGATCCAGTTTGCCGCGCCGGGGGCGTCCCAAGTGGCGTTAGGGGCGCTCATGTCGTTGACCCAGACGGCCAGAATGTCGTGGCTCTGCTCCGGCATCCGCGTATAGGCCACCACGTCACGCACCTGAGAGAAAAACAGCGGCGCACCGGGAAGTCCGCCCAGATGCGCCTGCGCTTTGGGGCCTTCGTGTTCCAGCAGGTTCATCTGGCAGTAATGGCCCACGGCCTCCTCGGTCAGCGGCAAAGCGGTGGTGTCCTGCACGGCCTCTTCCTTGCACGCAGTCAGCAGCATCAGGGCGACGAGCAGATACCTCATGGCTCCACCTTCCTAAATGCCAATGCCGCCAGCACCAGCGAGACCAGCGGCCAGATCAGGATCGACAGCAGCGACTGCCACAGCGGGATCGCCGCCGCCGCCCCCGCCACGCCGGACGCCGCTGCGGTGGCTTGCGAGGCGGTCAGGTTGAACAGCCGGAACGCGTCGGCGGGGTTGGCGAGCAGCGCTGCGGGGAACACGTCCGTGGTGAAAAAGCCGCCATCATCGGCCACCACGGCGGCCAGCAGGCCCAGATCGTAGAGCACGACCAGCCCGAGCCACAGCCCGATTGCCAGACCGGCGGCGCCGGACACACGCCGCGCCAGCGAAGACAAAGCGTAGCCGATGCCAATAAACGTCGCGCCCAGCAGCACGGAAGTCCATGTCAGCCGCCACAAAGCACCCAGACCCGAAACCGCCGCCGGATCGGCAGCAATGGTGATCGCCGCCGCCACGCCATAGCCCGCGACGATGGCCACGATCAAGATCGCCGTGTGCGCCAGCAGCTTGCCTGCCAGCACTTCCCAGCGGGCGACGGGGTAGGTCAGCAGCAAGGGCAACGTGCCGCGTTCCACCTCGCCCGCGACGGCTTCAAACGACATGAGCAACGCCACCAAGGGCACCAGATAAACCGACAGCGAGGTCAGCGAGGCGACCACGACCGACAGCCGGTCCGCCCCAAGCGCACCCGTGGGCGCGGAGCCTGCGGCGGACAAAACCAGCGAGAACACTACCATCAGCGCCACGGCGATCAGCACCCAGCGGTTGCGCCGCGCGATATGCGCCTCGGTGACGGCGGTGGCAAGGATGCGGGCGATCATTGGCCGTCCCTCCGGCTGAAATGGCTGTAGATGTCTTCGAGCGACGGCGGAATGACCTCCAGATCCGCGACCTTTTCCTGCATCGCGGAGATACGTGCCAGCGTCGCCAGCTTGTCCTCCTGCGTGCAACTCAGATGCAGCCCGCCATTCAGGCGGATGGCATCGGGCAAGGCTGACATGATGTCCGTGACATAACCGTTGAGCGCGGTGATCTGCATCGATACCGGAAGCGCCGCCTCGCGCCGCAACTCTGGCAAACTGCCCTCAGCCACCATCCGTCCGCCAGACAGGATCAGCAGGCGGTCGGTGCGGGCCTCCACCTCGGTCAATGCGTGGCTGGACAGCAGGATCGACGCGCCATCGGCGGCCAAGCCGTCAAGCAGTTCGTAGAAGTCGCGGCGGGACACGGGGTCAAGGCCGCTGGTCGGCTCGTCCAGCACCAAAAGGCGCGGATGCCCGATCAGCGCCTGCGCCAGCCCCACCCGCTGCCGCATGCCCTTGGAGTAGGTGCCGATGCGCCGCTTGGCAGCATGGCCCAGCCCGACGCGATCCAGAAGCTCCATCGCGCCGGACACAGGCTCGCCGCGCAAGCGCATGTAATAGGTGATCTGCTCCAGACCCGTCAGGGCCGAATGGAACGCCGCGTTTTCCGGCAGGTAGGCCACTTGGCTGCGCGCCTTGCCCGGCGCCGCGCCGCAAACGGTGATCTCGCCACCATCCGGCGCGATCAGGCCAAGGATCACCTTCATCAGCGTTGACTTCCCCGCGCCGTTATGGCCCAGCAGCGCCACACGCTCGCCCGGCTCCACGGCGAGCGACACGTCGGACAGGGCTTTTACCCCGCCAAACGCCTTAGTGAGATGCGAGATCGTTAGCGTCGAAGTCATCTAGGTCACTTTCTTTCCGCCGCGCGGCCGCGTCGGCCTCCATCGCGGTGTATTCGGGTGAAACGGTTATGGTCGGTGCCGCCATCAGCGGTGCGCTATCGACCACGCCGCCGGGCAGCGTGGCGGGGAAGCTGGACTGCGCCCAGCGGATCAGTTGTACGGCAGGCGCGCCGGTCAGCAAAGACGCAGCGGGTTGCGACCACAGGATATGATCCATCAGGTCATTGGGGCGGAACGGGCTGTCGGCGATGCCGTCGCCGCCAAGGTCGAAACCGGGGTGGTCGGACCAATAGTTGCCACGCCCCTCAAAGCTCCATTCGATGTCACGGGTGCCCACGTATTTCACCTGCGTGCGGTTGCCGATGAAGGCGTTTCCGGTCAGCACATTGCGCTCCGAACCTGCGGTGAAATGTATGCCGATATTGCAGCCCTCGAAACGGTTGTCATAGATCAGGTTCTTGTGCGCGTTGTAGATAAACGTGCAGCGATCCGCCCCGCCGCGCACCAGATTGCCCGACACGTCGGCGTTGTTGGCGTAGTTCAGCATGACCCCGTGGCTAATGTCGGACAGGCTGAGGTTATTCTTCAAAACGACCTTGTTGGAGAACATGATCGCATAGCCCAGATGGTTGCCGATGGATACGTTGCCCGACACCTCGGAATCGTTGGTATACATGTAGTGCACCGCAAAACGCAGGTCGCGGAACAGGTTGTTGCGGTAGGTGCCCTTGCGCGAGGTGTTGGAGAATATCCCGTCGCGGCCCCAGCGGACGGTGTTGCCCTCGACCAGCGTGCCGGGAGAGTTCCACACATAGATGCCGTTGCCGCGGTCGTTCATGCGAAATTGCTGAGTACCTTCGATCACGTTGCCGCGCACCTGCGCGTCATGGCCGCCATGCACGTCGACGCCGTGCAGATTGCCCAGCACGCGGTTGTTTTCCACCAGCGCGCGGTCGGCCTTCTTCAAAATCTTGATGCCCGCGTCAAGGTTCTGGCTGTCCAGCCCCGAGCCTGTAACGGTCACGCCGGTCACGGACACATCCGGTGCGTCGATGGTCACCACGGTGCCCTGCCCCGTGCCGTCAATGATCGCGTCATGGGTGCCGGTGATGGTCAGCGGGCGGTCGATGGTGACGGGGCCGGCGTAAACACCGGCTGAAAGGGTCAGCACATCGCCGGGATTGGCCCCGGCGATGGCTTTTGCAAGCGTCCCCTGCCCCGCAGGCACGCTGACCTGCGCGGCCCAAAGGGGCAGCGCGACCAGCAGTGACAAAACAAAGAGCAGGGACCGCATCATGGCTTTAGGTTGCCTTTGGCTCAACGAACATCCGGCCGCGCATCTCCATGTGGAGCGCGTGGCAGAACCACTGGCAATAGTACCAGAAAACACCGGGCTGGGCTGCCACAAAGGTGACCGAGGAGGTTGCTTGCGCCCCGACTTCCATTGCAACACCGTGATTGCCCATGGTGAAGCCGTGGGTCAGATCGTCGATGTCATCAAGGTTGGTGACATAGACCGTCACCTCGTTGCCTTGCTGTACGGTAAACGACTCCAGCGAGAAGTTCGGCGCTTGGCTCGACATGTAGACGCGCACCTTGTTGCCATCACGGATGATAGTGTCCTGATAGTCATCCAGATCAACGCCATCTGCCTCGGCTTGTGCGCGGGCATCTGCCCACATCGGGTCATTGCGATCCCAAACCGATTTCGGGTTCACCTTGGACGGGTCAACGATGATCGAATCGTGCGGCTCGGCAAAAGTCGGGCCGTCATGGATCAAGGTCATCTCGTCGCCATCAATGGCAAAGAGCTGCTCGTTCTCCGGCTTCAGCGGACCAACATTCAAGAACCTGTCTTTCGAGAACTTGTTCATCGTCAGATAGTACTTGTCGTTCGCCTCCAGAGTTTCCCCCATCACGGTCGAGTTGTGGCCGGGCTGATAGTGCACGTCCTTCTTGGTGCGGATCGGGTCAACGTCTTCGCCGTTATACAGCTTGATCGCGTCTTCGATGTTCCATTTCACAACCTGGCTATCAAGGAACAAGGTGGTGTATGCGCCGCCCTTGCCGTCGAAGCAGGTGTGAAGCGGGCCAAGACCCAATTCAGGCTCTGCCACGACAACGCTGCGTGGATCGGCGCCGTCGTTGAAGACAGCATCCAGTTTGCGCACGTCGATCACCGACACGGTGGGCGACAGCTTGCCCGCGATGCAAAGGTGGATCTTGTCGGGGGCCATGTTGCAGCCGTGCGGGTTGTTCGGGATCGGGATGTAGCGGGTGTATTTGTTGCTCGTACCCTTACGCCCGTCCAGTACCTTGACGCCGTTCAACTCTTGGAAATCGCCAGCCTCGATGCCTTTTTCGATTTCCTTGATGTTGAAGACGACGACATGGTCCATGTCGGCCTCTGTCATCTCGGGCAGGGTCATGCCCATTTCCGAGTTATACGAGGTCGAGAACGCGTATTTGCCCTCATAGTCGCAATCGGTGTTGTCGAGGTTACCCGTTACCATCACCTGCCATGCAACCGTCATTTCGTCGGCATTCACGGCGGTGTAGAAGTTTACGTACTTCTCTGGCTCATCCAGAATCTGGCCATCATTGACCATCGGTACTTCGTCTTCACCGTTACAGAAGACGTAGTTCGTGCGTGGCCATTTTTGTGGACGCAGACCGTGGATTGCCTTGGCGTTCGGGATCTCGATGATCTTGTCGCACTTCATCACGTCACAGCGCACGCGGGCAACGCGGGTGTTGGCCTTGTCGTTCATGAACAGGAAGCGGCCGTCATATGTGCCTTCGGTGAAGGACATGTGCGGGTGGTGCAAATCGCCGTTTGGCGGGAACTCGTGGCCGTTAGCCGCCAGATATTCCTTGGTTTTGGGCAGCAGACCCTCGGTCAGGATCTTCTTGGATTCATTGGTGATGCCCCAGCCCGTCGCCGAGCAGGTGTTGAACACGGGGACCCGCATCAGTTCGCGCATGGATGGAACGCCCAGAATACGCATCTCACCGGCTTGGCCCGAGGACCAGAACCCGTAGAATTCATCAAGCTGGCCCGGGCCAACTTCGGCACCAGCCGCCGCGCGGGCGCTAGTGGCTGTGGCCATCGTGGCCGCCGTAACAGCGCCGCCGGCCAACATGGCACGACCGCCGAATGCCCCTGCGAGCGCTGCGCCTCCGGCCGTGGCGCCTAGCAGGCCACGACGGGTAATTGGCAGTTTCTTATCCTCAGACATAACTGATCCTTTCTCAGTTGGTTACTTGTGATTTGGTTTGGTTCGGGTGTCCCAGATTGGCGCGCGACAGGTCTGGCGCGGCGCCAACTTTCTCGCGGCGTTTCACCTTTTTGATGACGACGGGACAGGTGGTTTTGGACTGGTAGAGCACTTGGCAATGCAGGCAGTTGATGCATTCGTTCGGGTTGATTTCTCCCGTCGGATGGATCGATTGCACCGGACACTGATTGGCGCAGGTCTGGCACGGATTGCCGCACTCGTGATACCGCTTGAGCCAGTCGAACATCCGCAGCCGCGCCGGGATGGCCAGTGCCGCGCCCAGCGGGCAGAGGTAGCGGCAGAAGAACCGCTCCACGAACAAGCCCGCAATCAGCAGGGCGGCGACATAAGCCACAAACGGCCATGCGCGCACAAAGTTCAGGATGATGGCGGTCTTGAACGGCTCCACCTCGGCCAGACGCTCGGCTTGCTCGATGCTGGTCAGCGACACGCCAAAGAGGCCAAGGAAGATCATGTATTTCAGCGGCCACAGGCGTTCATGCAGACCCCAAGGCAGCGTCCATTGCGGGATGCGCAGCTTGCGGGCCACTTGGTTCAGCAACTCCTGTAACGCGCCAAACGGGCAGAGCCAGCCGCAATAGGCACCACGGCCCCAGAACAGCAAGGCAGCGGCCACGGCGAACCACAGAATGAACGTCAGCGGGTCAAGTAGGAACGCCTGCCAGCTGAAGCCCGAGACGAGCGAGCCAAACAATGCCATCAGATTAACGACGGACAGTTGCGCGTTGGCGAACCAGCCCAGATAGACCAGCGTGACGGTCAGGAAGCCCATTCGGAACCAGTAGAAGCCGCGTTCGTTGCGGGTGACCAAGCCTTGGAAGAAGAAGACACCCGTCAAGATCGTTAGCATGATGCCAAGCACCACAATTTCAACCTGTTTGCCCGCCCATATCCGTTTCCAAAGCGCCTGATGAGCGTCGGCCTCGGACTGGGTCGTGACCTGCGCGACCTCAGCCGGCACGTCCGGCGCAGGGGGCGGTGCGATGGTGCGAATGTATTTCTCCGGCAGCTCGTAGCCCAGATCGAAGGTGGTAAAGACCTTCTCAATGGCACCGACCTCGCGCTGCACCAGAAGCTGAATGCGGAAGGGTTGGGTTGGATCGAACCCGCTATCAGCGGGAATTTTGAACAGGTCGGCCTCGTTGAAGACCGGCGCACCGTCGGCTTCGATGGTGTTGATGCGCTTGTGCATCCGGTCACGGAACCGCACCGACACGTCGTCCTGAATAAGCACGATACGGTCGAAGATGCCGCCGCGCACATAGCCTGACCCCTTGAAGGAATAGAGCCCGCGCCCGACGATGGCGACGGCATGATCACCCTCCTCCAGCCAGTCTTGAATATTTGCTGCAACGGCGTCGCCCAGTAATGCGCGCCCGATGGCAGGGTGCGACACAAGGGCGGCCTGCATCTCGATAAACGTGGTTTCCGGCGCTTCGGTCAGGGCACGTTTGCCCGCACGCTCGTCTTCCATCGCGGCGAAGGCGGCGTTGACCTGCCCCACGTCCAGCGACAGGCGGCGCAATGTACCGTCGCCCTCAAGCGTCATCCAGTCAGTGGCGGCTTCTGCATCCGGGTTGATTTCGAACTGCGGGCCAGTGCCAGCCTCTTCTACCGCCAGCCCGCCCAGACCAAGCTCACGGGCAACTTTCAAACCCGCTCGAATAATGGAATCGTCGATCACCATGATCGTTACGGTCGCGCCCGAAATGATGTCGAGCTTGTGTGCGGAACCACCGGACTCTGCCTCGGCTACAAGGTCGAGGCCACGGTAGTTTGCCACCAATGCCTTCACCTTCTTGTCGGGGATGCCGATCAGAACAATCGGCTCGGAGTGTTTGACCAGTTCCACCCCAATAACCTGCGCCGCATCATCGACCGCGACCATTGTATGTATAGGCTTGCCTGAATAACCGGTGGTCGACACATAATCGGAGGTGACAAATGCCCACCCAACGCGGTCGCCATTCTTTAGAACCTGAACCGCAGCGATATCAGGATGAGTTGCGCCAAAAGCGTCGGCCCCTTCGACCAACTCGCCTGCTTGGACATCGGGCAAAAGCTTCGACAAAACCGACTCCGCTGCGGCTGGAAGCCCGCAAAGGAACGTCACTGTAACGAATGTCAGGATTTTCAGGAGGAAACGGAGGGTCGTCATGCGGCGGCATCCTTGAGAGAAGGGTGCCCGTCGCTGCGCATCACAAGGCCGGTGATATCCTGATCCGTTTCGGTCAGGAGCGGCTTGGTAAGCAGTGTAGCAAGCACAACCGGAGGGCCGCGCAGCATAGGGCGGATATTTCTTTTTTGAAGTCGTAGACATTGAATACGAACGCGATCCACCGTCGTTTCCAACGGCAAGAAGATCAGCTCAGAAGGCGATGACACGTTCGCTTGAAGCTCGGTTGACTGGCAACAGGTCAGGCAGTTGTTGCAGTCATTGGCAGGCTCAACAGGGACTCCATCCGCGTCAACAGGCACCGTTTTCACAACGCCATTGGCGCAAATTTCCACATAAGAGGTCGCGTTCTGAGAACCCGCGTGACCCATGCCCAGTTGGCCATACAAAGTAACGCACACGACCAAAAATAGCCGGATCAATAGGAAGAACGGTTTATTCATGGTTGCGATCTAGCAACGCGCTGATCGGAGTTCTTTGTGCTAAATCAAATAACTCCGATTCATCTAGAACTCATGGTTCGCCGTATCGCGCCGCTTGTGCACGCATAGCGGACAGGCGTGACCTCTAGGTCTGATGCTTTTTCAAAATCGCAAAGATGCGATCAATGACCTTACGCACCTCGGGGACGAACCGGTCCTCGTGGTGTGTCACAAGCCACTGATCATGCTCTAGTTCATCAATGACGGGTGTGACTTGTTTGAGCGCGCCAAAGTGGCGACCAATGAATGTCGGCAACACAACGCGCGCCGTTCCGGTCAATGCCAGATCAAGTGCATTTCGGGGACTCGTGACCTCGATCGAGTCGCCCCCATCTATCATCTGGAGAACCCATTTCGCGGAGGGCGTAGACCCAATGACCCGCGCCCATGTTTTGACGTTCCCATCACGGGCATAGACCGCAAACTGAATGCGCGTGACCCTGCGCCCTGCCAGGCCCGGCCCCTCAGGACGCTGGTTTCGAATGCCTATCAGCGCTTCACGTCTACCGATATCGACCTGCTCATCCGCCGCAATAAATCTCAGACGTATCTGATCTTGGCTGATAATATCGGCCACGTGGTCACATAATAAATGTGTCACCCACAGTCCGGCTGAGACCTTCACAACAGGCGTGTTCTGAACGGTAACAATCGGGAGAATTTGTTTCTCAAGCTCCTTAACCTTCGATAGCAACGCGTGCCCGTCTTCAGTCAACTCGTAGCCTCGTGCCAGACGCCGGAACAAATCCAACCCTATGCGCCGTTCCAAGGACAGCATTCGTCGCCCCAATGTCGGCGGGCTCTTTCCTGATTGTGCGGCGGCTGCAGCCAACCCACCCTCGCGCGCCACTGCTAGAAATAGGCGCAGATCATCCCAATCGAAGTTCATTTCATTCATGTAACGATCATTACAATACGTTTCATTTTGTTGAAACCGCTTTGGTGCTTTCTTGGTCATGTAAAAATTTAGGAGAGCACAATGAAATTTCTAGATAGCGAAATTGTTCCCTTGGGTATGGGCTGCTGGCCAATTGGCGGGGCGATGTATTCTGGCGATCAGGCACTTGGCTACACCCAAACCGATGATGATGAATCTATTCGCACCATTCACGCCGCACTCGATCACGGGATTACACTGTTCGACACTGCCGCTGCCTATGGGGCGGGACATTCCGATCGGTTGCTGGCCCGTGCTTTGCAAAAGAGACCTGACGCCAAGATCGTGTCAAAGATCGGGATCGCCATTGACGAAAAATCTAAGCAACTTACCTTCGGCGACACCAGCCCAGCAAGTGTTCTTCCGGCGATTGATCAGTGTCTGGCACGGTTAGAACGGGACAGCATTGATCTAATGCTACTCCATGACAATGCCCTGCCGGTCGCGCAAGCTGAAGTCGTATTTGACGAGATGGAAAAGGCCCGGCAAGCTGGCAAGATCCGCGCCTTTGGGTGGAGTACGGATTTTTCGACCAGTGCCGCAGCGGTCGCAAAGCGACCGGGGTTCGCAGCGGTCGAGCACGCCATGAATGTACTTGTCGATGCGCCGCGTATGCAGCGCGTTGTGCAGCAGAACGAGGCGATATCCCTTATCCGCTCGCCGTTGGCCATGGGGCTACTCAGTGGGAAATACGGGGCTGACAAGATCATTCCTGCAGGTGACATCCGGGCGAGCTCAAACTTGGTGGTTGAATACTTCAAGGGCGCGCAGGCGAACCCTGACTTCCTTGAAATGCTTCACGCAGTGCGTGACTTGTTAACAATTGGTGGTCGTAGCCTGGTGCAAGGATCACTCGGCTGGATCTGGGCAAAGCGCGCAGCGAACATTCCAATTCCTGGGGCTCGCAATGTTGCGCAAATCGAGGGCATTGCCAAAGCACTTGAGTTTGGCCCGCTGCCGCAGGGCGCAATGACTCAAATCGAAGAGCTGATATCACGAGACACGGAAGGTGACGCCGATAAGGAACTATGATCCCGAGGCTAGAACAATAACTAGAGCGCCCTACTCACTTCGTGCGGTCTGCGTTCCACGTAAGGGGGTATGGCGCCCCCACAATAATAACAAACTTGGTTGAAACTTTTTAGCACCCCATTCCGTGACTAAGCATATGGGAGTGTGTTTATCTCGAGCGCATTGCGCTGCGAATGATCATGGCATTCCTTGTTTAAAGTGGATCAAACAGGGGAAGAATATGAGCAAATCTGCAAAATTTATCGCGGCGGCCTTATCATTGATGGTGCTTACGGCGGGCGCAAATGCCGTAACCGTGGGCTCGTTCGACAGCACCCGCGTGCTGGCAAAACGTGTCCTGAACACTGGCGCAGATCGGGATGCCTTGCGGGGTGCAATCGCTGATGACGGTCACACATTGGCCAACACAACAGATGTCCTGACAACGGGTTATCTCAATGGGCTGGACGTTTTCTACACCTCAGTGCTGGGCTTTGGTAGCAGTTCCAGCGTCTTGTCCGCCGCGGAGCAATCCGCTCTGGTGAATTGGGTCAGTGACGGCGGCATCCTTTTGTCCACAGGCGAGCAGCCCTTTTTCCGCGCAAGCTACGAGTCTCTTCTTAATCCTTTTGGTATTGACCTCGTTGGGCAGGCATCCGCCAGCGGTTCTGTCTGGTCGGCAGACACCACTATCGCGTTACTTGGAAACGGTGTCGCGGGCAGCCTCATGTCGGACTCCGGTACCGGCATCTTGTCGACGGGACCCTCCACGACGCTTGCTACGAACAACGGTAGCGTTATTGGCCTAAGCAAGTCTTTCGGGTCAGGCCTCGTCATTGCCATCGGAGATAGCAACTTTCTTGACGACCAGCTTATCAATCCCGCCGGGGAACAGTTCTTCCGCAATGCGCTGAACACAGAAATTTCTACGGTCCCGCTCCCTGCCGGGCTGCCGCTACTCCTTGGAGGCATGGGTTTGCTAGGTCTAGCGCGTATGCGCAGCAACCACCGCAAAGGCTAACGCGGGAATAGATCAGCACATCTTTGAAACTATTCGGCGTTCATTTGCGTGACTACTGCATCTGGCCAATGAGCGCCGAGATTTATAACGGGAGAGAAACATGGAAAAGTTCACAATACTTGTATTTTTGGGCATGATGACCACGGGAGCCTTCGCGGACGGACATGCGCTTACTCCATCTGTTGAGGCCGCAGATCAGTCAGTTTCAAACGGCGTGGTAAGTGCTGAAACGATTGTCGCGGCTGAAAACGGATGGCTCGTAGTGCACCGTACAGATGCCGACAAAACGCCGGGCCCTGTGGTTGGACATGCCCCCCTGCGCATGGGAGAGAACATCGACGTCGCGGCAATCCTAAACGAAGATATCAAGGCGGGCGAAATGCTGATGCTAATGGTCCATTCCGAGGCTGGCGGCACAGAAACTGGCATTTTTGAGTATACTCTTGGCGCGAAAGAAGATGGTCCGGTTCGTGTTGACGACAAACTTGTCATGACCGTTGTGACTGCGCAGTAAACGCGACGTCTACGGGTCTCGAAAACTTAGCGTGTCGTCCGGAAGCTCCGGGAGGCACGGTGTCTCGAATTTGACATCACCTCTATTAAGCATACCGTATCGCCGATGGGGAACGGAACCAAATGACCACACCGGCAGAAATAGAAAAAATGATCGCGCAAACGGCTTTGCGCGATCAATCTGCTTTTTCTGCACTTTATGACGCGACAAGTGGGAAGCTTTTTGGCGTCTGCCTCCGGGTGTTGAACAACCGCGGCGAAGCGGAGGAAGTGCTGCAAGAGGTCTATATCCGCATCTGGCACAAGGCAGACAACTATGCTGTCACAGGCCATAGTCCCATGACTTGGCTGATAACGGTGGCGCGCAATCTTGCAATCGACAGGTTGCGGACGCGCAAAGCGCCCACCAGAGATATCGAAACAGTTTTTGATTTGGCAGATGAGGGACCCGGCCCCGAAGCCGCGGCCATCGCCAGTTCACAGCGAACTCAGTTGAACGCATGTTTGGACGAGCTTGAACCTGAGCGCGCTGATGCTGTGAAGCAGGCCTACTTGGCGGGAGAAACATATAAGGATCTAGCGGCGCGTCACGCAGTTCCCTTGAACACAATGAGGACTTGGCTCCGGCGCAGTCTACTCAAACTGAAGGAGTGCTTAACGCGATGACTGCTCCTCATGACCCCAATGACGACGACATCCTGGCAGCTGAGTACGTTTTGCGCCTTCTGGATACTGCAGGCCATCGCCAGTTCGAGGCGCGTTTGCGTGACGAACCAGCCCTACGCGATCTCGTGCATGAGTGGGAAGCGCGTTTGGCAGCGATTGCCGCCAGTGAGGTAGAAGAGGTCGCCCCTCCCTCCACCGTTAAGCTCGCCGTTTTCTCGGCGGTCGCGCCAGAGACAAGGGAAACATCGTCCCGCCGCAGCTGGTTCACGGGGCTAATCGGAGTTGCAGCCGCGGCGGCCATCGCATTTGTAGCAATTGGCCCACTCCTGCGCGACCAAGTCGACCTTAGCCCAAAATTTCAGACCGAGCTTGCATCAGCGGATGGCGAACTTGTTTTGGTTGCGGGTGTTATCCCGGCCATCCATGAGATCGTGATTGAACGCGTTGCGGGCCAAGCGCCAGAAGGGCGCGTGTTGGAGTTGTGGCTGATTGCAGAGGGGTCTGACGCGCCGATCTCCCTCGGCCTCCTCCAAACGACCGGCGAAACTCGCATTCGCGTAGCGGATGACATCGCCCCCAGCGTTCGCAGCGGTACAATTGCGATTTCTGAGGAGCCGCCGGGCGGGTCGCCTACGGGCATGCCCACAGGCCAAGTTTTGGCTACCGGAACTTTCGTCGATATATAAGATGCTCGCGCTATTTACCGAGGCAGTAGATCACCTTTGCGAGTGAAACTTGAATATAAGTTATGACAGGGATCAAAGCACCATCAGGTTACGCGTATGATCAACCAGGCAGCACCAACATACGGCACCAGACCAAGCATCACGAAAAGGCCGTCGCGGGCGAGCATTCCAAACGCCAATAGTGACACAGCGATACCAATCAAAGACGACGAAAACGGAACGAACTCCAGAAAGGGCATGATGAGCCCTGATAGAACACACAGTATTTGGGGGACAAAAATGAGTGGTCTATGTGCGAATGCCTCCAGTCGTGCCTGTGTATGATCATCCAACCAAGACAGTATCGGGCGCAACCTCTCGAAAGCAGATCTAACGCGCATACCATCTGCCTTGCGGGAGAGCAGCCACTCAGGCAGCCAAAGGTGATCTCGGCGCAACAGCATTTGCAGTGCAACAAAGAAGATCAAGAGACCCATCAGGGAAGAAAACATTGGTATCCCGCTGAGTGGTGTCGCGACCGCAATCGCGGGAACCAGCAAAACAGGGGAAAAACTGGCTTGGCCGACGCTTTGCACCAAGTCTCGAATGCCAATTTGCTTGTCTTCAGCGGCCTCAACAATGCTATCCAAAACGCTGATCAAGCTTCGCTGTCGTTTCACAATGTTGCCTTTTGTTATCTAGCGCACCGCCCTGCCCACTCGCGGCGACAGTGAGCACAGCCTTCGGGCGGTTAGATCCGTTTCAAAATCACTCGGCTGCTATCGATTGTGATTGTGCGGCGTCATCCATTGCCTCCTCACGCTCCACCACGATTGTTCGCGTCGGGAACGGGATATCAATATCGGCGTCATCCAACGCTTCTTTCACCTTGCGCTTCATGTCAGCCTTGTATTGGAAATACACGTCCGCATCACACCAGACCCGCAAAAGAAAATCTACGCTGCTGCTGCCAAGATTGTTTACTTGCAAGAACGGCTCTGGGTCCGCGTGTGACCTTGGGTCCGACATAACTGTATCTTTGATAACGCGCTCAGCCTGCGCAAGATTCACCCCATAGCCCACGCCAAATGTCCATTCGGCGCGCCGCGTCGAATACCCCGAATAATTCATGATGGTATTGCCCCAAACTTCCGAATTAGGGACAACAACGCGAACGTTGCTGAGATCTGCCAACTCAGTGTAGTTGAGAGTGATTTCTTTTACCGTGCCCATCACGTCATCGACTTGAACAAAATCACCTACTTTGAGCGGGCGAAACAGGATGATCATCACGCCAGCCGCCACATTGGACAGCGTCCCCTGCAGCGCTAAACCTACTGCCAGACCGGCAGCACCTATCACAGCCACAATCGAAGTCGTTTGAACTCCAAAAGTATTCAGGACGAACAAGCCTGTGAAAGCCAATATCGTGTAGCGCGCGATGTTACCCAGAAAGCTGAAAAGTGTCTTGTCCAATCCTCCATGCGATTCCGCGACACGACGAATCCGGCGGCGCAAAAACCCGGAAATGGCAAAACCAAGAATGATAATAATGGCAGCTGCGGCTAAGCTTCCCACAACAGAAAGCATGGCCTCTAAGGTAAGGATATCTGCGACGGACTTGCCATTATAGATGTCCATTTGAAATACCGAAGCCAACTGATCCCAGACCGATTCTTTAGATTCTGTGGTCTGTTCCATGTGCTTTTCCTTACTTCATCATCAATTGCGTTTTAGGGGCGCTTTCTTCCCCGAACTCTGAGTTTGAACGCACAAGGGCCCAAAGAGTTCCGCCCTTGGGGAACATTGCGCCGCATTGAAGCGTTGGACTGATCACTCACAAAGGAACGGTGACAATGGCGAAACAAGAAAAACTTGCGATAGAACGAGCTGAGAACCTTTCACCAAAAATGATCTTCGAAGTAATCCGTCGTGATGGGCAGGAGGAGTTGGAGCGCCCAAACCTTTCCCTCATGTGGTCGGGTGTCGCAGCAGGCATCATGATCTCGCTCTCAGTGCTGGGAGAGGCGATTTTTCGAACCCACTTGCCTGACACGGGTTGGAGATTTCTCGTGGAAAACATCGGGTACAGCCTTGGTTTCCTTGTGGTAATCCTAGGCAGGATGCAACTTTTCACCGAGAACACAATCACGACTGTTTTGCCCGTGATGCAAAAGCCAAACCGCGAAATGTTTAGCCGAATGGCTCTGCTATGGGCCATTGTATTGTTCGCAAATGTCGTAGGCGCTTTTGCTGCAGCGGCGCTTTTTGCATTTACATCAGCAATCCCCGCCGAACTACTTCCTGCTATTGAAGAGCTGTCACGCCACGCGACAGGGTTTGAGCCAGCAGAGGCATTTCAACGTGCGATTCCCGCCGGAGTACTCGTTGCCGCTATCGTTTGGATGCTGCCTGAGTCCGAAGGTTTCGGCTTCTTCGTTATCCTGACTTTTACTTGGTTGATTGCTGCGGGCGATTTTACGCACGTCGTAGCTGGCTCCGTTGAGATGGCATTCTTACTGGTACAGGGCCTGCTCCCCCCCCATGACGCAATTTTTGGGTTCTTCCTCCCGGTGCTAGCAGGCAACATTCTTGGTGGTACTGCGATCTTTGCGCTGTTGGCATTCGGGCAGGTCCGCAGAGAGTTGCCGGACGAGTAACTCGAAATATTGTTAGGAACCTTTATTGGCTTGGGGTGTTGGGATTGCGATAACAACGAATTGGAGGGTCTTTTCAAATGGAATATGCAGGTATTGGCGGTTTTATCGTCCTTGCGCTCAACATCTGGGCTATCGTTTCAATCATCGGGTCCGGTGCAACAACTGGGTCTAAGGTTTTGTGGACATTGCTCGTTCTCATACTTCCGGTGTTGGGCTTCATAATCTGGTTGATTGCAGGTCCGCGCGCCAACCGAAGCACAGTGTAACGACGCATTAATTATCGCACCTGGTTTCTGAGGCGCGCGAGGCTCAAGCCCGTGCGCCTCTATATTGGGCATTCTTATGATGGAGATAGACCATGCAACGACTGTCACTACAGACAACTTGTCTAGTCCTCCTCACGACCATCAGTGTCTTCACCGTACTGCACTACACTAAAGATATTTTTGCACCAGTTTTTGCGGCCCTGTTGCTTGGTATCGTTCTTACCCCGCTATCGGACTTTTGGATCCGGTTGCGCATCCCACCCGCACTGGCGGCCCTAATCTCCACCTCGCTGTCTCTGATGAGCATCATGATACTTTTGCTGTTGATTGAGCCCTACATTACCCAAGCAATCAACAAAGCTCCTATTATCTGGTATGAGCTTCGAGAGACAATCGATGAGTTCAAACGCATGTTACGCGGGCTTGAACGCATGTCTGAAGATGTCGCAGATGCTATCGAGCCGACATCCGGTGAAGCCGAAAAAGCGCCTGCGATACTCCCCTCGGTCACCGACGCGCTATTTTATGCCCCCAAGTTTGCGGCCCAGTTTATGATGTTTACTGGCACGCTTTATTTTTTTCTGATGGCGCAAAACAGCATCTATGCGTGGGTGGGCCAAACCTTCAGTGAGTTTGGAGAAGAAGATTTACGTCACGCTGGCAGTCAGGTTGCACGCTATGTTGTGACGATTTCGGCCATTAACTTGGGCTTTGGGGTGCTGGTAACATTGGCTATGCAACTTCTTGGGATGCCATCGCCGGTGTTATGGGGGGTGCTGGCATTTACGTTGAATTTTGTACTTTATCTTGGCCCGATTGCATTGGTTTGCGCGCTGCTTGTGACCGGCATTGTCGTATTTGACGGTGTCGAAAGCTTCGTTCCGGCCGCGCTCTACCTAGCGATGAACGCCACCGAGGCGCAATTTGTGACGCCTACGCTTGTTGGTCGCAGCTTATCAGTGAACCCCCTGTTGGTATTCTTGTCGCTGGTTTTCTGGCTTTGGCTTTGGGGGCCGATCGGCGGCATTATTGCGATCCCGATTTTGATTTGGAGCATGTCGGTATTTCAAAGTGCCTATGGTCAGACCATCTCTTCCGGCACACCGGGTAAATTGCGCCCAAGCTCTGCAGCCGGCTCCGCCGAATAGGGAAGTATAAACCCCTCACGTTTGTCCGGCGGGACATTGGCATTCATCTCGGCGCGCTCGGCCCAAGCCTTTCGCGCCGACGTGTTGCCGTAAAACTCAGCCCCTGCCTTGGTGCCAAGCCAGTGCTGGAAACAGCGTGACTTCAACAAGGACACTTCTTGTTTGCTCTCTGTTCCCACACCGGCTTCTGTATCCCATGCCATACTGCGCCCGTTTAGGTTGGCAGACGAGATGGTCCCGTATTGATCGTCGAATATCGAAACCTTTGCATGAAGATAGACAATTGGCGCGCCGTAATGCGTGTCGCGGCCGCTGGATGCAGCGGCACGAGGCTGTGCAGGAGAGCCGACAAAAAGCCGTTTGCCAAAACCATCCGCTAAGATTTCTAACGACTTAGTCTGAAGATGTTCGCCATACTCGACATCGCTCGATGGTTCATCAACGAACGCTACATCGTCTGGGGCGGCAGGCAAAATTAGAATGAGAGATAGGGCTGGTTTCTTCTTGGCACATTGAGCGATTTGCTTTGCAAAGCGCCGATCCCGAAAAAACTGAGTTTCCAGATATATCAGCCTCTCGGCGCGCGCGGCCCACGCATGGTGGGCTTCCGCCAGTTCGTTGACAACGGGTCGGGGCGAAAGGAATGGAAACGATATTGAACGCTTCGCCGAGATCGTCCGGAGCAGATGGCGAGTTGGCTTCGGTTTATCCCCGCGGGTGACCGCTTCGAAACTCTCCAAATGATCCGCAGCTTCTGCTGCAACCGGGCCATCGACCAAAACCTGCGTGTCATGCCAAGTCTGATCGGCCGCACAGGAATGCTCAAGCGTGTCGTAGCGCCGATCGTTCAGATCAAGGCCGCCAATGTAGAGTCTTTTGCGGTCGAAGACAGCAAGTTTCTGGTGATGGGTTACGGGCGCGAGCGGTGGCGGTGCAATGCGAGTGACCAGCATGTCACCTCGCCATTTCAACAATGGGCGCAGCCCAGGGGCGCTGTCCAGGAACGCCTGTTTCTCCGGGCGCGACCTTTGATTGATGTCTGACAGTCCGCTGCGTATCTCCTTAAGGAGACGCGGCCATAAAATAAGCCTTGGTAGCAAACCTACCCGAGCCGGGTGCATTGAAACACGCATCCTCAACAAATCAGAGCGATCCGACGCCTCGCCCGCAGCCAAAACCCCACGTGCACATTCCCAAGAGTATCTGTGCTCATTCAGGCCAACGACCGGATCAAAATCGCTGAGGAATAGGGTTACTTGAACGCCTCGGTTTAGCGTGTCGACCAGCAGATCGGCCCAAGTGTCCCCTACCTTTTTCGCCTCGTCAGAAAGAAGCTTGGTGCGCGGATCGAAGATACGAAAACCGGCAACGATACTGTGTGTGGCCCCTAAGAATTCGCGCTCAAGGACGGGAAACGCCTCGTGTGCGGTGAGCAACACCTGAAACCGCCTGTCTAATCCCCGCTCCACTAATAATCTCGACTTTCAGGAGCAAACTCTTGAGCCTGGAAATAGACGCAGACCGAATATCTATCTGGTCTCTCGCCTATCTCGACCCGCCCACCTAATTGGATCGCAAAAGCGCTGATCAGCTCGGCCCCAAGACCGGTGCTTTCAATTTCGGCGGCTTCGCCAACAGAGTTTGCCAGCGTCAACACGCATTCCCTGTCATCTTGATGAAGCGAGACAGTAACCCAATCCGTAGAACCTGCCGAAACGCCAACGAATTTCACGATGTTGGTCGCCGCTTCGGCTGCAAGCAATGATAACGGAACAGCCTGATCTGGATAGAGCAAGACGTCTTCAATATCAATTTTGACATCCAAATCGACGTTCTCAGGCAATGCGACTTCAAACGTTTTCTCCACCACTTCGGAAATCAACGCGCCTACATTAACCATACCCCCATGCTGAGATCGATATAAGTTTCGGTGGATCGTAGCGAGGCTGAGAACACGATTTTGAAGCCGAGCGAGCACCGATTTGGTCTCGTCCTCAGTGGCGGCTCGGATTTTCATGCTCATGATCGAGGAAATCAGTTGAAGGTTGTTTTTCACCCGATGATGGATTTCTTTAATCAAAACTCCCTTCTCGTGCAGAGCATCTTCAAGATTGGCTTCGTCTTGCACAATATTCTCCGTCATGCGGTCGAAATTATGCGACAGGTCCCGCAATTCATTTGGCATAGATTGGGTATTGTTTGTGTGTGCAAGGCTGCGATCCCGCGTGAAGGCATCCATATTTTTCCGCAATGTCGCTACGTGACGAAGCACGAGCAGATAGACGGACATCAACGCGACACCCATGCTTGCCATCCACATCAACAACGGAAAGAGGGACGGGCCAACATAGGCTGCGGCTTCATTAGCCAACCCGTCACCGACACGCCAAATACCGATAGTGGTCGCCGGGCTGCCTTCGATTGGGACGATCGTGTAAGTCCGCCGCTCACCTAACCGATTGCTAGCTTGGAAAGCATAGGACTGTCCGGTATTCAACTGGGCCAAGGCGCGCGATGCTGGCAACTCGTTACTTGCGTCTTCGATGCTCGCGCGGGCCGTTAGTACCGCCCCGTCAGTGTTGAAAGTTATAAGCTCTTCCAGCCCAAGATCGGTTAGGTCATCCGGCGTGTTAGGCAGCCCTGAATGTGGGATAGATACCGTTACGAACCCGGCAAATTTGTCGTTGATCTCATAAGGTTCCGAAATAACAAAAACGGACTGTTTGCTAAGAGGAGCGTCCTCACTCACAACGATTGTGGGCTTCGGCGTCGCCATAAAGTTATTGAAACTCGCCCCACCCGAAAAGTCGTAGGTATCGCCGGATGACGTACAGGTCATCATACCTGTTTTTGGAAGAAGTCCGATAAAGCTATAACGCTGATTGGTATCAACGAATTTCCCCAAATCTCGGTTACAGCGTTCTGGATTTTCAATAAAATCAGGCGCGATCGTCGCAAGAAACCGCGCGGTTCCAAAGGCGCGCTCAATGATAAGCTCTTCGGTCTTAGCGGCGCGACCAGTCACCGCAACAAGAGCAAGGTCTGCGTTTCGACCTGCCTCTTGGGCCACACGATTGGTCTGATAGACCGCAACGGCACCAAGCGGAAAAAGAGCCAGCGACAACAACACAACGATTTGCACGCTTAAACTGTTGTACCAAGGGGCGGTTTTCACGCGGGTAGCCCCGGGTTACCCACAACAGCGATCGTAGCACTATCGGTCAATTCAAGCGCGTCGTCCTCATCAAGGTGCAACAATTCCGTCAACTTCGCGCGGGCGCGGTTCACGCGGCTTTTGATCGTTCCCGTTGCCACGCCGCACATCTCCGCAGCATCGTCATACGAAAACCCTGACGCACCCACTAACATCAGCGCTTCACGCTGCTCGTCGGGAAGTTCATTAAGCGCCTGCTTGAAATCCATCATCTGAAGTCGCCCATCATGTTCCGGCTTTACTGACAAGGTATCCGTGAACACGTTGTCTACATCAGCGACTTCGCGGTTGAGTTTGCGACGTGAGGTGTAAAAATTGTTACGCAAAATTGTGAACAGCCAAGCGCGCATGTTCGTGCCCGGCTCGAACTTATCAATATTAGTCCATGCCTTAAGCACTGTATCTTGCATCATATCGTCGGCAGTCGCACGATTACGTGTGAGGCTCAAAGCGAATGCGCGAAGGGCAGGCAAATGCGTGACCACCTCATCTCTGGGATCAGGAGCGTTCATTTTTTTGCCTTCAGTTCTTCGTCTTGCGCGCGAAGAACAGTCAGTAGGTCGGTCAGCTGATCAGGCAGTTGATCCTGCTCGAATTCTGAAAAGACCTGCTTCAGGTTTTCTTTGATGTAATTTTCAATCTTGTCCTTTTTGGGATCTCGGTTACTTGCCATTAGAAATCGATGCCTCATCTGAAGAAATATCACACATAACTGGAACCAACTGTCGTCTAGGGTGTTTGGTTCCCAGAAAAATCGAAAAAGGGAAAACCATGAGCGACATCAGTGCAGAACCAAATTTCACGGACCTTATTGCCGCTGAGCTACCTTACCTACGCCGTTACACCCGCGCTCTTACCGGATCCCAAACCCGCGGCGATACCTATACCGTTGCCACGCTTGAAGCCATTCTAAAGGACAGATCGCCATTTGAGAATGATGCTTCGACCAAAGTGAATCTGTTCAAATGCTTCCATTCGATCTGGTCGACATCGGGTCAGGCCCTCTCAGAGCCTGAAGACAACCTGCGTAGCCGTGCCCACGGGCTTCTGGCGAAACTCACCCCCTATTCGCGCGAAGCCCTGCTGTTAAGGACAGTCGAAGAGTTCAGTTTGGCTCAAATCGCCACTATTATGCAGATTGATCTGGAAGATGTACGTCACCTGATCACGAAGGCGAACGAGGAACTGTCCCACAGCGTCAAAGGCCGTATCATGATTATTGAGGACGAACCGATAATCGCAGCCGACTTGAAGGCGATTGTAACCAGTCTGGGTCATGAGGTTACAGGAATCGCGCGCACACACCGAGAAGCCGTGGCGCTTGGAAAAGATCAAACGCCGGACTTGATCCTTGCCGATATTCAGTTAGCAGACAATTCTTCCGGCATTGATGCGGTAAATGACTTGCTGGAGCTCATGGACGTACCCGTAATCTTTATAACGGCGTTCCCTGAACGACTTTTGACGGGCGACCGTCCGGAGCCGGCGTTCTTGATATCCAAGCCGTTCCAAGAAGCTCAGGTCCTGTCTGCTGTCAGCCAAGCTATGTTCTTCGCGTCAACGGAAACGCTGAAGGCATAGTCAAAAAAGTCTGCCCCGCACATTTGTTGTGCGGGGCTACGTTTTTGTTAGTCTGCCGTAATCGCCCGCCACATCCACGCGGCCTGTTCGTGAAAGGCCGATCGCGCAGTCGCAAGGTCTTCTGTGACCGGGTCATTTTGTTCTCCTGCGATCTCGATCAAGGCATGTAAGCGGTGAGCAACGCGCTCATGATCATCTGCAAGGATGGCGCACATCTCCCCAGCAGTCGGCGACTTGTTGTCGTCTTTGACAACCGATTTCTCAATAATCTCTTCCATAGCCATGGGGGCCATTTGACCAACTGCGCGAATGCGCTCCGCCAACTTGTCGGCCGCAGCGAACATATCCTCGTACTGGGCCTCTGTCAGGTTGTGGATCGAGTAAAACAGCGGCCCTTCGACATTCCAGTGAAACGCGTGGGTCTTGAAAGTCAGCCGGTATGTATCTGCAAGTACTTGGCTCAAACCTGTTGCAATAGTCTCAGGCTTTCGAACTCCGGATGAGACTTCTTTTGGCGTCGCTACAACATTAAGTGGCTGTGTCATTGTCTGTCCTTTCTATCAAATGGGCGAGGCTGAGTTAGCTGCGGAAGGCGCGTAAAAGTAGTGTCCCGACGAACAGCAGTAAGAATACGAAGAACAGGATCTGTGCGATCCCTGCCGAAGCCGACGCGATACCGCCGAACCCAAAGACCGCTGCAACCAACGCTACGACCAAAAAGACGAGTGAATAATAAAGCATTTTCGTTCTCCATTTTCCCAATTTTGCGCAAACCGTTGGCCGCGCTTTCTGAGTCACCAACCGTTTGTCATGCGATCCGGTTCCTAATCATTTGAAAAAAAGAAATTGGAACTACATCGGTTGTCCCGCGTTGAGCAGGAAGAAACGTATGAGGAGAAAAATCATGGCATCTACAATGACCAAGCTTAGCACCAAGTCGAAATCCGCTACCGCAGAGGATCTCGCTGAACAAATTGAGACCTTGCGCAACGATCTGGGATCGCTGACACAAACTATCGCTGATCTTGGGAAAGCGAAGGGTGACGAGGCCCTCGCAAGCGCCAAGTCAACCGCTGACAACGTTCGCGCCAAAGCGGCCGACTCCGCTGAGACAGCTCGCCTTCAGGCGATGGAGCTCCAAGATCAGGCCAACGATTTCGTTAAGAATCAACCCGCAACCGCGCTCGGGATTGCGGCAGGGCTTGGGTTCTTAGTCGGCTTCTTTGGCGCGCGGAAGTAGTCGATGTTCAACATTGAACAAAAGGTAGCAAAAACTGCCAGGAAAGTAGGTCTCCTATCCGGAGGCCTACTTCTATGTAGTATAGGGATTGGCTTTCTAACCGTTGCTGGGTGGCTTGCGTTAGCTCCAATCGTTGGCGTCCAGCTGACGGCAACCATAATGGCCGGCCTGTACTTGGGCGTCGGCTGCATTATGATTGGGATTAGCTCAAGAAACTCTCATAGCCCTGAATACCAGAAACAAGCTGAAGCGCCTGTAAAACCCGAAGGACCACCGGTCATGCAAGCGTTCATGTTTGGCCTTCAGGCCGGCGCAAAAGCCGAGCAAGCGCGCCGTTGAACAGCGGCCCGACTCGACACCAAAGCGAAATCGATCGACCTAGGTCACCATAGACATCCCTTTTGGTGGCAGCATGCGTGCATGATGAAGCCCCCCTGCCAGAAGGTGCTCGTATGAGTACATCAATTTTCTAATCTATTTGTCTTGGTGGCGATCCCTGAAGGACTCGAACCCTCAACCTGCTGATTAGAAGTCAGCTGCTCTATCCAGTTGAGCTAAGGGACCGCTGCCCGCTTATTGCGAAAGGCTGACTTGAAACGCAAGGGCTTTGCTTCTTTATCGTCACTGGTTAAACGTGAACATAGTTCAAGGGGGCCATATGGCGGGTAAAGTTCAAAAGAAGCGCGAAGATTTGCGCGCAAAGCTCATTGATCTTGCTGAGGAGCGGATCAAGGTCGGCGGCATCTCGGCAGTCCGCGCCCGTGATCTAGCCAAGGAAGCAGGCTGCGCGGTCGGAGCCATCTACAATGTCTTTGGTGACATGAACGATCTGGTGATGGCCGTGAATGCGCGCACGTTCAAACGCGTCGGTGCTCAGGTCTCCGCAGCGGTCGCAGAAGAACCGCCCGGCCATCCCGTCAAAACCATGATCGCGATGTCCCATGCCTACCTTCACTTCGCGCGCGACAACACACCCGCATGGCGAACCCTTTTTGATCTAGAGGTTTCGACCGAGGAATCCGTGCCGAAGTGGTATCTTGAGGAACTGCAGAAGGTATTTTCGCTGATTGCTGATCCACTCAAGCGAATCTTCCCTGATATGTCGCCCGAAGATGTGAGTCTTATGACCCGCGGGCTGTTCTCTTCGGTGCATGGAATCGTGCTATTGGGGCTGGAGAAGCGTATTTCGGGCGTCCCTATCGACCAGCTTGAGCATATGATTACCCTTGTTTTCAGCCACTTAACCTCCACTCCGTCAAAAAAGTGAACATTGTTCAAAATATTTCTTGAACAATGTTCAGAAACTCGTATCTTGAATTCATGAACGGCGTTCACGAAGCGCTACCATGTAGGAGAGACCAAGATGTTTTTGACTTTGAAGACCCTTATGACCGGTGCGAACGCCCGGGCCGAAGAAAAGGTCCGCGACGTCTATGCCATCGAATTGATTGAACAAAAGACACGTGAAGCCTCAAGCAGCCTCGCCGCTGCCAAGGCGACGCTTGCCAGCCTGATCCAACGCCACCGCGGCGAGGATCGCCAGGTCCGCTCGATAGAGGCCCGCGTATCTGACCTTACTGATCGTGCCACGAAGGCGCTGGACGATGACAACGAAGCCATGGCCTCCGAGGCAGCCAACGCGATCGCCCAGCTTGAAAACGAGCTGGAGGTCCGCCGCCAGACCCTCGCACGCCTTGATCAACGCATCATGCGTCTGCGTCAAAGCATTGAGACCGGCCACCGACGCATCATCGACCTGAAGCAAGGCGCCATCACCGCTAAGGCTGTGCGCTACGAGCAGTCGATACAAGCCAAGCTGAACACAACCCTGCAAGGGCAATCCAGCGTGGCCGAGGCGGAAGAGCTGATCGCAAACGTCCTGAAGAAGGACGACCCGTTCGAGCAGGCAGAAATCCTCGCCGATATCGACCGCGACCTGAGCCACGAAACGCTCGCCGATCGTATGTCTGACGCCGGATACGGTGCCGCGACGCGGGCCACGGGGGCAGATGTCCTCAAGCGCCTGAAGTCCAAGAAATAAGCCAATTCAAACGCAATATCCAAGACAAGGAATACTCCAATGAACAACGCATTCAAATCCGACAACGCCCTGATCATGATGGTGAACTTGGCTGGTGTTTTTATCGCCTACGGCATGCTGGCCCTATCGCTTTACATGTCCCCTGACGTGCCGCTGGCCACCAAAGGTTACTGGGGTATCGGTATCCTGATGCTGTCGCTCAGCTTGGTGAACTTCGTGAAATACCGTTTTGACGAGCGGATCAACGAAGACCGCATCCAGCAGATCGAACGCGCCAAGAACGAGAAAATCCTCGAGGACTACGTGACGGTCGACAAAGCTGCTTAGCCGACCCTCACGATAGCAACCGCGCCCTCCTCCCCGGGGGCGCGGTTTTTCTTGATTAAAGCACGCAAAACTTGTCCCTTGGGTGGACCAAATAAAAAGAGACCCCCGTATGCGCCGTTTCGCCGCCTCCATCGTTGGGCAATTGCTGATCTTCTTCGCGCAGTTCATCACCGCCGCGCGCGCCGACTGGCGCGGAATCGAGCCCGTTCGCCGTCAACGCATCTACTATGCCAACCATTCCTCCAATGCGGACCTGCCCCTGATCTGGACTGTGCTTCCCGCAGCTTTGCGCCGCGACACCCGTGCCGTGGCCGCTGCCGACTATTGGCTAAAAAACAAGCTGCGCGCCTTCATCGGCCGCGACGTGTTCCACGGCATCCTGATCGACCGCCGGGCCGAGCACCGCACAGAGGACCCGATTGCCAAAATCGTCGAAGCCTTGGACGAGGGCGCGTCGATCATCATCTTCCCCGAAGGTGGCCGCAACCGAACCGAGGACCCGCTGATGCCGTTCAAGGCCGGCCTCTACAATATCGCCCGCCAACGCCCCGAGATTGATCTGGTCCCTTGCTGGATCGACAACATTTCCCACATCATGCCGACGGGCGAGGTGATCCCCGTCCCGCTTGCCTGCACCGTCACCTTTGGGGCCCCCGTCCATGTGCGCGAAGAAGAGGCCAAAAACGCCTTCCTCAAACGCGCCTCCGACGCCTTGCGAGACCTGATCCCCGCGCGAGGGCATGCGTGATGGAAATGACCCAAACCAATTCCGACCTCCTATTCCTGCTGGCGGCCTGCTGCGGCCTCCTCGTCATCGCGACGCTGATCGGTGAAGTGCTGCGCGCGCGCCTGCACAAAACCCATGCGAACCTCACGGTGGAGACCTACCTGACGCGGGTCCACAGCTGGTGGGGAATGGTGTTTCTGTTCTCCATCGCCTTGTTGCTCGGACCCGTGGGGATCATCACCCTATTCGCCTTTTGCTCACTCGCCGCCCTGCGCGAATTCCTGACGCTGACCACCAAAACAAACGCCGACCATTGGTCGTTGATCGCCAGCTTCTACCTGATCCTGCCGCTGCAATACGTGCTAATCTGGTGGGGCGCGGTCGGGCTGTTTTCAACGCTGATCCCGATCTACGCCTTCCTCCTGCTGCCCATCCTCAGCGTCCTGCGAGGCGGCGAAGGGGCCGACAAAAACTTCCTCGCCCGCATATCCGAAACCCAATGGGGCCTGATGATTTGCGTGTTCTGCGCCAGCTACATCCCCGCCTTGGTCACACTCGACATTCCCGACTACGGCGACCGCGCACCGCTGCTCATCGCCTACTTGGTGTTTGTCATCCAGATGGGTGATCTGATGGAGTACTTCGCAGGCCGCCGCATCGGCAAACGCAAGGTGGCGCCAGCCGTTTCGCCAAAAACCCGTGAAGGCATTGCGTGTGGCGCAGCGCTCGCTGCGGGTCTCGGCCTGCTGCTCACATGGATGACGCCATTCTCGCCGCTCGCATCCATGGCGATGGCAGTGATGGCATACATGGTCGGCGTCGGTGGGTCTTTGGTTCTGGCGGCAATCAAGTCAGATCGCGGCATCAAGAACTGGGGCCACCTGATCCCCGGCCAAGGCGGTTTCGTCGATCAACTCGACTCAGTGGTCTTTGCCGCGCCAGTGTTTTTCCACGTCACGCGCCATTACTACGGAGGCTAGTGCGTCCAAACCCCACGGCGGTTCGTCGCGAAGTTCTCACCGTAGCCGCCCGGACGGATCACCGGTTTGCGTTTCTTGGGGTCAGTGACGACCGCGACGATGCCCTTGTCTTTGGCATAATCCAACGCGGCTTCCTTGCTGTCGAAGGTCAGCTTCACCTGCGCTTGCGTGTCAGCCGACGACGTCCAGCCCATCAACGGGTCCACTTCACGGGCCGTTTCGTTCACGAACTCCAAAACCCAATTTTTGGTCTTGGCCGTGCCCGATTGCATGGCGGTTCTGGTTGGCTGGTAAATGCGTGCGCGCATGGGATTTTCTCCAAAAACTCTATGTATATATCGCGCTCCTGACACCCTATGGCAAGAGCACAAAACAGCACGGGTTGAAGCTGCTGCCAAAAGCATCATCTTAGGGGCAACCTCCGAGGAATCGCGCGACATGCACAGCAACTCCCCTGAATCTATGCCCCAACAGCTTCCGATCCTGTCCAATCCGGCACCGGACGTGAAAACCCGTGGAAAGCTGGAAGGCGGAATCAAATTCCGGCTGGAAACGGAATTCGAGCCCGCCGGTGACCAGCCGACGGCGATCCGCGAGCTGAAAGCGGGTATATTAAGCGGCGACCGCGACCAAGTCCTCCTTGGGGCCACAGGTACCGGCAAAACCTTTACGATGGCTAAACTCATCGAAGAAACCAACCGCCCCGCGATTATCCTTGCCCCGAACAAGACCCTCGCGGCGCAGCTCTACGGCGAGTTCAAAGGCTTCTTCCCCGATAATGCCGTCGAGTATTTCGTCAGCTACTACGACTACTACCAGCCCGAGGCCTATGTCGCCCGCTCGGATACTTTCATCGAGAAGGAATCGCAGATCAACGAGCAGATCGACCGTATGCGCCACTCCGCCACCCGCGCGCTGTTGGAGCGTGACGACGTGATCATCGTCGCCTCGGTCTCGTGCATCTACGGCATCGGCTCCGTCGAGACATACGGCGCGATGACCCAAGACCTGCATGTCGGCCAGGAATACGACCAACGCAAAGTCATGGCCGACCTGATCGCGCAGGCCTACAAACGCAACGACCAAGCCTTCCAGCGCGGCACCTTCCGCGTGCGCGGCGACTCTTTGGAAATCTGGCCCGCCCACCTAGATGATCGCGCATGGCGGCTGTCCTTCTTCGGCGAGGATCTGGAAACCATCGCCGAATTCGACCCGCTCACCGGCACCAAAACCGACACTTTCGACCGCGTGCGCATCTACGCCAACTCCCACTACGTCACGCCGCGCCCCACGATGCAGCAAGCCATTAAAGGCATCAAAAACGAGCTGGCAATCCGCCTGCCGCAGCTGACAGGCGAAGGCAAACTGCTGGAAGCCCAGCGGCTGGAGCAGCGGGTCAATTTCGACCTCGAAATGCTGGAAGCCACAGGCGTGTGCAACGGGATCGAGAATTATTCGCGCTACCTCACGGGCCGCGCTCCGGGGGAGCCGCCCCCCACCCTGTTCGAGTTCATCCCCGACAACGCCATTGTGTTCGCCGACGAGTCCCACGTCTCCGTCCCGCAAATCGGCGGCATGTACAAAGGCGACTACCGGCGCAAATTCACGCTGGCCGAACACGGCTTCCGCCTGCCCTCCTGCATGGACAACCGCCCGCTGAAATTCGAGGAATGGGACGCCATGCGCCCGCAATCCGTCTTCGTCTCTGCCACGCCCGCCGCGTGGGAGATCGAGCAATCCGGCGGCGTTTTCGTCGAGCAGGTGATCCGCCCCACGGGCTTGCTGGACCCGATGATCGAAATCCGGCCCGTCGAGACGCAAGTCGACGACGTCATGGACGAAATCCGCCGTGTGACCGCCAAGGGCATGCGCACGCTGGTCACCACCCTGACCAAACGCATGGCCGAAGACCTGACCGAATTCCTGCATGAAAACGGCATCAAGGTCCGCTACATGCACTCCGATATCGACACGATCGAGCGGATCGAAATCCTGCGCGACTTGCGCCTCGGTGCCTTCGACGTGCTTATTGGCATCAACCTGCTGCGCGAGGGGCTCGACATCCCCGAATGTGGCCTCGTCGCAATCCTTGACGCCGACAAGGAGGGCTTCCTGCGCTCGGAGACGTCTCTCATCCAAACCATCGGCCGCGCCGCGCGCAACGCCGACGGCCGCGTGATCATGTATGCCGATCGCATCACCGGCAGCATGGAGCGCGCCATGGGCGAAACCGACCGCCGCCGCGCCAAGCAGATCGCCTATAACGAGAAACATGGCATCACGCCCGCCACCGTGAAAAAAAACGTCGAGGACATCCTCGCCGGTCTCTACAAAGGCGACGTCGACATGAACCGCGTCACCGCCACCATCGACGCCCCCGCCGGTGCCAACCTGCAAGCCGTCCTCGACGGCCTGCGCACCGACATGCGCAAGGCCGCCGAGAACCTGGAGTTCGAAGAGGCCGCCCGCCTGCGCGACGAGGTAAAACGGCTGGAAACGGTCGATCTGGTGATCTCCGACGACCCGCTGGCACGCCAGTATGCGGTGGAGAAAGCCGTGAGTGACGGTCAGAAAATGAGCGGTCGGTCAACGGCTGGCAGGCCGGGGCAACGAGGTGGTGTTAAGAGACGGGGGGGTAAATTTTCGGACTACTCCTAAAGTTCAAATTTCTAGATTTGAGAGATTTATGTTAGTATGTATTTTTGTGGGGTTTTTTTGGGGATGGCGAACGAAAACTCTTGGTTAAGCGACCTGCTTGGCAATCTGCCAAAAATACTACAAACATTGCCTCAAAATACTGCTGGGATAGTTTCGATGTCCCTGTTTTTTCTGTTTTTTCTCGGTTTGGTTTTCTTTTGGAATTCAGATGCAAAAGTCAAACTAACCGCATTTGTGCTTATGATATTATCCGGAGCCGCGGTAGGCTACACCGCGTATTCACTTACAATAGTAAGTTCAATCACTGGAGGGGGGGGCAGTCTCAAACTTCCTTCTGATGCCAGATTTGGTTTCCTCAAAGGGGATCGAAATGTCCTAATTTTTGACGCTAGTAGTGACAAAAAGAAAGCCAAGGAACTCGCCAAGGCAATTATCGATGAGTCGAGCATTTCCAGCGTCGATATTTTAATCGCTTGGAAAGGCGAGTGGGCCATGGACCACACCAGAATTTACTATCAAGGGGAAGACGAAAACGAGAGTCAGGCGTATGAGATTGCTTCATCGCTCCACGGGACGCAGTTTGTGATCGACTACGAAAAACAACTTGATTTTCAGGACCCAGCCTTCTGGCCAGACAAATCGGAGGGCGATTTCACTAGGATGGTGGGTTTCAACGAAGATAGGGATCTCGTAATTTTTGCCGGAAATGACATTAATCTAAAATAGCAAGCTTAGGATGGGCGCCGCACCCATCACCCTCTCACGCAAACGTTTCTGCCAACTTATTCATTACCCGCTCAAAGCACTCGTAAATACCGCAGATCAACGGGTTGCGATTGTGCGCATCTCGTCGGGGCGAACCGTTGTCTGAAAATCCTCGTGTCTCCTCCATTGGGAACAGCAGCCACAGGGCTGGGTTCACCCCTCACACATTCCTCACGCGCCGTAACCGACCAAATCAGCTACACTCCCTGACATATTAACAAGTTCCTTTGTCAGCCCACGGGGGTGCCCCGATGCTCAATATTGCTCTTGGATACGGATTTTGCCTGCTCACCGCGTTGATCGTCATCACTGGTGACTACCTGCTGAAAGTCGCCGCGGACGGCGGCATGGCCCTCAACTCGCGCCACGTGATTGCAGGCGGCCTGCTCTACGCCTTTTCCGCCATCATGTGGTATTTCGCCATGCGGTATATGACCTTGGCACAGGCGGGCGTGGTGTTCTCGATGCTCACCCTGCTGGCTTTGTGCCTGATCGGATACTACGCCTTCGGGGAGCGGTTCTATTTGCGTGAATACGCCGGTGTCGGCTGCGCCTTGGCAGCCATGGTTCTACTGGTGCGCGTCACCTGAGGGGTAAAGAGACGCTCACCCGAACCCCTCCACCACATCATACATCACCGGCTCAAAGCTCTTGCACAGCCCGCTGATCACACGGTTGCGCTTGCGCATCTCGTCGGTCCTCAGCATCGCCTGAAAATCCTCGCGCCGCGCCCATTGGGAGTAGTTGGCGATCCGCGTTTGCGCGTCGTTCACATGCAAGGCGGCGGAAATGAACCCCTCCTGCTTCGAGATAAATTCCGCATAGGCCAAGGTCAGCTCGTCCAGCAAATCCTGACACGTCCCCGGCGTCATCTCGAAGGTGGTGATCACCGTCTGGCATTGCGATTGTTTTGAGATTACAGTCATTAAATGGCCCTCCTGCAATTAAGTCTAACATATCAATTTCCAGATTGGAGCGGTGCTTTTAACGAAGCCGCAACCCGAATCCGCACAGCATCGGGGGATGACAGACCGCACAACAGACCCGCTGGCCCTGCGCCACGGCCCGCTGATCGCCCAAATCTGGGACCAGATCGCGGAAGCCCGCAACGCAGCACGCCAAAACCCGACCCAAAACCGCGCCGCCTTCTGGCTGCGCCGCATCCGCCATCTGCGACGGCAGGTTCTGACAGCCCATAAACTTGAATTGACGCGGCATGATGCCTCCACACCCGCCATCGACGGCTGGTTTCACCCCGTAACCTCGACACTAGACCGTGCCGAGGCTCATTTTGCGGCTCACCTCGCGGCGAACACGCTGGCCCAAAACGAGAAAACCGCCGCAGCCAGATGACTGCGGCAGCAAATATTATATGTGATCGCCGTTAACGCACCACATGCACGGCGCACTGGGCATACCGCACCACCCGCGCAGCCGTACCACCAAGGAAGTAGTCCTGCACACCGGGTTTGTGCGACGACACGATGATGCAATCATTGCCATGCGTGTCGGCCCATTCCAGAATGGTCCGGGCCGAGTGCCCCGTGACCACCATGGCCTCCCCGCCGGGAACCATGCCAGCGATCTCGTCAAGGCGAGCTTTCACGTCCTCGCGACTCTTCTCGATAAAGTCCCCCGAAACATATCGGGACGCATAACTCGGTAGCTCCTCGATAACGTGCAAAATGGTGACCCGCGCGTCGTCTGCAGAAATGGCTTTCGCCACTTCAAGTGCTGCGTCAGGCGTGTTGTCAGGGTCGAACACAACGGGGACAAGGATTCTGGAATACATGGGGCTTCTCCTATTATTTGCCTGACTTTTACCGCTGAACCTTGGTCGCGCGCCTTGATCCACGTCAAGCAGACCTTCCAGAGAAGGGGCTGGCCGAATGATTGTTAGCATCTTCGGCCAGCCACCATACTCGCCCCTAGTACGGGTTATCGACCCGCGCAGTAACGTTCACTTTACCCTTCACAGCCGTTCCCCAGATAATGTCAACGGTGCCACCGCCAACCCCCTCGTTAGGATCGGTGTAATGCGTCACGAACTGTTTCACGTTATTTGCATTGCGAAGCGCCCCCACCGGCGTCACATCCGTCACATTCCGCGCGCGCCCTCCAAACGGAAGCCAGTCGGAAAAATCACAACTCCAGGTTTCAACAGGGCTACTTTCACTAAAGGACAGCATCACCGGGCTTTGCGTCCACTGGTTGATCGCGTGATACGTATTGCCCGACCAATTGATATTGCGGAAGCGACTGGTGTCTAACGAAGCAACACTGCCATCCATCTTGTCCACGCGGTCGATATTCCCATTGGTCACCTTGAACGTGTTTCCAGATACGTTCAGCCCGTTGATGAAATGGCCCGTTCCGTAAGGCTTGATAACGATGAAGCGAAAATACGACGCAGCTCCGATCGCCGTGAAGATGTTGCCCACAATCGACAGTGCCCCAAAGCTCAGCTCGCTGGAAAAATTCGGCAACGCGTCGTGCTCGTTGTTCCACTCAATGTAGTTGTTGTCGCTGTAATTGCCGTTGATGACAATTTTGGAAGACGGCTTCGTCAGGATCAGCCCCGCCACGCGCGGGGCGCCGTTCAGGTTGTCCCCGTGGAACCAATGATTGCCCAGGATCATATGGCCCGACCCGTGAATTACCGCAAACGCGCCCATCCTGATGCATCGGTTGTCGCGGATCTTCGCGTCATTCGCGTTGATATTGAAGCCGATCGACGTGCGCGCCGTCGCCGCCAGCGATTGCTCGTTGGAAATGAACTGACAGCGGTCAATCATCATCCCCTGACACGCCAACCCGATGGACGTCACCGCACGGTCCAGCGGCTGGTTAAAGAAGCAGTCACGCAGGTGCCAGATCAACCCGGCAGGCGGCAACATCACACAGCTGGCCACGCCGTCCGCCTTCAGATCGACATCCGCGATGTTGAACTGCGACAGCTTCTGGAACCCGCTAAAGTCCAACATGTAGCGGAAGCGCTTGAAACTATAGGATTGCGTCCCCACCGCATCATAAAGCTGCTGGCTAAGGGTCAATGTCTGGGCGCCGACATTCTTGCTGGTCACATAGACCTCGCGCCCGACACCATTTCCGCTGACCAGACTGCCAATCTCGATATTGGCGACATTGGTCACGTTGCTCAGCCGGTAGGGCTGGGACGTGGAATAGGTGCCGCTCGACGTCGCCGTACCCGTGGTCCACGCCGGATCGCTGATCGCGTCAAGCTGGCCATTGCGGATCACCCGCCGCGACGTGAAAGACGACACATCAGGCACCGCAGCGCGCATATCCACCGGCCCACGCAACCCGATGGAGCGTCCGCACAGGTCAAGACTGTCATGGCTCGACTGCTTCAAAAGCGCCTGGAACGCCTTGCGAAACGCCAGTTCTTCATCCCCGAAGGCCGCAGCATAATGGTCGAAGTCGAAATTCTGCGACAGGGCCAGATACTTGTCGGTCGGCATCGTCACCGTGCCTTGGAACCGGACGCGGTTGTCAAACGTCACATTGCCCGCCAAGTGGAAAACCCCGTCAGACACCAGCACCTCGCGCCCGTCGGCAGCCGCGTCAGCGGCCTCGAAGGCGTCGGTGTTGTCCGTGGTCCCGTCACCCACAGCGCCGAAGTCTTTGACATCGACCCAATCCATCATAGTGCGCAGGAAGGCTCCCGTGACATCCTCGATTTGCACATCATCAATGCGAACCACGCCGCCATTCGGGCCCGCCAGATCAATGCCGAAATGCCCGTAAAGCGCGTCACGCCCCCAGCTCAGATCGACACCATTGCGCGCACCACCGCCTACAATTGCGGTGACTTCGACCACATTCCCGTAACTGGTCAGCGCCACGCCCGGCCCCTGCGTCTGCACGCCAGTGATTGCAGTACCGCCCGCACCACCGGCGAAGGCACCCACCCGCACCGTTGGCAAATTGCCCGATATCGCCTTGATCCGCACCTTGATCTGCAAATAGCAGCCCGGCAGCAATGGCGTCTCGCCCATGTAGCGCAGGCGCTGCGTGTTCTCGGTTTTCAAAACCTCAAGACAGCCACCAAAATCCTGATCCGCAGGGACAAAGGCCGCCGTGGCATAGCCGTCATATGTCGCGGTTCCCGGCGTCCCGTCACCGCGAGACCACACGTCCAGACCGTTTGCAAATGGGGGCGGCGTCAACACCAGCCCGTCAGTAATCGCCTTGTTCATCGGTAGCCCTTTTCAACTTGGTTGGAACGGGCGTGTCGGACAAATAGGCGCGCAAGGCACAGGCCAAGCGCCCCTTTGGCAGGGGGTATTAGATTTGCTCTGAATTGGAAGTATCGGACACGCCGTCCTGACGTGGGCGGTTTAACTCCGAACAGTTAAGGCTGGCTTAAAAAGCACCGTGCGCAGGTCGGGCGATCACGCACCAACGGGCGGGGCTACAAGGTATTGCACACCGTCTATCACCCAGCCCTGCGCGGTCTGCATCATTTTGTATTCCAGCACATGCGGCGCGCCGTTTTTGTCCACGAACAGCACCTTCTGGAACAACAACTCTCCTTGTCGGCGCAGCTCCAGAAACCTCACTTCGGCCGGTGCCCACACCATCGGGTAGCCGCTCTGCACCATCGTGCCAAACCGCTCCGGCGTGCCAAACAGGCGCTTTAAATTCGGGGAGGCGTAGGAAAATGCTGTCGCGGTGTCTTCCGCCAAGAAGGCATCCACTTGGCTTTGAATGGTGTTCTCGATGCCAGCCGACGGCTCTTCGGCCATTGCCGAACCCGCCACAAACACCGCCGCTACTATCGCCAACAAAACCCGCATCGCACTCTCCTTGTTGCTTTCAAGGTAGACGCGACGCGGGTTTAGTCAAATCACACGACTGTCAGCCAACCAGCTTGCCAGCCAACGCATCATCAATTAGCGCAATGGTTTCATCCACACCATATAGCGCGATGAACCCGCCAAAACGTGGCCCTTGAGACGCCCCAAGCAGCACTTCATACAGCGCTTTGAACCAGTCCCGCAGCGGATCAAACCGCTCGCGACCGCAGGCGAACACCACCGATTGCAGCGCCTCCGCGTCCAAACCGCCATCCCAGTCCGCCAACTGTCCACGCAGATCCAACAACGCCTCGCGCTCCAGATCGCTGGGCAGGCGGAACACTTTGTTCGGCTTCACAAAATCGTTGTAATAACGCACGGCATACCCCGCCGCCTGATCCAGATCGCCATGCGTCTCCGGCGTCGCGTCCGGCGCATAGCGCTGGATGAAGCCCCAAAGCTGCTCCTTTTCCTCCGCATTCGCCACAGAAGCCAAGTTCAGCAACATCGAGAACGGCACCACCATCTTCGACTCAGGCACATCCGCGCCGTGAATATGGAACACCGGATTATTCGCCCGCGCCACCGCATCCTGATCCACATAAGCCCGCAATTGCTGGTGATATTCGTCCATCGCTTTCGGGATCACATCAAAATGCATCCGCTTCGCCGTCTTCGGCTTGGCATACATGAAGTACGACAGCGATTCCGAGGACGCATAGGTCAGCCACTCGTCAATCGACACGCCATTGCCCGACGATTTGGAAATCTTGTGCCCGTCGGCATCCAGAAACAGCTCGTAAGTGAAATGCTCCGGCTTACGCCCGCCCAGAATTTCGCAAATCCGGTCATAAATCGGCGTGTTGGTCGAGTGGTCCTTGCCATACATCTCGAAATCCACGTCTAGCGCAGCCCAGCGCGCGCCAAAGTCCGGCTTCCATTGCAGCTTCACGTTACCGCCCGTGACAGGCAACGTCCATTCGCGGCCATCCTCGTCGTCAAAGGTGATCTCGCCCTTCTCGGCGTCCACATTCTTCATCGGCACATACATGACGCGCCCGGTTTCGGGATGGATCGGCAGGAAAATCGAATAAGTCTCCCGACGTTCTTCACGAAGGGATTTCAGCATCACCTTCATGATGTCATCATACTTCTCGCAGGCACGCAGCAGCACTTCGTCGAACTGGCCGGACGCATAAAATTCAGTGGCCGAGATGAACTCGTACTCAAACCCGAACGTATCAAGGAACCGGCGCAGCATGGCGTTGTTGTGGTGACCAAAGCTCTCGAACTCGCCAAACGGGTCCGGCACTTTCGTCAGCGGCATTTGCAGGTATTGCGCCAGCTTCTCGGGGTCAGGCACATTCCCCGGCACTTTGCGCATCCCGTCCACATCATCCGAGAAGCAGATCAACCGCGTCGGGATGTCCGAGATCACTTCGAACGCGCGCCGGATCATCGTCGTCCGCGCAACCTCGCCAAAAGTCCCGATATGCGGCAGCCCTGACGGGCCATAACCTGTCTCGAAAAGCACATACCCCTTGTCCGGCGCGCCCTTTTCATACCGTTTGAGCAACGTGCGCGCCTCCACAAAGGGCCAGGCTTTCGAGGTCATTCCAGCGTCACGCATATCCGTCATCGGAGCACATCCAGTTTTATCGCACGGCACACCATATGCCGCAGCAGTGTCGCTACCTATTGTGTGCTATGGCTCAGGTCAATATTCTGCGCTGCAACAATACAATTGGCCGGAGGCCGCGATGACACTCGATACAGCAACCCTGTCCCCTCAAGACGCCCTTGTCGCCATAATGATCTCGGTCTCCATGTCCGACCAGAACGTCCGCACGTCAGAACTGGTCGCCATCCAGCAAGCGGTGAACTATTTGCCGATATTTGCCGGCTACGACGTCGATCGCATCAAAGAAATCTCTCAGATTACAACTGAACTTTTTGAGGAAGAGGAAGGTCTCGATGCCCTGTTCGGTATGGTCCGCGCAGCATTGCCTGAACATCTCTATGAGACCGCCTATGCCTTTGCATGCGACGTCGCAGCCGCAGACGGGGCCTTGTACCAACCCGAACTCCGGCTCTTGGAAGAAATCCGCTACGAGCTGAAAATCGACCGTCTCCACGCGGCGGCAATTGAACGCGGGTCGCGGGCGCGGCACCTGAAAGGCTAGGTTCCGTGCAGCACCGCCCAGCGGTTGATCAACTGCGCCTGTAGCTTCTTCGCCCGCCCGTTCCATGACCGCGATCCGCGCGGGGCTTCCCGTTCAGACTTTTTCAACGCCCTGCGGCGCGGCACATCCGCCATGAAAATCGCGAAGGCCAGATCGCGCCCATCGGGCGTGCGCACATATCCGGCCAGCGCACTGACAAAGTTCAACGTCCCCGTCTTCGCAACGACCTTGGTCGGGCTGTTCTGGACGACTTTGTTGTTCTCATCGCGCACCGCAATCGGCTTTAGAATCGACCGAAGCTCGCCCTTGGCTCCAGCACCCACAAGCGCTTTGACCATTTCCTGAGCACTGATCTGCGACGCATCCCCAAGGCCGGAGTGGTCAACAAACTTCGCCTTCCTCACCCCGTGCCTGGTTTTCAGCCAATCCGTCATCGCTCGTGCGGACGCTCTCAGGCTTCCCGCCCCGCTCGATTGCAACCCCAGCACTTCCGCGGTCAGGTTGGTTGAATACCTCAACATGTCTTTGGCAATCACCCGCACGTCTTGGCTAAGATGCTCAACCAGCAACGTCCCTCGTGGCGCGCTAGAGGCCTGCACAGGAAACGGCAGCTGAATGCCATGCGAGCGGGCAACCGTTTGCAGCACGTCGCCCGCGTAGATCTCGGGGCGACGCACCGGAAGCCAGCGCCCGCCGCCTTTGCCCAGCGCCTTGCTGGCGACGCTCCAATTGTCGCGCCCGCCTTGGCCCGAGTATTTGAAAATCGGCAAACTCCGCGCCTCGACCGTGGTTTTCGCGAACCCGACCCCGGGCCGGATCTTGTTGGATCGCGCGTCCATGGTGACGGCATACCCGCCCCCGTTTCGCTTCCATTCCAGATAGACGCGGTTGAAATTCAGGTTCAGCCCGGCCACGGCAGGATTATACCCCACATGGTCCGGCTGGTCGGCGTCGATGCGGTCGATCACGGACGCACCGCCATACACGCGCAGCTTGCCTTTGACCGAGGTCACGCCCGCGGTCTTCAACCTGCCCGCCATTTTGAACAGATCGTCCGTGCTCAGCGTCGGGTCACCGCCGCCCTTCAGCACTAAATCTCCGGCCAATGCGCCTTTCTGCACCGGCCCGGTCGCGATCAGCTGCGTCTTGAACCGTTTGCCGCCACCCAATCGGTCCAGCGCAAACAGGGTCGTGATTGCCTTCGCCACGCTGGCAGGCGGCTGTCCGGCAAGCGGGTTATGCGCCTCCAAAACCTGCCCCGTCCGGGCGTCGGCCACAACGAAGCTGACCTTGCCGCCCAGTTTGGCGTCCGAGATCAGCGCATCGACGCCTTTGACCGCACGCTTGATCGCGTCAGACGGCTTGCGCACCGGACGCAGCGAAACAGCCGGAGCACCCGCCAACGCGGCGTCAGCCACACCGAACATCAAGAACCCCAAAACGGTACGTCGACCAAATCTTGCCACGGCAGCGCCCTCCTCGTCCTAAACTTAATCGCCGATGCGGTTGATGGTGGCAAGCGCCCTTGCGCCCTGATACGCAGCTGTGATGGAGCGTTCAATTCTTTTGGCCGTCACGACGATGTCGATGGGCATGCTGCTGATCCCCTTGGGGGATACGGCCGGAAAACTGATGACCTCATCAGGCATCGCGCCGTTCTTCGTGGCGTGGACCCGCTACCTGATCGGGCTGGTCGTCCTGCTCCCCTTTGCGATGCACAAGGACGCCGTTCGCCTGCTGTCAAACTGGCGCATCTGGTTGCGCAGCTCCATTCAGGTCGTGACAATCACTACAATCCTCACCGCCCTGCAAACAGAGCCGATTGCCAACGTCTTCGCCGCCTTCTTCCTTGGCCCGACGGTCAGCTACATCCTGTCCGTCACGCTCCTGAAAGAGCAGGCCAGCGCCATGCGGATCATCCTGCTCGCCATTGGTCTTGGCGGGGTGATGCTTGTCGTGAAGCCCGGCTTCGGTATGACCACCGGCCTCGCATGGGCGGCGTTTTCAGGCTGTTGCTACGGTATGTTCCTGACCGCCTCCCGTTGGGTTTCCCCGCTGGGTAAGCCCGTGCATCTGTTGATTACACAGCTTTTCATCGGGGCGCTTTTGCTGACCCCGTTGGGCCTGCTAAACCTCCCGCCGATCACGCCAACGCTTTCGGGCCTCGTGGTATGGTCTGCCATCGCGTCAATGCTGGGAAATCTGCTGCTGGTGTTCGCCTATGCCCGCGCCGGCGCGTCGGTGCTGGCGCCTTTCGTCTATGTCCAGCTGGTCGGTGCCACGGCCTATGGCTGGCTGGTGTTTGACAACTGGCCCGACGGCTTGTCCGCGCTTGGTCTCGTGGTAATCTTCGTTTCGGGCTTCGCCACGCTGTTTCTCAGGAAATCCAAGCCCCGGACGCTCTGATCGCGCTCGAAGACGCATCGCTTAGCGGCAGGTTGATGTAGCACCAACGCGGGGCGGCCCCATGTGCCAACAACTGCGACGCCACACCCGGCAACTGGTCAGTTGCATACCGCTGGGCCGCAACAGACCGACGGGCCGAAATCCGGTCCCCCGGCCGCGCCAACACGCCCACCGGCACGTTTTCCATGATCCAGTCCCAGTCCTGCCACCGGTGAAAACTCGCCAGATTATCCGCCCCCATCAGCCACACGAAATTCACCCTCGGGTATCGGTCCTGCAGGGCTTTGAGGGTTTGCGCGGTATATCGCGTCCCCAGTTTCGTCTCCAGATCGGTGACCTTCACTCTGGGATGCTGCATCACCTTGCGCGCCCGCATCATCCGCGCATCCATCGGCGCAGGCCCGCGCTCTTTAAGCGGATTGCCCGGACTGACAAGCCACCAGACAAAATCCAGATCGAACCTCTTCAAAGCTTCACGCGTGATATGCGCATGTCCCGTATGCGCCGGATCAAACGACCCGCCCAAAAGGCCAACAGTTTGCCCCGCTTGCGCCACAGGCCAGCCCGCCCTCATGGGATCAGTCGGTCTCAGAGGATTTTGCCCAAAGGTTGATCTCCTCCTCGGAAGAAATGCGGTCAATCTCCGCCAGCTCGTCGGCGGTGAACTCAAGATTGGCAACAGCGCCAGCGCAATCCTCGATCTGGCTCGGCTTCGACGCACCAATCAGCGCGGTCGTCACCCGTCCGCCACGCAACACCCAAGCCAGCGCCATCTGCGCCAAGGTTTGCCCACGGGCCTCCGCCACGTCATTCAGCGCACGCACGCTGGCCAAAGACCGCTCGTTAATCATGCCGTCCAGTAGCGATTTGCCTTGCGTGGCGCGGCTTCCTTCGGGAATGCCGCCCAGATATTTCTTCGTCAGTATCCCCTGCGCCAAAGGCGTGAACGCAATCGACCCCATACCCAGATTATCCAACGTGTCCAGCAACCCGTCATGCTCCACCCAACGGTTCAGCAAGTTATACGACGGCTGGTGGATCAGCATCGGCGTGCCAAGGTCTTTCAGGATCGCCACGGCCTCACGGGTTCGCTGCGAGTTATACGATGAAATCCCCGCATACAGCGCGCGCCCCGACCGCACGATATAATCCAGCGCGCCCATGGTCTCCTCCAAAGGCGTGTCAGGATCAAAGCGGTGCGAGTAGAAAATATCGACATAGTCCAGCCCCAGCCGCTTCAACGATTGGTCACAGGACGCCAACAGATACTTCCGACTGCCCCATTCGCCATACGGCCCCGGCCACATGTCGTAACCCGCCTTGCTGGAGACAATCAGCTCGTCCCGATGCCCTGCAAAATCGGTTCGCAAAATCTCGCCAAACGCGCTCTCCGCACTCCCCGGAGGCGGGCCATAGTTGTTCGCCAGATCAAAATGCGTGATCCCGTGATCAAACGCCGTCCGGCACAAACCACGCTTCACTTCATGCGGGGTATCCCCGCCAAAATTGTGCCACAGCCCAAGGCTGATGGCAGGCAGTTTCACACCGGATTTCCCGCAGCGACGGTATACCATGCGGTCATAACGGTCGTCGGCGGGGCGGTAGGTCACGGGGCGGGGCTTTGCGGGGCGGCTGGGTTTTGTCATGCCGCGCAATCTGCGCTGTATCCGACCCGCCGTCAAATCAAAGCGCTACGATTGCCCTTGGCCGCAAGCCCGACTAAACACGGCCCCAAAGCATTCTCATTCTAGTCCGGAGCTCATCCCATGGCAGCCAATCAATTCGTCTATTTTATGGACGGCGTCTCAAAGCATTATCCCGGCGGCAAGAAGGTGTTCGAGAACATCCGCCTGAACTTCCTCCCCGGCGTCAAAATCGGCGTCGTCGGCGTCAACGGTTCCGGTAAGTCGTCGCTGATGCGCATCATGGCGGGCACCGACAAGGACTTCACCGGCGAGGCTTGGGCCGCCGAGGGCGCGCATGTGGGCTACCTGCCTCAAGAGCCCGCATTGGACGAAACCCTCGACGTGCGAGGCAACGTGATGCTGGGTGTGAAGGCCAAGAAGGACATCCTCGACCGCTATAACGAACTGGCGATGAACTACTCCGACGAGACCGCCGACGAGATGGCCAAGCTGCAAGACGAGATCGACGCCCAGAACCTCTGGGACCTCGACGCGCAAGTCGACGTCTCCATGGAAGCCCTGCGCTGCCCGCCTGATGATGCATCGGTCGACACCCTGTCCGGCGGTGAAAAACGCCGCGTGGCCCTGTGCAAGCTGCTGCTCGAAGCCCCTGACATGCTGCTCCTTGACGAGCCGACCAACCACCTTGACGCCGAAACCATCGCATGGCTGCAAAAGCACCTGATCGACTACAAAGGCACCATCCTGATCGTCACCCACGACCGCTATTTCCTCGATAGCATCACCGGCTGGATTCTCGAGCTCGACCGCGGTCGCGGCATCCCTTACGAGGGCAACTATTCCAGCTGGCTGGAACAAAAAGCCAAACGGCTGGAGCGCGAGGCGAAAGAGGACAAATCCAAGCAAAAGACGCTGGAGAAAGAACTCCAATGGATTCGCGCAGGTGCCAAGGCCCGCCAAGCCAAGTCCAAGGCCCGCATCAACTCCTATAACGAGATGGCCAACCAGTCAGAGCGCGAAAAGCTCGGCAAAGCCCAGATCATCATTCCCAATGGCCCCCGCCTTGGGAATAAGGTGATCGAGGTCGAAAACCTCACCAAGGCTTACGGCGACAAGCTGCTGGTCGAAGACCTCAGCTTCTCCCTGCCTGCGGGCGGGATTGTCGGCGTGATCGGCCCCAACGGCGCAGGTAAATCCACGCTGTTCCGGATGCTCACAGGGCAGGAACAGCCCGATTCCGGCACTGTAACCTTTGGCGAGACTGTGCAGCTATCCTATGTCGACCAGTCCCGCGACGCGCTGAAAGCCGACGCCAATGTGTGGGAAGAAATCTCCGACGGCGGGGAAATCATCCAGTTGGGCGACGCCCAGATGAACTCCCGCGCCTACTGCTCCGCCTTCAACTTCAAGGGCGGCGACCAGCAGAAAAAGGTGGGCCTGCTGTCTGGTGGTGAACGCAACCGAGTGCACATGGCGAAACTCCTCAAATCCGGCGGCAACGTGTTGCTGCTCGATGAACCTACCAACGATCTAGACGTGGAAACGTTAAGGGCGCTTGAAGATGCCATCGAAGATTTCGCCGGTTGCGCCGTGGTCATCTCCCACGACCGCTTCTTCCTCGACCGCCTCTGCACACACATCCTGGCCTTCGAAGGCGAGGCCCATGTGGAATGGTTCGAGGGCAACTTCGAAGCCTACGAAGAAGACAAAATCCGCCGCCTTGGGCCGGATGCCGTGGAGCCGAAACGGGTGAAGTATAAGAAGTTTACGAGGTAGCAAATGGCGCCTAAAATTTCGAATACAAAGAGCAGGCAGTTCCCAGTAAGAGTTGCTATAGTCAGTTGGATCGATTTGCTCGGCTTCGGAAGCCAAATCGGAGCTCTAGGCCTCAACCCACTGGCTGAGGGTGCAGACGTAGCGATCAATAGACTCCGTTCATTTCATGAAGTGGTCGCCAGTTGCAGTAAGCGAAATTTTCCAACACTAGTTATAAACGACGGTGCCGTTGCGTTCAGGGACCTGTCTTACAGATCGCAAAGCACTACTTACGACTTTTTCAAAGACAGCTGGAAGTTATTCAAAGCTGTTTCGCATAAAGAAAGTCAAGTAGGTCACCCAGGCCCTAGAATGGTGACGGCAATCGGCTTTAGACGACTCGGCAGGGGTAACGCTATCCGATCTTCTGAGGATCAATTTACGTCCCTTTTAAAGCGACTAAAGGATGGAAAAATCACTAAAGAGCAAGCCATCTATGAAGCGAGAACGATAAAAAAAGACTTTGACATAGTCCCGCAGTTGCAAGCAAATTTCGCGTTTTCCAAAGCTTATGTCGCTGAAAGCGGCGGGAAAAAAGAGGGATTTGAAGGACCAAATTGGTTTGTTGAACTGAAGTGTTTTTCTGGAGGGAAATGTCAGTGTTTTGATTTTTCAAGTCAATTTCCTTGGGAGTCCAAGGAGCTTGGTATTAGCACTGAATTTGGAAAGGTTAGAGAGTTCAGACCACACAAGGGTGACGGCATTTATCCACCAGATTTCCTAAACGCGGAGGATATAGCCAAGATGCTCTCCTCCGATCCAAATGTGATTGCTTCACTACGAAAACATACAAAACCCAACACTAGTTCCCGTGTGAAATCCAGTTAGAGACTTCCCAAAAGATAGTAACTACATGTGCGTAGCTGCGCTCCCTCCCTATATGCCACACAGACCTAACCCTCAAACCTCCCCCTCCTGCGGCCCCTCCTCAATATCGTCCGGCACCGGATCGTTGTACTTGTCCAACGTCTCCTCAACGACAAACTTATAAAAATCCTTCTCAATCGTCAGGTAGTCCGCAATCCTCGCCTGCGCGTAGGTCGCCAGTATCCGGTTGATCCGCGCCTGATAGCCGTTGCCCCAAGCGCGGTAGAACTTCGCCACGCTGCGGTCGACGCGTAGGGTGATCTTCACCTTCGGCTCCTCGACATCAATGTCATGCTCCAGCCGGTGCCATGCCTGCGGGATCAGATCGCGGACCAGTTCGGTCACGTTGTCCTCCAAATCCCCCAGCTGCAAAAGTCGGCCCAGTTTTTCCTTCGCGATGCGTTGCGACTTGGGGCGGGTGTTGGGAGTGAAACTCATGGGGCAATCCTGATGAATATCTGATGGCTCACCCTATCCCATCAGCCGTTAAATCCGCGCAAACCCAGCGCGCGCAACTGCCCGACACATCGCCGACGCTTTGCCGACGGGATGCAGACCCTCCGAAAAACGCAAAAAACGCTCAGGCGGTCCTGAGCGTTTTCTGGGGGGAAGGGACCGACATGTCGGCCCTTGGCGGAGCGCTTTACGTGTAGCGAGCGGCGCTCCTATCGCGGCTTACGCAGCGACGAATAGGTTGTGCATAGGGTTCTGCGCCCGGCGAGACGTAAACATGATCTGATCCGCTTCCCGATCTGCGCTAGGGAACAGCGTAACACGATCAGAACCGGACTTGCGGATCTGGATAGCACGCAGAGCGATGATGCGGTTGTGACGGGCTTTTTCGACGAGGGATACGGTCATGGCAGTCTCCTAAAATTCATTTGGCTGGCGATTGGTTAATGGCAGGTGGCGAAGAACTGATTACGCAACAATAAGGCGAAAATACTTCATTTCACGCAAGTAAGTTTCTCCTTACCGGAGCTCATTGACATAATATTTTCACATTTTCCGCGATTTACGAACACATTTCCGGCGCTTTTCGCTTCATTTTCAGCCATTTAAGGCAGAGATGTGGCGAAAACCACAAGATCATTAAGATTGGTGTGTTAAAAATAAGTTAACTTGGGGCGATTTTTGCCGGAATTCACGCTCAAAATTGCCTCGAACTGGGATGACTTTTTTCCAATTTTGGCAATTTGAGACCGGACTCACCCAAATCGCTGCAGAAATAAGCAGGCCCTTTGACCCATATCAATGCCCCTCGTCACGTCGCGTCCATATTCATCAAGAAGAAACATAGCTAGGGAGCAGAATATGTCTCACACACCCCACGAACTCGCCGAAGAATTCCCGGACAAAGTCGCGCAGATGCACGAACTTAAGGAATCCGACGCCCATTTCCGCAAGCTGTTCGACGAATACCACGAGGTGAACCGCGCCGTGCACCGCGCCGAGACCAATGTGGAGCCGACAGACGAGGCCCATGAGGCAACCTTGCGCAAACAACGCCTGGCTCTGAAGGATCAGATCGCTGCGATGCTATAAGCGGAAAAAGCTTTACTTGCAGGGCGAAGTCTGGCAAACGCGCCCTGCAACGTTTGCCTCTTTCGACCCACTGTCTTCCCTAATACGGCCGCCAGTCTATCGTCACAGACCAATCGAGCCGGGTTGCCGCGATCATGCGGGCAGCATCAATTAAGGAATAACACGATGGCTAATGGCACCGTGAAATGGTTTAACTCTACTAAAGGCTTCGGCTTTATCGCACCAGAAGGTGGCGCTAAGGACGTGTTCGTGCACATCTCCGCACTGGAACGCTCCGGCCTGTCCACACTGGACGACAACCAAGCTGTAACTTTCGACATCGAAGCTGGCCGTGACGGCCGCGAAAGCGCAGTGAACATCGCTCTGGCCTAAGCCACCGCGATCAAGAATTTGAGGGCGTGCGAAGGCAACTTCGCGCGCCCTTTTTCTTTGGGTGTTACTTTTTCTTCACAAACTCGGTCAGAATCACGATCCGCTGACCTTCGACGCGCCCTTCGATATGGCCCGCATTATCCGACACCAGAGAAATGCTGCGGACCGCAGTGCCACGCTTGGCTGTAAAGCCCCCACCTTTGACCGGCAGGTCCTTGATCAGGACCACATTGTCACCAGCGGACAGCAAGGCTCCATTGGAGTCGCGGTGCTCCAACGGCACATCCGCCGCCCATGCTGCCAAGTCATCATCAAGGTAGACCATATCCAGCGTCTCTTGCGCCCAAGGCGCATCCAGCTTGCGCAGCTGACGCACGGCCTGCACCTGAACTGCAGGGACTTCCGACCAAACCGCCCCCTGAAGGCACCGCCAATGGCTGTCATCTGCATCGCCTGATGCGCAAGTCGCACACAAGGCAACGATGTCCTCGCGCGGGGTCACTGCCACGCCTACTGACGCCTCGGCGCCGCAAAGCTCACACGCCCCATTGCTCCGTGTCACTACAGTCTCTGGTATCATGCTGTGCCCTCTAATTGCGTCGCCTGATTTACCGCGAAACCTGCTGAAAGACCATCACGCATTGGCAGCAACGTCCCAATCCCCTAAAAGCCCCCCATGTCAGAATATGATCTCATCATTGTGGGCTCAGGCCCCGCAGGTTCCGCCGCCGCGACCATCGCCGCGAAGGCCGGCTTGTCTGTGGCCGTAGTCGATAAGGCTACGTTTCCACGCGATAAACTGTGTGGTGGGCTTTTCACCGGGCGTAGCGAAAAAGCAATGCGCGCTATTTTTGGACGCGAGGTGACGGACGATCTGTTCGTGACAACCGATCACATGCGGTTCCTCTCAAAAGGTCGCCTGCTCGCTGATATCCCCAACGCGCCACCCGTTCACCTGACCATGCGCCGCGACTTCGACGCGATGCTGCACGCGGAGGCCGTCAAAGCGGGTGCCACACCCTATTTGGGTCAACCGATCACCGAGTTGGGCGACAACGCGCTCACCCTCAGAGATGGCACGCAACTCGGGTTCAAAGCACTGATTGGCGCGGACGGCGTGAACTCTTTCGTCGCGCGGACGCTATTTGGCAGGCCGTTCGACCCCGAAACCATCGGCTTTGGTCTGGAGATTGAGTCCCCACGCGCTCCCTCTTGCGATGGCGCTGTCGAGATTGATTTCGATGCCGCAAGCTGGGGCTACGGCTGGTCGTTCCCAAAGCGCAAAACCGTGACAATCGGCGTTGGTGGCATCAATTCACGCAATGAAGACATGAAGGCCAACATGTCTGATTATGTCTCGCAGACCGCCAGCGATGAAACCCTACGTTATAAGGGGCAGTATCTGCCCTTTGGCGATTACAAAAAGAAACCGGGCCGCGATCACATCCTGCTCGTTGGCGATGCTGCCGGACTGGTTGACCCGATCACGGGGGAGGGCATCGCGCTGGCGATGGAAAGCGGGCAACATGCGGCGCACGCTGTGATTGAAGCGCTCGCACAGGGGCAATCCAAAACCGCCTTGGCCCGCTATATGAAACTGGTGAAGCCCATCCAGAAGTCGATCGACCAAGCGAAAATGTGGCGGATGATCATGTTCCCCAAAGCCACCGAAGGCTACTTCAGGAAAGCGTTCGAGCGGGGAAGCTCGCTGCAAATGAAGTATCTGGAACTTCTTGCAGGGGAAGCGGAATACGCCGATCTGCGCGGTGCGCTGCTACGGCGTATTCCAAAGCTTGGATGGCGGTTAATGAAGCACCGCCTCGGGTTTAAAGGCCCGGCTTAGTCTTCCAGAACGAAGGTGACTTTCAATATCACCCGGTATTCCGAGATTTTGCCGTTCTTAACGGTGCATTTTTGGTCCTGAACCCATGCACCTTCGACGTTTTTCAACGTCTTGGACGCCCGCTCGACGCCGCTTTCGATAGCGTCTTCAAAGCTTTTCTTAGAAGAAGAGATAATTTCGGTAACGCGTGCAACTGACATATTGATTTCTCCGGTTTGAGTATGAACACCTACGCTACGCTGTTTTGCCGATAACTCAACTTGTGCCTGCGGGGAAAATCCGGTCACATCCGCCAATGCAAGATCCATATTTCTTCGGCTACGGCTCACTCGTGAACGCCGCGACCCACGCCTACACCACGACCCACCCCGCGCAACTCACGGGATGGAAGCGCGTTTGGCGGCATACGTCGCTGCGGGAATTGGCCTTTCTCAGCGTCACACCAGCAGATGGCTTTCAAATCGACGGTTTGGTGGCCGAGGTGCCTAATTCAGATTGGCACGCACTGGATTTGCGCGAAACAGGGTATTTCCGCAGTCGATTGCCCGAGACGTCACTAACCCATGGCGCGGGTGCTGTTGACGTACATATGTATCAAACACACCCCGAACATCTGGCCCCGCCCGATCAGCCGCATCCAATCCTGCTCAGTTATCTCGACGTTGTCGTACAGGGCTTCCTTCGCGTGTTTGGCGAAGACGGGGTAGAGCAGTTTTTCGACACAACGGACGGATGGGCCGCGCCAATTCTGAACGACCGCGTCAATCCGCTCTACCCACGCCACCAAGTGCTAACCCCGCAGGAAACGGAGCTCGTGGATAGCCATCTCGCTGACCGCAAAGTTCACTTCATTCTGGCGTAGGGTTCCCTAGACAGACATCGTCGCCGCGACAGCTTTCTTCCAACCGGCATACTTCCGGTCCCGCGTCGCATCGTCCATATCCGGCTCGAAACGGCGCTCCAACGCCCAGTTCTTGGCGAAGCCTTCCATATCAGGATAAACTCCCGCCCTCGACCCTGCGAGCCATGCAGCACCTAATGCGGTCGTTTCCAACACCTCGGGCCGGTCGACCTGCGCACCAATGATGTCACTCAGGAATTGCATCGCCCAGTCACTGGCCGTCATTCCGCCATCAACGCGCAATACATCCTCACCATCCGCATCCCAATCCGCCTTCATCGCCTCTAGCAAGTCGCGCGTTTGGTAGCCCACGCTTTCCAGTGCTGCGCGGGCAAATTCTTCGGGCCCCGTTCCCCGCGTCAGCCCGAAAATTGCCCCACGGCAATCCGCATCCCAATACGGCGCACCTAATCCCGTGAAGGCAGGCACCATGATGACATCCTGTCCCTGATCGGCCTTCTCCGCCAAAGGCTGTGTCTCGCTGGCTTCACGAATAATCTTGATCCCGTCCCGCAGCCACTGAACAACAGCACCCGCGATAAAGATGGACCCTTCCAAGGCGTAGGTAGGTTTGCCGTCAAACTGATAGGCGATCGTGGTCAGCATCCGGTTCTTGGAGGCAACTGGCGTGTCACCCGTATTCAACAGTGCGAAGCATCCGGTCCCATAGGTCGATTTCAGCATCCCCGGCTGGAAGCACGCCTGCCCGACGGTCGCCGCCTGCTGATCCCCCGCAACACCCAAGATAGGGAGGGACTTGCCAAACAAATCCGCGCGGCACATTCCGAAATCCGCCGCACAATCCTTCACCTCGGGCAACATCTGCATCGGGATGCCCAGCATCTCGCAAATCGTACTACTCCAGCGTCCCTTGCGAATATCGTAGAGCAGCGTTCGCGCCGCGTTGGTCGCGTCCGTCACATGCGAGGCACCGCCGGTCATTTTCCAGATCAGAAAGCTGTCAACGGTTCCGAACAACAGCTCCCCCGCTTCCGCCCGCGCCCGAACGCCTTCTACGTTCTCAAGTATCCAGCGCAGCTTGGTGCCAGAGAAGTACGGGTCCAAAAGCAGCCCCGTCCGCTCCGTGAACATCTCCTCATGCCCCGCATCGCGCATCTCACGGCAATAGTCCGACGTTCTGCGGTCCTGCCAGACAATCGCGTTATGCACCGGCTTTCCGGTGGTTTTGTCCCAAACCAAAGTCGTCTCGCGCTGGTTGGTGATGCCGATCGCCGCAATCTCTTCGGCTGTGATCCCTGCGCGTTCGATCGCCGCGCGGCACGTCCCTGCGGTCGTGGACCACAGGTCGTCAGGATCATGCTCGACCCAACCGGATTGCGGGAAGTGCTGTTTGAACTCTTCCTGCGCCGACGCGACGATTTTCATGTCACCGTCAAAGATGATCGCCCTGCTTGAGGTCGTTCCCTGATCAATTGCCAGAATATGTGTCATTGGTCCCTCCTTGCCGCAGCGCGCTCGGCTTGCATCCAGTCATCAAGCAGCTTGATTTCGCCCTCACTCATCCGCAACCCCAGTTTGGAGCGCCGCCAGACAATATCATCCCCGTGTCGCGCGTATTCATTCGTCATAAGCCAGCGCACTTCGCGCTCGGTCAGATTGGCACCGAAACGCTGCCCCAAGTCGGAGGCTGCACCGGCATCACCCAGCATCCGCGGTGCGTCGGTGCCATACGCGCGCACCAAACGTTTCGCCCAAGCATCATCAAGGAAAGGATAATCAACGATCAAACCGTCGATCAAATCTTGAACTCCATCAACCGGGAAGTCACCGCCGGGCATGGCAACGCCCGCGGTCCAATCGCCTTTTACCTCATCAAAGAACGGCGCGATTTTGGCTAAGGCGTTTTCCGCCAATTTCCGGTAAGTCGTGATCTTGCCACCAAAGACATTGAGCAATGGCGGGCCATCATCATAGACGCTCAGCACGTAATCCCGCGTTGCCGCTGTCGCCGATTTTGCGCCGTCGTCATAAAGCGGCCGCACACCGGAATAGGTCCAAACCACGTCCTCAGCCGTTATGTCGTGCTTGAAATACCCGTTCGCGAACTTGACCAGATAGTCCCGCTCCTCATCCGTGCACTCCGGCTTCACGGAGGCATCCGAATGCTCGGCATCTGTTGTGCCAATCAAGGTGAAATCTGTCTCGTAGGGAATGGCGAATATGATCCGCCCGTCTTCGCCCTGAAAGAAATACGCCTTGTCATGTTCGAACAGCCGCTTGGTCACGATATGGCTCCCCCGAACCAACCGAACGCCCTCGCTGGAATTGGTATGTGTCACATGCCGGATCACATCTTCGACCCACGGGCCACCTGCGTTGACCAACATACGGGCACGTCGTTCAGTCGTTTCCCCAGTTTCGCCATCGCGTAATGAGACCACCCAGTGACCCTCCGCGCGCTCGGCTGACACTACTTTGGTTTGCACCATAATCTCCGCGCCGCGCGCCTCCGCATCGCGGGCGTTGAGAACCACCAAACGCGCATCCTCGACCCAGCAATCGGAGTATTCGTAGGCAAAGGTAAAACGGTCCTCGATACCCCGACCCACCGCGTCGGCGGTCAGATCAACCTTGCGGGTCGCGGGCAAAATTTCGCGCCCCCCCAGATTGTCGTATAAAAACAGCCCCAACCGGATCAACCATGCGGGCCGGCGGCCCTTCATCCAAGGCATGAAAATGCCCAGCAGCTTCGACGTAGGTGTATCCCCTTCAAAGCGCATGTCCTTGTGGTACGGCAGCACAAACCGCATCGGCCAGCTGATATGCGGCATCGCGCGCAGCAATGTTTCGCGTTCGATCAGTGCCTTACGCACTAGACCGATCTCGAAATACTCGAGATACCGCAATCCACCGTGAAACAGCTTGGTCGATGCACTCGATGTGGCCCAGCCAAGGTCGTTCATTTCCGCCAAGGAGACCGACAGGCCCCGCCCCGCAGCATCCCGCGCGATTCCAACGCCGTTTATCCCACCACCGATGATGAAAAGGTCAACAATATCCTCTTGCGCCATACCAACGACTCCTCATGCGTTCCCCACCACTAATCACAAGTTTACTTTCGTTTGGTCAAGGTTTGCTTTCGTTTTAGCGCTAAATGGGGCAATTCATGGCCGAATATTACCAAAAATCCGCAAATACAAACACTACACCGTGAAAAGACGGCCCACAAAACCATAACATCGCAATCACTTCCTTACGCAGGGCGGGGAGTTCTCCCATGCTACACCCTCAATCGTCGTCAGGAATACCCATCAATGCCATCGGGCTTTCGCCCAGCTTGGCCGACGCGAACGGCCCGCCGTGGCAGGTCAGCCCCAGATCGTTCAAATCCGCAGGCGGCGTGTCAGCCAAAGTCTCGGTGGCGTACTCCTCGGCATTGTCTTTCGGCCGGTAGCCCAAATGGGACGCTGATGAATTGTCAACGGGCGAGCGGTCATTGTTCGACACCCCATAGACCACCGTGCACCCAACCACAGGCGTATCAATCGCCCGCGTCACCAGTTGCACCAGATCGTCAGGGCTAAGCCACGTTCCCAACGCGCGCGCATTCCCGGGGCGCGAGGTCGCGGTCAAAATACGGATGTGGACTGACTCCAGCCCTTCCTTTTCCCAGAACATGCGTCCCAGATCCTCGGTAAAGCACTTGGCCAGCCCGTAATACGTATCAGGGCGGTGCGGCATATCGGGTGTGATCGCCACGGTTTTCGGATACATCCCCATCACATGGATCGACGACGCATAGATCACGCGACGCACACCATGCTCTTTTGCGGATTGCCAGATGTTGTACGAGCCGACGAAGTTCGGCCCCCAAATTTCCTCAAACGGCACCTCGTCCACCAGCGCACCAAAATGCACGACCATATCCGCACCTTCCAGCAACGGGCGGATGTCGTCCATCTTCGCCAGGTCGGCCTGCACGAAGGTCTCGTTCTCGATCAGATCACCCACGCTTTCGGCAATGTCAGTGGATAAAAGCTCGTCACACATCGCAGCCAGAGGGCCGCGCAGGACTTTCCCAAGGTTTCCGGCGGCGCCGGTCAACACGATCTTTTTCATGGTAATGTCTCCCAAATCTATCGGGGAGACATCAACACTCCGGAATGTTGACCGCAAGCCCCCCTTGCGAGGTTTCCTTGTATTTCGTGCTCATATCAATGCCGGTCTGGCGCATCGCTTCGATGCAATTGTCCAGCGGCATGAAATGCGTCCCGTCCCCGCGCAGCGCCAGAGACGCCGCCGAAACCGCCTTGATAGCACCCAGCCCGTTGCGCTCGATGCACGGCACCTGCACCAGCCCCGCGACCGGATCGCAGGTCATGCCCAGATGATGCTCCAGCGCAATCTCCGCCGCGTTCTCGACCTGCTCGTTGGTGCCGCCCAAAGCCGCGCACAGCCCCGCCGCAGCCATGGAAGACGCGGAGCCGACTTCCCCCTGACAACCAACTTCCGCCCCCGAAATCGAGGCGTTGTGCTTGATCAACCCGCCAATCGCCGCCGCCGTCAGCAGGAACTTGCGCTGTCCCTCTTCCGTCGCGCCAATGCAATGCTCGCGGTAGTAGCGCAGCACCGACGGCAGCACACCCGCCGCCCCGTTAGTGGGCGAAGTCACGACCTTGCCCCCCGCCGCGTTCTCCTCGTTCACTGCCATGGCATAGACGCTCATCCAGTCATTGATGGTATGCGGCTGGCTGCGGTTCATGCCTTGTTCGGCCAGCAACTGGTCATGGATACGCTTGGCGCGGCGCTTCACGTTCAATCCGCCCGGCAAAATCCCGTCCATCCGCAACCCTCGATCAACGCAGTCAAACATCGCATCGCGGATCACCGTCAGGTTCCGGTCCAGCTCCGCGCGCGACAGGTTGGCCAACTCGTTGGCCTCCTTCATCTGCGCGATAGTTTTCCCATGGGCCTTGCCCATTTCCAGCATCTCTGCGGCAGAGCCAAACGGATAGGGGAACCCCGCTTGCTCCTTCTGAACATGCAGGTCCGGCTCGTCATTCGCCAGCTCCGCCTCTGTCATCACAAAGCCGCCACCGACGGAATAATACGTCTCCTGCATATACAGGTTGCCCGCCGCATCCCACGCTTTCAGGATCATGCCGTTGGCATGACCGGGCAACGTCAGATCGTAGTCGAAAACCACGTCTTTCGCTGGATCAAGGGACAACTCGGGCAGCCCGTCAGGCCGCACGACCTTCTCAACCGCCAACGTGTCGATCAACTCGTCCACCGCATCGGGGTCCATCGTCGCGGGCAGATATCCCATCAGCCCCAACATCACCGCACGGTCCGTCGCATGGCCCTTACCCGTAAACGCCAACGAGCCGTGCAGCGACGCCGAAACGCCTGCCAACTCCCCCGCACCGGGTTCTTTCTCCCGACCACCGCGCAGGTCGTTCAAGAAGCGCCCCGCAGCCGTCATCGGCCCCATAGTGTGGGACGAGGACGGGCCGATGCCCACTTTGAATATGTCGAAGATACTTAAAAACATGTGCGCATATACGGCCCAAACGAAAACCGCCGCCTATCGAAACAAGACAGGCGGCGGTGAATTCACGACATGGGGTCGAATTTTAGCTGCGGCCCTTCCAAGGCACCAGCAGACGCTCCGCCCAGCGCATCAGCACGTCGATGGAGAACCCGATCACGCCGATCAGGATAATCCCCATCAACACGATGTCCGTGTTCTGGAACTTCGACGCGACCATGATCATCATGCCCGCGCCCTTCTCGGCAGCGACCAGTTCGGCGGCCACAACCGTGCCCCAACACACACCCATCGCAACCCGCGCGCCGGTGAATATCTCCGGCAAGCTGTTCGGGATAATGACATGGCGCATGATCTGCCACTTGGACGCGCCCAGCGAGTAGGCCGCGTGCACCTTGGTGATGTTGACCCCCGACACGCCGGATCGCGCGGCAATCGCCATGATCCACAGCGCGGCAAGGAACAGCAGCACGATCTTCCCGACCTCACCAATACCGGCCCAGATGATCACCAGCGGGATCAGTGCCAAGGGTGGCACGGGCCGCATGAACTCGACCACCGGATCGAACCAGCCGCGGAACCAGTTGGACAGGCCCATGGCGTAGCCCAGCGGGATGCCCACGGCGGCGCCGATCAGGAAGCCCACGATCACGCGGAACAACGAGTAGCCAAGATGCTCCCACAAAGTCGAGTTACGAAACCCCGTGCTGGAAATCTCCACCAATCTGCTGGCCACCTTTTCAGGGGGTGGCAAGTACAATGGCTGCATTTGCCAGCCCGTCTTCGGAACGATATTCAGCGTGCCTTTCGGTGTCATGGCGATGCGAGCAAAATCAACGATCACCTCTCCGCCCGGCTCGATCGCCTTGCCATTTACGGCGACGATTTTCGCCCCTTCGTCACGACCTTGCTCGTCATTCGCGTCGACGCGCAGCAGCTTGGAGCGGTATTTGGCAATCGAGATGGAATCGTTCTTGGCAAATCCATCGCCTGGTTCAACTTCGGGAACGGCCGCTTCGCCATCGGTTTCATGCACATTGACAGTCACCGTGGCGTCGTCCGTCTGCCCATTGGCGTCCACCGTGTAGTTGAACTCGCCCAGGCCGGTATAGGCTGCCGGAGCATGCAAGAAGGACGGGATCAGGCTTGAGCCGGTAAACGACCCCCACAGCAAAAAGATCGTCACAATGGAAATGATCGACGCCGCACGGTTTGGCCGCACTGCACTTTCGTCCCCGAAGGTCACTGTTTTCAGCGAGGTGTAGTCTTTGGGCTGCGTAGAGGCGGTGATATACTTAACCGCAAAGAAACCGCCGATGAAAATGGCGACGTAGATTGCAAGAATGGTCATGCGCTTTCCTCCGTGCGGCCCATAATTTCCTCTTCCATGTCCCAGATCATGGCGAGGATTTCCTCACGGGTTTTGTTGTAGTCAGGGTGTTTCTTGACCTCCCGCAGGTCTTGGTCGACGCCAAGATCGGCAAACGGCAGACGGTATTCCTTGTGGATACGGCCGGGGCGCGGGGCCATGACCAGCAGACGCTCGCCCAACAGCAGCGCTTCCTCGACCGAGTGGGTGATCAGGATGATGGTCTTGCCCGTCTCTTTCCACAGCTTCAGCACAAGGCTTTGCATCTTCTCACGGGTCAGCGCGTCCAACGCACCCAGCGGTTCATCCATCAAGATTACGTCGGGGTCATTGGCAAGGCAGCGGGCCAAGGCCACACGCTGCTGCATCCCGCCGGACAACTCATAAATGGCTTTCTCTTTGAAATCCTGAAGGCCGACAACGTCGAGCAAATGGTCCACATTCGCCCCGTATTGCGCCTCGCGCTCGCCTTTCATCCGTGGTCCGAAGGCCACGTTCTCGCGAACGCTCATCCACTCGAACAAGGCACCTTGCTGGAACACCATGCCGCGCTCGGCATCAGGGCCATGCACTGTATGCCCGTTCATCGCGATGCGCCCTTCGGTGGGGGCCAGAAAGCCCGCGACGATGTTCAACAGCGTGGTTTTACCGCAGCCTGATGGCCCAAGAACGCTCATCAGCTCGCCCGGTTTCAGGTCGAGGGTGACGTCCTTCAACGCCTGCACTGATCCGCCATTTGGCAGATCGAAGCGCATGGAAATATTCTCGATTGTTAGGCCCGACATGGCTGCCCCACTCCTTGTTTAATCGGTTTCGGAAGCGAAAAGGGTGGAGCGGAAACTCCGCTCCACCCCTAGTCGGTCTTACATTTCAGACGCGGCTTTCAGCGGGCCTGTGTTTACGGTCGCGTCGTAGCTGTCGAGCGCCGCGTCGATGGACTTGGCGTTAACAAAGACGTCAGCCACACCCTTCATGAAGGTTTGAGCACCACCGCCAAGCCACGTGCCGCCAAGCTGATCCGCCATGTTCGGAAACGCGAACCCTGCAAGGGTCGACGCCGTTGCTGCTTCATCCATACCAGCATCTTTAGCAATCACCGGCAGCATTTTCGCGTGGTTGGCCTCGTCAGCCCACATAGCGTTGGCATCAGCAGTTACCTTCAAGAACTTGGCAGCCATGTCACCGTTCTCAGCGACGAAACCCGCAGGTGCGGAGGTGACATCGAACACCAGAATGCCCAGTGCTTCTTTTTCAGCGCCGGTTAGCAGGATGTTGCCGGATTCTTTCATAGTGCGAAGCGCGCCGCCCCAGCCACAGGCCATGTCTACGGAGCCTTGCGCAAGTGCCGCAGCACCTTCAGCAGGGGCCATGTCAACAACGCTCATACCCGAGATGTCGACACCGAAGTGGTTCATCTGGCTCAGGAAACCGTAATGCGCAGCGGTGCCCAGCGGTACAGCGACTTTCTTGCCAGCCAGTTCGGCAGCGGAGGTCTTGTCGATTTCCAAACCGGTCGCAACAACACAGTTGTCGTTCTCGGAATAGGACACAGCAACGTCAAGAATCTGGATGTCTTGACCAGCGGAGGTTGCGACCACGAAAGGTGGCACACCTTGGGAAACGGAAATATCCACATCGCCGGACGCCATGGCAGCCGACATCGCGGTGCCGGTGTCGAACGAAACCCAAGTGACAGGCGCGCCCAGCGCTTCGTCATAGGTGCCGTTTACTTTGGCGTATTGGAACGGCATCGGCCACTCAAGGAAATAGCCAACGGTCAGCCCGTGGCCATCAGCCATGGCAGCTTGCGCGCCGGACAGCAGTGCAACGCCGGCAACGGCGCTCATCAATTTGGTGGTAAGTTTCATATGTTCATCTCCCATGTTGAACAGCGTGCGCCACTCGGCGCGTATATTTCCTTCAATGTCGCCAGCCCGGTTTGCCGGGTCTCGGGCCACACGAAAGGGTCGTTTGAACAGACCACAAGGCCACTAAGAAGCCAGTGCAGTTTGCCCTCGCAGTCGGAGTTTCATGTTTTCGCACGTCTCCATCCTGCTTTTCCACATGCAAACTAGGCGGCGGAGGGCGGGTGCAGTCAATGGATTTAATCAAGTCGGACTCCGTCGCTTTTTTGCGCTTTCACCCATTCCACGCACCTCTAAGCGTATGAAAACAAATGATACCACATTTGAACACCCCATGAAACGCCCGTCTTAAGAGCAGATTCTGGCTATATGCGTGATGGGTTACTGGCCCTATTCCACGCCCAGATAACATGCAGCTTTATGTTTAGCGCCATACTTGGCGTAAAATAATATGGAATCGCCGGGCTCACGCACCCGGCCCCCTCAAAATCTGGAGCAAGCCGATGGACGGTAATCTGCAAAGCAATGATCTCTCCGGCGTTGTCGAAGCCGACCGCGCCCATGTCTGGCACCATCTCAGCCAGCACGCCGGCTACATGGCCGAAGAAAACCGCACCGACCCCAAAATCATCGTCGAAGGCAAGGGCCTGCGTGTTTGGGACCAAAACGGCCGCGAGCATATCGACGCCGTGTCCGGTGGCGTCTGGACCGTCAATGTCGGCTATGGCCGCGAGAGCATCGCCAACGCCGTGCGTGACCAACTGGTGAAAATGAATTTCTTCGGCGGCACCATGGGCTCGATCCCTGCCGCCATGTTCTCCGAGCGGCTGATCTCCAAAATGCCCGGCATGAGCCGCGTCTACTACGCCAACTCCGGCTCCGAGGCGAACGAGAAGGGCTTCAAAATGGTCCGCCAAATCGCCCATAAGCGCTATGGCGGCAAGAAGCACAAAATCCTCTACCGCGACCGTGACTACCATGGCACCACCATCGCAACCCTGTCCGCTGGCGGTCAGGACGAACGCGGCGCGCAATATGGCCCGTTCACCCCCGGCTTCGTGCGCGTTCCACATTGCCTTGAATACCGCGCCATGGATCAGGGCTTGGGCGATCTGTCCGGCGAGGCCTACGGCATCGCCTGCGCCAACGCGATCGAGGAGATCATCCTGCGCGAAGGCCCCGACACCGTCGGCGCACTGTGCCTTGAGCCGGTCACTGCAGGCGGCGGCGTCATCACGCCCCCCGAAGGCTACTGGCCGCGCGTGCAGGAAATCTGCAAAAAATACGATATCCTGCTGCATATCGACGAGGTCGTTTGCGGCATGGGCCGCACCGGCACGTGGTTCGGCTACCAGCATTACGGCGTGCAGCCCGACATCGTGACCATGGCCAAGGGTGTGGCCTCCGGCTACGCGGCCATTTCGTGCTGCGTGACGACCGAGGCCGTGTTCGACATGTTCAAGGACGACAGTTCCGATCACATGAACTATTTCCGCGACATCTCCACCTTCGGCGGCTGCACCGCTGGCCCTGCGGCGGCGATGGAAAACATGCGCATCCTTGAGGACGAGAACCTGCTCGAAAACACCATTGCCATGGGCGACTACATGCTGGGGCAACTTGAAGAGCTAAAAGGCAAACACGCCTGCATCGGCGACGTGCGCGGCAAGGGCCTGTTCCTCGGCGCAGAGCTGGTCGCGGACGTTGAGACCCGCGCGCCCCTGCCGGAGAAGCTGGTGGCCCAAGTCACCGGCCACTGCATGGCAAAGGACGCGGTCATCATCGGCATGACCAACCGTTCAATCCCCGGCTTCAACAACACACTGTGCTTCTCCCCCGCGCTGATCGCCACCAAAGACGACATCGACGCGATCATCTCCTCCGTCGACAGCGCCCTGACGGCAGTGATGGGGTAACAGCTCGTCCCCAGACACGGAAAAGCCCGCGACCTCGGCCGAGGTTGCGGGCTTTTTTTGTTTGGGGCGATGAGCGCTTTGCGTGACGGACAGCAGAGCAAAATTCCGACAAAAGTGGCTCGATAGCTGTGGCCTGCAGTGGACCAATTTGGCGTATGCCGTCTTCAGCAGCCTCAAAACTGAGGCCTTTAGCAACGCTGGAACCGTCAGACTTGAAAACGGTGGTAAAATTATTCATCCTGAGCTGACACTTTTTTGAAAATACCCGATGCAGAGTGCATTCAGTCAGCGCTTTTGAACCCCTGTGAGATATATTTGAATACCGAATTTAACGAACACGATTATTGGACACAGACTGGCGGTGCGACTTCTTCGCCTGAGGACGGGCCGGAGCGGCTTTGGATTAAGACGATTGCTGATATCGAGCCTTTGGGAGATCAGTTCGGGGTTACCGTGCCGCAGTCTTCGCCCGCGCAGCTCCGACAGGCGCTTTTTGGCCACCCGGAGGGTAGGGCTGACGACGCGCCGTTTTACACCTATGCGCTCCTTGACGGGGCGAAGCTGGTTGGCCTTCCTGAAATTCTGGAGGAGTCCGGGCTGGAATGTGCAAGCCTCTTTCAAGGGGCTGCGGAGGAAGACCTGCGTGATGTGGCACCTTGGATCGTGCGGCTAGACGAGAAGAGCCGCCTCACCCGAGGGCTGTTCACACGAGGCAATGCGGCGCATCACCTATGGGACGCGGAACCTGGCCTGTATCTGCGATCGAAACAGTCCTTGACCGGTATTCGAAATCAGTTGCGCAAATTCACGCGGTTGCGGTCCGAGGCGGACAAATGGTACTTTTTCCGCTTCTGGGAGCCTTTCTATTTCCATGTCTATTCCGACCGGATGGCGCGCTTTCCAAATCTGGAAGCCCTTTGGCTGAAGACCTTTGCCGGGATGGACGTTCTGGTGCCACGGGTAACGACGTCGTCGGCAATCCATATTCAGGTGCAAGAACTTAAGCGCAAAGACCCGACGCTGATTGATACGAAGCTGCGCGCCGAGCTAAAACTCTCGGTGTTGTATCGAAACATGATCGGAGCCGCCGAGGACCTGTTTGAGCTGCATGAGGACGAGGCCCGAAGATACGGAGAAAGCCCCGCCGACCTTTGGCCCTTGCTCTATGATTTTGCCGACGAGGTCCGCGCAGTTGGACTGACGGACCCCGAATTGAGAGGCCGCATGATGCTTTTGGCATTTTTGAAGTTTCATCAGCCTTGGCCTGCGTTTCTTGACTTGCCGTTTTGGCAAAAAATCAGGCAATCGCCCGGCCAGGCAAATGATCTGTTCGAAGATTTTTGCGCGCGACTGAAATATCAATCTGGCCGCGCAGAGGCTGACTTAGAGGTGTGGTGGTAGGATGGTCGTTTTCGTTTATCCAATCGCTTGGGGTATCGCGATCCTCGCGGCAGCGGGTGCCAGCGCTCTGGCGCTGCAACGCTACCGAGAGGAGGAATTGGAGCTGGGGCGGATTGAGCTGCCGGACTATCTACAAGGAAACCAGGACCCGGACCCAGACCCGGAGCGCACACCACCAAGACTGTCGCGGCCAACGAACACGGCGCTGCGTCAGGCGTTGGAGCAAATGGTGCGCACGCAACGCCGCATTCGCGACCGCTGCGACGACGAAGAACAAGAGGACTGCCCCTATTGCAAGCCTGCCGTGGACGGGCGGGCGACAAGCCCGTGGCACATCTTTCAAGCCGGGCCGGTTCGCAAACCGTCGCCGCGCGCGCGGGGCGCGCTGTATCAGCACTACGTCATCCCATGGTTCGGCTTCAACGCGGTAGAGTCCGGTGATCAGCTTACTGTACATATCGAGGAATGGGAGTGGAAACGCGGACGAGCGGGCAGCTGGGACGGCTTGCACCATGCCATGTGCAAACTGATCGAATGCAAACTGGGGTATCGCGACTGGCTTGACGAAACCCTAATCGTGCCCCGCGCCTTTGGCGACCCCGCACCCGCGCAGCGGCCACATCTTTCAGGTAACCCCAGAAAGCCTTGGCTTTCGTCCCTGATGGATGAGTGGCAAGGTCAGATCACCGAGCAACACGCGGCGTTTGACCCTGACTGGCCCGTTGTGACGCTGGAATGGACATTCAGCGACAGCAACGTGCTGACCGCCTTCCTTATGATTCTGGGCGACATGGGTATCTACAATATCCAAACCAAGCATGTGCCGTATAGCCTTGCCCCGACAGGGACCACTTTTATCCGCGAGCTTTATGCGAGTGGTGAGGAAGACTACGGCTACTGGGAGGACAATTGATGGCAGATCGAGAAGCATTGCTGCGCGAAGCTGAGCGCAAACTGAAAGAGCAGCTCAGAGAACGCACCAGCGAAGACCCGGACGGCACGCCGTCGCTGGACGCGTGGTTACACCCAGTTCCTCAGACCCTCGATCAGGCGGTAGCGTCGCTGCTCCCGGTGTTGTCGGCACTAAAAGGGCAAAACGACTACGTGCAGGGCTGGCGCGTCGTGCGCACGGCTCAAGAACATGAGACGGCGACCGGCCTTGACGTAATTGCGGATCCGGAGGCCTTGGTAGAATTTTTGCGGGGCAGCCGCGGCATCGGAGATGACAGCTACAGCTTTTCTATCCTTGGCTTCAGCAAGCGCATCTACCCTGATGACCCAAGCAGCTACAGCGCCCAGCTGAGCTACACAGGCGGTATGGCGCCGCGCAACTCCGACGTGGTGCGGTTCACCACCCGCGCCCCACGCGCCGGCGACACTCTGAGCTTTGAGCAATGGGTGCAGCTGGTCGGGACTTTGGTGACATGGCGGCGCGCCCGATTTGTGGGCGTCGGCCCCGCGTCATATGGCATCCACAACGCGGTCTACGACCATCGGGTCTGGCCAGGCTGGATGGGCTGGTTCCCAGATACGCTGGAGCCGCGCCAGCTGCCTGACTTTGCCTTAGTGCGTCCTGTGGGGATGGGCACCTTGGTTGCGGCGCAGGAGCGCACCATTCGGGCGGATAGCCAAGCCGACCTGGACCGCGCGGCGCAGCTTGAAATAGCGCTGGCGGAACTGGGTGTGTTGCCCACGAGCCGCGAGGTGAAGTGAGCACCCAGCGCCTCTAGCATGATCACGCCGTTTGACGTGACGGGCGCAGCGCAGCATCGGTGTAAACTGGACTCCGAGCAGACCATTGCCCCTTGCCACTCCACGCCTGGTAGCAAGCCTTAGGCGCCGGGCGATCACTCACCATTCCTCAACACACTTCACCGCTCCCCGCGTTACCCCCACAAGACACAAGAATGCCCGCAACCTTGGCTGAGGTTGCGGGCTATTATTTGCCATCAGCAGTCACGCTTGGTCGGACAATGCCCGTTGCGATCAATTCCCACTCAAAGGGCGATGCCTGTTTCGCCTAGCCGAGAGCCGTGACCGGCGGGATCTTGCGGCCTTGTGACAGCGCGCTTGCAGACTGGATCAAGGCATCTGCATCAATGCGGAAGTGACGGTATAAATCCGCAATCGTGCCGGTTTGCCCAAAATGCTCCACACCGTGCGAGATCGTCCGGTGTCCGTAAACCGCGCCCAACCACGACAGGGTTGCGGGGTGGCCATCAATGACGGTGATCAGGACACAGTGGCGCGGCAGGTCGTTCAACAATGTTTCGATATGGGCTTGCGCGCCATCCGTCCCGCCCGCCCGCGCGCGCTGTGCCGCTGTCCAGCCTGCATTTAACCGATCCGCAGAGGTCACGGCGAGAACTCCAACATCGCGACGTCCTTGGGCAATAGACCCTGCGGCTTTAATCGCTTCTGAGGCGACGGCCCCTTGATAAGCGATCACTACCTCGCAGTTTGGTCCGGGTTTGCGCAGCCAATAGGCCCCGTCGATGGCCCCTTGGCGGAAGTCGTCATCCGCACGTTTGCCGGTCTGTTCAATCGGATTGGTGGTCAGCCGCAGATAGACAGACCCGCCGGTTTCATCGCGCAGCCAAGTGCGTTCGTCCGGATCGCCCTCGCCGTCCTTTTGCAAATAGGCGAAGGCCCATTCCATGATCACGGCCAACTCGTCGGCAAAGGCGGGCTCGAACGCGGCCAAACCGTCCTGCGACATTCCGATCAGGGGTGAGGCGATGGATTGATGCGCGCCACCTTCCGGTGCCAGTGTGACACCCGAAGGCGTGCCCACGATCATGAAGCGCGCGTCCTGATAACAGGCATAATTCAACGCATCGAGGCCACGAGACACAAAGGGGTCATAGACCGTTCCAATGGGGATCAGGCGTTTACCGAAAACCGAATGAGACAGACCGGCCGCGGCCAGAAGCAGAAACAGGTTCATTTCGGCAATGCCAAGTTCGATGTGCTGACCGTCCGGCGTAAACTCCCATTTGGCAGTAGAGGGGATATTCTCCGCCTTGAACGTATCCGCCTGCGGCGCGCGCGCGAACAGTTTGCGACGGTTGACCCACGGGCCAAGATTCGTCGTGCCCGTCACATCGGGCGAGGTCGTGACGATGCGCTCCGCCAACAAGCTGTCGCCCTTGGACAGATTGTCGAGGATCTTGCCAAACGCCATCTGGGTCGAGATTTCCCGATCCGAGGACAGCTCGATCGCGGGGACATCAATCACATCGTCAGCGTAGCGGCGGCGACCCTTGGCAAAGAAGGGCGCTTTGGCCAGCATTGCCTCAAACGCATCCGGGTCAGCAATGGTGGCGAATTTATCCCATTCCGCGCCTTCGGCCACACCCATGTATTTCTGCCACTCAGCCATCTGGGTCTTGTTCATCAGACCGCCGTGGTTGTCTTTATGTCCCGCAATCGGCGTGCCCCAGCCCTTGATCGTATACGCCAGAAAACAGACCGGACGGTCGTGATCAATGGCGGCGAAGGTGTCCGCCATTGTGGTCACGCAGTTCCCGCCAAGGTTCTCCATCAACGCGGCCAACTCCTTGTCGCTGCGCTTTTCGATCAACGCCGTCACATCGCCCTGATCGCCCAAGGCATCCATCAGGCGCTGCCGCCATACCGCGCCGCCCATGAAGGTCAGCGCGGAATACAGCTGGTTCGGGCAATTATCTATCCACTGCCGCAGCTTCTCTCCGCCCGGCTCTTCGAATGCTGCGCGTTGCAGCACACCGTATTTGACGCGCACGACGTCCCAGCCAAAGGCGTCAAAGATTTTCTCAACCCGCCCGAACAGCCCTTCGCGCACGATCCCGTCCAGCGATTGGCGGTTATAATCAATGATCCACCAACAATTACGCAGGTCGTTCTTCCACCCCTCCTGCAGGGCCTCATAGATGTTGCCTTCGTCCAGTTCCGCATCGCCAACCAATGCGATCATGCGTCCCAACTTTTGCTCCGCTCCCCAAGACTTGGCTTGCACATAGTCTTGAACCAGCGACGCAAATGACGTGATCGCCACCCCAAGCCCCACAGAGCCGGTGGAGAAATCGACATCGTCAATATCCTTGGTACGGCTGGGATAGCTTTGAACGCCGCCGAAGCCGCGGAAATTTTCCATCTTCTCACGGGTTTGATTGCCCATAAGATACTGGATCGCATGAAAGATCGGCGACGCATGGGGTTTGACCGCGACGCGATCTTCAGGGCGCAACGTTTGGAAATAGAGCGCCGTCATGATCGACACCATCGAGGCCGACGATGCCTGATGCCCGCCGACCTTGATGCCATCCGTTTTAGGACGGATGTGGTTTGCGTGGTGTATCATCCAGTGGGACAGCCACAGCAAACGCTGCTCGATCGCTTTAAGGTCTGCGGGCATCGTAAATTTCCTTAGGCTGCTTTGCGGATTCGGGACTTCGGCAGGGCTTGCTCCAGGTCATAGATGACATCATCAATTCCTTCGAGGCCAATAGACAAGCGTACTAGACCCTCGCCGATACCGTGCAAAGCACGTTCTTCTGGGGTGTAGGTGGAATGAGTCATGCTGGCGGGGTGCTGAACCAGTGTTTCGGCATCGCCCAGAGATACCGCACGTTTGATCATCTGCAGCTTGTTCATCATAACGCGCCCCGCCTCCAGCCCGCCTTCGAGTTCAAACGCAATCATGCCACCGAACTGCGACATCTGCCGCTCGGCAACATCATGTTGCTCGAAACTGGCGAGCCCAGGATACCAGACCTTTTGCACACCTTCCGATTGTTCGAGAAACGCCGCGACACTCGCGGCACTGCTGCAATGGCGGTCCATCCGCAATTCAAGCGTCTTGATGCCGCGCAGGATAAGCATGGCGTTGAACGGAGCCATTACTGCGCCTGTCATGTCCTTCATGCCGTAAAGGCGAATTTCCGAGACCAATTCAGCCGATCCAGCCAGCAGGCCCGCAACCACATCGCCGTGCCCGCCCAGATATTTCGTCGCCGAATGCAGCACGATATCTGCCCCATGCTTAATCGGCTGGGTGAGATAGGGGGTCGCATAGGTATTGTCGACCACCACATAAGCCCCTTGCGCATGCGCGATGGCGGACACCGCCTGAATATCGACCAGACGCATGTTCGGGTTGGCAGGTGTTTCGAAATAGACCACTTTGGTCTTGTCACTAATCGCCGCGGTCAGGTTTTCCGGTGTCGTAAGATCCACATGGGTCACGGTCACGCCAAACTTCGCAAGCCCGTGCTGCATGAACGAAAACGTGCAGCCATACAGCGTCTTATCGAGGATCACCTCGTCACCCGGGGCCAGTAGCGTCCACATCGTCGCGGTGATCGCGCCCATTCCAGAGGCCAGCGCCAATCCGGCCTCTGCGCCCTCAAGAACCGCGATGCGCCGCTCCAACAGATCGCAGGTCGGGTTTGAGATGCGTGAGTAGATATGCCCGGGACGATCCCCGGCAAACATCTCGCCGCCCGCTTCTGCCGTCTCGAACGCGAAGGTAGAGGTCAGGTGCAACGGCGGCGTCAGCGCGCCTTCATTGTCCATCGGGTCATATCCGTGATGGATGGCCAAAGTGGAAAAGCTGTCGGGGCGATTGCGCATGGAAATATCTCCTTGATTTTCAAGAAGCAAAATATGGTAATATGCGCCGCCATTTATTCCAATTTATGCTTTATCTTAGCATAATATTGGCATTATATGCTCACAATATGAAAAAACTGGACGATAAAGACCAACAGATCATTCGGGCGCTTCAACGCAATGGTCGAATGACGAATCAAGATCTAGCGGCAGAGGTAAACCTGTCGCCCTCGCCCTGCCTCCGGCGGCTGAAGCTGCTCGAGCAAAACGGGGTCATCACCGGTTACAGCGCCAACATTGACGCCGACGCCTATGGTCTGCCGGTGACCGTCTTCGTTCACGTCACGCTAGAAAGCCACACAGAGACAACCGTAAAGCAATTTGAAGCAGACATTGCGCGGGTTGATCAGGTGCTGGAATGCTTCGTCATGACAGGCACATCGGATTACCTGCTGCGCGTGGTCGTGGCAGACCTGTCCGACTATGAAGCCTTCGTCCGCCGCAAGCTGCACCCGATTGGCGGCATTGCGTCTATCGACAGCAGTTTCGTCTACGGCGTCGTAAAGAAAACCAATGTATTTCCGGTGACGGGGTAACCTAGAAAGCCGCGGTCACGATGATCTCGACCTTCAGATCGGCACGGGCGAGCTTTGCCTCGCAGCAGGCCCGCGCCGGGGCATGGCCAGTTGGCACCCACGCGTCCCATACGTCGTTCATTTCGGCAAAATCAGACATGTCAGCCAGCCAGATCACGGCCTGCAACATCTGCTCGCGCGACGACCCGGCCTTGGTCAACAACGCATCCACGCGCGACAGGCAATCGCGGGTCTGTTCGGCCACGGTCGCGCCCTCACCGACCTGCCCACACAGATAGGCCACACCGTTATGCTTGACGATCTTGCTCATGCGCGCGCTGGTGTCGATCCGTTCGATCATGTCTGTCTCCTATTCCGCTGCATCCAGCGTGTTATCGTCCATCGCCGCAAGCTCGCCCAGTGTGACCGGCTTGATTGGCGGGCGGATGCGGTAATATCCCGTCTCGTCCGCCGTTTGCCCCGTGGCGTCGGCCAGCAGGACGGTGACGCTGAGACCGCAATAGCGGCCCTGACAGGGGCCCATTCCGGCCCGACCGAAAGCCTTGGTTTGGTTCGGCCCGATGCAGCCCAGTTTCGCATAGCCGCGAATGTCGCCTGCGGTGACCTCTTCGCAACGACAAATCAGGGTCTTGTCATCAGGAAGCAGTGCCTCGGCACAGGGGGGATAGGCCGCGTCGAGGAATGGCCGGGCGGCCAGCTCAGACTCCAGTTTGGCGCGTGGGGCGGCAGCAAAACGGTCGCGCTCTGCAAGAGGCAGGCGGCCTGCCTGATGCGCTACCTCCAGCGCCGCGAGCTTGCCTGCGCATTCGGCGGCCTTGGCCCCGCCGATGCCCGCGCCGTCGCCTGCGATGAACAGGCCGTCCTTATCCGTCTGACCCCATTCATCGGCCAGAGGCACGAAGCAGTGCTGCGCCGCGTCCCACCTGTGGGAGACCTCGAGAGACCGCGCGGCTTGCGTGTTCGGGACGACGCCGTGGTGCAGGAATACGGTGTCGCAGGCGATACGGTGGGAGCGGCCCTTGCTGGTAAAGCGCACGGCCTCGGCCTTGCCGTCCCCTTCGATCGCGATGCCGGTCGCGTCGGTATAGCGTGGAACGCGGGCGCGGGTAATTTCTGCAAGCATTTTCAACCCCTTGGCCAGATATCGCCAACCACGAAGCGCCCCGCCCATATGCGGGGCCGCGCGCATCACATCGCCGCGCGACTGGGTCTCGACCATCGCAACTGGCGGCGTACCCGCCCGAACCATCTGGGCCGCGATCAGGTAGAGCAGAGGGCCGGAACCGACCAACACCGCATTGCGCGCCAGAATGCCCGACTGCTTGAGAAGGATCTGCCCGGCCCCGGCGGTCATCACGCCGGGCAGCGTCCAGCCGGGCAACGGCATTGGCCGCTCCAGCGCGCCGGTGGCCAGCAAAATGCGATCCGCCTCGATCTGCGCGCCGCGCCCGCCGCGGGTATAGGAGATGCGGAACTGGTCCTCGATTGCCCAGACGACCGCACCGGTGAGGTGGACAATCGCGTCATGCCGCATCGCCGCTGTCAGCGTTGTGCCATGGGTGAAATCGGGGCCTAGAATCCCGCCCCTAATGGGGGCGATGCGGTCCACGTCGCGGTAAATCTGCCCGCCCGCGTGAGGCTGTTCGTCCAACACGGTGACGCTGAGGCCCAGATCGGCGGCTTGGGCGGCAGCCGCCATGCCAGCGGGGCCTGCGCCGATGATAACCAGATCACGACGGCTCATGGCGGACCTCGGCGCTGTGGGGCGGGGTGATGAGCATGCCTTCGGTGACTTCGACCATGCAGGCCTGCCTTGTGATACCGTCGATGTCGACAAGGCACTCGAAACAGGCGCCCATCATGCAAAACGGCGCACGGGGGGCGCCAGACACGGGGGTATTGCGGAACACGTCGATGCCAGCGGCGAGCATTGAGGCCGCGAGGTTTGCGCCCGTGGGCAGGCTGAGCGTGCGGCCATCGAACGACACCTCCACGCGCGGGGCATCCTCCAGTTCAAGAAACGGCGAAACGGTCTTCACTGAACACCTCCAGATTAGGGGCTGCGCTCGTGCCTTCGAGCCAGTCCGGCAACACACGCGCATGGGCTGCGGCAAGGGTGATGCCACTGTGACAGGTCACCAGATAGGCCCCCGGCATCTCTGCGCTTTGCTGATAGATCGGCAGCCCGTCGGGCGACAGCACCCGCAGCGCACCCCAAGAGCGCACAAGCTGCGCACGGGCGAGGGCTGGGTAGGCGGCAATCGCCTCGGCGGCGAGGCCGGATAGACCCGGCTGCGTGACGCGGTCGTCAAGGCCGACCTCTTCGTTGGTGGCACCGATTTGGATGCCGCCCTCGTCGACTTGCCGCGCAATCAGCGACGGGCGGTTGATAAGTTTCGGCAGCTTTTCGGTGATCAACACCTGACCGCGCTGCGGGCGTATCGGGGCCTTGAAACCCATGGAGGGGCCAAGCTGGGTCGCGCCCAGCCCGGCAGACAGGACAACCTTGCCGGATGTGACCGCGGTGCCGTCAGCGCAGGTGACGCGGAAGGCGTCGGGCTTTGTGACCTCGGTTACGGTTTTACCAGTCAGCACGCGCCCGCCCAGGCGGCGCACGTCGGCGGCCAGTGCGGTGAGTAGTTTCAACGGGTTCGCGTGCCCGTCCTGATGGTGCAGGATTGCGCCCACGACCGTTGGCCCGATGTTGGGCTCTTCCTTACGCAGAGCGTTGTGGCCCAGCACCTCGTAGGGGTAGTTGCCGCCGAGCTTCCCTTTGAGAACCTCGTATTGTGCAACAGTGGCTTCCAGCGTCTCTTCGGAGAAATGCAGATCGTATCCGCCTTTCTGCTCCAGCGGGACGGTCTGGCCGGTGTTGTTCCCCAGCTCATCCGCAAAGGCGGCCCAGATCGCGGCGGAGTGTTGTGACCATTCGGCATAGCGGGGTTGCTTCATCCCTTTGGATTGCACCCACACCAACCCGAAATTTCCCCGACTGGCGCGGAATGATCCGTCATCGCCATCCAGAACGGTGACCGTCAGCCCGCGCCGGAGAAGACCCCAGGCGACAGACAGGCCAACAATGCCGCCTCCGACAATGATATAATCGGTATCCATGACTGGGTTTCCAAGGGTGAGAAAAGATGTGTCAGGGCGGCCAAAGCCGCCCTGACGGAACGTAGGCCTAGTTGCCGGCTGCGGCAACCTTGTCGAGGATCGCCTGACCCCAGTCTGCGCCGACATCTTCCAGAACGGCGGGCCAGACGTCTGCGCGGACCTTGGCCGCCATCGCGGCCAGATCGTCATCGCTCAACTCGGCAACGGTGGCACCCAGATCATCGACCAGACGCTGCTCGTTCTTGCCCTGATCGGCTTCGGCCACTTCCCAGCGGGTCGCCTCGAATGCGGCGGCTTGCTCTTTCAGGGCGGCTTGATCTTCGTCGGACAGGCCAGCGAGGCTTTCATTCGAGATGATCATGTACCAGACCTCGAAGTGGGTGTTGGCGGGGATGTAGGTCTTGGTCACGTCGCGGAATGATGCGTAGTAGCCCTCTGCGCCGGAGCCGATCACGCCGTCAACCACGCCGGTTTGAACCGCCGTGAAAGCCTCCGAGAACGGGATGGGAGCAGGAATGTAGCCCAGTGCCTCGCCGGTCAGCTGGAAGCTCTTGATGCCGGGAACACGCACTTTGATGCCATTGGACTCGACCGAGGCGGGGTTGGCGTTCTCGACGTTCAGCGCGATGCCGCCGAAATACACCGGATAGGCGGCGAGCATGGTGATGTCTTGTTCCGCATAAAGACCGGCCATGGTGTCACGCACCACGCCGCCCGGCCCGTAGACCGCACGGGCCTGCGCCCAATTGCCTGCCAGATAGGGGAAGGAGCTGATCTGCATCCGGCGGTCGGCGGCTGCGGCGGCTGGTTGTGTCGCCATGTCGATGGCGCCCACGCTGATGCGTTCCTGCACTGTCGTATAGTCGCCCAAGGCGGATGCCGGGAACAGCTTGACGTTGACGCTGCCATCCGTGGCTTCGGACAGGGCGGCGGAAAACGCGCGCAGTTCCATGTCGATGGTGGCGTCCTGCGGGCGCACGTGGCTCATCTTCAGGTCGGCCGCGCTGGCATAGCTGCCAATCGCCATAAGCGCCGCTGCGGCTGTCGTCAGGAATGCATGTTTCATTTTTGGTTTCCTCCGTGTTGAGTTGCATTATTCGTGAAGTTAAGGGGCCACGTCATATCCAAAGAAGCGTGGCAGGAAGAGCGACAAGTCCGGCCAGAGCGAGGTCAAGAAGACGACGGGGACATAGCCGAACAGGATCAGTTTCATCGCGGGCGGGATGACCTTGGTCACCTTCACGTTGCCGATCCGCGCGCCGAGATACAGGATCGAGGCATAGGGCGGGGTCACGCCGCCCATGGCGGTGTTGACGCCCATGATGGCGGCAAACTGCACGGGGCTGACGCCGATGGCGTTCATCAATGGCAGCAGCAGTGGCGCGATCAGGATGATCGCAGTCACGTCATTGACGACCATTCCGACCAGAAACAGCATGATGTTGATCATAATCAGCAGCAGGATCTTGTTTTCGGTGATGGCAAAAATACCCTGCACCAACTGCTGCGGGATGCTTTCATAGACGAACATCTGGCTGAGGATCATCGAGAACAGGACCATCATCATGATCGCGCCCACGGCGGTGGCAGCTTCCTTGCCAGCAGAGAAGAAGTTTTCCCACCGCAGGCCCTTATAGATCAGAAAGCCCACCGGCACGGCGTAGATCACCGCAACAGCGGCAGCCTCGGTCGGCGTCATGATACCGCCATAGATGCCGCCAAGTATGATCACCGGCATCAGCAGCGCCGGGAAGGCGTGGAAGCCGCGGCGGGCCACTTCACCCGACAGCTCGGAAAAGGACGGCTTGTCGTCAAGGATCAGATCGAACTTGCGCGACATGTAGATGTTGATCACCGAGAACGACGTCATGATCAGCAGGCCGGGGCCAAGCGTCGCCAGAAAGCAGGCCAGAATGGACGTATCGGTGACCCAGCCATAGACGATCATCGTGACCGATGGCGGGATCAGCAGTCCAAGGATCGACGAATTGGCGATCAGCGCGGTGGCGTATTCACGCGGATAGCCACGCTTTTCCATCTCGGGGATCAGCAGCGGGCCAATCGCGGCGATACCGGTCAGACCGGACCCAGAAATCGCGCCGATGACGGCACAGGACACCGCCGCGACGACACCAAGCCCGCCGCGTACATGGCCGATAAAGGCGTTCACGAAGCGCAAAAGCGAGGCGGCAATCCCGCTTTCGGACATGATTGTCCCCGCCAGAACAAACAGAGGAATGGCCAGCAGCACAGGGTTGCCCAGCTGCTGGACCCCCCAAAGCATCATGCCTTTCATGGTCACGCCGCCCATGAAATACATCACCATCAGGGCGGAGCCGAAACAGTAGGGCAGCGGCACGCCCAGCGTCAGTGTGATCACCAGCAAGGCGATGGCTAATAGGGCGATCTCAATCATGTGGGTTCTCCGGTGCGCAGGCTGCGGACATGGCGCAAAAGGTGCCAGGCGGTGTAGACCATCATCAGGGCCAGTCCCACGACGAGGGCGACGTCAGAATAGAAGGTCGGGATGTAAAGCGTCGGGCTTTCGCGCCAGACGCGCCACGCGTAGCGGGTGTAGTCCCACGCCCAGGACAGCAGCCACAGGCCGACGATCAGGCTGATAATTTCGCCGATGATGGCCAGAATGGTGTGGCCGCGTTCGGTCTTGATGATAATTTCCAGAACGTTGGCGCGGATATGCGTATTCTCACGGGACGCGTTGACCGAGCCGAGGATGTAGAGCCACACCGTCGGGAAGGCCATCGTCTCTTCCAGCCCCATCACCGGCACCTGCAAGACATAACGCGTAATGACCTGCACGAACTGGCCCATAGCCACGGCACAAATCAGCGCTGTCAGCAGATATTTCGAAAATCTGTCCATCTGTTCCCCCAGGCCCAAACGGCGTCAAGCGTGGGCTGCCAACATCTCACTGGACTTGTGGCATCAAATCAATTTTAAAATATCTCTAATATCATAAATTGGATTTATACCTGATGAACCTCACATTGCGTCAACTCACGACCTTCCGGGAGATCATGCGCGCGGGCTCGATCAGCCAAGCGGCTCGTGCTGTAGGGCGCACGCAACCGGCCGTTTCGACCATGGTACGAACGCTTGAAGATCAGCTGGGTTTTGCGCTGTTTCTACGCACACACGGAAAGCTGATTCCGACGCCCGAGGCACGGTTCTTCTTGGAAGAATGCGAAGATATTCTGGGCCGGTTGGAGCGCACCGAACGGACACTGGAGCGGATCAGCTCGCTCCAGTCAGGCAAGCTCAAGATCGCATGCCACCCTGCCGCCTCAAGCGTATTTCTTCCCCGACTCCTGACCCGGTTTCTGGACGGGCGGGAGGATCTTGAAGTCTCGCTGATCATGCGATCGTCAGCAATGATCGAGGATATGATTGCCTCTCAACAATTCGACATAGGATTTTCCGAAACCCCCACACCCCGCGCGTCGATTCACCAGACCGACTATGACATGGAATGCGTTTGCATCCTGTCCGCGGATGACCCGTTAGTGGAAAAGTCGGTGATTACGCCAGACGATCTTGATGGCCACCCCATGGCGGTCTTGTTCGATGAACACAGCACCGCGATACAAACCGAGGCTGCATTTCGCACGACGGGCAACCGGTTCAACAAACGGTTCGAGCTGCGAACTTTTCTGCCCGGTCTGCAATTCGTTTCAGCAGGACTATGCGTGATGGTCTGCGACATGATCACGGCCTACAGCCACATCCTGCACGCCCCCGATAGCAGCGGCCTCGCCTTCCGGCGATTCAGGCCAACAATCTCCAGCCACATCTCCATCCTGACACCGGGTTACACGACCCAATCCATGGTAGGTCTAACGTTCATCTCGGAACTCAAGGCCGCTGTGGCTGGTGTTCAGGACGAAGTTGAAACAGCTCTGAATTCGACTTGGCCGCTCCGGAATCCAAGCTGACTTTGGCTTCAGGCCACGCTGCCCGACGAGGTGCCGACGCAATGCCGACAGGTTGCCGACTGCCAAAACCCGCTACTTTTCACGTGTTCACTCTCGATTTGCGGGCCTGCGTTGCGCCGCACACGCGCACATGTCCACGGGTTAACCCTTCCGCTGCGCCCCAATTCTCGATATAGCCAAATCACAACTGACTTAAGGCCAGCCCATGCCCATCGCCGTCGAAACCTTCTTTCTGGACCCCACATTTGAGGGCACATTGCAGCAGCAAATCCAGCAGATGGTTGCAGGCGGCATCCTGTCCGGCCGCTTCCGCCCCGGCGAGAAACTCCCCTCCTCACGCAAGCTCGCGCTGCACTTGGGCGTCAGCCGGATCACCGTCACCCTTGCCTATAACGAGTTGATGGCGGACGACTACCTGTCCTCCGCAGGTCGCTCCGGCTACTTCGTGTCCGAGAACGCGCCAGAGCCGCCCCAGATCAGCCCGCGATCCTCATCGGACACCGTCGATTGGTCGCGTGCTATCGGCAACAGGTTTTCCGGAAGCTTGCAAATTTCCAAGCCGCTGGATTGGCGAAAATACAAGTACCCTTTTATTTACGGGCAGGTAGACCCTGCACTATTCGACCGCCAGAACTGGCGCCTATGTGCGCTACGCGCACTTGGCCAACGTGACTTTGACAGCCTGACCGCCGATCAGGTTGATCGCGACGATCCTCAGTTGCTGGAATTCATCGCCAGAAACACGCTTCCGCGTCGGGGCATATTAGCCAACTCGGACGAAATCCTGATTACCGTCGGGGCGCAAAACGCCTTGTGGCTCGCAGCGCAGGTATTGCTCACACAACGACGTACCGCCGCACATGAAGACCCGTGTTATCCGGGGCTGCGATCCATTCTCCATCAATCGCGTTGCCACCGCATAGAGGTGCCCGTGGACGGCGACGGGTTGCCGCCCGATCTCGTTCCACCCGAAACCGACGTGGTCTTCACAACCCCAAGTCATCAATGCCCAACAGCGTCGACCATGCCGGTCGCGCGCAGAAAAGAGCTTTTGCGACGCGCGTCGCAAGACGACTTCCTGATCGTGGAGGACGACTACGAATTCGAAATGTCGTTCCTCAAACCCCCGTCCCCCGCCTTGAAGTCCCTCGACGAAGACGGCCGCGTCATCTACGTCGGTTCCTTCTCGAAATCCCTCTTTCCCGGTCTGCGCTTGGGTTATCTTGTTGGCCCCGCTCCGTTTATTCGCGAAGCGCGCGCGCTTCGATCTGCGGTTCTCAGACACCCACCCGGCCATATGCAACGTACAGCCGCGTATTTCTTGTCACTTGGCCATTACGATGCACTGGTTCGCCGATTGCGAAATGCCTTCCATGATCGCCGCCGTATCATGGACAGCGCCTTTGACGAATACGGGCTGACGGTCGCGGGGGTGGGGGCTTTTGGCGGGTCGAGTTATTGGATGCGCGCGCCCGACGGGATCGACACCAAAGAACTGGCCGAGCGCCTGCGTGATAAGTCTGTCCTGATAGAACCCGGCGCGGCGTTTTGTGAACGGGATCAGCGCGAGTACAAGCACTACCGATTGGCATATTCGTCAATCGGAGCGGGGCGGATCTCACCCGGGGTGGCCCTCATCGCAAAAGAAATAGAGCATATGCTTCGCTGAATTAGTGTATTTTTGAGACTCATTTCATATTCGAAACCCCTCATAGCAATGGGAAATCTAAGAATTCTGAATTTTATTGGACTTATAGTCCAGATAAACTGGTCATAACATGACTCTGTCTCACGGCATAGTTTCCGCCCAGACACCTTCAAAACGGGCACCTGCGCCCGCATTTCACCACACTGGGAGATCGCCACCATGAAAATGACGACCGAAGAAGCTTTCGTCAAAACCTTGCAAATGCACGGCATCCGTCACGCGTTTGGCATTATCGGCTCCGCTATGATGCCAATCTCCGATATTTTCCCTGCCGCCGGCATCAAGTTCTGGGATTGCGCCCATGAGATGACCGCCGGCATGATGGCTGACGGCTTCACCCGCGCCACTGGCGAGATGTCGATGATGATCGCGCAAAACGGCCCCGGCATCACAAACTTTGTGACCTCCGTTAAAACTGCATACTGGAACCACACGCCGTTGCTGCTGGTCACGCCTCAAGCCGCGAACAAGACTATCGGCCAAGGTGGCTTTCAGGAAATGGAACAGATGAACCTGTTCAAAGATTGCGTCGCCTACCAAGAAGAAGTGCGTGACCCGACACGTATCGCCGAAACGCTGAACCGGTGCATCATGCAGGCGCACCGCGCCTCCGCTCCTGTTCAGATCAACATCCCGCGCGATTTCTGGACTCAAGTCATCGACATCGAATTGCCCGTCGCGGTTGAATTCGAGCGCCCGGCTGGCGGTCAAGACGCTGTTGCCAAGGCCGCTGATCTGCTGTCCTCCGCCAAATTCCCTGTCATCCTGAACGGCGCTGGCGTCGTTCTTGCAGGTGGCATCGAGGCATCCGCAAAACTGGCCGAAGCACTCGACGCGCCTGTTTGTGTTGGGTACCAGCACAATGACGCCTTCCCCGGCAACCACCCGCTATTCGCTGGTCCGCTGGGCTATAACGGTTCCAAAGCCGGTATGGAGTTGATCGCCAAAGCCGACGTCGTGTTGGCATTGGGCTCCCGCTTGAACCCGTTCTCGACCCTGCCCGGCTACGGCATCGATTACTGGCCAACAGATGCGAAAATCATTCAGGTTGACCTGAACCCTGACCGCATTGGCCTAACCAAGAAGGTCACCGTTGGCATCGTGGGCGACGCCAAGGCAGTTGCAGAAAGCATCTTGTCCAAACTGGGCTCCGGAGCTGGCGACGCAGGCCGCGCCGACCGCAAAAACCTGATCGCGCAAACCAAATCCGCTTGGGCACAAGAGCTAACCTCGCTCGATCACGAAGAAGACGATCCGGGCACCACATGGAACGAGCGTGCCCGCACGCGTGAGCCGCAAAAAATGGCGCCCCGTCAGGCTTGGCGCGCGATTCAGGCCGCTCTGCCCAAGAACGCCATCATTTCCTCGGATATCGGCAACAACTGCGCAATCGGTAACGCCTACCCGTCATTTGAAAATGGTCGTAAATACTTGGCACCGGGCCTTTTCGGGCCTTGTGGCTACGCCTTCCCTTCCATTGTTGGTGCGAAAATCGGCTGCCCTGATGTTCCAGTGGTTGGCTTTGCAGGTGATGGTGCCTTCGGCATCTCGATGAACGAAATGGTCTCGGTTGGCCGTGGTGATTGGCCCGCAATGACGATGGTCATCTTCCGCAACTACCAATGGGGCGCTGAAAAGCGGAACACCACTTTGTGGTTCGATGACAATTTTGTTGGCACCGAATTGGACACCAACGTATCATACGCCAAGATCGCAGACGCCTGTGGTCTGAAAGGCGTACAGGTCGCAAGCATGGACGAACTGACCGATGCACTGAACACAGCTGTGAAAGAGCAGATGGAAGGCAATGTGACGACTTTCATCGAAATCTTGCTGAACCAAGAACTAGGTGAGCCCTTCCGCCGCGACGCTATGAAAAAGCCCGTCGCAGTGGCTGGCATCTCATCTTCGGACATGGCGGCCGAGTAAGTCTCGCGCCATACTACGAACCTTACCCGCCCCAAGAAATTGGGGCGGGTTTCGTGGTGAACAGGCCGCGTTTTGGGAGAGACCGCAATGACCACCGACAATCCATTCCTATCCCAACACGACGCCGTATGCCCAAGCTGGCTTTTGGACATGGCCCAAAAAGCCGCGACCCCGCGCGTTGCAATCGCCCGCGCTGGCGCGCCCCTGCCCATGGAAGCCGCCCGTGACGCCACCGAGGCGAACATCATGGAGCCGGTCTTCACCGGCGAGCGCGCGATGATCGAGGCCGAAGCCGAGAAGCTGGGCTGGGACATCTCCCAATTCCAACTGATCGAAGCGACCGGCGAGCAGGAAAGCGGCCAAGCCGCTGCCATGGCCTGCGGCGAGGGCCGCGCCGATGTAATGATGAAAGGCCAGCTGCACTCCGACACCTTCATGCGCGCTGCCTTGGCGCGTGACGCAGGGCTGCGCACCGGCAACCGTCTGGTGCATATCTTCCACATCACCCATCCGGATGGCACCAAGTCGATCACAATCTCCGACGCGGCGGTCAACGTGGACCCCAATTTAGAGACCCGCAAAGACGCCACCCGCGAAGTGGTCAAACTGCTCCAGACGCTCGGAACGAGCCGCCCCAAGGTCGCCTTCCTGTCCGCAACTGAAAGCGTGCTGCCAGCCGTCCCCTCCTCTGTCGAGGCGGATGAATTGGCAACATGGGCCAAGGCCGAAATCACCGGCGCCGACTTCTCCGGCCCGCTGGCCCTCGACCTGATCCTGTCGCCCGCCGCCGTTGCCACCAAGAAACTCACCGCCGATCCCGTAGCAGGTCAGGCGGATGCGATCATCGTGCCGGATATCGTATCGGGCAATTCGCTGTTCAAATCCTTCGTCTACCTTTCTGGCGGATGTGCTGCGGGCATCGTCATGGGGGCGAAAGTCCCCGTACTTCTAACCTCGCGCGCCGACCCGCCTGCTGCCCGCATGGCGTCCTGCTGCCTCGCGGCGATCGTCAACGCCGCCAACAAAAACAGCTGACCGGAGTCTTCCCATGAACCAACCCGTGATCGACCTCTCCCCCAAGGTCAGTGACGAAATCCGCAAAACCACTTGCTATATGTGCGCCTGCCGCTGCGGGATCGACGTGCACATGAAGGACGGCAAGGTTGCCTATATCGAGGGCAACCGCGATCACCCCGTCAACCAAGGCGTGCTCTGCGCAAAAGGCTCGGCGGGCATAATGCAGCACAACGCGCCATCCCGCCTGAAAGCCCCGATGAAGCGCACAGGCCCGCGCGGCTCCGGCGAGTTCGAGACGATCACGTGGGACGAAGCCTACGACATCGCCACCGGCATCCTGAAACCCATCCGCGAAACCGCTCCCGAGAAGCTCGCCTTCTTCACGGGCCGCGACCAGTCGCAAAGCTTCACCTCGCTTTGGGCGCAAGGTTTCGGCACGCCGAACTATGCAGCCCACGGCGGCTTCTGCTCGGTCAACATGGCCGCCGCCGGCATCTACACCATGGGCGGCGCGTTCTGGGAGTTTGGCCAGCCCGACTGGGACCGCACCAAAATGGTGATGATCTTCGGTGTCGCCGAAGATCACGACAGCAATCCGATCAAGATGGGTCTCGGCAAGGTCAAGGCACGCGGCGCCAAGGTCTACGGCGTGAACCCCATCCGCTCCGGCTACAACGCCATTGCAGACGAATGGGTCGGCATCACACCCGGCACAGACGGGTTGTTCATCCTGTCCATGGTCCACGAGCTGTTCAAAGCCGGTAAGTTGGATCTCGACTATCTGGCCCAATTCACCAACGCGCCAGTCTTGGTCAACGGCGACGAGAAATCCGAAGATTTCGGCCTGCTGATGCGCGACAAAGACAACAAGCTGATGGTGATGGACCGCGCCACCGGTAAGCCTGCGGCCTTCGACGCCAAGGGTGTAAAACCCGATCTGGCAGGCTCCTTGCGCGACGCGGGCATAAGCCACCGCTCGGTGTTCCAGCACATGGCCGAGAAATATCTCGACCCTCAATACGCCCCCGAGGCTGTCGCCGAACGCACCGGCATAACCGCCGACCGCATCAAACGCATCGCGGCCGAACTCGCCGATGTGGCATTCAACCAATCCATCGAGCTGGATCGCGAGTGGACAGATTTCCGCGGCCACAAACACACCAAGATGGTCGGCCGTCCGGTCTCCTTCCACGCGATGCGCGGTATTTCGGCCCACGCCAACGGGTTCCAGACCTGCCGCGCCCTGCATGTGTTGCAGATCATCCTTGGCAGCGTCGAGACCCCCGGCGGCATGCGCTTCAAGCCGCCCTACCCCAAGCCACCAGAAGCCCACCCGAAGCCACATTATGGCGTCACACCCGGCCAAGCCCTCGACGGCCCGCATCTGGGTTTCACCCACGGCCCCGACGATCTGTGCCTGAAAGACGACGGCACCCCCGCCCGCATCGACAAGGCCTTCACATGGGAAAACCCCATGTCGAGCCACGGCATGATGCATATGGTCATCTCCAACGCCCATGCTGGTAACCCGTACAAGATCGACACGCTGTTCATGTATATGGCCAACATGTCGTGGAACTCCTCGATGAACACGCGTGGCGTGATCGAGATGCTGACCGACCAAGATGCCGACGGGAACTACGTGATCCCCAACATCATCTATTCCGACGCCTATAGCTCGGAAATGGTGGCCTATGCCGATCTGATCCTGCCCGACACGACCTATCTGGAACGCCACGACTGCATCTCGCTGCTGGACCGCCCGATCTGCGAGGCCGACGCGGTCGCCGACGCCATCCGCTGGCCTGTGGTCGAGCCGGACCGCGACGTCAAAGGCTTCCAATCGGCACTTTGCGATCTTGGCGGACGCTTGGGCCTGCCGGGCTTCGTCAACGAAGACGGCACCCAGAAATACAAAGACTACGCCGACTACATTACCAACCACATCCGCCGCCCCGGCGTCGGCCCCTTGGCAGGCTTCCGTGGTGACGGTGACGACCACGGGCGCGGCGACAGCAACCCCGAGCAGCTTGACCGCTACATCGAAAACGGTGGCTTCTGGGTGGAGCACGTCCCCGAGGACGCAGCATTCTACAAGCCGTGGAACATGAATTATCAAGACTGGGCGGTGAAGAAGTCCTTTTTTGATAAAACCATGCCCTACCTGTTCAATCTCTATGTCGAGCCGATGCGCAAATTCCAGCTCGCCGCCGAGGGCGTTGGCACCCGCCAGCCACCAGAGCATCTGCGCGAGCGGATCAAACGCACGATGGACCCGCTGCCGATCTGGTATTCGAACGAGGACGAGAACAAGGCCGACGAATATCCCATCACCGCGCTGACCCAACGTCCCATGGCGATGTATCACTCGTGGGGGTCGCAAAACGCATGGCTGCGCCAAATCCACGGCCACAACCCGCTCTACGTTCCTCAGAAAATCTGGGACGACAACAACTTCAAGGAAGGCGACTGGGCACGCGTCACCTCCCCCCATGGCGAGATCACAGTCCCCGTCGCGCTGCAAAAAGCGCTGAACGACAACACTGTCTGGACTTGGAACGCCATCGGCAAACGCAAAGGCGCATGGGCCTTGGAACAGGACGCGCCGGAGACCACCAAGGGCTTCCTGCTCAACCACCTGATCCACGAGCTGCTGCCCCCCAAAGGCGACGGTCTCCGCTGGGCCAACTCCGACCCGATCACCGGCCAAGCTGCATGGTTCGACCTGAAGGTCCGCATCTCCAAGGCCGCACCCCCCGCGCACAACCAGTCGCAACCAGAGGTCGAAGCACAGAAATCGCCAGTCGGCACAGGGTCATCGAAACTGGCATGGAAGGTGGGGAAATGACCGCTCGTCTCGATCGTTTTAGCTGCCATACAGAAATCCGACGCAATGCCGACGCATTGCCGACAGCCGGAAAGGGCCTGAAATGACCCAACTCCCGACCCACACCGAAAAGAAGCTGGGCCTTGTGATCGACCTCGACACTTGCGTCGGCTGCCATGCTTGCGTGATCTCGTGCAAAGGATGGAACACCGAAAACTACGGCGCGCCATTGTCGGACCAAAACCCCTATGGCGCGGACCCGTCCGGCACCTTCCTGAACCGCGTCCACAGCTACGAGGTGACCCCCGACGAGGGCGCCGCGATGACGGTGCACTTCCCGAAATCCTGCCTGCATTGCGAAGACGCCCCCTGCGTCACCGTCTGCCCCACAGGGGCGTCCTATAAGCGCGTGGAAGACGGCATCGTGCTGGTGAACGAGAGCGACTGCATCGGCTGCGGCCTCTGCGCATGGGCCTGCCCCTATGGCGCGCGGGAGTTGGACCAAGCCGAAGGCGTGATGAAGAAATGCACCCTCTGCGTCGACCGCATCTACAACGAGAACCTGCCCGAAATAGACCGTGAACCGGCATGCGTGCGCACCTGCCCCGCAGGCGCGCGGCACTTTGGTGATCTGGGCGACGAGACGTCCGACGTGTCCAAACTGGTGGCCGAACGCGGTGGCATGGACCTGATGCCAGAGCTTGGCACCAAACCCGTCAACAAATACCTTCCGCCCCGCCCCAAGGACGACCAGATCGACATCCTCGCCCCCTTCCTCGAGACCGTCGCGGAGGAGCCGACAGGCTTCCTTGGCTGGCTCGATAAAACGCTCGAAAGGATCGGCTGATGCATCCCGCTCCCTCCATTATTTTCTTCACCGTTTTCTCGGGGTTGGGCTTTGGCCTGCTGACATTCCTTGGCTTCGGCAAACCTGACTATTCGGGCTTCACCGCGTTCATATTCTTCCTCATCGCTTACGTGTTCGCGGTAGGTGGCTTGATTTCGTCGGCCTTCCACCTTGGAAACCCTCAGCGGGCGCTCAAGGCCTTCTCGCAGTGGCGCAGCAGTTGGTTGTCGCGCGAAGGGTGCTTGGCTGTGGCGGCCCTAACGGTCATGGGCATCTACGCAATCGGCGTAGTTTTCCTCAATACCAGTTGGACGATACTCGGGCTGTTGGGCGCGGCCCTTAGCCTTGCCACCGTGTTCGGCACCTCGATGATCTATACACAGATCACTACCGTGCCGCGCTGGAGTCATTGGACAACGCCAGTGTTGTTCATCTTGTATTCGCTGACGGGTGGCGCATTTTTGGCGGGCCAGACGTCTATCGCGGCCCCCATGCTGCTCGTGCTTGGGGTGTTTCAATGTGTGTACTGGATCATCGGTGACAAGCTGTTCTCGGCCTCCGGCTCCACCATCGAAACCGCTACCGGACTGGGTAATATGGGCAAAGTTCGCATGTTCGAGGCCCCGCATAGTTCCAAGAATTACCTGATGAAGGAAATGGTCCATGTGGTCGGCCGCAAGCACGCCCGCACCCTGCGCATCATCGGCGTGTTATGCCTGTCGCTGCTGCCCTACCTGCTGCTGGTGCTCCCGCCGTTTTATCACCTGATATCTCTTCTGGCGTTGCTGTTGCACATCGGCGGCGCACTCATCCTTCGCTGGCTTTTCTTCGCGGAGGCCGAGCACACCGTTGGTCTTTACTACGGTCAGCGCTAAGCCAATCACGCAACAAAAAAAGGCCCCGCCAATCACAGCGGGGTCTTTTTTGTCTCCAGTAGTCGGGACTTAGATGTCGACGCTTTGCACCGCTGTCTGTTCAGCATGCAGATCCGCCAGCGTCGTCTCGCCAGCAACAGCAGTTGTCCCGACCGAAACCGCTGGCAGGATCCCTGCGGGCAGATACACGTCCAAACGGCTGCCAAAACGGATAAGACCAAACACCTCGCCCGCCTTCAGGGCATCGCCGGTTTTGACAAAGCACACGATGCGGCGCGCCACCAAACCGGCAATCTGGACTACACCAATCCGGTGGCCGTCAGGGGACTCGATGGCCAAACCGTTGCGCTCATTGTGCTCGCTTGCCTTATCCAAAGACGCATTCACGAACTTGCCTTTGTGGTAAACAATCTGGGTGATCGTCCCATCCATCGGGGAGCGGTTCACGTGGCAGTTGAACACGTTCATGAACACCGAGACGCGATAGACCGGAGCATCGCCAAGACCAAGTTCGGGCGGCGGGACCACTTCAGAAATCAAAGACACGACGCCATCCGCTGGCGACAGGATCAGGCCCGCGCGCTGTGGCACCGTGCGCACTGGATTGCGGAAGAAATAGTAGCACCACACCGTGGCACCAAGTCCCAGCCAGAAAAGGGGCTGCCAAATCAGACCAAGCAGCACAGCGATGCCGGCGAAAATCGCGACAAACTTGCGGCCTTCTGGATGCATTGGCACCGCCACAATCTTAAGCATGTTCATAGGTATGTCCTGTCCATAACAAAGCTGGCACGCTCAGTGACAGCAAAGGCCGAGCGGGGCAAGTGCGCCTAGCTTTCAGCCAATCGGGATTCGCGCTCTCGCATGTAGGATACCGGCAACGAGCCGAGATACATCAGGTTCGCAAAGATGAAGGTGTGCCATGGATATACCATCAAACAGATCACCACGATTGCCGACCCGATCGCGATCATAGGCAAGTGATTCCGGCTCACCGACGCGTGCTTGATCGAGAATGTCGGGATCATGCTGACCGCCAGCAAGGCAATCGCAATCTCGTAGACTGCGATAATGTGCGAATGCGTGCCCAGATTGCTCCACCCCACGAGGCTTAGGAAAACAGGCATCAACGCCAGTGACGCCAGAGCCGGTGCAGGGACGCCGGTGAAGTAATCGCGTTGCCCAGCTTTCGGTGGCACGGAGAGACCCACATTGAACCGCGCAAGGCGCAAAGCGCAGCATATCGCCAGAACAAGGCAGCTAAGCCACCCCAGATTTTGATACTCCGACGCGTGGTAAAACGCGTTGTAAATCAGCAAACCCGGTGCAATGCCGAAGTTGAAGAAGTCCGCGAGCGTGTCCAGCTCCGCGCCGAACGGGCTGGCCGTATCCAGATACCGTGCGATCTTGCCGTCTGCCGCATCCAGAAACACCGCAAGCATGATCAGATACAACGCGGCAGGGATATTGCCCTCAATACTCATGCGTAACGACGTCAGCCCGGCGCAAATCGCGAACACTGTGACAAGGCTCGGTACGATGTGACGCAGCTTGATACGCCGCTCAGGCACAAGCGGCGCTACCGGTTTGCTTTTTCCCTCGTCCTTTTCGATCTTCATGTCAGCCAAGTTCACTACCCTTACGGCTCAAAGCCCAAATCCTTGCGCGCCACCTCTGTCGCGACCCACAACCTCCACCCGGTAACACGTATTCCCGATAGAGACGTTAGTCTTTAACATCTCGATCTCGCGCCGCCCAGTCCGGAGAGAGATTTAGGCCGCTATTTGATTGTAACGGCGCTCAGCAAGTTCGGATCGCTCGCGCTACATTCGCGAAACCTGACCCCGCGCTTTCACCTAATCGTTGTCTTGCAGGCCCGCGCCCGCGCCAGACATGCGCGACGCATCCGATGACGGAACCAGAGTCTTTGCGGCCAACTGCTCCAGCTGGGCCAAAGGCACCAACGGAACCGCCTGAGGATCACCAAGCGGCTTCAATCCTTGCTCCGTCTTCAAAATCATAACCGTGCGCCCATCCGGCCGGTGAATGCCCAAGGTGACGCCGTAGACCTGCTGCGCCCACACCAAAATCGGCCACAACAATTGCGGCCAATCCAGATCATGCAACACTACACGCGTCGCCCCACAAACAAACGCGTCCGTCACCGCGGGTGCCGCCATTGCGATGCGCGCGTCGTCGATGACCATGTGCTCTGTGGTGCCCTCGAAGTGCACCGGACGGTGCACGCCTTCTAGGGCGGCGGCAGCCATCGCAAAGAGTTTCGGATCGCTCATAAATAGTGCAGTCATTCCCGAGAAATCTTGAGCATTGCCCAAGGGCAGCTTCGCCCCGAGACCTGCCTTCAGAAATAACGCCTGCATCTCTGCGACAGACCTGCGTTCTGCGACGTAATCCGGGCCGCCGTCCAGAAAATCGTCAATCCAGCTCACGGCTCGAACACCGGCAACCACCAATCGTCTGCGTCGTCTAGCTCGTCATGCAACGGCGCGCCTTGCGCCAACGTGATGCGTGTCCATCGGTCGGATTTAGGGTCAAATTTGGCCGCACCAAAGAACGACAATTTGCAACGCAGCATATCAATCGGCTTGCAGCGCTCGCAGATCAGATTGTCCCGAATTTCCGCATAGGGATGTGTCGCCAACCGCTGGACCCTGCGGGCCGCGCTACGATGCTGCGGGTATGCCCGCAAGAAGTCGGCCAGCAGACCATCGGCATGACGCAAATCTTGCGCCAAGTGTTGAATCTGGCGCGCGGTGTCCAACGGACTTTCCAACTCGCTCCCCGCTTCGGAATATCTGGAGCCCAGTCGCGGTTCCTGCTTTTCCTCGCTCACATACCAAAACTGTGCGTCCTCACGCGGATCATCGAAGTCACAACCTAGCGCCCAAGCGCAATCGCGCTGCATTGCTTCCCGCAAATCCGCCACATCCATCCGTGGATCAATCGGAACACCAGCACCAACGCCCATGCAGTCAGTCAAACCATCAATCAGGTCGCCAAACGGCTCTAGCACCAATGAAACCACCAGTTCCTGACACTCCACCGACAGGACTTGAGATACTCGGATCAGCTGATCTAGCGGCTTTGGTTGATCCAGCAGATCGGGCAACTGAGGGGCCAAGTCCGCCCAATGCTGTCGCAGCCGCTTTATCCGCGCTTGTTGGCTTTCGTCAGGCACGGTCCATTGGTTCAAATGCCGGGCCACTCGCTCGGCGAGCACGACAAGCCTGTCGCTTTGAGCCCGAGACAAAACACGCACTGCGCGGACCCGCGCTAAAGCAGTTTCACGCACCATCATCCAGTTGTTCAACAATTCAGGGTGAGACACCAAAAACGGCGCCATCCCCAAGCCGGTCGAGTTGCCGATTCCCAAATGTCGCTTCAACGCGCGATCCAAAGTCGCGCCGCCCACATGCTCCGCTAAATCATGGGTAAATCCCCGGATCAGCCAGACGGTTAACATTTCGGCAGCGAATGGCCCTTCCAAGCCGGGCCGGTCGGCTATCACATTTCGGTCCGCTATTCCGAATTTGCCATTCCCATACACCGCAGTCGTGCGCATCAGATACCCGATATCACCGACCATTTTAGCATCGGGTTGGCGGCCTTCGCGTAGGGCCTTGGTGACTTCAGCAAACAGTCGCACCGATTTGTTGGCACGGCTCAGGACCAAATCCCGCTCGGAGAACCGTCCGGCTTCCTGCTTAGGGGCGTTCTCGGATAAACGTTGGATTTCCGCCATATCGGGCACGCCGTCATATAAAACAAAAGCCGCGTCCCAAGCCTGTGCGATAACGCGGTCCGTGCGTTGATCAGGGTCAAGTTTGTTAGAGAATGCCACCAACGAATAGACATGCCCACCAAGCGTCAACGAGTAAACTGCGTGGCCAAATCCATCCGGGTCCATCTGCCATACTGAGCGAGTGACCACTGCCTTGTCGGCGCTTAAGCGTCTGGTCAAAGATCGTAAGAAGCTCAGGCGTGACGGGAACATTGACCCCATACGCTCTAGGCGCATGACCTCATCTGGGCTGCGCAGAGGTTCTTGTGGCGGCAGCGCGATCGTCACGAGAGCCCCGCGAACGACTGGTCATAAAACCGCAGCCAGTTGCCCCCCATGATGCCATCGACATCGGACTGCGCGAACCCGACCTTAAGCAGACCCGCGCTGATGTTTGCCATGTCGCGGTTGTCTGTGAACCAGCTTGGCTGCACCGGGAACCCGGCATTCGTTGCGGAGCCTTCGCCATAATCCAGCTGCTTGGACCAACGACCGTTGCGCATCCAGGTGACTACGCTATCAGGTTGGTCCTGACAAAGATCAGAGCCCAGCCCGAGGTTCTGTGCACCATACCGCGTTGCGGCCTCCGCGATCATCTGGCAAAAGCTCTCCAGCGTGCAGTCCGAGCCATCTTTCAGGTGATGCGGATACATCGAAAACCCCAGCATTCCGCCAGAACCCGTCAGCGCTCTCAGCACCTCGTCCGTCTTGTTGCGCAGCGCGTTATGCCACCATTTCGGATTTGCGTGAGTAATCGCGATCGGCCTGATTGAATGCTCGATCGCCTCCAGCGTCGAACGGTCGCCAGAATGGCTCATGTCGACCACCATGCCAACGCGGTTCATCTCATCCACCGCCTGCCGTCCGAAACGAGTCAATCCAGTGTCGTCGTCCTCGTAGCAACCAGTCGCCAGCAAAGATTGGTTGTTATAGGTCAGCTGCATGAAGCGAATGCCGAGTTGGTGCCAAACCTCAATCAGACCAATATCGTCTTCGATGGGCGACGGGTTCTGGAAGCCAAAGAACACCGCTGTGCGACCAGTTTCCATAGCCTTGCGCACGCAGTCACCAGACACGCCACGCATGATCAGATCGGGGTATTGCTCAAACCAGCGGTTCCATTGCGAGACGTTCAGAACCGCCTCGCGAAAACTCTCATGATAGGCAATCGTGACGTGGATTGCGTCCACACCTCCCGCCCGAAGCTGGCGAAAGACGGTCTCGGACCAATTCACGTATTGCAGGTTGTCAATTACAGGTGTTTTCATAGCCATACCCTGCCAGAAACTTATTCAAACGCAAGAAAAAGGGGCGCTTGAAGCGCCCCCTCGTTCAGAAATCCACAGCGGTGTATTTCACGTCCAGATAGTCGGCGAGCCCCTGACTTCCGCCCTCTTTGCCAAGCCCGCTTTCCTTCACGCCGCCAAATGGCGCTTCGACGGTAGTAATCAGGCCTGAGTTTATCCCGATCATGCCGTATTGCAGCTTCTCGTTAAGCTTGAAAATTCGGCCAACGTCGCGGGTATACGCGTAGGACGCCAGCCCGAATTCGGTGTCGTTGGCCCAAGCAATCGCATCATCTTCATCAGTGAAGCGGAAGACAGGCGCGAGCGGTCCGAAGATCTCTTCTTTGGCGAATTTCATGTCCTGTGTGGCTTCAGTCACGATTGTCGGCTCGAAAAAACTATGCCCGTTGCCGTGACGCGCGCCACCAGTGGCGATCTTGCCGCCTTTGGCAGTTGCATCCGTGATGAACTCCTCGACCTTTGCAACCGCATCCATGTCGATCAACGGCCCCTGCTCGACACCGTCATCACGGCCGTCACCCACCTTCAGGTTTTCCACAGCTACCTTGAGTTTGGCCACGAACTCGTCGTAGACGCCGTCCTGCACGTAGATACGGTTTGCGCATACACAGGTTTGACCGGAATTGCGGAATTTCGAGACCATCGCGCCAGTAATCGCCGCATCCACGTCGGCGTCATTGAACACCAAGAACGGCGCATTGCCACCCAGTTCCATCGAAACCTTTTTCACTGTGTCCGCAGACTGGCGGATCAGTTCTTTGCCGACCTCGGTCGAGCCCGTGAAGGTCACCTTGCGAACGCGTGGATCATCCATGATCGCACCACCGATTTTGCGCGCCGACCCCGTGACGACGTTAACAGATCCTTTCGGGTAGCCGACTTCCTCGGCCAATGCCCCCCACGCCAATCCGCTATAGGGCGTCGCGGTCGCTGGTTTGGCTACCACCGTGCAGCCGACGGCCAACGCTGGCGCAAGTTTTCGAGCCAACATCGAGGACGGGAAGTTCCAAGGAGTAATCATTCCAACAACGCCAATCGGATGGTTGGTCACCAGAAAGCGGCGGCCGTTAGTCGGGGCAGGCACAATCTCGCCCTTGGCGCGACGCACCTCTTCGGCGAACCAGCGCACATATTGCGCCCCGATGCCAATTTCCCCCATGGCTTCGGCCATTGGTTTGCCCATCTCCACGGTCAGCAACTCGGCCAGCGACTTTTGATTGTCCATCAAGGCGTCGTGTAGTTTCCATAGCAGGCCAACACGCTCCATCAGACCCATGCCTGCCAGCCCATCAAATGCACCGGAAGCCGCGTCAATCGCGCGGCGCGTCTCGACGTCACCACAAGCAGGTACCGTTCCGATCACTTCGCCAGTCGCGGGGTTCGTCACCTCAATCGTGCCACCACTATCAGCGCCAACCCATTCGCCACCTATGTAGTTGGCTTCTTTCATGTATTTCGAATAGCTCATAACGGATTATCCTTTGGAAAACGCAAATTGCGTGTGTTGTTTGTAGGTCTCTCCGGGGCGCAATATCGCGTTTGGAAAACCCTCGTGGTTGATGGCATCAGGCCAAATCTGAGGCTCCAGCGCGAGGCCCGCATTTGCCCCATAGTGGCGGCCGCCAAGTCCCGTAGGCTTCAATGCCAGCTTGAAGCCGTCATACACCTGAAGCCCCGGCTCCGTCGAGCGCATCTTCATAGCCAAGCCAGACTTTAGCGAGCGTAGCAACCCAATCCGGCGCAGCCCTTGCCGCGTGCCCGACAAGCACAGGTTGTGGTCAATAAATTGATCATCCCGAATGGGACGCTCTTTGCGAAAATCGTAGCGTGTGCCCGTTACATCGCGGCTTTCACCTGTTGGGATGAACCCGTCGTCAACGACCGTCATCTGATCCGCGTCAACCTGCAAAACGTGGTCATCCGTATTCGCCCCGCCATCTAGATTCCAATATGTGTGATGGGCGAAGTTGCACAGCGTCGGCGCATCTGTCACGGCCTCGATCTGCAAGTCAAATACACCGCCTTCCAAACAGGCATAGGTGCACCGAGCGGTCATATTTCCGGGGTAACCCATCTCGCCATCCGCCAGATCAATTCGCAGCGTTATGCGGTCCTTAGCTACGTCCTCGACCGTCCAATTGCGCTTGCCGACCCCTGAGGACCCGCCATGCAAGTGGTGTTGCCCGTTGAAGTTTCGGTCGACTTGATAATGATTGCCGTCAATTTCGAACTGCCCGTCGCCGATCCGGTTTGCACACCGCCCTGCGATAGCGCCAAAATAAGGACTGTCAGTCAGATACGGCGCGAAATTTTCGAAGCCCAGCACCAATGGCGGCTCGTGGTTCTCCAACCGCAAGTCCTGCAAAACGGCACCGTAAGACAAGATGTGGGCGATCAGCCCGCCCCCTTCGATGCGGTGTCGTACGACTGCGCTGCCGTCAGGCATGTCTCCAAATTTCAAGGGTCTGCTCCTCTCAGGTTGACGTTCGCAGGCGCGCTTCGTCACTCACCCACCAAACCTGACCAGCTACCTCCCTGCAAGGACAGTTCCGACTTTGGACTCATCAAATTGAACTATTCCGGCCCAAGCATTGTTAATTTTTATAACTTCCGTGCCTCGGGGGCTTGGTCACAGGTGGTAGTGTGATAGTAACCGACAAATGCAAAATGAACTTACATATCCCGACTGGATTGCAGTCGACTGGGGCACCTCGAATCTACGGGTTTGGGCCATGACTGCGGACGGTGAAGTGCTTGCCCAGAACGGGTCAGATCAAGGCATGTCTGGCCTTTTGCCTGACGAGTTCGAGGTCACGCTGCTCTCTCACATTGCTCCGTGGCTGGGGAACGATCATATTCCTGTCGTCGCCTGCGGAATGGTCGGGGCGCGCCAAGGATGGGACGAAGCCCCCTACCGCGCAGTGCCGACAACACCGCTTGGGGGGCTGCACACCGTCGCCTGCCGGGACAGCCGTATTTCTATGCATATCCTTCCGGGGCTAAAGCAAGAACGCTCTGCAGATGTCATGCGGGGCGAAGAAACTCAGATCGCGGGCTTCCTGGCGGACAACCCCGACTTCGATGGCATCTTATGCCTCCCCGGCACGCACACGAAATGGGCACATATCAGCGCGGGCGAAGTCGTATCCTTCCAGACCTTCATGACCGGAGAGCTTTTCGATCTTCTAAGCCGCGAGTCCGTCCTTCGTCACTCCATCGGCGAGGGCAAGGCAATAGATCAAGAGGCCTTCGCGGGTGCCATTGCCGATACCATCAGCCGCCCCGAGGCCGTCGCCACCCAGTTGTTCAAAATTCGCGCAGTAGATTTGCTGCACGGTGCTGATGCGTCGGTGTCGCGCGCGCGCTTGTCTGGGCTCTTGTTGGGGTTGGAATTGGCGGCCGCACGGCCGTATTGGCTGGGCCAGTCCGTCGCTTTGATTGGGGCTTCCGCATTGAATGCGCTTTATGAAAAGGCGCTTTTGGCCCAAGGAGTTACCCCCTCTGTGCATGACGTGGATACAACGACGCTCAAAGGGCTGTTCGCAGCCTATAAGGACCATGTTTAATGGGTGCAAAGGTCTACGATCAACGCGCCTGTATTCTGGGTGAAGGCGCTTTTTGGCACCCTGAGCTCAAGAAACTGTTCTGGTGCGATATTATAGGCCGCCGTTTGTTGTGTGATGATGGTTCCGAATGGATGTTTGACGAACATATCTCGGCTGTCGGTTGGATAAGCGAAGCCTTGCTTATGATCGCCAGCGAGACGGCGCTGTTCACCTTCGATCTTGGCACGCATGTTCAGACAAAGCTCTGTGACTTAGAGGCCGACAACCCGGCCACCCGTTCAAATGACGGCCGCGCCGACCCGCATGGTGGGTTCTGGATTGGCACGATGGGCAAGCAGGCAGAACTGGAAGCTGGTGCAATCTATCGCTTCTTCAAGGGAGAGCTTCGCCGTCTTTTTGCCCCGATAACAATCTCAAACGCGATCTGCTTCTCGCCCGACGGCAGCGTCGCATATTTCACCGACACCTATTACTCCCGCGTGATGCGTGTCGCGCTAGACCCCGATGGCTGGCCGCGTACTGCACCTCAGCTTTTCTTGGATCTTAGCAAGGAAGGCCTGAACCCCGACGGGGCCGTGACTACTGCCAACGGTGATATTCTTATCGCGCTGTGGGGGGCCGGTCGTGTTGCCCGATACGATAGATATGGCAAATCCAAGGGTAGTTTCGACATGCCAACCGATCACATTACCTGCCCCGCCGTGGGAGGCGCTGATATGTCGACATTATTTGCTACGTCGGCTCAACAAGGTCTGTCCTCGGCAAAACGTCTTGCCCAGCCCGACGCAGGGAAGACCTTTGCTGTCGAGACAGGCCTAAGCGGAATTCCTGCGCCACAGGTCATCTTGTAGAGACCGTTCAGCCAAACAAAAACCCGCGGAGGCTTCGAAGCATCCGCGGGCTTATTGTGGTGGCGTTACCTGGACTTGAACCAGGGACCTAACGATTATGAGTCGTTCGCTCTAACCAACTGAGCTATAACGCCGCTGGGCGGGGGATATGAAAACGCGGCGGCGGGGTCAAGCGGGAATCGCTGGTTTTGATCTTGCCATTGCGGCCCCGGCGGGGGAACTTCGCGGCAAAGACGGAGGACCCCATGACACTGCTGACCCAATTGCGCGACATTGTGGGCGCATCCCACGTGCTGACAGACGCCGACACTAGCAAGTATGACCACGACTGGACGGGCAAATATCAGGCGACGCCGATTGCAGTCGTCCGCCCGGCCTCGACCGAAGAGGTCAGCGCGGTTGTCAAAGCCTGCGCTGTTAGCAAGACCGCAATCGTTCCGGTGTCTGGCAACACTTCGTTGGCGGGTGGCACCTACGGCAAAGACGCTGTGATGATCTCGATGGAGCGGATGAACGACATCCGCGAAATCCGACCCGACGCCCGTATCGCAATAGTCGGTGCAGGCGTGGTGCTGTCCTCAATTCACGACGCTGCTGACAAACATGGTCTGGTCTTTCCGCTGACGTTTGGGGCGAAAGGCTCGGCTATGATTGGAGGTGCGCTCAGCACCAATGCGGGCGGCTCCAACGTCGTGCGCTATGGCTCGACCCGTGGGTTGTGCCTTGGATTGGAGGTCGTGCTACCTGACGGGCAAATCATGAACCTGATGAGCGAGTTGCACAAAGACAACTCCGGCTATGACCTGAAAAACCTTATGATTGGTGCCGAAGGCACGCTGGGCCTGATAACCTCCGCCGTGGTCAAGCTGTTCCCTAAGCCGCGCGCCTACGCAACGGCGATGGTGGCCGTCCCGGCCCTGCCCGATGCCCTTACGCTTCTGAACGATCTGCAAGCTGCCACTGGCGGGTTGGTCGAGGCGTTCGAATACATGGATGCGCTTTATATCTCGGACCATTTGACGATGTTCCCGAAAGCCCGTTCGCCTTTCGAGGACAAACACGACATTAACATTATGGTCGAGGTGGGCGCCACCGCCCCTAATCTGACTGACCTGCTGCCAAATGGCACGATCCCCCTGACCACACTGCTAGAAGACACCTTGGCCCAGATGATGGAAGATGGCCGCGTGTCAGATGCCGTGGTCGCGCAAAACGACGCCCAACGGCGCGAGATGTGGGAACGGCGTGAAGCAGCGGGTGAGGTGATGCTGATCCGCAAATTGATGATCAACAACGATATCTGCGTGCCCGTCGACAAGGTGGCAAGCTTCTTTGAACGTATCGACGCGAGATTGGCCGATCTTGATCCCGAAGCCTTACACACATCCGTCAGTCACCTTGGGGATGGCAACATTCACTTCTTGCTCTTCCCCACCAGGAATGACGCTCAACATGTGGATGTACTTACCGAAGCGGTGGAGGACGTGGTCTTGTCCCTCGGCGGCAGCTTCTCTGCGGAGCATGGGATAGGGTTGACTAAGAAACCCTCAATGGCGCGGCGCAAGGACAAGGTGGCATTGGCGGTCATGCGCGCGGTGAAGGCTGCGATTGATCCCGACAACATCATGAACCCCGGGAAAGTGTTGCCTCAGACCAACTGAGAAACCAGCGCCTCCAACTCGCTCAAATCCTGCATCACCCGAAATCTTGGGTGATGCACAGGCGCCTCCGCCCGCTCCATTTCCCACTCAAATTTCGACGGGACATGTATACCCCAACCGCCAGCCTCAATTGCTGGCACGACGTCGGACTTCATCGAGTTGCCTACCATGATGGCACGGTCCGGCCCGTGCCCGTGGCGCATAAACGCTCGGATATAGGTTTCAGGGGTCTTGTCTGCCACGATCTCGACGGCATCGAACATCTCACCCAAGCCCGATTGTGCGAGCTTGCGTTCCTGATCCAGCAAATCGCCTTTGGTAATCAGCACAAGGCGGAAATCACGCCCTAACGCCTCTACTGCGTCGCTGGCGTGGGGTAACAGGTGGATCGGATGGCTCAGCATCTCCTGGCCTGCTTCTATAATTTTCTGAATAACCTCCGCGGGCACCTGTTGATCCGTTACCTCAATGGCGGTCTCGATCATCGACAGCATGAAGCCTTTAATTCCAAAGCCATACTGCCCAAGGTTTTTGCGCTCGGATTGCAGCAAGCGCTCTGCAAGTTGGTCGGGATCGGCATAGTCGCGGAGCAGGTCGTAAAAGAGACCTTGAGTCAGGCGGAAGAACTCCTCATTCTGCCACAGTGTGTCGTCGGCATCGAAGCCGATAGTCGTGATCTTGTGAACCATTTAGCGCGATGCCCCCTTTTCTGGACTCCTGACACGCTTATATAGTAGGCCTCGCCAACCGAAAGCCTGCCGCTGCAAGGGAAAGCCAAAAGTGACCCCGTTTGAGATCACCATGTCTGACAAAGATGATGACGCCGAGGGCGATACCTCCGTTGTTACCAAGACCAAACCAAAGACGAAGCGGCCACCGCTATATAAGGTGATGCTGCTCAACGACGATTATACTCCTATGGAATTTGTCGTACTGGTGTTGGAGAAATTCTTTGGCCTCAACCACGCGCAATCGGTCGAGATCATGCTGACGGTCCACAAAAAGGGGTTGGCCGTGGTCGGCGTATTCGCGTTTGAAATTGCGGAAACCAAAGTTGCTCAGGTCATGGAATCGGCACGCCGAAATCAGCATCCACTGCAGTGCACGATGGAGAAGGAGTAGGCTCGCGCCTGCCGGACCCTTATGACAGAAACCCGTTTTTCCTTGGCTTTAGACCAAGACCTCTTGAGCCTGCCTGAAGGTGACGTCGCCGTACTCAATGCAGCGGGTGATATGGATCTGAGCTTTGCTAGCGCAGACCAGCTACACCTGAACCAAAGCTTCTACCCAGATCACAAAGCTCTCGCCTCGCGCGGCTTCAACGTCACCGTAAACGCGCCCGCGTCGGTCGCGGCCAGCCTTGTAATGTGCCACCGTTCCAAACCCGCCACCTTTGACTTGCTCGCTCGCGCGGTGGAACAAACAACCGTGGGCGGTATCGTCGCGGTTGAAGGCGCCAAAACCGATGGCGTGGAATCTGTGCTTAAGGCCGTGCGCGCGCGGTTCGACGGCGTGGAAGTCTACTCCAAGGCGCATGGCAAGCTTTTCTGGTTTGCCCGCCCGGACGCGTTGCCTGATCTGTCCGACTGGAAGGCTAAACCCATTCTCCTTGAGGGCGGGTTCACCACCTATCCCGGCGTGTTCTCGTCTGATGGCGTGGACAAAGGTTCTGCCATGCTCGCCCAGCACCTGCCCGAGTTCAAAGGTCCGGTCGCCGATCTTGGTGCCGGCTGGGGATATCTGGCACGTAAGATTCTGACCTCTGACGGTGTCAAATCGCTTGATCTGATTGAGGCCGACTACCACGCTCTAGAAGCCGCAAAGCTCAACATCACCGATCCGCGCGCAGCGTTCCATTGGGGCGATGTAACCTACCATGTAGGCAGCAACTATGCGGTCGTCGTCTCGAACCCACCGTTCCACCTTGGCCGCAAACCCACGCCGGAGCTTGGGCAAATGTTCATCCGCCGCGCTGCTGATATGTTGATGCCCAAGGGACAATTCTGGATGGTTGCCAATCGCAACCTCCCCTACGAGCAAACCCTGAACGAACGTTTCGGGCAGGTCGACACCATCGCCCAAACCGCAGGCTTCAAGGTGATCTGCGCGCGCCGCCCATTGTCGGTATCGCAAAGCGCTCGCGCTAGACGCTGAATCCCCCTATTTTGACCGAATCCAACCGGAGACATTCCCATGTCATTTTCCATCGCTGGTAAAACCGCCATCATCACTGGTGCCGCAAACGGGGTCGGCCTCGCTATTGCCCGCCACTTCATCGAAGAAGGCGCGAACGTCATGATGGCAGATCGCGACGAACAACATCTGCGCAGCGAGATGGGAGATATCGCAGGCGAAGAAGGCACCGCCCGCATCTTTTCTTGCGATTTGCGTGAGAAGTTATCTCAGGCCAACCTGCTTTCAGCCACCATCGACGCGTTTGACCGTGTCGACATTTTGGTAAACGCATCGCGTCAGGTCCTTCCAACAGACCCGATGGATGACGAAGACGACTCGGTAGAGCAGTTGTTGCAGCAGAACCTCATGTCGGGCTTGCGCCTAAGCCAGTTGATCGCCAAGCGCATGATCAAGCAGGCCGAGGGCGCTGAGGAAGGCGAGATGGCAGGCTCCATCGTGAACCTATCGTCAATTGCGGCCCGCCGATCCCGACCGGGGCTGATGGGCTATTCGATTTCTTGTGCGGCGCTTGACCAAATGACCCGCACAATGGCCATCGCGCTGGCACCCAACCGTATTCGTGTCAACGCCGTAGCTTTCGGCTCCGTCATGAGCGCTAGTTTGAAAAGTTCACTAAAAGAAACCTCCGATTTGCGCGATGACATTATCGAACACACTCCGCTAGGGCGCATCGCCCCCGCCAACGAAGTAGCGGAGGCCGTGCAGTTCCTGTGCTCACCCGGATCAAGCTTCATCACTGGTGAAATCATAACAGTCGACGGTGGTCGTGCACTTCTGGATCCGGTCGGAACAGCGGCGCACTAGCCAGCGACCGCCTCACATTGCGCCCAGAAATCGTAATTCACCCATCCAAGCAGCGGGCTTTGCGACCCCGCACCCGCGCTCTTGTAGGATACGAACTGCCAGCCCTCAAACATTGAGTAGTGGGCCAGCCCGATATTGTCGCCTGCAAGGATCAGACCAATTTGAGCGGTGTTAGTACTGGCCCCTGCGAAAACCACAATGTTAGCTCCTCGATAGTTCAGGCAACCACTTTCCAGCCCGTCATTGACCGCCACGTCCACAAGTTTGCGGCGCAGGTCCATGCGGTCCAGCTCAAGGTAAGTGGAGTTGGTGTTGATCTTGCACTCCGCCCGCGCTTCCTCCTCGCGAATGGCGGATATGGTTTTGGCGGCCCCCGCTGGCAAACTGGGAACCGCCTTGGCTGTGCAGTCGCTATTGTCGAAGACGGCTTGCCCCAAAACCGAGGAAAAGCAGTAACCCGCTTGGTTGAACAAGTGGTTGCGCGACCACCAAAGATCAGGACACGGCTCGTCTGCGAATGCAGGCCAAGGCGGCAACAATGCCAACAAGAGCAGGAAACCGCGTATCATGGCCCAGAACACTCCCGCCTCTCGTCAGCCACTTCGCGCGCCTACAACGCGATGCGGAACCGGGCGAAGCCATCTGGGCCGTCACCTGCCGCTTCGATTTTCACGCTCGTCACGTCTCCAATGTACTTGTTGGCGGCTGGTCCAGTGTCAAACAGCACCGACGTCCCCTCCATCGGGGCAAACGTCCAGTTGGCGTCGGCACGCGGGCTGACGGTGCCCTTCTCCACGATGTAGCGCACAATCACGTCGCGATTGGTGTCAGGCCCCTCGAACACGATGGTATCGCCCGTGCCGGGGAAGCTGCCCCCACCGGATGCGCGGTAGTTGTTCGTCGCGATGATGAACTCCTGTGCAGGATCAATCGGCTTACCTTCAAATGTCAGGTTCACAATGCGGTTGGCGTCCGGGTTCTGCGGCTCTCCCTTGGAGGTGAACTTGGACGGCTGGGACAGATCGATCTGGTATTCCACCCCGTCGATCACGTCGAAATTGTAGCTTGGAAATTCGGGGTTCAGCAGCACCTGATCCGGCTGTCCCGGCTCCACCTGATTGAACATGCCAGCAGAGCGTTCCAGCCAGTCCTTCACCTGCGCCCCCGTCACACGCACCGCGCGCACCGTGTTGGGGTAGAGGTACAGGTCGGCCACGTTCTTGATCGCCACCGCGCCCACGGGCACGTCGGTGAAGTATTCCGGCCCGCCGCGGCCACCGGCCTTGAAGGGCGCCGCGGCTGACAAGATCGGTAAGCCCTCGTGTTCGGTGCCTTTCAGCTGGTCTTCAATGTACCAGACCTGCGCGTTGGACACGATCTGCACAGACGGGTCATCCGCCACCAGCGCAAAATAGCTGTGCAGTGCGGCGTCGGTCTTGCCCACCGCACGGCGCACATAGGCCAGCGTTTCCTCGTGTTCCTTGGCCACTGACGCCAGAACAGCCTCGTCACTTTCCACCAATGCGGTGGTGGAGCGGTCTTCGTTGCGCTTCGAAATCGGCCGCGCCTCCGACATATGCGAGACGATCTTCCACTCGTTGCCAGACCGTTCCAGCATCAGGTCAATCACCCCAAGGTGCGACCCCCAAAACCCGCCCATCGCGGCGGGTTTGCCGTGTATAGTGCCTTTCTCGGCATCCACGCCTGCGAACTCTGCAAACTTCGGCCCCGGGAACACCAAGTGGCTGTGACCCGTCAAAATCGCATCAATCCCGTCCACCATCGCCAGCGGCACGGATGCGTTCTCCATCCCGTCCGTGTGATCCGCCGCCCCGATGCCAGAGTGGCTCAGCGCGATAATAATATCCGCGCCCTGTTCCTTCATCACAGGCACATAGGCCTTGGCGGTGTCCACAATGTCACGCGCCTGCACGTTGCCTTCCAGATGCTTGCGGTCCCAGTTCATCACCTGCGGCGGTACGAAGCCGATGAGACCCACCTTGATCGGATGGCTGTTGCCCTCCCCGTCGGTCACTGTCCGGTCCAGAATGACGAATGGCGGCAACAGGGTTTTGTCCTTCGTCGGCTCCGCACCCATTTCCTTGACGATGTTCGCCGACACCACGGGGAAGTCGGCCCCCGCCAGCGCCTTGGTCAGAAACTCCAGCCCGTAGTTGAACTCGTGATTGCCTAGCGTCGAGGCATCGAAGCCAACTGCATTCATCGCTTGAATTACAGGGTGCATGTCCCCCTCCTTCATGCCGCGCTCGTAAGCAATGTAGTCGCCCATCGGGTTGCCTTGCAGGAAGTCGCCATTGTCGATCAGCATGGAGTTGGTCGCCTCGGCGCGAATATCGCCAATGATCGAGGCCGTGCGCGCCAGCCCGACCGTGTCGCGCGGCTTGTCGGCGTAGTAGTCATAGGGGAAGACATGCACGTGCAGGTCGGTCGTCTCCATGATCCGCAGGTGCGCCTGATTGGCAGCCGCGCGGGCCGAAAACGGGTGCACTGCGATCAGGGCGGCAGTGCCCATCAGGAAATGGCGGCGGTCGAGTGTGAGCTTGGTCATATCAGTCTCCCCTTGTGTGTTTCTCTGATTGAGCAACGGATTGCCTGAGTCTCACAACAGATTTCTGACACCGTCAGGGTTTTGCGCCCGATTTGGCCGCTTCTTCGGCTGTACGTCCGGTAAGATGACAAAAGACGCCCGTTGCCTAGCCCCACGAAAAACGCCGCCGCCCATCGGGCAGCGGCGCATTCATTAACGCGGCTGAATTAAATCAATCGTCGTCGTCATCGGCGCTTGGCGCATCTGGCAGGTTGAACAGGGTGTCGGCATCAACCAACAGATTGTCATCCTCTTCCTCGTCAGCCTCGTCATTGCCGGACAGCGTGAAGGTTTCGAGACCCGAAATAGCCGTGGGAAGCTCTGGCTCTGGCGCAAGACCCAGCGACTGTTCGGTCGACACCAGTTTGCGGCGCTCTTCGTCGGTCAGGGCGGTGCCCTCTTTCAGACGTTTGGCGTTGGCCTTTTGCACAGCGGCGTCCAACTCTGACTGCTTACACAGGCCCAAGGCAACCGGGTCAATCGGCTGGATGTTCGAAATGTTCCAGTGTGTACGTTCGCGGATCGCGTTGATCGTTGGCTTGGTCGTGCCGACCAGCTTGGACACTTGCCCATCCGACAGCTCCGGGTGAAATTTTACCAGCCACAGGATCGACGCGGGGCGGTCCTGACGCTTGGACAGTGGGGTATAGCGTGGGCCACGACGGACTTCTTCACCCTCGGCAGCGGCGTTATACTTCAGCTTCAGACGGTACTTCTTGTCAGCTTCTGCTGCATCAATCTCGTCTTGCGTCAGTTGATTGTTGGCAATCGGGTCAAACCCTTTCACGCCTTGCGCCACATCGCCATCGGCGATGCCTTGGACTTCCAGCTCGTGCAGGCCGCAAAAATCGGCGATCTGCATGAAGGTCAGTGTGGTGTTGTCTACGAGCCAGACGGCGGTGGCTTTCGCCATGATGGGTAGTGCCATTTTGCTTTCTCCTAATTGCCGCATCTGCGGACACATCTTCCCCGTCACCCGGCTTAGGGGCTGTCCCGATTGGAACAAGTTCGTGATGTTGGGGAACTTGAGGCGTATATAGGGGCGGATTGATCGTAGGGGAAGAGAAAATGCGCATGATGTTACTTGGCCTGCTTATCTGGGGGTCACCTCTATGGGCCGAAGGAGAGCGTGCCGGTAAGTTTGACTACTTCGTGCTATCCCTAAGTTGGTCACCAAATTGGTGCGCACTGGAAGGTGACGCGCGCGGGGCGGATCAATGCGACAACCGGCACGACTATGGCTGGACGCTGCACGGGCTTTGGCCTCAGAACGAGCGCGGCTGGCCATCTTATTGCCGCACCGCGGAGCGTGATCCATCCCGCGGGCAAACCAAAGCCATGACCGACATTATGGGATCAGGAGGCCTAGCGTGGCACCAATGGAAAAAACACGGGCGTTGCACGGGACTGTCAGCTTCGGATTATTTCGAGTTGTCGCGCAAAGCCTATAGTGGGATCGTACGCCCTCCGGTGTTCAGAAAGCTAACCAAACCCGTCACGCTACCTGCAAAGGTTGTGGAGGAGGCTTTTCTTGAAGCCAACCCAACGCTGTCGCCGGAGATGATTACAATCACATGTAAAAAAGACCGAATCCAAGAAGTGCGGATTTGTTTAACGAAATCTTTGTCTCCACGCCAATGTGGCAAGGATTCGCTGCGCGATTGCACACTTAGAAATGCTGCATTTGCGCCAATTCGTTAAACAGTAGGAGCAAACCCACCAGATTGGTTATCGCTGTTGCAAGGCAAACGTGAAAAACGATTGGCCGGTGAAAAATAATTCATCCGCCCAATTCCTTGAAAAATATATAAAATAAGGCACTTCGTGCAATGAATTGGTCAAAACCACCGCTTCAGAGCAAAATTTCCCCTTAGAATCTCCAAGCCGGGTATGTTATTCCTTACCTGTGCGGTACTTCCGGGGGGAAGGAAATATGTGTTTTTTAAAAAGCCTGATTTGGCGGAAATGCGCTTGAGTTTAGTGTAAATCCGATACGCAACATCTGGCAATTGTCACGAGTTTTATAGCCTGTACGGCTATCAAAGGGGTTAAGTGGTACAAGCCGGGTCGCCCCCGACCCGGCTTATTTTTCAAACCTTCAATACAATCTTTCCAATATGCGCCGAGCTTTCCATATGCGCATGCGCCTTCGCAGCGTCTTCCAACGCGAATTCACTGTCCATAACTGGTGCAATTCGGCCCGCTTCAATCATTGGCCAAACATTGCGCTTCAACTCTTCCGCTATCCGCGCTTTTGCGAGGTCGCTTTGCGGGCGCAGGGTCGAGCCTGTTATCGTAAGACGGCGCATCATCACTTGGGCGAAATTCAACTCGACCTTGGGGCCTTGCAGAAACGCGATTTGCACCAACCGCCCGTCATTGGCCAGCGCCCGCACGTTACGAGGCAAATAATCCCCGCCGACCATATCAAGGATCAGGTCGGCACCGCCCTCGGCCTTTAAGACATCCACAAAGTCGACATCGCGATAGTTAATCGCCCGCTCTGCCCCCAGCTTCACACAGGCCGCACATTTCTCGTCAGAGCCAGCAGTTGTGAAAACCCGCGCGCCCATAGTGTTGGCCAACTGTATCGCCGTCGTTCCAATGCCAGAGGAGCCGCCATGCGCCAAGAAGCGCTCGCCTGCCTTTAGGCCACCGCGCATGACGACGTTTGAGTAAACCGTAAAGAATGTCTCCGGCAGCGCCGCGGCTTGCGCCATACTCAACCCGCTTGGGACACTCAGGCAATGTGCCGCTGGCGTGCGAACGTATTCGGCGTAGCCACCGCCGGGAAGCAACGCGCAAACCTCGTCACCCACGCTCACACCAAAGACACCGCTACCAATCGCGGCGATCGTACCAGCGCCTTCTAGACCCGGTAACGGCGATGCGCCTTCCGGCGGGTCATACATGCCAGCGCGCTGCAGCGCGTCAGGGCGGTTCACACCCGCGTAGGCCAGCTTGATCAGCACCTCGCCGTGACGTGGGCTGGGAAGCGGCATCGTTGCGGACTGCAACACGTCTGCTGAGCCGGGTTTGGTGATCTCCACCACCCGCATAGTCTCTGGTAGCGCCATGAGAGGTCCTTACTTAGAGTTAGTGTGGCCCGGAAGATCAGAGTCGAACCCCGATCCCGGCGCTTTGAGTTGTGACAGCAACCAATTCGGCCCCGCCATCAGCTTGGAGGCCACAGGGTTTGCATTCACCTGCGCTTTGACCTTTTCGAACTGCATGACATTGTCGATACGCCGGTCGAGGAACTCCCACGTTGCCGCATGATCCTCGCTATCGTCACCCAGCCAGAACAAAACTGTGGCGCCGTATACCGCCGACAAGGTCGCCCGCTTGGTGTACCAGTTGTGATCTTTGGATTGGTCGCCCAAGGCACTCCAGATCGCATCTGCGGTGCCCCATACCAGCTTCGCCCCTTCTGCCGCGTTTGTCGGCACCGCAAAGAAGGACGATCCGCGGCGCACCGCTTCCTTGTCTACGGCAGCTGCTTCCAAGCGGTAGCGCACGCCTGCTGCGATTCGGTCGCGAAAGCGCATCGCCAGCAGGTTTTCGGATTTAAGCCGCGCCACCATCTGCGCGTCGCCACGCTTGTGAAAGGCAATCGCCAGATCAAGCGGCCCACGCGGGAATAGGGATTTGGCCAGCCCCACTTCAATACCGGTGTCTTCTACCGCGGCATCAAACGTCTCTTTAGACCATCCGTCAAAGGTCACATGTGGCAGGCTTGCATCTAGGATTCGGGTCTTTGCGTCGTCCATAGCGGGCTCCTTTCGGGGGCTTGCATCCTTGGTAGACAAGTTAGTGCGGCTTTGCTATATCGCCACTTCCTGCAATCTTGCAAATTTAACCTAGGAAGGTGGTGACACCACATGCAGGTAAGCGTTCGCGACAACAACGTCGATCAGGCTCTCCGCGCACTGAAGAAGAAACTTCAGCGTGAGGGCGTTTTTCGGGAAATGAAGCTCAAGCAACATTACGAAAAGCCGTCTGAGAAGAAAGCACGCGAGAAAGCCGAAGCAATTCGCCGTTCCCGCAAGCTGGCTCGCAAAAAGCTCCAGCGCGAAAACGGCGGTTAAGTCCGGTTTTTGAGCACGAAATAAATCACCCCCGCAGCCTAGGCTACGGGGGTTTTTTTGTTTTTTGGCACCGACGAGAACCACCTACATGAGGGGTATCAGCAGATCTTGCAGCAAACACACGCCGCCCGCTCTGCTGAACATGGGTAAACTACTAAATGGGTAATCAAACTCGCTACGCTTCCCCAGAACTTAAACACTATCGCCTACAAGACTTATATTGACGCAAGGTTAACCAAAATGCGCGTGCAAAAAGTGTGAAAAGTAGCGTGAAATCACCGAGAACTACGCCCCGCCGGGAAGCTTTGCAGAGTTATCGTCAGGATCGTCGTCGTAAACCTTGCGGGTTTTAACGCCAGGGAACTTCGCGAAAGCTTCCATAGTCTTGACCGGAAAGAAGGTCACTTTGATGCTCTCGAAGCCCGGTAACCGGTTGAGAATAGCACTCGTCGACTGCGAACAAGACGCTTTGGACACCGCGCCGTAACCGGCGGCTTCCTTGAGTGCCAGCTCAGCCACTTCGGGAGAGACCCGAATTTCCTGCAAAATCGTATGGTAGGTCTCGCGGGTGTGGTAATCCACATACACATCGACCATGCGATCCGTCATACCGTAGTGAAGATCATTTCGCTCTGGGGCGTTGGGACTCCACCATGTTCCAGCGGGGTCCCAGACCACCCGTTGTGAGCCGTTGATAAGCAGGCCAGTATGCCCGCCCGCCCCGGAACGGTTGTTGATCACGGTGATCAGCGTCAGAGATGCGGGGCCATTATGTCGATATGCTTTGGCACGAATATCCTCGTCCGGTGCCCAGACAGGTTCGGCACCACAGGCCGCCAATACGGCGACCAGCCAGAATGACAAAAACAACCGTTTCATGGGTGGCGCGGTTTATCCGTTCACCATCGCCAGAAGCACCAGAAAGATCAGGATGCCAATAACTGCATAGGTGGTGAATTTAACGAAGCCTTGAAAAGTCTTCTCGTGGTCTTCGGTATCCATCGAGCCATGTTTGTGCTCAGCCATTGGGTCTCTCCATTGTTGGCGTTTCAGGTGAATTAGCGGATTCTGTCGGCGCTGTCACGCGTCAGGGGGACGCGGGTTCAAGCTTTTTCCAAATCCTCTGCCAGCCGGAAGCCGATACGATTGGGCTCAGGCTGATCCACATGCTTGGGCAACGTCCGCAATTGCACATTTAGCTGACCAACATGTTGGATTTGCTGGGTCCGCGCACCACCGGGGTCGGAGCCGTAAAAGGTGATAATATCCGGCGCATAGAAGCCGATCCCTTCAATCCGCATCACGCCAGTATCCCCGCCAACAAAGCCCATGGCGATCTCGTGGTCGTTATCCAGCTTTTCTTCAAAATTCTTGATATACAGGATCAGGCGTTCATAAGCCCATTCGGCAGGGGATTTTTGTTCAATTGGCGTCTTGGACATCGACTCCGGAAGCGGTTCTTCTTCGGGTGTCGGGCTGCACTCACGAACATGTACGACTCCCGCGCGGCGCAAAGCAGCGGCCTCAACCAGCTCGGCAGTGGTCTCGATTTTGTCGTCCATAGGTCAGGCCCCTTTGCGCTGGTAAACATATGCCCCATCTTCGCGCAAAGACCGGGTCGCTTGTCCAGCCAAATATAAGTGAGCACAATGCGCCACGCTTTCTACCAAGGCCAGCCCGTACTCACCGCCACGGATTTCACGCTTGAACAGCGGCAGGAAACACTCATGTGCGGTTTTGGGTGTGTCGAGGTGCTGCAATAGCCGCTCCAACGCGCCGTGATGGTTGTCGATCAATTGCCGCATCCGCAGCGGCAAGCCTGTAAACGGCAGTTTGTGTCCCGGTAAAACCAGCTGCTCCGGCGTCGCATACGCCCCCAACCGCTCGCACGCCTCCAGCCAGTCTGAAACGGGGTCAGCCTCCGGCTCGGTCGGGTAAACGCCCAAGTTCGGGCTGATCGACGGTAGCAACTGGTCGCCGCCCAATACGACGCCATCCGCCCACAAGGTCGCGTGTTCCGGTGCATGGCCATTGCCCATACGCACTGTCCAGTCCCGACCGCCTGCAGTCAACGTGTCGCCTTCACGGATACGACGATACCCAAGCGGCATTGGCGCAACGCAATCGGCAAAATTGAACGGTCGCTCAGCTGCCCGTTGCGCAAAAATCTCGGGCTCCATCCCGGCGCGTTTCCAGAACTGTAGAGACTCCGCCGTGGGGCGATCCTGCTCGTCCAGCACCAGCATCCGCGCCATGAGCCACGCGGTGCGCGTTGTCACCAGTTCCGCGCCATGTTCGGACTGGAACCATCCCGCCATGCCGATGTGGTCGGGATGGTGATGGGTCACGATCACGCGGCGAACCGGCTTGCCCGCCAGAGGCCCGGCAAGCAGCTTTTCCCAGATCGCGACGCCACGTTTGGAATGGAACCCCGTATCAACAATCGTCCACCCATCCCCGTCATCCAGCGCGTAGATATTGACGTGGTCCAGCTTCATCGGCAGCGGCAGGCGCATCCAAAGGATGCCTTCCGCGACCTCTAGCGCTTCGCCCTCTGCGGGGATATCGGGGAACGGGTAGCGGAGCGCTTCGCTCAAGCCACCAAATCCTCTTCGCTCAAGGCATATAAGTCATCTGCCCCTTGGCGTGCTTGATCAGCCAGACTTCCATGCTCCGGCAAAAGACGCTGAATGTAGATTGTCGCCAAACGCCCGCGCGCACTGTCCAAGCCCGCGGCATTCGCAGCACAGAGGTGGTAGTACCCCCCCAGAACACGCGCGAACATCCGCAGATAGGAAACAGCGCCTGCAAAACGGTCATTCATCTCCTGCTCGACCAACCATTCCGTGGTTTCGCGCAAGGTTTCAGCTGCGGTGAAGACAGGGCCAGCCAACTCCGGCATCGTTGCTTTGCAGCTTTCTGCATAAGCCTCGATCTCGTCGATCAGGGCATAAGCCGCCTCACCGCCATCCATCATCTTGCGGGCCACAAGGTCCATCGCCTGAATGCCATTTGTGCCCTCGTAAATCGCCGTCACCCGCACGTCGCGCAGGTACTGCGCGGCACCGGTTTCCTCGATGAAACCCATGCCGCCATGGACTTGAATGCCTTGCTGCGCGACCTCGATACCGGTGTCCGTGCCGAACGCCTTGGCGATCGGTGTTAGCAAGGCGGCGCGAGCGGTCCATTCAGGGGCGCCCGTGGCCGTTTGCATATCAATCGCCGCCGCACAGGCCGCTGCAATCGCACGGGCCACAAAAACATCCGCCTTCATCTGCGCCAGCATCCGGCGCACGTCGGCATGGCCCAAGATCGTCTCGCCCTCTGCCGCTTTGCCCTGCTTGCGCTCCTGCGCATAGGCCAGCGCGTGTTGATACGCAGCCTCAGCCACCGCGATACCCTGCCCGCCGACGCCCACGCGGGCGTTGTTCATCATGGTGAACATCGCCGCCATGCCGCCATGGGGCTTGCCCACCAGCCAGCCCGTCGCGCCGTCATATTGCATCACCGCGGTGGGCGAGCCGTGCAGGCCCATCTTGTGTTCCAGCGACACCACTTTCAGGGAATTCGCCACGCCGGGCTTGCCGTTCTCGTCGGGGATCAGTTTGGGGACCATGAACAGCGAAATGCCCTTCGTACCCGGCACGCCGTCAGGCAAACGGGCCAGCACCAGATGGCACACGTTCTCGCTGAAATCGTTATCGGCCCAGCTGATGTAGATTTTCTGACCGGAGATCGCGTAGGTGCCATCGCCATTATCCTCGGCCTTCGACTTCAACGCGCCCACGTCAGAGCCCGCCTGCGGCTCTGTCAGGTTCATCGTGCCGCACCATTCGCCCGAGATCAGCTTGGGCAGGTAAAGGTCCTTGATCGCGTCGGACGCATGATGCTCAAGCGCCTCGATCTGGCCTTGGCTCATCAGCGGGTTCAGCTGCAACGCAAGGCAGCTGCCGCCCATCATCTCATTTACCGCATTCTGAATGGAGAATGGCAGCCCCATGCCGCCGTATTCGGGGCTGGCGGCCATGCCGATCCAACCGCCTTCCGCGATCGCCTTGTACCCGTCCGCAAATCCCGGCGATGTCCGCACGACACCGTTTTCCAGCTTCGCGGGGTGCAGGTCGCCATTTCGGTTCAACGGCGCAAGGACCTCGTTCGACATTTTGGCCGCTTCATCAAGAATTGCCGAAACCATGTCCGGTGTCGCTTCCGCAAAGCGTTCGGTTGCAGCGACTTCGTCGAACCCCACGATATGATCAAGTAGGAACTGGTAATCAGCGGCGGGGGCACGATAAGGCATAGTAGTCCTCGAATAGATGTCACACGGCTTTGCAAGGGGCCACGCGATCAGATAAAGGGGTCCATCAATATATCGCTTACTGTGCCGCTCTGACGCCAATGCATCAAGCGAAACGCAACGTCAAAAACAGGTTCCTTGCTATGGCCAGCCTCGACACGCTTTTACTTGGCCCCGCCGAATTGGCTAAGGCTGCCAAGATGTTGCAGGCTGGTCAGCTTGTCGCCTTCCCGACAGAGACAGTCTATGGCCTCGGTGCCGATGCCCGCAACGGCGGTGCGGTTGCTGCCATTTATGCAGCCAAGGGGCGCCCCAGTTTCAACCCCCTGATCGTGCATGTCGCCACCATGGAGCAGGCAGAAGCGTTGGCCCATTTCGACCACGACGCCCGCGCCTTGGCACACGCGTTCTGGCCCGGCCCACTATCCTTGGTGTTGCCATTGAAAGATGGTCACGGCCTATCATCGCTGGTAACCGCTGGCCTTGATACAGTGGCCATTCGCATGCCCGCGCAGCCTCTGGCGGGCGATCTTTTGGCGCTGGCTGATTGCCCCGTCGCCGCCCCCTCAGCCAATCCATCCGGCCAGATCAGCCCCACCACCGCCGCGCATGTGCTTGCGGGGCTATCGGGGCGCATTGATGCGGTGTTGGATGACGGTCCTTGCGAAGTGGGTGTGGAGAGTACGATCGTGGCAACCGCCCCCGTTCGCCTGCTCCGCCCGGGCGGCCTGCCCGTCGAGGCGCTTGAGGCCGCGCTAGGTCGCCCGTTGGAGCAAGACCTTAACCCCGACATGCCCAGCGCACCGGGCCAGTTGACGTCGCATTACGCTCCCAGCGCGCGTGTGCGATTAAATCAGCTAGAAGGTGCGTTGATGCTGGGTTTTGGGCCGATTGACGGGACTCTAAACCTGTCCCCCTCCGGCGATCTACACGAAGCGGCAGCCAATCTGTTTGCAATGCTGCGACAGATGGACGAGCTGGTCTCTGACGGAAACACGATCAACATCGCTCCCATCCCGATGATAGGCCTTGGCCTTGCGATCAATGACCGTCTGACACGGGCCGCAGCGCCGCGCTTAGGCTGAACCGCCACCCGGCGACAGCATCAGCGGATTTATCCCCATCAAATCAAGCGCCCCAGTCCACTTGTCATCATTCGCGCCCATGAAAACCAAGTCACTATCGGCATCGCAAATCAGCCAACCGTTGCGCTGAATTTCATCTTCCAGCTGCCCCGGCCCCCAGCCCGCGTAGCCCATTGCCAGCAGGCAGCGTTCCGGCCCATCGCCGACGGAAATATCCTCCAGTATATCCAGCGTAGCGGTCAAACCGTAGCCACCCTCGACGGTCATGGTGCTGTCGTCGCTGTGATAGTCAGGTGAGTGCAAAACAAAGCCGCGGCCATAGTCAACGGGCCCTCCGACATGCACCCTGATTTCGCGTGATCTCGGGGCCTCGGGAATATCTAACTGTTTGAGCAGGTCGTTGAACTTCAAATCGCGGGCGGGTTTGTTCACAATCAGCCCCATCGCGCGCTCGTCGGAATGGGAGCATATGAAGATCACCGACCGCTCAAATCGAGGGTCGCCCATATCGGGCATGGCTATCAGCAGCTTTCCTGCCAGCTTGGTAGAATCAAAACTCATTCCGCCAAGGTGGCGTTTTGGATCAACTCATTCAAGCGATCTTGAGGACGCAGGCTGCATCTTGTGTCAGCGTCTCGCTCAAACGTGAGTTTATTGTCATACGAAGAGCCGCTATCGAAGTTGGGATGACCCGACCCCGTTTCGCCCTATTTGCTGCAGCGTTTGCCGCCAGCTTGTCCCTGCTCAGCCCCGCTGAAGCGCAGGTACTGCAAAACGACGCATCCGATGTAGTAAAGGTCACAATGCTCCCCGGTTGGCGCGACGACAACGGGACCCACTTCGCCGCGCTAAGGTTTGCCTTGGCCCCGGGGTGGAAGACCTATTGGCGCGCGCCCGGCGATGGCGGACTACCGACACAGCTTGATTGGTCGGGTTCGTCGAATTTACGCGGCGCTGGCATTCAATGGCCCACGCCCGAGGTGTTTCGCCAAAACGGGTTACGTTCCGTCGGATATCGCGGCGAATTCGTTTTGCCTTTGGCACTCCAACAAGCCTCCGAAGGCCCAATAGTTATTGACGGCCATTTGAAGTTCGGGGTTTGCGAAGAAATATGCCTGCCCGTAAGCCTAGACCTTCATATGTTGTTGCCGCCTGATCAAACGACACCTGTCGTGGAAATTGCCGCTGCATTGAACAATCACCCGATGAGCTCCAAGCAAGCGCAGGTGCGCCGTGTGGAGTGCCGTGTAGATTACCGCGGTGGCCGCGCCCGGGTTGATGTTGAAATCGACATGCCGCCACTAGTAGGTCAGGGGGAGGCAATGGTCATCGAGGCGATAAATCCCGATCTGTGGATCGGCGAGCCGCATTTGTCCCGTATCGGTGACACGCTGCGCGCGACGGCAGAGATGGCCAACCGCAGCGGCGCGCCGTTTCGGCTGGATTTGGAACATATGCGCATTACGGTTATCACCACCCAAAGTGCGGTTGATATCCAAGGCTGCCACTAAGCTTGCTTGCTGTGCGCAACTCCATGGGCCACTGCCGCGATCAGCCAGCCCGCTACAAGCAATATTGCGGTTCCCCCTAGAAACAGCAGCAAAGCAGACGACACGGTTGAACCTGCAATCGCGAGGACTCCAAGCGGCCCAGGAAGACTTCCGCCGAAGATCGCGCTTCCAAGTGTCGCGGTGAACAAAGCGACAATCGCAGCGCTTAACCCAAGCGTAACCCAACGCAAACCGCCTGTTGCCGTCACCGCCCGTCGCAACGCCTTAAACTGACGCGACACATCAGCCTGCATTGCCATCAAGGACGGCACGACCAGCAATACAAGCACCAGCCCGAAACCAAGCCCATAGCACAGCGTGATAACAGTAGGTTTGAGGAATTGCGCCTGCGACGATGTCTCAAACAAGAGCGGCGCCAAGCCCAGAACCGTAGTCAACGTGGTGAGCAACACGGGGCGCAAGCGGTCGGCAGTCCCGTCAATAATTGCTGGTATCAGCCCCCGCTCTTGCGCGTATTCGTCCACGGTCGAGACCAGCACAATCGAGTCGTTGATGATAATTCCCGTCATGCCGATAAGCCCGACTACCGTGAACATCGACAGCGGGACGTCCCATGCGTTGTGGCCGTAAATGGTACCGACCAGCCCGAACGGAATAATAAGCATGATCACAATCGGGCGCGTCCAACTGGAGAACACCCAAGCTAGCGCCAGATATATGCCGATCAGGCAAAACAGGAACCCAAGGCTTGCATCCGTCAGGAAGTCCGCCTCCTGCTCCGCGAGGCCGGACATGTTAGTCGCCACGCCAAAGTCCTGCTCGATCATCGGCAAAATTTCAGCCTCGAGGCTTGCCATGATCTCTTCGGCGCGCACGGGATCATCCTCGGAAATATCACCCGTCACCGAGACCAGCCTAACCCCGTTTTCCCGCCGCACGGTTGAGAAACCTGATTGCCGCACCACCGCCACGATGTCGCTCAGCGGGACGTATTCCCCCGATTGCGCCCGCAAGAAGGTGCGCTCCAGAAAGTCGGCCGTCAGCTCGCCCTTGGGCAACTCGACACGGATCGCGGCAGATCGTGGGCCATCGGGATAAGTCGCCGCCTCGATACCATTCAGCCGGTTGCGTAGCACGCGGCCCAATCCGTCGATGGTGAAGCCCAAAGCCTGCCCCTGCGCCGTCAAATCAAGGATCAACTCTTCTTTGTCATAGGCAAGGTTGTCCTCCAGCGCCGACACTTCCGAGAACTTCGCAAGCGCGGCCTTCAGCCCCTCTGCCGCGAGTTTCAGTGTCTCGGCATCCGCGCCGTAAAGCTGCACATCAAGCGCATCACCGCCCGGGCCGGAGCGCCAGCCACGAAAGCTAACCGTTTCCAACATCGGGTGACGGCGCACAGCGTCTTGCAAATCGCCCACGAACTGGAAGCTCGAATAAGGTCGCAAATCCGCGTCAATTAACTCAATCGCGATGGATCCAAGCTGATCTTTGTCCTTGGTCTCTTGGCCAGCCAGCCCTCGCCCTGTGGTGCCACCGACCTCGGCCAGCACATAGTCGATAGGGTTGCGCCCGTGCTCGGCCTCGTATTTTGCGGCCAACTCAGCCGTGGCGCGCTGCATCTCGCGCATCATTTCTTTGGTATCGTCACGGGTGGCCCCCGGCAGCATCGAGAAGTTCCCTGAAATGGAGCCCCGCTCCGGCGCGTTAAAGAACCGCCATGTGACATCGCCTTTGATGAACAGCGCAGCTTGCGACATCAGCAGCAAAATCGCGCCCGCCATCACCGGATAGCGCGCCCAGATCACACCGGCGATGAAGGGTCGGAAAAGCTTCTCGCGGGCCCAGTCAAACCCGCGGGTCACGGTGCGCGACGGCCAGTCATACCACCTATCCTTGGCCTGCGCCGCCAAGGCATGGGACATGTGGTGTGGCAGGATCAGGAAGCACTCGACCAGCGAGGCGATAAGCACCACGATCACCGTGAACGGAATATCCGCGATCAAATCGCCAAACCGGCCACCCACGGCAACCAGCCCGAAAAACGCAATCACCGTGGTCAGGGTTGCTGCAAACACCGGCTGCGCCATGCGCCGCGCTGCGTTTTCAGCGGCGGTGGCCGGATCTTCACCCAACCTAGTGGCACGAAAATCCGCGTGCTCGCCCACCACAATGGCGTCGTCGACCACGATCCCCAGCGTGATAATCAAAGCAAACAGAGACACCATATTAATGGTGATCCCCGCCGCATACATCAGCGCGATGGCCCCGAGCATGGCCACGGGAATCCCTGCTGCCACCCAAAAGGCCGTGCGCGCATTCAAAAACAGGAACAGCAGCAGAACCACTAGCCCGAGCCCTACCAACCCGTTGTCGAGCAGGATGTTCAAGCGTCCGGAAATTGCCTCGGACCGCGTGCGGATCAACTCCACCTTGGTGCCTTCGGGTAGCGTGAGTTCAAGCTCGTTCGCGACATCCTGAACCTTGGCTTGAATGGCGATGGCATCACCGCGGTTACTCCGGTCGATCCGCACCGACATGGCAGAATTTTCGCCCACAAAATAGGCCCGTTCACGGTCGGTGCCTTCCACAAGGATCGTCGCTACGTCGCCAATGGTCAGTTTCGATCCATCCGCATTTGACCGCAAAACGATCCCTGAAATCTGGTCAGCGCTGCGCTTGGCGACGCCAGTGCGAACACGGGCATTCGCGCCGTCGACATCACCCGCAGGATCAGCGGAAGCTTCGCCGCGAATGGCTTCGGCAATTTCCGCCATGGTGACGTCGTTGCGGATCAACGAAAGCGAGGACACCTCGACAATCGTCTCCGGTGCGGCCACGCCACGGATGGTGGCACGGGTCACGCCCGCGGCAAACAATCGGGTTACGAATTCATCTGCAAATCGACCCAACTGGTCAACCGAGACAGGGCCGGAGATAACTACATCCGTCACCCTGTCACGCCATGCGCCGCGGCGCACATTTGGCTCTTCGGCGTCGTCGGGCAGGTTAGTGACGCTATCCACCGCTACCTGCACATCATCGGTGGCACGGGACATATCCCAGTCCGGCTCGAACTCAAGGCTGATATTCGCGCTACCTTCGCGGGATTGCGAGTTGGAGCTCTCGACCCCCTCCACCGCCAAAAGCGCGGGTTCCAACAATTGGACAATCGCGCCGTCAACGTCATCGGCACCTGCACCGTCCCATTTGACACTGACCGACACGTTATCAATTACCACATCGGGGAAGAACTGGGTGTTCATTCGCGGTACGGCTGCGGCGCCGATGGCAATCATCATCACCAGTAGCAGGTTGGCCGCTGTGCGGTGGCGCGTGAAGTAAGACAGAAACCCGCCAGTTTTGGACGCAATTGTCCCTTTCATGGACTAGCTCCCCATGCGGCTTTCCAGCCGCTCGACCATATCGGCAGGCACCTGCGGCTCCGCCAGTCTGGCCAGCATGCGGGTTTTCACTTCCGCGGGAATACGCGAATTGGCTTCGACAAAGGCAATCAGCTTGGCGCGGCGGTCTTGGTCCAGTTCAACCATTTCCGGCGCCTCCGGCATAGCGCGGCCCCCACGCAACGGCTTGACTTTGATGCCCGCCCCCAGAAGTTGAGACCGCTCGGCGACGATTTCCCGCCCGCGCAAGCCACGTGCGCGGACAATCACATCATCCCCTTGACGACGCAGAACGATTACCTCGCCACTTTCAAGGCGATCCTCCTCACCCAAAACCAAAACGGTGCCCGCAGCATCCACCGCTGTAGACGGCACCACCGCGACGCGTTCCAACACAGGCTCTTCAATCGCGACGGTCACAAAATCACCGGGGCGTAGCCCTCGCGCATCTGATAGAACAGCAAACAAAAGCCGCCCCGTCGTGCCTTCACTGACCGCTGCACTTTCACGCGTCAGGCGACCTTCAAAATTCAGATCCGTGCCAAGCACGTCAAGCGTGACGGTCACAGGAGCCACCGTCAGGTTGCCTTCTTCATCCAAAAGCCGCGCGTATTGCGCCGTCGAGACGCGGAAGGACACTTCCAGCGCATCGGGGTCAATGAGTTCCGCCAGTTGTTCGTTGTTGGCAACCAGCCCCCCCTCGGTTGCAGTCACCCCGGATAGGCGTCCGTCAAAGGCGGCAAATACTTCGGTGTCCGCCAAAAGACGCTCTGCATTGGTGAGGTTGATCCGGCGGCGTTCAATCAATGTCTGCGTCTGGCTCACCCGCGCCTCGGCCTGTTGGATGGCCTGACGGCGTGACAACACGGCTTGCTTGGCACTGGCTTCCGCCAGCTCTGCCGTCTCCACGGTGGCTTCGGTGCCAACGCCGCGTGCTTTCAGGTCGCGTTGGCGCTGCAACGCACGTTCGCGCAACGCTAGTTGTTCTTGAGCTGCGGTCAGATCATCTTGCGCCAGCGCCAGCGCACTACGTGCCTCACGCAGGTCGGCTTCGGCCTCCACCAGATCGGTACGGGACACGTCAACCGCAGTTTGGGCGTCGGCAGGATCAATACGCGCCAATAGCTGGCCCCTGCGCACGGTGCCGCCTTCTTGGAAATCCGGCGACAGCTCGACCACAGTGCCACCAACTGGGGCACGTAAATCAAGCGTTCGGCGGGATCGCACTTCGCCAAAACTGGTCAACACCGGGGTTACAGTTGTCGGCTCCAATGTCATCACGTTGACCGAAAACACGCGTTCGCGGGCAGGTCGCGATGTACTTTCGCGCGCCCAAACTTCTTGCAAGGAACTATACACCATGTTCCCGCCCACCGCGAGCAGGCCCACGGTTAGCGCCATCAAAAACAGGCCTACAAGGCTACGACGAAAAAAACGCATGCGCGATCGAACTCCGAAAAATCACTTATAACATGTAGAGCGCAAACATGCGCGCGTCCAACTCCGCTGACTTAAACGTGTCGTTTCGTCATTTCCGTCGCTTATGCTCGTCCAATCGAGGGAAAATCTCCACAAAGTTGCAAGGACGGTGACGATAATCCAGTTGGAGCGACAGAATTTCGTCCCACGCATCCTTGCAAGCGCCGGGGCTTCCGGGCAGCGCAAACAGGTATGTCCCGTTCGAGACTCCGCCTGTGGCGCGGCTTTGAACGGCGGATGTCCCGATTTTGTTCATCGAGACGATGGTGAACACGGTTCCAAAAGCCTCGATCTCTTTCTCATACACATCGCGATGCGCCTCAACGGTGACATCACGGCCCGTCAGCCCCGTGCCTCCCGTCGTCAGGATCACGTCAATTTCAGGGTTCGCACACCACGTGCGAAGCTGTGCGGCAATCTCGGCCCGCTCGTCTCGCAAGATCATGCGGTCCGCCAGCTTGTGGCCCGCGCCGACCAAACGATCCACCAAAGTCGTGCCGGATTTGTCGTCGTCGGGCGTGCGCGTGTCCGAAACGGTCATCACCGCAATTCGGACCGGCACAAAGTCCATCGTTTCGTCAATACGGCTCATCTCAAATCCTTCAACGATAGAGTCCTCATCCGCGCAGCTTTGCCTGAAGGCTCAGCAAATCGGTCCATGCCTCGCGTTTGGCATGGGGCATCCGCAGCAAATATGCGGGGTGAAGCATTGGCAGCGCCGGTTTGCCAAACACCTCGTCCCAATGCCCGCGCATTTTGGTGATCCCCTTGCGGCCCAGCAGGGCCTGACAGGAATGGTTGCCCATCAGCACCAGAAAATCCGGATTGGCGAGCGCGATGTGACGCTCCAGAAACGGCAGCATCATCGCCACCTCGTCGGGCTTCGGGTCGCGGTTTTGCGGCGGGCGCCATGGCAGCACATTGGTGATGTAAATCGGGTTCTCGGCATGGTCGCGTCCATGATCAATGGCAGCGAACATCGCGTCCAGCAACTGCCCAGTCGGTCCAACGAAAGGCTTGCCTTGCTGATCCTCCTCGCGGCCGGGGGCCTCGCCGATCACCATGACCCGCGCACCGGCATTCCCATCGCTGAACACCAGATTGCGCGCGCCGTTTTTCAAGTCGCAATGCGGGAAGGACGCCATCGCCGCCTTCAACCCGTCCAGATCCTGCGCGCCTTGGGCCAGCTGGCGGGCGATGCCCACCACGTCGGGGCCTTGCTGCGCCACAACGGGCGAGGCTGTGACAGGTTCGGGCTTGGCGGCTTTCGGGGCTTCTTTGGGCACCTCATAGCGGTTGATCGGCACGTCCCCGATCGCCTCGTCAGCGCCAAGGTCCACATGCCATTCCAACAGCGCTTTGGCCGTATGAAAGTCCAGTCCCGATTCCATGGGGGTAAACCTAGTCTGGCCGCACTGGCGCCACAATGGCATAACCGTCGCAGGGCGGCCTTGCCCGACTGAACGCTCCCCCTTATAACCCGATAAAATCACGAGAGGGCCTCCATGACATTCCGCGCGAAGCATCTGCTAGGGATTGAACATCTTGCCCCCGATGAAATCACCACCCTGCTTGATCTGGCCGACCAATATGTCGACCTCAACCGCCGCGACGTGAAGCATTCCGACACGCTGGCGGGGCTGACCCAGATCAATATGTTCTTCGAGAACTCCACCCGCACGCAGGCGTCGTTCGAAATCGCAGGCAAGCGCCTTGGCGCGGATGTGATGAACATGGCGATGCAGGCATCCTCGGTGAAGAAGGGTGAAACTCTGATCGACACCGCCCTGACGCTGAACGCCATGCACCCCGACCTGCTGGTCGTACGCCACCCGCATTCCGGTGCGGTGGATTTGTTGGCCCAAAAAGTGAACTGCGCCGTGCTGAACGCGGGCGACGGGCGGCACGAGCATCCCACGCAGGCCCTGCTGGACGCCCTGACCATCCGCCGCGCCAAGGGGCGGCTGCACCGCCTGTCCATCGCCATTTGCGGCGACATTGCCCATAGCCGCGTGGCGCGTTCCAACATCCTGCTGCTGGGCAAAATGGAAAACCGCGTCCGCCTGATCGGCCCGCCGACCCTGATGCCATCGGGAATGGAGGAATTCGGCGTCGAGGTCTTCGAGGACATGCGCGAGGGCCTTAAAGACGTTGATGTCGTGATGATGCTGCGCCTCCAAAAAGAGCGCATGGATGGCGGCTTCATCCCGTCCGAGCGCGAGTATTACCACCGCTACGGCTTGGACCCCGAAAAACTGTCCTACGCCAAATCCGACGCCATCATTATGCATCCCGGCCCGATGAACCGCGGCGTGGAGATAGACGGCGTGCTGGCCGATGACATCAACCGCTCGGTGATCCAGGAGCAGGTCGAAATGGGCGTCGCCGTCCGCATGGCCGCAATGGAGCTGCTGGTCCGCACCCGCCGCGAGGCGGCGCAAGAACAAGGGGTAATGGTATGAACGAACCCAAAGACCCGCGTATGTCCGGAAAGGTGGCCGCCTATGTCCTTCTGGGCACTTTCGCTTTCACTTTTTTGATGATCTGGCTTGGAGGCTAACGGCATGTCGGACCTTTCAATCAGCTCCACCGAGCACGGCAAACTGCGCGTCTTCGCGCTCAGCGATCAGCTTTCGATGAAGATCGATAATGCAGGCACACTTGACCCGTTGGTGCAGGTGTTGGGTTCTCAAACTCTTGGAGTGCAAGACGTACAGATTGTACCGACCGACGCCGTGGATGATATGGGGCTCAGCGGCCTCCTATTAGACGGATACGAAATTGCCCTCTCCTCCGAAGAGGCTGCGCGTCTGGACGCATTGGAAGGCACCGTCGCGCTCATCCGCACCGGCGCATTCCAAACGCCGGTGACCTTGCGCCGTACGGGCGAGGCAAATTTGATCGCCACCTTAACTGAAGGCAAATCGCCTGCACCAAGGTTCACCCCGCTGGAAAGCGACGCCGCCAAGGGCGTGCTGGAAGGCCCTGCCGCCGACGCGAAACCTGCTCGCAGCTTTGGCGCACGGCTGTCGCTGATAGCGCTGGCGGCGATGGTCTCGGCTTTTGCCTGCCTTTACATTTACTACGTGGGTTTCTGATGGCTGATTTGCTTCTCACCAATGCTCGATTAATTGACCCCGAGGCTGGAACCCAGACTCTTGGCGCGCTGCTCGTCAAGGACGGGCGGATTAACGAAATACTAACGCAAGATGTTGATCTGAATGACAAAAGGTTCCCCGCGGGGAACCGTGTGGATTGCGGCGGCAAGTGCCTTGCCCCCGGCATCGTCGATATCGGCGTGAAGGTTTGCGAACCCGGCGAGCGGCATAAAGAAAGCTTCCGCACGGCAGGGCTGGCGGCGGCAGCAGGTGGGGTCACCACCATGGTCACCCGCCCCGACACTATCCCCACAGTGGACACCCCCGAGACGCTGGAATTCACCAAACGTCGCGGCGCGGAGATGGCCCCCGTCCGCATCGCGCCGATGGCGTCGCTGACCAAAGACCGCGCAGGCCGCGAGATGGTCGAGATGGGTTTCCTGATGGACGCAGGCGCGGTGGCGTTTTCCGATGGCGACAACGTGGTCACCGACAACAAAGTTCTCAGCCGCGCGATGACCTATGCCCGTGGCTTGGGCGCGTTGGTGATGGGCCACCCGCAAGACCCCGGCTTGTCGAAAGGCAGCGCCGTGACGTCGGGCAAGTTCGCCTCGCTGCGCGCCTTACCGGCGGTGTCCCCGATGGCGGAGCGCATGGGGTTGGAGCGGGACTTGGCCTTGGTCGAGATGACAGGCGTGCGCTACCACGCCGACCAGATATCCACCGCCGTGGCCCTGCCGGTTCTGGAACGCGCCAAGGCGGCAGGTCTGGACGTGACCGCTGGCGTGTCGATCCACCACCTGACGCTGAACGATCTGGACGTCGGCGATTACCGCACCTTCTTCAAGGTCAAACCACCCCTGCGCTCCGAAGATGACCGCGTGGCGATGGTGGAGGCCGTGGCGTCGGGGTTGATCGACGTGATCTGCTCCATGCACACGCCGCAGGACGAGGAAAGCAAACGCCTGCCCTACGAGGAAGCCGCGTCAGGCGCCGTAGCGCTCGAAACCCTGCTACCCGCCGCGATGCGCCTGCTGCATGTGGGCGCTATCGACTTGCCGACCCTATGGCGCGCCTTGTCACTGAACCCCGCCAAGCGGTTGGGTTTGGAAGGCGGTCGCCTAAGCGTAGGTGCGCCCGCCGATCTGGTGCTGTTCGACCCTGATGCACCGTTCGTCATGGACCGCGAAACGCTCCGGTCCAAATCCAAGAACACCCCGTTTGACGGGCAACGGATGCAAGGCCGCGTGCTGCGCACCTTCGTTGGTGGCACGGAGGTGTATGCCCGTGCCTGACATCGTTACCGCGCCTTACCTGCTAACCTTTGTCGCCGTCGCGTCCTACCTGCTTGGCTCCATCCCGTTCGGCTTGGTAATCGCCAAACTCATGGGATTGGGCGACTTGCGCCAAATCGGATCGGGCAATATCGGGGCGACGAATGTGCTGCGCACCGGCTCGAAAAGTGCCGCTTTGGCGACGTTGCTGCTCGATGCTGGCAAGGGCGGCATTGCGGTTTTGCTGGCACGGTTCTTCGTCGGTGAAGACGCGGCGCAACTGGCGGGGCTGGCGGCGTTCATCGGCCACATCTTCCCTGTCTGGCTGAATTTCAACGGCGGCAAGGGCGTCGCGACATACCTTGGCACCCTGCTGGCGCTGTCGTTCTTCGCGGGGCTGGCGGCTTGCCTGACATGGCTGGCCTTCGCCCTGGTTTTCCGGATTTCGTCGCTTGCTGCATTGGCGGCGGCGGCGCTGATGCCGCTTTGGCTGCACTTCATGGGCCTGCCGAGCTATGTGATGCTGGCCGCGCTGCTGGGCGCGTTGATCTGGATGCGTCACGCGGGCAATATCCGTCGAATTCTGAGCGGGACCGAGAAAAAAATCCAGCTTAGGAAAAGCTGATGGGACCGCTCGCAGCCCTCCGGTCCTGCCTGACGAAAAGCTTTCGGTGGCGCGGTCGTGCCGCGAGGTCGGAGTTCTGGTGGTTTTTCCTGATCTTCTACGGGGGCCTGATTGTCACCGCCATTTATACCATTCTCTCGGTGGAATCCGGCGAAGATGTGCTTTGGCCGCCTGTGGTCTTCCTGCTGGGGCTGTTTCCTGCATCCCTCGCCGTGATGGCGCGTCGGCTGCATGACAAAGGGCTGACCGCGTGGTTGATGTTGCTGGGGTTCGTGCCTTTCGGCCAACTTGCCCTGCTGATCCTTGCGGTCTTGCCGGGTGACGAGGGGCCGAACGGGTATGGCGACGACCCGCTGGGCCGCGTCAAGCCGGAGGGGCTGACCTATGGCAGATCACGCGTGCCGCTGGTCCGCGACAAAGACTAGTAGCTGTACTCGTCGTAGATGCGGCTGAGGTCGCCGTTCCAGTCGCCGTGATACTTGGCCAGCAATTCGTCGGCAGGGGTTTGCCCTGTCTCGATGCTTTCCTTCAGTGCGTTAAGGAAATGCGTCTCGTCAGGGACCAAACCGCCAGCACCGGGTTTGGCGCGGGCTTTCAGGCCGGCTTCGGAGATCGCGACCACCTCGCGGGCGAGGTCGATCATTTTCATACCGTTCACTTCCGCGGCCAAACCATCGACGGAGGCCGCAACGCGCCATGCCTCGCGGGTCTCGGCGTCCCAGCCTTTGGCGACGTCCCACGCGGCGTCGAGCGCGGTTTGGTCATAACAAAGCCCCGTCCAGAACGCAGGCAACGCGCAAAGCCTGCGCCACGGACCACCATCCGCACCGCGCATTTCGATGAACTGCTTGACGCGGGCTTCGGGGAATACTGTGGTCAAGTGATCGGCCCAGTCTGACAGCAACGGCTTTTCACCCGGCAAAGCAGGTAATTCACCTTTCAAGAAGTCGCGGAAAGACATGCCCAGCGCGTCGATATATTTGCCGTCGCGGTAGACGAAATACATCGGCACATCGAGCACCCATTGCACCCATGCCTCGAACCCCATGCCTTCATCGAAGACGAAGGGCAGCATGCCGGTGCGGTCGTCATCCAGCGCGCGCCAGATGCGGGAGCGCCATGATTTGTGGCCGTTGAGCTTCCCTTCAAAGAAAGGCGAGTTGGCGAACAAGGCGGTCGCCACGGGCTGCAATGCCAAGGCGACGCGCATCTTTTGGACCATGTCGGCCTCGGACCCGAAATCGAGGTTCACTTGCACGGTGCAAGTGCGGCGCATCATGGCGGTGCCCATGGTGCCGACTTTTTCCATGTAGTTGTTCATCAGCTTGTAGCGGCCCTTGGGCATGAGGGGCATTTCCTCATGGCTCCATTCAGGCGCGGCCCCGAGACCGATAAACTTGACGCCGATCTCGTCGGAGACGGATTTTACCTCGGCCAGATGGGAGTTCACCTCGTCACAGGTTTGGTGAACTGTTTCCAAAGGGGCACCGGACAATTCCAACGCGCCGCCGGGTTCCAGCGACACGTTCGCGCCGTCCTTGGTCAGCCCGATCAGGTATCCGCCTTCCTCAACCGGTGCCCAGCCAAAGCGGTCGCGCAGGCCGGACAGAACGGCATTGATGGAGCGGTCGCCTTCGTAGGGCAGCGGTTTGTGGGTGTCTTGGCAGTAGCCGAATTTCTCGTGCTCGGTGCCGATGCGCCAGTCTTCCTTGGGCTTGCAGCCGTCGGCCAGCAGTTGCGCAAGTTGGGAATGGTCGGTGATCAGGCCGCCGCCGGATTGAGGAATGGACATATCGGAGGCTCCGCCTAACTGGTTTGACGTCTAGGGGTGAGGCGATTTGCGGGGGATGTCAATGCAGGCGAACCGGCTCTTTGGCCCAGATCACAAAGCTGTCAGGGGTGGTCGACCCCATGGCGCGGATCGCGGCCTCGAAATCCACGCCCTTCAATGGTGCGAGTGCATCAAACAGTTGGGCCGCCCCTTCGGCTGAATTCGGGATAAGCAGGCGGGGTCCGCCGTTTTCTTCCAGCAGCCAATGGATATCTTCGGCAAACGGCCCTTGGTCATTGGTCAGAATGGTCACGCGCGCCAGATCATTAATCGACACGGCCCCGCCACCGAGAGGGGCGAAATAGGTGATCTGGCGTTCGTCCACCTCGACCACGCCGGGGCCGTCATGGCGTTTGGAAGTTAGGCGTGCGCGACGCCATGCCGTCCATGAAAACGCCAAACCTGCGATAATAAACACGCCGCCGATCCCCTGCCAAAACAAGCCACGGATGTTGAAGATCATCACGCCCACCACGACGATCGCAACGCCGATCAGCAGCTCGAAATAGCGCCAGAACAGGTCTTGCAGTTCGGGACGGATCACACCCAATCCCCGAGGGCTGTTTGCCACAAGGCCAAGGCCGCAACCGCAGCCGTGTCAGCGCGCAGGATGCGCGGGCCAAGGCTGATGGCGTGGCTGTTGGGATGGTTGCGAAGGGTGTCCCGCTCGCGTTCAGAGAAGCCGCCTTCGGGACCGATGACGATGGCCCACGGGCCTTGGGGCAGGTCTTTCAGGCGGGATGGCTCTCCCACCATGGATTCGTCGCAGAACAGAAGGTGGCGATCCTCGGGCCAGTTGTCGAGCATGGCAGACAGCTTCTGAATATTCGCCACCTCCGGCACGTAGGTTCCGCCGCATTGCTCGGCGGCCTCGATGGCATGGGCTTGCAGCTTGTCCTGCCGGATGCGGTCGGAGTTTGTGTAGTCGGTGTTTACGGGGAAAATCTTGGCTGCGCCCATCTCGGCAGCTTTTTCCACGATGAAATCCGTGCGGGCCTTTTTGATCGGCGCGAACAGGAGCCACAGGTCGGGCGGCGTTTGCAGGGGCAGGGTTTGCGCCTCGCACACCACCATACCGCGCCGCTTGGCGGCATCGACGACGCGACACGTCCATTCGCCGTCCTGCCCGTTGAACAGGGCCACCACATCGCCCACGCCAAGGCGCATGACGTTGAAAAGATAATTCGCTTGCGGCTGCGTCATCGGGACGGAATTGCCCTGCCCCAATGGCTGCTCTACAAACAACCTGATTTTTGCGCGTTCCATGGGGCTGAACATATGAGCGAGACACGCCAAACGCCAGAGGGCCAAGTGATTGATGCTGTCGATCAAAACTGGGTCGACACGTGGGCCCCTGCTGTCACCCGTCCCTATCTGCGGCTGAGCCGTGCAGACCGGCCAATTGGCACTTGGTTGCTGCTGTTGCCGTGCTGGTGGGGTGTCTTGCTGGCGGCTGCCGCCGACCCCGCCGGATTGGCGTGGTTTGACCTCTGGATCATCGTAGGCTGCGCCTTGGGCGCGTTTTTGATGCGCGGTGCGGGATGTACATGGAACGACATCAGCGACCGTGATCTTGATGCCCAAGTGGCGCGCACCAAGTCGCGACCGCTGCCGTCGGGGCAGGTTACGGTCAAAGGCGCCGTGGTCTGGATGGGGGTGCAGGCATTGGTGTCCTTTTTCATTTTGCTCACGTTCAACACCGCAGCAATTGTGCAGGGTATTCTGGCCCTGCTGCCGGTCGCGATCTACCCGTTTGCCAAGAGGTTCACGTGGTGGCCGCAGGTGTTTCTGGGACTTGCGTTCAACTGGGGGGCGCTGCTGGCATGGACCGCGCATACGGGGGCTTTGAGTGCCGCTCCGGTGATTTTGTACCTCGCCGGTATCTCGTGGACGCTGTTTTACGACACGATTTACGCCCACCAAGACAAAGAGGACGACGCGTTGATCGGCATCAAGTCGACCGCGCGGCTGTTTGGCGAGGACTCTGTTTGGTGGTTGCGCCTGTTCATGGCAGTGTCTGTGCTGTTGATGGCCATTGCGATCATCGTGGCTTTGGTACCGCATGCCAATGTCATGGCGCTGACACTGGCGCTTTCGGGCGCTTGGGCTTTTGGGTGGCACATGGTCTGGCAGTTGCGCCGGCTTGATACAGAAGACTGGACCGTTTGCATGCGCTTATTCCGGTCAAACCGGGATGCGGGGTTGATTTGTGCGCTGTTTCTTGCCGCAGCGGCGTCGCTATGATTGTACAAACCAGCCGCGCCCGTTAGGACTGTGCGAGTGCCTTGCAGCACCTTCAATGGTAGACGAACTGTATGAGACTAAAGACAATTGCCGCTTTTTGCATCGCTGCCACCATGTCTGTTGGTGGCGCATGGCTTTCTGCCGGATTGGTGGAAACGCGGTCGGCTGAGGTTGTCACCTCCAAGCTGATCGACGGGGAGCATGATTGGACAACGGTCACGACCGACGGGCTTCTTGTGGCATTGGGCGGCGAAGCTCCTGATGAAGCGACACGCTTCCGTGTTGTGTCTGCGGTCGGCAGAGTGGTCGATCCAGATCGCATCGTCGACAACATGGATGTCAAAGCGCGTGAACGAATCGAAGCGCCGCGCTTCTCCGTTGAGATGCTGCGTAATCGTGATGGGGTGTCGCTGATTGGTTTGATCCCGCCCGCGGAAGAGGGCGAAGGCATTGCCGCACAGTTGAGCGATCTTGTCGAGGGTTCTGACATTACCGATTTGCTTGAGACCGCCAACTATCCGGTTCCAGCCAATTGGGAAAAAGCGCTGGAATACTCGATTAAAGCGTTGCGTGATCTGGAACGCTCCAAAATTTCGGTCTCTGCCGATTTGATCGAGATTACCGCTATCTCTGACAGCCCCGAAAGCAAGCGCCGCATCGAGTCGCAACTGGCACGTAGCGCCCCGAATGGCGTGCGTCTGGCCCTGAATATCTCGGCCCCGCGCCCTGTTATCACCCCATTCACACTACGGTTCACGCTTGATGCCAACGGCAACGCTGCGTTCGACGCATGCTCAGCGGAAAATGACGCGTCCAAGGCTCGTATTCTTAGGGCGGCAAGTGCTGCTGGCAGCATCGAGAAGCCCGAATGTGCCATCGGATTAGGCGTCCCGTCACCGAACTGGGCTAAGGCTGTCGAGGTGGCTATCGCTGGCTTGAAGGATCTTGGGGGTGGTTCGCTAACGTTCTCGGATGCAGATATCACTATGGTGGCGCTTGATACGACAGACCAGGGCACCTTTGACCGCGTGGTCGGCGAAGTGGACGCTGCATTGCCGGATGTCTTCTCGATGCATGCCGTGCTGCCCGAGAAAGTTGTCGTGGACGGTACCGGCGCCGAAGCGGCCATCGAATTTGTTGCAACCCGCAGCCCCGAAGGGTTGGTACAACTGCGCGGCCGTCTTCCCGACGACGGGATAGAGAAGATCGTCGGCTCCTTCGCCCGCGCGCAGTTCGGTAGCGACAAGGTTTACTTGGCGACCCGGGACGATGCGACCCTGCCCGAAAGCTGGCCTGTACGTGTTTTGGCCGCTCTGGAGGCGCTAGCCAGTCTGGAGAATGGCAGTGCTGTGGTTCAGGAAGATTACGTCGAAATCCGCGGCGTCAGCGGGGACCAATCCGCCTCGGACACGATCTCCAGAAAGCTTGCTGACAAACTGGGTGACGCAGAGAATTTCGAAGTCAACGTGCGCTATGACGAGATGCTGGACACAACTCTAAACATCCCGACGCCTGAAGAATGCGTGTCGCGGATCAACGCGATCCTGAATTCAGCCAAGATTGTATTCGAGCCGTCGTCATCCGAGATCACAGAAGCGGCCAGCCGCACCGTCGACAGAATTGCCGAAATCGCAAAACAATGCGAACGTGTGAAGATGGAAATCGGCGGCTACACCGATAGTCAGGGTCGTGAAGAAATGAATGCAGACCTTAGCCAGCAGCGGGCGGATTCGGTACGTGCCGCCTTGTTGGCCCGCAGGGTCCTGACAGGCAACATCACCTCCAAGGGGTATGGCGAAACGGATCCGATTGCCGATAACGGCACTGCGGAGGGCCGTGAAGCCAACCGCCGCATCGAGTTCAAGCTGTTGACAGACGCCCGCGCGGCGGCCACAGACGAACCTGAGGGCGACACCACAGAAGCAGAAACCGAGACATCAAGTGAATAGATCAGAATTCATCATTGCCACCGCATTTATCCTGTTTCTGGCGTTCTGTGTTGGCTGGTTCACCTGCTGGCTGGTGCAGCGGTTCAGCCGCGTGACAACGGCGGATGTGGCGGAGCTGGACGAGATGGCGAAGGCCCTGCACGACGCGGAAGAAACCCGCGATCAGGCGATCACCTATCTGCAACAGCGTGAGGCGGAGCTGACCAACCAGCTGTCACAGACCGAAGCAGAGTTGAGGGCGGCCATGGACGGGTTGCGGGATGCACGCCACGAGGCGGAAGAGCTGCGCGGCTATATCGAGCGGGCCAACCAAGGCGCCTGACGGCGTTAGTGGCAAGGGCGGATGCCTCCGGCGGGAATATTTTTGCCAAGATGAAACCTGAATTGAGTTAGTTCCAGCGGTCGAGCGCGTCCTCGTCGCTGTCTTTTGCCGCGACCCAATCGGCACCATCTGTGGTGACTTCCTTCTTCCAGAACGGCGCGCGGGATTTCAGGTAATCCATCAGAAAGTCCGCGGCTTTGAATGCGTCCGCGCGGTGCCGTGACGCGGCGGCGACCATCATGATGTTGTCACCCGGCTCCATGGTGCCGAACCGGTGGATCACCAGCACATCTGCGAGGCTCCACCGTGTTTGCGCCTCTTCGCAGATTTGCGTCAGCGCGCGTTCGGTCATGCCGGGATAGTGCTCTATCTGCATGCGGCTGAGTCCGCCGGAGACATCGCGCGTCACCCCCGTGAAGCTGACAACCGCACCAATGTCGGTGTCGTCTTTGGCGAAAGCGTTCAATTCTGCGCCGGCATCGAAAGGGGCTTCCTGCACGACGACACGCATGGGTTAACCGCCCGTCATAGGCGGGAAGAACGCCACTTCGCGCACGCCGTCCAAGGGGGCATCGAATTCGGACAGGTCCTGATCGAGCGCCACGCGTAAGGCCGACAAGTCGGAGAACGCCACCGCGTAGCGTTCCTCGCGCGCGCGAAGTTCCTCGACCAAATCCATCACCGTGACGGCGTTGGTTTGGAGCTTTTCTTTCGGGATGCCGATGCGTTCGCGCACCCAAGCGAAGTACAAAACGTCGATCATGTTTTACCCTCCTCTCGCAGGAAGGGCATCGCCTTGCGCAGGTAATCCCATCCGGTCATCAAAGTGAGAAGCGCCGCTGCCCAGAGCAGGACGGCGCCGATGTTGAATGTCACTGTCGCAGCCCCCGCGAACCATGTCAGGCCAAGCGGGTCTTCGGCCGCACCCGACATGATGGCGTCCAGCGTTTCGTTATCCATGCCGGAGGTGCGGTCTAGAAACTCGTGCTCGAACAAGCCGGTGGCGAACAGCACCGCGATGGCGGTCATTTGCGCCGTGGTTTTCCACTTCGCCAGATTGGTCACCTTCAGCAGGCCAGCCGTATCGCCAAGGAATTCGCGCAGGCCGGAGACGAAGACTTCGCGAAACATGATCAGAGTCGAGGGTAGCAGCACCCAAGGGTTCATGCCGGAAAAGCCGGTGATAACCAGCAATGCGATGATCACCATCGCCTTGTCGGCGATCGGGTCCAGCATCGCGCCGAACTTGCTTTCCTGCTTCCATGCGCGCGCGAGGTAGCCGTCGATCCAGTCCGTCAGCGCCGCCGTCACGAACAGGATCAGCGCAAACCAGTCGGCCCACGGTCGCTGAAAATACAGGAACATGACGACCACACCCGGGGCCGCCAGAAGACGCAGAAGCGTCAGGATATTGGGAATATTCCACGTCATGCGCCATGTGTAGCCGAGGGTCGCGTCGGGGGGAAGTCACGAGTTCGGATGGCACCAGGGGGGCATGGACCATGTCGAGACCTCAAGACCTGCACTGCCTATTGCTGCGTTAAGCCAGAACGCACGCTAGGGAATTCCCGCAGCGATCAGAGCTGCAATGACTTTGCGACCCAGATCTGCGTTGGCGACGGGATGCGCCGCCTTGTAAGCATCAAGATTAAACCCCGGAGACCTGCGCATCAGCTCAACCGCAGTAGCACGGGCTTCTTCACCACGGCCCAAAAAGTGCAGTGCGGTAATTTTTGCGCGTAGCGTGGAAAGATGCCGTTCGTTGGACGCCAAAGACTCGTCTGCAAGCCCCAAGGCGCGATCATAGTCTTCGGCAGCCAGATACGCAGTGCTGGACAGGCTTTCATAATAATATCTGAACGGATCAATTGGCGACAATCCGCGGGCTTTCTTTGCCGCAGCTACCGCACCAGCGCCATCGTCCTGAAACGCCAAAAGCGCCGCGCGCAACAGCCATGACAGGCTTTCGCTCGGGTTGATGTCGATCGCGCTGTCATAGCGCTGGCTGGCAACCCCCATCTGCGGCGGCAGATTGTTGAGCGCGATCCCGTCAATCACCAAAGAGAAGGAACTGTCGGGATTGATATCAAGCGCCCTCGATGTCGCATCCAACGCTTTTTGGGTGTCGCCCGCCTTATCCGTTGTCCAGCCGTTGAACACGCATAATACAAACCACCGTGCCAGCCACGCATGTGTTTCCGCGGCCATGGGCGTACGAGACACGGCGTCTTCCAACAGGGCGCGGGACCTGGCGAAATCACGAAACGTCAGGCTGTGCATCAGCGACACGCCCCCGATAAGCACGTGATGATCTTCAAGCTCCGGCACGGGGCGGTCGTTGATATAGGCAATGGCCTCGTCGGCGATAGAGCGGCCAATCGCGCGCACAACATCATCTAGCCCGCTGGAGACGTCATCCCAGAAACGCGCAGGTGGGCCGGAAATCTGCCGGGTCCACATGATATTGCCGTCACGCGCGTCGACGAAATCCATGTCCACGACGATCCGCCCGCCCATTTCGCGGATCGAGCCAGTGACGAAATAATCAACGTCCAGCTTTTGGCGGACATCCAAGATGTTGGTCGTGCTTGTCGCCAAAGCGCGGCTCGACAGATGGGAAATGACGGATAGCAGGTTGGAGCGTGACAGCGAGCGGCAGATTTCTTCCGCCAGCCAATCGCCCAGTACCCACAGGTTTTCGTCCCCCAGAACCCGCCGGAACGGCAATGCGGTGATACGTGGCAAGGGGCGTCCAAGCGCCGAGCGTGGTGATGTGCGATACAGGGCTGCAATCTGGCTTTCGTTGGCCCGCATCGCGGCAACCCAGTTTTGAAAGCCCGCGACATCAATGCCGATACCTTCCAAGAACGCCCCGTTCCCCGGTGCGCCCGAAAAGTGAACCGACGACAAGTCCAGTTCGATATCGCTGTTGGTGCATTTGATGAAGCGATCAAAGTTCGCGCCCAGAATGTTGCGCAGATCGGACAGCGCACGGCGCAAGTTCTGGCGCCCGTCATCGTAGGAATACGGCCCCCATAACGTGCGCTCCAGATAAGACCGGGTACGCCGCCCGAGAGGTGCGGTTGCCAGAAGCGCGAACAGCGCCCTGTGCTTTGCGCCCGTGATCTCTACCCCGTCGGTACCTTCCACGCGCACTTCGCAGGGCCCGAACAATGAAATGTTGAGTTTGTCGGCCACCAAGACCTCGCTGCTTGTTCTGAAGATAAGCTACCGAGTTGGCGCAAAGTGCTCCAAGGGCTTCACGATTTTCTCACATGGGAAAAACCTTCTAAATGGAAGGCCTTAGCACCTCGCTTCGAGTGTTCCGAGGTTAACTGGTGGTCAACAACCAGCGACCACTTGCTGCACCACTGCGTCGAAATCTTGCGCAATGTCGACGGCGAAGCCTGCCTCGTCAGCTTGCAACGGCTCCAGCGTCGCGAATTGGCTGTCGAGCAGGCTGACGGGCATGAAATGGCCGCTGCGCGCGGACATGCGGGCCTCGATCACCGCGCGGTCGCCCATTAGGTGCGCGAATTGCGCCTGCGGGCAGGCCACACGGATGCGGTCGCGGTAGGCACGTTTGAGGGCAGAGCAGCCGATCAGCGTCGGGCCGTTGGCCTCGGCCAGTGCCGCGCCCACTTTGTCGAGCCATGGCGCGCGGTCGGTGTCGTCCAGCGGCGTGCCTGCGGCCATCTTGTCAATATTGCTTTGCGGGTGCAGGTCATCGCCGTCGAAGTAAAGCGCCCCGAGGCGGTCCGCCACGGCTTGCCCGACCGAGGATTTACCGCACCCGGCGACGCCCATGACGATGACTTTCAGCATCTACAGCGACGCCGTGATGCCACCATCGACATAGAGGATATGCCCGTTGACGAAGCTGGACGCGGGCGAGGACAGGAACACCGCCGCGCCCACAAGCTCGTCGACATTGCCCCAGCGGCCTGCGGGGGTGCGTTTTTCCAACCAAGCGGAGAAGTCCGCGTCGGCGACCAGTGCAGCGTTGAGCGGCGTGTCGAAATAGCCCGGCGCGATGGCGTTACATTGCAGCCCGTGCTTGGCCCAGTCGGTGGCCATGCCTTTGGTCAGGTTGCCCACCGCGCCCTTGGTCGCCGTGTAAGGCGCGATGCCGGGGCGGGCCAAGGCGGTTTGCACGGAGGCGATGTTGATGATCTTGCCCGCGCCCCGCCCGATCATGTGGCGCGCGACGGCTTGGCCGACATGAAAGACCGAGGCGATATTGGTTTGCAGCAGCTTCTCGAACGCATCGGCGGGGAAGTTTTCCAGCTCTGTGCGATGCTGCATGCCGGCGTTGTTGATCAGAATGTCGATGGGGCCGTGATCGGCCTCGAAGGTGTCTACCGCCTTGCGCACTGCCTCGTGGTCGGTTGCATCGAAGGCAAGCGTGTGCGGGGTGTCGAGCGCCCTTGCTGCGGCGGCGAGCTTGGCCTCGTCACGACCGTTCAGGATAATCTCGGCCCCCGCGTCTTTCAGCCCTTGGGCCAAGGCGTAGCCGATGCCCTGAGAGGAACCGGTGACAAGCGCGCGCTTGCCTGTGAGGTCGAAAAGAGCGGCGCCCTTGGTCATGGTGTCATCCTTGATGTGTGAGTTCCGGCATTGTGGCATGAAAAACCGCGTGCCGAAAAGCGCTTAAGTTTCGGGGGCGAAGCAGGGCAGCGGGTCGTTGTCGGCGGGCGTCGCTTCAAAGATCGCGCGGGCGATGGCGCGGGCAAGGCACGTCGCGGCGGCATGGCCGATCATCAGCGGATCGCCTTGTTTGTCGCCTGCGGAGACCGCAAAAACCAAGTCCCCGTCCATCGGCGTGTGCGACGGCACTATGGCGCGCGCCATGCCGTCATGCGCGGCGACGGCCATGCGTTTGGCCTGCGGCTTGGTCAGCTTGGCGTCGGTGGCGACGATGGCGATGGTGGTGTTCGCGCCCTCGCCCGCGTCGGTTTTGAGGGGCAACCTGACCGCGCCGTAAGAAGCGGGGTCACCGCCAAGACCGCCGAATTCGGCGTCGATCTCGGACTGTGCGGCCCAGAATTTTCCGGCGGGCGTGACGACCGAGCCGATGGGATTGGCGGCGACGATGGCGGCTACGGTGACGCCGTCATCGAGGATGATGGAGGCGGAACCCAGACCACCCTTGTAGGTGGCGGAGGTGGCACCTGTGCCAGCGCCCACGGACCCCAAAGCGAAGTCTTGTGCCGCGTTTTCGAGCGCTGTGCGGCCCAGCTTGGCATAGGGGTTCTCGCCCCAGTCTTTACGCCCGCCATTGAGCAGATCGAAGATGATCGCGGCGGGAACAATTGGCACGCGCATGTCGCCCACGGCGAAGCCACGCCCCTGTTCGCGCAGGCCGGACACCACGCCGGAGGCCGCGTCCAGCCCAAAAGCAGAGCCACCAGAGAGGACCAGCGCGTCCACGCCTTCGACGGATTTATCGGGGTCGAGCAGGTCGGTTTCCCGCGTGCCGGGTGCGCCACCCATGACATGCACCGACGCCATGAACGGCGCATCGGCGGTCAGGACTGTGACGCCTGATTTCAGCGTGGCGTCTTGGGCGTTGCCGACCCTTAGTCCTGCAACATCGGAGATCAGGTTGCGCGGACCGGCCTTCATCAGATGCACCGCCCGCCGTCGACTTCCATGCAGACGCCAGTGATCATCGACGCCTCCTCCGAGCAGAGGAAGCAGGCGGCGTTGGCCATGTCTTCGGGCGTGGAGAAACGGCCAAGCGGAATGGTGGACAGGAACTTGGCGCGGATTTCCGGCGTGTCTTCGCCCATGAAACTTTTGAGCAAGGGCGTCTCGCCCGCCACCGGGTTGATCGCGTTGACGCGGATGCCTTCGGGGGCAAGCTCCACCGCCATGGCCTTGGTCGCGGTGTTCATCCAGCCTTTGGACGCGTTGTACCAGTTCAGCCGCGGGCGCGGGCTGACGCCTGCGGTTGAGGCGACGTTGAGGATCGCGCCGCTGCCCTGCTTCTTGAGCAGCGGAACGATGTGTTTGGCGGTCAGGTAGACGGACTTGCAATTCACCGCGAAGACCTTATCGAAGTCGTCTTCGGAGACGTCTTCCATAGGGGTCGGAAGGTGCGTGGTGCCCGCATTGTTGATCAGGATGTCGATGCGCCCGAAGGCGTCGAGCGTGGCTTGGACCATGGCCTGAACGCTTGAATCCTGCGCAACATTCGCCTTCACCGCGCGGGCGGATTTGCCCAGTTCCGCGACCAAGTCATCCGCCATGTTCAAATCTGCGATCATGACATTCGCGCCTTCGGCTATAAACTTGCGCGCGATGCCTTCGCCGAAGCCCGACGCGCCACCGGTGACGATTGCTGTTTTTCCTTCAAGCCGCATGTGAGGTCTCCCTAATGTTTCGTTCAGCCGTGCAGGGCGGCGACGGTTTTGAGGGTCGAAAAGCCATAGAGTGCCTCGAACCCTTTTTCGCGGCCATGGCCGGACAGGCCGGTGCCGCCGAAGGGCAGCTCCACCCCGCCGCCTGCGCCGTAGTTGTTGAGGAATACCTGACCTGCGCGCAAGGCCTTGGCCAGCCGCATTTGCCGCGCACCGTCGCGGGACCAGACTGAGGCGACAAGGCCGAACTGGGTGCCGTTGGCGATGGACAGCGCCTCGGCCTCATCATCGAAGGGGATGACCACCTGTACGGGGCCGAAGATTTCTTCCTGCGCGAGGATGTGGCCGGGGCTGACGCCTGCGAATAATGTGGGGGCAACGTAGTGTCCGCCTGCGGGGGCGTCGCTAACGATTTGACCTTGGGCAGCTTTTTCCAGTGATGCGCCTTGGGCGAGGAAGCCTGCAACAATTTCCTTCTGGCGGGCGGAGATCAGCGGGCCGACGTCCAGATCGGACATGGCGGGGCCGACTTGTAACTCGCCGTAGCGGGCGGCCATGCGGTCCAGCACCTCATCAAACACGCCGCGCTGCACGAGGATGCGTGACGAGGCAGAGCAGGTCTGGCCTGCGTTCTGCACACCCGCGTTGACGAGGAACGGCAAGGCCGCGTCGATGTCGGCGTCGTCGAAGACCAGTTGCGGGGACTTGCCGCCAAGCTCCAGCGTGACGGGGACGATGTGCTCTGACGCTTGGCGCTGGATCAGCTTGCCCACACCGACGGAGCCGGTGAAGGAGACGTGGTTTACGCCCGCATGGCCCGACAGCGCCGCGCCTGCTTCGATGCCCAAACCCGGCACTACGTTTAGCACGCCGTCGGGCAAGCCCGCTTGGCGGGCGAGGTCGGCGAAGGCCAACGCGGTAAGGCAGGCCTCCTCCGCCGGTTTCAGCACGGCGGCGTTGCCCATCGCCAAGGCCGCACCGACGGAGCGACCGATGATCTGCATCGGATAGTTCCACGGGATGATGTGGCCGGTGACGCCATGCGGCTCGCGCAGAGTGTAGACGGTGTAGCCGTCGAGATAGGGGATCGTGTGGCCGTGCAGCTTATCCGCTGCACCGCCATAGAATTCCATATAGCGAGCCAGCGCGAGGGCGTCGGCTTTCGCCTGCTTCAGCGGTTTGCCGACATCCATGGCCTCCAGTCGCGCGAGTTTGTCGGCGTTTTCCAGAACAAGTTGGCCGATGCGGGCAAGGATCCGACCGCGTTCGGGGGCCGTCATGCGGGCCCATGGGCCTTGCAGGGCGTCCTGCGCCGCGGTCACCGCGCGGTCGATATCGTCTTGCTGGCCACGGGCGATCAGGCAGATCACGTCGCCCGTAGAGGGGTTCTCAAGCTCAAGCGTCTGCCCCTCCACTGGATCAACCCATGCACCGCCGATGAAGCACAGGGCAGTGTCGAACCAGATGTCTTGGATGCTCATTGGAATGACCTTTCTACAAGTCGGGCAGCGTCGGTGCGGCGGCGATCAGGGTTTGAGTGTAGGGGTGCGCGGGGGCGGTGAACAGGCGTTCTGTCGGCCCCTCCTCCACGATTTTTCCCGATTGCATGACGAGGCAACGGTCGGTGATGGCGCGCACGACGCTGAGGTCGTGGGAAATGAACAGGTAGGTCAGGCCGAAGCGGTCGGACAGATCGGCCAACAGATCAAGGATCTGCGCCCTGATCGACACGTCGAGGGCCGATACGGCTTCGTCCAACACGATGAGTTCGGGCTTGATGATCAGGGCGCGGGCGATGGCGATGCGTTGGCGCTGACCACCGGAAAATTCGTGGATGTATTTGGTCTTGTCGGCGGGGGTGAGGCCGACGGAGATGAGCGCTTCGTCTATTTCGGCGTCGGTGGCTTTGCGGCCCAGAAGGTGGAACGGTTCTGACACCAGACGGGCGACCTTGTGGCGGGGGTTGAAGCTGCCATAGGGGTCTTGGAAAACGACCTGCATCTTGCGGCGCGCATCGGGGCCGACGGGTTGCCCGTCGAGCACGATGGTGCCGCCTTGCAGAGGTTCCAGCCCCAGAATGGCCCGCGTCAGGGTCGATTTTCCGCAACCACTTTCGCCGACAAGGCCAAGGCTTTCGCCGCGCTTGATATGGAAGCTCACGTTGTCCACGGCACGGAAGGTATCGGCAGAGCCGAACAGGGAGGTGCGCGGCAAGGTGTAGTCGCGGATGGCGTCGTTGACCTCCAGCAGCGGTGTATCTTCTGGAGTAGCGGTGCGGTCGGGCTGGTGGCTGGACGCCGCGAACAGGGCCTTGGTGTAGGGGTGGGTCATGGTGCGGTGCAGGTCCGCGCCGCCCTCCTCCACCACCGCGCCGTCTTTCATGATTGCGATGCGGTCGGCCATATCAGTGACCACTGCAAGATCGTGAGAGATGAGCATCAGGCCCATGTCGTCCTCGCGTACAAGCCGGGCCAACAGGTCGAGGATTTCGGCTTGTGTGGTCACGTCGAGGGCCGTCGTCGGTTCGTCCGCGATCAGCAGTTTCGGCTGCAAGGCAATCGCCATGGCGATCACCACGCGCTGGCGCTGGCCGCCGGACATCTCGTGCGGGTAGCGGCTGAGGGGGAACTTGTCTTGCGGCAGTTCGCAGCGGGTCAGGGCATGGGCGGCGCGCTTCATCGCCTCCGGTTTGGGGGTGTTCGGCTCGTGGATCAGGATGGTCTCGGCCACCTGCGCGCCGATGGTTTGCACGGGGTTGAGCGCAGTCATCGGTTCTTGAAACACCATGCCCACGTCGCGACCCCGCATGGCGCAAAGGGCGGGCTCGGGCTTGGTCAACACGTCCTCGCCAAGCAGGTTTATGCGCCCTTGGCACGTCGTCCCACTCGGCAGCAATTGCAGGACGGAGAACGCGGTCAGCGATTTGCCGGAACCACTCTCGCCGATAACACCAAGGATTTCGCCGCGGCCCACGGACAGGGATACGTCGCGCAGAATCGGGAGGCCGTGGATCGACAGGGACAGGTTTTCGATGGACAGGAGGGTCATCGTTGCACCCTCAGTTTCGGGTCCAGAACGTCGCGCAGCCCGTCGCCTGCAAGGTTCAGGCCAAGCACGGTAAACAGGATGGCAAAGCCCGGGAACAGGGCGACATGCGGGGCGAGCGCGATGAGGGTTTGCGCGTCTGCCAGCATCCGGCCCCAGCTTGGCGTGGGCGGCTGCGCACCGAGGCCGACATAGGACAGAGCGGCCTCGGCCAAGATGCCCAAACTGAACTGGATTGTGCCCTGCACGATCAGCAGGTTGGCGACGTTGGGCAGGATGTGTTCGACCGAAATGCGAGTAGCACCCTTGCCTGCGACCCTTGCCGCTAGCACATAGTCACGGGTCCAGAGAGACAGCGCCGCGCCGCGCGTCAGGCGGGCGAAAACGGGGATGTTGAAGATGCCGATGGCGATGATAGCGTTGACCGCGGAGGGGCCGAAGATGGCGGTGATCAGGATGGCGATCAGCAGCGACGGGAAGGCAAAAATCAAGTCGTTACCACGCATGATCACCTCGTCCAGAAGCGAGCCTTTGCGGGCAGCGGCGGCAAGGCCAAGGGGGACACCCAGCCCCATGCCGATGACCACGGCGACGACGGCTACCGCGATGGACGTGCGCGCGCCGACCATGATCATCGAGAAGATATCGCGCCCGAAATGGTCGGTGCCGAACCAGTGGTCGGCGGTGGGGGGCTTCAGCTTGTTGGCGATCTCCAGAACGGTGACGTCGTAGGGGGTCCAGACGAAGGAGACCAAAGCGCCCAGCGCAAACATAGCTGTGAGGGCAAGACCGAAAATGAGGCTCCTCATGCGCGGCCCCTCAGGCGGGGGTCGACCCACGCATAGGCCAAATCGACGGCGAAGTTGACCATGATGACGGCAAAGACCAGCAGGAAGACGACGCTTTCCACCATGATCAGATCGCGCTGCGATATGGCTTGGAAGACGAGGCGTCCAAGGCCTGGCAGGTAGAAGACGTTTTCGATGATGATAGCGCCGGCCAGCAGGAACGAGAATTGCAGGCCGATGATGGTCAGCACGGGGATCATGGCGTTGCGCAGGGCGTGCCGCCAGAGCGCTTGGCGTTGGGTTAGACCCTTGGCGCGGCAGGTGCGGATGTAGTCCTCCGACAACGTGTCCAGCAGGGCGGATCGCATGACGCGGGCGAGGATGGACGCTTGCGGCAGGGCCAGCGCGATGGCGGGTAAGGTCAGGGCTTTGAGGGCCGCTAGCGGATTTTCCCAGCCCGGAAAGCCGCCTGCGGAGAACCAGCGCAGGTTGATAGCGAACAGCAGCACCATGAGCATGGCGAACCAGAAATTGGGGATCGCAATGCCAAGCTGCGTGGCCCCCATCACCGACATATCCGCCCAAGAGCCGCGCTTGGTGGCCGCGAGGATGCCGACGGGGAAGGCGATCAGGACGGTGAGGCCCAGCGCGATCAGCGCTAGCGGTAGCGATATCCATAGACGGTCACCGATGATCTCCGCCACTGGCGAGCGGTAAGTATAGGAGGTGCCGAAATCACCCGACAGCATTCCGGTCACCCACGACAGATAGCGCGCGCCGAGGGAGGCGTTGAGGCCCAATTCCTCGCGCAATGCGGCCACGGTGTCGGGCTGTGCGTTGATGCCCAACATAAAGGAGGCGGGGTCGCCGGGGATGACCTCGATACAGGCGAAAATGACGAGGCTTGCCACGATCAGCGAGATCGCGAGCGAGCCTACTCTTTTGATGGCATAGCGTAGCATTATGGTGCGCTATGCCCCGCGCTTACTCGGACCAGCTGACGGCGGTCAGATCAATCGCCTGCGTCGGCGCGTCGGCCCAGATACCTTGCAACTTGGCGTTGACCACCGTGGTCAAGGCCAGCTGGAACAGGTAGGCGTTGACGTAGTCCTCGGAAATGATCGTCTGCGCCTGTTGCAGCATCTCGGTGCGTTTAGCGCCATCCGCCTCGACATCGAAATCGGCCATCAGCTTTTGCAGATCGGCATTGTCATACTGGAAGTAATAGTCGGGCCGCGCATAGATGCCGATATCCATCGGCTCCGTATGCGACACGATGGTCAGGCCGAAATCCTTGCCACGGAAAGCCTGTTCCAGCCACTGCGCCCATTCAAGATTACTGATTTCCGTCTCGATCCCAACCGCGCGCAGTTGTGCGGCGATGATCTCGCCACCGCGCCGCGCGTAGGAGGGCGGCGGCAGTTTCAGCGTGGTTTTGAAGCCGTCCGCCATGCCCGCCTCGGCCAGCAAGGCTTTGGCTTTCTCTGGGTCGTAGTCGGAGTTTCCGGTCAGGTCGATATAGGCCGGATTATGCGGTGCAAAGTGGGAGCCGATGGGTGTGCCGTAGCCGAACATCGCTCCGTCAATGATTGCTTGCCGGTCGATGGCGTGGCTGACCGCCTCGCGCACCAGCTTGTTGTCGAAGGGGGCTTGCTTGTTGTTCATGGCGAGGATCGTCTCGCCCTCGGTGTTCCCCGCCAGCACGGTGAAGCGCGGGTCGGCTTCGAACTGGGCGAGGTTTTCAGGCGCGGGGTAGCTGTAGAACGCGTCCACGTCCTCGGCCATCATGGCACCAAAAGCGGCGGTCGGCTCGGAGATGAACTTGAATGTGGCCTTGTCCAGCTTAGCGGCGTCGCCCCAGTAGGAGGCGTTTTTCACCAAGGTGATGCTGTCGCCCTGCTTCCAGTCGTCAAATTTGAACGCGCCCGTGCCGATGGGCTTGATCTTGATGTCGTCGATGCTTTCGGGGGCCACGATCACGGCATCACCCCATGCCATGTTGAACAGGAAGTTGCCTTGCGGCGCGGTCAGCGTCACTTTGACGGTCAGTGGGTCGACAGCTTCCACTCTGGCGATGTTGGCGAACAGCGCTTTTTGCGCGTTCACCGAGTCTTCGGCCCGCGCGCGGTCGAGCGAGAATTTGACGTCGGCAGAATCCAGATCGGTGCCGTCGTGAAATTTCACGCCGCCATGCAGCTTGAAAGTATAGGTTTTGCCATCCTCGGAGATGTCCCATTCTTCCGCCAAGCCATTAATGACCGAGCCGTCGGAAGCGAAACGCATCAGCCCCTCGAACACGTTGGAGTACAGCACTTGGTCGATCGCCCCTGCGGCGGCGGAGGTCGGATCCAGATGCGGCGGCTCCAGTTGCAGCCCGATGGTTACATCGGTTTTGGCGATGGCCGCCCCCGTTAACAGCGCAGTTGCTGCCACGGTTCCTAAAATCCAGCGGGTCATGGGGGTATCCTCCGTTCGGGTAAACGCGATAGCCGCGCCGTCGGTCGAAGTCTGTAACGGATTTGCAAGGTAATCAAGCGCAAGCCACTGGTAACACAGACGCTAAATTGTTAGGCCCTGCGAAATATAATTACTGGAAGGTTCCATTTTCATGAGCGCCACTGCCCGTAAATCCGCCCCAATGCCTCAAGACATCATGGCCCGCAAAGGCGGCACGCCGCTGGTCAGCCTGACAGCCTACACAACGCCAATGGCCGAAATGATGGACGGTATTTGCGATTTCGTGTTGGTGGGTGACAGCGTCGGCATGGTGCTGCACGGGTTGCCCTCCACGGTTGGTGTCACGATGGAGATGATGATCATGCATGGCCAAGCAGTGCGGCGTGGCCTGACCACGTCGATGTTGGTGATCGACATGCCATTCGGGTCATATGAGGAAAGCCGTGAGCAAGCTTTCCGCAATGCCGCACGTTTGATGGCAGAGACGGGTGCCGGGGCGGTAAAGCTAGAAGGTGGGCGTGGCATAGAAAAGACGATCCAGTTTCTCGTATCTCACGGCATTCCGGTGATGGCCCATATCGGGCTAACGCCCCAGTCGGTCAACACGTTGGGCGGCTATAAAGTGCAGGGCCGCGGCAAAGAAGCGAAAGCCTTGATGAAAGATGCGAAAGCCGTGGCTGATGCGGGGGCCTTTGCAGTGGTTCTTGAGAAGGTACCGGCGGTGATGGCTGACAAGATCACCGCGCAAATTGCGATCCCGACGATCGGCATTGGTGCATCTGCAAATTGCGATGGTCAGATATTGGTGGTCGACGACATGCTAGGGCTGTTCACCGCCTTCAAGGCAAAGTTCGTCAAGCGTTTTGCAATGCTGGGTGACGACGCCCGAGAGGCGATCCAAGCCTACGCAGATGAAGTGCAAGCACGCAGCTTCCCAGCGCCTGAACACACATTTGCAGAAGATGTACCGGAGAAAACCAAATGAGCGCACCAATCATTCGTTCGTTGTCCGAATTGCGCACCCTGGTCACCGGTTGGAAAAGCAGCGGTGAAACGGTGGGCGTGGTGCCGACAATGGGCGCTCTGCATCAGGGGCATCTCAGCCTTGTGCAGGCCGCCAAGGAAGGTTGCGACCGCGTGATCATTACGATCTTCATCAACCCCAAACAGTTCAACAACCCCGAGGACTACGAGAACTACCCGCGCACCGAAAATGACGACGCTCGCAAGCTGGCGCCGTTTGGCGTAGATGCGGTTTACGTGCCGGATGGCCCGACTATGTATCCCGAAGGGTTCGCAACCAATGTGTCGGTTGGCGGGCTGACCGATCTGCTGTGTGGCGCGCACCGTCCCGGCCATTTCGATGGTGTCGCCACTGTGGTCAGCAAATTGTTTCTTCAATCTCAAGCGAACCGTGCTTATTTTGGTGAAAAGGATTTTCAGCAATTGCAGGTGGTCACGCGTTTGGCCCGCGATCTGGACATTCCTATCGAGGTTGTCGGCTGCCCCACCATTCGTGAGGAGGACGGACTTGCCATGTCCTCGCGTAATTTGTTGCTATCGGATCGCGCCCGAACATGGGCACCAGAGCTGAACGCCGCGATGGAGGAGATGGCCGACGAGCTGGTGATGGGTGGCAACATTGCCGACCTGCACGCAAAAGCGGTTGCACGAATTGAACGGGCAGGCTTCACCGAAGTCGAATACCTAGACCTGCGCGCGTGCGATACGTTGGAAGAGCTAACCGCCCCTACCCGACCTGCTCGACTTTTGGCCGCCGCTTGGCTGGCTGGCGTCCGCCTGATCGACAACATTGCAGTTGGGTAGTCGGAACCTGCTAAAATATGGCGGATTTTGCCGCATTGCCAATCGAGTAGATTTGCTAGACCCCATCTCAGACTCGTCGACCCGACATATCACGACTACGATAGGACAGAGCTTGACCAACCGAAACTTCATACGCCACGTTGTATTCTTCAGTGCGAAGGACAAAAGCGATGTCGCCCGCATTCGTGACGGGTTGAGCATGCTGCGCGACATCCCGCACTCGCAAACCTTCGAAGTTGTAGAAAACAAGAACGTCGACGCGCTGTCAGGCGAGGTTGACGTTGTGGTCTACGCCGAATTTGAAAGCGACGATGCGCTACGCGCCTATAAAGCACATCAGCTATATCAAGACGCGATCGCCGTTGTTCGTCCGTTGCGCGAACTGCGGATTGCGGCAGACTTCTAGCCGCCGTGACTGCCCCCTTGGTGCGATTTGACCACGGGCCGCTTGGCACTGGCACCACGTTTCAAACTGCGCGTCGCGTAATCTCGGCCACCATTCCAGATGAGGTGCCACGCGCTTTTGCCGCCCTTCAAGATGCACAAGCGCAGGGCCTGTGGCTCGCGGGTTTCGCGTCTTATGAGTTGGGCTACCTCATGTCGCGTAAGCTGCGTGGGTTGCTACCAGATTCGCGCCAAATTCCCCTGCTTCAGTTTGGAGTGTTTGACGCCCCTACATCCCCGCATGGCCTTGCTGACGGGACTGCCGAACTATCGCAACTTCAGCCGTTGTGGGACCGCGCGCGCTATACCCGTGTATTTGAGATTGTGCATGAATTTATCAAGGCCGGAGACGTTTATCAGGCAAACCTGACCTTCCCCATACGCGCGCAGCTGAGCGGCAACCCAGACGTGCTTTATGCCGCCTTATGCGCCCAGCAGAGCGTTCCTTATGGCGCGTTCGTTCAATTGGAGGGGCCAACGCTGCTATCACGCTCGCCCGAATTGTTTTTCTCATTGTCCGCTGATGGCAAGTTGACTGCACGGCCAATGAAAGGCACCGCACGACGTGGCGCAACCGTCAACGAAGACAATGCCCTGCGCGACGCCTTGGCAGCATCCGAGAAGAACCGCGCCGAAAACCTGATGATCGTGGATTTGTTGCGCAACGATCTAAGCCGCATCTCCCAGATTGGCAGCGTTCATGTGCCGGAACTGTTTCAAGTGGAGCGGTATGCAACACTACACCAGATGACCTCACGTATCACTGCGCAAATCAACACCGGCACCAGTATTGCAGAACTGTTTCGAGCACTGTTTCCCTGCGGTTCGATCACTGGGGCACCAAAAATACGTGCCATGGAAATCTTGCGTGATCTCGAGGCTGGCCCGCGGGATGGATACTGTGGCGCGATTGGTTGGATTGCACCAGATGGCGCAATGGAGTTCAACGTGGCGATCCGAACGCTAACGTGCGCCGAAGACGGCGCAGTGACCCTGAACGTTGGGGGCGGGGTGATCTATGACAGCACGGCAGCTGACGAATATGACGAGGCGCTGCTCAAGGCAAAGTTCGCGCAACTGAGTTAATCGCGTGGGTTTAACAAATCCACTAACACCAAAGCCATCACTTTGGCGCTATCGAGCATGTCATCCACGCCAACATACTCATCAGGTTTATGAGCCAGCTCCAGCAGCCCTGGACCGTAGGCTATACAGTTCTGTAGCTTTCCGATGCGGTCGATATGTTTTTGGTCATAAGTGCCCGGCGAAACCACGTATTCCGCCTCCTTACCCAACACGTCCTCGATGGCCTTCGCCACCGACGTCACGACAGGCGAGTCTTTGGGCGCCATCGTCGGCTCCACAGACCAGATTTCGCTGAGGTCATAGCGGAAGTTCTCGCGCTCTGACTTCACCTTCTCAAGGACCGCGCGGACTTCGCCTTCGACCTCTACCTTGCTTTCCTCCATAAGGTAGCGACGGTCGATGATCATCTTGGCGTGATCGGGGACGCAGGCAGAGGGCAGTCCGGTGAAGTCCGCCTCCGGCTCCACCTGCCCACCATGCAACGAGTTGATGTTCATTGTGGACGACCGCGCGCCCACCGGCACCACAGGCATCGCCGTTTTCTTGTTTGCCAAGGCAGGGAACAGACTTTCTTCCATCTCGTGCATCACGGCACCCATATGGCGCACGGCGCAATCACCAAGGAAGGGCATGGAGCCGTGCGCGATTTCCCCGTGGGTTTCGATTTCGGCCCACCAAACGCCGCGGTGGCCCAAGCAAATCCGATCCTTTTGAAGCGGCTCGGGGATGATTACATGCTGGACGTTTTTATAGTGCCCCTGCTCCGCCAGATACGCCACGCCGCCGTAGCCACCGGTTTCCTCGTCAGCGGTGCCGCTGATCTCGATGCTGCCTGCGAAATCGGGGTGTTGCTCGATGAAGGCTTCGACCGCGATGATGGATGCCGCGAGCCCGCCCTTCATATCGCACGTGCCGCGCCCGTAGATTTTGCCGTCTTTAAGCTCACCGCCGAACGGGTTGGTTGTCCAGCCGGCGCCGACCTCAACCACGTCCGTATGGCTGTTGAAATGTACGCAGTCGCCGGCGCGCTTGCCCTCGAATCGCGCGACGATATTCCAGCGTGGGTACTTCTCGCTATCACCCGGCGTGCCGTGCGCGCGGATCAGGTCACAGGTAAAGCCTCGCGCTTTCAACCGCAGCTCCAGATATTCGCAAATCTCTCTGTAGTTTTCACCCGGCGGGTTCAATGTCGGGATGCGCACCAGTTCTTGCGTCAGTGCAATTAGGTCATCGCGTTTGCCGTCGATGCGGCTACTTAATGCTGTCTGAAGTGTCATGCCCACAGGCTAGGTAGAACCGAACGATCTGCCAAGGGCGAGCTGGCGTTCTTTAACCTTTTTCGTGGAAGTGGTCGTAGATTGTCTGCGCCATGGCTTCCGACACGCCCTCGACGCTCATCAAATCAGACAGGTTCGCGCGCGAAACCGCTTTGGCAGAACCGAAATGAAGCAAGAGCGCCTTTTTACGTTTCGGCCCCACGCCTTCGACTTCGTCCAGCGGGTTTTTCAACTGCGACTTGGCACGCTTGGCACGGTGAGTGCCAATAGCAAACCGGTGTGCCTCGTCACGCAGGCGCTGGATGAAATACAATACCGGATCGTTGTGACGCAGCGCGAAAGGCCGCTTGCCGGTGCGGTGGAATTCCTCCTTGCCAGCATCACGGTCGACGCCCTTGGCAACACCAACCATGTCAATGTCCTCGACGTCCATCTCCCTCATGATCTCGCGCACTGCCGACACCTGCCCTGCACCGCCGTCAATCAGCAAAAGATCCGGCCACATGTCAGTCTTCCGATCCGGATCTTCTTTTTGTAGGCGCTTGAAGCGCCGTTGCAGAACTTCCTTCATCATGCCGAAATCATCCCCCGGAACGAGGTCTTCGCCTTTGATGTTGAACTTACGGTATTGGTTGCGCAGAAAACCTTCCTGCCCCGCGACGATCATCCCACCCACAGCGTTTGTTCCTTGAATGTGGGAGTTGTCATAAACTTCGATCCGCTTTGGCGGAGCATCCAGGCCAAAAGCTTCCGCCACACCTTTTAGAAGTTTGGTCTGAGTAGCACTTTCGGACATCTTTCGCGCAAGGCTCTCGCGGGCATTGCGCAGCGCACTGGTGACCAGTTCTTGTTTTTCACCACGTTGCGGCACTAGAATTTCAACCCTGCGGCCGATCTTCTCGCCCAACGCTTGTGCCATCAGATCAGCGTCCTCGATCCCATGCGACAGTATGATTTGGCGAGGTGGCTCTTTGTCGGAATAGAACTGCCCCATGAAAGCTTGCAGAATTTCGGGCTCCGCCGCATCGGCGGTCTTGGGGTAAAAATCGCGGTTGCCCCAGTTCTGATTGGCGCGAATGAAAAAGACCTGAACGCAGGCCTGCCCATGTTCCAGATGGAGTGCGATTATGTCAGCCTCTGCCACAGTTTGCGGGTTGATGCCTTGCGTGGTCTGTACTTGGGTTAACGCGCGAATGCGGTCACGTAGCGCGGCAGCGCGCTCAAACTCCATACCCTCGGAGGCTTGTTGCATTTGCTGTGCCAGATTTTCTTGCATCTCGGTCGACCGGCCCGACAGGAACCTCTGCGCATCGCGAACCAATTTTGAATAATCCGCCTCGCTGACCTTACCTACACATGGCGCGGAACAGCGTTTTATTTGATATTGAAGGCAAGGGCGCGTGCGCGTCTCGAAATCACTGTCCGAACAGTTGCGCAGCAGAAATGCCCGCTGCAACTGGTTCAGAGTCCGGTTCACTGCCCCCGCAGATGCGAAGGGACCGTAGTAATCCCCCTTCTCACGCTTCGCACCCCGGTGTTTTTTGATTTGCGGGAAGGTGTGGGTACTGGTCACCAAAATATTCGGGAAGCTTTTATCGTCACGGAGCAGCACATTGAACTTGGGCTTAAGCTGCTTGATCAGGTTCTGCTCTAGTAGCAGCGCCTCGGTCTCGGTCTTGGTCGTGAGGAACATCATTGATGATGTTTCCGAGATCATCCGCTCGATGCGCGGACTATGACCGTTCGGGTTTGCATAGTTGGAAACCCGCTTTTTCAAAGCCCGCGCCTTGCCCACGTAAAGTACGCGCTGCTGCGCGTCGAGCATCCTGTAGACCCCCGGTGAATTGTCCAGCGTCTTTAGGTAAGACTGCACACACGCGTGCCCCGTTAACGTAGCGGAAGCTTCTTTGGCAACATCTGGGGGTGACTTGGCGTCCGTCATAGTAACTGCGTGATTCCTTACTTTCGCTGCAATGTCGCGCAGATGGGTTCAAGATAAAAGGTTTCCACTGTTCCTGTGGATAACCTTGTGGGGTAAATGGGGTGAGCTAGAAATTATCGTTAGTTTTCGGGCGTCATCCCTAGTTGCACAAAAATTAGGCAGTATTTTATGTCATTGTTTTTAAATGATATTTTTTATCTCACTCGGCAAACATCTGAAAACATTAGGCTTTTGGTAACAGATTCGTGACGCGACCGCTCAAAGTGGACAAGTCAATGCGGCAAGTGCAAAAAACGGGACTTTTCGCCTATTCGACACCTAACACGTCGGGAGTGTGCCAACTCAGGTGTTGGCCACCATCAATGCACAAAAGCTGCCCTGTAAGCGCAGGAGATCTGAGGATGTATTCCATCGCTGCGGTGACATCCTCAGCGTTTGAGCCGCGCCCTAAAATGGTGGCCGCGCGCTGTCGCTCGAAGTGCCCATCAGACTGACGGGCACCCTGCAAGGTCGGGCCAGGCCCTATCGCATTGACGCGTATCGCGGGGGCCAAAGCTTGCGCGCTGGTTTGTGTCAGCGCCCACAATCCCATTTTCGCCAAGGTGTAAGTCATGAACTCAGGTGTGAGCTTCCGAACACGCTGATCAATCATGTTGATGATTGCAGCTTGCGCCATCGGTTCTGCGTTTTGATCCTGAAAAACTTCTGGTGCCTGTCGGGCAAAGGCCTGAGTAAGCAGAAACGGTGTTTGAAAGTTCGACCCCATATGACGATCCCAGCCCTCGCGCGTGGCCGATTGCAGAGTGTCGTACTCAAATATTGAAGCGTTGTTGATCAGTACGGATAGCGGCCCGCCTAACCCCTTTACCGCCGCAGGGACCACCCCCTCGACTGCGTCCATATCCAGAAGATCTGCCTGTAGGGCGACTGCATTGCGGCCCTTGGCCTTGATCAGGTTAGCGGTTTCCTCAGCTGCCTCAGACGAGGAGCCATAGTGAACTGCAACATCAAACCCCATATCGGCGAGCTTAAGCGCCATAGCGCGCCCTAGCCGATCAGCGGCCCCTGTTACCAAAGCACGTCCTTCGATCATTTACACCTCCGTGCTCAGCACGATTACAATGTAGATGACATATAACGTGCAAAGGGCGATGCCCCAACGTTTGCCGAGGTCTTTTTGCCAGAACACGATCGGGATCAGGATAAGCGACGAGGCCAACATCACCCACAAGTCGAAGCGTAGGAAGGCTTCCGGAACAGGAATTGGGCCAACCAAACCGGCGATGCCGATGATAACCAGAAGGTTGAACAGGTTCGATCCAATCACATTACCTAACGCTACATCTGCGTGCTTGCGCATTGCGGCCACCACCGTCGTAGCAAGCTCTGGCAATGACGTACCGACGGCTACAAGTGTCAGGCCGATAACGGTCTCGGATACCCCCATGCGGGTTGCAATGGCGCTGGCGTTTTCTACCAACAGGCTAGCGCCGAGCGGAAGCCCCACGAGTCCAGCAATCAGATATGCCCCAATCTTCCAGCTCGGCATTGTCGGGTCGGCGCCCTCCGGCTCCTCTTCCGCGATTGCCGCGCGGCCGTTCAACGCGTCCCGAAACTGGTCTGTCAGGATCAATGCCATGCCTGCCAGCAGCACCAGCGCATGAACCCATGTGATCGGCCCGAAAAAGCTAACGGCAATGAACAGCAGCGTGGCCGCAATCATCTGGAGGTAGCTTTTCTGCGTTTTAGATTCGCTCGTTGGCAGTCCAGAAAACAGCGCTGGTATCCCCAGAACCAACAACACATTTGCCGTGTTTGACCCAACCACATTGCCCAAGGCCAACCCGGGCACATCGTCTATAACGGCTTGAATGGCGATAAGAAGCTCGGGCGCGGAGGTACCAAAAGCCACAACGGTAAGGCTTACAATCAAGGCAGGAATGCCGAGTCGTAACGACAGATTAACAGCGCCCCGTACAAGTGCGTCACCGGCCAACAGCAGGATAATCAACCCACCGACGGCGCCCAGTATTTCAAGCATCCCCTAGCCCTTTTCTTGGCAAGGACATGGGCCTTTACCTATTTTATAGCTTCCGCATTTGGCGCATTTACGCGCGTCTTTCGCCCCTAGCTTTGGCCCCATTTTTGGGAATTTCAGTTTTCCAAACATGGCCAGCACAGCCATTCCGACTAGAAATAGGGTGACGATTTTAAAAATCATACGATCAAAGCCCGAACTGCGCCCAAAGCGCTTTTTCGTCAAGTTGATCCATCGTGTCCGTCAAAACCCGCGCCCCGAACCGCTGAAACAAGGACCGTTTTGGCCCAAATTTGTTGAACCGAACGTTATCCCCGAAGCGTTCTTTCATCACAGGAACCAAGTGCCCGACCTTATCGGCAAGACCTACGTCGATGGCTTTCTCGCCGACCCAAATCTCGCCCGTGAACAGGTCGCCATCTTCCGACAATTTAGCCGCACGGCGGGATTTGACATGTGCAATAAACGTGTCGTGGATCTGCGCTTGTAGCGCTTTCAACCGCTTGATGTCGGCTGGTCGCTCAGGCCGGAATGGATCAAGCATGGACTTGTCCTTACCGGCTGTATGCACACGACGCTCAACACCTTGGCGTTGCATCAACTCATGGAACCCGAAGCTTGCCGAGATGACCCCTATGGAGCCTACAATCGAGCTTTGGTCGACATAGATATGGTCAGCACTTGCGGCCAGCCAATATCCGCCCGACGCCGCAACATCCTCGACAAAAGCAAAGACCGGGACGTCGTTCTCTTCTGCCAAACGCCGAATGCGCGCCCCGATCAGTGAGCTTTGTACGGGAGAGCCGCCGGGCGAGTTCAGCTGCAAAGCGACCGCAGATGGCTTTCCCTTATTGAAGGCTTTATGCAAAAGCGACGCCAGCCCAGCGTCATTAAGATTGCCACCTCGGCCACCAGCCGCGATCACGCCGCTCATTGCGACCACGTTCACCGTCGGGGGTGACTTCACAAAGGGAATAAAACGTTTCATTCCTAGCCATGTAGAGGCCTGCATGGACCCAAACAAGGGTGATGTCGGAAACGGAGCTGAAGGCGTTGCCTTTTGGCGCAACCGTCACTCTACCGCATTGGGGAACTCGACGTGAAAGTCTCTAACTCCGTCAACACGAAAACGGGGCCCGCCAAACACGGCACCCGGTCGCGATATAGGATCAGCGCCGCGCCATCAACGCATCAGCGTGACGGTCAACCACTGTCCACACCAACCGACGAAATCTGTCGCGACGCTCAACTGTTCAAGCGGCTACTGGCGTTGAAGGATAAATACGTCGTTACCCGAGATCCGCTCGTCGGGTTTGAAGATCATAAGGAGTTTGATTGAACGGGTTGCAGTCCACGTGAAGGGCGCCTTGAGCGCGACGCTCAATACAACACAAGCTGGTGCAATAGAGAGCGTTGACCAATACTATTTTTAGTATTGGTTGCGGGAGTAGGATTTGAACCTACGACCTTCAGGTTATGAGCCTGACGAGCTACCGGGCTGCTCCATCCCGCGCCAATTGTCGCCCTTTCGGGTCGATTTATGCGCTTGCCTCAAGAACTATGTGTAGGAGAGGCGCATCGGTTAGAGAGATACGACTGATGTTGCTTGTTAGGTTTGGCGGTGACCTACTCTCCCACGTCTTAAGACGCAGTACCATCGGCGCGACGGCACTTAACTGCCGAGTTCGGGATGGGATCGGGTGTTTTGCTCGCGCTATGACCACCAAACCAAACAAACAACATCGGTCAAAATACGAAGGTATTATGACTGAGTGGCGAGGTCATGATTGCATCGCAATCGTGACAGCCACCCAGACGTTATTACCACCTAGGTATTCAAACTATTTCCAGACATCCTAGGATGTCCGTAATCCAAGTCACTTACACTTGCGTGTAGCTTTTGAAGTCCAGCTTCTACTGGATCAAATCAAGCCTATCGAACAATTAGTACCAGTCAACTGAACGCGTTGCCGCGCTTACATCTCTGGCCTATCGACGAGGTGGTCTACCTCGGTTCTCAGGGATACCTTGTTTTGAGGGGGGCTTCCCGCTTAGATGCCTTCAGCGGTTATCCTTTCCGAACATAGCTACCCAGCACTGCCATTGGCATGACAACTGGTCCACCAGTGGTTCGTTCACCCCGGTCCTCTCGTACTAGGGGCAACTCCTCTCAAGTATCCTACACCCACGGCAGATAGGGACCGAACTGTCTCACGACGTTCTAAACCCAGCTCACGTACCTCTTTAAACGGCGAACAGCCGTACCCTTGGGACCTGCTCCAGCCCCAGGATGAGATGAGCCGACATCGAGGTGCCAAACGGTGCCGTCGATATGGACTCTTGGGCACCATCAGCCTGTTATCCCCGGCGTACCTTTTATCCGTTGAGCGATGGCCCTTCCACTCGGGACCACCGGATCACTATGACCGACTTTCGTCTCTGCTCGTCTTGTCAGACTCGCAGTCAGGCTGGCTTCTGCCATTGCACTCAACGACCGATTTCCGACCGGTCTGAGCCAACCTTCGCGCGCCTCCGTTACTGTTTAGGAGGCGACCGCCCCAGTCAAACTACCCGCCACACAGGGTCCCGGATCCGGATAACGGACCGCGGTTAGACATCAAGCAGAATAAGGGTGGTATCTCAAAGGAGGCTCCACAGAAACTGGCGTTCCTGCTTCAAAGCCTACCACCTATTCTGCACATATTGTGCCTGATGCCAGTGTGAAGCTGTAGTAAAGGTGCACGGGGTCTTTCCGTCTAACCGCGGGAAGCCTGCATCTTGACAGGCAATTCAATTTCGCTGAGTCGATGTTGGAGACAGCGGGGAAGTCGTTACGCCATTCGTGCAGGTCGGAACTTACCCGACAAGGAATTTCGCTACCTTAGGACCGTTATAGTTACGGCCGCCGTTTACCTGGGCTTCAATTCGGAGCTTGCACTCCTCCTTTTAACCTTCAGGCACCGGGCAGGCGTCAGACCCTATACGTCGTCTTACGACTTCGCAGAGCCCTGTGTTTTTAGTAAACAGTCGCCACCCCCTGGTTTGTGCCCCCAGTCAATACTTGCGTAGAAACTGGGCCTCCTTCTCGCGAACTTACGGAGGTATTTTGCCGAGTTCCTTCAACATCGTTCTCTCAAGCGCCTTGGTATTCTCTACCAGTCCACCTGTGTCGGTTTAGGGTACGATCTTATAGAGGGGCTATTTCCAGGAACCTCTAAGCAGCCCATTCAATCCGATAAGGATGAACTACCTTCGAGATCCGTCACCACCTCATGGCCCAGGAATATTAACCTGGTTCCCATCGACTACGCCTTTCGGCCTCGCCTTAGGGGTCGGCTTACCCTGCTCAGATTAGCTTTAAGCAGGAACCCTTGGACTTTCGGCGACAGGGTCTCTCACCCTGTTTGTCGCTACTCATGTCATCATTCTCGCTAGTGATCTCTCCACCGGATGGCTCACGCCCCGGCTTCACAGAAAACACTCGTGTCTGCGCTACCGCTTCGCTACTTGAGCGCGGAGTTGCCTCCTGGCTCTCGTGACGATGCGATAGAAAAGACAGAGTGTTATGTCACACTACGCTCCGCTACCATGCCTTACGGCATCCTAAGCTTCGGCTCATGGCTTGAGCCCCGTTACATCTTCGCCGCAGGACAACTTAAATTAGACCAGTGAGCTGTTACGCTATCTTTAAAGGATGGCTGCTTCTAAGCCAACCTCCTGGTTGTTTTGGTCGTCCCACCTGCTTTCCCACTTAGCCATGAATTAGGGGCCTTAGCTGTAGGTCAGGGTTGTTTCCCTCTTCACGACGGACGTTAGCACCCGCCGTGTGTCTGCCAGATATTACTCCTCGGTATTCGGAGTTTGGTTAGGATCAGTAAGACGGTGAGTCCCCATTACCCATCCAGTGCTCTACCCCCGAGGGTATTCGTCTGACGCTCTACCTAAATAGATTTCGCGGAGAACCAGCTATCTCCGAGTTTGATTGGCCTTTCACCCCTAGGCACAATTCATCCCGACCTTTTTCAACAGGTGTGGGTTCGGACCTCCAGTTAGTGTTACCTAACCTTCATCCTGATCATGCCTAGATCACTCGGTTTCGGGTCTGATCCATCTAACTCATGCGCCCTATTAAGACTCGCTTTCGCTGCGCCTACACCTAACGGCTTAAGCTTGCTAGATAGACCAAGTCGATGACCCATTATACAAAAGGTACGCTGTCACCCCTCAAGGGGGCTCCAACTGTTTGTAGGCGACCGGTTTCAGAAACTGTTTCACTCCCCTTGTCGGGGTGCTTTTCACCTTTCCCTCACGGTACTGGTTCACTATCGGTCAGTAAGGAGTACTTAGCCTTAGAGGGTGGTCCCCCCATGTTCAGACAGGATTTCACGTGTCCCGCCCTACTTAATACGTCCGATCATGCTTCTTATACGGGACTGTCACCCACTATGGTTGGCCATTCCAGACCATTCTAATCACAATCACAGCTCGGCTGGTCCCCGTTCGCTCGCCGCTACTAGGGGAGTATCTGTTGATTTCCTTTCCTCCGGGTACTTAGATGTTTCAGTTCCCCGGGTTTGCCTTTTTAACCCTATGTATTCAGGTTAAAAATACCTGGTTTACCTCATTATTAGCTACCCCGAAGGGTAATAATAACAAAGTATCAGGTGGGTTGCCCCATTCGGAAATTCG